>CAVQTJ010000021.1:0-74752 GCA_963716555.1 uncultured bacterium | reverse complement strand
CCGGGCGGCCGGCCGGTGAAACGGGGCCCGACCGATCCGTGACATTTCAGCGATACCGCAAAGCGCGAGCGCGTCATTCGGGATACTGGCGTCGCGCGCCCGTATTTGGTCATGTCTCCCGGAGCGCGGCCAGTGGAGATGCGGACCCGAAGCCTCCCAATTCGCCCGTGTTCGCGCCCCGGGCAGTCCGCCCAGGGCCTGGTCGAGTTCGCCCTGGCGGGCAGCTTCTTCTTCTTCCTGGTCTTCTCCATCGCCAACGCGGGGTTCTTCCTCTATGGGCGCGGCGCCATGGAGCACGCCGCGGACATCGGGGCCGCGGCCCTCGCGGCGGAGGGCGACTGCTCCGCCGCGGGCGGCGTCTGCGCCGGCGTCCCGAGCGCGGCGTGTCCGGGCAGCGACGCCGACCAGATAGCAATCTGTCGCATGGACGCCGCCGGGCTGACGACGACACCGCTGTTCACGGTGAGCAGCGTCGACATCTGGCTCCTGGAGCAGAGCAACGGTGCCCCGGTCTCCACCTGCAGCAGCAGTGGCAGCGGCGCGGGGAGCTCGCCGTGCTTCAACTACACCTGCGACACCAAGGGTGATGGCCCCGGCACCGGGTCCGGGCCGTGCGAGAACGAATACAGCGCGCAGGCCGTCCTCCAGAACCAGAACCCCCCGGGGTACACATACCCGCAGCCCTGGCCACCGCATGTTCGGAACGTGACCGCCACCAGCGCCGACTTCGCCGAGCTCACCGTCACCTTCACCTACCACCTCTTCGCCTACCCGGGGAGCTTCACGCTCACCACCACCAACGTCGTGCGGATGGAGCCGCAGGTGGGATGAGGACGTCGCGAGGCAAAGGGCAGGCGATGGTCGAGCTGGCAATCCTGCTGCCGGTTCTGATTGTCCTCTTCCTCGGCTCGTGGACGGCGGCCGCGTGGATTGGAGACAACGACACCGCCATCCAGGCCACCCGGTCCGGGGCACGTTACGCCGCCGAGCTCGGTGACACCACGCCCGCCTCGGTCACCTCGCCATGCACCAACGACACCTGTCAGGTGGATCTCGAGATCATCCAGGAGATGCTGCCGATCGTGAGCAGCAACATGCCCAATGCGGTGGTCAGCGAGATCGACGTCTACCAGCCTGGCGACGGCAACTGCGGCACGTTCACGCCGGGAAGCTGTCCCTCGACAAGCAACGGGGGGGCCTACGTCGCCGGCGACCTGATCGACGAGTACAAGAGTCAGTGGCAGCTCGATCACCGTTCTGAATACGCCTCAGTATCTGCTCTCGCTGCGCGACCAGGTGCATCCTGACGAGTCCGAGCTGGGGGTGCGCGTGGTCTTCACCTACACCTCGCCGACCCTGAGCTTTTTCACCCAGACGGACACCCAGTTCACGGTGGTCCGCCTGGCCCCGGAGGAATGAGAGAGTCATGACACCATCCGCCACACCGCGCGGACGCCGCGGTACCCGGGGTCAGGTCATGCTCGTCTTCGCGCTGATCGGGGTTCTGCTGCTGGCCATCGCCGGGCTCGCCGTCGACGCCGGCATCAGTTATTTCAGCAGCGACCAGGTGGAGCGCGCCGCGGCCGCGGCGGCCCTCGCCGGGGTCGCCTATCTCCCCGGGGACTATCCCGACGCGGCCAACACCGCTCTGGTCGAGGCTGCCCGCAACGGTTTCACCGACGGGGGCACCTTCAGTGCGACGACCGGGACGACCGCCTGCCCCACCAACCCGTCTGGCAGCCCCAAGCCGTGCGTCCTGGTCAGCCAGCCCGCCACCAACGAGCTCACGGTCACGATAACGGTCAGCGTCCCCGTCACCTTCCTCAAGCTGATCGGGTTCGGACCGCATCCGGTGACCCGTTCGGCCACCGCCGAGTATCTGCCTCCGATCGCGCTCGGTGAGCCGGGGGCCCAGCAGGGCAGCGACATGGAGGGCAGCTGCAGCGGCCTGCCCCCGAGCGGTACCTATTGCACCTCCCCCGCATCGGGTCTCGGGAGCGGGGGCTCCAACTTCTACTTCGAGCGCGAGGAAGGGTGGGGCAACCCGAGGTCCGAGGGTGACCCCTTCACCCCGACGCCCCAGGACCTGGCCGTCGCCTGCGGACCGACCAACGTCTCCTGCGTGGCCAGCCCGTCCGATCTCCATTCGCTCAGCCCTTGGGATGGGTCGGAGCCCTACTATCCCAGCACCTACCCGCACCTCGAGCTCGAATACACCGGCGGCTCCAACTACCTGATCTCCGTGCCACCCGGCCAGTCGGTGGACGTGCAGGTCTACAACCCCAGCTTCGCCCCGGACAGCAACGACCAGAACGGCGGCTACTCGTATCACGAGGACGACAGCAGCCTCAACAACCTCAGCACCACCGCCACCGACTATTCGGCGATGTCCTACACGATCTTCAGCGTGCCGACACTCTCATCCGACCAGCTGGACACGCCGATCAGCCAGGAGGTCTTCTACCCGTACAACGCCACCTGCCTGTATCTGGCGGGGACTTCGTCGAGCTGCGCGTCGAGCATGATGGCCGGCAAGGAGGGGTACTACTACTTCCCAACCGGGACCGGCACCGCGACCGCCGTCGACACCGCGACAGCTCCGGACACCTACCACCAGTGGGTTTCCGCTCTGGATTACTCGCCGACTGGCGGGGCGGGGGGCCCCAACGGGAAGCTCTTCTCCTCCACCATGTCCTACGGGAGCGGCGTGCTGAGCAATCCCTCCACCGCAACGTCGGACAAGTACTTCCGGCTCGAGGTCGACAGCCTGCAGTGGAATGGGACAGCCTTCTGCACCTCCAGTAGCTGCACCGTTCCCAACACCGGAACCGGGACGACCACCCAGTCCAATGGTCAATCCAAGGCCCACAAGGGATACGCGGTCCGTCTGGCGGTGCCGGGGTCGAGCAGCGCCGGCGGCACGGGAGGGACCGTGTGCTCCTCGTCCACCGCCGCGTGCTCGACAGCCACCATCTCGGCGATGGACGACATGACCGTGTACACGCCGGTCGTCGGCACCTCGTTCGGCATCCCGCTCTTCCAGCTGGACCCGGCGTACGCCGGCCAGACCATCGACGTCGACATCTTCGACATCGGCGACGTGGGTGGTGGCGACGCATACGTCGGCATCCAGCAACCCGACGGTGCCTGGGCCACCGCGACGTCGATGGCCGACCTGGGTGACTCCCTGGGCGCGGGCGGCTCCGCCGCGGTGGCCCAGAATTGGAATGGTTCGACCACCACGTGCACGGCCTGCTTCCAGACCGCGAGCGGTGGTGGGCAGGCCATCTACAACGGGCAGTGGGTCCAGCTCCAGATCGCCGTCCCCAGCAGCATGAGCACCTGGGGGTACTGGCAGCTCGAGTACTCGGTCGCGGCCGGCGCGACGGCCGGCGACACCTTCGCCGTCCAGGTCGGCTTCAACGGGACCCCGGACCGCCTCCTACCCTGAGGACCTGAGACGGCTCACTCCAGGGAGAGGATGTAGGGGTAATGCTCCTGGCCGCCCCGGTGGAGCTCCAGCTCGGTGTCCGGGAAGGCCCTGGCCAGGCGTTGCACCAGGGCTTTTGCCTGCTGCTCGTCCACCTGAGCCCCCCAGAAGACGGTGACCAGCTCGGGGGGACGCTCGTGGTTGCGCAGGACGGCCTCCACCACCGCCTGCTCGTCCTCGCCGGCCTGGACGATCTCGTCGTCCATCACCGCGATCACCTGGCCGCTCTTGATCTCGAGGCCGTTGACCGAGCTGTCGCGCACCGCCCGGGTGATCTCCACCGCGCTGACCCGAGAGAGCGCCTCGATCATCCGCCGGTTGTTCACCTCGGCGTCGGCCGCGGGGTCCAGGGCGAGCATCGCGCTGATCCCCTGGGGCAGGTTGCGCGACGGGGTGACTCGAACATCGACGTCCCCGGCCAGCTGATGGACCTGGTCGGCGGTCATGATCACGTTGCCGTTGTTGGGCAGGATGACCACCGAGCTGGCCCCGGTGCTCCGCACCGCCGACAGCAGGTCCTCGATGGAGGGGTTCATGGTCTGTCCCCCCTCCACCACCGAGTCGGCGCCGAGGCTCAGGAAAACCTCCCGAAACCCCTCTCCCGGAGCCACCGCCACCACCGCGAGGCGCTTGGTGGCCGGGGCCGTGGAGGCGCCCCGGCCGCTTGCTCCGGTGCGCTTGGCCTCACGGCTCGCTGCCTCGGGCGCACGATTCGCCCGGCGCCTCGACAGCGCCTCGGCCCGGTCGGCGCGCTCCAGGACATCATGATGCTGGGCGGTCATGTCCTCGACCTTGAGTTGCGACAGCCGGCCCCGCTCGGAGGCGGCGGAGATCAGCTCCGCGGGATCCCCGGTGTGGATGTGGACCCGCACCAGGTCGCTGTCGCCGACCACGAGACCCGAACTCGCCGAGCCCCCCCAGCTCCTCTCGAAGCGAGTCGATGTCCAGGCCAGGTCCGCTGATCACGAACTCGGTGCAGTAGCCCCACCCTCCTTCGCGCCCGGGCACCGCGGCCGCGCCGCGCCGGCGACGCGTTCGCCTGGGCGGGGCCTCTCCCTCATCGGCGCTGACCGCCGGACCGTCGGGCGCCTTGAGCCGTGGCTCGCCGGAGCGGCGCCGGGGCGGGATCGGCGGCTGGGCGGAGCCGTCTGCGTCGGGCAGGGCGCGGGCCATCCCCTCGAGGATCACGGCCAACCCGAAGCCGCCGGCATCCACCACGCCGGCCTCCCGGAGCACCGGGAGCTGTTCCACGGTCCGTTCGACAGCGGCGTGCGCCTCCCGCACGGCCTGCTCCAGGACGGTCCGGATGTCGGGCGAGGACGCGGCCGCCCGCTGGGCGGCCTCGGCGGCCTCCCGGATGACGGTGAGGATGGTGCCCTCGGTGGGCTTCATGACCGCCTTGTAGGCCACTCGAGCGCCCTCGGCGAGCGACGCGGCCACCGCCTTGGCGTCGAGGTGTTCCCGGTCGCCGAGAGATTGCGCAAAGCCTCGGAAGATCTGGGAGAGGATGACCCCGCTGTTGCCCCGCGCCCCCATCAGCGATCCGTGCGCCGCGGCTCTCATCACTGAAGCGGCGGAGTTGGGCATCGGCGCGGCCTGCGCATCCTCCACCGCGGATCGCAGGGTGAGGTACATGTTGGAGCCGGTGTCACCGTCGGGAACGGGGAACACGTTGAGCTCGTTGACCTGCTCCTGGTTGGCCTGGAGCCAGGCGAGCGAGCTTCGCAACCCGGCCAGCATCGCGCTGCCGTCGATGTCCCGGAGGGGTTCGCGCACCCTGGCCTCGCCGACCCGCTCAGCGCTGGCCATCGCCCTCCTCGAGATGGATGCCCTGGACGTTGACGTTCACGGCGAGCACGTGGGTGCCGAGGGTCTTCTCGACCTCGTACTTGACCGCGCTCATCAGGTTGTGGGCGACCTCGCTGATCCGAGTTCCGTACTGGGCGATGATGTAGAGCTCGATCACCAGGCCACCCTGGCGGATCTCGATCTCAACGCCTCGGTGAACGGAGTCGCGGTTGAGCCGCTCGGCGATGCCGTCGCGCAGGCCCCGCGCGGCCATCCCCACCACTCCGTAGCACTCGTTGGCCGCGTGGCCGACGATGGAGGCGACCACGCGAGGCGACACCTCGATCCTGCCGAGGCC
Source organism: uncultured bacterium (assembly GCA_963716555.1). Lineage (GTDB taxonomy): Bacteria > Chloroflexota > Dormibacteria > Aeolococcales > Aeolococcaceae > JAJZNI01. The sequence continues at coordinate 69,116 of CAVQTJ010000021.1, read as the reverse complement.
TCCGGCGTGGGTGAGGGGGTTGGTCGCGCGCTCCTTGCTGGTCACTCAGGCTCCCGTCGGTGGGATGGCTCCGCCGTGCCGACCCGGCGGCTGGGGCGAGACGATGGCACCGCTCCTCCGTGGTGCCGGCCCGCCGGGGCGGCGCCAACTCTGTGCTATTCTCGCCGCCGAGCCGCCTCCGGGTGCCCGGTGGGCGGATTGCCCAGTATGGCGCCAGGATGAGGCCGTGCGTCCGCCCGGCGCCGAGGAGCCCAACCTCTCCACCATGTCCCAGCGCTGCGACCGATGCGGCAAGGGCCCGATGGCCGGCAACAACGTCAGCCATTCCAAGGTCCGGACACGCCGTCGCTTCATGCCCAACCTCCAGCCCACCCGGGTGCAGGAGGGCAACCGGATGGTGCGGGTGACCCTGTGCACCCGCTGCATGCGCACCGCGACCAAGGCCCCCCGGTAGGCGTCGCGGGTCATCGCTGCGGGCTCAGGGTGCCGTCGGGGCGCAGGTGGCGGCGCGGCTCCAGCGCCGCCCGGAGCTGGCCGCAGGCGGCCTGCGCCCCGCCACCGCGGGTGTCCCGCACCGTGACCACCGTGCCGCTGTCCACCAATCGGCGGAGAAAGGCCCGGGCGGTCGCCGGCTTCGGCGGACCCCAGGGGCTGCCCACGATCCGGTTCATGGGAATGACATTGACATGCGCCCGGAGCCGGCGGGCGATCCGCGCCAGCCCGTCGGCCTGTTCCTGGGAGTCATTCATCCCCCCGATGAGGCACCATTCGAGACTGAGGCGCCGCCCCGTGTGCTGCGCATAACCCGTCGCCGCGGTGATCAGCCTGTCCAGCGGGTGAGCGCGGTTGAGCGGGACCAGGCGATCACGAAGCTCTTCGGTCGCGGCGTGGAGGGAGATCGCCAGCGTCACCGGCAGTGCCTCCCGCGAGAGCCGGTCGATGCCGGGGACGACGCCGCTGGTCGACACCGTGATCCGCCGCGGACTGATCCCCGTGTCCTCGGTCAGCACCCGGATGGATGCGACCGTGGTGTCGTAGGCGAGGAGCGGTTCACCCATCCCCATGTAGACCACGTGGGTCACCGGACCGAGACCGTGCCGGTGCAGCGCCTGCCCGGCCAGCCGCACCTGGTCCACCACCTCGGCGGGCTGGCAGCTGCGGCGCAACCCCATCATCCCGGTGGCGCAGAAAGGACACCCCACGGCGCAGCCGACCTGCGTGCTCACGCAGACCGTGGCCCGGCGCCGGGCCGCACGCCGGGGTGGGCTCTCCATGGCCACCGTCTCCACCGTCTGGCCGTCGTCGAGGCGGCAGAGCAGCTTGACGGTGCGCCCCTGGTCGGCCGGCTGTTCGGAGGCCAGCGACGTGGTGGCGAAGCGCAGACGGCGGCCGATCTCGTCCCGAAGCCCCGCGGGCAGTTGATGGATGTCGGCGAGGGAGGTGACGAACGGCTGCCACACGGCGTCGCCGAGCTGGCGCGCCCGCCACGGCTGCTCGCCCAACTCGCCGAGGAGGCGTTCGAGATCGGCTCGACCCAGGGTGCTCAGCGCGGGGAGCGGAGGCGCGGGGATGCCCACGGGCAGGGCCGGCATCGCCGGGTGCGGGGTCAGGGGGATCACGCCGCCATGGTACGTGCCATTCCCACCGCCTCCGTGAGGCGCGGACTGGTCTGATTCAGGACCCCGGGCGTCCTTGTCCTCCCGGGCGCCCACGTCCTCATTGGTACGCTGGCGCGGCTGCCATGCGCGACCTGCTCAGCGCTCTGCTCGGGGTCCCGGCGACCGTGCTGGTGGCGGCCGGGATCGGGCTCGTGGGGGTGACCCTGGTGAGCCGGGCCCGGCGGCGCCGTCAGCCGCCGATCCGCTGGCGCCACCTGGGCGCCGGGGTGGGCGTCCTCGCGGTCGGGGTGGCGCTGATGGCCCTCGACCTGATGATCATTCCGCCGAACGGTTGAGGGTCCCGGCGCACCCGCTGTGGCCGCACGGGCGCGCGCAGTCGCATCGCCCGGCTACGAACGCCTTCCGATCAACTCCAGGAACTCGCTGCGGCTCTTGGGATCGGTGCGAAACGAGCCGGTGAGCGCCGAGGTGACCGTCTGGCTGTTCTGCTTCTGGACGCCCCTCATCATCATGCAGAGGTGGTAGGCCTCGATGACCACGGCCACCCCGTGGGGGTTGAGAGCCTGGTCCAGGGCCTCGGCGATCTGGGTGGTCAAGCGCTCCTGCACCTGGAGCCGGCGAGCAAAGACGTCGACCACTCGGGGTAGCTTGCTGAGGCCCACGATCCGATCCCTGGGCATGTAGGCGATGTGGGCCCGCCCGTAGAAGGGCAGCAGATGGTGCTCGCAGAGGCTGTAGACCTCGACGTCCCGGACCACCACCATCTCCTCGTAGGGCTCGGCGTACACGGCCCCCCGGATCACGTCCTCGACGTTCTGGCTGTACCCCTGGGTGAGGTAGCGGAGGCTCTCGGCCACCCTCCCCGGGGTCCGGAGGAGCGCCTCCCGCTCGGGATCCTCGCCGAGCTCCATCAGCAGCTCGCGGGTGAGCCCGGCGATGGGGTCCACCGGGACCGGCCTGGGCTGGCTCGTCATCGCCTCACTATGCCACCGCAACCGGCATCCGCCGCCGCAACCCGCGCGGCGAATGGGTGCAACGGCGAGCTGGGCGGCTCCGTATGACTCCCAGCCGCTGCTGGGGACGAGCCCGTGGGACAATCCCCGGGCCTCCCGGTGTGGGGCGGGTCAGGAGCAATGCAGTGGCCAGGAGACGCGGGACCGTCGACGACGCCGGGGGTCCGCGACGGCGTGCCTGGCCGGTGGTCGTGGCGCTGGCGGCTGCGCTGGTGGTGCTCGCCGGTGCCGGCGTCGGGGGCATGCTCATCATCGGGTCCGCCACCTCGAGGCGTGCGGACGTGGCGCCGCCGCCGGCCGGTGATTCGCCCTCAGCCCACCAGTCGACAGCCGCCTCGCCGCCGTCACCCTCGAGCGCAGGCGCCTCGCCCAGCCTGAGCCCCGCGGACCCCTCCACGACACCCTCGGCTGCGCAGCCGGCGCCCCTGTCCCAACCGACGGCGGCGGATCCCCTGACAATCCTGGACATCGGCGACTCGCTCGGGGAGGACCTCGGCATCGGTCTGGGGATCGTCCTGGGCTCGGACGCCGATGTGCGGGTGATCAGGGACGCGGTCGGCGACACCGGTCTGGCTCGCCCCGACTACTACGACTGGCCGGCAGCGTTGGAAATGGAGCTGCAGGCCGACCATCCCGGGTTGGTGGTGGTCATGCTGGGCGGCAACGACACCCAGAGCTTCGATGCCGGCGGCCAGCTGGAGCGCTTCGGCTCACCCAGCTGGCAGACCGTGTACACAGCGCGGGTCGACCAGATGATCGACGAGTCGACGGCGGCGGGTGCCCGGGTCCTGTGGGTGGGGATGCCGATCATGCGGAGCCCCCAGCTCTCGGCGGGGATGGCGACCCTCAATGCCATCTACTCACTGGCGGCCGCGGACCACCCCGGCGTGGAGTACGTCTCGTCATGGGCGGTGCTGTCCACCCCGTCAGGGGCGTATTCGTCCGAGTTGCCCGACGCCGGTGGGGACACGGTGCCGGCCCGGGATCCCGACGGCATCCACATCGCGACCAGCGGGGCGATCCTGCTGGCCCGGGCGGTGGTGGCCGCGGTGGACGCTGATTGGTCCGTCAAGATCTGAGCGGTGGAGCCTGGTGCCGAGGAGGTGACTCGAACTCGAAGGGAGGCGATGGCCTGGACACTGCAGCCCGGGCGGGCTCAGCCGCGGTGAGGTCGGCGAGGACCCGTGGTTCACCCGCCGGCTCGCGGCATATTCTGTGAGGTGCGTTGGTTTGTTCGGCCCCGCGACCCGGGGATGAAGGAAGGAGGGGTCATGGCTGAGAGCACTCCCCCCAGCCTCGAGGAGGAGGCTGACCGCATTTTCCAAGAGAGCTGGCGGATCGAGCCGCTCGACACCGCCAAGCAGCAACTCTGGGTGCTGTCGGTCATCGCGGCTCGCCTCGCGCGACTGGAGCGAGCGCTGGACGAGATGAGAGGCCAGGCAAAAGCCGCTCCGCAAGGGAGTCCGAGCGGTGCTGCTCCCAACTCGGTCCGGCTCGTGGGTCGGCCCGCCCGCAGGGGGGCCAGTGCCGATGCTCGCACCCTCCCGGGCTCTCAGCTGGCCGGGCCGGCCGGTGAGGGCGACTGACCCCGCTTGGCGCTGGAGCCGGCCCTGGAGCCGGCGCGCCACGGCAAGGCCCGCCCGCACCCGATGGCGGGGCCGCCGTCGCCACCGCTTCTGAGCAGGAGCAGGAGGGTGACGAGGGCAAGCACAAAGATGTTGGCGGCGACCACGAGGCCGCCACGGCTGGAGAGCTGGAGGAGGTTCATCGGGCCGAGAGTGGGGCCCGGCGTAGCGGTCAAACCCGCTCGCGGCGCCTGATTCTGAATACGGATCGGTGGTGCCGAGGAGGGGACTCGAACCCCTACAAGCTTGCGCTCACCAGCCCCTCAAGCTGGCGTGTCTACCTATTCCACCACCTCGGCGCGGGGCTTTCAGTCTACCAGCGGCCGAGCGGCACTTCGGACCGCGACGTGCCGTGCTTGTCACGCCTGGACAGTTCGCCCGGTCTGAATACAGGCACCGCCCGCCCGGGGTCCTCACGGGTCGAGCCGGCACCCGCTCGACGCTAGGGCGCCGATGGCCGTCGGGCTCGGCTGGGGGCGACACGGGACGGCTCGCCGGGCATCTTCGGGTAGACGGGGGGCCACGGCGCATCCGCCAATCCCCGCTCGACATCCAGCTGGTGCAGCGCCAGCGCCGGTTCGAGCGATTGCGGGTCATCACTCATCACCGCCCAGGGATCGCCGAGATCGGCGGTCCTACCGGGCACAGTTGCGATGGTCAGGGCGTCGGCGACGATGTCGTCGAGCTGGTCCCAGCGGAAGGGTGTCGAGACCTGGGCTCCCGGGCGGGCACGCACCGACCAGGCCCCGAAGATTGTCTTGTGGGGGGCATTCTGATTGAAATCGACGAACACTCGCCGACCCCTCTCCTCCTTCCACCAGGCGGCGGTGACCAGGTCCGGCCGGCGCCGTTCGAGCTCGCGCGCCAGCGCCACGGCCGCCGCCCTGACCTCGTACGACGTCCAGCGTGGCTGGAGGCGCGCGTACACGTGGATACCGCGATTGCCGGTGGTCTTGGGCAGCGCCAGGATGCCGAGATCGTCGAAGAGGGCCCGCACTTCATGGGCCGCCTCACGAACCATGGCCCAGGTGACGCCGGGGCTCGGGTCGAGGTCGATGCGCAGCTCGTCGGCGTGCTCCGGGTCCGACGCGGTGGACGGCCACACATGGAAGCCGATGCAGCCCAGGTTGACGGCCCACAGGACGTGGGCGAGGTCCGCGGCGACCAGGGCGTCCGAGGTGGTGCCGTTCGGGGTGCTGACGACCGCGGTCTGGAGCCACTCCGGACGCGAGTCGGGGACGCGCTTCTGGAAAAAGGACGGCCCCGATGCGCCGCTGGGAAAGCGCTGGAGGAGGACCGGCCGGCCGCCCATGGCCCGGAGCAGAGGTTCCTCGACAGCCTGGTAGTAGCGCACCAGGTCGAGCTTGGTTTCGCCGCGCGCCGCGAAGAAGACCTTGTCCGGATGGGTGATGGGAACCTCCCGACCGGAGGCTTCCACAGCGGTCACCTGGTCAGCCACGGGGTCCGACTCCTTCAAGGCCTGCTTGGGTCGAGGTGCTGGATCAATTTTCGCTGATCCAGGAACGGCGACCGGGAGGCCGGGTCAGAGGAGCTGCTGGACCAGGCTCTGGATCTGGCTGAGAGATGCGGTGGTGCCTTCGGTGAAGACACCCACGAAGTTGCCGCCTTGTCCTGCCAGCACGCCCTCCACGGTCGCGCCGTTGGCGGTGTACTGGTACGTGGCCGCCTCGTCTCCCAGTCCGGAAAGCGGTGCGAAGTTGATGTTCAGACCCGCCGCCTTGAGACTCGCCACCTGCTTCTGCTCCTCGTCGGAGAAGTAGCTGGAGGGCAGGCCGGCGGCGAGAGCGATGATGACCACGGTTCTCCCTGAGATGTACGAGCACGCGATGCCCGTCGCGCCGCCGGGGAGAGGAGTCGCGGAAGCCCCGGGGTGACCGCAGTGGGACTCCCGACGGTGGTGCCCAGCGCGCCTCCAACCGTGGAGGCGGAGGGACACGAGCCCGTGCTGATGGTCGTGGAGGCGCTGGTCGGCGGCGCGGAGGTTGGCGCCGTCGTCGCTCCGCTCGAGCTGGAGGTGGGAGCCGTGGTGGAGGAGCCGCAGGCGGCGAGCGCGACGGCCGCCAACAGCCCGCCCAGCAGTGATCGCAGAGTGAATCGGTGGGACACGGGAAAGCGACCCCCCCTCGGCGTCGGTGTGTGAGACGAAAGTCCCCAGGTGGAAGCCATCTTACGGCGCCTCGGGTCGAATGACAAGATTCGGAATGCCCGTCCAAATGGAACCTACCATCCGCCCGACGCGTTGGCAGGTGGGGGTGCAGCGTCAGGGAAGTCCGCCCGCGTGGCGCGGGAAGAGGTGCTCGAGTTCGCAACAAGAGTGGCTGCGCCGGGCCGCTCGGCACAACGCGGGTCGTGAGCAGGCCGACGAAGCAGAAGGCGGCGGCGACAAACAAGGACAGTGCGGTGCGATAGCCCTCGCTCCCGGCGATGCTGACCAGCATGGCCGCCATGACGGCGACGCCGAGCGCCGAGCCGACCTGGCGGGAGGCGGTCAGCACCGCGCTCGCCGAGCCCTGACCCCGGGCGGCCACCGGCCCGTGCGTCCCCGCGAGGGTCGAGGCGACCTGGATGATGCGGGCCGAGATCCCCATCACGAACAGGAAGGCGAGCAACCCGACGAGCGATCCGCGGGCGACGCTGAGTGCGGAGCCGAGGAGGGCGAGAAGGCCCAGGGACATGCCGGCCGCGAGCGCGCGGCGAGGCCCGAGCGCAGGCACCAGCTTCGAGGCCGGACCTGCCAGGGAGAAGGCCCCGACCGCCTGGGGGATGAAGCACAGGCCCGTCAGAAGCGGGCTGAGGCCCCGACCCTCCTGCAGGTAGAGCGTCACCAGTAGCACTGCCCCCGCGTTGCACGCCCCGTACGCGAGCAGGCACACGTTCGCGCCGAGGATGCCCCGGTCCTTCAGCAGGTCGAGGTTGAGCAGGGGCGCGGCCGCCCTGCGCTCCCAGACGGCGAACGCGACCAGCAGGACGATCCCGGCGCCCACCGCCACCGCAGGCTGGGTGGGCTCAAGGGTGTCGCCGGCCCGGGTCACGCCAAGCACGAGCAGGGACACGCCGGCGGTCGCTGCGAGTGCTCCGGCGACGTCGAGCCGGCCGGACTGGCTCGGCGAATCGGCTGGAAGCAGGCGCCACGACGCCGCAAACAACGCAATTCCCACCGGTACATTGACGAAGAAGACGAGCCGCCAGGTCGCCTGGACGAGCAGACCGCCGATCACAGCGCCGGCGGCGAAGCCGGCCGAGGCAACCGCCCCATACACCCCGAGGGCGTGGCTGCGCTGCTCCCCGTCAGGCCAGCTGGTGACCAGCAGGGCGCGGCCTCCGTTCGGCGCCCCCACTGCGGCGCGGTCCGTGCTTTCGGACAAGGGCTGGCTCGCGCCTTCGCTGCTCGACATTTCGGTCCTGTGTCGTCCACCTGGGAGTGAGCTGGAGAGGCTGCGAAATGATCTCACGTCATTGACTCAGTCGCTCCGCGGGAGGCTGTTGATCATCGGCACCGAAGCCTCAGGGCTGATGCTCACCAGCGCCGAAATCGGGATGGACGTCGACCGTGCGTAGCGACGCGATCGAGTCGTTTGACAGTCCGCAGTCCCTGAGGGCCTTCCCCACCCTGCAGCACCCCGCTATGAGCGCATCAGGCCAGGAGGACGGGGCGGGCCAGTGAGAGCCCGGGCTGCCGGCAACCGTTCAGGTAGGGTGTGGGGGGTGAGCAGGCCGAGGGCGCTCCTGTCGTGGAGCAGCGGCAAGGACAGCGCATGGGCACTGCACGTGCTGCGACAGCAGGACGATGTCGAGGTGGTTGGACTGTTGACCACGTTCAATCAAGAGTTCGCGCGGGTTGCCATGCACGGGGTCCGCGATCAGCTCGCGCGGCAGCAGGCGCGGGCTGTGGGGCTGCCGCTGCTGGCGGTGCAGCTTCCTTGGCCGTGCCCGAACGAGGCGTACGAGACCGCGATGTCGCAGGGTTTGGCGAGGGCCCGCGCTGACGGCGTCACGCACATCGCGTTCGGCGATCTCTTTCTCGAGGACATCCGCGCATATCGCGAAGCGCGGATGGCAGCGGCGGGCATGACCCCGCTGTTCCCGGTGTGGGGTTTGGACACCGCGCAGCTTGCGCAGGACATGGTGGAGTCGGGCACCCGCGCCACCGTCGTGTGCGTCGACCCCAAGCAGCTGGACTCGCGCTTCTGCGGACGCACCTTCGACATCTCGCTGCTGAGAGAACTGCCGGAGGGCGTTGACCCCTGCGGCGAGCGCGGCGAGTTCCACACCTTTGTCTCGGACGGACCCGCATTCGCGTGGCCCGTGCCCGTAACACGGGGCCAGGTCGTGGAACGGGACGGGTTCGTGTTCGCCGATCTGCTGCTGGATCACTCGCCGCCTGAGCCCGTTTAGGACGGACGCCAGTGGGGCCGGAGCGTTGCCTGCTTGCCTGCCCTCCTGGACGTTGCGTTTCCAGCTTTAGCTGGCTAGGCGAAGTAGTGGCCCTGATTCAGGTCCTCGATGAGCCCCGGCTGGACCGGCCGCCACCCCAAGAGCTCGCGGGTCAGGGCGCTCGATGCCGGCATGTCGCCCGCAAGCACCAAGCCGAGAAAGCCGAAATCCTGGGCTGGGACTGAAGCCGTCGGCAGTTTCAGGTGCTGGCCGATGCACACAGCGATTTCGCGGGTCGGTACGCCCTCGTCAGCGACGGCGTGCAGCGTCGACCCCGCCGGAGCCTCCTCCACGGCTAGGCGAAATAGGCGCGCGGCGTCGAGTGCGTGCACGGCGGGCCAGCGGCTGGACCCATCGCCGACGTAGCCGGAGACGCCCTTCTCACGGGCGATGGCAATCAGCCGGGGAATGAAGCCGTGGAGATCCCCTTCTCCGTGCACTGACCGGGGCAGTCGCACGACGCACGAGCGGACACCGCGTCCAGCCATTGCAATGGCCGCCCTGGCGTTCGCGCCCCGGGCCGCCAGAGGTCCGACGGCTCCCGGCTGGTCACGCTCGGTTGCCACGCGGCCGTTCAGATTAGGGGTCCCGGAGGCGATGACCAGGGGTTTGTCGGAGCCCTCCAGGACTGCGCCGAACACCTCGATGACGCGCGCGTCGGCCTTCGCCGCGGCGTCGAGATCAGCGAAATCGTGGTTGTAGGCGAGGTGGATCACCCCGTCGGATCCGGCGGCCGCGGCGCGCATCGTGTCCAGGTCGTCGAGGTCGCCTCGGACCACCTCGACTTCGCGCAGCCTCCAACTGCGCCGCAGACGCGTCAGAGCGGGCGAGTCCAACGACGTCATGGCCGGCGCTCAGGAGATCCGGAACCACGTTCGAGCCGATCCAACCGGACGCACCGGTCACGAATATGCGCATGGGTTGTACCCCAGATACGTGATGACACTGTGTGGCGTCAGGATACGCCGTGATGTCACCAAGTGTCAAGAGCGGGTACACTGGCGCCAATGCCGAGGTGGAAGCCCGACTCCCGCGCGAGACTCCAGGAGGCGGCCCTCGCCCTCTTCGACGAGCGGGGCTTTGACCACACCAGCGTCGAGGAGATCGCCGAGCGCGCTGGGCTGACCAAGCGCACCTTCTTTCGCCACTTCTCCGACAAGCGTGAGGTCCTGTTTGGAAGTGGCGAGAAGGGCGAGGAGCCGTTGGTGGCCGCCGTCCGCGGGGCTCCCGTGGCCGCTGGTGCGCTCGATGCTGTTGGCTATGGGCTCAATGAGCTCGCCGCCGGATTCGACGAGCAGGGCGAGCAGGCCGCCCGGCGCTTTCGGATTATCCGCGCCAGCCCGCAGCTGTGGGAGCGTCAGTTGATCAAGTTCGCGTCGCTGGCCGAAGCGGTTGCAGGGGCACTGCGAGGGAGAGGGGTCGGTGACCCCGCCGCGATCCTCGCCGCGGAGTCAGGCATCACCGCCTTGCGCGTCGCGTCCGACCGCTGGGTTCGAGATACCAACAGGAAGCCCCTGCGGCAACTCGTCGCCGAGGCACTCTCTGAGTTGCGAGCCGTGGCATCCCTCTGAGCGCTGTGCTAGGGCAACCTGACGAGCGCTCGCGCCGCACCCATAGGGTCTGGGCGCTCCCTCCCCTCCCCTCTGGACTGAGCCCCGACATCCCCTCGCCCTGGCTGAGCGCCCGCTCGGCGGCTGCCCATGGGTGGTGTGGCACTTGCCACAAGCTCGAGCACCCCTGACTCCCATCGACTGGGGCGCTTGCGCAGGAGTTGTCCGCAGTCGCCAGCCTCAAGAAGAGGCCAAGGCCCGAGGGCCAGCGACAGAGTTATTACACTTGTTGGGTGGCCGCCTGCCCGAGCTGCAGCAAGGAGCTGCCGGGGGAGTTTCCCTTCTGCCCTTTCTGCGCTGCCCCCCTTCACGACCTTTCCGCCACCTCTCAGCGGGAGGAGCGCAAGGTCGTCTCGGTCCTCTTCTGCGACCTCGTCGGCTTCACCGCGGCTTCGGAGAAGGCTGATCCGGAGGACGTGCGCGCCCGCTTGCAGCCGTATCATCAGCGGCTGCGCCAGGTGATCGAAGGTCATGGAGGCACCGTCGAGAAATTCATCGGCGACGCGGTCATGGCGGTCTTTGGCGCACCCGTGGCGCACGAGGACGACGCGGAGCGTGCGGTCCGCGCCGCCCTTCGGATTCTCGAGGCCATCGGCGAGCTGAACCAGCGCGACGGCAGGCTGGACCTCCAGGTCAGGATCGGTATCAACACGGGCGAAGCCGTGGTGGCGGTCGGTGCGCACCCTGAGCGTGGCGAGGCATTCGTAACGGGTGACGTCGTGAACACCGCATCACGCCTCCAAGGTGCGGCGCCGATCAACGGCGTCGCCGTGACCGATCAGACCCATGGCCTCACTCAGCGAGTGTTCATCTTCAAGCGGCTCGATCCCGTGGTGGTGAAGGGCAAATCGGCCGCAATCGAGGCATGGCAGCCCACCTCGGCGCGTTCCCGGTACGGCGCAGAGGTGGTCCGCACACACGCGGCACCGCTCGTGGGCAGGGAATTCGAGCGACCTCTGCTCATCGCTAGCTTCGAGCGTGCTGTCAAGCAGCGCGCGTGCCAACTCGTCACCGTGGTCGGTGAGCCCGGTGTCGGCAAGTCGCGTCTGTGTGCCGAGTTGTTGGAGTACATCGAGCAGCGGCCGGGCTTGGTCCGCTGGCGGCAGGGACGCTGCCTCCCCTACGGAGACGGCATCGCCTTCTGGGCGCTGGGCGAAATCGTCAAGGCAGAGTGCGGCATCCTCGACTCCGACCGTCCCGAGGTGGCGGCATCCAAGCTGGACGATGCCATCGCCCCTGACGAGCGTGATCGCGCGTGGTTCAAAGCGCGGTTGGCGCCGCTCGTCGGCGCAGAGAGTGAGCTGGCATCTCAGGAGGAGAGCTTCACGGCGTGGCGCCGGTTCCTCGAATCGCTCGCGGCAGAGAACCCGCTTGTGCTCATCTTCGAAGATCTGCATTGGGCCGACGACGCGATGCTCTCATTCCTTGAGCACCTGGCAGAGTGGTCCGACGGAGTCCCACTCCTCCTGCTCTGCACAGCGCGCCCGGAACTCAATGAGAAGCATCCGACATGGGCTGCCCGGGTGCGCAACGCGCAGAAGATCAACCTCGCGCCGCTGTCGGACGAGGAGACGGCAACGCTCTTCTCGCGTTTGCTCAAGCGATCCGTACTGCCGGCGGCAACTGAACAGGCTCTCCTCGAGCGAGCGGGCGGCAACCCCCTGTACGCGGAGGAGTTCGTGCGGCTGCTCGGCGACCGCGACCTGATCGCGGGTTCACTCGAGGAGGTGCCGCTGCCCGATTCGCTGCAAGCTCTCATCGCCGCGAGGCTGGACACGCTGTCCGCCGAGCGCAAGGGCCTGCTGCAGGACGCCTCGGTGGTGGGCAAGGTGTTCTGGGGGGAGCGCTCTCGGCGATGGGTGGGCGCGAGCCCCGCGAGGTAGCCTTGGCTCTCCATGAGCTTGCTCGCAAGGAACTCGTCCGCCCAGCACGCTCCAGCTCGATGCAGGGTGAACAGGAGTACTGGTTCTGGCACCTGCTTGTCCGTGACGTCTGTTATGCACAGATCCCGCGCAATGCGCGCGCCGCGCGCCACCGCGCCGCCGCCGAATGGATTGCGCTGCAGGCCGGCGACCGAGCAGACGACCTCGCCGATGTCCTCGCATATCACTATCTGCAAGCTGCCGAGCTCGCCCGGGTGGGTGGCGGCGACGCCGACCTCCTTGAGCTGCAATCGGCTGCTCGACGATTTCTGGGCCTCGCCGCTGAGCGCACCCTGTTCATGGATGTCGCCGGGGCCGAGGCGAGCTTTGCTCGAGCGCTGGAGCTGGCGCCACCCGGCCATCCGGAGCGTGCCGGTCTCCTCGAGCGCTGGGCGTACGCCCTGCAACAGCAGGCCCACCTCAAGGCAGCGAGGTCAGCGCTCGAGGAGGCGCTCGCCATCTACCGTGCGCAGGGGGCGGAGATCGCCGCCGGTCGCGTGTTGACCGCAGTCGGGGTCGTCGGCCAGCTCGCCGGCGATCCGGATGCACGACACATCACCGAAGAGTCCGTCGCTGTGCTCGAGGGTCAGAAGCCGGGCCCGGAGCTCATCACAGCCTGCGCGGAGCTGGCCGGCTCCCACGCGATTCGCTCTGCATACCACGCGGCGGTAGCCGAGGCCGAGAAGGCGGTAAAGCTCGCTGACGAACTACGCCAGCCCGTGCCCGTCCGCGCCTTGGGGGTGCTTGGATACTGTCGCGCGGTGCTCGGGGATGCGGCAGGGCTCGCTGACGAGCGGAGAGCGGTCACGATCGCCATCGACCAAGGGCGAGGCGGTGCGGCCGCGGCACTGCTCAATAATCTCGCCCTTGCGACGTGGCAGCATGCAGGGCCCATTGCGGCCGAGGCGGTCTGCGCTGAAGGAGCCGACTTCTGCGAACGGCGCGGCATGACGCTGTGGCTGTGGAACATCTCGGCGATGCGAAGGACGTTCCTCGCAGCGAGCGGACGCGCCGATGACGCCCTCGTAGGCATCGAAGCACTCATCTCGCAGTTGGACGCAGCAGGCGAAGGTAGCATCGGCCTCGAGGCGCGCTGCGTCGAAATGTTCGTTCGCGGGCGGCGTGGCGAGTTTCTGACCGAAGCCGCCAACGACCTGATCGCGTCAGCGCTTGGCGTCGGCACTCCCCAGACCCTGGCGCAGGCGTACCCGTGTGCCGCGGAGCACCTACTCGCGGCAGGAGAGCGCGGGCGGGTCCACGAGCTCCTCGTCGAGCTGACCGCCATGAGTGATCTGGCGGATGATCCCTACTACGCTGCCATGCTGGCAGGTCTCGTGCGCTCGGCGATCGCGCTCAGAGATCCAGCTCTGGCCGAACGCCTGGCAGCCATCGTATCGCCACGGACTCCGTTGCAGCGAAGTGCATTGGCCGCGTGCCAAGCAGCAATCGCTGAAGCGTCCAATGACCAGTCAAGCGCGGCACGGCTGTATGCGAACGCGGCCGCGGCGTGGCACGCGCTCGGTGATGTTCCGGAGGAGGCATACGCGCTCCTCGGCCAAGGCCGGTGTGCGTCGGCTTTGAGGAACTCCGAAACCACGGCGCCGTTGATGCGAGCTCGGGAGCTATTTGCCACGATGGGCTATGCTCCGGCGGTCTCGGCAGCCGATGCGTTGATGGGCGATGCGCACCTGGCCAGGTGACCACAAGCGTGCCCCTCGTGCTTGCCGGACTGAGATCAGCCTTGCGTAGACCTGCATGATAAGTGAGGGTTAGAGTATCCGTTAGCCCGAGTAGCATGGGCAGGTCCCCGCAGCGCTCGCGACTAGCCGCGATCCACGGCGAATTCGAGGCGCTGGTTCCGGACCGATGCGGACTGTCTGGAACTATCTCGACTGGCTGTGCGGGCCTCAGGAGCGCGTTGGCGGGACTAGCACCGGCCGGCCGGTGCGTAGAGGCCCTTGTGATTACCGGATCGGTCACAGAGGACCAGCCCTAGTCTCGATGAGGAAGAGCGCGCTGTTCGCACCTCCGCGAGCGTTGGGCTCACCGCCGTCTTTCAAGTGTTTGCTCAGATTCAACTCGGGGTTACGGAAACATGTGCCGCAAACGGAAAAGAGATACCCGGCAACGACCTACTCTCCCACCCCGTTGCCAGGGCAGTACCATCGGCGCTGGTGGGCTTAACTGCTGTGTTCGGGATGGGAACAGGTGTTTCCCCACCGCTATGGTCACCGAATATCTCTTTTTTCAAGAGGTGTCAAGTCTGCGTCGAGCCATCTCCGGCTCCGGATCCATCCATCGTCAGGTCGAACAATCGGCGCTTCGGCGACGTCGTGCGTCGCCGATCCCTGCGCTGCGTTGAAGAGTGGGATAGGAGGTCAAGCCCTCGACCGATTAGTACCGCTCAGCTCAAAGGATTGCTCCTCTCACACCTGCGGCCTATCAACCAGCTGGTCTTGCTGGGGTCTTACCCGGTTGATCCGGTGGGAGATCTCATCTTGGGGTGGGCTTCGCACTTAGATGCTTTCAGCGCTTATCCCATCCGGACATAGCTACCCGGCGGTGCTCTTGGCAGAACAACCGGTGCACCAGCGGTCCGTCCAACCCGGTCCTCTCGTACTAAGGTCAGCTCCCCTCAAATCTCCTGCGCCCACAGCGGATACGATCCGAACTGTCTCACGACGTTCTAAACCCAGCTCGCGTACCGCTTTAATGGGCGAACAGCCCAACCCTTGGGACCATCTCCGGCCCCAGGATGCGACGAGCCGACATCGAGGTGCCAAACCTTGCCGTCGATGTGACGCTCTGCAATTACTTGCAGCGCAGACTATACCTTTATCTCCTTTCGAGATAGTGGCGTCTTATGAGAGCCGTAGATTTGGCCCGAGTGGGCCAGGACCCTCATCCCTCGCCTACACGAGGAGTCGTTACGGGGGAAGCTTGTATAGCTCGCTCGGGATCGACCTCCCGAACTCACGCTTGCGGAGAAGCGCATCTCCGCAACAAGCAACCTTCCCTCGGTATTACCCGGCAGGTTCCACCGCGCTGGAAACCACCTTGGGCTTCACCGATATGAGCCACTGTGCACCGCCCGATCACTCGAGCGGGGAGCCAACTTGACTCTTGGGCAAGATCAGCCTGTTATCCCCGGGGTAGCTTTTATCCGTTGAGCGACGGCCTTTCCATTCAGAGCCGTCGGATCACTATGCCCGACTTTCGTCCCTGCTCGGCTTGTGGGCCTCACAGTCAAGCTCCCTTGTGCCATTGCACTCTCGAGGCCTGATTTCCATCCAGGCTGAGGGAACCTTTGGGCGCCTCCGTTACCTTTTGGGAGGCGACCGCCCCAGTCAAACTACCCGCCTGCCACGGTCCCGAGACCGGATAACGGTCCCGGTTAGAAATAAAGTCTAGCAAAGCTGGTATTCCAAGGTTGACTCCACGCAACCTAGCGGCCACGCTTCGCAGTCTCCCAGCTATCCTCTATATGCTAAACCCCATTTCAGTGGCGGGTTGTAGTAAAGCTCCACGGGGTCTTTCCGTCCTGCTGCGGGTAACCTGTATCTTCACAGGTACTTCAGTTTCGCCGAGTACGTGGCCGAGACAGCGCCCATCTCGTTACGCCATTCGTGCGGGTCGGAACTTACCCGACAAGGAATTTCGCTCTGGCCTTACCTGGTCACCCAAGCGGAGACGCTCTGTTCCCGCGTCTCTCCTGCATGTCGCCATGCAGATGGGACCATCTCTTCACCCGGAGCTTCCGGGTGTCTGGCGTATGGCCTCTGAGGATTCTCAACGTTTGCCCGTTGAGCCTTTCCTGCTGATCGTCCGCACCCGTCGCATTGTCACCGGCCCAGGCCGGTAGCGCGGGATTCTCGGATGTTCCAGCATATAGCCAGATTTTACTAAGGCAGCGATTCCACCTTAGGACCGTTCATCTTGTTGCGACCTCCATAAAGGAGGCGGCTGGGTTCGACCAGCTCTCATGGTCGCCCATGAGATCGGACTATCTCATCACTCCTTTCGGAGCGTCCGGCGTATAGTCTCTGAGGATTCCCTCCGTGTGGAGGGCCTTTCCTGCTGATTGCCTGCACCCGATGCATTGTCAGACACCTCGAGCACGAGCTCGACGGCGTCTAGCACGGGATACTTCACCTTTCTCAGGACAGGCGTTCCAGCATATAGCCGGATTTTACAACTACCACAGTCGATAGTTACGGCCGCCGTTTACCGGGGCTTCATTTCAGGGCTTGCACCCCTCCACTTAACCTTCCGGCACCGGGCAGGCGTCAGCCCCTATACATCAGCTTGCGCTTTAGCAGAGACCTGTGTTTTTAGTAAACAGTCGGATGGGCCTTTTCTCTGCGGCCCTCAACAGCTCACGGCGCGAGTCCGATCACCGTCAAGGGCTCCCCTTCTCCCGAAGTTACGGGGAAATTTTGCCGAGTTCCTTAGCCACGTTTCCCTCGATCGCCTTGGAATCCTCTTCCCGCCTACCTGTGTCGGTTTGCGGTACGGGCGCCTAGACCGGCAGTACGGGCTTTTCTTGGAGGCTTGGAATTGGCCCCATCAGCACTAGGTGCCTTGGCACCCGTCTCGGGGTTGCCACCGACTTTCATCGGTGACCCCCTACCTGGGTGCGTCGGGGACGACCATCGCCCCGTTAGGCCTATCCTTCCCCGTCCCCCGCTGCCTTGAATTGTCGTCGGCGGTGTTGGAATGTTGACCAACTGTCCATCGCCTACGCCTTTCGGCCTCGGCTTAGGTCCCGACTGACCCTGGGACGAGTAACGTTGCCCAGGAAACCTTAGGCTTACGGCGAACACGTTTCTCACGCGTTTCTCGCTACTTGTGCCGGCATTCGCACTTCTGCGCGCTCCACCCGTCCTTACGGTCGAGCTTCTCTGCCCGCAGAACGCTCCTCTACCACGGCCCTCCCGGAAGGAGGGCCATCCACGGCTTCGGTTGCAAGCTTGAGCCCCGATCATTGTCGGCGCCATGACATTCGACCAGTGAGCTATTACGCACTCTTTGAATGGTGGCTGCTTCTAAGCCAACATCCTGGTTGTCTGGACATCGTGACATCCTTTGCCACTTAGCTTGCGATGAGGGACCTTAGCCGGTGGTCTGGGCTGTTTCCCTTTCGACGATGAAGCTTAGCCCCCACCGTCTCACTGCCGCCCGATGATCTGCCGCCATTCGGAGTTTGATTGGGTTTGGTAGCGAGGTGATCGCCCCTAGCCCATTCAGTGCTCTACCGACGGAAGACCCGTTGACGACGCTGCACCTAAATGCATTTCGAGGAGAACCAGCTATATCCGAGTTCGATTGGCATTTCACCGCTATCCACAGTTCATCCGCCGCGTTTTCAACCGGGGTCGGTTCGGGCCTCCACGCGGTTTTACCCGCGCTTCACCCTGACCATGGATAGGTCACTCGGTTTCGGGTCTACTCAATGCGACTACCACCACCTTGCGGTGGCCACGCCCTATTCAGACTCGCTTTCGCTTCGGCTCCGGGTGTTCACCCCTTAACCTCGCCACACTGAAGTAACTCGCCGGCTCATTCTACAAAAGGCACGCAATCAGGCATTCCCCCAAAGGGGCATAGCCCTCTCACGGTTTGTAAGCGCACGGTTTCAGGAACTTTTGACTCCCCTTCCGGGGTGCTTTTCACCTTTCCCTCACGGTACTAGTACGCTATCGGTCACCAAGGGTATTTAGCCTTGGACGATGGTCCGCCCAGATTCCCACAGAATTCCACGTGTTCCGTGGTACTTGGGAACACCTCCAGGAGATCGTCCGCCTTTCGCCTACAGGGCTCTCACCTTCTGTGGCCAGCTGTTCCAAGGCTGTTCTGCTAGGCGACGACTTGGTAACTCCTGTGCTCCGCGGCAGCGGAGCGCGAGGGTCCCACGACCCCGAGGCGGAAACGCCTGCCGGCTATCACGCCGTCTCGGTTTAGGCTGGCCCCTTTTCGCTCGCCACTACTCAGGGGATGATATCTCTTCCTGCGGATACTTAGATGTTTCAGTTCTCCGCGTGCCCTCTACCCGACCTATGTGTTCAGCCGGGAGTACCTGGACATGACTCCAGGTGGGTTGCCCCATTCGGAAATCCCCGGTTCAACGCTCGCTAGCAGCTACCCGAGGCTTATCGCAGCAACGCTACGTCCTTCTTCGGCCCTTGGTGCCAAGGCATCCACCGTGCGCCCTTATTAGCTTGACCTTCCTATCGGCACTCTCCAGCGCCTCACCGCCGGCCGGAGCCGGGGTGAGAGGAAGGGTCCGTCCCCGAGTCGAGATGACCGGGGGCGGCGCGCTCAATGATGTTCGCCTGACTTAAAGAGGATCCGTCTTGGCCCGGCCACGTCGAGCGCGGTCGGGCAAGATTCGCAGACTTGTATTAGCGTATGAAAGTGCGTGGGTGCCACCCGTGAAGGGCGGCGAGAGTGGACACGTGGGGAGGGCCGCGATCGCCCGTGGAGATGGGGAGACTCGAACTCCCGACCCCCTGCTTGCAAAGCAGGTGCTCTCCCAACTGAGCTACATCCCCGGCGCGCGCTGTTCAGCTGCCGGTGGCGTGAGCGTGGGCCTTTGTGGACTCGAACCACAGACCTCACGGTTATCAGCCGTGCGCTCTTACCACCTGAGCTAAAGGCCCTCAGAGAGCGCCGGTCTCCGGACAGCGCCGGCACACGCCGGTCGCGCCGGATCTCCTTGACCCCTGAAGCGTGGAGCGACTGACCGCAGAAGGCACGCAGCGCCTCGAGGGTGGCCCTGAGGGCCACCGAAAAGCAGATTCCCACTGCCCGCTGGCCGGCCTACCCGAGATGCGAGCGCCTCGGCTCGCCCGCCGCTTGCCGTTACTCCTTCGCGAACCGAAAACGGCTCGTTACTCTTGGCGGCTCACGACCGGCGTTGCTGCACGACCTGAGTTGACTGACCGGGATCGGGCCGGAGCCCGATGCCCAGGTCACTCCCTAAAAGGAGGTGATCCAGCCGCACCTTCCGATACGGCTACCTTGTTACGACTTCACCCCCCTCACCGGGCACACCTTCGGCACCTCCGTCCCTTGCGGGTTCGGCCAGCGACTTCGGGTGCACCAGACTCGGGTGGTGTGACGGGCGGTGTGTACAAGGCCCGGGAACATATTCACCGCAGTGTGCTGACCTGCGGTTACTAGCAACTCCGACTTCATGCAGGCGAGTTGCAGCCTGCAATCCGAACTGAGCCCTGCTTTGAGGGATTGGCTTCACCTCGCGGTGTCGCAGCCCACTGTACAGGGCATTGTAGCATGTGTGTAGCCCCAGGTATAAAGGGCATGATGACTTGACGTCATCCCCACCTTCCTCTGGGTTTCTCCCAGCAGTCTGGCTAGAGAAATTTAACTAGCCACAGGGGTTGCGCTCGTTGCGGGACTTAACCCAACACCTCACGGCACGAGCTGACGACAGCCATGCACCACCTGTGCACCCGCCTTGCGGGGAGCGTGTTTCCACGCTTTTCGAGTGCATGTCAAACCTGGGTAAGGTTCTTCGCGTTGCCTCGAATTAAACCACATGCTCCGCTGCTTGTGCGGGCCCCCGTCAATTCCTTTGAGTTTTAACCTTGCGGCCGTACTCCCCAGGCGGTGTACTTAACGCGTTGGCTACGGCACTGAGCGCGTCAATACGCCCAACACCTAGTACACATCGTTTAGGGCGTGGACTACCGGGGTATCTAATCCCGTTCGCTCCCCACGCTTTCGCGCTACAGCGTCAGTTGCGAGCCAGAAGGCCGCCTTCGCCACTGGTGT
This sequence comes from uncultured bacterium, assembly GCA_963716555.1. GTDB lineage: Bacteria > Chloroflexota > Dormibacteria > Aeolococcales > Aeolococcaceae > JAJZNI01. The sequence goes on along the minus strand of CAVQTJ010000021.1, from coordinate 49,078 downwards.
TCCTCCCGATATCTACGCATTTCACTACTACACCGGGAATTCCACCTTCCTCTCTCGCACTCGAGCCGACCAGTATTGGAGGCAGTTCCAGGGTTGAGCCCTGGAATTTCACCCCCAACTTTGCCGGCCGCCTTAACGCGCTTTACGCCCAGTAAATCCGGATAACGCTTGCCCCCTACGTATTACCGCGGCTGCTGGCACGTAGTTAGCCGGGGCTTTCTTGGAGGGTACCGTCATTGTGTTCTTCCCCTCCGACAGGGCTTTACAACCCGAAGGTCTTCATCACCCACGCGGCGTTGCTCCGTCAGGCTTTCGCCCATTGCGGAAGATTCCTAACTGCTGCCTCCCGTAGGAGTCTGGGCCGTGTCTCAGTCCCAGTGTGGCTGATCGTCCTCTCAGACCAGCTACCCATCTCCGCCTTGGTAGGCCGTTACCCCACCAACAAGCTAATAGGCCGCGAGCCCGTCCTCGAGCGGCTTGCGCCTTTACTCACGCAGGGATGCCCGAGCGTGACCACATCCGGTATTAATCCTGATTTCTCAGGGCTATCCCGGACTCGAGGGTAGGTTGCTCACGTGTTACTCACCCGTTCGCCGCTAGATGCGTGGACCGAAGCCCACGCACCGCGCTCGACTTGCATGTTTCATGCACGCCGCCAGCGTTAATCCTGAGCCAGGATCAAACTCTCCGAATAAGACGTTGCTACCCGCTTGCGCGGGTCGAATGCAAACGTCAGGACGAGGGCTGCGCGGGACGCGGCGATGCCGCGGCCCCGAGGCCTTCGCGGAAAGTCGTCTCCACTCTTCAATTGTCAAGGAGCGGGCCGCGCGCCGAAGCTGTCTCGCAGCTCGGCAGCACGCGCCCCCGGCGGGTACAGCCCCGACCGGGCAACCTACGGATTGTACCGCGCGCCGGGCCTGCCGTCAATTCGGGTGGCCCGCCACCGGGGCCTTCCCCGGCCGCCCCCACCCCCACCCGGTGGCGCCGGCCCCGGGCCGGCTACGACACTTCCAGGATTCTCCGCCCCGCCAGCGCCCGCGCCACGGTCAGCTCGTCGGCGTATTGCAGGTCAGCCCCGGCCGGGAGCCCATGGGCCAATCGCGTCATCCGCACCCCCAACCCGCTGAGCCGCTCGCCCAGGTAGTGGGCGGTCGCCTCCCCCTCGACATCGGGGTCGGTGGCCAGGACCACCTCGGAGATGCCGCCCGCGGAGAGCCTGGCCTCCAGCTCGGCCACCCGGAGCTGTCCTGGTCCGATCCCATCCATCGGCGAGAGCGCCCCGCCCAGGACGTGGTAGAGGCCGCGGAACTCGCCGCTTCGCTCGACCGCGAGCACGTCCAGGGCGTCCTCGACCACGCAGATCACCGATGGGTCGCGATTGCCGCTGCGACAGACGGCGCAGAGGTCGGAGTCGGCGATGAAGAAACAGCGCGAACAGGGGCGTACTGCGGCGCGCAGGCCGGCAAGCGCCTCCGCCAGGCGCGACACCCGCTCGGGATCGGTCCCCAGGCAAAAGAAGGCAAGCCTCTGGGCGGTCTTGGGACCGACCCCGGGGAGCCGCGCAAACTCGGCGGCCAGCCGCTCCAGCGGCTCCGGGACCAGCGACACTCCGGTCTCGCCCCGTTCAGAGCAGGCCGGGGGGAAGGCCCAGGCCGGCGGTGAGCTGGCCCATCTGGGTCGCCGCCAGCTCCCGCGACTGGTCGAGCGCGGCGTTGGCCGCGGCAAGGATCAGATCGCCGAGCAGCTCGGCCCCTTCCTCGAGCGCCTCGGGGTCGATGGTCACGCTCTGCAGCTGCTGGTGGCCGTTGGCGACCACGCTGACCGCCCCTCCGCCGGCGGTGCCGGTCACGGTCAGGGTCCCGAGCTCCTCCTGGACCCGGGCCATCTTGGCCTGCATCTGCTGGAGCTGGCGGAGCATGTTGGGGTTGTTCATCATCTCGGGGCAGTCTAACCGTGGGTATCGCCGGGGGGGTCGTTGGCCTTGTCGAGGAGGCGGGTGGATGTCACCCGGCTGCCCGAGAAGGTGGCGAGCACCTGGTCGGTGAGGGTCGGGCCGCTCCGGGATCCGGCAGGCTCCACGGCGCTGGCGGCGCGCAGCTCGGCGGATACGGCTCGGGGGCCGGCCGCGAGGGTCGACGACGCCGCTTCCAGCAGCGGTGCCTTGGCAGGGTCGCGCAGTTTGTCAAGGTGGAATTTGTAGGGAGCCTCGATCACCAGGCGGCTGTCATCCGCCTGGAGCGGGCGGCAGCCGCGGACCACCCCGGCGAAGGCGCGGTCGCGAAGGCTCACGGCCTCGATGAGCGCCGGCCAGGCGCGTTGCCAGGCCTCCGCTGAGGTGAGCGGCTCGGAGGCCGAGGCCGGACCAGGTGCGGGCGGCTCCTCGGCCCCGGGCACCACCGGCATGGGGCTCTCCCCCACCGCCGGGGATGCTGCCGAGGCGGGGACCGATGGGCCGCCGGCGCGCTCGGGGGATGAAGGCGCAGCCCGCACACGGCTCGGGGAGGGCGGCTGAGCGGTGGCTGGTGGGGTCGCCGGGTCGGCGGCCGCCGCCGGGCGGGGTCGCGGGAGCGGGGCTGGCGCCGTTGCGGGTCCGCCGCCGCCCGTGTTCAGCCTCCGCTCCAGCTCGGCGATCCTCGAACTCGAGGCGTCCGACCAGATCGGCATCGGCAGCCACGCCGTGATCACGGCAGAGGCGCAGCAGGCAGGCCTCGACCTGGAGACGGGCGTCCACCGGCTGGCGCAGCTCCAGCTCGGTCGCCCCGGCCACCTCCAGAACCCGCAGCCAGAAGCCGTCCGGGCGGCGGGTGGCGAGGGAGCGGCAGAGCTCCTCCTCGTCGGCATTCAGGCCGGCGGCATCGTCGAGCCCCACCGCGAACAGCTCGGCGGCCCGGGCCAGCCGGGAGCACTCGCGAAGCAGCTGGCGGGGGTCGGCTCCGGTGTCGAAGGCGGCGGCCACCCCGCGCAGGGCCGCGGCCGCATCCCCCTCGGCGAGAGCGCGAAGCAGGGCGGAGACCACGCCTGGGTCGGCCAGCCCCAGGGCCACCCGGCAGGTCTCCAGGGTGAGCGGCCGCTCCCCGGTGGCGATGCACTGGTCGAGGAGAGACAGGGCATCCCTCACGCTGCCCTGTGCCGCCACCGCGATCAGCCGCAGCGCGGACGGCTCCACCTCCACACCCTCGGCGGCGGCAATGGTCCGCAGGTGCGTGTCGATGCGCTGACCCGAGACACGATGGAAGTCGAAGCGCTGCACGCGCGAGCGGACGGTCTCGGGCACCTTGTGCGGCTCGGTGGTGCAGAGCACGAAGAGGACGTGGCCGGGGGGCTCCTCGAGGGTCTTGAGGAAGGCGTTCCAGGCCTCGGTGGTGAGCATGTGGGCCTCGTCGATGATGTAGACCTTGACCCGCATCCGCGCCGGCAGGTAGCGCACCCGCTCGCGCAGGTCGCGCATCTCGTCGATGCCGCGGTTGCTGGCGGCGTCGATCTCCAGGACGTCGACCGCCGAGCCATCCAGGATCTCGGTGCACGCCGCGCAGCGATTGCAGGGCTCGCCGTCCTGGGGATCCAGGCAGTTCACCGCTCGGGCGAGGATCCGAGCCGTCGAGGTCTTGCCGGTGCCCCGCGTGCCGGCGAAGAGGTAGGCGTGGGCCAGCTGGCCGAGACGCAGCTCGCTGCTCAGGGTGCGCACGATGTGGTCCTGGCCGATCAGGTCGCCAAGGACCGCGGATCGGTACTTCCGGTAGAGCGCGGTCACGGCCGCCGACGATACGCCGCCCACCCGCCGGGTCGCGTGGCCACCCCGATGCTCTCGCGGGGCGGCAGGTGACAGCGCTACGACCCCTGGTACGCTGCCGGCCTGACGGCGCCGGTCGGGGGGTGATGACCGCTTCGCGCCGCGGTTCGGGGGCCGACGTGACGGGTGTGGGGCATGCTCTGGCGATCCTCGGCGGCGCCGTCCTGGTGCTGCTGATGCTGACCGACGCCATCGGTACGCTCATCGTCACCCGGGCCAGGTCAGGCCGCTGGCGGCCCACCCGGCTCTGGTACCAGGTCACCTGGCGGCTCACCCGAGGCTGTGCGGTGCGCCTCCCGGACCGAGCCGGCGACGCCGTCCTCAGCGTGTACCCGGCCGCCTCTCTGCTCGGCCTGCTGGTGGTCTGGCTGGTCGGTCTGCTGCTCGGCTGGGCGCTGGTGTACTGGGGGATCGGGGCCAGCGCGGCCGGCAGCAACAGCTGGGGGACCCTGGTCTACTACGCCGGCACCTCCTTGCTGACCCCGTCCTTCGGGAGTGCGCGGGGCACGGCTGCACGGCTTCTGAGCCTGGTGGAGGCGCTGACTGGGCTGGGCACCATCGCCCTGCTCATCTCCTACCTGCCTGCGCTATACGGCGCGTACAGCCGGCGAGAGGCACGATTGCTCACCCTCGACGACCCTGCCGGAGGGCGATTGGTTCCGGCGCGGGTCATCGCCGTGCACTCGGTCGGTGGCAATCTCGAGCTCCTCTACCGATTCTTCGCTGACTGGGAGGGCTGGACGGCAGAGGTGCTCGAGAGCCACGTCTCGTATCCGATGCTGGCCCTGTTCCGCTCCCAGCACCCCGGTCAGTCCTGGATCACCGCGCTCGGGGTGGTCACCGACGCGGCGACGCTGACCTGCGCCTGCGTCGACGGGGCTGACCAGCGAGAGGCGTACTTCCTCCACCGCCGAGGGCAGCGCGCGGTGGTGGAGATCGCCTTCAGCCTGGGGGTGCCCACCGCGCGGCCGGCCGAGTCCTGGCTGACCCGCGAGAACATGGAACGCGCCTGGGAGATGCTGGTCGAGCTCGGCCTTCCCCTGCGCGACCCGGATGAGGCCTGGGCTCGACTGCAGGATCTGCGGACGACCTACGGAAGCCGGCTCGAGGACCTGATCGACTACCTGGTGGCTCCGCGTGGCTTCTGGGGTCATTCGGCGGGGGCGACGGTGACCGACGCGGTGGCCCGGGCCAGCGCTGAAGCCAAGCAGCGTGCCCGCCGAGCGGGTCGACCGTGACGGGGCTGGACCGACCCTGAGAGCAGAGGGGGTCCCCGCACGGCCTGCCGCGGCGCGTGAAGCGCGCACCCGAGGCGGGGTGAGGCGAGCCCGGCTCTGCCGGGGCGCCGAGGGGTGGCGAGCCCCTGTGAGAAGAAGGGGGTCCCCACGCGGCCTGCCGCGTGGGGAAGAAGTCGCGCACCCCACGTCGTCGGCACGCCGCCGGCGCTCACCCGTCCCCCGGCTCAGGCCAGGTTGGCTACGGCACCCCCGGGTGACCGCTTAGCGCTGCTTCCTTCCGGACCTGACGCGGTTCACGAGCCCGAGCTGCGCAGGACCCGGCCGTCATCGCCGAGAGATCGGAGCGGACCCGGCAGCGCACCCCCTCGGTGGGGAATTCGACCCCGCTATAGCGGATTGCGGGTACAGGGCACCGCTGGCTCCCCGTCTAGCGCGACCAACCCGATCTTACCCCGATGCGCGAGCCTCGGGAGCGGTGGAAGAGCCGCGTGGATCCACCGCCTCCAGGCTGCCCCGGCCAGCCGGCCAGTCGAGGCTGAGCGAGGTGCCCTCCTCCGGAGCGCTGCGCACCTCCGCGGTGGCCCCATGGGCCTGCGCCAGGGTGCGCACCAGGGCCAGCCCCAGCCCGGCGCCGCCGCGGCGGCGGGTGGCCGTGACCCCCGCCCGGCGGGATGGCTCGAACAGGTGGGGAAGGTCATCCTCGACGATGCCCTCGCCGCGGTCCCGCACCGTGATCAGCACTCGATCGCTGCCGGCACTCCGGCCGGTGACCTCGATGACCCCGCCCGCCGCACTGGCCGCGACGGCATGGTCAAGCGCGGCGCGCAGCACCTGGTCGAAGCGCACCGGGTCGGCATCCACCTCGAGGTCATCGTCGACGTCGATCCTGACCTCGTTGACGATCCCGTGCCGGTATCGCTCGGACACTGAGGCGAGGGCCCGGTCCAGGGCGCCGCGGACCTGCACCGGTTGGGTCTGAAGCGCGATCGCAGCCGGGTCCAGAAGCGAGAAGTCGAGGACGGTCTCAACCATGTCATACAGGTTCCGCGCCGCCACCCGGATGTCGGCGACGGCATCCCGCTTGCTCTGCTCCCCCCAGGTGTCCCAGCACATCTCGGCAAGGTAGGCAAGGCCGAGGATGGCGGTGAGCGGAGTGCGCAGCGCGTGCTGCGCCGTGCTCATGAGGTCGTTCTTCATGCTGTCGAGCTGGCGCAGCCGGTCGGCGGCCTCCCGCGCCTGCTCCAGCAGGCGGGCGTCCTCCCGGTCGATGGCGGGCTCGCCGCTCAGCGCGCCTGAGGCGTCGCTCGGGCCCCCCGCGACGGCCCTCATGGCCGCAAGTGTAGGCCGGACGGAGCCGCGGCCGGGTCACCTGTCCGCCCCCGCCCGCCCAGAGGATGGCGGCGCATCCGAGGTCGTCTCAGACCGAGGCCGGCTGGAGCTCCTCGGCGATCTGCACCTCCGGCTCGACTCCCCGGAGCAGGCGGTCGATGTTCTCCCGGTGCCGCAGCACCACCACCGCGACCGCGGGGGCGGCGAGCGCCAGCGCCGTGAAGTCGCGCCGGCGCACCGCCAGCCCGGCGGCCGCCAGCACCCCGGCGCCGGACCCCGCCAGGGAGAGGATCGACATCCGGCGGCTCACGGCGAGCGCGCTGACCCCGGCCACCAGGGAGCTGGCCGCCACCGGCGGAGAGACGACCAGGATCGCCCCGAAGGTCGTGGCCGCGCTCTTGCCACCGCGGAAGCGGGCGAATGCCGGCCAGGAGTGGCCGACCACCGCACCGAGACCGCCGGCCACGGCCGCCGGTCCACCACCGAGCGCGGCTCCGGTTCGGGCCGCTGCCGCGCCCTTGGCGACGTCGAGGATCAGGGTGATCGCGGCCGGCCCGCGCCCGGCGGTCCGGAGCACGTTGGTCATCCCCATGCTGCCGCTGCCCAGCTCGCGGACGTCGATGCCCCGGGTCAGCCGGCCGACCAGCACCCCCACGGGTATCGACCCGATCGCGTAGCCCAGGCCGGCGGAGACCAGCAGGCGACCGGCAGTCGAGGGCATGGCGCGCAGTCTGCCACTCTCAGCGCAGGGACAGGGTGGCGCCGTTGGCGACGTAGAGGATGGGCCCGGCCAGGACGGTCGCGGCCACGCCGAACAGAGCGCAGGCGCCGGCGGCCAGCCTGGCCAGACCAGGCGCCTCGGAGACGATGGCGGGTGCGTCATCGTCCTCCACGAAGACGGCGCCCAGGGCGCGCAGCACCGCCACCGAATAGATGACCGAGGCGGCCACCGCCGCCACTCCCAGCCACGCGTAGCCTCCGGCAACCGCGCTCTGGACCACCAGCAGGCGGGTGAGGAAGCCGGCCAGGGGAGGGAGCCCCGCCAGCCCGGCCAGGCCCACGGCCAGCAGGGTGGCGCCAAGCGGCGACCGGCGCGACAGCCCTCGGATGTCCGAGAGCCGGCTGCCCACCCCACCAGCTTCGAGGAGGCCGATGGCAAGGAAGCTGGTGAGAACGGCCAGTGCGAACGCTGCCAGGCCAAAGAGGAGCGCGTCGACCCCGCCATTGGTCTTGCCGTCGATGCCGGTCCCGGTTCCCACCAGCGCGGCGAAGACGAGGCCGCCCTGGAGGCTTGCTCCCAGGCCCACCAGCCCGCGCACGGTGGTTGCGGTGAGGCTGACCAGGGCGGGGTAGGCGCAGGCGATGGCGGCGAGCACGGCGGCCAGCACCACCCAGGGCCGGAGGCTCTGGCTGAAGCCGCTCACCAGCACCCGCACCAGGGTGAGACCCCCGGCCGCACCCGCCATGGCGATCACCGATCCGGCGATCGCGCCCTGGCTGTGCCGGGCGACCTGGATCATCCAGTGATGCAGCGGGGCGGCCCCGACGACGTAGGCGAGGCCCACCAGGATGAGGCCCAGACCCAGGCCCTCCAGGACGCCCGAGCCGTGGGGAAGCAGGCTGCGAGTTCGAGGCAAGATCACTGGTCCCGGCGGCGCCGTACACGATGGCGAGGCCGTACACCAGCAGGGCGACGGCGACCCCGGCGCCCACCAGCTGGCGGAGGGCGGCCTCGGCGGGGCCGTCGGAGGTCTTCTCGAGCGCCACCAGACCGACCAGGCTGGGGACCAGGAGGGCCAGGCCGGCGATCAGCATCGCCATCTCCGACTGGATCACCAGCGCGGTGGCGCCGGCGGTGGCGGTGAGCAGCAGGGCGTGGTATGCCGAGGCCCGAGGACCGAGCCTCTCCGCCGCGGTACCGCTGGCCAGGGTTGCCAGCAGACCGACGCCACACACCAGCACGGCCGCATAGATGCCGAAGCGATCGTCGATCACCGCACCCCCGTAGTCGTCGAGGCCGATCCCGGCCAAGCCGGAGATGCCGCGAAGCAGGCTGAGCGCGGCGACGATCGCGGCCACCACTCCGACCGCTCCGATCACCCGGTGGACCCCTGGGGGCACCCAGGGAAGCCGCCATCCGAGCAGGGCGACGATCAGTGCCGCGAGGAGCAGCACCGAGGTGGGCAGGATCGTCTGGAGGACGGTGGGGTCCTTCATGTCGTTGACGATCCGGGGAAGAGGATGTTCCCGGCACCGTTCATGAACAGCGCCGAGAAATGGCCGGGATCGACACCCATGAACAGGCTCACCACCGCCAGGATGCCGATGTAGGTGAGCTCCAGCGCGCCCAGGTCTCGAACCCGGGCAAAGCCCTCACGCTGCCCGCCCATGAAGATGCGCTGACCGGTGCGCAGCAGCACCCCGGTGACCAGCAGGGTGGCTGCGAGAACCACGACCGTGGCCCAGCGGTGCGCGGGGAAGGCGCCCGCAAAGAGGCTGAAGTAGCCGAAGAATCCGGCGAGCAGCGGCGCCCCGGCGGCGGTGAGCACCCCCACCCCCCAGAACGCGGCGAGGTGGGGCGCCTGCCAGGCGAGGCCGCCGAGCTGGGAGATCCGGACCCGGCGGGTCCGCTCCTGGATGCCTGAGGTGAGGAGCATCAGCACGGCGACGGCCAGCCCGCGGGCGATCAGGAGGTACATGGCCCCGGTCAGGGACACCGTGGTGTGTCCTGCGACCCCGAGAAGAACCAATCCCATCAGGGCGTTTCCGGCATGCCCCACCTGCCGTCGGAGGTCGTCGGCCCGCAGCGCCCCGAGTCCCGACCAGACCACGGTCACCACCGCCAGGGCGGCGAACAGCAGGGTGTACTGCGCGGCCACCGCCGGGAAGAACCCGACCGCGATGTGGAGCAGGCCGTAGGCCCCGAGGCTGGGCAGAAGCGCGCCGAAGATCGCCGCCAGGGCGCCGGTCGAGTCCTCCTCCAGATCCAGAAGAGCCCCGTGAAGCGGCACCACGGCCATGGCGAGCAGGAAGGCGGCGGCGAGAACCCAGAACGCCAGCACGTTGTCCAGGCCGGGAAGGGCAACCGGCACGGTGCCCATGTCGAAGCTGCGGCCGCCGGATTGGACGCCGATCAGGGTCGCGGCCAGGGTGATCAACCCGCCCGAGACGAGCGTGACCGCCGCGTAGCGGGTGGCGGCGCGAGCCTGCTGGCTGTGCCCGAAGGCTCGGACCAGCAGGTACAGCGGCGCCACCGGCAGGGTCCAGAAGAGCAGGAACAGGACCCAGTCATAGGCGGTCAGGACACCCATGAAGCCGGTTTCGCTGACCAGCAGGCAGATCGTGAGCAGCTTGACCCGGCGGTCGTTGCGCCAGCAGGCCAGGGCGGCGCAGAAGAAGACCACCCCCCCGAGCAGGGCCAGGGCCAGAGCCAGGCCATCGGCGTCGAGGTGGTAGCCGGAGGTGAAGGGGAACGAGGTGAGCCAGTTGTGCTGCTCCACCAGCTCCCCGCCGGGAACGCCTCCGCCCGACTGTGCTGCCGCATCCGCGGCCTGGGTCTGCACCGCCCAGAGGCTGAAGAACAGGGCGGTGCCGGTACCGCAGGCTCCCAGCGTCTTGATCCGCGAGCGCTGCTCCCCGGTCTGGTCGGGCATCGCCAGGGTGGCCAGCGCGAAGGCCAGCGCGCTCCAGACCATGAGAGTGAAGACGATGGTCGGGAAGTTGACCCCGCCGGTGGTGGTGGGGGTCGTCTGCGCGATCAGGTTCACGTCGTGTGCACCGGGAAATGGCCGCCCGCAGCCAGGACGCTGAACCCGATCAGCAGGAGCACGGCGACCAGCGCCGCGGCCAGGCTGAGCCGGAGGCGCCGTCCGGGGGCCCTGCCCAGGGACCAGGCAGCGGTCTCCACGCCCTGGCCGGCCGCGTCATAGAGGGGTCCGATCAGGGAGCGGTCCACTGCTGCCACCTCCCCGGCCAGAGCGTCTCCAGCCCGGGCCAGCTGACCCACCGCCCAGGCGATGGCCGGCTGGGCGCGGAGGCGGGGAAGGTGAAGCCGGGTGCTCATCGCCGCCCATTGCACCCTCCCGCCGAACCGGGCCAGCGCCAGGCCTGCGACCAGGGTGGCGGCGGCGATCAGCAGGGCCTGAGGTTGCACGGGCAGCGATTGACGGGCCGGCCCGTAGAAGACCCAATGACTGAAGGTGAGCCCGGGGACCCGCGACTTCCCCGAGCCGAGGGCGGTCACCCCGGGCAGGCCGATGAGCACCGAGACCACCGCCGCCACGCCCGCCCAGCTCTGAACCTGGCGGAGCCGGGGCTCGGCCTCGACGATCCGCTCCACCACCCCGCCGCGGCGAGCCGCCGGCTTGCCGGCGCAGACCATGAGCACCACCCGCCCGGCGTAGAGGGGGGTGAGCAGCAGGGCGGCGATGGTCAGCGCCGCCACCGCCACCTGCACCGGACCAGCCATGTGGCCTCCGGTGGGGAAGTGGTTCTGGAACACCGCCGACAGCACGTCGTAGCCGACCAGGTCGAGGCCGCCGGCGAGCGCCGCCCACAGGCCCAAGCCCAGGCTGGTGCGGCGCATCCGGCCCCAGGCTCCTCCCATGAGCCGGAGATCGCGGGTGCGATAGGCGCGTGCCGCGCTGCCGGCGGCGGTGAGCAGCAGCAGGCTCACGGGCGCGCTGACGAAGCCGATCAGCAGCCCGGGGCTGTAGCCGCCCGCGCCCAGCGCGGTCATGGCCAGGGCCAGCTGGGCAGCCGTCGACAGCATGGCAAGGCGGTAGATGTCGCGAGAGGCCAGGCAGGCTGCGGCCAGAACGACGGCTCCCACGGCTCCGACCAGGGCGAGCCCGCTGAGCGCGTGACGGGTCAGCAGCAGCAGGTCGTAGACGCGCGCCACCAGGATGATCCCGGCGAGCAGCGAGGCCGTGAGAACGCCGAGGACCGGCAGCGGTGCCTCGCGCAACCCGGTCAGCCACCCGGTGAAGGGGATCTGAGCGCTGCGGATGAGGGCGGGGAGCACGAGCAGCAGGCAGAGGATCACCAGGGTCCGGTAACCCGTGAACTGCACGGTGTTGGCCGCCGCCTGCTGCCAGGCGGGCCCGAGGATCCGGAAGTCGTACATCGGCGGGCTGCTGAAGCCGGGCGGGGCGTCCTCCAGACCCATGGTGGTCCCCAGCTTGTAGACGATGACGATCAGGCCGAGAAGCAGGATGGTGTCGGCGCCCAGCAGGGTCAGGAAGGCGCGCCAGGCAGGCGGACCGCTCTCCTCACGCTGCCAGCGATGCAGGGCCAGGATGAGGGTGGCCACGCTCATCACCCCCAGGGTCAGCCACACCTGGAACAGGCTGGGGGCGGCGATCATGGCGAGCATCGCGCTCGCCAGCACGGAGCTCACCCAGAAGAAGCGGCGGTAGCCAGAGTCGCCGCGCAGCATGGCGGTGGCCATGCCCTGGATCACCAGGATCAGGAAGCAGGTCAGCGCCATGAAGCTGGTGCTCAGGTTGTCCACCCACACCCCGAGGTCGGTGCTGAAGGTGGAGGAGAAGATCGAGGTCTCGGTGGCTTGGGGGAGCAGTGAGAAGAAGCTGACGGCGGCGACGTCCGGGGTGGCGCTGGTGGTCAGATGGGCGAAGCGATATCCGAGCACTATCAGGGCCACGATCAGGCTGCCGGCCAGCGCGGCCATGCACAGGTGGGCCGCCCGCCGCGGAGTTTCGGCCACAAACGACAGAAGCCCGCCGAGCAGGGGAAGGAGAACGATGACCCACGCCGCCTGGTACATCTACCCCAGCTCCGTGCCCGGCTCGTCGTAGGCGTCGACGTCGATGCTCTCGCGGCGGCGCCTGAGCAGAGCGACCAGAGCCGCGCCGACCAGGGACTGGGTGACGCAGACCACGACCACGGCCAGGGCGACCACCTCTCCCTGCGACGCTCCCTGGCCGGCCGCCGCGGTGGCGGCGAAACCGCCGAAGGCGACCACCGATGCCAGGGAGAGGATGGCCAGACTGACCAGGAGGCCGAAGGCGTCGCGGCGGCTCAGGACCCCGAAGACGCCGATGGCGAAGATGACGCCGCTCAGGATGGCGACCTGCTCGGGCCCCACCGTCATCTCGATCGTTCCGCCGGTGACCGCGAGACCCGGCGGGCACCGCCGCGCCGGCTCATCCGCTGCCACCGGTCGGTGCGGCGGTCGGGCGGTGGCCGCGGGCGGCCGCACGGTCCTCGCGCCGGCGCCGCATCCGCTCATCTCGCTCCCGCCGAGCCCGGCGGCGCTGCTCCTGCTCGGTCTCATCGGCGCTGACCCGACCGATCACCACGGCCATGGACGCCGCCACCACCAGCGCGACGGCGAGCAGCGCGGCGGTGACCGGCGCCTGGGCCAGGGAGAGCCCGGCCAGCCCGCTCGGCGCCGCACCGTGGTGCCATCGGGTGCCCGCCGCCAGCGCGGCACCGTCCAGGACCACCAGGGCGAGGACCGCCACCCCCAGCCCGTACACCCAGCGGGAGACCGGCAGGCGAGCCACCCGGGGACCGAAGCCACCCCGGCGTGCCGCCACCACCACCGCCCCCAGGGTTGCGGCGAGCAGGACGACCTCGAGCACCGCGAGCAGCACCTCGCCCGCGACCAGCAGAAAGAGGCCGACGGATATCGCGGCCGCGGCGGCCCCGACCGCGGAGAGGGCGGGCTGGCGCAGCCCCACCGCAGCTGCACAGCTCAGCACCACCAGCACGGCGCAGACGTAGAAGCCGGCGGCGTTCATCGCCGCGGCATTGTACCGGTGAGGACCCCGCCACCCCTCGTCTAGACCGAGTCCTCCTCGTCCAGCGGGCGCGCGGGCGGCGGCCTCCAGCGCTGCTCCACCGGCACCACACGTTCCAGGAACAGGACCAGGCTGAGCCCCAGCAGGGCGATGATGAGGCCGGCGACGGTGACCTGATCGACGTTGAGGGGGAGCCCGGGGACCTTGATCGACAGGTCCCAGACACTGCCCGGCCGGCGGGTTCCCTGAACCACGTTGCGCTCGCCCACGATGCCGGCGACGACCACCGCGGTGCCCACCGCGACGATGTGGAACAGCCAGTTGCGCTGCCGTACCGCGTACCAGAAGCAGAAGGCGGAGGCCACGCAGCAGGCCAGCACCACCAGGCTGGCGGTGGCGATCTGGTACCAGTAGGGGCTGTTCATCAGGGCGCCACCCTCTCAACGATGCCGCCGCCGACGACCTCATCGGCGCGGTAGAGCACCAGCGACTGCCCCGGGGACACCGGACCGACCGGGCTCGGGAAGCGCAGCTCGACACGGTCGGGCGCTGAGGCCGTCACCCGAGCGGACCGAGGCGAGCCATGGGCTCGAAGCTGGGCCTCGCAGGCCTCGCCCGGGCGTGGCGGGATCCCGCTCACCCAGCAGCAGTCGGCCAGGCGCACCCCGGTCCGGGCCAGCGCATCGACCGGACCCACCACCAGCCGGTTGGCCGTGGCGTCGAGCTCGAGGACGTACCGGGGAGGGGCATCGGGGCGGTCGGGGGCGATGCCGAGACGGCTGCGCTGCCCCACCGTGAAGAAGGGGAGCCCAGGGTGCTGTCCCAGCACCCGCCCTTCCTGGTCGCAGATCTCTCCGGGTTGGTAGCGGCCGGCAAGCCGACGGCCGAGCTCGGCCGGCATCCCTCCCTCGACGAAGCAGAGCTCCTGGGAGTCGGGCTTGGCGGCCGTGGCCAGGCCCAGCCTGGCCGCCTCGGCTCGCACCTGGGCCTTGCTCTGGTCTGCTCCCAGAGGAAAGACCGCCGACGCCAGCTGGCGCTGGCCGAGACGATGCAGGGTGTACGCCTGATCCTTGCGGGGGTCGATGCCGCGGTGCAGGGTCCGGGCGCCGCCGCGCCGGCCGATGCGAGCGTAGTGCCCGGTGGCCAGGTGGGTGGCGCCGATGGCCCAGGCCCGCTCCAGGAGGACGCCGAACTTGACCCGCTGGTTGCAGCGCACGCACGGGTTGGGGGTCAGGCCGGCCGCGTAGCCGTCCTCGAAGGGTGCGATCACCTCGGCGCTGAACTCAGCCTCCAGGTTCCACACCAGGTGGCGGATGCCCAGCTGGTTGGCGACCCGACGGGCGTCCTCGACGGCATCGATCGAGCAGCAGCCCCGGTCGCGAAGCCGCTCGCGGCCGGCCGGCCACATGGCGAGGGTGATGCCGGCGGTGGTCAGGCCGCGGCTCACGCACCGTGCCGCGGCCACGCTGCTGTCGACGCCTCCCGACATGGCCACTGCCACCACGGCCTCGGAGCCAACCAGCTCGAAAGGGTCCGCCGGAACGAGCGCGGGCCGGGTCGCGGTGGCGGCGCTGGCGGTGGCCATCGGGAAAGCCTACCCGCCTTCCCGCTGACGTCGGGATCCTGACCGGTGCCAGGCCCGCCGGTGCCGGGGATCAGCCGCCGGCGACGGCGGGGACGATGGAGACGTCGTCTCGATCCGTGACCGGGGTCTCCAGACCGCCGCCGAAGCGGATGTCAGTGTCGTTGACGTAGATGTTGATGAACTGACGAAGGTTGCCGCCGTCGTCGTAGAGGCGGTCTTTGAAGCCGGGATACCTGGCCTCGAGGTCGGCGAGGACCTGGGCCACGGTGGAGCCGTCGACCTCGACCTGGGAGCTGCCGGAGGTCAGCCGGCGCAGCGGGCCAGGGACGCGAACGTTGACAGGCATGGGCGGGAGTATACGGACGCTCCGACGCGAGACGGAGCGCGGTCCGATCACGGCGCGGGAGGCAGCTCCACCACCATGGGACTGTGCTCGGCGCGCTCGGGGGCGCCGGCCACCAGGTCGTCGAAGCACAGCTGCGACCACGATTCCATGCTCAGGTAGTAGGGGCGCATGGCCTCCAGGCCCATGGCCTCGCCCTCCAGCTTCTGGGTCTCACGGATGGACACCGGCCCGGACACGGGCTGCACCAGGAAGACCAGGCCGAGGTGGTGGCGGGCCACCGGCGTGGAATCGTCGTTGAGCACCGCGACCAGGCGGGCGGTCGCCGCCGTCGGGCAGACGATCTCCTCCGCCCACTCTCGAAGCAGGCCGCCGATCACCGGGTCGAGCCGCTCTCCATCGCCGGGGTTGACGTGCCCCCCCACCCCCAGCGAGTAGAGATTGTGGAGGCGGCGCTCGCTGGAGCGCCGCAGCCTGCGGGTGAGCAGGTAGGTCTCGTCCTCGGGGTGGTGGACGATGCAGTAGGGGATGACCTGCTGCTGATCGGGGTCCTCCTCCACCAGGTGGCGCGGGCGGTATTCGCTGGCGGCCCGGATGGTGCGGAGCACCCGCTCCAGCCCGCGGGTCACCAGCCCGTGCCAGGCCCCGTCGGGAAAGATCGTGGTCCGGGGAACGCAGAGCACGTGCTCCGCCTCGCCGGTCCGGACGGCGCGCAGGGGTGCGGCGGACGACGACACGCTCATGCTGCGTCCCTCCGTGCCTCCCTCGCGGCCCTGCGGTGCTGGCAACAGTACACCGCCCGGGCCGCCCGACCAAGGTTCACGGGGCGGCGCGGACCGGGTTGCGCAGCACCCCGATCCCCTCGATCTCGACCTCGACGACGTCGCCGTCCACGAGCGGCCCCACCCCGGCAGGGGTGCCGGTGAAGACCGCGTCGCCCGGCTCCAGGGTCATGCACTCGCTGATGTAGGCGATCAGCTCGCCCACCCCGAACACCAAGTCGCGAGTGCGGCTGCTCTGGCGGATCTCGCCATTGACCCGGGTGACGATCCCCAGGTCGCCGGGGTCGACCGCGACCCGCCCAGGACCCAGGGGGCAGAAGGTGTCGAAGCCCTTGGCGCGGGTCCACTGATCCTCGGCATTCTGGAGATCGCGAGCGGTCACGTCATTGCCGCAGGCGTATCCGGCCACCGCCTCCAGCGCGACGGAGGCCGAGACCTGGCGGATGGCGCGGCCGATGATGGCGACCAATTCCCCCTCGTGATCCACCCGGGAGAGATGCTGGGGCAACCGGGGCAGGACGATGGCGTCGCCCTGACCGATCACCGCCGAGGGCGGCTTGAGGAAGAGCAGGGGCTCGGCGGGCAGGCGGTGTCCCAGCTCGTCGGCGTGCGCTCGGTAGTTTCGCCCGACGCAGACGATCTTTCCGGGACGGTTCAGCCCGACCATATGGCGCTTCTCCCGCTCACCCCGCGCGCCGCGATTGTTCCATGCCCGACCATGGTGCGGTGCCAGAGCTCCCCGAGGTCCAGGCGCTCGCCGAGGCCCTCGACCGGCGGCTGCGCGGCCGGCGGGTCGCGGGGCTCACCGTGGCCTCGGTCGCGGCGCTCAAGACCTACGATCCGCCCGCCTCGTCGCTCACCGGTCGAATGCTGACGGCGGCTCGCCGGTTCGGGAAGTTCCTCGACCTGGAGTTCGATTCGGGGGCCGGGACCGAACCGGACGGTGCCTCCCTTCACCTGGTCGTCCACCTGGCCAGGGCCGGCTGGGTGCGCTGGCGAGAGGCTGCGGCGCCGGCCCGGCTGCCCCAGCGGGGCCCTCTGGCGGCCCGGCTGCGCTTCGAGGATGGCGCCGGACTGGACCTGACCGAGCAGGGCACCGAGAAGCGGCTCGCCCTCTACCTGGTCGGCGATCCGTGCGACGTCGCCGGGGTGGCCCGGCTGGGCGTCGACGCCCTCGACCCCGGGCTCACTCCCGAGCATCTCGCCGACCTGCTCGCCGCCCGCCCGGGGACGCTGAAGGCGGCGCTCTCCGACCAGTCGGTGATCGCCGGCGTCGGCAACGCCTACTCCGACGAGGTGCTGCATGCGGCCCGCCTCTCCCCTTTCGCCCGCTCCGACCGCCTGGATCGCGCGGCGGCCGCACGCCTCCTCGATGGGCTCCGGGAGACGCTCGGGTCGGCCCTGGAGACGGCGCGTGGCCTGGACATCGACGAGCTCAAAGACGGCAAGCGCCTGGCGATGCGGGTTCACGGCCGGGCCGGTCAGCCGTGCCCGGTCTGCGGCGACACCGTCCGCGAGGTGTCTTTGGCCTCGCGTTCCTTTCAGTACTGCCCCACCTGCCAGGCCGGCGGCCGGGTGTACGCCGACCGGCGTCTCTCCCGGCTGCTGCGATGATGGGAGCGCCCCGGCACCGTCCCAGCTCCATTCGCAAGTGGCGGCTTGGGCGGATAGGATGCTGGTCGTCCGGCGCCCGGCAAGCGCGGACGGCCAGACCAGCGAGGAGCACGCGAGGCCGGTGATTCAGAGGCCGTGGTTTGTCCGCCGCGCGGTGGGGTGGGGCTGGCGTCCGGCCGCCTGGCCGGGCTGGGTGGTGTCGCTGGTGGCGCTGGCCCTGGTCGTGGTCGCGGTACTCGCCCTCTCCAAATCATTCCTCAAGATCGTCGCCGTGGTGGTCATCCTGGCCGCCTACTTCGGGGTGGCAGCGCTCACCGGGAGCGAAGCCCCGATTCCCGCGAGCGGGGACGACGAGCTGCCGGTCCGGGTCCTGCCCTCGGCTCGATCCGCCGTGCCGGCTCGGGTGATGCTCCGGGAGCCGCCTCCAACCGCCCCGGCGCCCGGACCCGCTGGGTCTGCCCCCGCAGCGCCGGCCGTGCCCGACTCCGCAGCGATCCCTGCCTTCGTGGCGATCCCAGCCCTCGGCGCGGGCGGACCCCGTCCCCCATCGGGCGAGCCCGCCCTGGTGGTGGAGCACCTCACCAAGCGCTTCGGCGAACGCACCGCCTTCGAGGACGTCAGCTTCACCGTGGCCTCCGGCGAGGTCTTCGGCTTCCTGGGACCCAACGGCGCCGGCAAGACCACCACGGTGCGCACCCTGGGGACGCTGATCGCGCCCACCTCGGGGTCGGCGACGGTGGCCGGGATCGCCCTCACCGCCAAGAACGGCCCCGCGATCCGTCAGCGCATCTCGATCATGCCGGAATCCCCGGGGCTCTACCTGCGGCTCACGGTCGCTGAGAACCTCGAGCTGTTCGCCGGCCTGTACGGCCTTCGCCACCCGAGGCCCCGAATCGCCGAGGCTCTCGAGGCCGTCAACATGGAGCGGCGCTCCCGCGACCTGTGCCGCAGCCTCTCCAAGGGACTGCGGCAGCGGGTTGGACTTGCCCGTGCGCTGTTGAGCGACCCGGCGATCATGTTCCTCGATGAGCCGACCTCAGGGCTGGACCCCGTCGCGTCACGAGAGGTGCACGAGCTGATCGACGGCCTGCGCCGGCGGGGGGTGACCGTGTTCCTCACCACCCACCGCCTGGAGGAGGCGGAACGGCTCTGCGATCGGGTTGCCATCCTCAACACCCGGCTGCGCACGGTCGGCCGTCCCGAGGAGCTGAGGACCCGGCTTTTCCGCGGGGCACTGGAGGTGGAGACGGCAGCGCCCCTGCCAACCCCGGAGTCCGTGTTCAACGGCGAGGCGGGGGTCGAGGAGTGGCATTCCCAGGGCGCGGCGTCGTACGTGCTCAGCGTGACTGACCCCAGGGTCGCGGCCCCCAAGGTCACCCGGGCCCTGGTGGCTGCCGGTGCCGATGTGCTGTCGATCGCGGAGGCGCGCCATTCGCTCGAGGATGTCTACCTCCAGCTGGTCGACGAGGACCCGGAGGCACGGCGATGATCGGGCTCGACGGCGGACGGCTCGCCGCGGTGGCGCGCAAGGAGATGCGTGAGTACCGCCGCACGCCGTTCATCATCGGCGCCATGTTGGTGCTTCCGGTCATCTTCATGATCAACCCGGTGATCACGATCTTCGCCATCGGTGCCACCGTCAAAGGCGCTTTGGCCGCCAAGGGGACGGGTGCCACCTTCCTGGTTCTCCTGATCGTGCCGGCGGTCATCCCCGCCACCATCGCCGCCTACTCGGTGGTTGGCGAACGGGACCAGGGCACCCTGGAGCCGCTGCTGACCACGCCGGTGCAACGGGGGGAGATCCTGCTGGGCAAAGCGCTGGTCGCGGTCGTGCCCTCGGTGGGGATCGCCTACCTCCTGTTTGCCCTGGTGGTGATCCTGGCCCACTTCTTCGCCGCCAACCCCACGGTGGCGACGACGCTGACCGAGAGCTCGCACATCCTCGCCCAGGCGCTGTTCGCGCCGCTGCTCGCGGTCTGGTCGATCGGGGTCGGCACGGCGATCTCGGCGCGATCCAGCGACGTGCGGGTCGCTCAGCAGCTGGGGACGCTGGCCAGCCTGCCGCCGCTGGCGGTGACGGCCCTGGTGTCGTTCCAGATCGTGCCCGTGGGAGTGTGGACCGCGGTGGGGTTCGGGCTCGGGTTGCTGGTCATCGACATCGCCATGTGGCGGGGGGTGCTGGCCACGTTCGACCGGGAGCGGCTGATCACCGGCTCCCGTCCCTCGAAGGCGACGGGCCTGGGCCCCGGCGGCCCCCCGGCGGGCACCGTGCGGCGCATTCAGGCATTCGGAGGAGCTGATCACGGCGGAGGCGACGCTTAGGCCGGGGCCTCCTGCGGCCTCCCGCCGCCCCGCTCAGCCGCTCCGGCCGGACAGCGAGGCCAGGTCGTCGAAGAACCCGGGATAGGAGATCGCCACCGACTCGGCACCGGCGATATGAGTGGAGCCCGGGGCCGCGGCGATGCAGGCGGCCACCGCGAACGCCATGGCCAGACGGTGGTCGCCCCCGGCCTCGACCGCGGCGGGCCGCAGCCGGGTCGGACCCTCGACGATCAGCCCGTCGGGGAGCGGCTCGCAGGCCGCGCCCATCAGGCGCAGGCCGGCGACCAGATGGGCGATCCGATCTGACTCCTTGATCCTGAGCTCGGCAGCGTCTCGGATCTCGGTCGTGCCCTCCGCCTGGGTGGCGATCACCGCGATCACCGGCAGCTCATCGATGAGCCGGGGGATGATCGGTCCGGCGATCAGAGTGCCGCGGAGCTGGCCGCCCCGCACCTCGACGTCTCCCACCGGCTCCACCCCGCCGGCAGGCGCGCCGGTCTCCACCCGGACCTCCGCACCCATCGCCTGCAGCACCTCGATGACCCCGTCCCGACCGGGGTTGAGGCCGATCTGCGGGCAGCGGACCCGCCACCCCTCGCGGGCCGCCGCCAGGCAGAGGAAGAATGCCGCCGAGCTGATGTCGCCGGGGATGGCGAGGCCGAAGGGCTGGAGCGGAGCCGGGTGCAGGACCACCCGATCCCCATCTCGGTCCACCTCCACCCCGGCAAGCCCGAGGAGCCTCTCGGTGTGGTCGCGGGTGGGCACCGGCTCGACCACGGTGGTCGGCCCGTCGGCGAACAGGCCGGCGAGCAGCACCGCGGTCTTGACCTGGGCGCTGGCCACCTCCGGGTGGTGGGTGATGGCGTGGAGGGGACGGCGCCCGTCGATGGTGAAGGGTGCCGTGCCCTCGGTGGTCAACCGGACCGCCGCCCCCATTCGCTGCAGCGGCTCGGCGACCCGGCGCATCGGCCGGTGGCGCAGCGAGCCGTCCCCGTCCAGGCTGGCGGTGATCGGGTGTCCGGCGATCACCCCGGCCAGCAGCCGCATCGTGCTGCCCGAGTTGCCGCAGTCGAGCGGCTCGGGGGGAGTCTCCAGGGCGCGATCGGGCCCGCCGCCCTCCACCATCGCCCGGCCGTCGGGATACAGGCGGACGTGGACCCCGCAGGTGCGCAGGCACGAGGCCGTGCGGCCGACGTCGTCACCGGGCGCCAGGCCTCCAAGGTAGGTGCGCCCCCGGGCCAGGGCCCCCAGGATCAGGGCGCGGTGGCTGATGCTCTTGTCGCCGGGGACTCGCACCTCGCCGTCCAGCCGGAAGACCGGCGCCACGTTGGCCGGAGGGGTCACCGTGGTTCGGCACCCTTGCCGCGCAGGTTACGGACAAAAGATTCCACAACCCGCGATGCGTCGTGATCACTCCCCCGCTCGAGCGCATCGATCAACGCCGAGCCCACCACCACCGCCTCGCAGTGCCCGGCCAGGGCGGACACGTGCTCGGGGCGGGAGATGCCGAAGCCCAGGGCCCGGGGCAGCGGGCTGACCGAGCGCACCCGGGCCAGCAGGTCGATGGCCCGAGAGCTCACCCGATCACGGGCACCGGTTGTCCCGGTGACGCTGACGCAGTAGACGAAGGCCGAGGCGGTGGCCGCCACCATTTGCAGCCGCGCAGTCGGGGTGGTGGGGGCCACCAGGGGGATGTGGGCCAGCCCGTGGTGTCCCAGAACGGCGGCGAGCTCACCGGCCTCCTCGACGGGGGCGTCAACCAGGATCACGCCGTCAACTCCGGCCTCGGCGCAGCCGGTCGCAAATGCCTCCACGCCCATGGACAGCACCGGGTTGACGTAGGTCATCACCGCGATCGGAAGGCTGAGCCCCGCGGCCCGCGCCTCGGCCAGCTGGGCCAGGGCGAGGCGCGGGGTCATCCCCTGCTCCAGGGCCCTCCAGCCGCTGCGCTGGATGGTGGGACCGTCGGCCAGCGGGTCGCTGAAGGGAATGCCCACCTCGGCGGCGAGGCCGCCCCCCCGCTGGCAGGCGAGCAGCAGGCGGACGGTGTCCTCGCGGCCCGGAAAGCCGGCGGTGAGGAAGGGGATGACGCCGGGGAGTCGATCGGCCTGGCGCTCCCGAAAGGCGTTGGCGAAGCGTGGAGAGGCGGCGATCGCGGTCACCCCGGGGCCGCCCCGTCGCCGGCGGCGGCGCGCACCGTGTCGATGTCCTTGTCCCCGCGGCCGCTCAGGCAGACCAGCACGCGGTGGCCGGGTCCGAGCTCTCCAGCCCGGCGCTCCGCCACCGCCACGGCGTGGCTGGACTCCAGGGCGGGAATGATCCCCTCCAGCCGGCAGAGCCGGTGGAAGGCCGCCAGGGCCTCGGCGTCGGTGCAGGGCACGTAGCGAGCCCTCTCCGTGTCGCGGAGCGCCGAATGTTCGGGCCCGACCCCCGGGTAATCCAGGCCGGCGGAGATCGAGTGGGTCTCGCGCACCTGGCCGTCCGGGTCCTGGAGCAGGTAGCTGTAGGCGCCGTGGAGGACCCCCGGGCGCCCGGCCACCAGCGACGCGGCGTGCTCGCCGGTGGCCAGGCCGCGGCCGGCGGCCTCCACCCCGATCAGCTCGACGTCCGGGTCCTGGACGAATGCGGTGAAGATGCCGATGGCGTTGCTCCCCCCTCCCACGCAGGCGATCACGGAGTTGGGCAGGGTGCCCCAGCGCTCCAGCGCCTGCTGGCGTGCCTCATCGCCGATCACCCGTTGCAGCTGCCGCACCAGGGTCGGGTAGGGATGCGGGCCCACCGCGGAGCCGATCACGTAATGGGTGTTCTCGACGTTGGTGACCCAATCCCGGATGGCCTCGCTGGTCGCGTCCTTGAGGGTCTGTGATCCGCTGTCCACCGGCCGCACCTCGGCGCCGAGCAGGCCCATGCGGTAGACGTTGACCGCCTGGCGGCGCATGTCCTCGCGGCCCATGTAGACCACGCACTCCAGGCCGAAGCAGGCGCAGGCGGTGGCGGTGGCCACCCCGTGCTGGCCGGCGCCGGTCTCGGCGATGATCCGGCGCTTGCCCATCCGCCGGGCCAGCAGCACCTGCCCCAGGGCGTTGTTCAGCTTGTGAGCCCCGGTGTGGAGGAGGTCCTCCCGCTTGAGCCAGATCTCGGCTCCGGCGCAGGCCTCGGTGAGCCTTCGGGCCGGGCTGAGCGGAGTGGGCCGGCCCGCGTAGTCGCGCAGCCAGGCGTCGAGGTCGGCCACGAACGCGGGGTCACCGAGCGCCGACTGGATCGCCGCCTCCAGCTCTTCGAGCGCGGGCACCAGGGTCTCGGGGACGTAGGCGCCGCCGTAGACGCCGAACCTGCCGGCGGTGGAGGTCATCCCGCAGGCCACCCGCGGCGCCGGGCAGCCCGGGGCAGATCGCTTGCGTCGCGCGCCTCCTGGGCGGCGAGCCGGGCGAATGCCTCCCGGGCCGCGACCACGAAGTCGCGCACCCGCCCCGGGTCCTTGACCCCGGGGCGCGACTCCAGGCCGCTGCTGGCGTCCACCCCGAGGGGGTGGACCCGCTCGATGGCCCCGGCCACCGTGTCGGGGGTGAGCCCTCCGGCCAGGATGACGGGCCGGTGGGCGGCGACCTCGGCGGCGACCTCGAGGTCCAGCCGCAGCCCGGTGCCGCCGGGCAGGGCGCCGGGCTCGGCGGGCGGGCTGTCGAGCAGCACCGGGCAGTCCGGCCACCACTCGATGGTGAGGGCCTCGATGCGGGTGCCGGGATTCACCGCGCGGATGACGGGGAGGTCGACCTCCCCGACCCAGGCCGGGTCCACCTGCCCGTGCACCTGCACCGCGTCGAGGTGATGGCGGTCGGCCAGCTCCCGGCAGCGCTCGGCAGTGGGGGCCACCATCACGCCCACGAGGTCGGCCCGCCCGGCCACCGCCCGGCGCACCGCCTCCGCCTCGGCGGGCTCCGCATGACGCGGGCTGCGCTCCTCGAACACCAGGCCGAGCCAGTCGGCGCCGGCCTCGACCGCGCAACGGGCGATCTCGGCGCTGCGAACGCCGCAGACCTTGACGATCACCCCCGGATCATGCCCGCTGTCGGGTGCCGGGTGACGACCACCGGCTCACCGACGGCCCGCCTCCTGGGCCGCCGCGAACACCAGCTCGGCGCACAGCGCGGCCGGATCCGGGTGGCGCATCAGCGCCTCGCCCACCAGCACCGCGTCGGCCCCCTCCCCCACCAGCCGGCGCACGTCATCGGGACCGCGCACTCCGGACTCGGCGACGCTGACCACTCCGTCCGGAATCAGCCGGCGCAGGCGGGCAAATACCCCGAGGTCGCTGCGCAGGGTGCGGAGGTCGCGGTTGTTGACCCCGACGCAGGCGGCCCCGGTGGCCAGCGCACGGTCCAATTGGTCCTCGTCATGGACCTCGACCAGGGCATGGGCCCCGGCCCGCACCACGGCCTCCAGGCATTCGTCGAGCGCAGTGGCCTCCAGGACGGCGACGATCAGCAGCACCCAGTCGGCACCCAGCACCCGGGACTTCGGCGACCTGGACCGGGTCCACCGTGAAGTCCTTGCGCAGCACCGGGACGCGGACCGCCCCACGAACCGCCTCCAGGTCGGCGGGCGAGCCGCCGAAGTCGGGCGCGTCGGTGAGCACCGAGATCGCGGCCGCCCCCGCCCGGGCGTAGCCGGCGGCGACCGCGGCGACGTCGAGGCCGGGGCGCAGCGAGCCCCCGCTCGGGGAGCGCCGCTTCAGCTCGGCGATCACCCGACCGCCGCGCAGCGCCTCGAACCCGGCGGCGGGGGGCAGCAGCTCCGCCTTGCCCCAGATGGCACCCCGCCCGCACTTGATCTCCTCGACCTCGAGACGCTTGCGCTCGATGATCGGCGCCAGGGCACCGAGATCACCCGTCATCCGCGCACCAGCAGCGGCGCCCCGGCCAGCTCGAGGAAGTTCTCGAGGATGCGGTAGCCGGCGTCGGTGCCGATCGACTCCGGGTGGAACTGCACTCCCACCA
The DNA here is from genome assembly GCA_963716555.1 of uncultured bacterium. GTDB lineage: Bacteria > Chloroflexota > Dormibacteria > Aeolococcales > Aeolococcaceae > JAJZNI01. Next base: position 24,317 of record CAVQTJ010000021.1, on the reverse strand, counting down.
CCGGATGGGCACGGTGGCGCAGGCCCATGACCACGCCATCGTCGGTGCGGGCGGTGACCTCGAGCACATCCGGCAGGCTGGCCTCCTCGACCACCAGGGAGTGGTAGCGGGTGGCGATGAAGGGATCGTCCACCCCGGCGAAGAGCGCGGAGCCGTCGTGGTGGATGCGGCTCAGCTTGCCGTGCATGATCACGGGCGCCCGCACCACCCGTCCACCATAGGCCTCGCCGATCGCCTGATGTCCCAGGCAGACCCCGAGCAGCGGCACCCGGCCGCCGAGGCGCCGGATCAGCTCCACCGAGATCCCCGCGTCGGCCGGTGCCTTCGGCCCCGGCGAAACCACCACCGCCGCCGGACCCCGCTCGCCGATCGCCGCCACCGTGGCCGTGTCATTGCGCACCACCACGCAGCGCGCCCCCAGCTCGCCCAGCCGCTGCACCAGGTTGAAGGTGAAGGAGTTGTAGTTATCGACAACCAGGACCGAATCTCCGAGATCGCGGTCGGGGAGCAGGAACTCAGAGTTCACAGCGGGCTGCCCTCGGCGGCCCCGGGGCTGGTGCGAACCGCCTCAGCCGCCATCACCAGCGCGCGAAGCTTGTTGTCGATCTCGCGTGCCTCCTCGGCCGGGTCGGAGTCGGCGACGATCCCGGCGGCGGCCTGGAGGTGGAGGCGGCCCCGGCCGATCACCGCGGTGCGCAGCGCGATGGCGGTGTCCAGGCTGCCTCGGAAGTCCAGGTATCCCACCGCACCGGCATAGACGCCGCGGACCTCCGGCTCCAGCTCGGCGATGATCTCCATCACCCGCACCTTGGGAGCCCCGGTCACCGTGCCGGCGGGAAAGCACGCGCGCAGAGCGTCGACCGCGGAGAGACCGGCGCGCAGCCGGCCCTGGATGCTCGTCTCCAGGTGCATGACATGGCCGTAGCGGCGGACGGCGGCGTAATCGCTCACGGCCACGCTGCCGATCTCGCAGACCCGCCCCACGTCGTTGCGACCGAGGTCGACGAGCATGAGGTGCTCCGCCTGCTCCTTGGCGCTCTCGTGGAGCTCGCGCTCCATCGCCGCGTCCTCCTCGGGGGTGCGCCCCCGCCGCCTGGTCCCCGCGATCGGGTGGTAGTCCACCCGGCCGTCGGCGGCGACCCGCACCAGCATCTCCGGGCTGGCGCCAGCCAGCACGCAGTCGTCGGTGCGGAGGTAGAACAGGTACGGACTCGGGTTGACCGCCCGCAGCGCGGTGTAGAAGCGCAGTGGCGACTCCGCAAAGTCGAGGCTGAAGCGCCGTGAGACCTGCACCTGGAAGATGTCCCCGGCGGCGATGTAGTCGAGACAGCGTGAGACCGCCGCCATGAAGTCGGCGCGGCTGAGATTGGCGGTGGAGTTGGGGAGCGCCGTGACCGGGGGCGGCGGGGAGAGCGAGACCTGCGGGGAGCGGGCCGCCTCGAGGCGAGCCGCCATCTCCTCCAGGCGGCGGACGCCGGTGGCGTGCGCCGCCTCCAGGTCGCCGTCGGTGGGGATGTGGGTGAGGTGGTGCACCACGCCCTGCTCCCGGTCGAGGATGCTGCACGAGCGGCAGCGCCCCCACCACGCATCGGGGAGGTCGAGGGGATCGCGGTCCGGCCGGGAGATGCGTTCGAAACTCCCCGCCGCCTCGTACGCGAGGTACCCGACCGACCCTCCCGCAAAGGGGACGTCGAGGTCGTCGGGGAGGCTGACCCGGGGTCCGGTGGTGAACTCCTGGAGGGCGAGCAGGGGGTCGGCGCAGGGCACCGGGGCGGCGGGCTCGCCCTCGCCGAGGCGGGTCAGGCGTCCGCGCCGGACCCGGAAGCGTTCCGGACCGGCCTGGCCGGCGAAGGTGAAGCGGGCAAACTCGCCCTCGCCGCTGGCCGATTCGAAGAGGAAGGCACCGGGGCGGTCGGGGATCGCCGCCAGCAGCCGCGGCCCGGTGACGTCGGCCGCCGGGACGGTGCGCACCAGGGCCACCAGGTCCGAGTCCCGGGCCAGCCGTCGGGTCTCGTCGAGCCCGGGTCGCACCTCGACCGGGGACACCGCGCTCACCGACGTGAACCCGCCCGGCGGGGAAGCGGCGGGACCTCGCCGCCGTTCGCAGAGGTCAGCGGCGCGCCGCCGCGCCCAGCGGCCGCCGGTCGGGGCTCGAGCGGGCGAGCAGGTTGCCGATCCGCTCCACCCCCTGCTCCAGGTTGGCCACGCTGTTGGCGTAGGACAGCCGCAGGTAGCCGCGACCCTCGCGGCCGAAGGCCGACCCCGACAGCACCGCAACCCCCGCCTCGTCCAGCAGGGCATGCTGCAGGGCGCGGTCCTCCCAGCCGGTGGCCTGGATGTTGGGGAAGACGTAGAACGCCCCCGCGGGCCGGTGGCAGCGCACCCCCGGGATGGCGTTGAGCCCCTCCACCACCACGTCGCGTCGCTCCGAGAACTCCGCCAGCATGGTCGCCACCGCAGCATCGGAAGCGGCGCCCTCGAAGGCCTCCACCGCCGCCCATTGGGTGAATGCGGCGGCGCACGACGAGGTGTTGATCATCAGGCTGTCCATGCGCTGGGCCAGCTCCTCCGGCATGACCCCGAAGCCGAGGCGCCAGCCGCACATCGCCCACGCCTTGGAGAGGCCGTCCATGAGCACGCAGCGCTCCGCCATCCCGGGCATGGAGTAGGGGGAGACGAAACTCCCCTCGTAGACCAGCCGCGAATAGATCTCGTCGCTCAGGACAAAGAGGTCGCGCTCGATGGCGAGCTCGGTGATCGCCTCGCAGTCGGCGCGGGTCAGCACCCCGCCGGTGGGATTGGCCGGAGTGTTGAGCACCAGCAGGCGGGTGCGCGCGGTCACCAGGCTGCGCAGCTCGTCGACGTCAAGCCGGAAGTCGTTGGCCTCGCGGATGGGAACCGAGACCGGGGTGGCTCCGACAAAGCTCACCAGCGACGAGTAGATGGGATAGCCGGGGTCGGGCACCAGCACCTCGTCGCCCGGCTCGACCATGGAGAGAAGCAGGAAGTGCAGGATGTTCTTGCTGCCGGGGACGAGGACCACCTGCTCCGGGCGGGTCTCCACACCGGTGTGCCGGGTCACGTAGCGGGCGGTTGCCTCGCGAACCTCCCAGATGCCGCTGGCCGGGGTGTAGTGGGTGGCACCCTCGTGGATGGCGCGGATCGCCGCCTCGGTGACGTTGTCGGGGGTCGCGAAGTCCGGCTCGCCGATCTCCAGATGGACGATGTCCCGACCCTGGGCCTCGAGCCGCCGGGCGCGGGCCAGGACCTCGAAGGCGGACTTGGTGCCGAGGCGAGACATCCGCTCGGCGAACCGCAGCGGGCTCACGCGGTCACCGTCATCGAGGGCATGTCCCCGCGAAAGGGCTGCTCGACGACCTCGACGGCCTCGAACTCTGGCGGAGCGCGGGCCTTGCCGGAGGAATTGAATCAATGTATCCACGGCGTCCTTCGGGCCCTCCACGACGCATTCCACGCTGCCGTCGCCGCGATTCGCCACCGTGCCCCGCAGCCCCAGCTCGGCGGCCCGGCGCAGCACGAAGGCGCGGAAGCCGACCATCTGCACCCGTCCCCGCACCGTGGCGTGGACCCGAACCGCTTCTCGCACTGCCCGATTATTCCCCACGCGGCGAGCCGCGCGGGGCCCTGGTCTCCAGAGGGGCTCGCCGCCCCTCGCCGGCCGGCGGAGCCGGATTCGGCTCACCCCGCCTGGGATGCGCGCTGCGCGCGCCCCGCATCACCCGCGGGGCGTCCTCGGCCTCAGGCGGCGGTGACTGCGGCCTGCTCGACCTCGTGGATGCGCGTGCCCAGCTCCCGCATCGATCCGATGGGGCCGCCGCTCAGCTCCGACATCAACGCCAGCACCCGGCGCTGCACCGGTGCCTCGTGGTCGCGACCGGGCAGATAGGCGTTGAGCATGCGGCGCAGGTAGTGGGGATCCTCGAGCATGGAGACCACCGAGGGTTCGGTGATGGTGGTGGGGTGCTTGGGGTTGTCGTTGCTGGTGCGCAGCATCCACAGGGACATGCGCAGGATCGAGGGGAGCACCTCAGGCTTGTTGGCCACCGCCTTGCGCAGGTACTTGGCGTAGGCGGCGGCGTGGCGCAGCTCGTCGGCGGCCAGCACCTTGAAGATCTGGCGCAGCAGGGGCTCGGGAGCGCTGGTGCTGAAGGCGGTGTACCAGTGGGCCAGGCGCTGCTCGCCGCAGAAGTGCATGGTCAGGGTCTCGATGGCCGGACCCTCGGCGAAGGTCAGCCGCAGCCGGGGCAGCTCGGCCTCGTCCACCTTCTCCCCCACCCGCTCCAGGTACTTGCGAAGCACCAGGTGATGCTTCATCTCCTCGTAGAACCAAACGGAGACGAAGCTGCAGAAATCGATGTCGGTGTAGAAGTCGCGCAGGAACATCTCGGTGGCGTAGAGGGCCGAGAGCTCGGTCAGGCAGACCTCGCGGACATCGAAGATCCACTCCGGGGTGAGCTTCTCCGGCTCCATGGAGTCCCAGTCGATGTCCCGGCTGAGGTTCCAGCGCGCCCGTTCCAGGCTCAGAAAGAGATCGTCGTAGAGCATATTGAGATTGTAGTAGGGCAGAATGGCCAAGAGACCCTGCCATCTGGGCAGGACGCAGACATCATTTTTGTGTGAGGTGGACAAATTGGCCACGGTGTCCAAACCGCGGCAGGCGGTCTTGGTCGAGACGGCCAGCCTGCCCCCCGGGGTGACCGCCCGGTTGCTCGCCGACACCGACGCCATCGCCGGCCGGATGGCCCGCCGGATCGCCTCCGAGATCGCCCTGCCCCGGCATTTCAACAACCTCCCCTACCTGCGTTCGATCGTGTCCGCATGCCGGGATGCGCTGCGAGTCCTGGTCCGCCGCCTTCATGACGGCAGGGGCCCGCGGGCCGGTGACCTGGACCGGCTGGCCCAGACCGGCGCCATCCAGGCCGACCTCGGGGTCCCGCTCGACGTTCTCCTCTCCGCCTACCGGGTGGCCGCCAAGGTGGTCTGGGAGGAGGTGGTGGGGACCGTCGCCCGCGAGCACGAGATGCCCTCGGCCACCCTCATCGCCCTGGCCGCCCAGGTCATCGACTACCTGGATGAGATCTCGGCGGCGGTGGGCACCGCCTACCTGGAGCGTCGCGAGCGGCTGCTCCGGCGGCGCGACCAGGAGCGCGACTGGGTGCTCCACCGGCTGCTGGCCGGCGATTCTTCGGCCGAGCTGCGGATGGCCGCGGCGGCGTGCGAGCTCGAGCTCACCCCTCCCTACCGGGTGCTGGGCTGCGCCTGGCCCGGCGACCTTCACCAGCTCGCCGAGCGGGTCTGGCAGCCGGCGGACGTGCTCACCGTCTCGGCGTCCGAGGGTACCTGGACGCTCCTGGTGGACCCCAAGGTCGACCATGTCCAGCTCTGCCGGTCGGCGATCCAGGCCAATCCGGCCGCCGTCTTCGGGATCGGCCCGGTGGCCGAGCGCCTGGCCGACGTGGCCGGGGCCGCCCGCCGGGCCCAGCGGGCCCTGGAGGTGGGTCAGCGCCTGGAGCCGGAGCGCAGCGTCCATGACGACGCCGAGCTGGGGGTGTTCGCGGTCCTGGACGCCGACCCCGAGGCCGTCCGGCGGTTCGTCGGCAGCGTGCTGGGTCCGCTGAGCGCCAACGGGGCCGACCGCCGCGGAGAGCTCCAGCAGACCCTCGAGGTGGTGCTGTCCAGCTCCGGATTGGGCGAGGCCGCGGCCAAGCTCAACCTCCACCGCCACACCGTCGTCTACCGCCTGCAGCGAATCCGCGAGCTCGGCCTTCCCGTGGACGACCCCTCGAGGCGTCACCTCCTCTGGCTGGCCCTCCGGGCCCGCCGGCTGCTGCCTACTTGACGGTGATGGCTCCCTGCTCGGCCTCCCGGGCGAGCATGAACAGCAGGTCGCTCAATCGGTTCAGGTAACGGAGCACCTCCGGGTTCTCCAGGGCGCCCGCCCGGTCCAGGGTCACGGTGCGGCGCTCCGCCCGCCGGACCAGGGTGCGGGCCAGGTCGATCGCCGCGGCCACCACCGTCCCGCCGGGGATGACGAAGGCGGGGGGCAGGGACACCCTCGCCTCCAGGTCGGCGAGCTGGGCGTCGAGAGCCTCCACCATGGCCGCGGTCACGGTGGGGAAGTGGCGCTCCAGCTTGGCTCGCTCACCGGGGCCGGTGGCCAGCTCCGCGCCCACCGTGAACAGCTCGCGCTGGATCGCCAGCAGCCGGACCGCCCGGGCGGCGTCCGGCTCCTGGGCTCGGGCCATGCCGAGGGCCGAGATGGCCTCGTCGAGCGACCCGTAGGCCTCGGTGTGGGGGTCGTCCTTGGGCACCCGGCCGCCGTACAGCAGTCCGGTCTCCCCGCCGTCCCCCGCTCGGGTGGCGATGCTCCGCTGCCGGCCTGGCCGGGCTGGAGGACCCTGCTCCGGGCCGCCCTCGGAAGCAGCGCTCACGCCACCCAACCCCCCTCCTGGGCGGCCTTCTCCAGCACTTCCAGAGCCACTTCGGGAGGGTGGCCATGTCTCCACTCCTCCACCCATTTGGTCGCGGCGATGGTCGCCGTGGTGGCGTCGCCGACCGCCGTGGTCACCTGGCGGGTCAGCTGGCTGCGCACGTCGCCGGCCGCGAAGATTCCCGGGACGCTGGTCTCCATGGTCATCGGGTCGGTGACGTAGTAGCCACCGGGGTCGTGGTTCACGTGGGTGTCGATCAGCCCGGTGTTGGGCAGGAAGCCGACGAAGATGAAGACGCCGCCCACCTCGAGCGTCGAGGCCTGTCCCGTCTGCACATTGCGGAGCCTGAGCCGCTCGGCCATCATGTGGCCCTCGATGGCCTCCACCACCGTGCTGCGCATGAACTCGATCTTGGGGTGGTGCTCCGCCTCCTCGAGCAGGATGGCCTGAGCTCGGAAGTCCTGGCCACGGTGGATGATGGTCACGTGGCTGGCGAAGCGGGTCAGGAAGATCGCTTCCTCCACGGCGGCGTCCCCGCCTCCCACCACGGCGAGGTGGACCCCCTGGAAGAAGGCTCCGTCGCAGACGGCGCAGTAGGAGACGCCCCGACCGGCAAGCTCGGCCTCACCGGGGACGTGCAGCTTGCGGGGATTGCCTCCGGCGGTGATGATGACCGCGGGCGCACGCAGCTCGCCGGTGTCGGTCTCGACGACCTTCATGCCATCCGGCTCGACCCGGATCGTCTCCACGGTCGCGGCGATCATCTCGGTGCCGAACTGCCGGGCCTGTTCGGTCATGATCTCCGCCAGGTCCGGTCCCAGAATCGACCTCACCCCGGGGTAGTCCTCGATCAGCTCGGTGTTGAGGAGCTGGCCGCCGCCACCCATGAGGGCGCCCTCGACCACCGCCCCCTTGGCCTCGACCAGGGCGGCGCGAACCTTGTTCCGCCCCGCGTAGAGGGCGGCGGTCAGCCCCGCCGGTCCAGCGCCGACGATGACGATGTCGTACTCGCGATCAGTCTTCTGCTCTGTCACCACAAACCTCGATACGCTCTGAGCTTACCCGGGGTGGCGGTGCGTGACACCCACGCGGCAGGCCGCGCGGGGTCCCCTCATTCCTGAGAGGGGCTCGCCGCCCTCGGCGGCCCGGCAAAGCCGGCCCTCCTCACCCCGCCCCCAAGCGCTCAAGCGTCCCTCCCCCCCACCGCCGCAAGCAGCGCGGCAATTGCCCTGGCCCGGTGGCTGACCCGGTCCTTGGCCTCCGCGCTCGCCTCGCCGAAGGTGATGCCCAGGTCGTCGCTCAGAAAGGAGGGGTCGTAGCCGAAGCCGCCCTGGCCGCGCGGAGCCACCAGGACGCCCCAGGTCTCTCCTCGAGCGCGCACCGGCTCCATCCCGGGGCGGGCCAGGCAGACCACGCAGAGGTAGCGCGCCCTGGGGTCGGTGGGACAGCGGCGCCCGACCTCGGCGAGCAGGCCATCGAGCCGGTCACGATCGCCGGCGCCGTCACCCATCCAGCGCGCCGACCTTGGCCCCGGCCAGCCGTCCAGGGCCGGCACCTCGATTCCCAAGTCGTCGGCGATGGCGGCCATCCCGGTGGCGGCCAGCAGGGCCACGGCCTTGGCGGTGGCGTTCCCCTCGTAGGTGTCGCAGGGCTCCTCGAGGTCCCCGGAGAAGCCGGCCCCGTCCATGTCGACCAGCTCCCAGGCGGATCCGGCCAGCAGCCGGCGCAGCTCCGCCAGCTTGCCGGGGTTGCGGGTGGCAACCACCACCCGAGCGGCGGCGCTCACCGGACCGCGGCCAGGCTCCCCAGCGCCTCGCTCTGGGCCGCGAACAGGCGGGCGAGGCCGGCCTCGGCGAGGCCCAGCAGGCGGCCCATCTCATCACGGCTGAAGGGGACCAGCTCCGCGGTTCCCTGGATCTCGATGAAGCGGCCGTCGGGGGCGCCGACGCAGTTCATGTCGGTGTCGGCGGCCGAGTCCTCGAGGTAGTCGAGGTCGAGCCGCGGCTCCCCGCCGACGATGCCCGCCGAGACCGCGGCCACCTGGCGTCGCAGCACCCCGGGCCGCACCGCGCGAGCCTGCTCGAGAGCCTGGACGGCGAGGGCGAGGGCGACATAGCCTCCGGTGATCGACGCCGTGCGGGTGCCGCCGTCGGCGACCACCACGTCGCAGTCGATGAGGATCGACCGCTCCCCGAGAGTGGCGAAGTCGACCGCGGCGCGCAGGCTGCGGCCGATCAGCCGCTGGATCTCCTGGGCGCGGCCGTCGATGCGGCCCTTGCGACCGTCGCGCTCGGTGCGGGTCTGGGTGCTGCGCGGCAGCATGGCGTACTCGGCGGTCACCCAGCCCAGCCCGCTCCCCTTGCGGAAGGGAGGGACCCGCTCCTCCACCGTCGCGGTGCAGATCACCCTGGTCGCGCCGGTCGAGATGATGCAGCTCCCTTCCGGGTAGGGAAGCGCGCCGACCTCGATGGTGACGGGGCGGAGCTGGTCGGGGGTGCGGCCGTCGGGGCGCATGGCTGGGCGAGTGTACGGCGCCGGCGGCGGGGGCCGCGGCCTCAGCGATGCAGGGGCTTGGCGAGGACCAGGATGGAGAGCTCGAAGAGCCCGACCAGGGGTATCGCCAGGAAGAGTGGGGTCACCGGGTCCACGCCCGGGGTCACCAGCTCGGCGCCGATGATCAGCACCACCCAGACCAGCTTGCGGCGGCGGCGCAGCCAGCTCGAGTTGACGATGCCGAGCAGGCCGAGCAGGACGATGACGATGGGCAGCTCGAAGGTGACCCCGAAGGCGACGATGACCAGGACCAGGAAGCTGAGGTATTGATTCAGGTCGGGGAAGAAGACGGCGTTGTTGCCGACGATGCTGGTCAGCAGATTGAGCCAGAGCGGCATGAGGAAATAGGCGAGACACGCGCCCGCTGCGAAGAGGATCAGCGCAGAGAGGATGAAGGGCAGCGCGAAACGCCGCTCCACCGGTCGCAGGCCGGGTGAGACGAAGGTCCACAGCTGCCACAGCACCACCGGCAGCGCCAGGATCAGCCCCCCCACCACCGCCACCTTGACGGGAATGGTCACCAGCTCGGTCGGGCTGGTGATGATCGGCTTGCTGAGCAGGTGGTTCTGCTTGTGGAGCACGCCGACCAGCGGGTACTCCAGGATGCTGACCAGGGCGTGGTTGAATACCGCGGCGACCACGGTCCCCCCCGCCCAGGCGATCAGCGACACGATCAGGACCCGGCGCAGCTCCTGGAGATGCTCGACCACCGTCATGCGCCGTTCGTCGGGCATCCGGGGTGGGTTGTCCCCCCCGCGTCTCAGGCGGCCGAGAATCCCCTGCGCCACGCTCTGGCTCAGCTCTTCCGCGCCATGGCGGGGTGAGAGCTCAGCTCAACGCGGACGGGTATCGTCCGGGACCGTGGCCGGCGGCTGCTCGCTCGGCGTCGGCGCCGGGCCGGGGCTGGCCGTGTCCGGTGGGCGAACCGGGCTGGCCGGCACCGAGGTCGCGTCCACCATGGTGTCGTGCGCCCCCGACATCGCATTGCGGAACTCGCGGATGGCTCGACCCATTCCCTGACCGACCTCGGGCAGCTTGCCGGGTCCCCACAGGATCAGGACGATGATCAGAACGGCGGGGATCAGCCACCAGAGACGATCCATCTGAGTCCAGCTCCCTATCGCCAGGGCTTGGTGCCCCGGAGTTCACGTCAGGCCAGTCTAGCACCGGTCCCGCACGGCTCCCTGATGCCGAGACGAGGGCTCAGCCCGTGACGGTCTCGGCGGAGCGGCCGCGCAATGCCCCGGCGAAGGCCGAGACCGCTCGATCGACGTCGGCGGCGGTGTGGGCCGTGCTCAGGAATGCCGCCTCGAACTGAGACGGAGGCCAGATCACCCCGGACTCGCGCCAGGCATGATGGAGGCGAGCGAACGCGCCGAGATCGCTGCGCCGCGCAGCATCGTAGTCGTCCACTCTGTCAACCCCGAGAAAGGCGGTCAGCATGCTCCCCACCCGGTTCACCGCGCAGGGCATCGAGGCGGCGACGGCGGCGCTGCGCAGACCGTCAGCGAGCCGGCTTCCCAGGACTTCGAGGTTGGCGTACGCGTCCCCGGTGCGCAGCACGTCGAGCACCGCCACCCCGGCGGCCATGGCCACGGGGTTGCCGGAGAGCGTCCCGGCCTGGTACACGGGGCCCAGCGGGGCGACCTGCTCCATCAGTGGGCGCGCTCCCCCGTAGGCGCCGACCGGAAACCCACCCCCGATCACCTTGCCCAGGCAGGTGAGGTCGGGCCGGACCCCGAAGAGGGTCTGGGCGCCCCCGTAGGCGACTCGGAAGCCGGTCATCACCTCGTCGAAGATGAGCAGGGCGCCACGCTCGCGGGTGAGCCGGCGCAGCTCATCCAGGTAGCCGGGCAGGGGGGGGACGCAGCCCATGTTGCCGGCCACCGGCTCGACGATCACCGCGGCGATGCGGCCCGAGTGGACGTTGAAGGCCTCGGCGACCGCCGCCGCCGAGTTGTAGGGCAGCACCAGGGTGTCGGACACCGCCCCGTGGGGCACGCCCGCGGAGCCGGGGAGGCCCAGGGTGGCCACCCCGCTGCCGGCGGCGGCGAGCAGGGCGTCGGCATGCCCGTGGTAGGCGCCCGCGAACTTGACCACCAGGTCGCGCCCGGTGGCCCCCCGGGCCAGCCGGATCGCCGACATCGCCGCCTCGGTCCCGGAGTTGACGAAGCGCACCATCTCCACGCTCGGCAGGGCGGCGCAGATCCGCTCGGCAAGCTCCACCTCCGGCTCACAGGTGTGGCCGTAGGCCGTCCCTCGCTCGAGCTGGCGACGCACCGCCTCCATCACCGGCGCGGGATTGTGGCCGAGGATGTGGGGACCGTAGGCGAGCACGAAGTCCACCTGCCGCGCGCCGTCGGCGTCGACCAGGTGGGCACCCTCGGCCGCCGCCACCATCGGAGGCTCGCCGCCCACCGCGGCGTAGGCGCGCACCGGGCTCGAGACCCCCCCGGGCATCACCCGCGCGGCACGCCGGCGGAGCTGCGCCGACACCGATTCGCTCACCGGCGCTCCCCCGTCAGCTCTGTTCCTGCACCGTGGCCGTGTTGATGACGTCGCCCTGTTCGATGGCCTGGGCGACGTTCAGCCCCGCGGAGACCACCCCGAAGTAGTTGTAGCTCTTGGGCAGCGAGCTGTTGTTGCCGGTGCAGATGAAGAACTGCGACCCGTTGGTGTTCGCGCCGGAGTTGGCCATGGCCACGCAGCCGGTGGTGTAGGAGCCCTTGACAGCCTCGTCGTCGAAGCTGAACCCGGGGCCGCCCGACCCGCAGCTGCTGGCGTTGATGTTGCCGATGCAGTTGGGGTCGCCGGTCTGGATGATGGAGAGGCCGGTGCACTCGCTGCTCGACGGGTTGGGACAGACCCTGGGGAACGGCATGCCGTCATAGAAGTGGTTGCGCACCAGGGTGACGATGACGTTGACCGTGTTCGGGGCCAGGCTGGGCTCGAGGCAGAGGGTGATGTCTCCCCGGTCGGTGTGCAGCACCACCTGGTAGAGCTTGCCGGTGTTGATGTTCATGGCCGGCTCGGCGCTGTAGACATGGGGGTTGCTGGGCTCGTCCAGGGTGGCGAGGTCGGCGCCGAAGCTGGCGGAGCTGCAGGGGGTTCCCGCCACCGCGTCGGGCGTGAGGGTGACGATGGGCGCCGTCGGCGTGGCCGTGGGCGTGGGGCTGGGCGTCGGTGTCGCGGTCGGCACCGGGGTGGGCGTCAACGCCCCCACCGGCGTGGTGCTGTCGGCGTTGTCGATGGCGACCGAGACGGCGATGGCGGCAGCGCAGAGCACAACGATGACAGCGATGATGAACGGCAGACGGCGCCGGTCGGTCGGCGGTCTCATCCGGAAGGGGCTCCTTGTTCGCGAAGCCACCGCGCCGCCTGGAGGGCGTGGTAGCTGATGATGATGTCGGCGCCGGCGCGCCGGATGGCGGTCAGTGCTTCGAGCGCGGCCGCCCGCTCCTCGAAGGCGCCGGCCCGGGCGGCGTGGAGGATCATGGCGTACTCCCCGCTGACGTTGTAGGCGGCGAGCGGCAGGTCGACCTGGGCGCGCACCCGGGCGATCACGTCGAGGCAGGTGAGAGCCGGCTTGACCATCACCATGTCGGCGCCCTCGGCGACGTCGAGGAGGGTCTCGCGCACCGCCTCGCGGGAGTTGGCCACGTCCATCTGGTAGCCGCGCCGGTCGCCGGACCGGGGGGCGCACTCGGCGGCCTCCCGGAACGGCCCGTACATCACGGTCGCGTACTTGGCGCTGTAGGCGAGGATGGCGGTGTCGGTGAAGCCGGCCTCATCCAGGGCGGATCGGATGGCCGCGACCTGTCCATCCATCATCCCGCTGGGCGCGATCACGTCGGCGCCCGCTGCGGCCTGCGACACCGCGGTGCGCGCGTAGAGCTCGAGGGTCCGATCGTTGTCGACGCTTCCGTCCTCGCGCAGGACGCCACAGTGGCCGTGGTCGGTGTACTCGTCCAGACAGCAGTCGGCGATCAGCACGCAGCTCTCACCCAGACGGCGGCGCAGCGAGCCCAGCGTGGTCTGGATCACCCCCGAGGGATTCCAGGCCTCGGAGCCGATCGGGTCCTTGCGCGCCGGCACCCCGAAGAGGAGCACCGCGCCGATTCCCGCACCCATCGCCTGCTCCGCCCGCTCGAGCGCGGTCTCCACGGTCTCCTGGCGATGTCCGGGCAGAGCGGCGAGCTCGACCGGGGCGGAGATCCCCTCGCGCACAAACAGCGGATGCACCAGGTCGGCCGGGGACAGCCGGGTCTCACAGCCGAGGTTGCGCAGCGCCGCGGTGCGTCGCAGGCGGCGCGGTCGTTCCTCGGGGAAGGGCATGGCGGGCCCCAGGTTAGCAGGGTGCCGAAGAGGCCCCAAACGAGCCGATACCCCATCCTCGCCTCGCCGGGTGGCTCTCCGGCGCCACTCTCGCTCAGCGACGGAGGGCAACAACCACGGCTGCGGCGACACCCTCGGGGTCAGGGCGGCCGGCCACGATCGGGGACAGACCTTCACGGCGGAGCGTCTCCGCGGTCGTCTCGCCGGCGCAGATCAACAATCGCCCGGCCAGCGCCCCGGAGCCCACCGCCGCCAGCACCGCATCGGCGGCACTCGGGCTGAGCAGGGTCACCGCATCCAGACCCGCGGCGAGAGCCGGACCCAGGGTGCGCTCGAGACCGGCCAGCCGGAGGGTCCGGTAGCAGACGGTCACCTCCACATCAGCGCCTCGGCTCCGCAGCAGGCCGGCCAGCTCGCTTCGCGCCGCCTCGGCCTGGGGAAGCCACACCGAGCCGCTCCCCGCACCGGCGGCGAGCAGCGCCTCCGAGAGGGCGGCGGCTCCGGTGCCGGGAGCCACCAGCTCCACATTCACCCCGACGTCGCGCAGCGTCCTCGCGGTCACCTCACCGACCGCGGCAACCCGGACACCGGCGAGGTCGCTGGGCAGCTGCAGGGCAGCGAGCCGCGCGGCGGTGTTGGCGCTGGTGACGGCCATCCAGCGCGGCGGTGGTCGCTCCCGCAGGCGGCGGGCGGCGGCGCGGAGCTCGTCCGGCCCGGCCACGGACTGGATGGTGATGACCGGGATCTCCACCACCTCGGCGCCGAGCTGACGCAGGTGCTGGGCCAGCGGTCCCGCCTGGGCCGCCGCCCGGGTCACCAGGACCCGCCGCCCCTCCAGGGGACGGCCGCCGCCAGTCATCGCAGCTCACCGGCCACCCGTCTCCCCAGCTCCTCGGGGGCATCGGGGTTCCCCACCGCCTCGGCACGCCGCATCTCCCCATCGAGATCCAGAGCGGCGGTCACCACCAGCCGGCCGCTCTCGAGCCGCGCCCATGCCCCGAGGGGCAGCAGGCAGCCTCCCCCGAGGGCGGCGAGGACGGCCCTTTCGGCCGCCGCCGCGATCCGGGTGTGAAGGTCGTCGACAGCGCCCCCGGAGATCGCCCCCGCTCCGCCGGCAGCGCCCTGAAGGGCGATCGCCCCCTGACACGGCGCCGGGACGAACACCCGCGGGTCGAGCCGTTCGGCGATGCGATCTCCTCTGCCGATCCGATCGAGTCCGGCACAGGCGATGAGGAGTGCGTCCACCTCCCCACGGTCCAGCTTGGCCAGCCGGGTGTCGACGTTGCCCCGGAGCGGCACCGCCCGGAGGTCGGGTCGCAGGCTGCGGAGCAGGGCGGTACGGCGTGAGCTCGAGGTGCCGACGGTGGCGCCTTCGGGGATGGTCCCGAGTCCCCCGCCCCCGGGGGTGACCAATCCGTCCCGGCAGTCGGCGCGCTCCAGGAAGGCCACTACCGGAAGCCCGGGGGCGAGCCGGCTGGGCAGGTCCTTGGCGCTGTGCGCCGCCAGGTCGGCACGCCCCTGGAGCAGGGCCTGCTCGAGCGCGGCCGTGAACCACCCCTCGCCCTCGAGCTGCTCCACCGGGGTCTCGGCAGCGCGATCACCCTGGGTGCGGACGATCACCATCTCGACCTCGGTCGCGCCGTGGGCTCGGAGGGCTACCGCCGCCAGCTCCGCCTGAGCGCGGGCGAGGGCGCTCCCGCGGGTTGCCAGGCGGAGCGGGCTCAATGCTCGGAGGCGCCGTCGCCGTCGAGGTCGAATGCCTGGCGCAGCCGCAGCGCGACGCCGGGGTCGCCACCCGAGTCGCGCAGGTGGGTGATTGGGGCGTGGAGGAGCTTGCGGACCAGGCTTCGGCTGAGACGGTCGATGCGCTCCACCGTGGCCGCGTCGGGATCGGGGAGGCGTGCCAGGGTGCGCGCCACCTCGCGCTTGCGGATCTCCTCGGCGCGCTCGACCAGGGCTCGGATGGTGGGGTCGGCGGCGTCGCGCTGATCGACGGCCTCCATCGCTCGCCGGGCCTCGTCTCGCACCAGGGTCTCGGCCTCCGCCGCGGCCTCGCGCCGGCCGTGGACGGTGGCGTCGAGCTGACGGCCCAACTCGTCGATATCCACCAGCACCACTCCCGGAAGGCTGGTCACGGCCGGCTCGACGTCGCGCGGCACTGCGATGTCCACGATGCAGAGCCGCCGGCCGCCTCGCCGCCGCTGCACCGCCGCCACCGTGGCCACGTCCAGGACCGGTGCCGAGCTGCTGGTCGAGGTGATCACCAGGTCGCTGTCCACCACCGCCGCGGCCACGTCCTCGGTGGTGACCACGGTCGCACCCAGGTCGCCGGCGAGCGCCGCCGCGGATTCGCCGCCCCGGGATGTCACCCGGAGGTGGGCGCCCAGGCGGCGCAGACGGCGAGCGGCCAGCCCGTTCATCTTGCCCGCGCCGATCAGCAGCACGGTCCGCCCCTGGAGGCCGCCAAGAATCTCGGCGGCCATGGTCACGGCGGCCTCGCTCAGGCTCCCCGCTCCCTTCCCGATCGCGGTCTCGCGACGCACCCGCCTCCCGGCGCCCGCGGCACGGCGAAACAGGAAGTCGAGGGGGGCGTCCACGCTTCCCGCCTCCAGGGCGAGGCGGTGAGCGGCGCGCACCTGGGCGAGAACCTGCGCCTCGCCCACAACCATCGATTCCAGACCCGCCGCCACCCGGAACAGGTGCAGGGCGGCCTCCTCGTCGAGGAAGACGGCCATGTGCTCGGCCAATGCGGAACCGCCGGTGGGATCGAGGTAGCGGCAGAGCCGCGACAGCACCTCATCGGTCCGTGCCTCTGCGGGAAGGCTTGCGTAGAGCTCGGTGCGGTTGCAGGTGGAAAGCAGCACCACGCCGCGCAGACCGCCGTGTCCGATCAGAAAGCGCAGCAGCGGGCGGATCTGGGGATCGGCGAGGGCCACGCGCTCCCGGACCTCCAGGGGCGCGGTGCGGAAGCTGATCCCCGCCGCGATCAGGGGCATCGGCGACGAGTATATGGACCGCTCCGGCTCGAACCGCGCGCCCCGATCCGGAGGAGGGCCGAGCGCAGACGGCCACCCGCCCGCCCGAAGCGGTTAGGATGGCGACCAAACTCGCATGGCCCTCTCTGATCCCATGCCGGCGACGCCGGCCGACTCGACAGCGGGGGGATCCGAGCCACCGTCCCGGCGCCGCACTCGCTATGGCCGTCCGCGAGGCAGCGTACCCATCGGCGACACCTTCGTGGCTCGCCTCGGACCGTCCGGGGACGAGCCCTTTGCGGCGATCGACGATCCCGACGAGCAGCCGCTGCTTGCCCGCCCGGGACCGGGAACGCCGATCGAGGACCTCCGCTTCGTCGCCGTGGACTGCGAGACCACCGGCCAATCACCCCACCGCCTGGTCGAGATCGGAGCCGTCGCCTTCACCCTCTCGGGCCACGTGATGTCCCTCGAGACCCTGGTGCACAGCAATGACCGCATCAATCCCTTTGCACGACGCATTCACGGCATATCCAGCGAGACCCTCGGCGGAGCCCCGCCGGTGCGCCGGGTGCTGGAGCGATTCCGTCGCTTCTGCCGCGGAGCCGTGCTCGTGGAGCACAGCGCTGACGCCTTCGACACCCGTCTGATCGCCCGCACCCTGGGAGAGAGCCTGGACGCCGACAACCTCGACACCTCTCGGCTCGCGGCGAAGATTTTCGACCTTCGCGACACCATCGGCCTGGAGAGGCTGTGTGCCGAGCTGCAGGTCCCGCATCGGCGTCCCCACCACGCGCTCGCCGATGCCGAGGCGACGATGGGCTGCTTCCTGGAGCTGGTCCGGCGAGGCCGCGAACCCCACGGCTGGCGGACCCTCGGTGACCTCCTCGAGGACGGCCAGCCGCCACCGCCGCGCTGGCTGGGGATCGAGATCGGCACCGAGCACCCGGAGCCGGCGCGGCGGCGCCGTCGCGGTGGCCGTCGCCACCCCCCGCCTGCATCCGGGCCCAACCCGGAGGCCGCTGCCTAGCCCTCGTCCAGCCCGCCCCCGCTCCGGCTCAGAGGTCGAGCTGAACGAGCAGGGGGAAGTGATCGGACGCGGTCGCCACCTCGCCCCCGGACCGCGCGTGCCCTCCCACCACATCGCAGGCCTGGAGCTTGGCAGCCAGCTGGGGGCTGGCGAAGACGTAGTCGACGCGCGCCGCGGGCAGCCAGGTGGCACACGTGTAGCCATGGGCGCGGGGGTGGAGATTCCGGTAACAGTCGACATAACCAGCGCTCAGCAGCCGGGGTACGACCCAGCGCTCGATCATCCGAGCCATCACCCCGTCCAGGGCCTGGCTCTGCGGCAGCCAGGCGGTGAGCGGCCCGACCAACCCGGGCAGCACCGGCACTCCCGCCCGAAGGCCGGGGTCGATGCCGTGAGCCAGCCAGCTCTCGTCGAGCGATCGCTCCACGCTCTCGGCCGCGGCCGGTCCCACCCAGCCGTCCGCCTGGCGAACCAGGAGCCGGGCACGGCGCAGCTCGGCCATTCGGCGGAAGAAACGGGTCGCCTCGAGGTCGTCGCCGGGGGCGAGGGTGTTGAGGTCGCCGGCGATCAGGTGCGGTGCCGCAGGCGCTGCGGCGATGTCCGTCAGCACCCCTTCCAGCTCTCGCAGCCGGCGCGCTTCCCCCTTGGCTCGCTCGCCGAAGCGGGCGGCGAGATGGACGACGTGGATGCGAAGCCGGACCCCCCGGCGCGGCTGCACCGTGACCTCCAGGTGGCTGCGCAGCATGGTGGGATGGCGATGGTTGTGGTGGGCCACCAGGGGGTGACGGCTCAACACGGCGAGGCCCAGATCCCCCCCGTCGCTCGCGGACCCGTACACGTGGGCCATGCCCAAGTGCTCCGCGAGTTGCTCGACCAGCCCGTCGTTGCGGATCTCCTGAAGGGCGATCAGGTCGGCCCGGCTGCGCTTGAGCACAGCGGCGATCCGTTCCTCCCGCCGCGCACCGCCGAGCAGGATGTTGTAGGTCAGCAGGCGGACGGCGGACAAGGGCGCGCCTCGTGTGGATGGGTACGGCTGATCAGCCTGACAGTTTGTACACTCGCTGGATGCGGGAGCAGGACGGCGCCGCCCGCCGGCCGCCTCCACTCCCCGAACTGTTTCTGCTGGCTTCGCTGCCCCTGCCGGTTCGCGCCGGACTGTCCCTTCTGGCGGTGGTGCTCGCGGTCGGATGGGGTTTCGCCGCCCTCGCCCTCCACCAGATGGAGCTGAGCCTGCGCTCCGCCGGCCACCTCCTCAACCCCATCGCCAACCTCTTCGCCGGCGGTTCCTCCGCGTACACGGCATGGCCGGGATGGGCGGCGGCCCTGCTGTTCGGGCTCAGCGGGCTTCGTCTCCGGCGCGGAGCTCTCGAGCCACCCGGCGGTCGCCGCCCTTCCGAGCGCAGTGCGGCGGACCTTCGCAGTGGGCTTCGGCGCGAGTACCGGTGGGCGCGCATGGTGCTGCTGGCCGTGTCCCTCCTGGCTCTCGCCGACGTTGCTCGCGTGGGAGTGAGCTGGGTGGCCTGGCTGACCGGGGTGAGCACCGCCGGCGACGGGCTGGGCTGGGCGGCACTCGAGGCCGCGGGTCTTGCGGCTGCCGGCGCGGCGCTGATCGGATGGCTGCTGGGGTTCCGCCGGCAGCTCCTCCGGGTGGGGGCCATCGCACCCCCTCAGCCCCGTCGCAGGGGGCGCCACCGGCGGCTCAGATTCGCCGGTCGACCACGTAATCGCAGGCCGCCTCGAGGGTGACCCGCGCCGGCGAGGCGGGAAAGATGGCGAGACCCGCGCGTGCGGCCGCGGCGAAGCCCTGGGCGGCGTGCTCGGTCGCGGCGATCGCCCCACTCTTGCGCACCAGCCGCACGATCGTCTCGTAATCACCGTCGGAGAGCGGCTGGTGATCGATCACCTGGACGAGCTGCTCACCGACCCCCGGCTCCTGCAGGGCCAGCATGAAAGGCAGGGTCACCGTGCCCTGCCGGAGGTCGGCGCCGACCGGCTTGCCCAGCTCCTCCTCGGTGGCGACGTAGTCGAGCAGGTCGTCCGCGATCTGGAAGGCCATGCCGAGGTTGTGCCCGTAGGTCCGCAGCGCGGCGAGGTGGGGCGTGTCCAGCCGTCCAACCGCCCCGCCGCAGAAGCAGCAGGTGGCGAGCAGGGTGGCGGTCTTGCGCTCGATCTTGCGGTGGTAGGCCTCCAGCGATTGGCCGTAGTCGTCCTTGCTGGTCATCTGCAGGAGCTCGCCCAGGCAGATGGTCATCACCGTGTTGCTGATGGCGGCGTCGATCGCCGGCTCGCCGATGCTGGCGATCAGGTTGGCCCCCTTGGCGAAGTAGTAGTCGCCGACGATGATTGCCGGGGCCGAGCCCATCTTCTCGTGGATCGTCGTCATGCCCCGGCGAGTCGGCGCGCGGTCGATCAGATCGTCGTGGACAAGGGTCGCCGTATGGATGAACTCGATGCCCATCGCCAGGTCGTAGACATGGTCGGGCAGGGGTCGTCCCAGCTGCGCGCTCAGGATCACCAGGGCTGGACGGATCCGCTTGCCCCCGGCGCGCACGATGTGACGCATGGCTTCGGCCATCGGCCCGAGGTCGGAGGCAACCGCGGCCTCGAGACGGTGCTCAAACTCGAGCAACTCGCCGAGGATGGGCTCGAGGAGGGCGTCCCTGCTCGCCACCGCCTCACCCCCGACGCGCAGGCCTCGAGCGCCGGCGGCCAGCTCAACGGTCGGCTGGAGCGCGTCCATCAGCGAGACATGACCCCCGGCTCAGCTCTCGCGGCGACCACTTCGAGGCTGAGGATATCAGCCGCTGCCACCCGAACCCGCCCGTGCCGACCCGGCAAGCTCCGCGACCAGCGCGCGAAACGCGTCGCCGCGCTCCTCGAAGTTTCGGAACTCACCGTAGCTGGGCGCCGCCGGAGAGAGCAGCACCACCGAGCCGGGGCGGCTGTACCGCCAGGCGGTCATGACCGCGCCGGCCAGATCGGGGGCGGCGATCACCGGAGGGGCGGCACCCGACGAGTCGAGGTCCGCGGCCAGGCGTGCGCCGCTGGGAGGCAGGGTGACCACAGCCAGGACGTCATCGGCCTCCGCCAGCCGGCGCACCAGCGGACTGTGATCCTGGCCTCGATCCCATCCCCCGGCGATGAGCACCACCGGCCGGCCTGCCATGGCGTCGAGTGCGGCCACGGCGAACTCCGGGATGGTGGAGATGCTGTCGTTGACGTAGCTCACCCCCTCGAGGTCGCCGACGCTCTCCAGCCGATGGGGCAGGGGCTGGAAGGTGGTCAGCGCCTGCAGATGGGCGCGGACGTCAACGCCGCCCTGCTCCGCGGCGCAGAGGGCGGCGCAGGCGTCGACCAGGTTGTGGCGGCCGTGCAGAAGGATCTGTGGGGCGTCGAGCAGGCGCTCCCCGCGCCACCACAGGGCCTGACCGTCGGTGTGGTAACCGGAGGGATCGGCGAACCAAACGCGCCGGCTGGGCAGCCGGCGCATCCTCTCCACAGTCCCGGGGTCCTCACGGTTCAATACCGCGATGGCATCGTCGCGGTGGGCGAAGAGATTCAGCTTGTCGTCCACGTAGCGCTCCATGGTCCCGTGCCAGTCCAGGTGCTCGCGGTAGAGGTTGAGGAGGACCCCGATCCGGGGAGAGTGCTCGAGGTCGCTGATCTGGTGGCTGGACAGCTCCAGGACCCACAGCTCCGGGCCGGAGGCGGGATGGAGCTCGGCGAGCAGCGGGATGCCGATGTTGCCGGCGAGGACGGTGCGGACGCCGGCCGCCCCGGCGAGGTGGGCGATCAATGAGCTGGTGGTGCTCTTCCCCTTGGACCCGGTCACCGCGATGACGGCCTCGTCGGCGTGCTCGGCGAACCACAGATTGGTGCCCGTGGTCACGGTGGTGGCCGCCGCGACCCGCTGCGCGTCCTCGCGGTAGCGGCTGATGCCGGGTGAGCGGATCACCACCTCCGCCGCCGCCAGGCGAGCGACGCCCGCCTCGCCGTGCAGCCACTCCAGGTCCCCCGGGGGTTGGTCGCCGGCGGTGGGCGGGGCGTCGGTGACGACGACCACCTCGGCTGGAGCCCGGGGGAGCTGCATCAGCGCCGCCAGCGACGCGCGTCCTTCGCGGCCAAACCCCCACAGGGCGACCCGCCGTCCGCCCAGGTCAGCCAAGCGCATCGGCGAAGCGGCGATATGGGTCCGGGAGCGCGTGCGGCCCCGAGGGGGACAGCACCGATTGGACGACCGACGCAGGCAGGTCGCGCACCCTGGGATCCTCGGCGAGAGCGGCCACCACCGCGGTCTCGCGCCACTGCTCGTTCCCGGACAGGAGCCGCATCGCCGCCCTCGAACTCCTCGACCTCGCCGACGCACTCCAGAGGCTTGTCGGCCTCCAGGCCGAGCAGGGCCTCGAAGCCACCCAGCTGGGCGGGGTCGGCGAGCAGGTCGTGATCGATGATGCGGACAACCTTGTCCCGATCCAGGAAGGGGGCCAGCACCAGGGTGGTGAAGCGGCACTTGGGGCAGTCTCCGCACCACCTCTGAGTACGGCGCTCGGCGTCGAGAAGATATGCGCGATTGCAGCTGACGAAGGCATCGTGGTACGCGGTCAGTGGGGCGAAGCTGCGCGCGATGGCCAGCTCAGACCAGGGCCGGAGCAGCGAGAAATAGCGGAGGTCGGAGGCCACCTGGTGGCGGACGGCGGCGGCGAAGCGCCGCTCGAAGTCCCAGCCCTTGCTGTACTGATGGTTGACCTCGGCACCATCCCAGGTGAGGCTTCCCACAGATGCGGAGCGTTCGTCCGCCATGACCACGTCGGAGGCGTCGTGGATCAGCGCGGCGATCACCGCCAGGCAGGAGTTGATGGCGGTCACCGGCACGTGCCCGTTGTAGGCACCGCTGCGGTTCAGCTCGAAGAGCCGGGGATCGAGGGAGCGGCCCATCGTGACCTCGGCGAGTCCGCTGGCCCGGATCGTGTCCAGCACAGCCGGTGGCGTGCCCACGCTGAACAGCAGTGGGATGCGGCTTCCAGACGGCGCACCGCCTCCAGGGTGACGATCGAGTCCTTGCCCCCGCCGATCGGGACCAGCGGCCGCTCGCGCAGACCGGCGGAGCCGGCTGCTCCGCTCGACGGGACGGTGGGGAACTCCGGCGCCGGCCGGCCCGCCAGGTCGTTGACGTAGCGGCATTCCGCGAGCCCATCACCGTAGAGGTGGCGGAGGCAGTCTGCCAGCTCGGCATCGATGGGCCCGCCGTCCACTCGGATCTCGGGCGCGAACGAGGTCTTGTAGTAGCTGACCCCGGCGACCAGGTGGAGCAGTGACACAGCCCGCTCCAGCACTGCCAAACGCCCCCGGTCGAGGCCGTTCACCGGGAGCCCGAGGTCCACCTCCTCATGGAGCTCCTCGTGGACACCGTCGCCCTCCAGGGCATAACCGAGCTCGACCAGGCCCCGGCGCGCGTCGAGGCGCCAGCCGGCGAACCGGAAGACGCGGACCGATTCGGGCGAGAAGGCCCGAGCCGCAGCCGGGAGCGATCCGGGGATGGGCATCGGCCCAGTATGCGAGCGGCTGATCAGCTGACGGTACCGAATTCCTGCACGCCCAACCCGGCGGTGCCCAGTGCGGCCCTCGCCTCATGGGGTCTGATCAGCCAGCCGCGGATGCGGGTCCCCAACCCGCGGGCGTTCATGACCGAGATGTGGCCATGACGGTAGCTCCACAGCTCTGCACCCCACGATCGGGCCAGCTCGGCCATCGGAGCCTCTCCGACCACCCGGTCCAGGACGGGATGGACGATCGCGATCCGCTCCCCCGGCGTCGCCGGCGGAGCAAACGCGCGAGGAACCAGAGGAGCCAGCGCCGCCTCCACGGCGGACCGCGCCGCGGCCAGGTTTGCGCCCCAGACCCCTCCACGGTCGCCGTCGAGGTCGAGCGGCCTCCGCAGCCGGGTCGGGAGGCGATCGATGAACGTCCCTGGAGGATCGCAGAAGGGCGCGATCGCAACCATCGAGTCGACCTCGAGCTGGCCGGCGAGAAGGCAGGCGATGAGCCCGCCGAGAGAGGTGCCCAACACCATCAACCGGGGGCTGACCTCGCGCCGCGCCCAGTCGAGCACCGCCGCACAGTCCTCCACCGACTGGCGGACCACATCTCGGGTCCAGCTGAGGTCCGCGCTCAGGTAGCCGATACCGCTGCGGGTGTGCGGCAGACGCCGCCGCAGATGGAATGGCAGGTCGAGACGAGCCGCGTGGGCCTCCCCGGCGGTGAGCCGGCGGCACATCCCCTCCTCATAGTGAGGCGAGGCCGCCAGCAGGCCGTGGACCAGGAGGACGAACGGCAGATCTGGGCGTCCGGGTCGCAGATGGACGGTTGCGGCCAGCCGCTGGCTGCCGGAGTCTTTCCCCGGCCCCTGGCTGGGTCCCGTGAGGGTCCGCACCTCCACGCCATGATGCCGGAGCCGGGAGCGGCCCGCGCTAACTGCGGCCGGGTGGTGGACGGCGCTCTCAGCCCAGAAGTGGACCGGATCGACCGGCGCCCAGCTGCCCGGGCGTGGCGCCTCCATGGGCATCCGGCCGAGCTGCCAGCGCACCCCGGCGTCCATCGCCTGCCACGCCCAGTCGGTGATGCGATCGATCATCTCCACCCAGCTCTGATACCGCGAAGCTGCAAATGTAGCGCTGCCTCGTTCGACTGGTGTGGGGTGCATTCTGTGGGGGCGGATCCGGCCCTCGCCCGGAGGTCGCCAAGGATGCTCGCCGGACAGGACCGACACGGACGGCATGCCCGGGAATGCCTACCGGGCCCGGGGATCGAACCCGGACGGGGCAGCGCCCCCACGGTGTTTACAGTCCGACGCCGCTATCGTCTCGTGCCGCGTATGCCAATGCGTACTCGGCAGGCCTCCGTTTCGCGCGCTCCCCTGAGTCAGGTGCTACAGCGTGACGTCCGATTAGGGGTACTTTTGGGGGTACGCTGAGC
>CAVQTJ010000020.1:0-27422 GCA_963716555.1 uncultured bacterium | reverse complement strand
CCTCGCCGATGACGAGGGGGTGCACACCGAGAGCATCGGACGAGAACCGGCGCGACGAGTGGTCATCAATCCGACCGGACCCGCCCAGCCCGACCTGCCCGAGCTGCCCGAACGGTTCGGCCGGGCGCCCCGGCGGGACGGTCCCATGGCCCGCGACCGCGGGCGCGGCGGCGGAGGGGGCGGACGGCCGCGCTGGTCCCGGATGTGAGCCCGGTGGCGGCGCCACCACCCACCATCAGCCTGGATCGCGGCTACGAGCTGCACCGCCTTGCCGGCGGGGCCCGGCTGATCAGCGCCCCCATGCCGTCGCGGCGGTCGGTGGCCGTTGCCTTCATGTTCTCGGTCGGCTCTCGCCATGAGGAGAAGGCCACCGCCGGGCTGAGCCACTTCATCGAGCACATCGTCTTCAAGGGCGGGGGCCGCTACCCCACGGCTCGGGCCATCTCCGAGGCCGTGGAGTCCGTGGGTGGGAGCATCAACGCCTCGACCGACAAGGAGGAGACGGTCTTCTACGCCAAGGTGCCCGCGGAGCACCTGGGACTGGCCTGCGACGTCCTCGCCGACATGGTCTTCCGTCCCCTCCTGGACCCCGAGGAGGTGGCCAAGGAACGCCAGGTGGTCATCGAGGAGCTGCGCATGTGCCTCGACAACCCCCAGGAACGTGTGAGCACCGTGTTCGACGAGGTGATGTACCCGGACCAGCCCCTCGGCTGGGACGTCGCCGGCACCGAGGAGACGGTGCGCAGCTTCGACGCCGACGCCTGCCGCCGGCACCTGCGCAGCCACTACCGGCCGGCCCGGCTGGTGATCAGCATCGCCGGGGCGGTGGACCCTGCCGAGGCGGTGGCCCGGGTCGAGCCGCAGATCGCCGGGCCGGCCGCGGCCGCCGGTGACGAGCCCCGGCCCGCCGATGAGAAGCTGGCCGGCGCACTGCGCCTCATCTCCAAGCGGACCGAGCAGGCCAACGTCATCCTGGGCGGTCACGCCTGCTCATATCGAGATCCGCGGCGGTTCGTGCTCGATCTGCTCAACGTGGTGCTCGGGGAGGGGATGTCGAGCCGCCTCTTCCAGGAGCTGCGCGAGGAGCGGGCGCTGGTCTATGACGTGCATTCCTTCACCAGCAAGCTGCGCGACACCGGGTGCCTCGGCATCTACCTCGGATGCGAGCCCCGCCGGGCGGTGCAGGCCGTCGGGGTCGCCGTCGACCAGCTGGTCCGGCTGGCCACTCAGCCGCTGCCCGCCGACGAGCTGGAGCGGGCCAAGGAGTACGCCAAGGGCCGCCTCCTGCTCAGCCTCGAGGGCACCGGAGCGGTGAGCCAGTACCTCGGCCAGCAGGAGCTGCTGACCGGGGAGATCCTGGTCGCAGAGCAGGTGGTCGCCGCCATCGAGCAGGTGTCCGCGGAGGGGATCCGGGCGATGGCGAAGTCGATCTGCGCGGGCGGGCTGCGGGCGGCGGTGATGGGGCCCTTTGCCAAGCCCGAGCGTTTCGAGCGCACCCTGGCCCGGGCCGGTTGAGCGCGCGCCGCGCGCCTCGCATCGGGTAACGTCTGCTGCCCGCATGGCGAGCGAACGCACCCTGGTGCTGGTCAAGCCCGACGGCGTCCAGCGCGGCCTGATCGGCGAGGTCATCGGCCGGATCGAGCGCCGCGGCCTCCGGCTCTGTGCGCTCAAGCTGGTGCAGATCGACGAGGCCACTGCGGCCCGCCACTACGCGGAACACGTGGGCAAGCCCTTCTACGAGAGCTTGATGCGGTTCATCACCTCGGGCCCGGTGGTGGCGATGGTCTGGGAGGGTCGGGGTGCGGTGGGATTGGTCCGATCCTCGATGGGCGCCACCGATCCGGCCAAGGCCGCGCCCGGGACCATCCGCGGCGACCTGGCGATCAGCATCGGCAACAACGTGGTGCACGGCAGCGACTCCCCCGAACGGGGGGAGGTGGAGATCGGCGTCTTTTTCCGCGACGATGAGCTGGTCGATTGGGAGAGCGCCCTTGGCGGATGGACCTCCGGGGAGGAGTGAGGGCGGCGCGTCCGCTCAGCCGGCAGGCGGGACCCCCGCCGTCCTGACGGCCGCGAGCTCGCGCCGGAGGCGACGCCGCCGCAGCGGCAGGATGCCCAGAGCGATGCCGATCGTCGCCGCCGCCGGAGTCGGCGCGGCGGTGGTCACCAACGTGGGCCCGGCCCCCAGACCGCCGAAGCTGCTGAGCGGCCAGATCCGCAGGATCGCCTTGGCCAGGATGCGGTTTCTGGCGACCAGCCCGAAGATGCGGAAGTCGCAGGACCCGTTGCGATTGTCACCGAGCACGAGGTACATCCCGGCGGGGATGTGGAGCACACGGTTGACGGCGTCGGTGCCGTCGTCGGCAGGCGGGCTGGGAGACTGGATCCACAGGTCCGGCAGGTAAGGCTCCTCGATGACGTCCCAGGGGCCGCTTCCCCCCGGCTGCACCAGGACCTCGGTGGGCTTGCTCGGGTTCACGGCGTCAATCTCCAGGTTGTCCCCGGGAAGGCCGACGACCCGCTTGACGTAGTCGGCTGTCGTGGCATCGCAGGAGTGCGGGGGATTGAGGATCACGATGTCGCCCCGCTGCGGGTTGCCGATGATGTAGGAGATCTTGCTGGCGATCAGGAGGTCGCCGTTCTGCAGGGTGTTGGTCATGCTGGTGCCGTCCACCCGCACCGTCTCCACGCAGGTCCAGATCACCGCGTAGAGCACCAGGGCAATCAGCAGCACCTCGAGCAGGTCGCGGAACCAGGTGGCCGGGGGAGCAGCCGCGGCGGGGGTGGCTGGGGGCATCCCCGGGGAAGCCGGCCCGGGGCGGGTGGCGGCGGGAGCGGAGCCGCGGTCGGGAGGAGGTGGAAGGGCGCTCAGGGCAGGGGGCTCAGCGGAGAGGCCGAAGCCCAGCCCATCCGGGCGTGGGCGGGGGCAGGCGGAAGCATCTGACGCACCTGCGGCCGATTATAGGGGCGGCGAAGCGATCGCCCGACGGAGCGCGCGCCCTTCTGGAGCCGCCTCCGCCGGCTGCACGGTCCGGCCCCACGCTGCGACAATGGAAGCAGTCGGCGGCCGGCAGCCGACCCGGCCGCGCTGCACCAGGATGGCGGAGGACGTAGATGGCACTGCTGACCCTTTCCCCATACAAGGCCAAGGAGTTCAAGCTCAGTGGCCTGCAGGGGATCTCCGACCACACATTGGAGATCCACTTCGGACTTTATGCCGGGTATGTCAAAAACACGAACCTGCTGACCGAGCAGATCGTCGATCTCGGCCAGAAGGGACAGGCGGGCACGCCCGCCTATCACGAGCTGACTCGGCGCCTTCCCTTCGAGTACAACGGGATGGTGCTGCACGAGTGGTACTTCGACAACCTGAAGCGAGACGGCGATGCCGAGATCTCGAGCTCCTCGCCGCTCGGGCGGCTGATCGGCGAGTTCTTCGGGGACATCGAGACCTGGAAACGCGACTTCACCGCCATCGGCGGCATGCGCGGAGTTGGCTGGGCGGTGACCTACCTGGACGAGACCACCAACCGGCTCTCCAACCAATGGATCACCCTCCACCAGGACGGCAACATCGCGGGCTTCAAGCCCATCGTGGTCATGGACGTCTGGGAGCACGCATTCCTGCTGGACTACAAGCCGGCTGAGCGGCCCAAGTACATCGAGGCCTTCATGAACAACCTGGACGTCTCCGCCTGCGAGGCGCGGCTGACCCCGGGGGCGAAGCGACCCACCGGCTGACGTCAGGTCGTCCCGCCGAACCTCGGCCCGCCGCGCCCGGCGCCGATGCGCTGCCGGCGAGACCAGGTTCGGCGTGGTGCGGGAGGGCCTTAGAGCGGTGCGCCGCCGAGGCGGCGGTAGAGGGCGTCGAGGTCCTCGTCGCCGGCGTACTCGATCACCAGGCGCCCACCGCTGCCGCGCTTCTGGAGCTGGACGGGTAGGCCAAGGGCGATCTCGAAACCGCGGCGCAGCTGCTCCTCGTCGGGCCCCAGGGTGTTCCGTCGTGGGGGGGCGGATTTGGCGCCCGAGGCGGCCTCCTGAACCGCGCGCTGGACCAGCTGCTCCGTCGCCCGGACAGTGAGTCCGTCGGCGATGACCCGGCGCCCGAGGCTGACCATGGCATCAGGGTCGCGCAGGCCCAGCAGCGCTCGGGCGTGACCGGCCGTGAGGGTCCGGGCGGCCAGCGCCTCCTGCAGCGCCGCGGGGAGCTGGAGCAGCCGGATGGCGTTGGTCACGGTGGGCCGAGTGCTCCCCACCCGCATCGCGATGGCCTCGTGGGAGAGGCCGAAGGCATCGGCCAGGCGAGCGTAGGCCGCCGCCTCCTCGAGAGGGTTGAGATCCTCCCGTTGGAGGTTCTCGGTGAGAGCCAGTTCCAGGGCCTGACGGCCGGATTGGGACGCGGGTCGGAGAATGGCGGGTATCTCGACCACGCCGGCTTGCAGCGCCGCCCTCAGGCGGCGTTCACCCGCCACCAGGCGGTACCCGTCGGCATCCGGCTCGACGACGATCGGATGAAGCAGCCCGTGGCGGCGGATCGAGTCGGCGAGGGCGGCGAGCGCCCCTTCCTCGAAGTCCCGCCGGGGCTGCTCGGGATTGGGCCGCACCCGCCGGGGATCGAGGTCGAGCAGTGCGGGGCCGCCGCCCCCGCCGAGGTCACGGCTCGGGTCGCTGCTGGCGAGGAGCGCATCGAGGCCTCGGCCCAGCCCATGACGGCGAGGGGCGGGGCGAGCCAGGCCGTGGGAGTCCGAGGGAGGCTCGATACCGGCCGGGGTCATGCCAGCGACCCGGTCGCGAGGCCAGCGGCCTCGGTTTGCAGACGCTCGTCGAGGTTCGCCGCCAGCTCGCGGTACGCCTGCGCGCCGCGCGAGGCTGGAGCGTAGCGGCTGATGGGCAGCCCGTAGCTCGGGGCTTCGCTGAGACGCACGTTGCGGGGGATGACGGGTTCCAGGACCTGGGTTCCGAACCGTTTGCGCACCTCGTCGACGACCTGGTTGGCCAGGGTGAGGCGGGAGTCGTGGAGGGTCAGGACGATGGCCGTGAGCTGCAGGCCAGGGTTGAGCTCGCGGCGCAGCAGGTTGATGGTGTGGGTCAGGAGTCCGAGGCCCTCGAGGGCGTAGAACTCGCACTGGATCGGCACCACCAGGCCGTGGGCAGCCACGACGGCATTGACCGTGAGCAGGCCCAGGCTGGGCGGACAGTCGAGGAAGACGTAGTCGACGGGGTCCTCGACCAGCGCTTCGAGGGCGTAGGTGAGGCGTTTCTCGCGCCGCGCCACCCCCACCAGCTCGATCTCGGCGCCGGCGAGGGCGATGTCCGCAGGAACGAGATCCAGCCCGGGAATGTCGGTGGCGATGCGGGCCTCGCTCAGCGGCCGGCCGAGGACCAGGACGTCGTAGGTGCTGGAGCCGATATCGCGGCGGGCCACGCCGAGGCCCGAGGTGGCATTCGCCTGCGGGTCGCAGTCGACGACCAGGATCCGCCGCCCACGCTCGGCCAGGATGGTGGCGACGTTGATCACGGTGGTCGTCTTGCCGACCCCGCCCTTCTGATTGGCCACGGCGAGGATGAGGGGGGTCACGGCGAGGATTATGCGGCGGTCCCTCCCCCAGGATGAGGGGGCCACCTCGCGCCCAGTTCCGTGCCGTTTGCGGAGTTAGTACTGTATGAAGCGTTCACATGCTTCTTCGCTCATACCCCCTACCCAGGTCGTCGTTCCATACAGATCTTTACGGTGAAACCGATCGCCTCGATGCCGCGTATCCTTGGCCGGTATATGGAGGGACCGCGTGCCGCCACCGACGACTTTTCGGTGGGATGCTTCCTGGGCCTTCTGGCGGGTGAAGGGCACTTCGGCGGGGATGGTCGCCAGCCGCAGGTGACCCTGCGCATGCACGTTCGCCACGAGAAGCTCTTCCGCTGGCTGGAGACGAGTTTTCCTGGCGGCAGGCTCTACGGTCCCTACGATCACTCCGGGCGCCACTACTACCAGTGGATGGCCCGTGGCGACTACCTCCGACGGGTGGTCGTCCCGCTGATCGCGGCGCACCGAGATTGGCTGGACGACCACGTTCGGGCTCGCTTCGAGGACATGTGCGACCGGTACCGGATTGCCACGGAGGAGGCCGGCGGCGGGCTGCCACCCGTGCCCCCACCGATCAGCCCGGTCGCAGCGAGGATCTGATCTCCCCGCGAGGAGCCCGCCCCGGTTCAGGGGATCTCTGGGTTGCCCCGTTCGCGCTGGCGGCGCGCCACGACCACCAGCACCATGCCGGCGAGGATGAGCAGGAAACCAAGGTCTCCCTGCCCCGGCGGCGCAGCCGCCCCGGTGTCGGGCGTCCCGACTGGCGGCGGATCGGTGACGGTGGTCGCGTCCACCTCGCCGACGGTCATCGCCGCATCCCCGGGGTCGGAGAGTGACGCGGTCAGCGTGAGGGTCCCCGTCGCCGAAGGCGCCACGTCGATCAGCACCGTCAGGGTCGGCAACGAGGTGCCCGCCGCGATCGGCCCCGCCGCCGTCGAGGTGCAGGTGATGGTGCTGGCGTCGGTACTGATGCCGCAGTTCCAGCCCGCCTCCATGGGGACGGCACCGAAGCTCTCGCCGGACGAGAGCTGGAGCGAGAGGACCGGCTCGTCCTCGGCTGGCCCGCCCGCCAACGAGACCGCTGCGCTGAGGTCGACGGTGAAGCTCCCTCCCGCGGCGATCGAGCTGGGCGCTCCGGACACGGTCAGGGCCAGCACGGCCTTGGCCTCGATGACGAATCCGCTGGCGGCGGTGCAACCGAGGAAATTGGCGTCGCCCGAGTAGGTGGCGGTCACCGGGTAGGTGCCCGGTGGGAGCATTCCGGTTGAGCACGAAGCCACACCCGAGCTGACCGCGTCCGAGCAGAGGGTGGTCCCGCCCGAGGTGAAGGTGACCGTGCCGGTGGCATCGCGTGGAAGTCCCGTCGCGGTCAGGGTGACTGAGGTCCCATAGGGGGCGGTGGAAGGCGCCGAC
The DNA here is from genome assembly GCA_963716555.1 of uncultured bacterium. Taxonomy (GTDB): domain Bacteria; phylum Chloroflexota; class Dormibacteria; order Aeolococcales; family Aeolococcaceae; genus JAJZNI01. The sequence goes on along the minus strand of CAVQTJ010000020.1, from coordinate 20,428 downwards.
GAGGCTGTGAAGGAGGTCGCGGCCTGGTCGACGGTGAAGCTGGTCGAGGCCGTCGAGCCCAGGTAGTTGGCGTCACCGGAGTAGGTGGCGGTGACCGGGTAGCTGCCCGCCGGGAGGATGCCGGTAGAGCAAGAGGCCTCGCCCGAGCTGACCGCCTCCGAGCACAGAGTGGTCGCGCCCGAGGTGAAGGTCACTGTCCCGGTGGCGCCGCCCGGCAGGCCGCCTGCCGAGAGGGTCACACCGGTGCCGTAGGTGGCGGTGGAGGGTGCCGCCGAGGCAGTGAAAGCCGTGGTGGCCTGGTCGATGGTGAAGCTGGTCGAGGCTGTCGACCCGGCGTAGTTGGTGTCACCGGCGTAGGTGGCGGTGATCGGATATCCGGCCGCGGGGAGGATGCCGGTCGAGCAGATCGCAGCTCCGGCACTCACGGGCGCCGAGCACAGGACCGTCGCGCCGGAGGTGAAGCTCACTGTCCCGGTGGCGCCGCCCGGCAGTCCCGCTGCCGAGAGGGTCACACCGGTGCCGTAGGTGGCAGTGGCAGGCGCCGCTGAGGCGGTGAAGGAGGTCGCGGCCTGGTCGACGGTGAAGCTGGTCGAGGCCGTCGAGCCCAGGTAGTTGGCGTCACCGGAGTAGGTGGCGGTGATCGGGTGGCTGCCCGCCGGGAGGATGCCGGTGGCGCAGGAGGCAGCGCCGGCAATGACCGCCGTGGAGCAGAGGGTGGTCGCGTCCGAGGTGAAGCTCACTGTCCCGCTGGCGCCGGCGGGCAGCCCCGCTGCCGAGACGGTGACACCGGTGCCATAGGTCGTCGTCGAGGGTGCTGCCGAAGCGGTGAAGGAGGTCGCGGCCTGGTCGATGGTGAAGCTGGTCGAGGCCGTCGCTCCCGCGTAGTCGGCGTCACCGGAGTAGGTGGCGGTGACCGGGTAGCTGCCGGCCGGGACGGTGCCGGTGGTGCACGAGGCGTCGCCCGAGCTGACCGCCTCCGAGCAGAGGGTGGTCGCTCCCGAGGTGAAGGTGACGGCACCGGTTGCTCCACCGGGAAGCCCGGCCGCTGACAGGGTGATGCTGGTCCCGTAGGGGGCGGCGGAGGGCGCTGCCGAAGCGGTGAAGGAGGCCGACGCCTGGTCGATGGTGAAGGCGGCGGCGGCCGTCGCGCCAGCGTAGTCGGCGTCACCGGAGTAGGTGGCGGTGACCGGATAGCTGCCAACCGGGACGGTGCCGGTGGTGCACGAGGCGTCGCCCGAGCTGACCGCATCGGAGCAGAGGGTGGTCGCTCCCGAGGTGAAGGTGACGGTACCGGTTGCTCCACCGGGAAGCCCGGCCGCTGACAGGGTGATGCTGGTTCCGTAGGGGGCGGTGGAAGGCGCCGCTGAGGCGGTGAAGGAGGTCGGGGCCTGGTCGATGGTGAAGCTGGTCGAGGCCGTCGAGCCCAGGTAATTGGTGTCGCCTGAATAGGACGCCGTCACCGGGTAGGTGCCCGCCTGCAGGGTGCCGGTAGTGCAGGAGGCGTCGCCCGAGCTGACCGCATCCGAGCAGAGGGTGGTCGAACCCGAGGTGAACGTCACCGTGCCAGTTGCCCCAGCGGGAAGCCCCGAGGTGCTCAGGGTGACCGGGTTGCCATAGGTCGTGGTGGTTGGGGCCGCCGACGCTAGGAGCGAGGTCGCGGCCTTGTTGATGGTGAAGCTGGTCGACGCAGTCGATCCTGCGTAGTTGGTGTCGCCCGAAAAGGACGCCGTCACCGGGTAGGTGCCCGCCTGCAGGATGCCGGTAGTGCAAGAGGCGTCGCCCGAGCTGACCGCATCCGAGCAGAGGATGGTGGCGCCCGAGGTGAAGGTGACCGTGCCGGTCGCGGCCGAGGGCAGCCCGGTCGCCTTGAGGGTTACGCTCATCCCGTAGGTGGTGGAGGAGGGAGTCGCCGAGGCGGTGAACGACGTCGACGCCTGGTTCACCGTGAAACTGGTGTTCGCTGTCGACCCGATGAAGTTGGAGTCGCCGGAGTAGGTGGCGGTGACCGGATAGGTGCCCAGCGCCACGGTCCCCGTCGGGCAGGAGGCGGCACCCGCGATGACCGCCTGGGAGCAGAGGGTGGTCGCGCCCGAGGTGAAGGTGACCGTGCCGGTCGCGGCCGAGGGCAGCCCGGTCGCCGAGAGGGTGACGCTGGTGCCGTAGGTGGTGGGCGAGGGAGCGGCCGAGGCCGTGAAAGACGTCGAGGCCTGGCTGATGGTGAAGCTGGTCGCGGCTGTCGAAGTGAGGTAGTTGGGATCGCCGGAATAGGACGCGGTCACCGGGTAGGTGCCCACCGCCACGATCCCGGCGGAGCACGACCCGGCGCCAGCGCTCACCGCGTGGGAGCACAGGGTGGTCGCACCGGAGGTGAAGGTGACGGTGCCGGTGGCCGCCGAGGGCAGCCCGGTCGCCGACAGGGTGACGCTGGTCCCGTAGGTGGCGCTCGACGGCAGCGCCGAAGCGGTGATCGAGGTGGGGATCTTGGCCACGGTCACCGTGTCGTTGCCCGACCCGGCGCTGGCGTCGTCGGAGGAGGCTATCACCGTGTTGCTGATCACGGCGCCGCCGCTCGCGGTGACGGTGACCGGTATGGTCAGCGCCGGGTAGCTGGAACCGGCGCTGAGAGGCGAGGCCTCGGTGCAGGTGACGGTCTGCCCCGCGATCGAGCAGCTCCACCCGCTCCCACCCAGGCCGCTGCTCAGCGGGGTCTCCCCGGCCGGCACAGTATCGGTGAGGGTCACGGTGTCTCCCTCGGTGATCGCCCCGCTGGCGTTGGAGACGGTCACGTCGTAGTCCATGGTCGAGCCATGCAGCGGCGCCTGCGAGGCGCTGTCGGTGACCGAGGCGCCGAGCTGCGGTGGAGTTCCGCTGAGGGTGCCCGCCTGCACATTGTTCACCTCGTGGACGTCCGTCGATCCCCCGGTGGAGGCCACCCAGCCGAAGGTCAGCTGGTAGGGAATCCCGGTCGTGGGGTCGATGTACCCTGAGGGATAGAGGCCGGAGGGGATGCCGCCGTTGCTGGTTGTGGGCAGGCTTCCGGTGATGACCACCTGGCTGTTGCTGTTGTTGAGGGGGGTGAAGGCAACTTCGAAGTCATCCGCCGGTACGCTCAGACCTGAGGCGGAGGTCACCGCGGAGGCGCTGGGGTTGATGACCACCTCGACCGGAACTTCGGAGTTCGACCGGGTACCGCTGGGGCCGCCCTCCAGGGTCCACGAGTGAGTGGTCTTGGTGCTGCCGCTTCCGGCGGTGCTGGTCAGCATGCAGTAGCCGACCGTTCCATTGCCGGGGCCCCGCACCGAGACGTTGTTGGGGAAGGTCGTCGCGGCGCCCCATCCCGGGTCGGTGCAGCCGCTCCCCTCGTACGTGGTGTTCGCGAAGTTGCCGTAGACGTCGATGCCGACCCCCAGGTAGCCGTACGACAAGCCCGGCGACCCGGTGCGGACCGAGTAGCCGAGTGCGCCTCCGGGTTGGCCGATCGAAGCCGGTGGCTGCGGGTCTGAGGGGTCGGCCGCCGCCAGGAAGAATCCGATTCCATCCGCACCGTTGCCGCCGTACTGGTAGCTGTCGAAGGTCGCGTCGACCCCGTAGCTGGTCGGCACCTCCAGGCTGTAGGCCACGCCCCCCTCCTGGTTGGTGGTCGCCGTCGTGAACCGAAGAGCACCGCTCCCGCTGGAGTCCGGTATGGACAGCCCGCATCCCGGCACCGGAGTCTCGGAGCTGCTGGTGCCGGCGGTGAGGCAGGCCTCGTTCTTGCCCGACGGCGCCGAGGGCAGGACCCAGTGGGACGACGAGGTCGTGGAGCCGGTGAAGGCCTCGTTGACCAGCAGCGTGCCGGCGGCCAGCGCCGCCTGGGGATCGGCGCTCAGCAGCGCGGCCGCAGCCATGAGCGCGATCAGAGCTCCGACCAGCGGCCGCTGCAGGGCGCGTCCGGCGAAGTGCCGGCGGGCGCGTCCAAGCGGAGAAGCCCTCGCCAAACGGATAGATCGGTGCATTCGCCGCACTCTGCGACCTTATTCCCAGGCGCGGGCACCGGGACACGGCGTAGCAGGGCGGGCTCATCGTCGCGACCGTATAGGTGCGCTCACTCACATGTGTTAACAGACAACCGCAGACGGACCCCTCGGATCGCATAGAGGAGACGGAACCGAGCCGCCCGTGGGCTGGCTGATCGCCCAATCAAGGAGTTTCGAGCCGCCTCGGGTCCCCAGGGGTGGCTCCAGCACCCCACTCTTCGGCCTGTCTGTCCCGCTCCGTACAATGCCGGCGTATGGCGCTGGCGAAGGAAACCCACCGCTGGACCCTGCTGACCGCGTCCCCGCCGCGCGAGGTCTTCTCGGTGATGGAGCAGATGCTCGGCTTCTTCCCGTTCCGCTTCGAGGTGTCCGGCGAGTCGAGCGCTCGGATCATCGAGTTCCGGCGCAAGGGCCTGGTCGGGCAGTGGTCCAAGCGGGTGGGACGGAGGAACTCGCTGGGTGACCTGCGAGGCGGCGGTGACCCAGCCCGGGACGGTGGTGACGGTGGCGGCGAGCCGGGGCCGCGGCGCCGTCCCTCGTGCCCTCCAGCTGGTGAAGCTGCTCACCCGGGGCGCCTCCGACCAGCGGACCGTCTACCGCCACCGGGCCATCCCGCCAGGTCCGGTGACCCTGGTCGCCTCCTGGGCGGGGATGCCTTACCAGCTGTACACCGAGCCCCGCTGGGAGGCCCCCCGCGCCGCCTCCGTCCTGACCGCGAGCCCGATGGAGGCGATCCCCGGAGGAATCGGTCCCTTCACCAAGGTCCGCCTGCCGGACGGCACCGAGGGGTACGCGGAGACCGACCAGATCGTCGCGGCTCCCGAGGTGGCGACCCGCGAGGCCCAGGTCGAAGCCGCTCGGTTCGTCTGATCAGCGGGGGCGCGCACCGCTGAGCTTCATCCTCCCCAACCTGATCATCTTCGCGGCCACCGGAGCTGCCCTGGTGGGGCTGGTCCTGCTGGCTAGCCGGCAGCGGCCGCCAGGGCGCGGGCCGGGCTAGCGGAAGCGCAACCCCAGACACGACAACGGGGCGCCCACCGCGATGGTGGACACCCCGTCGAGCGCTCGGAGAACGTCGCGACCGCCTGGTCAGCGATCGCGTCTCACAAGGTCAGGCTCCCGGCGATCAGCAGACGCCCCCGGCGCTGGTCGGCTCGGACTGGGTTCTCGAACAATCATTCATCGGCATGACCCTCCTTTTCTGGGAGTGCCGCATCGCCTCGGGACCGCGCAGCGTCGGACGTTGGGTGCGGGAAGGCGAAGGGCCGGAGACGCTGGACCCAGTGTATCCGCTTCGGGCGCGCAGGGCATGCGCATTCCGGCAACCCCTTACAGCGGCTCCCGTCCGGCAATACCGGTGTCGCGGGGGTGCCACCAGCCGACCTCGTCCTCATCGAGCCGCCAGCAGAGGTACACGGGCCGGCCATCGCGCACTGCCGGGAAGTCGCACAGCCCGCTTGCGGGATCCCGGAGGATCACCCCGAGCCCCTCGATCTCGTCCAGGACCGAGCGGATCTCGGCGGCCGACTTCAGCGCCGCGTTGGCGGCGTCCGGGGATCCGTTGGACTGGCCGGCCCGGGCCAGGCGCCGGCGCCCGGCGACGGTCGCATCCGAGGTCGCCAGCTCCTGAAGACGGCCGATCAGGTCCCGCAGACGGGGCAGCAGGGCATCGGCCTCCGCCTTGTCGAATGCGTGCTCCGGTTCCGGCGGCACGCAGCGGATGCTACCTGTCCAGCGCGCCGGTCAGCTCGACGTGACCACCACCGTGCCGATCATCCCCAGGGTGACGTGAAAGGTGCACTCGTAGGCGAAGCTCCCCGCCTTGGTGAATTTGATCTCCCAGGTCTTGCCGGAGGTCAGCAGTGCATCGCTGATCCCTGAATCGGACGTGAAGGTCACGGAGTGCGTCTGGATCCCGGTGTTCTTCCATTCGACCACCTGGCCCACCTTGATGGTCACGGTCTCGGGGCTGAAGACATCCTGGTCGGTCGCGTCCACGACCATCGCCGCGGTGCTGCCGTTGGCCACCGTTCCGCAGCTGTTGCACGGACCACCCTTCACCGGCGGGCCGCTGGAGGGCGTGGCCGAGGGTGACGATGTCGGCGAGGGTGACGTCGTCGCCGCCGCACTGGGGGTTGAGGCCGCTACTCCTGAGATCGTGGGCGTGGTGGCCAGGGACTCGCTGGGCTCCACCGGGTTCGATGGGGTCGCGCCGCAGGCCGCGAGCAGGCAGGCAGAGACTGCGACGATGGCGGCCAACGGTCGTGGCGAGAGCGACATCTCAGGATTCCTCTGACAGCCGTGGGACGGCCAGATGTTACGGCTCGCTCGCACCCGCTCGACCGGCGGCGGCGGTCAGCGGCTCAATATATGCCGAGCTCGAGCTTGACCTCGTCGGAGGCCATGGTCCGCGGGTCCCAGGGCGGGTCCCAGACCAGGTTGACCCGCACATCCTCCACCCCGGGCAGGGGCGCGCAGACGGCGTGCACCTGAGTTTCAAGGACGCTGCCCAGCGGGCAGTACGGGGAGGTCAGGGTCATGTCCACGGTGAGCAGCCCGGCCTCGTCGAGCTGGGTTGCGTACACCAGTCCCAGCGAGACCACGTCGATCCCGATCTCGGGGTCGTAGACCTCGGAGAGGGCGTCGCGGATCATCTCCTCCGAGGCCCGATGCGTCCCGACTGCCTTGTCGTTCATGCTGCGTCTCCCTCGGTCTGGGCCAATGCCTGCAGCAGGGCGTTGCAGGCGAGGGTTGCACATTTGATCCGGACCGGGTAGGCCCTCACGCCGCGCAGCGCCTCGAGGTCGCCGAGGCCATCAGCTTTCCCGTCCGCCACCAGCATCTCGCGGTAGCGGCGGGCGAGGCTTGCAGCCTGGGCGCAGGGCAACCCGGCGACCTCGTCACAGAGCATGCTCGCCGCCGCCTGGCTGATCGAGCACCCCCTGCCGGTGAAGGCGATCTCGGCCAGCCGCTCGGAGTCGAAACGCCAGCTCAGCTGGATCTCGTCACCGCAGAGTGGGTTGTCGGCCTCCAGGGTCCCATCGGCACCAGCCACCTGCCCGCGGTGGCGCGGGTTGCGGTAGTGGTCGAGGATGATCTCGCGGAAGAGCTCGTCGTCGAGCGGCGCAATTCCGACTGTCACACTCAGGATTGTACCCAGCCGGAGCCCAGCGGCCGCCCAAGGTCAGGCGAACCAGCCCTCGATGTCGACGATGGCGTTGATCGTCCCCTGGTCGTTGAAGAGCTCGAATGCGTCGGGCGTGGCCCCACCCGAGCCCCGACGGGCCGCCGACCCGGGCCCGGTTCGAGCGGCTGGTAGATTTGCCGATCGATGGCCAATTCGATTGCTGTGCTCCATGGGGACGAGACTGGCGAGGAGCTGCTGGCCGAGGCGCTGCGAGTGCTCGACCGAGGGGTGATCGGGGTCGATCTCGAGCTGCGCCACTTTGACCTCAGCCTGGAGAACCGGCGGGCCACGACGAACCGCGTGGTCATCGACTCGTGCCAGGCGATGCGGGAGACCGGCTACGGGCTCAAGGCGGCCACCGTCACCCCCGTGGGAATCGGGGATGTGGGCAGCCCCAACGCCATCCTCCGCGCCGAGGTCGGCGGCACGGTCATCCTCCGCACCGGACGACGGATCCCGGGGATCGTCCCCATCGCCGGGGTCAGCGCGCCGATCAGCGTGGTCCGGATGGCGGTGGGCGACGCCTACGGTGCACGAGAGTGGCGCGAGCGATCGGGAGAGGATGAGATCGCCTACCGCACCGAGCGGATCTCGCGAGCGGTGTGCCGGAAGGTGTCCGAGTTCGCCTTTGTCCATGCCGGTCGGACCGGGGCGCGGGTGTTCGGCGGGCCCAAGTACACGGTCTCGCCGGTCTACGAGGGGATGCTCAAGGAGGAGATGGACGCCGCCGCGGCCCGCCATCCGGAGGTCGAGTACGAGCCCCAGCTCATCGATGCCACCTACGCGCTGCTGCTCAACCAGGGAGGGGACGCGCTGGTCGTGCCCACCCTCAACCGCGACGGCGATTGCATGAGCGACCTGGTGCTGGGGCTGTTCGGTTCGATCGCCGGTGCGGAGTTGGTGCTCATCGGCTTCGCCCGCGACGCGCTCACCCCCAGCGTGGTCATGGCCGAGGCACCCCACGGCACCGCCCCCTCTCTGCGCGGCAAGAACCTGGCCAATCCCATGGCCATGATCCTGGCCGGGGCATCGCTGCTCGGGATGATGCCCGACGGCGGCCTGCGGCTCGCCTCGCGGGCCATGTACGAGAGCGTGTTCGAAACCGTCCGGCGCGGGACCCGCACCGCTGACCTGGGGGGCGATGCCTTGACCGATGAGTTCACCGACGCGGTCATCGAGACGGTGCGCGGCAAGCTCGAGGTGTGGCGGTCGCTGGGAGCGAGCTGAACTCGGCGAAGCTGCCACTGCCCGTCTTCTCCCCCACCATCACCTTTCATGCCGCGAGCACGCTGAGCACCCAGTGCAGCGGCACCTGCTGAGTTTGCTCGGAAGAGCTCAGGCGGGAACCGCGGACGCCGGCGCCATCTCCGGTTGGCGTGCGCGCTGAGCCCGGGCGAGCCAGGGCGACGCTCCGAGCTCGGCGAACGTCGATCGCGCCTGGCTGAGGAGCTCCTCCGCAATTCCCGCGCGGCCGTTGCGGATGAGCATCTCGGCGAGCTCGAGCCGGCTGACCGCCACCCAGAAGGGACGTTGCAAACCGGTGAAGGCGTCGATGGCGACCCGTAGCTGCTTCTCGGAATCCTCGACCTGCCCGCGATGCTCAGCCAGGCGGGCGGTCCAGCGGAGGATGTGGGCATCGACGGAGGGTTGGGCGCCCGGTCGGAACGTCTGGCGCACCAGACCGACCAGCTCCTCGACCTTGGCGTCGTCCTCGAGTGCGAACGCCGCGTCGACCGCCTGGATCAGGGCCAGGCGCATGGACACGGGATACGAATGCTCCAGGCAGGCACGGAGGGCGGGCTCCGCGACCGCGAGCGCGCCGATGGAATCCCCTTCCGCGTTGGCGAGCGCCGCTCGTGCGGCATCGAACACCCCACGGTATTCCAGGTTCGAGTCGCCCGAGATGGTGACCGTCTCCACGAGACCGCGTGCCGTCTCCAGATCGCCCTGCCAGAGGTGGAGCCACACCGCGGCCATGGAGGTCGCCGCGATGAAGCTGAACTGCCTGAGCGCCGCGGCGTCATTCTCGGTGTAGTCGTCGAATATCGAGCGGCACACATCCCAACGCCCCAACTCGATGAGGGCGCCCATCCGGTTGAGCTTCTGCCCCCACATCATCTTGCGGTCCCCGAGGCGCTCGCCGAGCTCCTGACCCTGCTCGTAGACGGCCAGCGCATCCTCCATGCGGTCCTCACCTTCGAGCAAGGTCGCCAGCGACGCGCAGGTGCTGGCGGCAGGCTCGGGGAGGTCATTGTCCAGCGCCGCGCTGAGCGCCCCGCGCAGGAGTATCTCGGCCTCCCTCGGCCTCCCCTCCACCGCGAGGATCATCGCCTTGGTGTCCAGCGCCCTGGCGAGCAGGTCTCCGGACCCGGTGTGCTCGGCGATCTGCAGCGCGTGCTCGATGTGCGGCAGCGCCGCCTCGAGGTGGTCGATGAAGAACAGCATCCTGCCGAGCGCCCTCTCCACCGTGCCACGCAGCACCTGGTGCTCCTCTCCCTCCACGCCCGCCAGGATGCTGAGCGCCTGCTGGCACCGGGTGACGGCGGAATTGTCCCCCTCCGACAGCTCCACGATGGCAAGCTCGGTGAGTGCGGCCGCGTGGTCGAGGGGCAGGCCAGCGGCAGCGTAGAGGTCGGCGGCCTGGCCGAGGTGGGACCGGGCCTCCGAGCCTCGACCCCTGCGCGTGGCCGCCTTGCCCGCCTTGAGATGCAGCTCAGCCCGCCACGCCTCGTCGCGCACCAGGGCGAGCGCCTGCTCGAAGTACAGCTGCGCCGACGCCGGGGCGCTCAACGAGGCGGCGTGCTCGCCGGCGCGGATCAGGCCCTGGGTGGCGCGGTCGCGGATCTCCCCGGCGTCCGCGGCATCGGGGTCGGCCTCGTACGCCGCCACGAGGTGTGCGGCCACCACCTCGGCGATCTCCTCGTCCTCGCTCCACGAGCTCTCGAGGTACCCGGCGGCGGCAAGATGGCGCAGCTTGCACTCGCGGCGGGCCAGCGTTCCATACGCGACGCTGCGCACCAGGTCTTGAACGAAGACGTACTGACCCCGCTCGGGCGATCGAGGGTCGGACTGGATGGCGAGCATGTCCTTGCCCACCAGGCCGTTGAGGATCGCGGGGAGGTCGGCATCGGTCACCTTGGTGACCGCGGCGAGTGCCGCAGCGGTGAACGACTTGCCGAGCACCGAGGCGTCCTGGAGGAGCTGCCGCTCCCTGAGGCTGAGATTGTCCAGCCGCGCGGCGACCAGGGCGTGCAGGCTCTCGGGCACCTCCAGCGCGTCCAGTGATCCCTCGGTCCGGTATCTCCCGTCCGCCTCGACGAGCAGGCCGCGGTCGAGCAGCATGCGCACCGTCTCCACCGCGTACAGGGGGACGCCCGCGGCCCGCTCCCGAATACGCGCCGCCACATCCTTCGGCAGCCCCGGAACCAGGCCGTCAAGGAGCTGGCTCATCGCTTCCGGCGAGAGCGGCTCCAGGTACAGGGAGGCCAGGCCCCTTTTCCCCGTCCCCCAACCGGCCCTGCGCTCGCTGAGCTCGGGGCGTGCCAGGGTCAGCACCAGGATGGGTGCGCTGCGCGACCAGTCGAGCAGGTATTCGATGAAGTCGAGCAGGCCCCCGTCCGCCCACTGCAGGTCCTCGAAGACGAGGACGGTGAGCTGCCGCGCCGCCACTCGCTCGAAGAAGAACCGCCACGCAGCGTAGAGGTCGCGGGGATCGCCCATGCTGCCCTCTTCGAGGCCGAGCAGGTGGGCGAGGCGCGGCTCCACCCAACGCCGCTCATCCTCATCGCCCACGAACTCGAGGACGATCCGGCGCAGCTTCTCGCGGGCGGAGTCCGCAGCCTCGTTCTCCACGATCCCCGCGCGCATCCGGACCATCTCGCCGAGCGCCGAATAGGCGACACCCTCTCCGTAGGCGAGGCAGCGTCCGCGATGCCAGAAGATCTTCTCGGTCAGGCCGTCGACGTACTTGAAGAACTCCCAGGCCAGACGCGACTTGCCGACCCCGGCGACCCCGACGATGGAGAGCAGCCGAGCCCGCGACTCCTCGCCCGTGCCGTGCAGGAACTCCTTGAGCACCCGCAGCTCCCGATCCCGACCGACGAAGGGTGGCTCGAGGCCCGAGGGTCGCAGCGCGCCTCCGCGCGCGGCCACAACCCGAGCGGCGCGCCACAGTCGGATCGGCTCGGGCTTGCCCTTGAGCTCGTGAACCCCGGCGTCCTCGTAGACGATCGCCGCCTCGGTGGCCTGACGGGTGTTCTCACCCACGTAGACCGTCCCAGGCTCTGCGACCGACTGCACTCGGGAAGCGATGTTGACGAGATCACCGGCCACCAAGCCGTCTCCGGTGGCGCCGACGTTCACCGCCACCTCTCCGGTCATGACGCCCGCCCTGGCCTGCAGACCCGCCGCCCCCATCTCGAGACCGAAGGCGGCGACGGCATCGACCAGCTCCAGCGCTGCCCTGACCGACCGCTCCGCACCGTCCTCGAGGGCGGCGGAGGCGCCCCACACCGCCATGACGGCGTCACCGATGAACTTCTCGACGGTCCCCCCGTAGCGACCGATCACGGTTCGGGCCCGCTCGAAGTACCGGCTCAGCAGCTCGCGGACCTCCTCGGCGTCCCGCCTGTCGGCGAGCGAGGTGAAGCCAACCAGGTCGGCGAAGAGCACCGTGACGTGGCGGCGCTCGGCGGCGGTCGGCCCCGCGGTCACCGGCGGCGACGCGGCGGCGACCTGTGGCGTTGCCAGCGTGGCGACGGCTTCGCTCAGGGGCGCGCCGCAGTCCCCGCAGAAGCGTTCGTCCGCATCGTTCATGGCTTTGCACGAGGGACAGGGGCGCTGCATGGCCGCGCCGCACCGTCCGCAGAATCTCCGGCCTGCTCGGTTCTCGGCACCGCAGGCCTGGCAGGTCATCTCGGGGAGTTTACCCCGCCCCCCGGGGCCGGGCCAGGGTGCGGGGGGACGGCCCTGTTCACGGAGTCGAGTGTTCGGCTGGGCGACCGTTCATCTGATGGAAAGGGATGGCCGCCTACGCTGACCTCCGTCACGAGGTTCCAGAAAGCCATGAATGAGACCACTCCCCTTCCCGACGATCCAACCCCTCCCATCTCGGCGGCGGCCCCGGAAGACCCGGTGCCGCCGCCTCCCCCGTCGCACGGCTTCGCAGCTGGGCCCTGGCCACCCGCGCCGCCCGAGGCGACCTCCCCGCCAGCCTGGGGTCCCCCGGCGTGGGGGGGCCCGCCCTACCCGCCGTTCCAGGCCGCGGGATCGTATCCGCCGCCATCTCGGCCCCGCCGGGGTCGCCTCGTGCCCGCGATGATCGCCGCGGGGGTGGGGGTCGCCCTGCTGTCCGGCGGTGTGGGCGCGGGGATCGGCTTGGCCCTGCGCTCCTCTCCCAGCACGGTCATCTCGACACCCGGAGGAGGGAGCTCCTCGTCGAACGGCGGCACCATGAGTGCGGCCGCCATCGCCGCCGCCGTCGACCCATCGCTGGTGGACATCAACGACGTCATCGGCGGAACGCGGGCCGCGGGGACCGGGATCATCGTCACCCCCTCCGGCGAGGTGCTGACCAACAACCATGTCATCGACGGCGCCACCGACATCACGGCGCAGATCGACGGTCAGGGCACCATCTACCAGGTCAAGGTCCTGGGCTACGACAACGCCGCCGATGTCGCCCTGCTCCAGATCGAGGGTGCCCCCACCCTGCAGGCTGCGCCGCTCGGCAACTCCTCCAGCGCTCAGGTGGGCAGCTCGATCGTGGTCCTCGGCAACGCCCTCGGCCAGGGCGGCACGCCCGCAGAGGTCACCGGCACGGTGACGGCCCTGGACCAGACGGTCACCGCCAGCGATGGCGACACCTCGGAGACCCTGAACGGGACCATCCAGATCCAGGCGAACATCGAGCCCGGAGACTCGGGTGGGGCGGTGGTCGACAGTGCCGGGAAGATCATCGCCATGACCACCGCCGGCTCGACGACGTCAGGGCCAGGTGTTGCGCCGCAGAGCGCCCAGACCACGGGCTTCGCCATCCCCATCAACACCGCGGTGGCAATCGCCAACCAGATCCGGAGCGGCAGCTCCAGCGGCAGCGTCGTGGTCGGCTCCTCCGGCCCGCTGATCGGGGTCGAGGTCGAGAACACCGGAGGCTCCGCATTCTCGCCGGGCGCGGTGATCGTCGGGGTGCAGAGCGGGTCGCCGGCGGCAACCGCCGGCCTGCAGGCGGGTGACGTGATCGTCTCCATCAACGGAGCCCCGATCAGCACTGTCGGCGACCTCTCCTCAGCGCTGCGGAGCGAGCGTCCGGGGCAGACCATCCAGGTCGGCTGGACCGATGCCGCCGGCGGGCAGCACACCAGCTCCGATCACGCTCGCGGCCGGCCCCCGAACTGACAGACCGGAGCAATCCGGCTCACGCGCTTGCCTCCTCCTCGCCCGCAGCGCGGGAGTGAGCCGGGATGATGGTGGCCGCGGGCGCGGCGAGCCGATCCAGAGCCTGGCGCGCCCGGGCTGCGGACACCGTGTTTCCCTTGGTGTCGAACCGGGTGATCGCCTCGAGAAGCGCGGCGGAGGCAATCGTCGAGCCGCGGTGGACAGGACCTCGGCAAGCCCTGGGCCAGCGCCTCGCCCTGCACGTCCGGCTGGTCCGTGGTCATGATCAGGCGAACGCCCTCCTGAGCAGCGCCTCGGCCTCATCGACTGACTCTGGCAGCGCAGCAGCTTGGCCTGGACGCACCGCCACTGGTACGCTGAGCGCCGACGGCGTGGGGGTCGGCCAGGTGGCGGCAGAGACGTCCCAGTTGCGCCTCCGCCTTCCCGGCCCCGGGCGTGGAGGACCTTGGCCAGGAGCCCGGCCACGGTCGGGGTGCAGTGCTTTCTCCCCATGGCCTGGAGCACGCGTAGTCGCCCGCAGCTCGGCCTCGACCCGGGCCTCGCCGGCCAGCATCCCACCGGCCGGGACTCCAGTGCGGTGGTGGCCGCGTCGAGGGTGAAACAGCTCCAGCATCTCGAACTCCGGCGGTAGTGGTCGCGCGCGCTCTCACGTCACCCGCATCGCCTCCAGGTGGCTGATCCAGGAGAGGGTCATGGCCGTCGGCGCGCCGGTCCGCTGGCGCTGTGCCGAGGATGCCCGACACTCGTCGAGGGCCTCGGGAACTGCGGTGGGGCCGTAGACCAGGGCAGCAGGCGAGGCCGGAAAGGAGCCGCACCTCCAGCACCCGGTCCCCGGCGATCTGCGCCTCGCGCACCGCGTTGGTCGCGAGGCCTGGGCTCGACCGAAGGGCCTTCCGTACACGTGGATGTTGGTCAGCAGCGTCCAGGTCGGGGCCAGCCCGGCGTGGGCGCCGAGGTCGTTCCAGCTCGCGGATCGCCTCGCCGGCGGCGGTGACCTCGGACGTCGAAGTCCCCACCGGGTCAGCCAGGTACTGCGCCAGGGTGCGGCGTACCGCCCCCGCCTCGGTGGCCAGCGCCACGTCGTTGCGGCGCGGGCGCTGCTCGGCGACGCCGAGGACCTCGTCGGCGGTCCGGAACTCGCCGATCTCGGCCAGCGCCTCGCCGGCGTGCACCAGCCATCTCGGGCACTCGGGCGCATCCCGCGCGATGGTGGTGGCGCGCCGCAGCAGTTTGGCGGCGGCGGGCATGTCGCCGCGGGCGGCCTGCTCCCGGCCGAGCTGAGGTAGCGCTCGCGCTGGCCCACCGCCAGGGCGTGTGCGGTCGGGCGGCCGAGCCGGCAGACCGCCAGGAAAGCCTGCTCCAGGTGGTAGCGGCGGACCTCCTCGGCTCTGCGAACCCGTCGAGGGCCTGGGCCTCGACCAGTCGGCCGGCGCTCGTGCAGGCCGCCGGTCCGGCTCCAGCAGACCCAGACGCGGCGTCGCGAATCAGCAGGTGCAGAAGCGGAAGCGGCCTGTCCCAGGCAGAGTTCGATGCCGGGCCCGCACCAGCTCGCGACGAGCCGGCTCTCGAGGCTCGCCCTCACCTCGGGCCGCATGGTCGAGGAACAGAAATGCCGGACCGCTCCCAGAAGGCGGCCGACCACGGCGCCGCGCTCCAGGACCGCGCTCGGTGGAGCTGAGACGGTCGAGACGGGCTGCGAGCAGGGCGCTGATGCTGGGCGGAATTGGTTGCGGCGCCCACCGGAGGTCGCCCAAGTTCAGGCGTGGGTCAACCGGTATGAGAGAAATCCCGCTCCGATCAGCTCGCTGGGTGATGGGAGTGGAGGCGATGCAGGGGAAGTCCGCGGTGCCCGGGTTGTTCTTTCAACCGAAGGAGACCCGGAGGGTCGTGGCCGGCACCGTGTATTCGCGGAGGGAGAGCCGGGCACTGATGTTCTGGCATCATCGAGGGCGAGGTGGAGCGGCGGCAGCGGCGGGCTCGATCAGCACCTCGGCTCGGCGACGTCTTCGGGGAGATGGCGCTCATCGACGAATCAGCCCGGAGCGCCACGGCGGTGGCGGTGCCCGGCACGACCCTGGCGACGATCGACCGTCATCGCTTCCTGTTCCTTGGAGGAGACCCCGACGTTCGCGCTCGACGTGATGTCGGTGATGGCCGAGCGGTCTGCGCGGTCGAAGCTGACGATCTCGCCGGTCAGACCCTGAAGACGCGGCGGACCTCGGCGATGCCCTCGCCGCCGGTCGACCTCATCGTGGGTGGTGTACAGGTAGATGGACGCCCGGGTGGTGGCGGCGACTCCAGCCGGCGCATCAATGGCTGGCAGCAATGATGACCCGCCCTCACCGCGATCCCCAGCGGTCGAGGATGGTGCCGGTGTCATGGGGTGGACGTCGGCGACGTTGAAGCTCACCGCGCTGCTGTGGATGGCCATCTCCGGGGCCCGTAGACGGTGGCGCCGGACTCCTCGAGGAAGTCGATGAGGTGGCTGACCAATGCCCGCCAGCGTGGATCTGCTCCATCCCACCTGGTCGAGGTAGTCGCAGGCGGCGGCCAGCCCGACCGCGGAGCCGACGTCGGGGTCCCGGCCTCGAACTTGTGGGGGACCGAGTTCCACGTGAATCTCCAGCTCCGACCTTGTGGATCATGCTGCCCCGCCCATGAACGGGGCATGCGCCAGCAGCTCGGGCGGGCCCAGAGCGCTCCGATTCCCATCGGGGCGCACATCTTGTGGCCGAGAAGGCGAGGAAGTCGACCAGCGCGCTCGAAGAACCGGCATGTGGGGCACCACTGGGCGGCGTCGACAGCGCCGACACCCCGCGGCGGTGGGCCTCGGCGATGGCGGCGATGTCGTTGATCGTCCCAGGACGTTGGACTGGTGGGTCAGGCTCAGCAGCCGGTGGTGGCGCCAGCAGCTCGTCCAGGTTGGAGAGGTCGAGCCGGCCGTCGTTGGTCAGCTCCAGGAAGGCGAAGCTGCAGGCGGTCGGTTCGGCGGCGAGTTCTCGCCATGGAACCGAGGTTGCTGTGGGTGCTCCATCAGGGTGAGCACGACCCGGTCCCGGGCCGGAGTAGCTCGGGGATAGGAGGCGGCGCACCAGGTCGAGGGCCTCCGTGGTGTTGCGCAGGAGGACGAGCCCGTCGGGCTGGCGTCGATGAAGCCGGCCACCCGGGTGCGGGCCTTCGAGGCGGTCGGTGGCCTCGGTGCCGAAGCCGATGGACGCCCCGGTGGGCGTTGGCGTTGTGGTCGATAGAGCGGTCGATGCGTCCAGAACAGGGCGCGGCTTCCGCGAGGTGGCCGCCGAGTCCAGGTAGACGAGCGGGTGCCCGTTGACCTGGCGGGCCAGGATGGGGAAGTCGGCGTGGTGCCCTCACGTCCAGGTCCTCGGCGGGGCGGGGTGGGTGCGGTGGTCATGGTGATCCACTCCCTCCAGCGCCACCCGGATCATGCCGTTGCTGACCTTGACGCGGTGGACGCGGAACGGTCCACCGCGGGCAGGGCGATGGCGTCACCCGGTGCGCAGGTCGAAGGCCGATCGCCGTGCAGCGGGCACTCGATGGCGCAGCGCTCGAGGTCGAGGTCGCCCTCCGAGAGCGAGGCCTCCTGGTGGGTGCAGGTGTCGTCGATGCAGTGCAGCTCCCCCTCGACGTTGAAGATGGCGATGGGCACCTCGTCGATCTCGACCCGCGCCGCGTGGCCGGGGGGGATGTCGGTCACCCGGGCGACCGTGACCCATGGCCCACCATCAGACCCGCCTCCCGAAGCCCGGGGCCGTGCCTCCCCGATCGCGGTCTCGGAGCGAGCAGCGAGACCAGCCAGTCCCGGGTCGACTCGATGGGGAGGCGGTCGAGGACGTCGGCGAAGTAGCCGCGGACCACCAGCCTCTCGGCCTCGTCGGCGGGGATGCCGCGCGCCATCAGGTAGAAGCGCTCCTCGTCGTCCACGTGGCCCACCGTCGTCCCGTGCCCGCAGCGGACGTCGTTGGCCTTGATCTCCAGCCGCGGGACCCCGCTGGCGCTGGCCCCCTGGCTGAGCAGGAGGTTGCGGTTGACCACGTAGCCGTCGGCGTGGATCGCCCCGGGCTCGACGTCGATCAGGCCGCCGTAGACGCTCTGGGCGCGATCCCGCGCGGCGACCTTGAGGAGCAGGTTGCTCCGGGTGTCGGGACCGCGGTGGAGCTGCAGCGACTGGTGGTCGAGGTGCTGCTGGCCCTGCGCGAAGCAGACCGCGAGGATGTCCGCCTCGGCGCCGCGCCCGTCCAGGATCACGTCCCAGTACGACTTCTGCAGTCGCGCCCCCAGGGTCGCGCCCAGCAGGCGGTAGTGGGCGGACGGGCCGCAGCTCGCGCGGCGGAGCGCGAAGTGCCAGGTGGCGGGGGGGAGCTGCTGGACCGGGATGTCGTCGAGGCGGGCGTCGTCGCCGAGCTGGAGGGCGGTCACCGCCACCGAGACGCGCGCGGCGGGTCGCCGCCGGGCCGACCAGGTCCTCGACCAGGGTGAGCGAGGCGTGCTCGTCGACCACCACCACGGTGGCGGGGAAGGCGGCGGCATCGGCGCCGGCGGCCAGGTGGCTGACCCAGACCGGGGTCATGGCCTGCACCCCGGCGGGGACGTACACGAAGGCGCCGCCCTGCCAGAGCGCGTTCCAGAGCGCCGCGAAGTACGAGTCGTCGATCCCGATCCCCGCGAGGCCGCGCTGGACCAGCTCCGGGTGACGCTCGGCCGCCTCCTCCAGGGAGGAGACGATCACCCCCTGGGCGAGCAGCGCCTCCGCGTTGTCGACCATCGTGCCGTCCCGTCGGGCTCGCCGACGATCAGGGCGGCCCCGGGGAGCGCGGTGGCGTGGCGGCTCCGGGCCAGCTCGAGCAGCCCGGGAGCGGCGGGCCGGCCGGGCCGAAGCGGTCGAGGTGGAGCCGGCCGATGTCGGTGCGGCGCCAGTCCTCGTCACGCGCGGACGACGGCGCCGGCATGGCGGTGAAGGCGTCCCAGGCGGCGTTGCGCCGGTCCGCCAGCCAGCCCGGGGCTCGACGCGCCAGGCCGGCTGACCCGCCGGCAGGGCCTCTCGGTCATGACCGTGCGCGGCGCCGACGGACATCGCTCGGGGGGCCTGCGGCCTCATCCGATCGACCCCTCCATCGAGAGCGCCAGCAGGCGGTTGAGCTCGACCGCGTACTCCATCGGCAGCTCCTTGACGAAGGGCTCGAAGAAGCCGTTGACGATCAGGGCGGTCGCCGACTGCTCGTCGATGCCCCGGGACTGCAGATAGAAGATCTGGTCCTCGCCGACCTTGGAGACGGTCGCCTCGTGACCGAAGGTGACGTCGGGGTTCTCGATGTCCATGTAGGGGTAGGTGTCGCTGCGCGACTCCTCGTCGAGGAGCAGCGCGTCGCAGCGGACGTTGGCCTTCACGTTGGTCGCCTTGGGCAGGACCTTGATGTGGCCGCGGTAGGAGGTGCGCCCGTGCCCCTTGGAGATCGAGCGGCTGACCACGTTGCTGGTGGTGTTGGGGGCGACGTGGATGCACTTGCTGCCGGCGTCCTGGTGCTGGCCGGTGCCGGCGAAGGCGGCCGAGAGGACCTCCCCGTGGGCTCCCTCGCCCATCAGGTAGATCGAGGGATACTTCATCGTGATCTTGGAGTTGTGGGCCACCACGCCGTTGGCGATGAAGTTGGCCGAGCCCTCGACCTCGATGTCGAAGGTCGGGACCACCTCGCCCTCCTCGATCCTCATGACCTCGGAGAAGTAGACGGGCGCCTCCGGGCGGCTCTCGCCGAAGTAGAGGAAGTAATGCTCGTAGAGCTTCTCCTCGATCCCGAGCGGCTTCTGCTCCGCCCGCGACCACTTGCTGATCTTGAGCGGGTTGAGCCCGCACGAGAGGGCCAGCGCCTTGACGTCCTCGAGGAGGTCGCGGTTGACGCTGGTGAGCGACACGTTCTTGTGGTTGAGGCGGATGTGCCCATCGGCGGCGATGTACCCGTCGATCAGAGCCTGCTTCTGGTCGAACGGGACCGTGTACACCCATTCGGGTAGGCGCTTGGTCACGGCGTTGCCGCCGAAGCCGATGGCGTCCAGGAAGCGGCAGAGCGCCACCGAGTTGACCCGCAGCTGAACGCCCTGGCGGCTGGTCGTCGCGATGCCGAACTGGGAGGCCAGGACCTCATGGATCCGGGGCTCGGCCGGGTCCGTCTCGGGAGCGCAGAAGATGACCCGGGCCGCCTCCTTCAGGCCGTCGCCCAGGTAGAACCCGAGAAGCCACATCAGGTCGGGATTGGTCACTGCCGGCGCCCGGAAAGGATGGCGCGACCGCATCGGTCGGGGCGTGACCGGCAGCTCGTACGGCTGGCCGTGATCCGGGATGAGGCCTGAGATGGCGATCTCGTCGCCCACGTGGATCTCGTCCAGCCGCAGCCACTGCACCGAGCGCAGCCGGCCGACCTTGCGCAGCACCAGGAAGGGATGGTTGTCGGTGGCGACCACCTCCCGGTGGTCGATCGTGGTCATCCGAAAGGTCTGTCGCGGCGGGTTGGCCTTGGTGGCCACCACGCGCTGGCGTCTCCACTCGCACTCCGGGGTGAGGCTGTACACGATGTCGCCCGGCCGGATCTCCTCGATCGTCTTGATGTGGATGTTGGTGAACACGCGAGTGCCGGCGCAGGCAGCCGAGGGTCCCGTCGATCCATTCGACCGTTGCGTTGGCCTGGCGATGGCCCGCTGGGTGACCAGGTGTACACATTGTCCGACCAGTTCTGGATGGTGGTGTAGTGGACGCGGCCCGGGTCGGCGATGATCTCGACCACCGCGGCGTGCAGCGAGTCGTTGGAGTAGGTCGGCGCCG
>CAVQTJ010000019.1:0-591736 GCA_963716555.1 uncultured bacterium | reverse complement strand
GCGCACGATCCGGCTCGGCGTCCACTCCAGGTGGCGGCGATGGGACGCCGGCATGTGCTCCGCCACCGTCGTGAAGCCGCCCCGCCGGAAGCTGCGCCGATGGCTGGCCACCCGTCGGCCCCGGACGAACACCTCGACCGTCGACGCCGTCAGCCGCGCCTCGTACAGCTGACCGACGAGCTGGTGGGGGACCGAGTAGTAGTGGTGGTCGACCTCGACGTGGTAGTCGATGTTGACCTTGCCCCGCTTCCAGATCCCGAACTCATAGGGGCGCTCCGGCAGCGGCCGCAGCGCCGGCTTGTCGAGCTCCTCGAAGAGGCTGCGACGACACCCCTCCAGCTTCTTGAAGGGCCGGTCGTTGAGCCGCTGGAGACGCTCGCGGATGGCGTCATTGAGCGCCACCCCGGAGAAGAAGGTCTGGTGGCGGAGGGTGGCCAGGATCCAGCGCTCGGCCACGAGCACGCCCACCTCCACCTTGGCCTTGTCCCGCGGCTTGTGCGGCCGGGCCGGGATCACCGCACACCGGTAATGGGTGGCCATCTCCTCGTAGGTGCGGTTGAGCAGCGGCTCGTAGCGATGGGCCTGGGTGACCGCGCTCTTCAGGTTGTCGGGGACCAGGATCTTCGGACAGCCCCCCAGGAACTGGAAGCAGCGCACGTGGGCGGCGATCCACTGGGGCAGCTCCTGCGACGGCAGCGCCTCGGCGTAGGTGTAGTCGGAGGCGCCCAGCACGCCGACGAACAGCTCCCACGGGTCCTCCACCCCGGTCTCGGGGTCGACCACCGGGATCGTCTCCCCGGCGAAGTCGAGGAACAGCTTCTCGCCGGCGCGGTGCTCCTGCCGCAGGACGAGGTCGAGGTGACGCGCCCACTCCCGGTAGTGGTGCACGAACTGGGTGTACTGGTGGCCGTCGGGATGGGCCTCCTTGTGCTCCATCCAGAGCAGCTGCAGGGTCACCGACGGCCGCCGCAGCTCGCGGTGGACCGCGGCCCATTCCGGCATCGGCCGCTGGCTCTGGGGCGGGAAGTCGCCGCGAGTGAACAGCCGCCGCTCCAGATCGGCGTCGTCCACGTCGTCGGGCAGCGGCCAGCTCAGGCCGGCGGAAGCGAGCCGGCCTAGGTAGTCGGCCACCGTCGTCGGGGGAACCCCCGCCGCTCGGGCCACCTGACGCCGGCTCAGTCCCTCCCCCTGGCTGAGGCGGAGAACCTCTCGGATCTTGCGCATGGCGGATCGGGGTCGGGGCATCGACACGCTCCTCGAACGTCTGGTGGGCCGTCCGAGAGAGGGTGCCAGCCCTCCTCACCTCACGCCGCCGCCCGGCTCTCCCCCAGGTGGTCGGAAACCCCGACCTGGGTGATCGGATTCAGCCGAAACGACTGGTCGCTTTCAGCCGAACTGGGTGGTCGGATTCGCCGAACTCCGCAGTCGAGGAAGAGTCCCGCCTGGAGCATGGCCGGCTCATCGAATCTGACAGTGAAGGCGCGCTCGGCCGCATCCTCCGCCACGATGTAGGCGGGCCAGGTCGCGAAGTACTGCCCCGGTACCAGCCCATAGAAGTAGATGAGCGGGACCTGTCTCTCCATGGCGCGCCGCAGCCCGACGTTGTCCGGGTGGTTCGGATCGGATCCTCGATGGCGGTAGATCACTCCGTCGTCAGTGAACCCGTCGTCGTAGGGGGCTTCTCGTCCGACGACGCGAGGCACGGTCAGGATGCTCAGCGGCAGCTCGAGAGCGGCAGGCTTGAAGATGCCCTGCGGACCGACGAGCGGGATCCGGGTGCTCTCAAAGACGAATCCCTCCGCTAGGAGGCTCCGAGGGAGCACCTCCCCACCATGACGCCGCACCTGATCGCCGATCCAGGCAAAGGCGGCGGCGCGCACCGCCTCATCTCGCCCGATCCACGGCATGGTCGGAATGGTAGGCCGTTCACAGCCCCCGTTGGAAGCGGTTGATGCGTGCGGGCAAGTGTCCCGCAGCTCCGTCAACGGAGGTCCAGGGCAGGTATCGCCTACATCCGACGATCCGGGACTGTCACGAACCGTTGCGCCGCCGCCAGCCTGGATCCCAAATGAATCGCCGGCCGGTGGGCAGTGTGGGCGGATCGGACGGGGTCCCCACGGAGTGGCCGAGTTTTCCAGGGGGTTGTGGGAAGTGTGGGCAACCGGGGTCCCCGCCTGCGGGATGGTTGCCCAAGGCCGCAGGCCGGCACTTTCCCTGGCCCCGGCGCTGTCCACCGGCCCGTTCAACTGTCCCACGAGGGGACGACAGCTCACTCCCTTTGTTTCGACCCGCCGAAGCGGCCGAGCCCGGCTAGTACTTGGTCAAGCCCCTGGGCCAATTGCTCGGGAGGGGCGAACCCCAAAGCATTGAGTACGGCCACCAGCGTAGTTAGAGACGGCACCCGTTGGCCACGCTCGAGCGCGATCAACGTGGGTTTAGACAACCGTGCCTCTGCGGCGAGCCGTTCCAAGCTCCAGTTCTTGTCCGTCCGAAGTTGACGGATACACGCCCCTAGTAATGGAAATGTTACCGAACGCATGCTCGCCACTGGCAATTCCGCCTTGACAACGAGTTCACCTTCGTCTTACCCTGTATCTAGGGCCGAACAGGTGTGCCCCTACTACGGGGAGACAGGATCGCCCAGCCCTGGAGAGTGGTATGGTACAGCGAGACGACGATCCAGATAAAATTTCTTTTACTATCGCGCGAGGCGAGCAGGTTGATAGATCTGCGCCACTTTCTGGCTTGACCGATCGCCCGCGTATGATCGGCTCCTTGGAGGAGAACATCGAGGGTCTTCGCGTCGAGCGCGCCGATCGTCTTGGGATGGTGGGCGCCTCGACGGCGCGCACCCAGCAACGGAGTACGGCCGCTTTCGGTCTCTTGGCAGCCCGTGTCGTGGCTTCACTTCGACGGCTCGCCCTCGGCAAGCCACCCGACGACGTCGATCGACAAGTACTTAGCAGCGCCTCCGACTACCTGCGCAAGGAGGCTGCGGTGCTCACGTACGTTGAGGGGAACAGAGATGCTGCCTTCTCTGTTGATCATATACGGTCAGCTGGCCTCGCGGCAGGAGTCTCTTCGGTCGGTTGCTATCGCGAAGAACGAAGGCGCTCGATTGGACTCTGCGGCGGTAGACGATCTAGCGAAACATCTAGATGGCCTTCTTGCAAACCCCCAGGCTGACGAAGCTCAACGCCTTGAGGTAGTGTTCAAGGCGATTACTGCTACGGCGAGAGCAGTTACGGGGGCAACCGGAGATCGCGTGGTCCGTGGACGCCCAGGTAGTTACAACAAGAGAGGGTGATACCCGCTCTCTTGCACAAGAGCTATATTCCTCTCTCCGGTTTAGGATTGACAGCCTCGAAGACGACCTGCGTCACCTCCTGGCCGACGCAGGCGGGAGCCGTCCCGGACTTCGCCGCGCGATCGCGGTAACGTCTGAGTATCCGCGCTGGGCGAGAGCAAACGCGGAAGCTGACTGGGAACGCACGTCCGATCTCGGCGAGGATGTGGTAGTCGATATCCTTCACCAACTTCTAGAACAGGTCAAGGAGACAACGCAGTTCGTCGACGACTCGTTCCGGCCTGGACATAACCTTCGTCTTCCTATCCAACTGCACCGGGCAGTGGAACGTAGCTGCGAGGCTCTTAACCTACCCGGTCGATCCGCAATACTCGCTGTCGGGTCGCCTGCTAACTTCGAGACTTATGTGAGGGATCTGGTCCAGGAACTCTTCCATCCGGGTCCTGGATACCCCATGCCAGATAACTTCGAAGAGCTCTCGAACAACCACTTCGCCCTCATGCGCGTCCCTCTACTCGAGGGCGGTGAAGCTTACTGGGTGCCGGTCGTTTGCGGACACGAGGTCGCCCACCTCGCCATCGCCGAGGACGCAGACCCCGTCCGTACCCTCCTTGGCAGCATGGACTTGAGCATCTTGGATCCCTTCGAGTTGCCCCACCTGCCGGACTTCGACGAAGAGCTCGAAGGACCTCTCGCGCTGTCAATCACATTCAGTTGGGTGGAGGAGATCCTGTGGTGACTTTTACGCCCTGCGAGCCTTCGGCCCCGCTGGCGTGGCGTCCCTACTCGAGTTCCTCGCTCAGATCGGAGCTCTCACAAAGGCGACTGATACACATCCTCCAGGTTGGTTGCGAGCCAAACTCTTGATCGATACGCTCACCAAACCGCGGTCGCCATCCCTGGTTCGGATCCTTGATCCATGGGTCGAGCTCGCAGATGAGAAGTATCGGCCTCGCGAACTTCCAGACTGGGCCAACGCCTTAGTGAATACTCTCACCCCGATGGCTCAAGACTTCGCCAAGGCAGCGGCGAGGTGGGAAGCGTATGATTTGGGCAGCCGAGAGGATACCTTTGTCTCGCAGGCCCAGAAAGAGCTCAGCCTACAGATTCCGCCCAGGGATCGAAGTGCAGACGACCAAACACAGATCCTCCTCGATGCCGACATAGTTAGTGCGGCATGGGCGGCGGAGAGCTCAGCTGCCACTTACGCAGGAAGGCGACCAAGCCGCACGACGGATATCGAGATTGGCGACGAAGTCACTGGACTCTTCTCGAATTCATTCGTTCGTGGCGTGAAGCTGGCGGACCCTGGGATGCTCTCGATGAAGGCGAAGTTCAACGAACTCCCCACGGCGCTGCCGGCATGTTGTCCGGCAAGGAGATTCACCGACATCTGGCCGCCGGACCCCCGCACGGCATAGCCATCTCACCTCTGCTCGTGTCCGATATTGAGGTTGGTGGCGTCGACCTTCGCTTAGGAAACAAGTTCATTACATTCCGCAACTCAGACACGACATCCTTTGACCCCTCCCCCGATAGCAACAGCGATCCTCGCGCTATGCAGGTTAGGCTTGAGCGGGCATGGGGTGAACCCTTCGCCCTACACCCTCGGGAGCTGGTACTGGCGGTCACCCTGGAGTACCTATGGTTGCCCCCTGACATTTCCGCTCAGGTGATTACACGATCCTCCTGGGGTCGCCTTGGCCTGATCACAGCGACCGCAGTCGCAGTTAATCCAGGTTTCCGAGGATGCCTAGACTCTTGAGCTGGTCAACCTCGGAAACGTGCCCATCCGTGTTGTGACCGGTTCTAGGATGGCGCAACTTGTCTTCTTTCGAGCTCATCCCGCATTGGACGCCGCGAAGAGCCGCTACGATTGCCCCACGGAGCCCGAGTTTTCCCGCATCCGTGAGGATCCCGACCTTAGAATCCTTGCGAAGATGCGCCCCAGGCCTGTCGCCAGCAGCGACTCGTGAGTATTCGTGTGACTGTCGCGCTTGCTCATCCAAGCCCGCCTTGCTCGTATCATCCATCGATTCCCTCTTTGCTGGATAGGCCTCATGGCCAGGGTTGACGATCTGGCCCGCTCATACACCACTGCCATCCTTCGGGCATTGAAGTATCGGGCCACTTGGCTCCCAAATGAAGTGGTTGAGCTCGGATCGGTTGGGTATCTCGAAGACGGGGTTTTCCACGAGCGCCAGCATTTGAGAGACTTCGGGATCAACTTCGCAGCCAAGGTTGAGGCGACGAGAGCGAGTTTCGTTTACCAGTCGTCCAGCGGTGTAGCGGTCACATTCAAGGCTAGGGGTGAAGCCTCCGAGGTCTTTCAAGGGATTGGGCGAGCAAGCGCAGGGGCTCTCATTGAATTTTGGCGTCAGGGTGCGGCAGTGCTCTCAGCTCCCTCTTGCAGAGTTGGCCGTATTTTGGACTTCCGCAGCCTAGAGCGTCAGCTCAAGTACGTCGAGGATTGGAACTCCCGATATGTGATCGTCACCAAGGTTGTTACCGCCGACAGCGCAACAATCTTGGTTTCAAGTTCAGACCATGCCCGCGTGGAGCTTCGCGCAACCGCCAACGCCGACATCGGAAGCGCCGAACTGGCAGAGCTAAGCGCCGGCTTCCGTGCCGTCGTGGCCCACGACGTCGGGATTCAGATCGTCGCACAGGGGGGACTTACACCCCTATATGAGGCCCATCCCTTCACACGGGGGCTAATAGACGTTGTCCGCGGTCGTGGGAGGACGATCCGAGGCCTTCAAGCGCGTGCGGGTCGACGCACAGCCACGAAGAGGACCTCTTGACCTAGAGGAAACAAGGGCTCCTCTGCTGCCCCTTCAGACCGCTAGCTGCCCTAGTCGCTCGCCCAGCGGTGCTCATCGGTTACCGAGCCGGAGCGGTGGACTGAGAGCAAGCAAGAGAGCAACGCGAACCTCTTTTTGCGCTGACGTACGGACGTTCGCCAACCCCGCGCATATTCAACAATGTTGGGAGGAGCCCCTGCGAACGCCCTCGAACGCCCGTTCCCCGGACTCTTAATCCCTTGGTCACAGGTTCGAGTCCTGTAGCGGGTACCAGTGTCGTGTGAGAGTTCGGCTGACGCTCACTCCCCCCGGTCGGGGGCGATGAGGTGAGAGGTCACCGGTGCCGGATCGGACAGCGTGCCGGCCTGCTCCTCGACTTCGCGGTCGGTGACCGTGTAGCGTCCCCCATGCTGGCGCAGGTGCTCGTCCCAGGAGGCGACGACGAACAGCTCCACGAATCGATGTTCCGCCTCCATGTCCTGGTACAGGCTCCAGCGGGTCGCTCCGGTGCGCAACCGGCTCCGGCGGACATGCGCCATGAGCCGTAGGAAGAGCTCCTGGCGCTCGGGGGCGATCGTGTAGGTGGTCATCACCAGCACCGGGCCGCTGCCCGGTGCCGGCTCCACGGTGAGTACCGGCTCGGGCCAGAAAACGACCGCGCTGCGGTCCATGCCGCTGGTGTCGTACAGGGGCCAGAGGCGGATGCTCGCGGCCCCGGCGACCAGGAGCCCCGCGGCCAGCACGAACGTCCACACCAGGGAGAGCGGTACGGCGACGACACCCCAGAGCACTGCGCCGAGAGCCTGGCTGCCGAACATTACGGTGAGGTACACGGAGAGGCCGCGGGCCCGTACCCAGGCGGGCAGGAAGAGCTGCATGGTCGCATTGATCGTCGACAGCACCGCGATCCAGGCGACACCCGCGGGCACAAGCGCGACGACCGCCACCGCCGCGTTGCCCACGAACACCACGACGACCAGCACGGCCGCGTAGACGGCGCTGGCGGCGACCAGCAGCTGGTCGGTCGAGAACCGGGCCCGGACACGTCCCAGCGCGAACGAACCCGCGACCGCCCCCGCCCCCAGGGCGCCGAGCAGCAGTCCATAGCCACTCGCTCCCTGGCCGAGGCGCCGGGTCGCCACCAGAGGGAGCAGCGCCCACAGGGCGCTGGCCGGCACCAGGAACAGCGCGCTGCGCAGCAGCACGCGCCGCACCACCGGCGAGTGCCGGACGTATCGGCCCCCGGCGCGCAGCGCCGCGATGAACGGCTCGGGTCGGTCCGGCCGGGTGGTCTCGGGAGGGTGCCAGAGAGCCGCGACCAAGCCGAACACCAGGAACGTCCCCGTATCCAGGCCGAAAACCACCGGCACTCCGCTGCGGGCGATGAGAACACCCGCCACCGCCGGGCCCACCGCTCGAGCCAGGTTGACGCTCACCGAGCTGAGGGTGGTGGCGGCGGTGATCTGGGCTCGCGGCACCAGCTCCGGAATCAGCGATTGATAGGCAGGCAGCGACATCACCGAGCCCGAGCCCAGCAGGAAGGTGAAGATCAGCAGCAGTGCCGGCGGCATCTGCCCGACGCTGGTCAGGACGGTCAAAACGACGCCGGTGGCGACCATGAAGGTCTGCACCGCCATCAGCAGGTGGCGGCGGTCGAGGGTGTCGGCGAGCACCCCGCCCACCACCCCGAAGAGGGTGTCGGGGAGCATGTCCGCGGTCTGCACCAAGGCCACCAGCACGGCGGCGTCAGGCTGCCGGACCAGCAGCCACTGGGCGCCGACCGTCTGCATCCACAGCCCGATGTTGCTGACCAGAACCGCGAGCCAGAGCGCCCGGAACACACCGATCCGCAGTGGGGCCCACATCGAGGTGGCGGGGGCCCTGCCAGGCTCAGCGCCCACCTGGAGAGCCTAGCAGGGACCCGAAGCGCCTCACCGCGGAGCACGCGACCGCCCGCTCAGTGGTCGCCGGGACCGCTATTGACGCGGCGGAATGGTGGCCACTGGGGTGGGCTTCGGAGGGTGGGTCGGGTGTGGGTGCGGAGTGGGATGGCTTTGGGACCGTCCGGGAGCGCTGGAGGTGGGGGACATGTCGGACGACGGGGCTCCGCTCCCGTGGGCTCGCGACGCGGCCGCCGAACCCGGAGGCTCGGTCCCCGGGTGGCCGGCCGCCACAGCGGTGCTCACGCAACGGCCGATTCCGTGCCCGGGCGTGGTCGATGCCATGCACTGCTCGACAATCGGGCGGGCTCCCTGGGACCAGATGAGCGGGCTGGGGCTGCCGGTGACGGCGGTCTTGACACCCACCCCCGCGGCGGCCAGAGCCACTGCTCCGGCTCCGACCAGCAGCTTGGTCCCGACCACCGCAGGCAGAGAGGCGAGTCGCAGCCGCCAGTGGGGACGGGCGCTGCGAACCGCCAGGTAGCGCGCGTCCGGGAGAGGCTGGTCCTCGGTCAGGAGAGCGGGTAGCCCGGCGTCGAGCCAGCGGTCCACATCGTCGCTCACCGGACTCTGCGTACCTCCGTGGACATCCTGCTCATGGAAACGCCCGAGACCGCCCTGGCAACGACGGACGGCTCGGGTGGCTCGCTCCCGGCGGCGGCGAGCTCAGCGGCGAGACGGGCCTTGGCGGTGATGAGGCGCGAGCTCACCGTGCTCTCCGGCGCGCCGATGGCAGCCGCGATCTCCCGGTTGGAGTAGCCGTGGAGGTGGCGGAGCACCACCACTGCGGCCTGCTCGGGGGCCAGCCGGCGCAGCGCGGCGAGGAGTGCGGAGGTGGGGTCCTCGCTCGGATCGCGCGGGGGGTCGGGCCGGCCCAGGCGCCGAATGACCTCGAGGGGCTGGCGCAGCCGCTCCCTCCGTCGCTGGGAGATGGCGACGTTGACGGCGATGCGGTGCAGCCAGGCCTCGGCGGGGGCGTCAGGACGCCAGGTCGGCCAGGCGCGGTAGGCGCTCACAAAGGTCTCCTGAGCGCAGTCCTCGGCGTCGGCCGGGTTGCGCAGCATGGCCCGAAGGGTGGCCAGGATCCGGGAGTGGCTCTCCCGATAGAGCCTGTCGAAGTCCGCGTCCGATCCCGGGGTCAACGCCAGCCCTTCCATCGCCACCCATGATCCCGTGCCGGCCGCCGCCGTGGGCGACGGATCGGTTGCGCGCGGGGCGGAGGGCGGCCGGGTTCAGCTGGTCCCGAGTGCTCCGATCGTTACTCCGACAGCCCGAGGCGTTGTGGTCATCAGGAGACACTCAACAGCCAGCGGGAGATCATGCCATGCCCTTCAAGGTCACCAGCTTCTTCACCGCCAGGGGTCTCGCCGCGGCCGGCGCTGCCCTGATCGCCATGGGCGCTGGAGGGGCCGTGCTGGCCGCCCATACGTCGAGCTCCTCGTCCGGCCCGAGCTCCGGCGTGAATCACCCTCCGAGCCTCACGATCCTCGCCGGCGACACGTCCGGCAGCCCCGACCCGACAGGTGTCCCCAGCCTGGCCTTCACCCCAGGCACCCACGGCCAGGCAGTGGTCTCCGCGGTGGCAAGCTGCAAGGCGGCGACGCCTTCCCCGGGAGTGCACGGCATCGGCCAGTGCGTCAGCAAGGTGGCCAGCATCAACGGCCAGGCCCACAGATCCGGCCATCCCACCCCTCACGCTCACCCAACCCCGGGCGGGTGAGCTCAGCCGTTCGCGGATGAGCCGACGCCCACGGGAATCTTGGACCCGCCGGCCAGCAGCGGCGCCGCACCGAGGCGCCACACCCCCGCGATGAGGGCGGCCGCCGCCACCCCCAGCGTCAGGCCGGACCACACGTCGTGGGTGGCGATGCGCTCGCCGAAGAGTGTGAGCCCGAGGACGGTCCCGGTCACCGGTTCGAGCACCGAAGCGGCGGGCAGCGCGGCCTTGAGCTCGCCGATCCGGTAGGCGTGCTGCTGAAGGAAAAAGCCAGCCGCCCCGACGATCACCAGCAGGTAGGGCGCGTAGGTGGCCAGCACCGTCCAGTGCAGCTCCGACGCCGACCCGAGGGTGGTCTTGACCAGGGCATCCGAGCACCCGAGGGTGATGCCCGCAACAGCGGCCAGACCCATGGCGGCGCGGGAGGCCGGCCAGGTTGGCGAGCGCCAGAGCACGGCCAGCCCGAGCACCGCGACCCCGCTGAGCAGCGGCGCCCACCACACCGCCGGCGGTACCAACCTTCCACCGGTGGGAGCTGCTGCGATCAGGAAGGTCGCGACCCCCCCGGTGGCCAGCGCGAGCGCCACCCAATCGGCACCGCGAGGCCAGGCTCGATGCCGTAGCGCGGCAACCACCAGCGCCACCACCAAAGAGGTCGCCAGGATGGGCTCGACCACCGCCAGCTGGCCGAGACCCAGCGCCGCGGCCTGCAGGCCGTAGCCGGCGACCATCACTGCAACTCCGAGCAGCCAGAGGGGGCGGTGGAGGAGCACCACGATGAGCCCGATCCCGCGCGAACCGTGACCGGTCACGCCATGCGCCGCCTGCTGCTGGAGCGCAGCGCCGCTGCCGATGGCGACCGCGGCGCCGGCCGCCAGCAGGAGCGACCAGGCGTCGGTTCCCATGGGCTCCTCTACTGCAGAAGGCGGATCAGGCCGCGGCCCACCGGACCGCGAGCCCCGCCGCGATCGTCGGCCGCCTGGAGGACGCGCTGGGCGGCGCCGAGGAGTGGCCAGCGCACCGGCCCGGGCGGCAAGGGGAACGGGCGTCGGGTGACGAACGGGAGCCTGAGCAGGCCGGAGGAGCGCTCCAGCACAAGATCGGCGACCACCCGAGCGAGGAGCGCGGTCGGCCCCACCCCGTGGCCGCTGTACCCCAGGGCGTAGGCGAGCCGGCCGCGATGCAGCCAGCCCACGGTCGGCAGGCAGCTCACCGTCGCCGCGACCGGCCCTCCCCACGCCTCGGTGATGGCGACGTCGTGGAGCTGCGGAAAGGTCTGCCGGAAGGTCTCTTCCAGGCGCCGGATGACCCGCGGGTCGCGGTCGCGGCGCGGGTCGGGGCCGATCGATGAGACCGGTGCGTCGCGCCCACCCCAGAGGATCCGGCCGTCCGGAGTGGGCCGGTGGAAGTGGGGCATCACCCGCCTATCCTCGATCCCCATCCGGCGTGCCCAGCCGACCCGGTCCCATTGAGCCGCGGTGAGGGGCTCGGTGCACACGATCGATGCACAGATCGTGAAGAGAAACCGGCGCAGCTGCGGGATGGCATGCGCGTAGGCATTGGTCGCGATCAGTCCGCAGCGCGCCTGGACCGCACCCTCGGGTGTGCGCACGATGAGCCCCGAGCGGGTGACCTCCGTTTGCTCCATCGGGGTGTGCTCAAAGATCGTGACGCCGCGCCGCTCGGCCGCACCGGCCAGCCCCAGGACCAGTGCGGCGGGGTTGACGAGAAGCGAGTTGGCCTCGAAATGCCCGAGGCGCACGCCCTCGGCGACCACCAGCTCGCGGCATTCCGCGGCCCCGACGAGGATGAGGTCCTGGAGGCCGAGCCGCGCCGCCGCGGCGAGATCCTGCTGGATCCTCACATCCTGTTCGGGCCCGTTCGAGACGGTGAGAAGTCCGGGACGGGTCACGTCCGCCTGGATGCCCTCGGCGACGCAGAAACGCTCGATGTCCGTGAGCGTTTCGATCATCGCCAGGTGGATGGCCCTCGCCGACCTCAGCCCGACCTTGCGAACCAGGTCGTGCAGGCTTCGGCCGACCATGGTCATGGCGAACCCGCCGTTGCGGCCGCTGGCGCCGAATCCGACCGTCTCACGCTCCAACACCACGATCCGCAGCGAGGGGTCGAGCTCGGCAACCCGGATCGCCGTCCACAGTCCGGTGAAACCAGCCCCGACCACCACGATGTCGGCTTCGAGGTGATCCTGGAGCGGCGGCCGCCCGGGGTTGGGAGAGCGCGCCGAGGCCCGCTGAAGCCACCAGCCCGGGGCTGCGTCAGGGCTCACCTTCGCCGCCCCACTGACCCTGATGCGGCGAGCGGGCACGGACAAATGGTAATGGCGCGTCAGACCCGGCGCCGAGCCACCGCCGCGAGATCCCAGGCCAGGCTCGGGAAACCGGCGACCCAGCTCCACGTCGCTGACCAGGAGCTCCCCGGACACCGGGAAGCGGTGAGAGGTGACTTCGATCACTGACGGACTCCGAGACGCCCCGCATAGTGGCTGACACGGCCCCGGGCACGAAGTGCGATCCAATGGAAGGCGACGCTGACATTGACACCGATGCAGTGGGGGATGAAGGTCGAGTGTGCACACCTCCCATGGACCCTGCTGATCAGGACGGCGCCGGCGTGTCAGCTCGTATCTCTGGGCTTCTCCTGGTGGACAACCATGTCATCGTCAGGGAGGCGCTGGGTGTGCTGCTGGGCCAGCATGCCGACCTGCGCGTGCTCGCCCAGGCCTCGACGCTGAGCGACACCGTGGGCCTCGCGGTTGCCCCGGATGTGATCATCACGGAGCTGGAACTTCCGGACGCCAGTGGGGAAGAGGTCGTCAGGGTCCTGCGAAGTTCGTTCGGCCGGGCGTCCATCTTGATCCTCACCCTGGTGACCCAGCCCGCCAAGGTGGAGCGTGTGCTGGCCGTCGGCGCCGACGGCTATGTGCTGAAGACGGCTCGGGTGGAGGATCTGCTTGCCGGCATCCGTGCCGTGGCCCGCGGCGAGACCTACCTGCAGCCCTCGCTCGGTGTGGAGGTGGCGCGCCACGACCACGGCAGGGACGCGGGAGAAGCAGGTGGTGTGAAGCTCAGCCCCCGGGAGGAGAGCGTGCTCCGCCTCCTGGCGCTGGGACACACCAACGCCGAGATTGCCCGGCTGGTGGGGGTCAGCCGCCGCACCGTGGAGAGTCACCGGGCGCACATCCACCAGAAGCTGGGCAGCCAGACCCGCGCTGAGCTGGTTCGCTTCGCCCACACCAGCGGGCTGCTGGACGATCTCGAGTGAGGGCTGATGGGTGGCGCCCATCGTCAGACTGGTCCGGGAGCAGCGACCGGACGTCGCCCTGGTGGACTACCGGCTGCCCGGCGGCGACGGCATTGCCACCGCGGCGCGACTCCAGGGCGCCGCGCCCGGGCTTCGGGTGATCATCCTCACCGGAATGGCCACCGCCGGATTGG
Source organism: uncultured bacterium (assembly GCA_963716555.1). GTDB lineage: Bacteria > Chloroflexota > Dormibacteria > Aeolococcales > Aeolococcaceae > JAJZNI01. The sequence continues at coordinate 578,513 of CAVQTJ010000019.1, read as the reverse complement.
TCACCCAGGCCCTGGCAGCGGGCTGCTCGGGCTTCGTCACCAAGGATCGCAGCGCTGACGAGATCGTCACCGCCATTCAGCAGGCCTAGGCGGGTGAGACATTCGTCTCGCCGGTGCACTGTGCGGGAAGAAGTGCCGACCGCACCGCCGACCCCAGCCTGCCCCTGGAGGGGACGGCGGCATCAGCGGACGGCGACCCCGATCCCGTCGAGAGCTGATCCCCACCCCAGCTCACTCCCCAGGAGCGGTCAGCTCCGGTCAGTGCTCGTCCCAGTGGCCGGCGTGGGCCGCGTGGTGGTGACCGTCGTGAACAAAGTCGACGTGGGCCTCGTGCTGAACGGTGGCGTGACCACATCCCTCGCCGTGCTGGTGGGGATGCGCCTGATGCTCAGCGTGGGAGACCTCGCACTCATCCCAGTGGCCCGCGTGGGGTGCGTGAGCGTGTCCGTCATGGATGTAGTCAGTGTGGCCCTCATGCTCGACGGCAGCGTGACCGCAGCCGGCGCCGTGGGTGTGGGCATGGTCGGTGTGAACCGGGTGTTCTGCGGTGGTCATCTCTGCAACTCCTCTGAATGGCGGACGGCGTCGATGGCGATGTGCGCCAGATGCTGGTCGGTGAGCGAATAGGCGATCTCCCGGCCGCGACGACGGGTGCGGACGACGCCCGCGCCGCGCAGCACGCGCAGGTGTTGGGAGACCAGCGGCTGGGTCATCCCGGTGGCCTCCACCAGCTCATGGACGCAGCGCTCCCCACGGTCCAGCTCCAGGACGATGGTGAGCCGGGCCGCCGAGGCGAGCGCCTTGAGCAGGTCCACCGCGGTGGCGATCACCGCCGGACCCGGCGCCGGGATCGGGGGGGAAGGCTCGATGTGGGGGGCGGCTTGGGCCATCACGTGAATATATTGCCATATGCGGATAGCTGCATGTCAAGTCCTGGTGGCGCCCCCTCCGAGATCAATCTGGGCGGCGGCCTCCGGGTGCCCACGACCGAGGTTCCGGAGTGGACCTGGAGCTGAGCCGGTCCAGCCAGGCGGGTAGCGGCTCCCCATCGACCAGGAACCCGGCCAGCCGGCGGGCGGCGTGCACCGCGAACCCCAGGCCGTGCCCGGTGTAGCCGCCCAGAACCATCACTCCCGGTCGCCCGGGTACCGGTCCGACCAGGGGGAGCCCATCGCCGCTGAATCCCATGATGCCGGCCCAGCGGTGGCTCACCGGCGCGGCGATGCCGAGGTCATGCAGCTCGGCGTCGAGATGCGACTGGACCCGAGGTGAGGGCGTGTCCACCGTGCCCACCTCCTCGTCGCGAGCCCGATCCCGCATCCCGCCGACCAGGACGCGACCGTCGGCGAGCTGCCGCCAGTAGCGGTATCCCCAGCCCGCATAGGCGGGAGGTCCGAGATCGGTTCCTGGGTCGGCGACGGTGGCCAGCATCTGGGCGCGAATCGGCGCAATGCCGACTTCGGGAACCAGCTCTGTGGTGTAGGCATTGGTGGCGAGGATCACCCTCGCCGCCGCCAGCGTCTCGCCGGCACCGTGAACAACCGTGACCCCCGAGGTCTCGCTGACCAGCGCGGTGACCTCCACCTCCTCGTGGATGTGGCGCCGGTGGGGACCGGCGATGGCCGCCACCAGGCGCACCGGGTCGATCTCGCCGTCCTCCGGATTGAACAGCCCGCCTCGGAGGTGCGCCAGAGGGGGCGGGAGCTCACCGGTCCATCGGCCGGGCAGTCCGTCTTCGGCGAGGAGGGTGGACGCCTCCTCGAGGCTGGCCGCCTCCTCACTGTCCCCAGCGAGCGTCCAGCTCCCCCGCCGCCGGTACCCGGCATCCTCCCGTGCCACCAGCTCCCGGGTCAGCCGGTGGTTCTCGAGCGTGAATGCCCAGACCTTGGCGGCCAGCGCCCGGCCATGGCTCCGGACGGCCCGGGCGTAGTTCTCGGCGACGCCGGCCAGGAGAAAGCCCGCGTTGCGCCCGCTGGCACCGGCGGCAAGATGCTCGCGCTCCAAGAGCACTGCATCAAGACCTGCAGCGCGGCACCAGTGGAGTGTGGCCACCCCGCTGATCCCACCACCGACGATGCAGACGTCAGCCCAGCGAGGAGGTGGGGCGGGATGCGGGCGGGGCGGAAGCACGCCCCACACCGGGTCCGTGCCCTGGCTCGACGGCATCGAGGGGACGTCGCTCACCGGCACATACCATCCGGGGAGCCGCTGGGGACGCCGACCAGGGCAGCGGCATTCACCTGGGTCAGCGAGCTCGCCACCAGGTCAGCTTGCTCGAAACGGCGATCGCCGGCCAGCAGTGGATCGGGAACCGCGATGCAGCGCATTCCGGCCCGCCTGGCCGCCAGCACGCCGCTCGGCGAATCCTCGATGGCCATGCAGCGGAACCGAAGACGGGTGGTGCTGAGAAGGTCATTGTCGGTCAGCTCCACACCGAGGCCGGTGAACATCTCCACCTCAGCCTCCCGGCACACCGGCTCAGTGTCGATGAGCAGGCCGTCCAGTGTCGAGGGCGAGTTGGACGAGCGGCCCTTAAGGTTCCCCCGGGCCCTCAGTCCATGAATGATCCGCCATTCACGTTGATCGACTCGCCGGTGACGAAGGCGCTCTCCGGTGCGGCGAGGAAGACGGCCACCGCCGCCACGTCGTCAGCCTCCTCCAAGCGGTGGAGCGGGGTGTCGGCGATGTACAGATCACGAACCGCTTCGGGGCTGATGCCGCGCAGCTCAGCCTCCCAGGCTGCCTCGCGGTCTTGCATGGCGGTCGAGACGTACCCGGGACAGATGCTGTTGACCCTGATGCCATGGGGGGCGAGCTCCGCCGCCATCGCCTGGGTGAGGCCGACCACGGCGAATTTGCTGGCAACGTAGGGGGCCAGAAACTGCGCGTTTCCGCGCTTGCCGGCCATCGACGCGGTGTTGATGATCCGGCCCCCCGACCCACGCTGGATGAAGTAGCGGGCGACCACCTGGGAGCAGATGAACACGCTCTTCGCATTCACGTCCATGTTCACGTCCCAGTCGTCCTCGGTGAGGTCCACGAAGCGGTTCATGGTGCTGACCCCGGCGTTGTTGTGCCAGACGTCGATCTGCCCGAAGGTGGTCACGATCGCTGCCAGCCCGGTCTCCACCGCGAGGCGGTCGGTGACATCGAGAGACCAGGCCTCGGCCCTCCCCCCCGAGGAGGAGATCTCTTCGGCCACCGCGGCGGCAGCGGTCCCGTCCAGGTCGGTGACGGCGACGGCCGCGCCCTCGCGCCCGTAGGCCACCGCGCACGCTCTGCCGATTCCGGTTCCACCACCGGTGATGGCGACGACCAAGCCGCTCAACCGCACGTGGTCACGCGCGTCCTGCGGCCTCGGATCGCCCGACCGTGCCAACCCCGCTCCGTCTCCCCTCGTCACACCAGATCCTCTCCCCCGCGGGCGACGAGCCGCGGATAGACATCCTTGAGGCGGTCATAGGTGTCGCGGAATATAGGGTAGAGCGCCTCGTAACGGCCGTGAGCCACTTGATCCGGCTCCACGATCGACGCGATGCGAACGAACCGGTGGACCTGCTCCCAATCGGAGAAGATGCCGGCGCCCATCCCGGCCGCGAAGGCCGCGCCGAGCGGCGACCCGGCGTTGCCCGCCACCTGTTCGAGCGGAAGCCCGAGCACGTCAGCGGCGACCTGCTTCCAGAGCTTGGAGTCCGCACCGCCGTTGGTGCAGCGGACCCTCGTGGGCAGCCATCCGAGCTCGGCCAGGACCTCGATGTGGTGACGGAAGCCGAAGGAGATGCCCTCCAGAAAGGCCCGGAACAGGTGGGCGCGGCTGTGACTGAGCGTGAGGCCGACCACGGTACCGCGGGCCAGCGGGTCGAAGAGCGGCGTCTTCTCCCCCAGGAAGTAGGGAAGGACGATCAGACCCTCGGCCCCGGGGCGCACCCCGCTCGCCTCGTCGTCCAGCGCTCTCAGGGGCATCCCCGCGCCCAGCTCCCGCTGGAACCACTGCAGCAAACTCCCGCTCGACGCCATGCAGCCGTTGGGCAGGAAGCGGTCGTCCATCAGATGGTAGTCGAGGAACAGGCGCCGATCCACCCGGGCCTCGTCGGAGCAGAAGAGGACGTCCCCCGCACTCCCCAGCTTCACCAGCAGGTCTCCCGGGCGCGCAACCCCAGCCGCCAGGGCGGAGGCGACATGGTCAGCGGAGCCGGCCACCACCGGGGTGCCGTCGGCAAGGCCCGTGACCGCTGCGGCCGCCCGGCTCACCACTCCGACGATGTCCGCCGGTCTGTGAACCGGTGCGACCCAGGACTTGGGTATTTCGGCCAGAGCCAGCAGCGACTCGTCCCAGGTCCCGGTGGTGAGGTCGTAGAGACCGCTCTCGAGCGCCCAATTGCGCTCGGCCGACCATTCCCCGGTCAGTCGATGGACCGCGAAGTCGTACGAGCCGCAGAGGTGGCGAGCAGCGCTCATGACATCTGGCTCGTGATCCCGTAACCAGCGAAGCTTGGGGGCCAGGCTCTGCTGAGTAACGGCACTGCCGGTGCGGCGCAAGATGTCCGCGGCCTCGGTGCGATCGCGGATCCAGACGATCTCCGAGACCGCTCTTGCGTCGTTCTGCTGGATCGAGGGTCGAAGCACCCGGCCCTCAGCGTCGAGAAGGACGATGGTCGGCACCATGCCGCTGACCCCCACGGCTCCGACATCGCCGCCCGTGCGCTGAGCCTTGCGCAGCAACCTCGAGGTCCCCGCGGCAATGTTGGCCCACCAGCCGTCCGGGTCGGCCTCGGCGAAGCCCGGCCGCGGTGCGGTGTAACCGGACGGTTCGCTCTCCTCGGCGATCACTCCTACCTCCGGGTCCAGCAGCACGAACTTGGTGGCGCTCGTGCCGATATCGATGCCGAGCGAGAGCTCCCCGGTCACGCGTGGCCCGTCCGGGTCGCCCGGACCGTGTCCATGAACGCCCTCACCCGTGCCGGGTCGACCGGATTCCAGGTGTATCCGTTCACCTTCAGTCCGGAACCCACGATGACCCCGTCGGCGACCTCCAGGAAGCTGGCGATCGTCTCCACCCGGGCCCCGGTGTTGAGCAGCACCGGCACGTCACCGCGGAGCTCCTCGCGCACCCGGGCCAGAACCTCGCGCTCGGGGGCGGCGCCCGCCCGCGGCCCGGCGATCAGGATGGCGTCCACCAGGGAGGACGTCACCGCGCTCCTCGCCCGCTCCGCCGCGGTTCGCGAACCCAGCGGACTGGCGAACTCCGGGGTGATGTTGGCGAAAACCCTGACTCCGTCGCCGCCGATCGCCCGGCGATAGCGCAGCACCGCCGCCACGTCGGGAGCCCAGACGCCCATGTCGGACTCGTACACACCGGTCAGCACCTCGCGCATGAAGCTGGCTCCCGTGGCCACCGCCATGGCCATCGCGGCCATCGGGTCCCAGAGAAAGTCGACGCCGAACGGCCGGTCGCCGGGGCGAAGCTCGGCGATGACCCGCGACATCGTGGCCACGGCCTCCAGCGGCGCCCTCAGGGTGTAGGGCCGATCGCCCTCGTTGCAGAACAGAACACCGTCCACCCCGCCCTCGAGCAGCGCGCGCAGATCGCGGTGCCCTGCGTCCACCAAGCGCTCCACCCCCCCGGCCGCATCGTAGAGCGGGGTGCCCGGGAGCGCCCCGAGATGGGCCATGGCGATCACCGGCTTCTCGGTTCCGAACAGATCCTTCAGCAGCGCACTCATCGGCAGACCTCCCCATCACCGGGCGGCTCAGCGCGCCGGGTCGGCAACCCAACGCTCCCGCTTGGTCCCGGCGACCCGGCGCCCCCCGCTGAACACGTGGAGCCGATCCACCTGAAACTGGATCGCCTCGCGAGGGTGGGCGCAGTCCAGCACCACCAGGTCGGCCCGCTTGCCCGTCTCCAACCCGTAATCAGTGAGGGCGAGGGTTCGCGCGCCGTTCACGGTCAGCATGTCGAACACCTGCTCGACTCCCTTCGGATAAGCGAAGTGGCCGGCGTGGACCATCGACCATGCCCACTCCAGCGGATCCTCCCGCCCGAACGGATAGTAGAAGTTGTCGACGTCGTCCTGGCCGATCGAGACGTTGATCCCGAAGTCCACCATCTCGTGCACCCGGGTGAGCGCACCGAGCAGGTTCACGTGGCTGTTGCAGCAGATGTTCATCTCGGCGTTGCGCAACAGGTTCATCACCTTCAGGGCGTGGGCGTCCGGATAGCTCGATAGGGCACCGTTGTGGCTGGAGGCCACTCGCCCGTACCAGCCATTCTGAATCGCCTTGGCGGCTACGTACTCCAGGGTGCGCGACATGGGGCTCATGGCATCGTCGCAGAGGAAGTGAAGAGGGGCATCGTGACGTCGGGCGAGCTCGAAGCAGAAGTCGACGTGCCGGGCGCAGAGCTCGTCGGTCCACTCCACCCAGGGGAGCCCGCCCACCACATCGGCACCCATCTCCATGGCCTGCCCCATCAGGGTCTCGGTGCCGGGGTCGGCGGCCAGGCCCTCCTGGGGAAAGGCGCAGATCTGAAGCCGCATCAGCCCCTCGAAACGACTCCTGGCATCGAGGGCCCCCTTCAGCTCGGTCAGCCCCGCGTAGCTGTCAACGTCGATGAACATGCGGCATGCGACGACGCCATTGCCCAGCCCGTAGGTCAGGGCCTCCCCGATCCGCTTGCTGACGTCCTCTACGGTGTAGGCCTGCTTCCAGGCCCACTGCTTCACGATCGGGATGATGTTGGCGTAGCGGAGCTCGTAGTCCCCCATCGAGGAACGGTACTGGCGCCGGTACCGCTCCGTCAGGCCGGGCGGGTCCCACTCCGGCTGCCGGTAGTCGTAGCGGTGGGTCTCCCGGCCGTAGAACGACTTGCCCACATGGAAGTGGGAATCGATGAAGCCGGGAACGACCAGCCGCCCCGCCACATCGATGACCTGGGAGGAGTCGACGGAGAGTCCGGCGGCGACCTCGGCAATCCGGTCCCCGACTATGCCGATGTCGGTCAGCGACGCGGCCCCGCGCAGCTGGGCATGCTGGATGACGGTGTCGTAGGCCATCGTGTCTCCCTCTGCGAATCTATGCGCGGGCCAGCGCGAATCCAGCGAGCACCAGCACGATTCCGATCGCGCGGGCAGGACTGAGCTGGACCCGGGCGTTTCCGAACAGGCCAAACTGGTCGGCGAGCGCCGCAACCACCAGCTGACCCAGGATGGCGAGCACCACCGCGGTGACCACCCCAAGCCTTGGGACCACGTAGATGACCGAGGTCACGAAGAATGCCCCGAGAGCGCCGCCGATGAGCAGCACGGGGGGGGACTTGACCGCCTGGCCGACGGCGAGCTGCCGGGTTACCAGTGAGTAGGTCAGCAGCGAGCACAGGCCGATGGTGGTCGAGACCACGGCCGCATTGAGCGGCCCCACCAGGGTGCCCAGCCGGCCGTTCACGGTGCTCTGGAGAGCGGATGCACTTCCGCCGACGATGCCCAGCAGATAAAAGAAGATCACCGTCATCGCGGCTCGCTCACGACCGCTTGAAGAGCGCCGCGTCCACCGACCCCACTCTCCGTCTCACAGATCCACATGGCTTCCTCGTCTCCTCGGGTTGTCTCGGTTGCCGAGCCGGCGTTCGAGCCGGCTGCATGTAGGTCAGCGCACGATGCGGGATACCACCGAACGATGGCGTGCCACGAGGCTCTGCTCGTCCGCGTAGACCAGGTGCTGGTCGCGGACCACGAACCGTCCCTGCACCATCAGGTGATCCACCTGCGGCACGATTCCCAGCACCAGGGCGGCAACCGGGTCGTGTTCAAAGCCGGCGGAGGCCACTCCAGAGAGGCGGAAGAAGGCGACGTCCGCCTGACGCCCCACCTCCAGGGTGCCGATGTCGTCACGCTTCAGGGTCTGCGCGCCGCCGACGGTTGCGATCCGCAGTGCCTGACGGGCAGTCATCAGCCGGGTCTGCTCGCGGAGCCGGGAGAGGAGCATCGCCGCGCGGGCCTCAGCCAACAGATTGCCAGAGTCGTTCGAGGCGCTGCCATCGACTCCGATCCCGACGTCCACCCCGCGTTCCAACATGTCGAGCACCGGCGCTGCGCCGGAGGCCAGGCGCATGTTCGACACTGGGCAATGGGCCACGCCGGCACCGGAGCGGGCCAGCATCTCGATCTCCTCGTCATTCACGTGGACCACGTGAGCGAGCCACACGTCGCGGTCCACCCAGCCCAGGTCGGCAAGTCTCTGCAGCGGCCGTCGGCCGTAGCGTTCGAGGCAGTAGGCCTCCTCCTCCACGACCTCGGCGACATGGGTGTGACGGGTCACCCCCCTGGCCTTGGCGAGCTCCATGGACTCCCTCATCAGCCGCTCGCTGGCGATGGTCATGGAGTTGGGCGCGAGCCCGACCCGAACCATCGCCCCCGGCAAGGGATCGTGGAAGCGGGAGATGGCGGCCTCCATGCTCGCCAGCACCGAGTCGGTGTCCTCCACCAGCTCGACCGGCGGGCTGCCGCCCGCCTCGAGGCTGACGTCCACCGCACCGCGGGTCACCTGGATACGGATGCCCAGGCGTGCGGCCGCCTCGACCTCGGCACCCAGCATCGCGAGCGGGTCGCATCCCCGCGGGAACGCATACAGGTGGTCGGAGCTGGTGGTGCATCCCGAGAGCATCAGCTCGGCGATCGCCACCTCCGCAGTGACCAGCACCGCCTCCTCGTCGATCCTGGCCCAGTACGGATAGTTCGCCGCCATCCAGTCCAGGATGCGCACGTTCTGAGCGGGAGGCAGGGCTCGGGTCAGGGTCTGGAAGAAGTGATGGTGGGTGTTGATCAGACCGGGGATGGCGATCAGGCCCCGACCGTCCTCATGGGCCGCCCCGGGATGATCCATCGCCACCGGGCCGGTTCCCACAGCGGCGATCCTGCCGTCCTCGACCACCAGGTGAGCGTCCGACAGCTCGGCGTCATCCGCGGTCATCGGCACCAGACGCTCGAGATGCTCGATGACGGTCGCCGCCACGTACTCCGAGCCTCAGCCCGCGAGAGCGGGCGAGCGTCCGGCGCCCGGGCGGGGGCGGCCGGAGGTCTGCTGGGACCGTCGACCGCGACGGCGCGGCTCCTGTTGGGGCGCTGCTTCCCTGAACTGGAGCGGCGACGACCCGGTAGACGCCCGGGCCACCAGGGAGACGGGGAGCACAACCCGGGGGATCCCCTCGCTCTCGTCCAGAAGGTAGCGAAGCAGCAGCCCGGCGGCGGTGGTTCCGAGCGAGTAGCTGGCCTGCACCACGGTGGTCAGGCTGGGGCTCCACAGCTCGGTGCCGGCGATGCCATCGAAGCCGCAGACCGCGACGTCGTCGGGGATCTGTAACCCGGCTTGGTGGAGGGCCTGCATGGCACCCAGGGCGATCAGGTCGTCAGCGGCGAACAGCCCGTCGAACTCGACCCCGGAAGCGAGCAGTTCACTGGTCAGCTCGTATCCCGACTCACCCCGGTACGGGCCGTATCGGCTGGTCACGAGCTCGGCGTCCGTCTCCGTCAGGGCTCGGGCGAAACCGGCCTCGCGCTCACGCACCGAGGGAAGCTGGGGCGGGCCCCCCATGTAGACGAGGCGACGGCAACCCCGGCCGGCCAGGTGGCGTCCGGCCTGATACCCGCCATCCGCGTTGTCCGAGAAGACCCCGCTCCCTGCTTCGCCCTCCAGGGACTCGTCCATGAGCACGAAGGGAACCGTCGAGGAGCGCAGGTACTCCATCGTCATCAGGGCCTCGGGGGCCCCGGGCATGAACAGGATGCCGGCGACGCGCTGTGCCACCAGAGTGGCGATGCACTGAAGCTCGCGGTCGAGGCGCAGGTCGGTGTTGGCGATGATCAGGCTGTACCCGGCCTCAGCAGCGGCGTCCTCGGCCCCGCGGGCGACCAGCGGAAAGAAGGGGTTGACGATGTCCGGCAGGACCAGCCCCAGGGCGCTCAGACGGCCGGTGATCATCGCCTGAGCGACCGGGTCGGGCTGGTACCCGAGCTCCGCGACGGCGCGCCGGACCCGGCCCACCGTCGAGCGCTTCACCGGTCGCTTTCCCGACAGCGCCTGGGAGACGGTGGTCACCGAGACCCCGGCCAGCTGGGCGACGTCCCGGATGGAGGGTCGAGAGCCAGGTCCCCGCCGCCCCGAGGACATCGGATTATCGGGACTTGACTTCTCACCCATGGCGGGGCATCCTAGCACACGCCGCCCCAGATGCAAATCGTTTTGCAATACGGGGACAACCACCCGGAGAGAGCCATGGTGGGGAGCCCGTCCACAGCCTTCCGCGGCCGCCGTTCTCGGCGGCAGCCGGCCCGCCTGTGGGATTTATCGATGTCCGTGACGGCGCGTCATCGGCGTCACGGAGAGGCGAGCGCCAGGAGGAAGCCGACATGGACACGACCGTGACAGGACCGGTGCCCGCGGTGTCCGCGCACGACACCGGGGATCAGGCGTTCAAGGTCGAACAGCGAGGGATCCAGGTGGCGCCCGAGGACGAACGCCACGGCCACTCGCGCGACCTCTTCCCGATCTGGTTCGCCGGCAACATCACCATCCTCGGCGTCCCGATCGGCGCGGTCCTGGTGTCGTTCGGCCTCACGGTCCCCGAGGCGCTGATCGCCGACTTCATCGGCTGCCTGTCCTTCTTCATCGTCGGCTTGGCGGCGATCCCGGGAGCGCGCACTGGAACGGCCACTCTCACCCTCTCACGAGCGCCGTTCGGGCTGCGGGGCAACCGGGCGCCGAGCTTCCTGAGCTGGGCGACCCTGGTCGGCTGGGAGACCATCTCGCTGATCGTGTCGACCTTTGCGCTCGAGGCGCTGATCGGCAAGGCGGGGATCTCGGCCAGTGCCGGGCTGGCGGTGATCTGCCTCCTGGTGGTGTCCGTGCTCACCTTCTCAGTCACGCTGCTCGGGCACCAGACCATCGTGGTTGTACAGAAGTGGGCCACCGTCATCTTCGGCATCGCCAGCGCCGTGATCGTGGCCTACATGCTCAGCCACTACAAGGCTCCGCCCGCGCCTCCCAAGCCGCTCACCGGCAGCATCGGCACCACCTTCCTGCTTGCCCTCTCGGTGATGTTCGCCTCGACGGTGTTCGCATGGATCAACTACGCGTCCGACTACACCCGCTACCTGCCCCGCAAGACCTCGGCGGGAGGAATCGTGGGGTGGACCGGGATCGGGGCCATCCTCCCGGGGTTCACCCTGATCGCCACCGGCATCCTGGTGGGCGGCCAGGTCGGGCTCGCCAGCGCCTCCAACCCCATCTCCGCCCTCTCTTCACTCATCCCCACCTGGCTGGCGGTTCCCTTCCTGATCACCGCAATCGCCGGCCAGCTCACCTCCAACTTCCTGAACAGCTACTCGTCGGGGCTCAGCCTCCAGGCTCTGGGCATCAAGATCCCGCGGCCGAGGACCATCCTTGTCGACGGCACCATCTCCATCCTGGTCGCGCTCTACGCCATCCTGATCACCAACTTCTCCTCCACCTTCACCTCGTTCCTCAGCCTGGAGGTGGTCTGGATTGCCTCGTGGAGCGCCATCTATATGGTCGACGCCTGGGACCGTCTGGTGCTCACCAGACAGGGTTACTCCACCCAGGACCTGTTCGAGATCAAGCAGGGCCAGTACTGGTACCGCGGCGGGATCAACTGGGCGGCGATGGGCTGCTGGATCATCGGGTCGGTGGGCGCCTTCCTCTTCACCAACTCCTCGCTCTGGGCCAGCCCGCTGACCACGGCCTGGCTGGGGGGGGCGGACATCAGCGTCTTCGTCGGACTGCTCTTGACTGGAGCCCTGTATTTCGGCGTGCTCCGGTTCATGCGCCGGATGCCGAGCCCCAGCGCTGAGGTGGTCGGCGCCGCATAGTCGAAGCTCGGGCGCAGAGCAACACATCAACCGCGGCGACCCGCGGTCACGGAGGAAGCATGCTCAGCCAGGCGGATCACACTGTTGAGGTCGAATTCTGTGTGCCTTGTGACCTTCGGCCGCAGGCACTGGCGGTGACCAAGGAGCTGGTCGACGACTGGTCGCACCAACTCCGGGAGATTCGCCTGCTGCCTTCGAGCGGCGGGCGCTTCGAGGTCTCCCTCGACGGAGAGCTCATCTTCTCCAAGCTGCGGCTGGACCGAACGCCTGAGCCTGGCGAGATTGACCGGCTGATACGGGAGCGAATCGGAGCGCCGAGCGGAGCGGGAACCGAGCTCTGATCCGCGGAGCCGGTGCGCCCGCATCCCAGTCCCTCGGGTTGAGGGCGCACCGTTCAGGCGGTGGCCAATAAGGGCCCGGCCAGGCTCACCAGGCCACGCCGAGGGCGTCGGCCAGAAAGCGGTTGAAACCGCCGGCCGCTCTGCATGCGTCGACATACCGGTCCATGAAGCCAGCGGCGCAGACCTGCGGCTCGCTGAAGTGGACATGCCAGACATAGCTCTTGCGCTTGAGATCCTCGACGTGCCGGTGGCCGGGGTCGTAGCCCTGGGGAGCCCGCTTGAGAGCGTCGCCCGTCGATTCGAAGGCCGGCGCGAAACCGGGATCGCTGACCACCTGGTGCCACCGGTCGGGCTCGGCCACGATGGCATCGCGAATGCGCTTCAATGTCGGCGGCTCGGGCATGTGCACCCCACCGCCCCCGAAGGACTCGCCGGGAGCGAGATGGAGGTACAGGCCCGGGGCTGCGTCCTCACGGCCGCGGTCGTGGCCGAACGACATGCCCACCGCCGTCTTGTACGGGCTCTTGTCGGCTGAGAAGCGGATGTCCCGGTTGATCCGGAACAGCGATCCCCCCACCGGCCGCGGGTCCGCCACCAGGTGGGGACTGAGACCCTGGAGGCGCGGCCCGATGTCGCTGATGAAGCCGAGCGCGGGTTCCTTGACCAGGGTCTCGTAGCGACGCTTGTTGGCCAGGAACCACTCGCGGTTGTTGTTGTGCCGGAGCTCAACCAGGAACTCGAAGAGGGCCGGGGAGAAGTGGGCGCGCTGGCTGCTCACGGTCGACCTCCGAAGCTCGCCCCGGACGGGCCGCGGGGCTGAGCGCAAGTCTGACAGGGGTCGGGCCGGGACCCCCGGGAGGGGTCCCGCGCTACCCTCCCCTCGATGCCGGAACGCTGGCTGACCTTCGACTGCTTCGGGACCCTCGTCGATTGGCGTCACGGCATGCGGACGAGTGCCGAGCTGCTCTTCCCGGGACGGGGCGCCGCTGTTCTCGAGGCGTGCCTCGGTGCCGAGGCCGAGCTGGAGCAGGAGAGGCCCCACCGCCGCTACCGCGATGTGCTCACCGGCCAGCTTCGCCGAGCGGCTGCGGAGCTCTCGCTCGACCTCCACGACGATGACGCCGACCTGCTCGCCGTCACCCTTCCGCACTGGCCCGTCTTCCCCGACGTGGCCGGAGCGCTGGCCTTATGCCGTGACCAGGGCTGGCGCCTGGCCCTGCTCACCAACTGCGACCGGGATCTGATCGCACTCACCCGCCGCCACCTGCCCGTGCCCTTCGAGGTCGCGGTCACCGCCGAGGACGTCGCCGCCTACAAGCCCGACCCGGCCCACTTTCGCCACTTCCAGGACGTGGTCGCACCCGAGCAATGGCTGCACATCGCCCAGAGCCATTTCCATGACATCCGTCCCTGCCACGCGCTGGGGATACCGTGCATCTGGATCAATCGACTGGGGGAGGCCCACGACCCCTCCCTGGCCGACCTGGTCCTCCCCGACCTGGTCCGCCTCCCCGAGGCAGTGACCGAGCTGGAGAGGACTCAGCTCACTGATTGACGCTGGACGGTGCGGCTCGGTCGGCGCGCTCCCGCTGCGGGCCGACGGTGTACTTGGGATCTGCCGCCGAGACGCTGCCGGCGCTGAAGATGCCCCAGCGCTCGCAGAGCGCGCCCGCCATCAGCGCGGCCCCGCCCGCCACCGCCAGCGGGCGGCATCGGCGGCCCGCGGCGAGGAGGCAGATCCCGGTGGCGGTGAGCACCTCGGCGGCCTGGAGAAACCGGCGGGGGCGCCCTTCGCGGTACGGCTCGCCCTCCATCCCCAGCCGGCGGGTCACCAGCTGCGAACCGGCCAGCTCGACGATCGCCCCGGCGATGGCCAGGCGGCGCGCCGGCCCGGCATGCTCGCTCGGGGTGAGCGCCGCGGCCGCCGCCGCCGCCGAGGTGAGCGCGCTGGCGCCAAAGACGCTGGGCAGCTCCAGCCGCGCCTCGTGCCAGGCGGGGACCGCGGTGTTGGTGAGCAGCACCCCGGTGTAGGTGGCGAGCGGCGCTCCCAGCGCGGCCGCGGCCACCTCGGCGAGCCGGCCCAGGGGGCGGAGGACGCCGAGTACCTCGCTGGCGGCAGCGGCGCTGGTCATCACCCCAGATCCGATCAGCAGCCATGAGCCCACGCTCATCGGCGAGGTGACCTTGAACACCCGGAGCATGTTGAGAAAGCGCTCCGGCCGGCCCAGGTCCTTGATCAGCAGCACCGGGCTGACGTTGACCGCCACCAGGCCGGTGAGCAGCGCCCGCCGGGCCAGCACGTCGTTGCCGGCGAGGCGCGCACCCACGGTGAGCAGCGCCGAGCCCCCGGCCAGCCCGCCGGTGAAGAGGTACAGCGGGACCTCGGGCTTCCACACCGGCGGCTTGATCACGGGGTGGCCGTAATACGAGGTCGGAGTGGCGTCGGGGACCATCCTGGTCTCGCCTCCGCCCCCCCGGTGCCGGGTCGGGACCCCGGTCAGATCCACGGAGGTCATCGCCACCGCTTCCCCAGGAAGGCTGCGGCCACCGCGATCACCATGCCGACCGAGGCCACCCCGGCGGCGGACCACGCCTGCCACAGGTCGCGGGTGGTCACCACCGGATCGGGCGGCAGCCCGTACACCTCGGGCTCGTCGAGAAGCAGAAAGAAGGCGCCGAAGCCGCCCACGCCGTCGCCTCGATCGGCTCCGTACAGGCGGGCCTGGGTCACGCCCCGCTGGTGCAGCTCGGCGACGCGGCGGTCGGCCATGGGCAGGAGGTCGACGAGGGCGCCGAATTGAATCGACTTGGTGGGACAGGCCATGGCGCACGCCGGCTCCATGTCGGCGCGCAGCCGGTCGTAGCAGAGGGTGCATTTCCAGACCCTGCCGTCCTCCTCGCGGCGGTCGAGGACCCCGAAGGGACACGCGGGGACGCAGTAGCCGCAGCCGTTGCAGACGTCCTGCTGCACCACCACGGTGCCGAACTCGGTGCGGGTGAGCGCGCCGGTGGGACACACGTCGAGGCAGGCGGCGTTGGCGCAGTGCTTGCACACATCGCTCGCCATCAGCCAGCGCAGCTCGCCGCCTCCCTGGGGGTCGGGCAGCGACACCGGCTTGGTCTGCTCGATGAAGGCCACGTGCCGCCAGGTGTTGCAGCCCAGCGCGCCGGTGTTGTCGTAGGACTCGCCGGTGAAGGTGAGCCCATCCTCGGGAACCTGGTTCCACTCCTTGCAGGCCACCTCGCAGGCCTTGCAGCCGATGCACAGCGAGGTGTCGGTGAAGAAGCCCATCCGGCGTGGGTTGCCGGCGTCGTCATGGGAGCGGATGTCGATGTCGTGGCTGACGATGGTGGGGGTGCGCGATGCCGACAGCGGGTCCAGGGGCTGCGCCGCAGTGCCCTGCGCGGTGGTGTCACTCATCGTCGATTCCCGCGCGCCGCCGGTAGTCCTCGACCAGGGCGAGCAGCGCGGGTCCGCGCGGCCGGCGCCCGGGCCGAATGTCGCAGGTCGCCGCCTTGACCTCCTGGATGTGGACGTTGGGGTCGAGGCCGAGGTGGAAGAGATCATTGGCCGAATCCCCGGGGGCCAGGCCCATCACCCCCCAGTGGTAGGGGAGGCCGACGGTGTGGGTCACCCGCCCCTGAATTGTCAGCGGTTTGATCCTGTCGGTCACCAGCACCCGCGCCTCGATGGCGGCCCGGGCGGTGACGATGGTCGCCCAGCCGGCGTTCTCCAGGCCGCGTTCGGCCGCCAGCTCCGGCGACACCTCGCAGAAGAACTCCGGCTGCAGCTCGGAGAGGTACTCGATGAAGCGGCTCATGCCGCCCGCGGTGTGGTGCTCGGTGAGCCGGTAGGTGGTGGCCACGTACGGAAAGACGCCGCCGTTGACCCCACTCGAGTCGGGCGGCTGGTTGAACGGGCTGAGCCGGCTCTTGACGATCTGCCGTGCCGGGTTGGACGGGTGCTCCGCGTACAGCGGGTTGGGATGGGGAGACTCCATGGGCTCGTAGTGGGTCGGCATCGGACCATCCTTGAGCCCCTGAGGGACGAAGAGCCAGGCCCTTCCGTCGGCCTGCATCACGAACGGGGTGGTGCCGGCGATCGCCATCTCCGCCTCAGCGTCGTCGGCGGGCGTGTATGACGGGGCGGTCGCGGCGCGGAAGTCGGGACGGTCGACGCCCTCCCACTTCGACTCCGTCTCGTTCCACCACACGTAGCGCTTGCGCTCCGACCACGGCTTGCCCTCGGGGTCTGCGGAGGCGCGGTTGTAGAGGACGCGGCGGTTGTCGGGCCAGGCCCAGCCCCATTGGGCCGCAGGCCAGTTGCCCTGCTCCCAGACCGGCTTGCGGCGTGCTGTCTGGTTCACCCCGTCGGCGTGGCAGCCGCAGTAGATCCAGCAGCCGCAGGTGGTGCTGCCGTCCTTCTTGAGCTGCATGTAACCGCTCAGGCTCTTGCCGTCCGGCCCCCGTCCCCCGACCTCGGTCAGCACCGCGTCGGCGCTGGGCTCGGCGATGCCGCCCTCGGTGGGGTAGTCCCAGGTGAGGTCGCGGATGGCCCGGTCGCGCGGCTCTCTGGACCCCGCCAGCCTCTCCCGGATGATCCTCCCCAGGTGGTACATGAACCAGAGCTCGCTGCGGCAGTCCCCCTGGGGCTCCACCGCGGCGTGGTGCCACTGCAGCAACCGCTGGGTGTTGGTGAAGCTTCCGTCCTTCTCGGTGTGCGCCGCGGCCGGCATGAAGAAAACCTCGGTGCCGATCTCCTCGGTGCGCAGCTCGCCGGACTCGATCTCCGGCGAGCGGTACCAGAAGGCGGCCGATTCGATCTCGACGAGGTCGCGCACCACCAGCCAATCGAGCTTGGCCATCGCCATCCGGTGGAACTTGCCGTTGGAGGAGCCCACCGCCGGGTTCTCGCCGAGCAGGAAGAAGCCCTTGACCGTGCCCTCCAGCATGCCCTTGGTGAAGACGTACTCGGAGTGGTCATGGTCGATTCGGGGCAGGTGGTCGAAGCACCACTGCGACCTGGCGGTCGCGGCCTTTCCGTACCACGCCTTCAGGAGGCTGACCAGGTACTCCTCCATGTGTCCCCAGTAACCGGTGGGGCTGCTGTTTCTCCGCACGAAGTCGCCGAGGTCCGCGTAGGCCCTGGTGTATGGCATGGGGATGTAGCCGGGAAGCATGTCGAAGAGGGTGGGAATGTCAGTCGAGCCCTGGATCGAGGCGTGGCCACGCAGGGCCAGGATGCCGCCCCCGGGGCGGCCCATGTTGCCGAGCAGGGCCTGGATGATGGCGGCAGTGCGGATGTACTGAACCCCGACTGTGTGCTGGGTCCAGCCGACCGCGTAGCAGAAGGCCGAGGTGCGCTCCCGACCCGAGTTGTCACACAGCGCGTTGGCCACCTTGAGGAAGAGCTCCTGGGGGACGCCGCAGGTCCGCTCCACCAGCTCCGGGGTGTAGCGCGCGTAGTGCCGGCGCAGCAGCTGGAAGACGCAGCGGGGGTTTTGCAGGGTGCGGTCCTGGAGCGGTTTCGCGGACGCGCTCGGGGAAGGCTGAAACTCCCGCCCACCGGCCGATGCCGCCACGCTGGTGCCCTCGTACATCCAGGAGGCCGAGTCGTAGGCGTGGGTGTCGGGGTTGAACCCGCTGAAGATCCCGCCCTGGTCCTCGGTGTCGCGGAAGTCCTCACCGATGATGGTGGCGGCGTTGGTGTACTCGAGCACATACTCGTGGAACCAGCGGTCGTTCTCGATGATGTGCCGGATGATTCCGCCCAGGAAGGCGATGTCGCTGCCGGCGCGGATGGGCACGTGGAGGTCGGCGACGGCGCTGGTGCGGGTGAACCTGGGGTCGATATGGATGATGGTCGCGCCCCGCTCCTTGGCCTCCATCACCCACTGGAAGCCGACCGGATGGCACTCGGCCATGTTCGACCCCTGGATGACGATGCAGTCAGCGTGCTGGAGGTCCTGCTGGCTGGTGGTGGCGCCGCCCCGCCCGAAGCTCGTCCCCAAACTGGGGACCGTGGAGCTGTGTCATATTCGTGCTTGGTTCTCGACCTGGACGATGCCCAGGCCCCCGGTGAGGAGCTTCTTGATCAGGTAGTTCTCCTCGTTGTCCAGGGTGGCCCCGCCCAGGCTGGCGATGCCCAGGGTCCGGTTGTAGACCCTGTGCGTGTCACCCTCGCCTTCCGCCGTCTGCCAGGTCTGCGCCCGGGTGGCGATCACCCGGTCGGCGATCATCTCCATGGCGCGGTCCAGGGACAGCTCCTCCCACTCCCGGCCGTAGGGGCGGCGGTACTTGACCCTGAGCTCGCGACGGCTGCCGGTCACCAGGCTCTTGGTGGCCGATCCCTTGGGGCAGAGGCGGCCTCGGGAGATCGGGCTCGCCGGATCGCCCTCGATGTGGATGATCCTTTGGTCCTTGACGTACACCCGCTGGCCGCACCCCACCGCGCAGTAGGGGCAGATCGAGCCCACCACCCGGTCGGCGTCCGCGGTCCTGGGGTGGAGCTGCCGCGTCCTCGCGGACTGGACCGAGCGCCCAAGGCCGAGAGGGTCGCGCTCGGTGATCTGGCGGATCAGCGGCCAGCGCCGCAGCAGCTCACCGGGACCCGGTCGGGGAGCGGGGTTGCCGTCACCCGCCGCCGATGAGTGCGGCTGACGGATTCGGCGCAACCTGTCGGGGCCCATGGCTCTCATGAAGATGCTAACTCGCGCGTCCCGATGCGAGGTCGCGAGGCCCTGCAGGGCCGGCGTCCAGAACCACCCCAGCACGGGCCAGCGGAGGCGCGCGCCAGAGGGGGGACCCGTCACGAGAACGCAGGCGAATACGCGAATACACGAATGCACGCGAATACACGAATACGCGAATACACCTGCCACCCGAGACCCCGAGGGCGCGGGTGACGGGCACCGTCACCGGCAGGGGTCATCGGACCTCGAGGACGTGGCGGCCGCGCGGTACCAGCTCGCCGATGATCGGCGCGTTGGGAACCTCGCCTGCCACCAGCAGGCCGCCGCTGGTCTGGGCGTCGGCGAGGAGCAGGCGCTCACCCTCGTCCTCGGCGCAGCGTCCGAACCAGGCGGTGTGCGGCTCCACCCAGGCCAGGTTGCGCCGCGTTCCACCGCTCACGCAGCCGTCCCGCACCGCCTCGCGCGCGCCGGCCAGGTATGGGACTGCGGCGGCTTCGACGACGGCGGTGACGCCGCTGGCACGGGCCAGCTTGTAGAGATGGCCGAGGAGTCCGAACCCGGTGACGTCGGTGGCGCAGCGCACCCCGGCGGCGAGGGCGGCGCGGGCGGCGTCGCGGTTGAGCCGGGTCATCACCGCGACCGCCTCGGGGAAGACCTCGCCGGTCTGCTTGTGCCGGTTGTTGAGCACACCGAGGCCCAGCGGCTTGGTGAGCGAGAGGGGGAGTCCGGCAGCTCCTGCGTCGATGCGGAGCATCCGGTCGGCATCGGCGATGCCGCTCACCGCCATCCCGTACTTGGGCTCGGGGTCGTCGACGCTGTGGCCGCCCGCCACCGGGACCCCGGCTTCCGTGGCGATCGCCAGGCCACCACGGAGGACCTCGGCGGCCATGCTCATCGGCAGCCGATCGCGTGGCCAGCACAGCAGGTTGACGGCAAGGAGGGGCTCCCCGCCCATCGCGTAGATGTCCGACAGCGCGTTGGCCGCGGCGATCCTGCCCCAGTCGAACGGATCGTCCACCACCGGGGTGAAGAAGTCGACGGTGCTGAGCAGCGCCCGCCCGGTGCCGTCGAGGCGCACCGCCGCGGCGTCGTCACCGTGTTCCAGGCCCACGAGGAGCCCCCCCGCCGCGGTGCCGCGCAGGCCGGCGACGATCTCCTCCAGCTCCCCGGGCGGGATCTTGCAGGCGCAGCCGCCGCCGTGCGCGTATTCGGTCAGCCGCATCCTGCAACTCTGGCACGGAGCCGGCTGAGGCGTTGCTCCAAGCGCCGTGTCCTCTGGGTGACGGTTGAGGCTCAGGGTGATCCAATAACCGAGGAGGCGTCTGGGCGCCTGGTGGTCCCCCCGGTCTTCAAAACCGGTGGCGGCGAGCATCTCGTCGCGGCGGGTTCGATTCCCGTCCGCCTCCGCCGACCGGCGGGTCCGGGATTTTGCGACGGCACCCGGTGATCTTCGGGGGGTGTCCGATCTCCGAGCGGCGCTCGAGGACCGACATCAGCATGATGTGGCCCACGCCGGCGGCGCCCCTCCTCCGTGGCCCGGCCAGCCGTCGATGTTACCTGGACCCCCCGCGGAGGCTCTTACTGGCATGGAGGCGTACGGTGCCGGTGTGGCGGCGCCCTGGCAGGGCGCGGCTGACACCCGGGATGAGATCGGCTCGGCAGACGCCTTCGCGGATGCGCTGATCGGCCTGGTCCCGGCGGCGGTCCGGCTGGGGCGGGTGATGGGCCTGAGCAGTGACGAGGCGGCCGACGCCGTCCAGGAGGCGGTCGTCCGAGCTTGGCGGCACCGCGATCAGCTGCGCGGGCCACTCAAACCCTGGTTCCTCGCCATCGTGCGCAGGCGGGTGGGACGGGTGCGTCGATGGCTGACGGTGCCCGCGTTCTCGGCTGCGGTGCCACCCACCGAGTGGCCGCGTCCGGAGGCGATGGATCCAAGCCTTGCGGCCGCCGTAGGCGCGCTTCGCCCGCGCTACCGGGCGGTCCTCTGGCTGCGCTACGGGTTGGACCTCAGCACCGCCGACGCCGCCGAGGTCCTGGGCATCAGCGAGGCGGCAGCCAAGCAGCTCTGCCTCCGTGCCCGGGCCGCGGTCCGAGCCCGGCTCGCGGAGGACGACACCAGTGGCCGCTGAAGATGAACGGCTGCTTCAGCGTGCCCTCCGAGCTGAGGAGTCGCCCGAGGCCGAGCGCGCGGCGATAATCCGCGTCTGCGACGGCCTCGCCAGACGCAGTTTCATCGTTGAGCAGCGAGCTCCGCGGCGGCGTCCCCTGGCCTCGACGGCGGTCTTCGCAGCCACCGCTATCGTCGTGGCCGCCGTCTTCGCCGCTGCCTGCCTGCCGCGGCGGGGAGCGCTGCTGTCGATGCCGGCCGGGAGTTCCGGCGGGAGTGCGGCCGTGTTCAGCCCCGCTCCTGTTTCCGCCGGCGACACCTACCCGGCCACCTTCGTGGCCGTGTCCTCCTCCGGCGTGTCTGTCGTCAGCTCGGCGACCGGGGACACGATTCGGGAGTTGTCCTCCGGGCCGCCAGGGGTCGAGGCTTCGCCGAGCATCACGGCCAACGCTGCCACTGTCTACGTCACCGACAGCGTGGGTGCGTGCGGGTCCAGCAGGTGGAGTGAGGAGATCCTCGCGGTCTCGACCGATGGTGGGCCGGCGACCGCGGCCGTGACGGCTCCACCCGGGTCGGTGGACCAGCTGCCCACCGTGAGCCCGGACGGCAAGATGCTGGCGTGGCTGCGCAGCCCCTGCGCTCCCACCGCCCAGGTGATCGACGTCCTCGACATCGCGACTCGGACAGAGCGCGTCATCCAGGTCCCGACCGGTGAGAGCGTCAGCGCTCTGGCCTGGGCGCCCGACGATCAGAGCCTCCTCGCTGTGCTTTCCACGCCTGCCGCCGAGGCGGATCCCATTGCCACGGTGCTGAGTCCCGCGACCGCCACCTCGACCGCGGACGGGAGGGTGCTGGACATCCCGCTCTGCGCCTCCCCCTACCCCCGCTTCCTGCGGGATGGGACCTTCGTGGCTTTGGTCTGCCCACCATCCTTGCTCTCCACCGACCTCCCCCAGGAGATCGACTTCAACGCCACCACGGGCGAGGAGGTGCGGGTGCTGCATGCCGGTGCGGCCCTGCCCCCCGTGGACGCCGCCGACCGCAACAGCCTGCTCCTCTCCCTCGCCTTCTCGGCGGACGGGAGGTCGGCGATCTGGACCGCCACCGGCTGCATCTCTGCGTCGGTATCGAGCGGCGGCCGGGTGGTGAGCGTGGGCGGGCCCCTCGATGACAGCCAGGTGACGTGGTGATGCGATCCGTGGCCGGCACAGCTCTCCGCACGGACCGCCATTCTGCTTGCGTCGCCTGATCCTCCATCAGCTGCGCCATCGCCCCGGCCGCGGGCTGGCTCTCGGCGCGGGCATCCTGGTGGCGGCGGTGAGCTTCTCGCTGCTGACTGCCGCCACCGCCACGGAGGTGGCCCAGTCCACCTCGGCAGTGCAGAGCAACCTCAGCTCCGCCTACGACATCGTGGTGTTCGCGGCCACCAAGAGCACCCCCAAGCCGGGAGGACTGGTGCCGGCCAACTACCTCTCCGGGCTGTATGGGGGCATCAGCCTCTCCCAGTACAAGACGGTCAAGTCGATCCCGGGTGTGCAGATCGCCGCTCCGATCGCCGTGGTCGGCTACATCCTGGCCACGGTGAACGTGCCCATCAACGTGACCGCGGTGCTCCGCCATGGGAGCAGCGCGGTCCTCGAGCTGAGCGACAGCCGGACCGCGGACAACGGGCTCACCCACTATCCGGCGCAGCCGCTGGGCTACGTCTACGTGACTCCGGACTCTCTGGTGGCTGAGCCCACGCCCAACCCGGCCTCCATCACCGATCCCTTCACCACCATCGAAGCGATGCAGGAGACACTTCCCGACGGCGCGACGAGGCAGGTGTGTCCCCAGCCGTTCGCCGCGGCGCACGGATCCCCCTTCGCCGACTATCAGGCCGACGACGCCGCGTGCTGGTCGTGGTCGACCGGCTCGGGATCGGGGGGTTCGGCCGGGAGTCAGCCGTCGATCACCGCCGACCTGCAGGTCAGCCTGCCGCTCCTGGTCGTCGCCATCGACCCCACGGCGGAGGCGGAGCTCGATGGTCTCGACAGGGCGGTGGTCGAGGGTCGATATCTCAGCGAGAGGGGTCTCGTGGGGAAGATACCGGTTCTGGCGAGCACCGGCCTCGAGGACGGCGATGTCGACACGGTGACCGTGAGCCGGCTCCCGTCCAGCGCGGTGGGGGTCGTCCAGGGGGGCGGGACGCCCAGCGGTGTGGCCGCCACCCTCGCTGCGGAGTCAGGCACGCCGGTCACCACCGACGTCATCACCGCCGGCCACGAGTACTCCGACCTGCTGCGGCTGGGAATGCTGGGCGGAAGCGAGGGGTTTGGCGGTCCCAGCGGGATCGACGCGTACTGGGAGACGGGTACCGTCGGCTACACGACGAGCGGCACGGTGCTCGATCCGCACCCCACCACCTCCACCGCGGCGAACCTGGGGGCCTGGGATGAGTTCGGTTCATTGAGCGACTACGAGCAGGACAACCCCGCGTTGAGCGGAAACGGCCAATATGAGAGCACGCAGCACGTCGGGTGGGAGGCGGTCCCCATCGACGACAGCGACACCGCGTATCGCAGCCTCGACAGGGTGCCGGACACGCAGTTCGGCGGGGGGCCGGTGGGTCCGGTGTATCCACCATGGCAGCTGGTGGGGACATTCGATCCATCGAGGGTCCAGGAGTTCAGCGCGCTGTCGGCGGTGCCCCTGGAGTTCGCGCCACCGGTCGTGACCGGGGCGGACGCGGCGAGCCGGAAGGCCCTGGGCAACCAGCCGCTCGAGCCGGACTCGAACATTGCCGGGTACCTGCAGGAGCCCCCGGTCCTGTTCACATCCCTGGCCGGCCTGTCCGTCTTCGGCGACGTCCTGCCGTACACCGAGAGCCGGGCGCCGATCAGCTCCATCCGGGTCCGGGTGGGGGGCCTGACCGGGACGGTCCCCGAACGGCTCGCCGAGGTGGCCCGGGTCGCCAACCGGATCCACCAGGAGACGGAGCTCCAGGTGGTCACCACCGCCGGCTCTTCCCCCACCACCGAGACGATCGCGCTTCCCGGCGGGAAGTACGGCAGGCCGGCGCTGCTGTTGCATGAGAGCTGGGTGCACTTGGGGGTGGCGCTGGTGATCGTCTCCGCCCTCAATCGCACCTCGGTTGCGTTCTTTGTCCTGGTCCTGGTGGTCACTGTGCTGTTCCTGATCAACGGCAGCGTGGCCGCCGTGAGAGGAAGACGACGAGAGATCGGGGTGTTGCGATGTACCGGCTGGCAGGGGCGGGCCATCTTCCGCCTGATCCTCGGCGAGCTGCTGCTGCTTGGAACGCTGGCGGGCGTTGTAGGGGCGGGGATCACACTGGCGGTGATCCTCGGCCTGCACCTGGATATGCCGCTGTGGCGCGTGGCCCTGATAATGCCGGTGGCAGCGCTGCTGGCGGGACTTGCCGGGCTGTGGCCCGCGTGGCTGGCGACGCGCGGAGAGCCGCTGGACGCGGTGCGCCCGGCAGTGGCGGCGCCGCGCCGGGGAGCGCGGCCGGTGCGGAGGCTCACCACGCTGGCCTGGTCCAACCTGCGCCGGCGGCCGGGACGGGCGGCCCTGGCGGCGACCGCGCTGGGTGTGGGCGTCTTCGCCCTCACCGTGCTGCAGGGGCTCGAGCTGGCCTTGGCGGAGCGGGTCTCGGGGAGCCTCCTGGGAAACTTCGTGGCCGGCGAGGTCCAGGGGGTGGACTTCCTCCCGGCGGCGCTGGCGGTGGGGCTGGGCGCGGGGTCGGTGGCGGACGTGCTCTACCTCAACCTCAGGGAGCGCTCGGCCGAGGTGGCGGTGCTGCTGGCCACGGGATGGCGGCGGCGGCACCTCACCCGCCTGGCCCTGACCGAGGGCACGGGAATCGGGCTCCTGGGGTGCGTGGGCGGCGGGCTGGCAGGCATGGCGGCCAGCTGGGCCTTCGGTGCCGCGCCGGTGGCCCTGCTGGGGGCGGCTTTGCTGGCGGTGGTGGCGGGCACTCTGCTGGCGGCGCTGGCCACCTGGATGGTGGTGACCGGAGTGTCGCGGCGGCCGATCACGGCCGCGCTGGCCGAGGAGGAATGAGATGAGAGAGCCCGGCCTCGAAAGGATGGCCAGGTGAGCGTGGAAGCGGTGGAGGGCACCGGTCTCTCCGTCACCCTGAGGGATGTGAGCAAGACGTACCGCAGCGGGGAGGGAGCCGCGGTGAGCGCCCTGTCGGAGGTGAGCCTGGAGCTGACCGGCGGCGAGACGGTCGCGGTCAGTGGTGCTTCGGGGTCGGGCAAGTCGACCCTGCTGCACGTGATCGGGGCCATGGATCGGCCGGACCAGGGCCGCATCCTGGTCGGCGATTGCGAGATCACCTCTCTCGGAGATGGGGAACGGGCCGGCTTCCGGCGCCGGGTGGGCTTCGTGTTCCAGCGCTTCCATCTGCTGCCCGCGCTCACCGCCCTGGACAATGTGCTGGCACCGGTGATGCCCTACCGGGTGGACTTCGACAGCACCGCGCGAGCCCGCGAGCTGCTCGAGGCGGTGGGTCTGAAGGGGCGAGGCAACGATCTGCCCTCCCACCTCTCCGGCGGAGAGCAGCAGCGGGTGGCGATCGCCCGAGCGCTGATCAACCGGCCCGGGATCGTGCTCGCCGACGAGCCCACCGGCAACCTGGACTCCGCCAGCGGAACCATGGTCATGGACCTGCTCCTCCGGCTGCGCCAGGAGCACCGCTTCACGATGCTCATCGCGACTCACGATCTGGCCGTCTCTGGGCGCTGCGAGCGCACGGTCCGGCTCAGCGACGGGCGCGTGGTGGTCGACTGGACCGACAGAGAGAGCCGGGGGGATTGATGGCCGGGCGGTCCGGACGCGCCAGGTGCAGCTCAGTTGATCAGCCGCTCTCCGCCTCGGCACGGATACATTCACCATCATGGCCAGCGATCCACGACGCGCGGTGCCATCCACCGACACCATCCTCAGCGATCCGCGCTTGGAGGCGCCGCTGGCGCGGCTGGGGCGGCCGCTGGTCCGCGACGCCGTCCACCGATCGCAGTCGCTCATGCGCAGGGGTGCGCTGCAGCCGACAGGGATCGTCGATGCGGTGCTCGCTGACCTTCCCCATCACGCGACCAGCCTGAGGCCGGTCATCAACGCCACGGGGGTGGTGCTCCACACCAACCTGGGCCGGGCCGCGCTCTCGGAGGCGGCCACCGCGGCACTGGTGGCGGCGGCCGGCTACGTGGACGTCGAGTACGACCTCTCATCAGGCGCCAGAGCGACCCGTGGGCGAGGCGCCCTCGCGGCATTGAGGGCCGCGCTGCCCGTTGCCGGGGACGTGCTGATCGTCAACAACGGAGCGGCGGCTCTGCTGCTCGCGGTCACCGCTCTGGCCCGAAGGCGCGAGGTGATCTGGAGCCGAGGAGAGATGGTGGAGATCGGCGACGGGTTCAGGCTGCCCGACCTGGTGAGCAGCTCCGGCGCCCGGATCCACGAGGTGGGCACCACCAACCGAACCGTCCTCGACGACTACGCCGCCGCGGTCGGCTCGCGGACCGGATGCATTCTCAAGGTCCACCAATCGAACTTCCGGGTCGACGGCTTCACCGCCTCGGTGAGCGTGGCGGAGCTGGCCGGGCTCGGCCCCCCGGTGGTGGTGGACGTCGGCTCCGGCCTGCTCGCCGCCGAGGGCGTCCTTCCCGAGGAACCGGACATGAGCGGCGCCCTGCGCTCCGGGGCCAGCCTGGTGATCGCCAGCGGTGACAAGCTGCTCGGCGGGCCCCAGGCCGGGCTGTTGGCCGGGCGGGCCGAGCTGGTCCGCAAGCTGCGCCGCCATCCGCTCTACCGGGCGCTGCGGGTGGACAAGCTCACCCTGGCGGCGCTCGAGGCCACCCTCACCGGCCCGACCACCCCCACCGCCCAGGCGCTTCGAGCCGGTATCGACCAGCTTCGAAGCCGGGCCGTGAGGATCGCAACAGCGCTGGGTGACGAGGCCGGCGCCGTACCCAGTGACGGGGCCGCGGGCGGGGGTAGCGGCAGCGGTATCCCGCTGCCGGGCTGGGCGGTGAGCCTGCCCGAGAGCTACGCCGCGCCGCTTCGGCGGGGCGACCCGGCGGTGGTCGGAAAGGTTGAGCGGGGGCGCTGCCTGCTCGACCTGCGCTGTGTCGCCCCCGACCAGGACGCGGCCATCATCGAAGCGGTCACCGCATGCAGGTGATCGCCACCGCTGGGCACGTCGACCATGGCAAGTCCACGCTGGTGCGTGCCCTAACCGGCATGGAGCCCGATCGCTGGGCCGAGGAGCGCCGGCGCGGGATGACCATCGACCTCGGCTACGCCTGGACCCGGCTGCCCTCCGGAGAGCAGCTCGCCTTCGTCGACGTCCCGGGTCACGAGCGCTTCACCACCAACATGCTCGCCGGGGTCGGGCCGGTGCCGGTGGTGATGCTGGTGGTGGCAGCCGACGAGGGCTGGTCGGCGCAGAGCGAGGAGCATCTCCGGGCTCTCCACGCATTGGGAGTGAGCCGGGGACTGCTGGTGGTGACCAAGTCCGATCTCGCCGAACCCGGCCCGGTGGCGGCCCGGTCCCTGCATCGCCTCGAGGCCACCAGCCTTGGCGGGATCGATTGGGTGGCCGTGTCCGGAACCACCGGAGCGGGCCTGGAACGGTTGCGCGAGGCCCTCGACAGGCTGGTGTCCGCCCTTCCGCCGGCGGACACCGGCGGCCGCATCCGGCTGTGGGTGGATCGCTCGTTCAGCATTCGCGGCGCCGGCACGGTGGTGACCGGGACCCTGGGAGCGGGCAGCGTCGCCGTGGGTCAGCAGCTCGAGCTGCGGCAGCGGATGGTCACGGTGCGCGGGCTGCAGCGGCTGGGCGCGCCGGCCGAGGCCGTCGCCGCCCCGGCACGGGTGGCGCTCAACCTCCGCGGCATCGACCATCGCGAGGTCCGTCGCGGCGATCCCCTGCTCACTCCGGGTGCCTGGCACTGGACCCAAACGGCGGACGTCAGGACCGGTGGGGAGCAACTGCCCGAGGAGCTCGCCCTTCACATCGGCGCCGCCGCCCTGCCGGTGCGGGTCAGGCCTCTCGTCGAGGGAGGCGACCTGGTGCGTCTGACCCTGGCGCAGCCGCTTCCGCTTCAGGTCGGCGACCGTGCCCTGCTGCGCGAGCCCGGGCGGCGCCAGGTGCTGGGCGGGGTGACGGTGCTCGACCCCGCACCCCCACCGCTTCGCCGGCGCGGGGCGGCGCGCGCCCGCGCGGCTGCGCTGGCCGCCTCCAGCGGGGTCGGTGACCTCGAGGACGAGCTGCGCCGGCGCGGGGCGGCCACCCGGCGGCTGATGGGCGACATCGGGGTGCCGGTCGCATCGCCGCTGCCATCGACGGTGGTCGACGACGCCGGATGGCTGGTCGACGCCGGGCAATGGGAGCGCTGGCGGGTGGCTCTGGCCGCCGCGATCGAACGAACCTCGGGCATCGACCTGGTGGAGGGTGGGGTCAAGCGGGAACAGCTGGTTCGGATGCTCTCGCTGCCCGACGTCCAGCTGCTCGGCCGCCTGATCGGCGAGAGCCAGGAACTCGAGGAGGTGGCCGGGCGGGTGCGGCGCCGGGCCACGCCACGGGTGCAGCCGAGCCTGGCGGCCGCCGTCTCCCGGCTCGCCGAGAGGCTGGGGGCTCAGCCGTTCTCGGCTCCCGAGGCCGGCGAGCTGGGGGCCTGCGGCCTCGGCCCCCGGGAGCTCGGGGCGGCGGCGTCCGCGAAGCTGATCCTCCGGCTCCCCGGCGACATCGTGCTGCTCCCTTCCGCGCCCGCGGCGGCCGCGGAGCTGTTGGGACGGCTCCCTCAGCCCTTTACCCTATCGGCGGCCCGAGAGGCGCTGGCCACCACCCGCCGGGTGGCGGTCCCGCTGCTCGAGCATCTCGATCGAATCGGGCTCACCGAGAGGCTGGATCAGCAGCTGCGCCGGGTCCGCGGGCGCCCTCAACCTGCCGCTCGCTGACCGGGATCGAGAGCGGGGGCCGTCGAGGCGCTGACCCGGTGCTGTCCGGCGTACACGTTCATGGTCGGGCCACGCAGGAATCCGACCAGGGTCATCCCCGCTTCAGAGGCCAGAGCGACCGCCAGGTCAGAGGGCGCCGAGACCGCCGCCAGCAGCGGAATGCCGGCCATCAGCGCCTTCTGGGTGAGCTCGAAGCTGGCTCTCCCGGACGCCAAGATCATGTGAGAGCGAAGCGGCAGGCGTCCGGCGGTGGCAGCCCATCCGATCACCTTGTCGAAGGCGTTGTGGCGGCCGACATCCTCGCGGGCGCACAGCAGGTTCCCCAATTCGTCGAAGAGACCGGCGGCATGGAGCCCGCCGGTACGGGCGAACTGCCGCTGGGCCTCGCGCAGCCTCCCGGGGAGGGAGGCCAGCAACGACGTCGACACCACCAGAGGATCGCCGTCCACCGGGTGGCGGGACTGGGTGCGCACCGAGTCGATGCTCGCCTTGCCGCAAATGCCGCATGACGAGGTCATGTAGAAGGCCCGGGGATCCGGCGGAGGCTCAGGGTGGTGGCGCAGCACCACCTCCACCACGTTCAGTGGTCCCGACTCCGCTCCGCTCCTCGGGCACATCCGCATCGAGGAGATCTCGGTGGCCGCGGCGATGATCCCCTCGGTGATGAGAAAGCCGGCGGCCAGGTCGAAGTCGTCACCCGGGGTGCGCATGGTGACCGAGAGCGGCGACCCGTCCAGCCGGATCTCCAGCGGCTCCTCCGACGAGAGGTCGTCGGTGATCCAGGACACGCCCGCCTCGCCGATCCGGAGCACCCGGTGCCGTCCCGCAGCCATCTCCCTCCACTGTATTCGCTTCGCCCGGCGGCGGTTCCCCGGCCGCCGTTGCTAACGTGCAGGAGTCCGCGATGGAGTCCGCCCCGCAATCCGACACGACCCTCTTGAAGCGGCTCGCCGCCGTGCTGGAGGGCGAGGAGCCGCAGGGGCCGCAGCGGGCTCTGATCCTTCGCCTGGCTCGGGACATCGCCCATGCCGGCGAGCGTCAGGACGCCCCGCTCTCCACCTTCATGGTCGGGCGATACGTGCAGATGCGCGCGGCCCATGGCGTCTCCGAGGCGGCGGCCCTCGCCGAGGCCGCGGCGCTGGTGGCCGGCCTGGTCCCGGCCTTCGAGAGCCGGGACGCGACCTAGGTGCAGCCACCTCGCCTGGGCCCGGAGAGCTGGGAGGAGCCGGTCCGCGGCGGGTCACTCCCCGGCGAGGTGTTCGGACTGCCGGGGATCGCCCAGCTGAGATCGCTGCTGACCGGAAGGGTTGCCCCACCCCCGATCGCCCACCTGGTGGGGATGCGGTTGACCGAGGTCGGCATTGGCAGCGCGACCTTCATCATGCCCATCACCGGTTGGTTGCAGACCCCTCAGGGCATTGCCACCGGGGGCGAGGTGGCGATCCTGGCCGACGGCCCGCTGGGGTGCGCGATCCAGTCGGTCCTGCCCGCAGCCACCGGCTACACGACCACCGAGCTCTCGATCAACCTGGTGCGCCCGGTGCCTCGAGAGGGACAGCTGGTGGCCCGTGGCCGGCTGGTCCACGGCGGGCGGAGTCTGGCCCTCTCCGAGGTGTTCGTCACCGACGACAACGGCACGGCTGATCGCTCACGGCACCTCGCGATGTGTGATCTTTCCGCCGGCGACCACCGTGAGCCCACCGCCCGCCGACAATCCGGTGGCGCCGCCCGAGGATGGCGGATGGGTGCCGCCATACCAGCGACCGGTCCAGGGGGCGGTCCTCGACCAGGAGATCTGGCAGGAGCGAAGCGGCCTCGACGTCCTGCGCGCCCACATCGCGGGTGAGCTGCCGGCGCCGCCGATCAGCCATCTCATCGGCGCCGTGGTGGTGGCAGCGGACGAGGGCAGCTGTGCCTTCTCGATGCCTGCCAGCGGTTGGCTGATCTCGCCGCTCGGAATGGTGGAGGGCGGGGTCACCGCCTGCCTGGCGGACTTCGCCCTGGCGTCGGCGGTTCAGACCACGGTCACGGCGGGTACGGCGTTCGCGCCCACCGACCTGCGCGTCCAATTCATCCGCCCGGTACCCCCCGACGGCAAGAGCCTGACCGCCACGGCCAAGGTGATCCACCGTGGACGCAGCCTGGCGGTGGCGCGCGCCGAGGTCACCAACCAGGATGGCAAGCTGGTGGCGCTGGCCAGCGGCTCCGCTCTGATCCTTCCCGGACG
Source organism: uncultured bacterium (assembly GCA_963716555.1). Classification (GTDB taxonomy): domain Bacteria; phylum Chloroflexota; class Dormibacteria; order Aeolococcales; family Aeolococcaceae; genus JAJZNI01. The sequence goes on along the minus strand of CAVQTJ010000019.1, from coordinate 547,305 downwards.
ACGGGCCGACCTCAGCGACACCCCCGGCCTCGGATAGGGAAAAGCGGCGGCCGTAGAAGAGTCACCGGCGCAGCGCCGCTATCGTCGAGGGGGTGGATGCAGGGCTGAGCGGGGCGGTCCTCTGCGGCGGCGGCAGCCGGCGCATGGGGACGGACAAGGCGGACCTGATGCTGGGCGGAGAGACCCTGCTCGACCGCGTCGTCGGACGGCTCACCCGTGTCGCCGATCCGGTGATCCTGGCCGGTGGCACCCGTCCTCGTCACCACCCGGGCTGTGTGAGCGTGGTCGACCCGGTTCCAGAACGCGGTCCCCTGGGTGGCCTGGTGGCGGCGCTGGCCGCCTCCCCGCACCGGCTCTGCGCAGTGGTGGGCGTGGACATGCCCGACCTGAGCCCAAACCTGCTGCGCGGCCTCGCCGACAGCTGGAGCGGTGAGCAGGCCGTGGTGCCGGTGATGGACTCACGACCCCAGCCCCTTCACGCCGTGTACAGCCGCGAAGCGCTCTCCGTGGCCGAGGCGGCGCTGACCAGCGCCGACCTCTCCCTGCAACACCTGTTGAGGCATCTCCATGTGCGGTTCGTCGACGCAGCTGATCTGGTGGGCCCAGAGGAGGCCGCGGCCTGCGCTGCCAGCCTCAACACACCCGCCGACGTCACCCGATGGCTGGCTGATCGCCGGGGTCCGCACCACCCGGATGCCGCTCGCCCCTCGCCCCCGGGGAAAGTGTGAAACCCCATCCCCTTCCGGCCGTGCATGATCAGCCGGCCAAGCCCCACCTGGAGGGATCGCCCAGCACGGTGGCGGCCGCGACCGACTGCAGGTCGCGGGCCTCGCCGGAGGGGAGCCCGTCGTCATCTTTGAGACCGACCGGGCTCGCCGCGAAGATGGTGGCGTAGAAGACGCAGGCGGCGAGGTAGGTCCCGGTCACCGTGGGGTGGACTCCGTCCGGCTGCCAGAGGCTGGGCGGTGAGGGCTGGTCCACCACCGACTGCCAGGCGGCGCCGACCGGCGCGATGGCGACCCCCAGCTGGGCGGCGATGCCGAGATAGCCGCTGTTCACCGCCGCCTGCATGCTGGGGTAGTCGAGGAGATCGGCGGCCGACCATCCGTCCCGGTGCGCGAAGGTGAGATAGAGGATCGGCCGCGCACCCTGGTGGCGGGCTGCGCTCACCAGGCGAGTCGCCGCCGGGTACATCTCGGTTGTCCTGAGCGAAGCCACCGATGGGATTTCGCTCTGCTCCTGAAGCACGACGTCGCTCCACGGCTCCGACCCGACGGTGCTCGAGGTCACCGATGCCGCCTGGTGCTCGGCGAGCGTCTCTCCGCCGGCGTCGAGCGCGGCCGTCTCGACCCGGTGGCCACCCGCCCAGGCCAGGTCAGCAAAGGTGGTGGGAAGGTCGTTGACCGAGGTCAGGCTGTCCCCGATGAAGAGCACGCGGGTGCATCCGCCGATGGGCAGGGAGCAGCCTGGCTGACCCCACAGCCCCAGCTGGGGCATGGGGAAGAGGGCGAGCGCCAGTGCTCCAGGGATGGCCAGGGCCAGGGTCCAGCGCAGCCACCGGACCCTGCGCGCATGCCTCGACTTGACCGGGCCGGAGCCCGACTGAACAGCGCTCGCAGTGGCGAGAGCCGCGCCGCAGCTTGGGCAGGCCAACTGCGGGCTGGAGAACCAGGTCCAGCAGCTGACGCACACCCGGTCGACCACAGCAGCTTGAGGATGCTGTCCGATGCGCGGGCCGGCACCTGGCGGCACCGCTCGGTCACAGCTTCGAGTCCCGGATGGCCCGGTCCGCCGTCGTGAGAGGATGGCCGGGGCTCAGCGCCCATCCCGAGCCCCCGGCGAGATCAGGAGGAGGTAGGCCGTGGCCGGCGACCGTGAGTTCGACGTCATCGTGATCGGCGCCGGGTCGACGGGGGAGAACGTCGCCGATCGGGCGGTCAAGGGCGGGCTGACCGCCTGCGTGGTGGAGGCCGAGCTGGTGGGTGGCGACTGCTCCTACTGGGCCTGCATGCCCAGCAAGGCGCTGCTGCGTCCCATGCAGCTGCTCACCGCGGCGCGCCGCGTGGCCGGAGCGCGGGAGGCGGCCACCGGTGAGCTCGACGTCCCGGCGGTGCTCCGGCGTCGCGATGGCTTCACCAGCCATTGGAACGATGAGGGACAGGTGCGCTGGCTGGAGGGCGCTCACATCGATCTGTTCCGAGGGCATGGCCGTCTCGCCGGCGAGCGCCGGGTGGAGGTGAGCGCTGACGGCGGCACGGTGAGCCTGATCGCCCGACAGGCCGTGGCCGTGGCCACCGGCTCGGAGCCCGCCCTGCCCCCGATCCCCGGGCTGGCCGAGGCCGCACCCTGGACCACTCGCGACGCCACCAGCGCCCAGGCGGCGCCCGGGCGGCTCGTGGTCCTGGGCGGCGGCGTCGCCGGCTGTGAGCTGGCCCAGGCATGGTCGAGTCTGGGAAGCCGGGTCACCGTCATCGAGATGGCGGAGCGGCTGCTCCCGATCTACGAGCCCTTCGTCGGCGAGCTGGTCGCCGCAGGCATGGGTGAGGCCGGCATCGACGTCAGGGTGGGTATCGGAGCCGAACGGGTGGCACGGACCCCAAGCGGTGAGGTGACGGTGCGGCTGGCCGACGGCACCGAGATCGCCGCGGACACGCTCCTGGTCGCCGCCGGGCGCCGGCCTCGGACCGCCGAGCTGGGCCTGGAGACGGTGGGCCTGAAGCCGGGCAGCTGGCTGGACGTCGATGACAGCATGTCGGTGCGGGGGATCGAGGGAGGCTGGCTCTTCGCCGCCGGCGACGTCAACCACCGGGTCCTTCTCACCCACCAGGGCAAGTACCAGGCACGAGTGTGCGGTGACGCCATCGTCGCCCGGTCGCGCGGAGAGGCGACCGGCACACCCTGGAGCAAGCTGGCCGCGACCGCCGACCACCGCGCCGTGCCCCAGGTGGTGTTCACCGACCCGGAGGTCGCGGCCGTGGGTCTCAGCGAGGCCCAGGCGCGAGCTGCCGGTCTGCACGTGCGTGCGGTGGAGTACGAGATCGGCAACGTCTCGGGCGGAGCCCTCTTCGCCGACGACTACCGGGGCCGCGCCCGGATGATCGTGGACGAGGATCGGAGGGTGATCGTCGGTTTGATCCTGGTCGGGCCGGGGGTGGGAGAGCTGATCCATGCGGCCACCGTCGCCGTGGTCGGCGAGGTGCCCCTGGAAAGGCTGTGGCATGCCGTGCCCTGCTATCCGACCATGAACGAGGTGTGGCTGAGGCTGCTCGAGGCCTACGGCCTCTAGGGGCGAGGAGCCGGTCGGCGGGGGATCAACGGGTTGAGAGCAGACCTCCGCCATCGGCCGCGCGCCAGAGGTACCAGCTCGCCACGGTGCGATACGGCGCCCAGCGGCCACCCCGCTCGGCCACCTCGGCGGGGGGCGGGGGGGACGGCAGACCGAAGGTGAGCGCGTATCCGCGGCGCAATCCGTAGTCGCCCACGGGGAGGACGTCCGCACGGCCGAGCCGGAAGATCAGAAACATCTCGGCAGTCCAGCGGCCGATGCCGCGAACCGCGCTGAGCCGTTCGATGATGGTCTCGTCCTCCATGGCGCGGAGCTCAGCCAATGGCGCCACCGTGCCGTCCAGGGTGCGCCGGGCCAGGTCCTGAAGGGCGAGCTGCTTGCCGCGTGAGAGCCCGGCCGACCTGAGCAGCTCCTCGGAGGCGCCCAGCAGCTGCTCCGGGCTCGGGCATCCGCCGTCGCCGGGAAAGAGAGCGCACAGACGGCCGAAGATGGTCGCCGCCGCCCGTCCGTTCAGCTGCTGGTACACGATCGCCTCGGCCAGGGCGGCAAACGCGGTGGGGGCGGTGTCGGGCACCAGCTCGAAAGGGCCGACCGCATCGATCAGCCGGCCCAGCTCAGGGTCGGCAGCACGCAGGTGGTCAAGCGCCGCCCCGGCGTTGATCGGGGTTTCACCGGTCTCAACCATGGCAAGGACTCAACCAGACGACCGGCCGCTGTCGGCCCTGCTCACGCCGGTTTGGTCCGCGGAACCAGTGGGGAGCAGGCGGCGATCACGGCGGCCAGGATCAGCGCCAGCGCCAGGGGGAGGCTGCCCTGGCCACGGAGGATCAGCGCCGCGCCGACGATGGCCCCGATCAGCATCGCCGCCACCGAGATCAGACGCCGTCCCGGCCTCGCGCCCCCACCTCCGATCCCCCGCACGTCGGCGACGATTCCGGTGATGGTCATGGTCAGCACCGTGGTGGTGAGGTCAGCCACCCCGCTGCCCCGGGCGGTGGCGTTCTGCACCCCCATGGCCACCGCCAGGATGGCGATGAGCAGGTCACGCGCGGTGCCGGTCGGCGATGTCCCGGCACGGAGGTTGATCACCAGGGCGCCGGCAAGAAGCACCACCTGAATGGCACCGGCCAGGCCGAACTGGCGGTCGAGCCGGTGCTGCACTCGAAAGCGCAGCACGGCAGCGGCGAAGGCGCCGACCATGAAGGCTCCGATGGCCAGCAGCGAGGTGCCGATCGAGAAGCCACTGACGCCGGCCAGGGCAAAGCCCAGGAAGACCACGTTCCCGGTCATGTTGGCGACGAAGACGTGGCCCAGGGTGAGGTAGCTGAAGGCGTCGACCAGCCCGGTGAGCGCGGTCATGCCGACCAGCAGGAGGGGCAGCGCGCCGGTGGCGCTGCGACGGCTCGGGATCAGGGTCTCACGCACCTCGTCCAGCACCCCGCCCACCGCGCTGCGCATCGCCGCCGCTCCCGCCCTGGGCGCCGCTCCCGAGGAAGGGGGCGGCGCCATCGACCCTGCCTGCGGAGGATGACACGAGCCTTGGGTGCCCCGCCCGCCCAGTAGACTGGCCTGGTCGGCGGTTGCGCCTCGGGGAGAGCCTGCGAGATTCCCATCACCCTGCTCGTCAACGGCGTTGCCCGCGAGGTGACGTCCGGGCCCGAGCGGACCCTGCTCGCGGTGCTGCGCGACGAGCTGGGCGTCACCGGTCCCAAGTTCGGCTGCGGTGAGGCCCGCTGCGCCGCCTGCGTGGTCCAGCTCGGCGATCAGGTGGTGCCGGCATGCCGGACCAGCCTCAGAGAGGTCGCCGGACAGCCGATCACCACCGTCGAGGGGCTGGCTCGGGACGGCCGCCTCCACCCCGTGCAGCAGGCCTGGCTCGAGGTGGGGGCGATGCAGTGCGGCTTCTGCACCCCGGGATGGCTGGTGGAGACGGCGGCGCTGCTGGGGCAGGATCCGCGCCCCGGCGAGGCGGAGATCCTCGGGAGCCTCGAGCGTCACGTCTGCCGCTGCTGCACGTACCCGCGGATCCGCCGTGCGGTGCTCCGGGCCATCGAGCTTGCCGAGCACCCGGAGGCCGGGCTGCCGGCTGAGGCCTCGGGGCCGGCGGCCGTCCCGCCGGCTGGCGGCGAGGGCGGCGCAGCCGAGGCCGGTGACGATGGGTCACCCGCGCCGGTCCTCGACCTCGGCCCGGCGGGCGGAGGACGCTTCTTCGATGCGCTCGGCGACGGCCTGGTCACGATCGTCGAACCCCCGGCCGGGCATCGGGGATGGGGCGCTCCGCCCGGCGCCTGGGTGCACGTCGGAGCTGCCGGTCGGGTCACCGCCGCCATCGGCAAGGTCGAGGGAGGCCAGGGGACCCGAACCGCCCTCGCCCTGCTGGTCGCCGAGGAGCTGGCGGTGCCGCTGGGGGCGGTGCGCCTGGTCATGGGCGACACCGCGGTCACACCGTTCGACATGGGCACATTCGGAAGCCGGTCCATGCCTGACGCCGGCCCTCAGCTGCGTGCCGCGGCCGCGGCTGCGCACGAATCCCTGCGCGAGGCGGCGGCCGACCGCCTCGGCCTGCGCGCCGCCGAAGTCGTCCTCGCGGATGGCGTGGCCAGGGGTCCACAGCCCGATCACCAGGTCACCTACGCGCAGCTCCTGGCCGGGGTGCGACGCACCGAGCACGTCCCCGGCGATGTGGCCCTGACCCCGCCCGTGCAGTGGCGGGTCGCGGGCACCAGGGTGCCGGCTCAAGGCGGGCTGGACGCGGTGCTGGGAACCAAGCGGTTCCCCTCTGACCTGAGCCGCCCCGGGATGCTCCACGGCGCCGTCCTCCGGCCACCCGCCCACGGTGCGACCCGGCGCAGCCTGGACGCCCGCCGGGCCCAGGCGCTGCCCGGGGTCATGGTGGTCCAGGACGGCGAGCTGGTCGGCGCCGTGGCGGAGCAGCCTGAGGCAGCGCGAGCCGCGGTGGAGGCCCTGGATGCACAGTGGGACCGCCTGCCCCAGCCATCCGCAGCGGAGATCTCCGAGTTTCTCCGCGCCCACCCGGTGGAGAGCGAGGGCTGGGGAGGGGCGGTGCGCGATGAGGCCGGCCATCCCGAGCGCGCCCTGGAGCAGGCGGAGATCACGGATCCGGGCCACCTACCGCACCGCCTACATCGCCCACGTCCCCCTGGAGCCGCGCGCCGCCATCGCCGAGTGGAGCGAGGGCCGGCTCACGGTCTGGACGGGCACGCAAACGCCGTTCATCGTGCGCCGCCAGCTCGCCGCGGGGCTGGGCCTGGATGAGGCCGATGTCCGGGTGATCGTTCCCGACTTCGGCGGCGGCTTCGGGGGCAAGCACGACGCCACCGTGGCAGCCGAGGCGGCACGGCTGGCCAGGGCGGCGTCGAGGCCGGTCAAGGTGGTGTGGAGCAGGGCCGAGGAGTTCACCTGCGGCCACCTCCGGCCAGCGGCGGTCATCGACGTCGACGCCGGGGTGGACGGCGGGCGCCTCTCCGCGTGGTCGATGATCAACATCAACTCCGGGCCGATGGGCCTGAGCACCCCCTACGGCGTCCCCAGCTGGCGGATCGCCTATCAACCGGCGGCGTCACCGCTGCCGCAGGGCTCGTACCGCGCGCTGGCCGCCACCGCCAACCACTTCGCCCGCGAATCGCACATGGACGTGCTGGCGCGGCGGCTCGGGGTCGATCCCCTCGAGTTCCGGCTGCGCCACCTCGACGACCAGCGCCTCGCCGAGGTCTTCCAGATCGCCGCCGAGCGCATCGGCTGGGGGAGGACCGGGGGAGCACGCCGGGTTTGGGCCGCGGTATCGCCGGCGGCATCGAGAAGGGTGGGAGGGTGTCCACCGCGGTGGAGGTGGAGGTGGGGCCGGAGCGACGGCTCACGGTCACCCGGCTGGTCTCGGTCTTCGACTGCGGAGCGGTGGTCAACCCCGACAACCTGGCCAACCAGGTCGAGGGGGCGGCGATCATGGGGCTGGGGGGTGCTCTCTTCGAGGCCATCGACTTCGCCGCCGGCCGCATCGTCAACGCCTCGCTGACCAACTACCGCGTCCCCCGCCTCTCGGATGTGCCGGAGGTGGAGGTGGTGCTCCAAGACCATCCCGATGAACCGTCGGCCGGCGGTGGGGAGACCCCGATCATGGCGGTTGCTCCGGCCATCGCCAACGCCATCGCCGACGCCTGTGGTGTCCGGCTCCAGGCGATGCCCCTGGTGCCCGACGGCACCGTCCGCGATCCGGACGGCGCCGCCGGGGAGGGGTGAGTGCGAGGGCGGGTCAGGCCGCGACCGGCTGCTCCTGCAGGTCGCTGGTACCGCCGCCGACCGCGCGCCCAGCGCGCAGGGCTCGCACCCCGGGAACCATCAGGGCGGCGATCGCACCCACGGCCAGCACGGCGCTGCCGACCAGCGCGGCGGGGTGCAGCCCGTTGACGAAGAGCTGCGGGGTCGCGTAGCCGCCGGCGTTGGCGAAAACCGTCGCCAGGACCGCGACGCCGAAGACTCCGCCGATCTCTCGGATGGTGTTGTTGGCACCGGAGGCCTGGCCCGCCTCTTCGGGCCGCACCGCCGACAGCACCGCGTTGGCGGCGGGGGCGAAGACCAGCGCCATTCCCGTCCCAGCCAGGATGAAGGGCACGATGAACTCGCCATACGGGGTGGTCGGAGACAGCACAGCGCTGATCCACACCAGCGCCGCCGCCTGCAGGGCCAGTCCCGCGGCCATCAGCGGGCGGCTGCCCAGCCGGTCGGAGAGGATCCCGGCCACCGGAGCGACCAGCATCGGCATGCCGGTCCAGGGAAGGGTGCGCAGACCCGCCCCCAGGGCGGTGTAGTGCTGGGCGGTCTGGAAGAACTGGGCCAGGAGAAACACCGATCCGAACATCCCGAAGTACATGGTGTAGGAGACCGCGCTGGTGGCCGAGAAGGACCGGTTGCGGAAGAAGCGCATGGGCAGCATCGGTTCCGGAGAGCGGAGCTCCCAGACCACGAAGCTGGCCAGCAGGGCGGCGCCTCCGAGCATCGAGCCCAGCACCGTGGCACTGCCCCAGCCCAGGGCGTTGGCCCGGACCAGCCCGTACACCACCCCGAAGAGCCCAGCGGTGGCGAGCAGAACCCCGGGGATGTCGAAGCGGCGGGCGGGACCGCGGCTCTCGGCGAGACGCCGGGCCGCCAGCGGGATGACCACCAGGCCCACCGGGACGTTGAGCCAGAAGATCCAGTGCCAGGAGATGCCGGTGACCACGGCGCCGCCGATCACCGGCCCCAGGGCGACCCCCAGGCCGCTGATCCCCGACCAGATGCCCAGGGCGACGCCCCGCCGGCCGGCCGGGAAGGACTCGGAGAGCAGGGTGAGGGTGAGCGGCATCACCAGGGCGCCCCCGACTCCCTGGACGGCGCGGGCCGCGATCAGCGCCCCCGCGCTGGGGGAGAGCGCCGCGGCAGCCGATCCCAGGGTGAAGATGCTCAGCCCGGCGATGAACATCCGCCGCCTGCCGAACCGATCGCCGAGCGCGGCCCCGGTGATCAGGAGCACGGCGAAGCTCAGGGTGTAGGCGTTGACCGTCCATTCCAGGGAGTTGAGTCCGGTGTGGAGCTGGACCCGGATGCTGGGCAGCGCGGTGGTGACCACCAGGTTGTCCAGGGTCACCATGAAGAGCGCCAGGGACACCAGGGCCAGGGTCCATCCGGGGCGGTTGCGGTTCGCGATCATCGTGGTCACCTCCTTATTGATGGGTCCATAACTTTGGTGGTCAAAAAAAGAGACGCTCGGCGGCTCAGCCGGAGTCCGCCGCCCCGGTTTCGGATCGGCGCTTCTCTTCCCACAGCGGCTCACACAGGTCCTGCAGGTCGAGGATGGTGGTGACGTTGGCGAGCATCCCGGCGGCGAAGTACTGGGCGATCTGCAGCGTTGAGGCGCCGCTCCACTGGGCCACGTCGTCGACCAGGGTGCGGAATCCGCGGGCCACGTGGCGACGGATATCGGCGTCACCCGAAGCCGCGTATGCCTGCAGCTGCATGAGCAGCTCGAACCGGTCGCCGATCAGCTCGGGATACGTCTTTCCCATCATGTGGAGCGCCTCCTCCGGAGTGCGAGCACCGCGCACGGCCTCACGGAAGGTGGCCCGGATGCGGCCCTGGACCCGGTCATGGGCGGCCAGGAAGAGGTCGCGCTTGTTGGGGAAGAGCGCGTAGATGTAGGGCTGGCTGATCCCCGCCCGCTCGGCGATCGCGGCGGTGCTCGCCGCCGCGTAGCCGGCCTCGGCGAACTCGCGGATGGCCGCCTCCAGCACCTGGTCGCGGCGCTCGTCGGAGGTCTGGCGGAGCCGGGCGGTGGCCTCGCGTGGGGTCATGCGGCGAATTATTGATCAGCCTATCAGAAGATGTCAAGACCCTTCGGGGACGGCCATATGGCAGCGGGCATCACCAGGAGCGCACCCGACTTTGAGGGGGGAGCTGAGCCGGTGCCGGCTCAGGCGCTCGGGACCGCGGCCTCCATCCGGCGCACCCGGTAGCCGCCGACCGGGGTGTGCCGGCCCTTGACCAGCTGGGCGGGGAGCCGGTCCAGCTCCGGCGGCACCTCGGACAGCGCCGCAAAGGTCGGCTCACTGAGCACCAACTCGCCCCCCTCGGCCCACTGCTGGAGGCGCTGAGCCAGGTTGACCGAATCCCCGACCAGCGTGTACTCCAGCCGCTCGTCGGAGCCGAGCAGCGCCGCGGCCACCTCGCCGGTGGAGACCCCGATCCCGAGGTGAAACTCGGGAAGGTTCTCGGCGGCCCAGCGCGCATCCAACGCGGCCTGGGCAGTGTGCATGGCGGCGGCGCCGCGCACCGCCCGGTCGGCGTGGTCCTCCTGGGGGATGGGAGCGCCGAAGACGGCCATCACCGCGTCGCCGACGAACTGCATCACCGTCCCGCCCTCATCGAGGATGGCGCGGTTCATGGCGGCGCGGTGCTCATTGAGCTGCCCCGCGAGGACGCTGGGGTCGGCTTCCTCGGCGATGGTCGAATAGCCCCGAATGTCGGACATCAGCACAGTCACCGTCATCCGCTCGGTGCGACCGGTCTCGCGGCCCTCCCGGCGAACCTTCTCGGCGATGCCGCCGGGGAGGAGGCGGCTCAGGGTGTCGCCCTGCTCCTCGCGTTCGACGATGGCCCGGTGCAGCATCTTGAGCTTGTCGAGGGCGCCCGAGGCGCCGGAGCTGGCCTCCTGGGCGAGCCGGAGGAAGAGCTGCTCGATGTCGGTGTTGACGGCGGCCGGGGTGGTGCGCAGGGACGCTGCGATGGCCTTCACCGGCTTGCCCTCGGCGACCTGGCGAAGCAGCGATTCCTCCTGGCTGCTCAGCCCTGCGTTGTCGGTGACCGGTCGCATCATCAGCTCGACGATGCGTGGATCGAGCATTGATCCACCGGTCGAGACGGTGCGGATCGCGCGCACCAGCTGATCGCCGTCGCCCACCCGATCCTTGAGCAGGTAGGCGCAGCCGTCGGCGTGCTCGCGCAGCAGGTCGATGGCGTATTCGGGCTCCTCGAACTGGGAGAGCACCACCACCCCGGTCCCGGGATGGCGCTTGCGAATCTCACGAGCACCCCGGATGCCCTCGTCGGTGAAGGTCGGCGGCATCCGGATGTCGGTCACCACGACCTGGGGCACGGCCGACGCGGCAGTGGCCACCAGGGTTTCGTAATCCGTCGCCACCCCCACCACCTCGACGTCGTCCGCGGCGCCGAGGAGCATGCGCACACCCTCACGAACGATCAAGTTGTCGTCCGCCAGCACAACGCTGATCCGGGGAGATGCCACTCGGCGATTCTGACGGGCGGGGTGGGGGACGAGGCAAGGGGGCTGGCACCCCCATGTCCGGAGGGCGGCACCCCGCGGACGGTGTCGGCCGCACCCTGGACGGCCCGCCTGGGCGCGCCTATCGTGGCCAGCCATGAACGCACGCATCGAGGCTTCCGCGACATCGATCTCCTGGATTCCATCGGAAGCGGTGGCCGGCCTGACCCGCCTCCCCTTCGACGCCGGCATCGCCCACTACGACCAGCCGCCCCCGGACGTCATCGACGACCTGGAGTCGCTGCGCGACGCCGACCGCTTCCGCTTCGCCAACCGTCTCTCCGCCTGGATCGAGGCCGACGGCAGCGGCGTCATCATCGGGCACGGCTACAGCGGGGGCGGGATGATCGGCTCGACCACCATGCGGCTCGGACCGGCGTCGATGACCTTCGCCGCGGTCAGCCTCCCCGATCGCCAGCAGCCGGCGGCGGTGGGCGACGGGTGGGTGCGGTTCGAGCAGACCTGCGGGGGTCGGACCGGAGTGCCGGCGCCGCGGCGGGTGAAGTACCCGCCCTTCGTGAAGGTGTCCGCGCCACTGGCGTGGACCACGCTGCGTCTCACCATCCATGCCGACGGCTCGGCGGAGCGCGAGGTGGTGGGCGCCAGCCCCTTTCCCCGCCACTGGGTGTACGACTCGGAGGGGCGTCTGGTGGCGAAGTCCGGGCTCACCGACTTCCGCGACTGGTACGCGCGGGCCTTCGGCCGGCATTCGCCCTGGGGTGGAGAGGACTCTCCGGCCCTGGTCACCGAGGTCGAGACCGCCCTGGAGCGGGAACTGTCCGGGCACATCATGCGGGGCGGCGCCAAGCCCTCGATCCGCAAACTGAAGAAGGACCAGACCCTGGTCGAAGCAGGTGATCCCGGCACCGAGCTCTTCCTCCTCCTCGACGGCGTGCTCGCTGTGGAGGTCGGCGGAGCCGCCATTGCCAACGTCGGGCCCGGTGCCGTGCTCGGCGAACGCGCTCTGCTGGAGGCGGGCACCCGGACGGCGACCCTCCGGGCACTGACTTCGTGCAAGGTCGCGACCGTCGACGGCGACCAGGTGGCCCCCGGGTTCCTCCACGAGCTGGCCGCGGGACATCGGCGGGAGGAGAGCCGTGCGTGAGCAGGGTCGCCGCCCCAGGAGGGTGGACCAATGGGCGCATGGGGGGGCCGAGGCTGAGCATGCTGAGCGGGACCCCGTAGTGGGATGAGCGACCGTGGGCGGGTTGGGCTGGCCTGGGGCCTCGCCGGGCTGACGCTCGCCCTCGCGCCCGCCAGCCTGGTCCTGCTCCCCATGGTTTGGACGAGGCTCACCTCCGGCGCCGGTGGCACCAACCTCCGGGACCGCCTCGACGCCGCCGGCGGGAGACGCGACATCACCGGGCAGCCCACTCAGGACTGGGCCACGCCGCGGTCAGAGCCGGTGATGGTTCGAGCCGCCGCGTTGGCGGAGCGGAGATGACCGCGGAACTCTGGCACGGAACGCTGTCGAAGCTGGCGCGGCCGGCCGCCTGGACGATGGCAGCCGTTGCGCTCGCGGCCATCGTCCTCGACATGATCGTGGTGCTGACCTTCCCCGCCGCGGTGCCGAGCTCCGACGCCACCCGGATTTCGGAGCTGGCCTACACCGTGCCGGGGATCCCGTTGGTGGTGGTTGCGACAGCGCTGACCCTGCGCAGGCCGCGCAACCCGTGCGGATGGCTGCTCGGATCGATGCTGATCCTCATGCTCATCGCCGGGCTCGGCGGCGACTACACCCTGCACTGGCTCTACGGCCACGATGTACCGCAGGCGCTGGTCACCCCGCTCGCGCTGGTGTCTGCATCGGCTGGTCCCCCGGCCTTCTTCGGGCTGACAACCCTGCTGCTCGTCTTTCCCGACGGTCACCTCCTGTCCAAGCGTTGGTGGAGCTTCGTCTGGCTGAACGTCATCGTGGCCGGCATCGCTGCGATACCCCCGCTCTTCGACCCCAACGCTATTGGCGACGGTCATCGCCAGCTGCACAACCCGCTGGGCGTGGCCGGCGCCCACCCGCTCATGAGCGCCCTGAGCGGCGCCGCTGAATTGGCGACCTTCGCCATGGCCGCCGTCGGCCTGGTGTCGCTGGCAATCCGCTACCGGCGTGCCGGCTCCGACGTTCGCCAGCAGGTCAAATGGTTCGGCGCGGGGGTGGTCGTGCTCCTGGTCGCAGTGGTGGTCGGCGGCATCGCCTCACCGACATCGAACTGGACGACACCGGTTCCCGTCATCGCCGAGATCATCGGGTTCTCCGCCCTGCCGCTGTGCATCGGAGTGGCGGTGTTGAAGTACCGGCTGTACGACATCGACCTGGTGATCAGCCGGGCCCTGGTGTACGGCTTGCTGGCGGTGCTGATCACCGGCATCTACGTGGGCATCGCGGTGGGCATCGGGGAGCTGGTCGGCAGTGGTGGCAAGCCCAACCTCGGCCTCTCCATCCTGGCCACCGCCATCGTCGCGGTCGGCTTCCAGCCGGTCCGCGAGCGGCTCCAGAAGGTGGTCAACCGATTGGTGTACGGCAAGCGGGCCACCCCCTACGAGGTGCTCAGCGAATTCTCCTCCCGGGTCGCCGAGACCTACGCCGGCGAGGAGGTCCTGCCCCGCATGGCCCGCATCCTCCAGGAGGGAACCGGCGCGGAGGCCGCCACCGTCTGGCTCAAGAGCGGGACGGAGCTGCGCCCCGCGGCCACCCATCCCGACACCCTGGTCGGCTATCAACCCCAAGCCATGGCCGACGGCACCTTGCCCGAGCTCCCCGGGGCGACCCGGGTGGTCGCCGTCCGCCACCAGGACGAGACCCTCGGCGCCCTCAGCATCGTCAAGCGCAGAGGCGAATCGCTCACCCCACTGGAAGAGAAGCTGCTCGACGACCTGGCCCACCAGGCCGGCCTGGTGCTCAAGAATGTCGGCCTCACCGCCCAACTCCAGGCTCGCCTCGAGGAGCTGCGCCAGTCCCGACAGCGTCTGGTCTCCGCGCAGGACCAGGAGCGCCGCCGCCTGGAACGCAACCTCCATGACGGCGCCCAGCAGCACCTGGTCGCCCTCAAGGTCAAGCTCGGGCTGGTGGAGATGCTGCTGGCCCGCGACATGGAGAAGGCCAAGGCCACCCTCACCCAGCTCAAGGCCGACGCCGACGAGGCCCTCAACACCCTGCGCGACCTGGCCCGGGGCATCTACCCGCCGCTGCTCGCCGACAAGGGTCTGGCCGCCGCCCTGGAGTCCCAGGCCCGCAAGGCCACCCTGCCGGTCTCCGTCGACGCCGACGGCATCGGCCGCTATCCTCAGGACGTCGAGGCCACGGTGTACTTCTGCGTTCTCGAGGCCCTCCAGAACGTGCAGAAATATGCGGGGGCGTCGCAGGCCAGAGTTCGCCTGCAGGTGAAAGACGGTGACCTGCGCTTCGAGGTCGAGGATGACGGGCGGGGGTTCGACCCGGCCACGGTGAAGCGGGGCGCCGGTCTCACCAACATGGAGGACCGGCTCGACTCCCTGGGCGGATTCGTCGAGATCCACTCGGCAAGCGGCCAGGGCACGAGCTTGCGCGGTGCGCTCCCGGTGCGATCGGCCGCCGTATCCGCAGCCAGCCTCGTTGCGGTGACCGCTGGAGCGCCTGGGTGATGAGCGCCGTGGCGGCCGCTGCTCTGACCCCGAACCGGAGGAGATGGCTGGCGCGGCCCGCGCTAGCCTGGGTCCTCACCGCATTGACGGTGGCGATGTTCGTCGCCTTCGCCGCCCTCCTCTACTCCGCGCCCGTCGTCGTGTTCCAGAGCTGGGGCGTGATCACCGGCTTCTGGGTGTTTCCCTATCTCTCCTTCGCGGTGCTGGGCGGCGTTCTCGCTGCGCGACGACCGGCCAATCCGATCGGCTGGTTGTCCATGCTCGGAGCCGCCACCGCCATCGCCGGTGGGCTGGCGGCGCTCCTCAGCGAGCTGCTGGCCCTGCACCACCACAGCGTCCTGGCCTCCTGGCTCTACGTCGTCTCAGTGCTGTGGAACGCCCCGGTGGTGGCATCCGAGGTGGCCCTCGGGGTTGGGTTGCTGCTCCTCCCCGACGGTCATCTGCGCTCGCGGCGGTGGCGCTGGATCGCCTATGCCATCGTGCTGAATGGCGCTCTGGCGGCGGTGGTCTTTGCCGTCAGTTCGGCCCCGGCCGCAACCGGCATCCCCAACCTGACCATCGTGAGCCCGCTGGCTATCCCCGGATCGACCGGGGCGGTCGGCACCCTGAATGTCGCCTGCGCGCTCATCAACGGCCTGTGCATGGTGGCCGCCCTGGTGTGCCTCTTTCTCCGATTCCGCGGTGCCGACGCCGAGCGCCGCCATCAGCTGCGCTGGATCCTGAGCGGAGCCGCGGTGTACCTCATCGTCTTCGGCGTGATCAACACCGTCCCGGCCACCGACGGCAGCGATCCGGGGCCGATCCTCACCCCCATTGTCGGGATCCTGTTGATCGTGGCCGGCACCGCACTCCCCACCTCGATTGCCGTGGCGGTCCTGAGGTACCACCTCTACGACATCGACCTGGTGATCAGCCGAGCCCTCGTGTACGGCTCGCTGGCGGTGCTCATCACCGGGGTGTACGTGGGCATCGCGGTGGGCATCGGCGAGCTGGTCGGCAGCGGCGGCAAGCCCAACCTCGGCCTCTCCATCCTCGCCACCGCGATCGTGGCGGTGGGCTTCCAGCCGGTGCGAGAGCTGATGCAGAAGGTGGTCAACCGGCTGGTCTACGGCAGGCGGGCGACGCCCTACGAGGTGCTCAGTCAATTCTCCGCACGTGTCGCCGAGACCTATGCCGGCGAGGAGCTGCTGCCGCGCATGGCCCGCATCCTCCAAGAGGGCACCGGCGCCGAGGCCGCCACCGTCTGGCTGAAGAGCGGCATCGAGCTGCGCCCCGCGGCCACCCATCCCGACGGCCTGGTCGGTTATGAGCCGCGGGCGATGGCGGATGGGGTGCTCCCCGAGCTACCGGAAGCGACCCGCGTGGTGGCGGTCCGCCACCAGGACGAAACCCTGGGCGCCCTCAGCATCGTCAAGCGCAGAGGCGAGTCGCTGACCCCACTGGAGCAGAAGCTGCTCGACGACCTCGCCCACCAGGCCGGCCTCGTGCTCAAGAACGTGGGGCTGACCGCGGACCTGCAGGCGCGGCTGAAGGAGCTGCGCCAGTCAAGGCAGCGGCTGGTGTCGGCGCAGGACCAGGAGCGCCGCCGCTTGGAGCGCAACCTCCACGACGGTGCTCAGCAGCACCTGGTCGCCCTCAAGGTCAAGCTCGGCCTCGTCGAGATGCTCCTGAACCGCGATGCGGAGAAGGCGAGGGCCACCCTCACCCAGCTCAAGGTCGACGCCGACGAGGCCCTCGACACCCTGCGCGAGCTGGCCCGGGGGATCTACCCGCCGCTGCTCGCCGACAAGGGGCTGGTGGCGGCCCTGGAGTCCCAGGCCCGCAAGGCCACAGTTCCGGTCAGCGTCACCGCCGACGGCATCGGTCGCTACTCCCAGGAGATGGAGTCGACGGTGTACTTCTGCTGCCTGGAGGCGCTCCAGAACGTCCAGAAGTACGCGCGGGCCTCACGGGTCACCATCCGCCTTGACGATCAGGACGCTGAGCTCCACCTCGAGGTCGAGGACGACGGTTGTGGCTTCGACACCTCGACGGTGCGTCCGGGTGCCGGGCTCACCAACATGCGGGATCGACTGGACTCCCTGGGGGGCTGGATCACCCTGACCTCCCTGCCGGGTCGGGGGACAACCGTGCGGGGCGCGATCCCCGTGGCCGCCGAGCCGCGGACCAGCCGACAATCGCTGACTGCCGGCGTCCCCGCCTGATGGGGACCCAGACCCTTCCCTCGACGCCAGGCCGGACAGCGGTGCGCCGGTTGGCGCGGCCGGCCACGGCATGGGCCCTGACCGTGGTGACCCTGGCGATGTTCCTCGCCTTCGCCGCCCTCTACTACTCCCCTGTCACCCCGGCCGAGGTGTACCGGGTCGCCGGCGGTGCGCCGGTGGGCATCTTCGTCTTCCCCTTCCTCCCCCTGGCCGTGGTCGGAGGGTTTCTCGCCATCCGCCGCCCCTCCAACCCCATCGGCTGGCTGCTGCTGGGCTCCTTCACCCTCTACATGACTGGTGTGCTGTGCACCCTGATCGGATCGGTGCTGGGCTACGACCACGTTGCGGCCGCTCCCTGGGTGGCATTGGGAGCGGCCATCTGGAACTCCCCGGTGGACCCGGCGTGGACGGGGCTGGTGCTGGTGGCGCTCCTCTTTCCTGACGGGCACCTCCCCTCACCCCGGTGGCGCTGGCTGGCCGTGACCGCGATCGTCGCCACGTGCATCGGCCTTTCTCTCAGCGTGGTCGACCCCACTCCGAATGCCCTCAGCATCGCGACCAGCGGGAAGGGGATTCCATTTCACATCGTGAGTCCCCTGGGCATCCCGGGCAGCGCGAGTGTCGTGCACATGCTCGAAAACGTCTGGGGTCCGATCGGGGACGCGGTGGTCGTTGTGGCTTTGGTTTCGGTGTTCCTACGCGGCCGCGGCGCCGATGCCGATCAGCGCCACCAGGTTCGCTGGTTTCTTCTTGGGGCGCTCGTCGAGGCGGTGCTCGTCGTCACCGGCACCTCGATTACGGCCATCTGGGTATCGAATCCGCCGGCGGCGGCGGTCGCCATTGTCGGCATCATGATGATCGTGGGGGGAGGCGCGGTTCCGGTTGCCATCGCCGTCGCGATCTTCAAGTACCGGCTGTACGACATCGACCTGGTAATCAGCCGGGCCCTGGTGTACGGCTCGCTGGCGGTGCTGATCACCGGGGTGTACGTGGGCATCGCCGTGGGCATCGGGGAGCTTGTGGGGAGTGGTGGCAAGCCCAATCTCGGCCTCTCCATCCTCGCCACCGCCATCGTGGCGGTCGGCTTCCAGCCGGTCAGGGAACGACTGCAGAAGGTGGCCAACCGGCTGGTTTACGGACAGCGCGCGACCCCCTACGAGGTGCTCAGCGAGTTCTCCTCGCGGGTGGCTGAGAGCTACCCCGGGGAGGAGGTGCTGGCACGAATGGCGCGGGTGCTGCAGGAGGGCACGGGGGCGGAGGCGGCGACGGTGTGGCTGCGCAGTGGGGGAGAACTGCGTCCGGCGGCGACCCATCCCGAGTCGGCCGACGGCCACGCCCCCGTGGCCATCGCCGCCGGCACCATCCCCGAACTCCCCAACGCCACCCGCACGGTGGCGGTACGCCATCAGGACGAGATCCTCGGTGCCCTCAGCGTCATCAAGCGCCGCGGTGAGCCGCTCACCCCACTGGAGGATAAGCTGCTCGACGACCTGGCCCACCAGGCCGGGCTGGTGCTCAAGAACGTTGGACTCACCGCCGACCTCCAGGCCCGTCTCGAAGAGCTGCGCCAATCCCGGCAACGTCTGGTCTCGGCCCAGGACCAGGAGCGCCGCCGCCTCGAGCGCAACCTTCACGACGGCGCCCAGCAACACCTGGTTGCCCTCAAGGTCAAGCTCGGGCTCGTCGAGATGCTCCTGACCCGCGATGCGGACAAGGCGACGGCCACGCTCACCCAGCTCAAGGCCGACGCCGACGAGGCCCTCACCACCCTGCGCGACCTCGCCCGCGGCATTTACCCGCCGCTGCTCGCCGACAAGGGCCTGGCCGCCGCCCTGGAGTCCCAGGCCCGCAAGGCGACCATCCCGGTCAGCGTCGACGCCGACGGGGTCGGCCGCCACCCCCAAGACGTCGAGGCCACCGTGTACTTCTGCGTCCTCGAGGCCCTGCAGAACGTCCAGAAGTACGCGGGGGCATCGCAGGTGACCGTGCGCCTGCGCGAGGCCGACGGAGCGCTGCACTTCGAGGTCGATGACGACGGTCGCGGCTTCGACCCGGCGACCGTGATCAGGGGAATGGGGCTGACCAACATGGGTGACCGGCTCGACTCCCTGGGCGGCTCGTTGCAGATCAGCTCGCAACCTGGCCGTGGCAGCCGGCTCGGCGGCGTGATACCCGTGCGCGCTGTGGCGGTACCCGTGTGACTCTCGGCATGCGCGCGACCCAGCACCAGCAGCGGGCGCCTCGCCTGGCGGCGCTCGCCTACGCCAGCGGTGGCCTGGCGTTCTCCGGCTCCATGGCCACCATTGCACTCGCCATCGCCAACCGAGCCAACATCCAGAGCTTCGCTGCCACCGACCCGATCTCCATCGTGCTGCCGATCACCTTTGCGGCGGTGGGCGTGCTGGTGGCAACCCGCCAACCGCGCAACGTCACCGGATGGCTGATGCTCTTCATCGCCGTCGACATGGGTCTGGTGGGGGTTACCGACCAATACGCGCGCCTGGCCCTGCTCACCTTTTCGGGTTCGCTGCCTGGAGCCAGCTGGGCCCTGGTGATCGAAGAGTTCCTGGTCCCCCTCGTCTACCCCTGCGGGTCGGCGGCGCTGCTGCTCACGGTCCTTCCCAATGGACACCTGCCGTCCCGCCGGTGGCGGCCGGTCGCCGCGATGGCGTTGGTGCTGACCTTTGTGAACAGCGTCCCGTTCGGGGCCATCGGCTTCGATCCGCTGACCATCACCGGCACGTCCAAGCCCCTGGTGTCCAACCCAATCGCCATCCCCTGGCTGGTTGACTTTTCGTCGGGCTTCGCCGGCGCGCTTCCCTGGCTCATCGGCCTGGTGGTCATCGTGGTCGCCGCTTCCGCTCCCTTTGTCCGGATGCGACGGGCCAAGGGTGATGAACGTCAGCAACTGAAGTGGATCGCCTACGCGGTCCTGCTCAGTGCCGTCGTTAGCAGCGCGGCGCAATTCAGCTCACTCTCCAGCAGCAATGGACCAGCCTTTTCTCTCTCCATCGTCCTCGGCTTCGGCCTGGCTCTCCCGGTGGCCATCGGGTTCGCGATGCTCAAGCACCGGCTCTACGAGATCGACGTGGTGGTCAGCCGAGCCCTCGTGTACGGCTCCCTGGCAGTCTTCATCACCGCCATCTACGTGGGCATCGCGGTGGGCATCGGGGAGCTGGTGGGCAGCGGCGGCAAGCCCAACCTCGGCCTCTCCATCCTGGCCACCGCCATCGTGGCGGTGGGTTTCCAGCCGGTCCGCGAGCGACTGCAGAAGGTGGTCAACCGGCTGGTGTACGGCAGGCGCGCCACCCCCTACGAGGTGCTCAGCCAGTTTTCCTCCCGAGTCGCCGAGACCTATGCCGGCGAGGAGGTCCTACCCCGGATGGCGCGCGTCCTCCAGGAGGGAACCGGCGCGGAGGCCGCCACCGTCTGGCTCAAGAGTGGCGGCGAGCTGCGGCCCGCAGCGACACATCCGGACGCCCTGGTCGGTTATGAGCCGCTGGCGATGGCGGATGGGGTGCTCCCCGAACTGCCCGGCGCCACCCGGGTGGTCGCCGTCCGCCACCAGGACGAGACCCTCGGCGCCCTCAGCATCGTCAAGCGCAGAGGCGAATCGCTCACCCCACTGGAACAGAAGCTGCTCGACGACCTGGCCCACCAGGCCGGCCTGGTGCTCAAGAATGTCGGCCTCACCGCCCAACTCCAGGCTCGCCTCGAGGAGCTGCGCCAGTCCCGACAGCGTCTGGTCTCGGCCCAGGACCAGGAGCGCCGTCGCCTGGAACGCAACCTCCATGACGGCGCCCAGCAGCACCTGGTCGCCCTCAAGGTCAAGCTCGGGCTGGTGGAGATGCTGCTGGCCCGCGACATGGAGAAGGCCAAGGCCACGCTCACCCAGCTCAAGGCCGACGCCGACGAGGCCCTCAACACCCTGCGCGACCTGGCCCGGGGCATCTACCCGCCGCTGCTCGCCGACAAGGGTCTGGCCGCCGCCCTGGAGTCCCAGGCCCGCAAGGCCACCCTGCCGGTCTCCGTCGACGCCGACGGCGTCGGCCGCTATCCCCAGGACGTCGAGGCCACGGTGTACTTCTGCGTTCTCGAGGCCCTCCAGAACGTGCAGAAGTACGCCGAGGCATCGCAAGTCACGGTGCGCCTCAGTGAGACGGACGGAGGGCTGAGCTTCGAGGTCACCGATGACGGTCGTGGCTTCGACCCCGCGACCGCGCCCAGAGGTGCGGGACTGACCAATATGGAGGACCGGCTCGACGCGCTGGGCGGCGCGCTGAGCCTCTGGAGTGAGCCCGGTCAGGGGGTACGATTGACCGGGTCGCTGCCGGTGCCGATGGCAGTTGCCGCGTGAGCACGCGGTTGTCGCCGAGCGCCGGCTGATCGGTCAGCCCACCCGGCTCATGTGATCGAAGCCGCGGCCGACCTGGCACGAGCTCTCGACCGGCGTGGCGCGATTACTGCGCCGCCGATGACCCGGACTCGGCGAGGTAGGCCAGGGCCGCCTTGACCCGGCGATGGACGGCCGGCTCCTCCGAGAGCCCCAGCTTGGAGAAGATCGCGTTGATGTGCTTCTCCACCGCCCGCTCGGTGAGGGAGAGGGACGAGGCGATGGCGGCGTTGTTGCGGCCCTCGGCGATCAGCTGGAGCACCTCCCGCTCGCGCGGCGTCAGCTCCTGCAAGGGTGAATGCCGGGCGCGGCTGCGCGCGGCCACCAGCAGCTCCACCACCGACGGGTCGATCACCGACCCCCCCGCCGCCACCTCGCGGATCGCGGTGATCAGCTGGGTGACGTCGGACACCCGTTCCTTGAGCAGGTAGGCGCGCCCGGCCGCGCCCCGCTCGAGCAGCATCAACGCGTACTCGGGCTCGGCGAACTGGCTGAGCACGACCACCCCGGTCCCGGGCGACGAATCGCGGAGCCGGTCGGCCACCAGCAGTCCCTCGACGCTGTGATCCGGCGGCATCCGGATGTCGGTGAGGACCACGTCGGGGTGGTGCTCGGCGATCGCCTTCTCCAGGGATGGGAGGTCGGCACAGGCCGCCAGCAGCACCACCCCCTCCTGGGCCTCGATGAGCTGGCGCACCCCTTCGCGGACCAAGTAGTTGTCCTCGGCGAGGACCACCCCGATCGGCACCGGCCCAGTATAGGTACGGCGGGATGCGCCCTCAGGCGCGCAGGCATCACCTTGCGAGTGGTGCAGGCACCCGCGCCAACCGTTCCTGCAGTTGATAGGCTGAGCGTGGAGATATGGCCGTGCAGGTGCTGATCGTCGATGACCAGGCGCCGTTCCGGCTCGCCGCCCGGCTGGTGGTGGAGGCCACCGACGGCTTCGAGGTGGTGGGCGAGGTGGAGACCGGCGAAGCCTCCATCGAAGCCGCCCGCGAGCTCGCCCCCGACCTGATCCTGATGGACGTCAACCTGCCCGGGATCAACGGCCTGGAGGCGACCCAGCGAATCCTCGCCGACAACCACTCCAAGCGCCCGGTGGTGGTGCTGGTGCTGTCCACCTACGAGGCCGCGGAGTTCGCCCCCCGGGCCGCCGAGGCCGGCGCCGCCGGCTTCATCCCCAAGTCGGAGTTCACCCCCGACCGCCTCGAAGAGGAATGGGCGGCGGCCCAGCCGGTGGCCTGAACTCGCCAATCCTGACCATAACCAAGGGGCAGAGCGTCGCAGGGCGGGCCCCGAGTAGGGTGGGTCCCTCTGGCAGGAAGGCAGGAGGGCAGGTCAGGTGCGCACACGAACGCTCGGGTCGAGTTGTCTCGAGGTCTCCGCCATCGGGCTGGGCTGCATGGGGATGAGCCAGTCCTACGGCCCCGCCGACGAGGACGAATCCATCGCCACCATCCACCGCGCCCTGGAGCTGGGGGTCAACTTCCTCGACACCGCCGACATGTACGGACCGTTCACCAATGAGCGCCTGGTGGGCCGGGCCATCGCCGGTCGCCGCGACCAGGTGGTCCTGGCCACCAAGTTCGGCAACGAGCGCCGCGAGGACGGCTCGTGGATCGGGGTCAACGGAAGGCCCGAATACGTGCGCCGCTGCTGCGCCGCCTCGCTGGAGCGGCTCGGCACCGATCACATCGACCTCTACTACCAGCACCGCGTCGACACCGCCGTTCCCGTCGAGGAGACCTGGGGGGCCATGGCCGAGCTGGTGGCGGCGGGCAAGGTCGGCCACCTGGGCATCTCCGAGGCCGCCCCGGCCACCATCCGGCGAGCCCACGCCACCCACCCGGTCACCGCCGTGCAGAGCGAGTACTCGCTGTTCACCCGCGACCCGGAGCGCGAGGTGCTGCCCACCTGCCGGGAGCTCGGCATCGGTTTCGTCCCCTACAGCCCGCTGGGCCGCGGCGTCCTCTCCGGCGCGGTGACCAGCACCGCCCAGTTCGGCGCCGGCGACTTCCGAGCCCACACGCCGCGCTTCCAGGGGGAGAACTTCGAGCGCAACCTGGATCTCGTGGCCCGGCTGCGCGAGGTGGCGGAGCGCAAGCGGTGCACCCCCGCCCAATTGGCCCTGGCATGGGTGCTCGCTCAGGGCGAGGACATCGTCCCCATCCCGGGAACCAAGCGGCGGCGCTGGCTGGAGGAGGACGTGGCCGCGCTCTCGGTCGAATTGGCGCCCGAGGACATCTCCGCCATCCAGGCGATCGCACCCACGGGAGCAGCGGGCGATCGCTACGCCCCCGAGCAGATGGCCCGGGTCAACGTCTGAGGCTTCAGGAGGCGCGCGAGCGCAGGGGGAGTCGCAGGACGCGTGGATCGCCGGTGGCCTCGGTGCGGGGCTGCCCGGCGACCAGCCCGAGCATCGCCTCGGCCTCGAGCGGTGGGGCGAGGTGAAAGCCCTGGACCCACTGGCTGGGGAGGTTCTCGAGCGCACGCAGATGGTCGAGCCGCTCCACACCCTCGGCCACCACCGTCACCCCGAGGCTGTGACCGAAGGCGAAGACCGCGCGGGACAACCCGCCCACGTCCTCACCCGGAGCCAGGGTGGTGGTGAACGCCTTGTCGATCTTGATGATGTCGACCGGGAAGTCGCGCAGCCGGCTCAGCGACGAATGGCCGGTGCCGAAGTCGTCGATCGCGATCCTCACCCCGAGGTCGCGAAGGTGCTGGAGCCGCCCCGGAGCACCCTCCACCTCATCGATCGCGAGGCTCTCGGTCACCTCGACGATCAGGTTGCGTGGGCTCAGGCCGCTGCGGGCCAGGATCAGCTGGAGCTCGTCGACGAAAAGGCCGCGCTGCAGCTGGCGGGGTGAGACGTTGACGGCGACCGCGATCTCGCCAGCCGGGTCCGCGTCACGCCAGCGGGCGGCCTCGGCGCAGGCCTGCTCCAGAACCCATCTGCCGATGGGGGCGATCAGCCCGGTCTCCTCGGCGAGCGGAATGAAGCTGGCCGGCTGCACCACGCCGTGGCGCGGATGACGCCAGCGAAGCAGCGCTTCGGCCGCCACCACCCTCCCCGAGGGGATCTCGAACATCGGCTGGTAATGGACCACCAGCTCGTCCCGCTCCATGGCCCGGTGAAGATCGGCCTTGAACTCGTGGCGGCTGAGCACCGCCGCGTGCATGCTGGCGGCGAACACCTCCCACCGGCCCTTGCCCAGGCCCTTGGCGGTGTACATCGCCTCGTCGGCGTTGCGCAGCAGCTCGTCCGCGCCGAACTCTCCGGGACCGCCCGTGGCGATGCCGATGCTGGCCCGCACCACGACCTCGGCGCCCATCACCTGGAAGGGATCACGCAACCGGTCCACGATCCGGCTGGCCACGCTGGTGGCCGCTCTGCTGTCGGCGATGCCCTGGAGCAGCACGGCGAACTCGTCGCCGCCGAGACGAGCTGCGAGGTCTCCGGGTCGGAGGCATTCGGCCACCCTCCCGGCCACGGCTCGGAGGAGCTCGTCGCCCACCACGTGCCCCAGGCTGTCGTTGACGGTCTTGAAATCGTCGAGGTCGATGAACAGGACCCCGACGCGCTCGCCTGCCTTGGCCAGGGCGTCGCGCACGCTGCTCTGGAAGAGGCTGCGGTTGGCCATACCGGTGAGCGGGTCGTGGAGAGCCTGGTGACGCAGCTTGTGCTGAAGATCGGTGAGCTGGCGCAGCGAGCTCTCCAGGCGCCCGTTCTCAAGGGTGCTGCCGGTGTGGGCGGCCAGCATCTCGAAGAGACGCAGGTCCTCGTCGGCGAAGCTGCTCACCTCACCGAGGCGGCCGCCGGCCACCATCAGCCCGATGGCCCCGGTCTCGCCTCGAAGCACCGCGACCATCCCGTCGCGGATGCCCTGGCGGGCGAGGAAGCGCCGGGTGTCGCGGTTCGCCGAATCAGAGTCGAGGATGGCCGGCGCGGTCGCCACCATCCCGGTGATGAAGCGCCTCTCGTCGTCGTCGAGCTCCATGGGCCGCATCGGCTCGGCGGCGGCGGCACCGACGCTGGCGCGAACCATCACCTCGCCGGCCCGGGTGGGGAAGATGATCACCTCGGCCTTCTCGACCCTGAACGTCTCCCGAGTACCCTTCAGGACGTCGAGCAGCGCCTGGTCCAGATCGCCGGCGTGCTGCAGCTGGCGGCTGGACTCGTAGAGGAAGGCAACCTGCTGGCGGTTCTCCCGCTCCGAGACATAGGACCGATAGGCCAGGGCGACGCCGGTTGCTGGGACCAGCAGCAGCCAGACCACCTCGGGGTGGAACCACATCACGTTGACCGTGACCAGGGCAAGGCAGGTGTTGATCGCGGTGCCGAGCATGGCCAGCCCGCAGTTGGCGGCGAGCCCGGTCCGGTCCGGGCGTCCCTCTGACAGAAAGAGGGCGGCGACGAAGATCGCCGATTGCACCGCGCCGGCGATGAGGACCGAGGCCAGGGCGGCGAGACTGGCGAGGTTGCCGGGCGCATCCTGGCCTGGAGCCAGTCGGTGGAACAGGGCCACAGCGATCGCGGCGCCGAGGGTGAAGTTGCCGAGGTTGAAGCTGAGCTTCAGCCATGACTGGCGCCGGTGGAGGGTGAGGGCGGCGGCGACGCCGAGCAGACAGGCCAGCACCACGGTCAGCGGCCGGTCGAAGAAAAGGCCCAGCACCAGCGGGACCTCGCTGAGCGAGAAGGACTCGGCCTCGCGGCGGAACTGGACGTGGACGACGCAGATCTCGGCGACGCAGAAGAGGGCGGCGAGCAGCCACCAGGGGATGGCATATGGCGCCGGTCGCTGAGGGATCGAGGCGACGGCCCAGGCGGCCAGGGCCGCCGCCAGGCCGAGCCCGGCGGTGAGAAGGGGCACACGACCCACGCGCGCGGTGAGCCGGCGACGCAGCGCCGCTGGCCAGGGTCGATGAGGACCCGGATGGAGTGCGGCGGCGGTCTCGGCGGCGGTCATCTCAGATCATGTCCGGCCGCGACGCGATGTGGAGATCACGACCAGCTGGAGCTTGCCCAGGCCGCATCCGACCAGGAGACACCCGACCAGGAGACACCCGACCAGGAGACGCCCGACCAGGACACCCCCGACCAGGACACCCCAGACCAGGACACCCCCGACCAGGTCCCGAAGTCGATGGTGACGGCGGACCAGGGGACCCCGGCCCAGGAGCCGGCGGACCAGGGGGCATAGGCCCAAGACAGCGCGCCGCCGCTCGAGGTCCAGCCCCTCCCCGACCAGGTGGCCCCATTCCAGGCCCCGCCTGACCAGCTGTCCGCCTCGACTCTCCTGGCTGGCGAGGGTGGCGGTGCTCACGGTGTCGCCGAAGATGTCCTGATTGCCACTCAGGGTGATCCCCAGCAGGCTGACGTGGAGTGAGCCGCGGGAGCCGTCAAGAGAACCGGTGCCGCTCGAGGGGGTGAAGCTCTGCGGGGTCGAGGAGAGGCTGGCCTGGATCGCGGCGGAGGCGATCACCTCGCCGTGGCCGGCGGCCCTCCGCCCCGCGCCGCTCAACGGCAACGCCGTCGACGTCATCAGCGCCTTGATCTGGTCGGGCGTCGCCGACGGGTACTCCTGAACCAGGAGAGCGGCGAGGCCGGAGACCACCGCGGTCGCCTCCGAGGTGCCGCTGCCGCGGAAGAAGCGGGTGCCCACCGCGCCGGTGGCCGCGAACTGATCGGCGATGACCGAGCCCGGATCGGCCAGGCTCACGATCGACTTGCCGGGCGCGATCAGATCGGGGCTGCGCGAGGAGTTCCCATGGCTCGAGAAGGGAGCGACTGCGAAGCCTCCGCTCCCGGAGAGGCCCGGCTCGCTGGCGCCGACCGCGAGCACGTAGGGGTCGTCAGCGGGGTCGGCGACGCCCGCTGCGTTGACTCCCTGGTTGCCCACCGCGGCGACCACGACGATCCCCTGCTGCCATGCCTGTTCGGCGGCGTAGGCCAGCGGGTCGACCAGGTACGACTGGGTGCTGTCGGTGCCGAAGCTCAGGTTGAGGACGCGGATGTTGAGGCCGCCGTCGTTGCTGTTCTGCACCACCCAGTCGATCGCTGCCAGGACCTGGGAGACGTCGACGGCTCCGTTGGCTGAGGCCACCTTGACGTTGACGATGCGAGCGTCAGGGGCGATCCCGAGGAAGTCGGTGGTGTCGGCGGCGTAGGCGGGACCGTCACCCGAGGTGCCCAGGCCCGAGGAGCTGAAGGCACTGGCGGCGCTGCCGCTGTAGCCGCCACCGCCGCCCGCACCCGGGTCACGGCCGGCGATGATCCCCGCCATGAAGGTCCCGTGGCCGTTCTCGTCCAGGTAGCGCAGCGACGGCGAGGCCGCGTCGAAGGAGATGTCGGGGCCGTTGACGACCTGTCCCGGGCCGTCCAGGCCCTCGACCGGACTGACCCCGGTGTCGATCAGGGCCACGCCCACGCCGGCACCCGTGTACCCGTCCTCCCAGGCCTGGGTGACCCCCAGCTCCTGCTCGACGGTGTAGAGGGAGCCCGGGTCCGTGGTCGGCGAGTAGGAGCTGGAGAGGAGGCGCACCTGGCCGTCGGGGGTCACCGCCGCGATCTCAGGCTCGGCGCTGAGCCAGGCGACGGCCCCCTGAGGAACATCGGCGACGCTTGCGGTGATGAGCGGGATCTGCAGGACCACGTCACCTCCCACCGCAGCGATGTCGCGGTCCGCGGCCGGCAGGTCACCGGGCACAGCCCGGACGATCACCCGGATGGTTGCGCCTCCGAAATGCGCTCCGGCCGCTCCGGCGGCGGTGGCGGATGCGGTCGCCGCTGCGGCCGCCAACAGCCCGCTCATCAGCAGACGGGTTCGCCTCTTGTCATTCCAGGTCAAGAGAGACAGCGAACGCACCTGGCGATCCTCCAGTTCCACCTGCACTGGCCCCCGCCGGGACCCCCAACCTCGCCAGGCTAAGCGCCTAACGTATCAAACCGCCCAATACTCCGGTAACAGATCGCCAACATCTGATAATTCATCGGATCATCCCGTGACGGATCGCCGATGGCGGGGGTCGGGCCGGCTCTGCCGGCGACGGTATCCTCCACAGGGTGAGCGCCAACCCAGCCCCCAGCACGCCCTCAAGCCCGGCTCAGCCGGCCCGCCCGGTGCGGACCGGCCTCGCCCTCGCGGTGGTGATGACCGGGGTGCTGATCACCGCGGTCGACACCACCATCGTGGTGCTGGCCCTGCCCGCCATCGAGCGAGGCCTGCACGTCGACCTGGCATCGGTGGTCTGGGTGGTGATCGGCTACCTGCTGGTGATCACCCTGCTGGCCACCCAGGTGGGCCGCCTCGGTGACATGTTCGGCCGGGTGCGGATGTACGAGGCGGGTTTCCTCGTCTTCATCGCCGGCTCGGCGCTGTGCGCCCTCTCCTGGGACGGCTCGTCGATGATCGGGTTCCGGGTCGTGCAGGGGATCGGGGGCGCCCTGGTGACCTCCAACAGCGGCGCCATCATCGCCGACCTCTTCCCGCCTCACCAGCGCGGCAAGGCCTACGGCTACAACGGCATCGGCTGGAGCGCCGGCGCGGTGCTGGGCATCGTGCTGGGCGGAGCGATCGTCACCTACCTCTCCTGGCGCTGGATCTTCTGGATCAACGTGCCGATCGGGCTCGCCGCCACCTTGCTCGCGATCCGCGTGCTCCACGACACCGGCCCGCGCCGCCGGCACCATCTCGACGTGCCCGGGATGGTCACCCTCGGCCTGGGCCTGTTCGGGGTGCTGTGGGCGGTGACCGAGCTGGCGACCTCATCGCTGGACGCGGAGATCCTCGGTTACCTGGTGGGCGGGCTGGTGCTGGTCGCCGCCTTCGCGATCATCGAGTGGCGTCAGGCCGAGCCGATGCTCCAGCTGTCGCTGCTGCGCATCCCCTCCATGACCCCGTCGCTGCTCGCCTCCTTCTTCCAGGGGCTCGCCAACTTCGCGGTCCTCTTCCTGGTGATCATGTACCTGCAGGGGGCCCGCGGCCTCACCGCCCTCAACGCCTCGCTGCTCTTGGTGCCGGGGTACGTCATCGGCGGCGCCATTGGGCCCTTCGCCGGCCGGCTGGCCGACCGGGTGGGACCGGTGATCCCGGCCACATTCGGCCTGGCGGTGCAGGTCGGCGCGCTCTTCATCTACGCCCACCTCGGCACCACCACCGGCCTCTGGGTGGTGGTCGCCGGCAGCGTGGTCAACGGCATCGGGGCGAGCTCATTCTTCCCCGCCAACACCTCGGCGGTGATGAAGGCCTCACCGCCCCAGCTGTTCGGGATCTCCTCGGGGATGCTGCGCACCTTCGCCAACATCGGCATGGTGTTCTCCTTCTCGATGGCCATGGTGCTGGCCTCCCGCACCATCCCCCAGAGCCTGGCCTTCGCCATCTTCGTGGGCTCGACGTCGCTGCCCCACCAGCTGGCCGGCACCTTCGCGGACGGGCTGCACTCGGCCTTCTACGGGTCGATGGCCCTGATGGGGGTGGCCGCCCTGCTCTCCGCCACGCGCGGCGCCTGGGGCACCCGCACGCAGCCGACCGCCGCAGCCCAGGGTGAGTGGGCGGGGTCGGCTCCAGCCGCTCCCGAGCGGTCCGCTCAGCCGAGCCCCGCGCCCTCGCGCCGCTGACGCGGCGACCCCTGGGCTCAGTTGCGAAGGCGCGAGACGGCGACCCGAGCCGCCTTGGGAACGGTGACGCTGAGCCTGCCGCCGCCGGCTGCCGGGGCGGTGGCGCGCTGGGAAGGCTCCTCGGGGAGGTGACTGACCCTCTGCAGGAGCTGGCTGATGCTCTGGGCGTCCACCGGGCGGGCGAAGTAATAACCCTGGCAGAGGTTGACGTCCAGGGCGTGGAGCACGTCCGCCTGTTCGAGCGTCTCCACTCCCTCGGCCACGGTGACGATGGAGAGGTTGCGGCTCAGCTGAGCGACGGTGCGCATCAGCTCCTGGCTCTTCACCGACTCCGCAATGTTGTCGGTGAAGCTCTTGTCCAGCTTCAGGAAGTCGACCGGCAGCTCCTGGAGGTGGCCGAGCGACGAGTACCCGGTGCCGAAGTCGTCGATGGCGATGCGGACTCCCAGCTCCTTCAGAGCGGCGATCTGCTTGAGGGCGGCGTGAAGGTCGGTCATCACCTGGGATTCGATGATCTCCAGGATCAGGTTGCGGGGGTCCAGGCCCGACTGGTTGAGGGCCTCGACCACGTCGTCCTCGAGCTGGGTGCCGAAGAGCTGCCGCGCCGAGACGTTGACACTCACCAGGAAGTCGTCGAAGACCCCGGGGTTGCGGGACCGCCACAGCTGGGTCTGCTTGCACGCCTCGCGCAGCACCCAGGCGCCCAGGGGAATGATCAGCCCCGTGGCCTCCGCCATGGGCAGGAAGTCGAGTGGTGGCACCAGGCCGCGCTCAGGATGGTTCCACCTGACCAGGGCTTCGACCCCGAGGATGCGGCGGCTCTTGGAGTCCACCATCGGCTGGTAGTGGACAACGAATTGGTCCTGGTCCAGGCCGGTGCGCAGGTCGCGCTCGAATGCGATGCGCTGAACCTGGCTCCCGTGCAACTCCTGCCGGTAGATGACATGCTGGCCCTTGCCGTCGGCCTTGGCCACGCTGAGGGCCACCTCGGCATTGCGGAGCAGGTCGGCCGGCGACAGCTCAGCGTTCAACGCAGCCACGCCGACGCTCGCGCTCACCGTGCAGTTGTGCAGCTCGGCCGGGTAGGGGCGCTGCGACGCCTCGACGATGCGGCGGGCGATGACCTCGACCGCAGCGGGGTCGTCGAACTCGGGGGAGCAGCACCGCGAACTCATCGCCGGCGAGGCGCGAGACCACGTCAGTGCTGCGCAGGCAGGCTTGGATCCGGCGGGCGGTGCCCTGCAGGATCGCGTCCCCGACGTCGTGACCAAGGCTGTCATTGACCGACCTGAGGTTGTCGACGTCGACCAGCATCAGCACCAGCTCCGCGCCCGGTCGGAAGTGCCGCTCGAGCTCGCGCTGGAAGGCGCCGCGGCTGCAGGTGCCGGTGAGCGGATCGACGCTGGCCATGTCCCGCATCTCGGCGCGGCTCCGCTCCAGCTCGGCGCGCGCTCCCTGGAGGCGGATGCTCACGCAGAGCAGGGCCACGGCCAGGCACCCGACCGCGATCAGGGCCACTGCGCTCATCGAGGTCCCCGCCGCGAGGGCTGCACTGGCGGCGATGGCCCCCACCCCGATCGCCACTGCGGCGAGGCCGGCCACGGCCACCGTGGCGACCAAGCGAGCGGCTCCGGGGCCGCCGGCCGACCCAACGGTGGCTGGATTGACCCGAGCGGCGTGCTTGCTCATCAGCGGAGCATAAACAGGCCCCTTCACGATCGTCGTCACGGGATCCACCCCGGTATGTGACAGATCGTCTGCAGCCTTTGTGACGGTCAGATTGCGGGGATCCAGATCGCACAAGCCGATCAAGGCGGCGTCGAGCCATGAAACCCAGGACAACCGGGGGTCAGCCGAGGGCTGCGGTGAACACCGCCAGGTCACCCGGGCTGTAGAGGGCAAAGGTGATCTCGCGAATTGAGCTTGCCTCGGCTCGGAGTGCGGTTCGCGCTTCGGCGAGAGCGATGGGCGCGGCGCGCTCGATCGGAAACCCGTAGATGCCGGTGGAGATCGAGGGGGCCGCAACGGTGACGCAGCCGAGTCCCGCCGCCAGGGCAAAGGCGGTTCGGTAGGCCGAGGCCAGGGCCCCGGGCTCCCCGTGGTCGCCGTCCCGCCACCGCGGGCCCACGGCGTGGACCACGTACCGGGCCGGAAGCCGCCCGGCGCCGGTCACCACCGCCGACCCGGTGGGGCACCCGCCGTCGTGCAGGCGCCGCAGCTCGGCCATGATCTCCGGTCCCCCGGCGCGATGGACGGCGCCGTCGACCCCGCCGCCGCCGGCGAGCGAGCTGTTGGCGGCGTTGAGGATGGCGTCGACGGCGAGCATCGTGATGTCGGCGCGGCGCAGCACCAGCACGCCCCGGCCGGCCTCACTGCGGACCACCTCGTCCATCGCCACCCCCAGGCTACCGAGAGGCCGCCCGCCGCGCTCAGACAGGCCGGGCTGAGCCCCGCCGCGGATCCTCGGGCCCCGAGCTGGGTGGCTGCCCCTCCTCGACCCGGGAGAAGGCCAGGCAGGCGTTGTGGCCGCCGAACCCGAAGCTGGTGCTGATCGCCAGGTCAACCCGTGCGGAGCGGCCGACGTTGGGCACGTAGTCGAGGTCGCATTCCGGATCGGGGTCGTCGAGATTGATGGTGGGAGGGACGAACTGGTCTCGGATGGCGAGGATCGAGAAGATGGCCTCGATGCCCCCGGCGGCGCCCAGCAGGTGGCCGGTCATCGACTTGGTGGAGCTCATCGGCACGGTGGCTGCCCGCTCGCCGAGGGCGTCCTTGATCGCCCGGGTCTCGGCGGCGTCGTTGAGCTGGGTCGAGGTGCCGTGAGCGTTGATGTAGTCGACGTCACCGGGACCCCGATGAGCGCGGTCCAGGGCCCGATTGACGCTGCGACGGGCTCCGTCGCCCTTCGGGTCGGGCTGCACCACGTCACAGGCATCATCGGTGGCTCCGTAGCCCACCAGCTCGGCATAGATGTGGGCGTCGCGAGCCTGGGCGTGCTCCCACTCCTCGAGGACGAGCATGCCGGAGCCCTCGCCCATCACGAAGCCGTCGCGATCCCGGTCGAAGGGACGCGAGGCGCGTGGAGGGTCGTCGTTGCGGGTCGAGAGCGCCTGCATGGCGTTGAAGGTGGCGATGCCGATCGGGGTGATGGCCGCCTCGGTCCCGCCCGCGAGCACCGCCACCGCATCGCCCCGGCGAATCCACTCTGCCGCCTCACCGATGGCGTTGCCGGCGGAGGCGCAGGCGGAGACGATGGCGAAATTGGGCCCGCGGGCGCCGAACTCGATGGCCACCCGACCAGCCGGCATGTTGGCGATCATCGCCGGGATGGTGAAGGGCGAGACCCGGCGTGGTCCGCCATGGTCGAGCCGGATGACGCCGTTCTCCAGCCATTCCAGGCCGCCGATGCCCGAGGCCAGCAGCACCCCGACATCGTCTCCGATGCTGCGCACGTCAAGGCCGGAGTCGGTGACGGCTTGACGGGCCGCCACCACCGCCAGGGCCACCGCGCGGGAGGTGCGGCGAGATTCCTTCTGGCCGAGATGTTCGGCGGCGTCGAATCCCTTGACCTCTCCCGCGAACCGGGTGGGCATCACCGAGGCGTCGAAGAGGGTGATCGGCGCCACCCCGGAGATCCCCCGGCGGCAGGCGTCCCAGCTGGAGGCGACGTCGGGGCCCAGCGGGGTGATCGCCCCCATCCCGGTCACCGCGACCCGAACCCGGCCGTTGCCGTTGGCGCTCACGGCTCGGTCTCTCCCGGCGGGTCCCCCTCGGACCGGGCCACGCCCCGGCCCGGCTGCGCATCCCGCGGAGGCGGAGCGCCCTGGCTGTGATAGCCACCATCGACGTGGAGCATCTCCCCGGTGATGCCCCGGGCGAGGTCGCTGAGCAGGAAGACGGCGGCGTCGGCGACCGGGCCGGCGTCGCCGGTGTCCCAGCCCAAGGGGGCTGCATCGCCCCAGGCGTCGCTGAGCAGGCCGAACGCCGGGATGGCCTTGGCCGCGACGGTGGCCAGAGGGCCTGCCGAGACCGTGTTGACCCGGATGCCCCGGGGCCCCAGGTAGCGGGCAAGGTAGCGAACGATCGATTCCAGCGCCGCCTTGGTCGGTCCCATCCAGTCGTACAGCGGCCAGGCGACGGTGGCATCGAAGGTGAGGGTCACCAGCGATCCCCTGCGCTCCGGCATCAGCGGCGCCAGCTCACTCGCCAGGGTCTTGAGACTGAATGCGGAGACGTTCATCGCAGTGGCGACCGACTCCCAGGGGGTGGTGAGGAAGCGCCCGCCCAGGGCGTCATCGGGAGCGAAGCCGATGGCGTGGACCACGCCGTCCAGCTCACCCCACCTGGCGCGCACCTCGTGCCCGACGGCGGCCACCTGGTCTGGCCGGGTGGCGTCCATCTCGAGCACCGGGCCCTCCAGTCCGAGCCGGCGGGCACTGCGCTCGGTCAGGCTCATCGCCCGTCCGAAGGAGGTGAGCATCAGCTCCGCCCCGCTGCGCAGGCAGGAGTCGGCGATCGAGTAGGCGATGCTCTTGGGGGTCAGCACCCCGGTCACCAGGATCCGTCGTCCGGCGAGCAGCGCGGGGGCGGGAGCGGCGGTCTGGGCAGGCTCGGTCACGGGGGCCCTCGTCTGGCTCATGGCGCGCAGAGATGAAATCGAGGTGGGGCGGCGTGGTTACGCCGGCGGGAAGCGCACATCATGCGGCATCGACCCTTCGGACCAATTCGAGCATGCGGCGATGCCAGGCCGGGGCCCCGGCCAGAACATCCCCACTCTGGAAGACGGCGGTTTCATCGCCTTTCCAGTCGGTGACCACGCCGCCCGCCTCGCGGACCAGGAGGGCCCCGGCGGCGATGTCCCAGAGACCGAGGCCCAGCTCAAAGAACCCGCTCCACACTCCCGAGGCGCAGTACGCCAGGTCCAGTGATGCAGCCCCGGGCCGGCGCAGGTCCTCGAACTCCTCCAGGGCCGCGTTCATCACCGCCAGGTAGCGGGGGTGCCACTCAGGGTGGCGGAAGGGAAATCCGGTGGCGGTGACCCCGGCCGCGGGGCTGTCCCGGAGGTCAAGCCGCCGCCCCGCGCGGTCGAATGCACCCTCCCCTCGTCGCGACACCCAGCGTGCCCCCAGCTCCGGGGCCGACACGACGCCAACCGTCGGCTCGCCCGCCTCGATCAGGGCGATGCTGACCCCCACCACCGGGTAGCCGAGCACGAAATTGGTGGTCCCATCCAGCGGGTCCACCACCCAGAACCGGTCCCCCCGCGAGCCCCCCGCTTCCTCGGCAAGGATGGGGATCTCCGGCGTGGCCATTCTGAGGATGGAGGTGGCGGCGGCCTCGGCCTCCCTGTCGACCGCGGTCACCCAGTCCCCGAGGCCCTTGGACTCGGCCACCTCGCGGCGTCCGGTGGCCCGTGCCGTCGTGATCACCCGCCCCGCCGCCTCGGTGGCGGCGACCGCCAGATGAAGCAGGTCGGTGGGGCGGCGGACCACGGATGGAGCGGTGGCGGTCATCTGCGAATGATCGGCCATCGAGCCTCGGCTACGCCGTTGCGGCCAGTCCCACCCTCGCGGTTGGGACCTCGCGGCCACAAACGACGGCCCAGGAGCCGGCGCTGAGGGCGGAGCGGCTGTGCGACCATGGCCCGGCCCTTGGGTCCAGCCTCCGACATCTACACCCTTGGCCACCACGACGCGGTGCTGCGCTCACATCGCTGGCGGACGGCGGAGAACTCCGCCGGCTACCTTCTCGCCCACCTGTGCCCGGGCATGAGCCTGCTCGACGTCGGCTGCGGGCCGGGAACCCTCACCGCGGACCTGGCGCGACTGGTCGCCCCCGGGCGGGTGCTCGCCATCGACACCTCGGCTGCGGTGGTCGCTGAGGCCGAGGCCCACGCCAGGGAGGCCGGGGTCGGCAACCTGGGCTTCCAGGTCGGGGACTTCCGGGCCGGTCTCGACGAGGGCGCCTTCGACGTGGTGCACGCCCACCAGGTGCTCCAGCACCTCTCGGACCCGGTCGGAGCGCTCGCGGAGATGGGGCGGCTGGCCCGTCCGGGCGGGATCGTCGCAGCTCGGGACAGCGACTATTCGGCGATGGTCTGGGCTCCCGAGAACCCTCGGCTGGAGCGCTGGCGGGAGGTCTACCGGGCGGTGACGCGGCGCAACCGGGCGGAGGCGGACGCCGGCCGTCTCCTGCTCCACTGGGCCCGCCTGGCCGGCTTCGACGACGTCGTGTACACGTCCTCGACCTGGACGTTCGCCACCCCTCAGGAACGCAGCTGGTGGTCGGAGCTGTGGGCTGAGCGCACCACCGCGTCGTTGTTTGCCCGCCAGGCCGTGGACTACGGCATCGCTGCCCAGACCGAGTTGGAGGAGATCGCCGCCGGCTGGAGAGCCTGGGGCCAGGAGCCGGCCGGCGTGTTCATCGTGGTCTGCGGCGAGATCGTGGCCCGTCGCTGAGCGAGCCCGAGGAGGCCGTCGCCGTCCCTCGCGCTACGGTTGGTCCGTGGCTCCCACCGCGGCGCGGGCCCCGATCCTGGT
The DNA here is from genome assembly GCA_963716555.1 of uncultured bacterium. Lineage (GTDB taxonomy): Bacteria > Chloroflexota > Dormibacteria > Aeolococcales > Aeolococcaceae > JAJZNI01. Next base: position 510,814 of record CAVQTJ010000019.1, on the reverse strand, counting down.
CGGCACCTGCAACTGGCTCGACCACGAGGACTTCTACCCTGCCGAGCTGCGCGGGTCGCGCCAGAAGGAGCGGCTGAGCTTCTATGCTCGCTACTTCCCGCTGGTCGAGATCGACTCCAGCTTCTATGGCATCCCCCAGCCGGGGACGGTGGCGGGCTGGGTGGCCCGGACCCCCGAGGATTTCCGGTTCAACATCAAGGCGTACCGCAGCCTCACCCTCCACGAGCGCGAGGGCGGCACACCTCGGCAGCCCACCCCCGAGGAGGAGCACGAGTTCCTGGCGGCGCTGATGCCGCTTCGCGAGTCCGGGAAGCTGGGGGCCGTCCACTACCAGTTCCCGCCGTGGTTCACCGCCACCCCGGCGGCTCGCGACGAGCTGGTCCGAGTCCGCGAGCGTCACCCCGAGGACATCGTGGCCATCGAGTTCCGCCACCGCTCCTGGTTCGACGGGGAGCGGCTCGCCGAAACCGAGGAGCTGCTCCGCGAGCTGGACTCCACCCTGGTCGGGGTCGATGCCCCCCAGCTGGGCAGCGGAACCGCGCCCCGCCATCTCGCGATCACGTCGCCACGCCTCGCCCTGGTCCGCTTCCACGGACGCAACTACCGGACCTGGTACGCCCACACCAAGACGACCGCGGAGCGTTTCGACTACCTCTACCCTCCGTCGGAGCTGGCCCCTTGGGTGCCCGCGATCCGAGCCGCGGCCGACCGGGGGGTTCCGGTCCACCTGCTGATGAACAACAACCGGAGCAACTACGCGGTGGTGAACGGGTTCGACATGGCCCATCTTCTGGAGATCGGGCTGCCCCGCCCTCCCGACCCGATCCTGCAGCGGATGGCGGAGCGGGACGGCGAGCCCCCGGGGTGGGCGAGGGAGGCGCCAGAGCCGCCACCCATCGAGGTTCCAGGGCCGGCGGAGGGGCGCGCACCAGGGTCCCGTGTGGCACAATCCGCGGAGCTTCCCCTCGATCTCGCCTGATCCGGCCCTGGCGTGCCGGGGTTGGTGCGTGCGTGCTGCCTGTGGGCTTCTCTCCGCGGCGCGGATGCGCGAGAATAACCGTGGGATGTCCGGTGCCCGGCGGCCTTGCTGCTCGGCGTCGTCCCACCCCGATCTGCAAGAGCACCGAGGTCCCGCTGCCGGCTTTCCGGGTCCCGATCCGTGGAGGTATGTGCGATGGCTATGGCGTCCCCCAGACGCAACGAACGACTCCAGCACCGCCCGGCTCCAGCCGGGGTGGTGATGCGTAACGACGCGGGTACCCACGAGGTCGAGGTGGCCAAGGCTCTGAACCAGTGGGCGGTGACCGTCACCAGCCTCGAGGACGGCCGGATGATCTGCCAGGACTTCTTCAACCGCCGTTGGGAGGCGGTGGCCCGGGCTGAGGACTTCCTGCGGCTGCTCAACCGCTCCGAGCCGCCTCCCGGCTGGTGACGGCGGCAGGACGGCTGACCGGTCGGTGATCTCCAGCCAGCCCCTGGCAGTGAGGGCTGGGGATGCCTGGCTGAGGGGCGAGCGCTGGGAGGGGGCGCCGGCAGCGTCAGTGGTGGTACTGCTCCACCCCGGCGTCGCCGACCGCCGCGCATGGCATCCCGTGGCTGAACGCCTGGTTCCGAGGTTGACCCTCATCGCCTACGACCGGCGGGGGTTCGGCGACACCGGCCCGGCGACGTCCCCCTTCTCTCACCTCGAGGACCTGGCTGCGGTGCTCGATGCGGTCGCCGTCGGCCCGGTGTGGTTGGCGGGCAGTTCCGCCGGGGGCGGCCTCGCGCTTGACGCGACCGTCGCCTTCCCCCATCAGGTGGCGGGGCTGGTGCTGTTCGCTCCCGCGGTGAGCGGTGCCCCTCCTGCCGCCCCCGAGCACCTCGACGCCGCCACGCTCCGACTTGACGCCGAGCGCGAAGCCTCCCTCGCCAGGGGAGACCTCTCCGAGGTCAACCGTTTGGACGCCTGGCTGTGGCTGGACGGACCAGGGCAGCCAGAGGGAAGGATCGGAGGCGCGGTGCGCATCCTGGCGCTGGAGATGAACGCGGCGATCCTGCGCAACCTGCGCCCTCGACTGGTGAGGCCCAACGGAATCCAGGCCTGGCCGCGGCTCTCCGAGCTCGCCGTCCCCGTCACGGTTGTCTGTGGGGACCTCGACGTCCCCTTTCTTCGCCAGCGGTGCGGCGATCTGGCTCAGCGCTTGCCCGCCGGCCGCCTGGTGATCCAGCCGGGCACCGCCCACGCACCATATCTCGAGCAGCCGGCAGCGGTGGCCGAGCTTCTGGTCGAGGCCATCACCTCGCCCTAGCGATACGGGAGGGCGTGATCCGCGGCGGCCGTCCGCGGTGGAGCAACCCCGCCGCTGCGCGCGTTCAGGAAGTTCTTGTCCTAAACCGTCTGCCCGCCCAGGCCGCCACGGCTGTGACCGAGCCACCTGGAGGCCGGCCGTCGGCTGTGGGCCATGGGTCGCGGCTCAGCAGCGCTGCGCAGTGAGGTCACTCCCGGCTCCTGTATTCGCGTATTCGTGTATTCGTGTATTGGCGTATTCGCGTATTCGCCCGGCTGATCCGCAACCGTGCGGGGGCGGTCAGGCTCCGGTACGGATGCGCACGCGACTCCCAACCGCAATGTGCGCACCGTGCGGGGACCCTTGCGGGCGGAACGCCTAACCTGGAACCTGTACGGGTCCCGTGGTGGGCGGCTTGGGGCGCACCGGGATGGTGCCGATTCCGGTCAGGTGGAGGCGGCGCTTGGCGACCGAATACGAGCCGAAGCCGACAAGGGTTCCCAGCCCCTGCGAGGCCAGGCGCTGCACCACCGCCACTGCGGCGGCGACGCCGGGATTCAAACCGAACCCGACCAGCAGGCCGATCACGCTGCCCTCGTATGCGCCGATGCCGCCCGGGATCAGGCTGAGCAGACCGGCGACGTTGGACACGGCATAGACCAGCGCCGCGCTCTTCCAGCTGAGCTGTCCGGGTGCGACCGCTTCGGTGACCAACCACAGTGCGGTGATCATCGCCGCGGCCTGGAGTGCAGAGAGCCAGGACCAGACGAAGGTCGACGGGCGCCTGACCAGCACCACCAGGTCGTTGTGCAGCTCGTCGACCTCATGGAGCAGGCGCTTGAGCAGCGGGGTGTGGGCGACCGCCGCGCGCAACCAGCGGTAGGCCGGGCACCAGCTCATCCCCACGAAGATCGCCGCGATCACGATGAGTATCGCCACCACCCCGCCCAGCGCGTGGGGAACCGCCACCAGGGCCGGGACGGCGAAGAGGATCAGCAGCAGGGTGTAGATCAGCTCCTGGACCGTCTCGGCCGCAACCGCCGCCCCGAAGTCGGCACCTGACGCCTGGGCGACCAGGACCGCCCGGGTCAGCTCACCGAGGGGGAGCAGCGCCGTCGCCTGCCCGGCGAGGTTGATGAGGACCACGTCTCTCATCGGCAGCCGGATGCCCACCTCGACGAGCAGGAAATACCAGCGGATGCCCTGCACCACGTAGTAGCCGAGGCTGACGGCGACGATCGCCGGAATCAGCGCCCATCGGAAATGGGTGATGGCGTGTCCGAATGCGGAGGGATCGATGGCCAGCACCAGGAAGACGATGGCGGTCACCCCGAGTGCCGGAGGTATGAGGAGCCGAGCCCGATGCAGGTCCTTCACGTGCCCGGCGACGAAGCTGGCCCGGTAGCGACTCAAACGAGAGTGCCCGCGCGGGGCCTGGGGAAGGCGGGCGGCCGTGTCCATCTGGCTCACCGCCCCCGCTGCCGGGAGAGCACGGGTCCTCGAACCCTAGGCCGGCTGCGCCGACCCCGGGGGGGTGACGACCTCGGCCTCGGCGGACGGGAACTGCACCGCCAGCTGCTGGCTCCCGCCATCGCGCCAGACCGTGATCGCCATGGTGTCGCCGGGATGGCGGGCCGCCACCGCGGTGCGGAACTGAGACTCCCCACCGGTCAGGGTGTAGGCGCCGATCGCGGTGATGACGTCGCCCGGCTGCACCCCCGCCGCAGCGGCGGGACTGTCGCCGCGCACCGGACCGACCTCAACACCGTAGGTGGCCGGCAGGCCGCGATCGGCCGCGATCGCTGGGGTCACCGTGCGCACCCCCGCGCCGAAGCTGACCCCGGGGCCGGTCTCTCCCTCCGGTCGGGGGAGGTAGCGGCTGAGCTGGACCGGGTCGAAGCCGACGATCAGCCGCTCTCCGATCTGAAAGACGGGCACGGTGACCCGTCCCAGCCGCCCCAGCAGGATGGCGCTCGCCGAGGGGTCGGTGAGGATGTCCCGGACCCGATGCTCCACTCCTCTCTGGGAGAGGTATTGGAGCGCCTCGGCGCAGACCGGATCACCGGCGCGGACAAAGACGGTGACCTGCTCGCTCATCTCGCAGAGCCAAGGCTAGCAGGGCCGGCCGGAGCCACCGGCCGGCCTCCCGAGGCTCCGGGTCAGCGGCGGATGAGAGTCCGCCGCTTGCCCGCACCGAACAGCCGGAAGATGGCGAGCAGGATCACCGCGCCGAGGAAGGCGATGATCGCGTCGGAGATCAGCGGATACCCCGGCACCGTGAAGCTGACCCCGAAGACCTGGGCCAGCAAACCCCCGGCCATCGCTCCCACCAGGCCGATCAGGATGTCGCCGACGAGTCCCAGGCCGTGGCCCAGCATCACCCGGCTGGCCACGAGACCGGCGACGAGCCCGATCCCAACCCAGACCAAGAGCTGACTCGGGTCAAGAGCTATGACAACACCGAGCATGCGAATTACCTCCCTTGTGATACGAGCCTACCAGCCGGTACCCGGCGAGTCAGGCTCCGACGGGATGCCCTCGGTGGAGGCGATCAGCCCTCGGAGGCAGTCGCGGGGGCGCCGTCGGAGGCGGCCGGGGCAGGGCCCTGGGCGGCGTCGGCCGGCCCGCCCTGGGCCACCTGACCGCCATCGGGCCGCGGGCCGTGGCGTCGCCGGCGCCGGCGGCGCGGTCGGAAGCTCCGAGTTCCCTCGGGTCCAAAGTGGCGCGTCCCCAGGTCCGAGCCGGGCTCGCCGGCCTCGGATGCCACTCCATCCGGCACCGCGGTGCCCGCCTCCACCGGCGGTCGCGGGCCGCGGTGACGGCGGTGCCGGCGACGGCGCCCGGGCTGGCCCGTCTCCGCCTCCGCCGCACTCCTCTCGACGGGGGGCAGCGGCTCACCATCCGGCCCCAGGCGGACGGGCTGGTCGGTGGACCGCGGCTCCCCCCCTCGGCGACCCCGGGGCCCTTGCGGCGCCGGCGGCGCCGGCGACGGGGCTCACCCACCTCGGCAGGGCCTGCGCCTGCGGCCTCGGCGCGCGGCTGACCGGGCCGGCGCTTCGAGGAGATCACCTCGGCGGCCGGGATGTAACCACCGGCCTCGCGGGCGGCATCCACCAGGATCCCGTACATCGACTCCTCACCGGCTCGGAGGGTGGCGGCGTCACCGATGCAGGCGACCAGCCGTCGCGCCCGGGAGACGGCGACGTTGAGCCGGTTGGGCACTCGCAGGAAGCCGATGCGGCCGCGCTCATTGGAGCGGACCAGGGAGATGACCACCAGGTCCTCCTCGCGGCCCTCGAAGGAGTCGACGGTGTCGATCTTCACCGAGCGCTTGAACTTGCGCCGTCCCAACGCCTGGCGAAGCCGCTCGACCTGCTCGGCGTACATCGCGATCACCGCCATGCTCAGCTCGCGCGGGCAGCGCTCGTCGAGGAGCCGGACCACGTGGGCGGCAACCCGGACCTCGGTCTCGTTGCGCAGCGCCCCACCCGGGCCGCGGCGCTCCCGGCTCCCCCGCATCCCGTCGGTGTCGACGAAGTGCAGCGCCACCGGGAAGGGCCGCCGGGTCACGAAGTCATAGGCCTTCACCTCGGGTGCATCCTCCAGCTGGCCGTCGTAGGAGGCCCTGGAGACGTAGGCGGCGATCTGCGGATGCATCCGGTGCTGGATGGTGAGCAGGCAGCGCGCCTGCTCCGGAAGGCCTCCCTCCCAGGCCATCTCGAAGAGCGATGTGTTGACCAGCTCCTCGAGCCGGGGATCGATCTCGACGATCCCGTACAGCGAGTCGTCCTCCACCGGGGGCAGCTGCTTGTGGTCGCCCACCAACGCCAGGGCGGCGCCCAGCCGCAGTGCCGGCAGGGCCTCGTCCACCCGGGCCTTGTTGGCCTCGTCGAGGATCACCACATCGAAGTTCATGTCGGTGATGGCGGACGTCGCCGCGGTCGCGCAGGTCGCGAAGTAGCAGTTGGCCTCCATCAGGCGCGGGTCGTCCTCGTCGTCGCAGCGGAAGCGCTCCACCGCGGGATGAACGCGCTCGGCCCGGGCCACCCGCACCGCCCGCATCCCCGGCGTCCCCGCCAGGCGTTCCAGGGCGTTGTCCACGGCCAGGTTGGAGTGCGAGGTCACCAGGATCCGCTCGTCCGGGTCGGCCGCCAGCCGGCGCTTGACAGCTTCGACGATGACCGTGGTCTTGCCGGTCCCCGGTGGGCCCTGGATGAAAACCGCCTGGCCGGCCCGCATGCCCGGAGAGAAGCGTCACGGCCCGGTCCTGGGGCGGATTGGCCATCATCCCTTCGGTGAGCCAGCTGCCCGCCTCGTTGGCGGGTTCAAAGACGGGGGAGCGAATCGTCTCGGGCGAGACCAGCAGCTGGGAGAGCAGGCCCACCCCGAAGTCCCGGGTGGCGATTGCCGCCAGCACCGATCGCTTGGCCTGGTACAGGGCGCGGTTGAAAGAGGGGGTGATGTAGCCCTCCGACCCGGCGTGCTCGAAGGTGCGGGTGGTGAGCTCCACCAGGTGGCGGTGATGATCGATCCGCGACACCCGGCCCACGAAGTTTGGCTCGTCCTCGGGCTCGACCAGGACCGCGGCGTCGGGGGTGAGGTTGATCGGCTCGCCCTCGGGGACGGAGAACTCGACTCGGCCGAGCTCGGGCTGGCGCCGATCGACGTCGGTGAACTCACGGCCGCAGGAGGGGCAGCGGGTGTGCTCGTCGGGACGCCAGAGCGCCCGGCAGGTGCGGCATCGCCAGAACTCACGAGCCGCCACGTAGCGGGTCCGCTGCGTCTGAGCCCGCCCCTTCTCGGCGGACTCCAGACGCTCGACCAGCTTCAGGGTGGCGAAGAGCCGCTCACTCTTGGCCGCCCGGGCGGTGGCCTCGCGCCAGTCGAGGAGGCGGAAGGTGTCGCTGGCGACCCCGTTGGCCGCGGTGACCACCGGCTGACGGGTGGTGAGGGTCAGCACCTTCGACCCCTCGGGGTGGCTCTTCACCGGCTTGAGCGACACCACTCGAAGAGCCAGGTGGGCACGGTCGCCGTCGGGAGCGGGCTGGGGGACGCACTCCAGGGTCAGGTCGGGAAGGGACAGGCGCACCTGGGGCGGCTCGTCGTCGGTGAACGAGGCGGTGAGATGGCCGACCTCGGAGAGCCGCTCGGCGAAGAGGGTGCGCGGATCGGCTCCCGCGGTGCCGTCCGCCAGGGTGGTCAGTACGACCATGGCGTCACTCCCATCGGGCACGATGAGATGAAGCCGGTCGAGCGCGAGGTCCGGTGCGATCAGCGGACTGTCAACCTCGAATACGCCGCAGAGCAATGAGGGTGCGGCGTAGCACACAAATTCCGGGAGGCCTGGGAGACACGCATCGGCTGCGACGCGGCAGGCGGCCGTTAGACGGCCGAACAGCGGCTCTCGAAAGCTCCCGCTGCGACGACTATACCCGAACCGGTGCCGGTTGCAATCAGCCGGGCAGAATCGTGGCACCTGCGTCGCAGGGACCGAGCACCCGGACACCGACTCTCGTGCGGCCGTTGCGACAAACTGGGAGGCCGATGGCCGAGCTGAGAAGCCGACCCCTGGTGCCGGCGGCGCCCACGGCGCGCCCCACCCGCCCGGGGGGACCGCTGCCCCCGGGCGCCCTGATCGTCGGGATCGCCCTGGGTGTCCAGGGACTGACGACCTATGGATTCCTGGTCATCACCCATCGGGCCCTGGGCGACACCGCCTACTCGCCCCTCAGCGTCCTGTGGGCGCTGGTCTTCGTGGCCGCTCCGGGGCTCTTCCTGCCGCTCGAGCAGGAGGTGGGTCGGGCCGCCTCGGCCCGCCGGGTGGCCGGGCACGGGGCTGGTCCGCTGGTGCGCCGAGCCCTGCTGCTCGGCATCGGGCTGGCCCTGGTGGTCATGGTGGTCGCCGCAGCCGCGAACGGCACCGCTGGTCGACCAGCTGTTCAAGGGCGACGGCTGGCTGCTGGTCGGCTTCCTGGTGGCGGTGGCCTGCTACGCCGTCTACTACCTGAGCCGGGGCACCCTCGCCGGCGCCGGACGCTTCGGCGGCTACGCGTCGGTGCTCGTGGTCGAGGGGGCGGTGCGCGTCACCGCCGCCCTGGTCCTCTGGAGGCTGGGGGTCACCGACGCCGCCGCCTATGGCCTGGCCATCGCGCTGCCCTGCCTGGTGGGCCTCACCGTGGTCCTGCCCCGGCAGCGGGGAATCGCCGCTCCCGGGCCCCCGGCCCACTGGAACGAGCTCACCTCCGCGCTCGGCTGGCTGCTCACCGGCTCCCTGCTCGCCCAAGCGCTCGCCAACATCACCCCGCTCACCACCCAGGCTCTGTTCAGCGGCACCGACCCCACCGCGGCGGGGCGGGTGCTGAACGGCCTGGTGGTGGCCCGGATCCCTCTCTTTCTGTTCCAGGCCATCCAGGCCGGCCTGATGCCCAAGCTCTCCAGCGACGCCGCCGCCGGCCAGTTCGAAGAGTTCTGGGCCCTGCTCCGTCGCCTGCTTCTCCTGATCGCGGCGGTGGTCGTCATCTCGGTCGCGGGAATGGCCCTGCTCGGCCCTCCCGTGGTCCAGCTGCTCTTTCCCAGCTCGCACCCGCTCGGGCGCGGTGACCTGGTCCTGCTCGCCCTGGGCAGCGAGGGGCTGATGGTCGCCCTCGCCCTGGCCTACGCCAGCATCGCTCTGCGCGGCTACCGAGGAGCGACGGCCGGGTGGGTGGCGGGCAGCGCGGCTCTGGTGGTGGCGCTGGTGCTGCTGCCCGGGACCCTCATCCGTGTGGAGGTCGCCTTCTGCATCGGCGTCGCCGTGGCCTCAGCGGTGATGGCCATCGGACTCAGGATCCGGCTGCGCGACCGGCGGGGAGTCCCGCCGAGCGGGGGATGAGCGCCGCGCGGCTCTGCCATCCGGGCGAGGGGGGCCCAGTGCCCCGGTGAAGACGAGTGGGCCCCGAGCAAGCCCGCCCCGTGGGGAGAGCGCCGCTCAGGACGCGGGGGCCCCCGCGTGGAGCGTGGTGGCGGTGAGCTCGCGCAGGTCGGCCTCCACCATCATCGCCACCAGCTCGGGAAAGCTCACGGTCGGCTGCCAGCCGAGGACCCGACGTGCCTTGCTCGCGTCACCGACCAGGACATCGACCTCCGCCGGGCGCATGAACCGCTCGTCCACCACCACGTGGTCCTGCCAGCGCAGCCCGACATGGTCAAACGCCAGCTCCAACAGCTCGCGGTTGGAGTGGCTCTCGCCGGTCGCGATCACGTAGTCGTCGGGCTGCTCCTGCTGCAGCATCAGGTGCATCGCCCGGACGTAGTCGCCGGCGAATCCCCAGTCTCGCTTGGAGTCGAGGTTGCCGAGACGCAGCTCGGAGACCAGGCCGAGCTTGATCCTGGCGACCCCGTCGCTGATCTTGCGAGTCACGAACTCCCGGCCCCGGCGCGGCGACTCGTGATTGAAGAGGATGCCGCTCACCGCGTACATCCCGTAGCTCTCGCGGTAGTTGACGGTGATGTGGTGCCCGTAGGTCTTGGCCACCCCGTAGGGCGAACGCGGATGAAACGGGGTCAGCTCGTTCTGCGGCGTCTCCCGCACCATGCCGAACATCTCGCTGCTCGAGGCCTGGTAGAAGCGGATGTCGGGATTCACCACCCGGATGGCGTCGAGCATCCGGGTGACGCCCAGCCCGGTGATCTCCCCGGTGTTGATCGCCTGCTTGAAGGAGAGGGCCACGAAGCTGATCGCGCCCAGGTTGTAGACCTCGTCGGGACGGGTGGACTCGAGGGCGGCGATCAGCGACGACTGGTCGTGGAGGTCGCCCTCGATGAGGCGCAGGTCGGGGATGTGCCCCTGGATGACGGCGGCCCGGGGATTGTTCTGGCCGCGGACCAGCCCCCACACCTCGTAACCCTGAGCCAGCAGATGCTCGGCGAGGTAGGAGCCGTCCTGGCCGGTGATCCCGGTGATCAGCGCGGTCCTGCTCATCGGCGTGATGGTCTCACCGCGGCGCCTCGGCCCGAGCGGGAGGGGCCGACGCAGCCGCCGGATTGAGCCGGGCAAGGTCGGAAGCCACCATCTCCCGGATGATGTCCGAGAAGTCGACAGTCGGTGCCCAGCCCAGCCGGTCCCTGGCTCGGGAGGCGTCCCCGCAGAGCCGGATCGGCTCCGCGGGGCGGAGCAGGCCGGGGTCGGAGACCACGTGGTCGCGCCAGTCGAGCGACACCGCGGTGAAGGCGATGTCGAGCAGCTCGAGCAGGGTGTGGGTCTGCCCGGTGGCCACGACGTAATCGTCGGGAGCGTCCTGCTGGAGGACGAGCCGCATCGCCCGGACATAGTCGGGCGCGTAACCCCAGTCCCGCTCGACCTCCAGGGTGCCCAGCCTCAGCTCGCGCGCCAATCCGAGGGCGATCCGGGCGGCGCCGTCGGTCACCTTGCGGCTCACGAAGTTGAGCCCGCGCCGGGGCGACTCGTGGTTGTAGAGGATGGCGGTCGCGGCGAAGAGGCGGAAGCTGCGCCGGTACACCTGGACCATCTGGTGGGCGAATGCCTTGGCCACCCCGTAGGGCGAGACGGGCGAGAGCGGGGTGCTCTCGTCCTGCGGTGAGGCAGCCGCTCCCGCAAAGATCTCGGCGCTCGAGGCCTGGAGCAGGCGGATGGCGGGGTCGACGCGGCGGACCGCTTGAAGCAGGCGGAGGACACCGACACCGGTGACGTCGCAGGTGGCCAGCGGGTCCTCGAAGGAGCCGGCCACCGAGGTCGCGGCCGCCAGGTTGTAGACGTGGTGGGGGCGGCTGGCCCGGAGCAGCGACTCCAGCGAGGATTGGTCCGTGAGGCTGCCCTGCGTGGATCGCCACGGCGGCGGGCACCTCGGCGATGACCGGCTCCCCGGCACGGACCATCCCGTGGACCTCCCACCCCTCGTCGAGCAGCTGCTCGGCCAGGTAGGGGCCGTCCTGGCCGGTGATCCCGGTGATCAGCGCGCGGCGGGCTGGGGGCGGCATCGCGGACCCGACTCTACCGGCGCAGGGCGGCCCCGGGCCGGGGCGGGACTGTAGGATCGGATCTCCGATGGCAGATGAGCCTGAGCAAGGCGGGGTCGACCTCTCCGGGCTGCACCGCGAGCTGGACCTGCTCAAGTCCCGGTTGTGCCGCTGCGGGCACCAGGGCACCTGCCTGTCCTGCAAGGGCTTCGAGGTGGTCCGCCAGCAGGCCCAGGCGGTCGCCGCCGCCGCCTCCCAGCCGGTGCTGATGCAGGTGGCCCAGGAGGCGGCGATGCGCGACCTCTTCTCCCAGCTGGGCGGGCTCCAGGAAAAGCTGACCGACGATCCCGAGCTCTCCGAGCTGATGACCCGCTTCGCGGAGCGCGTCCAGGAGGACCTGGGGGGACCTCAGGAGCTGGAGCGTCTGATGCGCAGCTTCGGCCTCATGGGCCCGCAGAATCCCTTCGGCTCCGGGGCCGGGTCCGGCGGCGGTGGCGGCAGCCAGGTGCCGTATGACGACCGGCCAGGGCCACCGCCCGGCTCGCCACCCAAGCCGAACCCTCCCGGCGATGGTGGAGAGCCCTCCCCGAGTCCGGAGGAGCCTTCGAGCTGAGTCTCGACGGCGGGTGCCGCATCGCGGTGCACGCCGGTGGGGGGTTGACGCGCCTAAGCTTGCGGCGATGGCTCTCGCCCTCGCCGGCGCGACTCAGCCGAGCTGGAGCGTCGAGCAGGCCGACTGCCTCGACTTCCTGAGCGGACTCGAGGACGCCTCGGTGGACTGCATCGTCACCGATCCTGCCTACTCCGGCATGAACCAGCACATGCAGTTTGGTCATGGGCGGATCGTGGGGCGGTATGGCGAGCCCGGAAACCCCCGGTGGTTCCGCGAGTTCCAGGATGATCCGGCAACATTCGCCCGCCTGCTCGACCAATGCCATCGGGTGCTCCGGGACGACCGGCACATCTACGTGATGTTCGATTCGTTCTCCTTGCTCAGCCTGGGGGCGCTGATGCGCCGGCGCTTCAAAGTCAAGGGCGTGATCGTCTGGGACAAGGTCAACATCGGCATGGGCCATTACTTCCGGCGCAGCCACGAGCTGGTGGTCTTCGCCTGCAAGGGCCAGCGACGGCTCAGCCGCCGCGACCTGGCCGACGTCTGGCGGATCAAGCGCCTGCATCGCGCGGCCTACCCCACCCAGAAGCCGGTGGAGCTCTTCGCCCGGATGCTGCAGGGCAGCGTGGAGCCCGAGATGGTGGTCTGCGACCCCTTCTGCGGCAGTGCAAGCTCGGCGATCGCCGCCCTGGCCGCCGGCTGCTCCTTCGTCGGCGCCGACATCAGCGCCTCCGCATGCGACCTGGCCCGGGAGCGGTGCGCCACCTTTGCGGCCACCGGTCAGGACCCGCTGGAGGGCTGAGGTGGCGGGTGTGGTGAGCGCCGTGGGCGTTGCCGCCGCTGAGGCTGCTCTCCGCTACAACCCCCGCTCGCTTTCCGATGAGGCGTCGGCGTCATTGAGCCGCGCGGTGGAAGCCATCGCCGGTATCGAGGGCCTGTCGCTGATCGCCCACGGTGCGGGCATCGAGGCGGTGGCACTCGAGGGTCTCCGCACCGACCAGGCCCGGGTGCTCGAACGCCTGGCCAAGGATGCGGGCAGCCAGGTGCTCACCGACCGCGGCGCCAGCCGAGCGGTGGTCATGGGACCCATTGCCGGTCTGGCCGCGCTGACCGCGCGCCTGGTCGAATGGGGCCCTCCCTGCGAGGACCTCGGCCACGCCCTGTCGGCGACGCTGATGAGCCGCTACGAGCGGCCGCCGCTGCGCTGCGGCGCGCGGTCTCTGGTCTTCGGCGCGACAACCCTGATCATGGGCGTGGTCAACACCACCCCCGACTCCTTCTCTGAGGACGGGGTGGACCGCGATGTGGACCGCGCGGTGGCCATCGCCGAGCAGATGGTGGCGGCGGGCGCCGACCTCATCGACGTCGGCGGCGAGTCCACTCGGCCCCACTCGGAGCCGGTCGACGCCGCGACCGAGCTGGCCCGCGTGGTCCCGGCGGTTTCCGCGCTGGCGTCGCGCCTGCCGGTGCCGGTCTCGGTGGACACCCGCAAGGCCGAGGTCGCCGAGGCGGCGATCGCAGCTGGGGCCACGATGGTCAACGACGTCTGGGGCCTGCGCGGCGACCCCAGGATGGCCGAGGTGGTCGCGGCCCACCCCGAGGTGGCCCTGGTGGCGATGCACAACCGGCGCGGCCATGACTACGACGACCTCATGGCCGAGGTGGCCCGTGACCTGCGCGCGTCGCTGCTGGTCGCCGCCCGGAATGGCATCGCCGGCGACCGGGTGGTGCTCGATCCCGGCTTCGGGTTCGGCAAGACCCCCATCCAGAACATCGACCTGATGCAGCGTCTCGGCGAGCTGCGCGGGATCGGGCGACCGCTCCTGATCGGGCCGTCGCGCAAGTCCACCATCAGCCTGCTGCTCGGCGGAGCCCCGCCCGAGCTCCGGGTGGAGGGGACGCTGGCGCTCTGCGTCATCGCCGCCGCCGCCGGCGTCGACATGGTCCGGGTCCACGACGTGGCCGCTGTCCGGCGCGGGCTCACAGTCGCCGACGCGGTGCTGCGGGAGCTCCCGGAGGCCGTCCGGGCGGCTCCGGCCCCGGGGCCGACCGGGTGAGCTCCGGCCCGGCGGGGACGCCGGAGGAGCCGGACCCGGGCCGGGCTGCCGCGGCCACGGAATGGGCCTGGATCGGCCTGGGAAGCAACCTCGGCCACCGTGGCCGAGCCCTCTCCTGTCTGCGCTCCGAGCTGGAGGCCGGGGGTGCGGCCGTCGAGGCATCCTCCACCGAGATCCTCACCCGGCCGGTGGGCATCCTGGCCCAGGACGACTTCCACAACCAGGTGGTGCTGGCTCGAAGCCCCGAACCCTGGCCGCCCCCGCGCTGGCTGGAGCTGTGCCGTCTGGCGGAGATGGGCTGCGGACGCCGGCCGACCTACCGCTGGGGCCCCCGCCGGGCCGACGCCGACGTGATCCTTCTCGGCCGCCACGGCGAGGTCAGCTCCGCGGCCGACCCCATCGTGCCTCACCCGGAGCTGGCTCACCGCCCCTTCTGGCACCGGCTCATCATCGAGATCGAGCCCGGCGTCGTCACCGCGCTCGGAGGCTGATCAGCCCAGGCCGCCGGGGCCTGCTCAGATCGGCAGGCGGTCGGCCAGCTGAGGCACCAGTTTCAGGGCGGACTGGATCTGGCGCGCGATCCCCGGGAAGTCGGGAGGGTGCTCAAAGTCCAGCAGCCAGCTGTGCTCGGCGGTGAACTTCTCGACCAGGGTCGTCTGCCCGAGCGCGGCCACCCCCACGTGCACCGAGGGCCGGTCCTCGTCGCGAAAGGCCTTGCTGAGCAGACCCTGGACGGTGTCCACCCAGGTCGCCACCTCGGCGAGATCGTGCAGCTCGTAGCCGCCGTCCCCGAGCACGAACTCCGCCTCGAGCTCGACCACCGGCTGGGGCGTCAGCTGACGGTGGGGGCAGTCCTGAGACTCCTCGTCGTCGTGGTAGAGCTCGCAGTCCGAGCCGGGGCCGTAAGCCGCGACATAGGTGAGCAGGGCATCCCACACGAAGCTGAGATGGACGTGGTACCGCGAGGGCGGTTCACCGGAGCTGAGCCGGATGGTGCATTCGAAGCGGCGTTCCCCGACCGATGGCTCGAGGTGATGGCGAACGTCCTCGACGAAGAGACCGGCGCCGTCCAGCGCCTCGATCAGGTCGGCGGAGACCTCCTCGTAGGAGGGGAAGCCCGACTCCTCGCTGCCCGGCTGCTCCGCCGGCTCGGACACAGGATTCTCAGCCAAGCGGTGGCTACCGCCTGCGCAGCCGGCGCGCGGTGATCGCTCCCAGGTTCATCAGCAGGACCAGGCCAAAGAGTGCGGCGAGCGATCCCACAACCGGCGTCTCCACCGGGGGCACGTAGTAGCCGTAGGTGGCGAGGACCGCGGCGGTCAGCAGCCCGAGGCAGAGCAGCCCGAGCAGGATGACGGTGAGACCGGCGATGGGATCGCGTGCATGCTGAGACGATGGCCGTGCCGCGCTGTCGCGGGGGGCCAGCATGGGCGGTGTGGCCACGGCCCCAGTCTAAGCGAACCCAGGAGACACGCAGCGGCCGGCTCAGTCCCTGGGCTGGCCGGGTCCGGGTCTCGCCGAATCGACGGCCGCCACTCCGGCGAAGCGATAGCCCACCCCGGGCACGGCCAGGATGAGGTGGGGCCGGGAGGGATCCTCCTCGATCTTGCGGCGGAGGTTGCGGACGTGGACGTCGATGACCCTGGTGTCGAGCGGGTGTCCGAAACCCCAGACCATGTCCATGATCCGCTGCCGCGACACCACCTGGCCGGCGCTCTGGGCGAGGCAGGTGAGCAGGTCGAACTCCGTGTGGGTGAGGGACACCTCGCCGGCGGCACCGGTGACCCGGCGCTCCCCCTGGTCGATGACCAGACCTCGGAAGACCAGGCGCGCCGGTCCGTCGCTGCTGGCGGCGGCGGCGCGCTCTCGGGCCTTGCGCACGTGAGCGGCGATCCGAGCCAGGAGTTCGCGGGGACGAAAGGGCTTGTGGACATAGTCGTCGGCGCCGATCTCCAGACCGAGGACGACATCGATCTCCTCGTTCTTGGCACTGAGGATCAGGATCGGCATCCGTTCTCCGCGCCGCCGCAGCTCGCGACACACGTCGAACCCGCTGGTGTCGGGAAGCATCAGGTCGAGGAGGATCACGTCGGGACGGAAGCTCTCGGTGCGGGCCGCCACCGCCGCCCCTCGGTCGAGCTCACTGACCGTGTACCCCTCGCTCTCGCAGGTCAGGCGAATGGCTCGGCGGACGATCTCGTCGTCCTCAACCACCAGGACCTTGGTGCGCTGCCCTTCCACTGTCTGTAGCCTATCCGACGGTGACGGCCGACCCCACCGCCGTCCACCCTCCCGGCGTCCGCCTCCAGCCGCATCCCGGCGGCAGGGTTGTTACTATACGGCCGAACTCAGAATATCTGTATCGCTCGCGCGAGAACCGCACCCAATCGGAAAGCCAATCGGAGAAGGGCCAGTGCAGACTCAGGGCTCGCTCCAGGAATCGAGCCTGGCGTCTCTGCTCCAAACAATGCAGATGGAGCGGGCCACCGGAGCCCTCGCCCTGGAGAGTCAGACCGACACCGCGTCCCTGTACTTCCTCTTCGGGCACCTCTTCCACGCTCAGGGCCCGGCGGGGGAGGGCGAGGACGTGGTGATCAATGCGTTGAGCTGGCAGGACGGGCGTTTTCGCTTCGACCCCCGCGCCAAGCTGCCCCCCGAGGAGACCATCAAATCCTCTCCGTCGGAGCTGATCGCGGAGGCTGAGAGGCGGACCCCGTCGGGGCAGGCCGGAGACCAGCAGCAGCCCTGGGACGGCCAGCCCGCCTACGGCGAGGCGCAACCGATGTACGGCGAGGCCCAGCCGGCCCAGTTCGATGCCGCCGCCTACGCCCCGGTTGCTGAGCCGGCCTACGCTGAGCAGGGCTGGGGAGCCGCGCCGGTGGAGGCGGGGGCAGGGCAGCCGGCGGAGCAGGCGGCGGCGTACCCGGGCTCGGGATACTCGGGTTGGGGCCCCACCGGGTCGGCGGAGAGCCACGGCGCGTACCCGGCACCGAGCGAGCCCTACCAGGGCGGCGAGCCTTCCCCTGCCGACCAGGGCCGGTCGCCGGCGCCGCCCGAGCGCTCTGGACCCTCGGGTCCGGTTCCCCCGGCGGAGCCCGCCTCTCAGGTGCTCGGAGCCCCGGGCGCGCCCCCCCTGGAGATGGTCTACCCGCTGCCCTCCGGCCGCGCCCAGTACGAGGGCCTGAAGAGCGCGTTTGTGGACTTCCCCAAGCTGCTGCGCACCCTCCGCAACGACCAGCACACCGGCTACGTCCGCCTTGATGGCGGCGGCTTCTCGGGAGTCCTGCTGTTCCATGAGGGCCATCTCCTCGAGGCCCTCTCCAGCGAGCCGGGGGCCCAGAACGGGGACGCCGCCTTCCAGGCGGTGCGCCGGAGCATGGAGGCCGGGACCAGCACTCTCGACGTGATCGACCTTGCGGGCGACACCGTCGACGCGCTCGCCCAACTGCTCACCGCACCCCTCATGTTCACCGGACTGCTCGGCCGGTTCGTGAACTTCGAGGCCCTGCTCGCCTACCTCACCGAGGAGAAGATCGAGGGCGCGGTGGTCGTGGTCGGCGCCGACGATGTGGGCATCATCCTGCTCAGCCAGGGCCAGGTCCTGGGCGCGTACACCCGGAGCACCCCGGGCTTGAGCAACGCCACCACCGCGGTGGGCAAGATCGCCAG
The DNA here is from genome assembly GCA_963716555.1 of uncultured bacterium. Taxonomy (GTDB): domain Bacteria; phylum Chloroflexota; class Dormibacteria; order Aeolococcales; family Aeolococcaceae; genus JAJZNI01. Next base: position 493,250 of record CAVQTJ010000019.1, on the reverse strand, counting down.
TGAGAACGGCGCCCGCATCGAGGTCAAGAGCGGCGCCGGCGCCGTGACCGCCATTGACGTGGAGCGCTCTCTCTCCCGCAGCTTTTGAGGCGCGCTGGGGGGCCCCGCAGGCTGCGCAGCCTGCCGCTCTGGCTCGCGGTGCTGGCGACCCCGCTTCTCCTCACCGGTTGCTTCAACGCCCCGCCCCAGATCGTGGCCCTCGCGCCTGCCGACGGCTCCACCCAGCAGGACGCCAACGCCGCGGTGGAGGTGGTCTTCGACCAGCCGGTGGATCGACAGAGCGTTGCCGCCCACTTCAGCGTCTGCGCCCTCAAGCACGGCGGGTGCCTCCCCGGGCTTCCCGGCTGCACCAACCTCCCGTCGGCATTCACGGCCTCTTCCGGAGCGGCCTGCTGGGTTTCCTGGCTGAACGACCAATCAGAGTTCGTCTTCCACCACCCGAGAGCGCTCTTCGCCCCGAACACCAAGTACCAGTTCAGCCTCGGCGCGGGGGTCTCCTCGACGGCCGGGACGGTGAACTCCCTGGACCACCTCTGGGACCTCACCAGCGCCGCAGCTCCGGTGCTGACCTCGTCGACGCCTGGCAACGGGGCCTCCCAGGTGAACTCGGGACGCCGACCTGGGCCTGTCCTTCTCGCGGGCCATGTCCCCATCCTCGCTCGACGCCGCCGTCGTGCTGTCGCCCAGCACGGGCCTGCGGGTGCTCGCCGACAGCCTCGACCCGTCGAGCTTCGAGGTGGTGCCCAGCCAGCCCCTCGACCCCGACACCGCCTACACCCTGACCGTCGACCGGCGCGCGACCGACGCCCACGGGCAGCCGCTGCTGGCTCCGGTGACCGTCCATTTCCACACCGGCGGCACCTTCTCGCCGGCCGGTCACGCGCTGATACTGGCCGGCCCCGCCGGCGGCCCTGCCACCGAGGCGGTGCTCACCCAGCTCAGCCCTCCCTCCCGCGGGCAGCCGATCCCGGGGGAGGTGCTGATGCAGGTCCCGCTGTGCAATGTCTCCGGGGGCTGCGGCGCCGTCCTCCAGGGTCATCCCACCGCCGAGATCGACCAGGGGGCGATCGCCCCCGGCGCCGGATGGCTGGCCCTGGTCGAAACCGACCTCACCGTTCCCGGCAGCGCCCCGTTCACCAGGATCATCGATCTCGCCACCGGGCTGGACCAGCTGACCCTCGGAGGCACCCAGGAGCCGTCGTGGTCTCCGGATGGGGCGACCCTCTCGCTGGTCACCACCACCGGCGCTGTGGAGCTCTACCAGCCCGCCCCCGGGGCTCTGTCTGCGCTGCAACCGACCGCCCCAGCCTCGGGTGCCGCCGTCTGGACCGGGGCCGGCGACACCCTGGCGATCCCGGTGGGGGCGAGCGGTGACGTGCCGGCGCATCTCGACCTCGCCAATCCCTCGGTCGGCGCCCGCTACGCGCTTCCCGGCCTGAGCGGAGCGGTGACCAAGGTGGTCGCCGCCCCCTCTGGGGAGGAGCTGGCGGTCCAGGTGGTCTCGGCCGGCGCGACTCCTGAGACCTGGATCACCGATCCCTCCAGTGGCAAGCTTCCCACCGAGCTCGGGGGCGAGCTCATCCCGATCGGCTTCACCGATGGCGCCACCCTCCTGGCCGCTGCCGCCACCTCCTCGGGCGGGCCGGAGCTGGTCCAGGTCAGCCTGACCAGCGGGGCCACCACCCAGCTGGCGGCCGCGCCGGGCCGCCCTGATCTGGCCGACGCGTCCCTGGCCCCGGGCGGGCGGCAGATCGCATACCTGGATACGACCGTCTCAGGAACCATCGAGGCCGTCATCGCCAACGCCGACGGGACCGGAGCGACCCCGGTCCCGCTGACCGCCGGTGGCCTGGTCCCACTCTCGATCGTCTTCGGCGGTTAGCCTGCCCAGGTGTCCCTCAGGCTCCTCTTTCTGATCGCCGACACCGGTGGCGCGCATCGCTCCTTCGCGAACGCGGTCGCTCACCATCTGGCGGGCAGCCATCCTGGCGAGTTCGAGGTCTCGATCGTCGATCCGTTCGCCGTCGAGGCCCCGTTGGTGCCGTCTCGAGCCACCGGTCTGTACGGTCCGATCACCGTGCACGCCCCCTGGCTGTGGGGCGGTCTATGGCATGCGACCAACTCCCGGGCGGTGGCCGGTCTCATCGAGCTGGGGCTGCGATCTGTCGATCCCTCGGTGACGCGGTGGATCACCAGTCTCGATCCGGCTGCGATCGTCTCCTTCCACCCCCTGCTGGGGCGAGCAGCGGCGCGGGTGCGGAGGCGGCTCGACCTCCCGGCTCCGGTGGTGAGCGTGGTCACCGATCTGGTCGATGTCCACGCCCTGTGGGCGTGCCCCGACGTCGACCTGCTGATTGCCCCGACCACCATCGCCATGGACAGGTGCGTGCGCAACGGGGTCCCCCTGGAGCGGCTCCGCCACATCGGACTGCCCGTCGATCCGGCTTTCACCCGCCCCCGTCCTGACCCGGTGGAGCGCCGCGAGCTCCGCCTGGCGCGAGGTCTCGAGCCCGAGCGCTTCACGGTGCTGCTGAGCGGCGGGGCCGACGGCTCCGGAGGTCTGGTGCGGCGGGCGAAGCTGCTGGCGGGCAGTGACCGGGACCGCAGCCTGATCGTCATCTGCGGCCACAACCGGCACGCACAGAGTTCGGCTGAACGGCCTTCTCGACCTCTCGGGCAGCCGGGTGAAAGTGCTCGGCTTCGTCGATGACATGGCTGAATGGATGCGTGTGGCGGATGTCGTGGTGACCAAGGCGGGGGCCGGAACCGTCGCCGAGGCACTGTGCAGTGGGCTGCCGATGCTCGTGGTCTGGTTCATCCCCGGGCAGGAGCGGGGGAACATGGAATGGGTGGTGGCCGGTGGCGCGGGGCGCTACGTCCCCGGAGCGGTCGAGCTGCTCCGCGAGCTGGCCGCGCTGGCCGCGCCGGGATCCGCGGCGCTCGCCGAGATGCGCGCCGCCGCCGCCGGCATGGCCCGGCCTCACGCCACCGCCGAGGTGGCCGAGGCGGTGCGATCGATGGCGATGGGGAGGCGGTGAGCGCCATCACCGCCCACGCCGAGGAGCCGGCCGGAATCCGCCACCTGCGCCTCTACAACTTCCGCAACTACGCCGAGCTCAACCTCGAGCTCGGAGCCGGCCTCAACGTGTTCACCGGATCCAACGCCCAGGGCAAGAGCAACCTGCTCGAGGCTGTCGCCACCCTGCTCCTGGTCCGCTCGCCCCGGACCCCCTCGCCGGGCGACCTGCTCAGGTGGGGGACCGACGAGGCTGCGGTGGACGCCGTCGTCGACCGCCCACCGGTCACCGAGACCCTGGGCCTGCGGCTGCAGCGCCAGACCGCAAACCCGGCGGTCTCCTCCCAGACCGCCATCGACGTGCGCGCGAGGGTCACCCGGACGTCCCTGGCGGAGGGCCGGCCGGTGGCGGCTCGGGAGATCCTGGGCCGATGCCCGGTCGTGCTCTTCTGGCCGGATGACCTGCAGCTGGTCAAGTCCGGGCCGGAGACCCGCCGGCGCCTGGTGGACACCCTGCTCAGTCAGCTCGACCGGGGCGCCGGCGATGACCTGGTCCGTTACCGGCGGGTCCTCGAGCAGCGCAACGCGCTGCTCCGCCAGATCCGTCATGGGGCCTCGGCTGAGCAGCTGGCCGCCTTCGATGACGCCCTCGTCCACCACGGAGCTCGAGTGCAGATGGCCCGCGACCGTACCGTTGGGAGCCTCGGGCCCCTGGCCGAGGCGGCGATGCGGGAGCTGACCGGCGGTCAGGAGATCCTCGGCCTTCGCTACCGGCCGGACTCCTCATTGGGGGGAGCAGGTGAGGAGGTGATCATCGACAGCCTGCGCACCGCGCTGAGGCGCAGCCGGGACGAGGAGCTGTCACGAGGGACCACCGTTGTCGGTCCGCACCGAGATGACGTCGACTACCTGATCGACGACCGTCCGGCGCGGATCAGCGCTTCCCAGGGACAGCAGAGGAGCGCGGTGCTGGCCACCAAGCTCGCCGAGCTCCGCTACGCCCAGATCCGGTCAGGTCATCTCCCCATCCTGCTGCTGGACGATGTCCTGAGCGAGCTCGACCCTGACCGCGGCGCCCAGCTCCTCGATGCGCTGACCACCGGGAAGTACGCCCCTCAGACCCTGATCACCAGCACCGATCACCCTCGCCTCGAGGGCCGCTCCGGCCGCCGCTTCGAGGTGCGAGGGGGGATGATCACGCCACAGTGAGCGGAGAGCGCCGGCGGACAACGCGGGGCCTGCAGGAGCCCGGCGCCCGTCCCGTCCACATCTCAGGTCTGCTGGACGGCGCAATTCGCGACCTTGGAGTGCACCGCCAGGTCCGCGAAGTTCAGTTGCGCGAGGCCTTCGCGGCAGTGGTTGGTCCAGCCGTCGCACCGCTCTGCGAGGCGATCTCCCTGGAGAGGGGCGTGCTTCTGGTCGCGACCCGAAACGGGGCGCTCGCCCAGCAGCTGCAGATGGAGATGCCGGTGATCACCGCCGCTCTCAACCACCGCTTGGGCAGCACTCAGGTGAAGCGACTCACCTTCACCGCGCTCAGCTGACTGCGATCAGGGGACGCGGACCGGCATGATCACCGACAGGAAGTCGTCGCGTCCGTGAGGCCGGAACGCAGCGGGCTGCAGCGGACCGTTGAAACCCAGTTCCACCTCTTCGGCATCGATGGCCTGGAGAGCGTCGAGGAGATAGCGAGAGTTGAATGAGACCTGCACCTCTTCTCCCTCCACCATCGCCGCCAGGGGAGCATCGTGGTCACCCACCTCAGCGGTTTGGGCGCGCATCTCGAGCTCTCCCGGAGCGGCTCGAAGCCGGAGTGGATTGGCGGCGTCGCGAGCCAGCACTGACGCGGTGCGCGCACTCTTGAGGAGAAGTGCCGTGGGAAGCACCACCTTGGTCGACGACTGCGCCGGGACGACCTGGTTGTAGTTGGGATAGTTGCCCTCGATCAGCCGCGACGCCACCTCGACATCACGAAGACTGAAGAAGATCTGGTTGCGGTTCTCGCTGAAGGCGATTCCCATCCTCGGCCGACCGGGATTCACGGCTCGTGCCACCTCTGCAAGATGACGAGCGGGTACGATCACCGAGCCCCGGGCCGCGGCCTCCTCTCGAACCTCAGCGTCCATCCGCTTCACGGCCAGACGATGCCGGTCGGTTGCCACCATGGTGAGCTGGGAGCCCTCCAGCTGAAGAAGAACTCCGGTGAGCACCGGGGTCTGCTCGTCTCCCGAGGCAGCCACCGAGGTCTGAGCGACGCCCTGCTGAAAGCGGGCCGCGTCCACCTCCAGAGCCGGTTCGGTCTCGCGCGCCGGCACCGGGGGGAACTCCACCGCGTCGATGCCGTGCAGGTTGGTCCGCTGCGCGGCTGAGCTCAGACGCAGCACCTGGGTGCGCTCCTCCACCTCCATCGCACACGGGGTCTCGTCGAGCGATGAGATGTACTCAGCAAGGAGGCGGGCTGGCACGGTGATCCTTCCCTCCTCCAGCACCGTGGCCGGGACCACCACGCTGATGGTCAGATCCAGATTGGTGGCGGTGACCCGGAGGCCCTCCTTGTCGGTCTCGAGAAGCACGTTGCTGAGCACCGGGAGGGTGGACCTCGGAGAGACGGCACGAGAGGCGAGACCAAGCGCCGAGCTGAGCGCGGAGGGGGAGAGAGTGCACTTCAGGGCGGAGCCTGTGGCGACGTCGGTAGGCCAGTTGTTCACCGGGGAAGACTCCTTGATCGGGTCGAGTCTATAGATAAGAGTTGGTTAACCGGGGTGGGCAAACAGGGGAGAACCCGCCGATTTGATCTCAACGGCCTGTGGACAAGTCGGGTTGGGCTGTTGACGGGGCCCCGGCCTTGGCGGGGGTTCTCCTCCGCAGGTGGGGTGGCGGTCGGCTGTCCACAGCCCCGCTGCGCGCCGTCCACAGGGTTCCCCCCCGGCTCCGACGAGGCTCCGAACGGTTGATGCTGGTGATGAAATTGATTCGAATGGTTCGAGGCGATGCCGGCGGCGGTGAGCGCATGGCCGGTGATGTTCACCCCGTCAGTCATGGTTGCGAAGGATCTCGCGGAGGCCGCGGATCTCTCCCTGGAGACGGGCATCCTCGCGGAGCAGCTCGCTGATCTTTTCGATGGCATGCAGGGCGGTGGTATGGTCGCGCCCGCCGAAGACGTCACCGACCACCGGGAGTGAGGACTCGGTCTCCTCTCTGATCAGGTACATCGCGACCTGCCGAGGAAAGACGATGTGCTTGTCGCGACGCCTACCCTTCATCTCCTCCACACTGATCCCGTAGTAATTGGCAACCGCGGCCTGGATGAAGGGTATGGTGAGCGGCTGCACGTCGCCCACCGGGATGATGTCTCGAAGGATCCGCTGCGAGGTCTCCAGGGTGATCGCGTGACCATTGATGGAGGCGTGGGCCAGCACCCTGATCAGGGCACCCTCCAGCTCGCGGATGTTCTTCTGGATGCGGTGGGCGATGAAGCTGCACACTTCGTCAGGAACCAGCCGGCTGTGGGGGCCGAGCTTGCTCTTGAGAATGGCAAGCCTGGTCTCGAAGTCGGGAGGCTGGATGTCGGCCATCAGACCACCCTCGAAACGGCTGCGCAACCGGTCTTCGAGGGTCGGTATGTCCTTGGGTGGACGGTCGCTGCTGACCACGATCTGCTTCTGGATCTCGTGCAGAGCGTTGAAGGTGTGGAAGAACTCCTCCTGGGTCCGATCCTTGCCGGCGAGGAACTGGATGTCGTCGATGAGCAGGACGTCGACACTGCGATAGCGATGTCTGAAGTCAGCGGTCTTGTTCTCCTGGATCGCCGAGATCATCTCGTTCATGAACTTCTCGGAGGTGATGTAGGCGACCTTGGGGGAGCGTCGATGACCTTCGCGAACCGCGTGGCCGATGGCGTGCATGAGGTGGGTCTTGCCCAGGCCGACTCCGCCGTACAGAAAGAGCGGGTTGTAGGCCTTGCCCGGGGCATCGGCGGCGGCCCGGCAGGCCGCATGAGCAAAGCGCGAGGAGTTGCCGACCACGAAGCTCGAAAAGGTGAAGTTGGGATTGAGCCTGGTCTGCCCGGCGGCGGCCACGTCGGTCTCCGGGGCCAGGTCGGAGTCGCTGAGTGGCGCCGGTTCATCGCGTGGCGGTGAGGCGGTGGGATCCACGGTCACCTCCACCGTGCAATCGTGGCCGAGCAGTCCCGAGATGACCTCTTGGATCACCGAGATGAAGCGTTCGGAGACCCAGTCGCGGGCGAGGCGGGTCGGAACTCCGATCACAAAGCGCTGCCCGTCGCTCTCCACCATGGTGGCGGTGGCCAGCCAGGTCTCATAGCTGGGGCGGGCCAGCTGAAAACGGAGCTCCTCCTGGGCGGAGCTCCAGATCTGCTGGAGTGAGGCTCGGTCGCTGTCGCCGATGACGGGTGGTACCGCCGCGGGGCGATCGTCTGCCGTCGGCGATGGGGGCGCGGCCGCCTGGTCAGCTCCGATGGTCAATCCCGCCCCTCATCACCGGACGCCGCCGTACGAATATCACCGACGCCACACCTCAGTCCTCCGCGTGCCGCCGATCATCATCCAGTTATCCACAGGATGTGAACAGGAGTGGATAAACGCCGGCTCTGCTACCAGGCGGGGGTGGTTGGGGGGACGACTGCAGGAGCCGGTCCCGTCGGAGCATCCGCCAGTCTAGCAACGCGCGGGGTGGTCCACAACCGGCGGGGTGGACCGGGCTGGGAGGGCGGAGCGTGCGGCGGCGACGGGCCGCACCTGGGCCGATCTGGGCCGTCTTGGCAGCCGGGCAGGCCGGTATACTGGCGCAGATTCACCCTGTACGGGCGTGGCGAGAGTCTTGCGTCCCCGGGCGGAGGTCCCGACGTCCCCTCAGGAGAGCAGGCATCAAGCGAACTTATCAGCCCAAGAAGGCGTACCGCCGCAAGACCCACGGCTTTCGGGTCCGGATGTCGACCCCGGGCGGGCGAAACGTCCTCAAAGCCCGCCGGCTCAAGGGGCGCGTGCGCCTGACGCCGGCCGGGCCGCGCTGACGACCGCCCCGGGGCTTCGTGGACGCGGCCGGTTCGAACTCAGTGCGTGCGTGGCGCTGCGACGCCCGGGTGGGCGGAGTGCGGGTCCATGCCGCACCCAACGGCGGGATCGTGGCGCGCCTCGGTCTCTCCACTCCCGGACTGCGCCACGCGGTGGACCGCAACCGGCTCCGTCGCCGGCTGCGCAGCGCCGTGCCCGGGCTCGACGATGTCGCCGGGTACGACCTCATCGTGAGCGCCGGAGCGGAGGCCCTGGCGGAGCCCTTCGCCGAGCTGCACCGCCAGGTGGAGCTCGCGGCGAGACAGGCGGTGGCCCGAGCCCGCCGAGCCCGGGCAACCGGTGAGGTGGGCCGGTGACCCGCCTGAGCCTCTGGTTGATCTGGGTCTACCAGCGCAGCCTGGGTCCGGTCTTCGGAGCGATGAGCAGCTGCCGCTACACGCCGACCTGCTCTCGCTACACGGCCGAGGCGATCTCCCGTTTCGGCGCGCGGCGCGGCTGGTGGCTGGGGGTCCGCCGGATCGCCCGCTGCCAGCCGTACTACCCGGGCGGGCACGACCCGGTGCCGGAGAGCTACGTCAGCTGGCGCGAGGCGAGGCGGCTCCACCGCGCCGACCGTCTGGCTCAGCGAAGCTCGGTGTGAGCCCGGTGGCGCATGCCGTGACCGTCCACCCGATGCTCGCCGCCGGGGTCGACCTCAACCCCATCGACCTGATCGCCTTCCTGCTGAGCGTCGGCCGCTATCCGATCGGCTGGCTCATCGAGCATCTCAGCGTGGTGTTCAACGGGCTGGGTTTCCTGCGCTCCATCGGTCCCTTTGGGTTGGCCATCGTGGTGACCACGCTGATCATCCGCGGGCTGCTCTTCCCGGTCTTCCGCTGGAACATCCGGACCCAGCGGCGAGTCCAGCGTGACCAGCGCAAGGTCGCCCCTCAGCTCAACGACATCCGCAGGCGGTACAAGGGCAACAGCCGCAAGATCACCGAGGAGACCCAGAAGGTCTACGCCGAGCACGGAGTCAGCATGTTCAGCCCCATGGCCGGCTGCCTGCCGCTGCTGGTCCAGCTCCCCGTTCTCTACGGTCTCTACTGGGGCATCCGGGACGTGATCGGCCTCGATGCCACCAAGACGTCGTCGCCCCGCATCACCTTCGACCTGCTGCCGGCCAACATCCACCTTGGCTTCCTCTGGATACCCGACGTCTCCAAGACCATCGGCTATCAGATCGGCAACTGTGCGACGACCGCGACGAAATGCGCGGTCGACTGGGCGCATCTCGTCACCAACCCGGTCAACCTGGCGCTGCTGCTGCTGCCGATCATCACCGGGCTCGCCTACTTCGTGCAGTCGAAGATGACCATGCAGCCGATGCGCTCCGACATGAGCGACACCGAGCGCCAGATGGCCTCCTCGATGCGGACGATCGTCTACTTCATGCCGCTGATGTACGTCTTCTTCTGCTTCATCTGGCCGCAGGGTCTGACCCTGTACTGGGCCACCGCCGCGCTGGTGATGATCGGCCAGCAGTTTCACCTGATGGGCTGGGGGTCGTTGCGCGTGCCCCCCTGGTTCCCCGGGCATGGCAGGACCACGCCGCTCTCCTATCAGGCAGCGGACTTCCAGACGGTCGCGCCCTCGAGAGCGTCGCCGACCGCGTCGTCCAACGGTCAGAATCGCGGCGCCCCTCGCCGGAGGGGGAGCACCCCGAGCCGAGCCCCGGCCATGGCGGGGCCACCGGGGACCGGCCGGCCGCCGGCTCGGGCGCAGAAGAAACCGAGACGCCGCCGCTGAGACTGCGGCAGATCAGGAGATAGGCATTGGCTGAAGGGGTTTCCGCGGTTGCCCAGCAGGACTGGGAGAGCGTCGAGGCGCGAGGTGCGACGGTGGAGGCGGCGGTCGCCGCCGGGCTGGCCGAGCTGGGAGCCGCCGCCGATCAGGTGAGTGTCGAGGTGCTCGCCCGCCCGGCCCAGGCGCTGCCCGGGGAGAGGGTGTCCGCGGCAGCCGAGGCCCGGGTTCGGGTCTCCAAGCTCGATGAGCACACGGTCAGGGGCCGGGCCGTCCTGGTGGAGCTGCTGGAGCGGATGGGCGTGCCCGCCAGGGTGACGGTGCGCCGGGCCGCCCCGGTGCCGGGTGGTCCGCCTCCCCCGCCGGTGCTGGACATCGCCGGCGACGACCTCGGCCTCCTGATCGGGTGGCGCGGCGAGACCCTTCGTGCCCTGCAGACCGTGGTCAACCTGATGATGGGAGAGGACGAGAGCACCGCCGGCCGGCGCCTCATCCTCGATGTTGAGCGCTACCGGCTGCGCCGCGAGGATCAGGTCCGGGAGCTGGCTCTGCGGCTGGCCAACCGGGTCAAGCGGACCGGCCAGCGGTACACCCTCGATCCGATGCACGCCTACGAGCGTCGTGCCATCCACCTCGCCCTCGCCGATGACGAGGGGGTGCACACCGAGAGCATCGGACGAGAACCGGCGCGGCGAGTGGTCATCAATCCGACCGGACCCGGCCCAGCCCGACCTGCCCGAGCTGCCCGAACGGTTCGGCCGGGCGCCCCGGCGGGACGGTCCCATGGCCCGCGACCGCGGTCGCGGCGGCGGAGGGGGCGGACGGCCGCGCTGGTCCCGGATGTGAGCCCGGTGGCGGCGCCACCACCCACCATCAGCCTCGATCGCGGCTACGAGCTGCACCGCCTTGCCGGCGGGGCCCGGCTGATCAGCGCCCCCATGCCGTCGCGGCGGTCGGTGGCCGTTGCCTTCATGTTCTCGGTCGGCTCTCGCCATGAGGAGAAGGCCACCGCCGGGCTGAGCCACTTCATCGAGCACATCGTCTTCAAGGGCGGGGGCCGCTACCCCACGGCTCGGGCCATCTCCGAGGCCGTGGAATCCGTGGGTGGGAGCATCAACGCCTCGACCGACAAGGAGGAGACGGTCTTCTACGCCAAGGTGCCCGCGGAGCACCTGGGACTGGCCTGCGACGTCCTCGCCGACATGGTCTTCCGTCCCCTCCTGGACCCCGAAGAGGTGGCCAAGGAACGCCAGGTGGTCATCGAGGAGCTGCGCATGTGCCTCGACAACCCCCAGGAACGTGTGAGCACCGTGTTCGACGAGGTGATGTACCCGGACCAGCCCCTCGGCTGGGACGTCGCCGGCACCGAGGAGACGGTGCGCAGCTTCGACGCCGACGCCTGCCGCCGGCACCTGCGCAGCCACTACCGGCCGGCCCGGCTGGTGATCAGCATCGCCGGGGCGGTGGACCCTGCCGAGGCGGTGGCCCGGGTCGAGCCGCAGATCGCCGGGCCGGCCGCGGCCGCCGGTGACGAGCCCCGGCCCGCCGATGAGAAGCTGGCCGGCGCACTGCGCCTCATCTCCAAGCGGACCGAGCAGGCCAACGTCATCCTGGGCGGTCACGCCTGCTCATATCGAGATCCGCGGCGGTTCGTGCTCGATCTGCTCAACGTGGTGCTCGGGGAGGGGATGTCGAGCCGCCTCTTCCAGGAGCTGCGCGAGGAGCGGGCGCTGGTCTATGACGTGCATTCCTTCACCAGCAAGCTGCGCGACACCGGGTGCCTCGGCATCTACCTCGGATGCGAGCCCCGCCGGGCGGTGCAGGCCGTCGGGGTCGCCGTCGACCAGCTGGTCCGGCTGGCCACTCAGCCGCTGCCCGCCGACGAGCTGGAGCGGGCCAAGGAGTACGCCAAGGGCCGCCTCCTGCTCAGCCTCGAGGGCACCGGAGCGGTGAGCCAGTACCTCGGCCAGCAGGAGCTGCTGACCGGGGAGATCCTGGTCGCAGAGCAGGTGGTCGCCGCCATCGAGCAGGTGTCCGCGGAGGGGATCCGGGCGATGGCGGAGTCGATCTGCGCGGGCGGGCTGCGGGCGGCGGTGATGGGGCCCTTTGCCAAGCCCGAGCGTTTCGAGCGCACCCTGGCCCGGGCCGGTTGAGCGCGCGCCGCGCGCCTCGCATCGGGTAACGTCTGCTGCCCGCATGGCGAGCGAACGCACCCTGGTGCTGGTCAAGCCCGACGGTGTCCAGCGCGGCCTGATCGGCGAGGTCATCGGCCGGATCGAGCGCCGCGGCCTCCGGCTCTGTGCGCTCAAGCTGGTGCAGATCGACGAGGCCACTGCGGCCCGCCACTACGCGGAACACGTGGGCAAGCCCTTCTACGAGAGCTTGATGCGGTTCATCACCTCGGGCCCGGTGGTGGCGATGGTCTGGGAGGGTCCGGGTGCGGTGGGATTGGTCCGATCCTCGATGGGCGCCACCGATCCGGCCAAGGCCGCGCCCGGGACCATCCGCGGCGACCTGGCGATCAGCATCGGCAACAACGTGGTGCACGGCAGCAACTCCCCCGAGCGGGGGGAGGTGGAGATCGGCGTCTTTTTCCGCGACGATGAGCTGGTCGATTGGGAGAGCGCCCTTGCGCGGATGGACCTCCGGGGAGGAGTGAGGGCGGCGCGTCCGCTCAGCCGGCGGGCGGGACCCCCGCCGTCCTGACGGCCGCGAGCTCGCGCCGGAGGCGACGCCGCCGCAGCGGCAGGATGCCCAGAGCGATGCCGATCGTCGCCGCCGCCGGAGTCGGCGCGGCGGTGGTCACCAACGTGGGCCCGGCCCCCAGACCGCCGAAGCTGCTGAGCGGCCAGATCCGCAGGATCGCCTTGGCCAGGATGCGGTTTCTGGCGACCAGCCCGAAGATGCGGGAGTCGCAGGACCCGTTGCGATTGTCACCGAGCACGAGGTACATCCCGGCGGGGATGTGGAGCACACGGTTGACGGCGTCGGTGCCGTCGTCGGCAGGCGGGCTGGGAGACTGGATCCACAGGTCCGGCAGGTAAGGCTCCTCGATGACGTCCCAGGGGCCGCTTCCCCCGGCTGCACCAGGACCTCGGTGGGCTTGCTCGGGTTCACGGCGTCGATCTCCAGGTTGTCCCCGGGAAGGCCGACGACCCGCTTGACGTAGTCGGCTGTCGTGGCATCGCAGGAGTGCGGGGGATTGAGGATCACGATGTCGCCCCGCTGCGGGTTGCCGATGATGTAGGAGATCTTGCTGGCGATCAGGAGGTCGCCGTTCTGCAGGGTGTTGGTCATGCTGGTGCCGTCCACCCGCACCGTCTCCACGCAGGTCCAGATCACCGCGTAGAGCACCAGGGCGATCAGCAGCACCTCGAGCAGGTCGCGGAACCAGGTGGCCGGGGGAGCAGCCGCGGCGGGGGTGGCTGGGGGCATCCCCGGGGAAGCCGGCCCGGGGCGGGTGGCGGCGGGAGCGGAGCCGCGGTCGGGAGGAGGTGGAAGCGCGCTCAGGGCAGGGGGCTCAGCGGAGAGGCCGAAGCCCAGCCCATCCGGGCGTGGGCGGGGGCAGGCGGAAGCATCTGACGCACCTGCGGCCGATTATAGGGGCGGCGAAGCGATCGCTCGACGGCCAGCGCGCGCCCGTCTGGAGCCGCCTCCGCCGGCTGCACGGTCCGACCCCACGCTGCGACAATGGAAGCAGTCGGCGGTCGGCAGCCGACCCGGCCGCGCTGCACCAGGATGGCGGAGGACGTAGATGGCACTGCTGACCCTTTCCCCATACAAGGCCAAGGAGTTCAAGCTCAGTGGCCTGCAGGGGATCTCCGACCACACATTGGAGATCCACTTCGGACTTTATGCCGGGTATGTCAAAAACACGAACCTGCTGACCGAGCAGATCGTCGATCTCGGCCAGAAGGGACAGGCGGGCACGCCCGCCTATCACGAGCTCACTCGGCGCCTTCCCTTCGAGTACAACGGGATGGTGCTGCACGAGTGGTACTTCGACAACCTGAAGCGAGACGGCGATGCCGAGATCTCGAGCTCCTCGCCGCTCGGGCGGCTGATCGGCGAGTCCTTCGGGGACATCGAGACCTGGAAACGCGACTTCACCACCATCGGCGGCATGCGCGGAGTCGGCTGGGCGGTGACCTACCTGGACGAGACCACCAACCGCCTCTCCAATCAGTGGATCACCCTGCACCAGGACGGCAACATCGCGGGCTTCAAGCCCATCGTGGTCATGGACGTCTGGGAGCACGCATTCCTGCTGGACTACAAGCCGGCTGAGCGGCCCAAGTACATCGAGGCCTTCATGAACAACCTGGACGTCTCCGCCTGCGAGGCGCGGCTGACCCCGGGCGCGAAGCGACCCACCGGCTGATACCAGCGCGTCCCGCCGAATCTCGGCCCCGCCGTCCCGGCGCCAATGCGCTGGCGGCGGGGCCTGGTCCGGCGTTGTCCAGGGACCCTAGAGCGGCGCGCCGCCGAGGCGGCGGTAGAGCGCGTCGAGGTCCTCGTCGCCGGCGAACTCGATCACCAGGCGCCCGCCGCTGCCGCGCTTCTGGAGCTGGACGGGTAGGCCCAGGGCCCTCTCGAAACCGCGGCGCAGCTGCTCCTCGTCGGGCCCCAGGGTGTTGCGTCGGGGGGCGGCAGATTTGGAGGTCGAGGCGGTCTCCTGAACGGCGCGCTGGACCAGCTGCTCCGTCGCCCGGACGGTGAGGCCGTCGGCGATGACCCGGCGGCCGAGGCTGACCATGGCATCAGGGTCGCGCAACCCCAGCAGCGCCCGGGCGTGACCGGCGGTGAGGGTCCGGGCGGCCAGCGCCTCCTGCAGTGCGGCCGGGAGCTGGAGCAGCCGGATGGCGTTGGTCACGGTGGGCCGCGTGCTCCCCACCCGCATCGCGATGGCTTCGTGGGAGAGGCCGAAGGCGTCGGCCAGGCGGGCGTAGGCCGCTGCCTCCTCCAGGGGATTGAGATCCTCCCGTTGGAGGTTCTCGGTGAGGGCCAGCTCCAGGGCCTGACGGCCGGATTCGGACGCGGGTCGGAGGATGGCGGGAATCTCGGCGACCCCGGCCTGGAGCGCCGCCCGCAGGCGGCGTTCACCCGCCACCAGGCGGTACCCGTCGGCATCCGGCTCGACGACGATGGGATGAAGCACCCCGTGGCGCCGGATGGAGTCGGCCAGGGCGGCGAGCGCTCCCTGCTCGAAATCCCGCCGGGGCTGCTCGGGATTGGGCCGCACCCGCCGGGGATCGACCTCGAGCAGCGCCGGGCCGCCGCCGCACCAGGTCGCGGCTCGGGTCACTGCTGGCGAGGAGGGCATCGAGGCCTCGGCCCAGTCCATGCCGGCGAGGCGCGGGGCGAGCCGCCCTGGGGGGGTCCGAGGGCGGCTCGATGCCGGCCGGGGTCATGCAAAGCGACCGGGCCGCGAGGCCGGCAATCTCGGTCTGGAGACGCTCGTCGAGGTTCGAGGCCAGTTCGCGATACGCCTGGGCGCCCCGGGAATTCGGTGCATAGAGGCTGATCGGCAGCCCGTAGCTCGGGGCTTCGCTGAGACGGACGTTGCGAGGGATGACCGGTTCCAGTACCTGGGTGCCGAAGCGCTTGCGGACCTCGTCGACAACCTGATTGGCCAGGGTGAGGCGGGAGTCGTGGAGCGTGAGGACGATGGCCGTGAGCTGCAGGCCAGGGTTGAGCTCGCGGCGCAGCAGGTTGATGGTGTGGGTGAGCAGTCCGAGGCCCTCCAGAGCGTAGAACTCGCATTGGATCGGCACCACCAGGCCATGGGCGGCGACGACTGCGTTGACCGTGAGCAGGCCCAGGCTGGGCGGACAGTCGAGGAAGACATAGTCGATCGGATCTTCGGCAAGGGCTTCGAGTGCATAGGTGAGTCGTTTCTCGCGCCGCGCCACCCCCACCAGCTCGATCTCCGCACCGGCGAGGGCGATGTCGGCGGGCACCAGATCCAGACCGGCGACGGCGGTGGGGATGCGGGCCTCGCTCAGCGGCCGGCCGAGGACCAGGACGTCGTAGGTGCTGGCGCCGATATCGCGGCGGGCTACACCGAGGCCCGAGGTGGCATTCGCCTGCGGGTCGCAGTCCACGACCAGGATCCGGCGCCCGCGCTCGGCCATGAGCGTGGCGACATTGATCACCGTGGTCGTCTTGCCGACCCCGCCCTTCTGATTGGCCACGGCGAGGATGAGTGGAGCCACGGCGAGGATTATGCGACCGGCTCTCGGTGCCCCGGGGCGGGCGGCTGTGGAGGACGGTGATGGGAGGAGGACTGCCGTTCCATAAGCATCCATACGGTGAAACAAGCGCCACCGTCCCGTATGCTGTGACCCGATGGAGGGTTCCACCGCGGCCACCGACGACTTCTCCCTGGGTTGCTTCCTCGGCCTGTTGGCGGGCGAAGGGCACTTCGGTGGGGACGGACGTCAGCCCCAGGTGACCCTGCGCATGCACGTCCGCCACGAGAAGCTCTTCCGCTGGCTGGAGGCGAGCTTCCCGGGCGGCAGGCTCTACGGCCCCTACGACCACTCCGGCCGCCACTACTACCAGTGGATGGCCCGCGGCGACTACCTCCGCCGGGTCGTCGCCCCCCTGATCGCGGCCCACCGCGACTGGTTGGACGATTACGTCCGAGCCCGCTTCGACGACATGTGCGAGAGGTACCGGATCGTGCTGGCGGCGATGCCTGGAGCGCCTGCCCCCAGCACCCTGGCTGGTCGGCCAGCCAAGGCACCATCCGGCGCAGCAGACCCAAACGCCGGGTGGTGGAGCGCGGCATCGACTTAGCCGCGGTCTGCGCTCTCCGTACAATGCCGGCGTATGGCGCTGGCGAAGGAAACTCACCGCTGGACCTTCCTGACCGCCACCCCGCCGCGCGAGGTCTTCTCCGTGATGGAGCAGATGCTGGGCTTCTTCCCTTTCCGCTACGAGGTGACCGGCGAGTCCAGTGCTCGAATCATCGAGTTCCGCCGCAAGGGCCTGGTCGGGCAGTGGTCCAAGCGGGTGGGACGGAGGACTCGCTGGGTGACCTGCGAGGCAGCCGTGACGGGCACTGGCACGGTGGTGACGGTGGCGGCGAGCCGAGGCCGTGGCGCCGTTCCTCGCGCCCTCCAATTGGTGACGCTGCTCACCCGGGGGGCCTCCGACCAGCGGACGGTCTACCGCCACCGAGCCATCCCCCCGGGACCGGTCACCCTGGTCGCCTCCTGGGCGGGGATGCCCTACCGGCTGTACACCGAGCCCCGCTGGGACGCCCCCCGCGGCGTCCCTATCCTGACCGCGAGCCGGATGGAGGCAATCCCCGGGGGCATCGGTCCCTTCACCAAGGTCCGCCTGCCGGACGGGACCGAGGGGTACGTGGAAACCGACCAGGTCGTCGCGGCTCCCGAGGTGGCGACGCGTGAGGCGCAGGCCGAAGCGGCTCGCTTCGTCTGATCAGCTGGCTAGCCGCGTGTGGCCGCCAGGGAGCGGGCGCGGCTAGCTGATAGCCGCCACCCCGGGCACGACAACGGGGCGCCCACCGCGATGGTGGACACCCCGTCGAGCGCTCGGAGAACGTCGCGACCGCCTGGTCAGCGATCGCGTCTCACAAGGTCAGGCTCCCGGCGATCAGCAGACGCCCCCGGCGCTGGTCGGCTCGGACTGGGTTCTCGGACTATCACTCATCGGCATGACCCTCCTTTTCTGGGAGTGCCGCATCGCCTGGGAACCGCGCAGCGTCGGATAGTGGGTGCGGGAAGGCGAAGGGCCGGAGACGCTCAGGCCAGTGTACCGTGCGCCGGGTCGCGGCGACGCGGCACCGGCGGGGCCCGGTCACAAGGGCTCCCGTCCGGCAACACCGGTGTCCCGAGGGTGCCACCACCCGACCTCGTCCTCGTCGAGCCGCCAGCAGAGGTACACGGGCCGGCCATCGCGCACCGCCGGGAAGTCGCACAGCCCGCTCGCCGGATCGCGGAGGATCACCCCGAGCCCCTCGATCTCCTCCAGAACCGAGCGGATCTCGGCGGCCGACTTCAGCGCGGCGTTGGCCGCGTCCGGAGATCCGTTGGACTGACCGGCCCGGGCCAGGCGCCGCCGCCCGGCGACGGTCGCATCCGAGGTCGCCAGCCCCTGGAGACGGCCGATCAGGTCCCGCAAACGGGGCAGCAGGGCATCGGCCTCCGCCTTGTCGAATGTGTGCTCCGGTTCCGGCGGCACGCAGTGGATGCTACCTGTCGAGGGGCCGCGTTCAGCTCGACGTGACGACCACCGTCCCGATCATCCCCAGGGTCACGTGAAAGGTGCACTCGTAGGCGAAGCTCCCCGCAGCGGTGAATTTGATCTCCCAGGTCTTGCCGGAGGACAGAAGGGCCTCGCTGATCGCCGAATCGGACGTGAAGGTCACCGAGTGCGACTGGATCCCGGTGTTCTTCCATTCGACGACCTGGCCCACCTTGATGGTCACGGTCTCGGGGCTGAAGACATCCTGGTCGGTCGCGTCCACGACCACCGCCGGGGTGCTGCCGTTCGCCACCGTTCCGCAGCCGTTGCACGGACCACCCTTCACGGGCGGGCCGCCGGAGGTTGGCGTGGCCGACGGCGACGACGTCGCTGAGGGGGACGACGTCGCCGCCGCGCTGGAAGCTGAGGTCGCAGCTCCTGAGATGGTGGGCGTGGTGGCCAGGGACTCGCTGGGCTCCACCGGGATCGATGAGGTCGCGCCGCAGGCTGCGAGCAGGCAGGCAGCGACGGCCACGATGGCGGCCAACGGTCGTGGCGAGAGCGACATCTCAGGATTCCTCTGACAGCCGTGGGACGGCCAGATGTTACGGCTCGCTCGCACCCGGTCGACCGGCGGCCACGGCCAGCGGTCAATAAATCCCGAGCTCGAGCTTGACCTCGTCGGAGGCCATGGTCCGCGGATCCCAGGGCGGATCCCAGACCAGGTTGACCCGCACGTCCTCCACCCCGGGCAGGGGCGCACAGACGGCGTGGACCTGAGCTTCGAGGACGCTGCCCAGCGGGCAGAACGGGGAGGTCAGGGTCATGTCCACGGTGAGCAGCCCCGCCTCGTCGAGCTGGGTTCCGTACACCAGCCCCAGCGAGACCACGTCGATCCCGATCTCGGGGTCGTAGACCTCGGAGAGGGCGTCGCGGATCATCTCCTCCGAGGCCCGATGCGTCCCGACTGCCTTGTCGTTCATGCCGCGTCTCCCTGGGTCTCGGCCAATGCCTGCAGCAGGGCGTTGCAAGCGAGGGTTGCACATTTGATCCGCACCGGGTAGGCCCTCACCCCGCGCAGCGCCTCGAGGTCGCCGAGGCCATCGGCATCCCCGTCCGCCACCAGCATCTCGCGGTAGCGGCGGGCAAGGCTCGCGGCTTGGGCGCAGGGCAACCCGGCCACCTCGTCACAGAGCATGCTCGCCGCCGCCTGGCTGATCGAGCACCCCCTGCCGGTGAAGGCGATCTCGGCCACCCGCTCCGAAGTCGAAACGCCAGCTCAGCCGGATCTCGTCACCGCAGAGTGGGTTGTCGGCCTCCAGGGTCCCATCGGCGCCGGCCACCTGCCCGCGGTGGCGCGGGTTGCGGTAGTGGTCGAGGATGATCTCGCGGAAGAGCTCGTCGTCGAGTGGCGCAATTCCGACTGTCACACTCAGGATTGTACCCAGCCGGAGCCAACCGGCCGCCCCAGATCAGGCGAACCAGCCCTCGATGTCGACGATGGCGTTGATCGTCCCCTGGTCGTTGAAGAGCTCGAATGCGTCGGGCGTGGCCCCACTCGAGCCCAGCTGGACGATGCTGAGGTTGGGCACGATCTGGCCGGCCTCGACATTGAGATCCGAGGCGGTGGGCATGCTGTCGTTGGCCGGATAGAGGGTGAAAAAGGTGGCAGCGCTGCCGCTCACGGCGGTCACGTTGGCGACCACGGCGACCGGGGCACCGCCGCTCCCGCCCAAGGGCACCCCGACCATCCCCGCCACGGGGACGCTCAGGCTGACGGCGGGGGCCAGGCTGCTCCCCGAGCACTCGGTGACGTATCCGACCGATGCCGCCGGCCGGGTGTCGCAGAGCCGGACCGGGCTCACCGGATAGTAGAGGGCGCCCGGCGAGCTCTCCTGGCCGTTGCCGAACCACCCGTTCACATCCAGGATGAAGTTGATGGTCCCCTCCGAGTTGTAGACGCAGACGTCCTGGTTGGGGCCGAGGGGGACGATGACCCGGTTGGGGAGGTTGGTGGAGGCGTCCACGTTGAGGTTGGAGAAGGCCGGCGCCCCCGCTGGGCACTGGTCGCTGGGGCTCGGCGGCACCACGCTCAGGAAGGTGCCCCGGCTGCCCTCCACGGCGGTCAGGTTCATGGCCACCGCCGCCGCGGTCCCGTCAGCCGGCACCGACCCCGCGCCGGCGAGGTCCACCCTGGTCCACTGCCCGGGCCCCAGCGGGCTTCCCGAGCATTCCGTGGCGGTCCCCGAGCGGGTGTCGCACATCCGGATCGGGGCCAGCGGGTGGAAGAGCCCCGGGGTGGCAGTCGATCCGGGCGGCGCCGCGAAGTAGCCCTCAACGTCCACCACCACGTCGATCGACCCCAGCGAGTTGTAGATGCTGACCTGCCCCCCGCTGCCCAGCGCCACCACCACCAGGTTGGCCTGGATGGCGCCCGCGACCACATTGAGGGTGGAGGCGGTGGGCACCCCGGCTCCGGTCGGGTAGGCGGTCAGGTAGGTGCCCGTCGAGCCGCTCACCGCGGTGACGTTGAGCGCCACCGCCTGGGCGCCGGCCGGGACCGACTGACCCTGGGGTCCGACCACCCCGGTGACCTGGAATGCGAGGCTCGCCCCCGGGCCGAGCCTGCTGTCGCCGCCGCTACCCGAGCACTCGGTGCCGGTGCCCTGACGGGTGTCGCAGATCCGGTATGGCTGGAGTGGCGAATACGCGGTGGCCGTCGGGCTGGGGGCGGACTGGATGGTGACGGCGACGCTGGCCGATTGGCTCGAGGTTAGGCTGCCGCCCCCGCCGTACGCAGCCGACAGCTCGTGGCTCCCGGGGGCGAGGCTGGAGGTGCTCAGCTGGGCCTGGTCGAAGCTGTTCACCGGGATCGTCGCCAGCGGGTTGCCCGAATCCTCGAAGGTGACCGAGCCGGATACCGAGCCGCCATATCCCGCCGCGGGGGTGATGGTGGCGGTCATGCTCACCGGCTGCCCGGCGTCGGTGGTGGTCGGAGTGGCGGTGAGTGACGTCGTGGTCGGGGTCGAGGTGGATCCGGTCTGGGTGGCCGAGAAGGCGGAGAGCCCATCGGGGGTACCCAGGCCGGTGGGACCGTCCCATCCCGCCGCCGCCTGGCAGAGGATGCTGCCGCAGGTGCCGTCGCTCGCCCGCGGTGACGTCGTTGAGCCCTGGGGAGACGCCGCTGGGACCCGCCGAGTTGTAGAGGGTGGTCGCGGGTCGGTGGGAGGCGCGCCGGCCGCCAGGGCGTAGACCGAGGCGATGATCGGCGAGGCGGCCGAGGTCCCCCCGGCCACCAGCCAGTCGCCCCCCGAGGCCCCGAGGTTGCTGTCGTACATGGAGACCCCTGTCTCCGGATCGGCAACCGCGGACACATCGGCGGTGGCGCGGTCGCCGCATGCGCGCGGCGAGCGAGGTCACCGAGCTGCTGCCAGCTCGGCTGCGCCTCATAGGCGCTGCAGCCGCTGCCGGTCCCCGACCACGCGGCCTCGGACCAGCCCCGGCTGGTGCCGGACGCCGGCTCGAGCGAGGTCCCCCCCACCGCGATGACGTATGGCGACGCGGCCGGCCAGCTGACCCCGTAGCCATCGTCGCCGGCGCCCGCGGTGATCGGTACGCCCGGGTGGCCGAAGTGGGAGTCGTACTCGGTCTCGTTGGCAGCCTCATCCCCGCCCCAGCTGTCGCTCACCTCGGTGGCACCCAGGCGGACCGCGGTGTCCTCGGCGGTGACCAGGTCGGCGGTCGACTCCGACGCCGCCTCCACCAGCAGCAGGTGGCAATCAGCGCAGGTCCCCGAGACCATGTCCAGGTCGACGGAGATCTCCGCCGCCCACTGCTGGTCGTAGGCCGGATAGTTGGTGCCGCCGCTCTGGTCCACCTTGCGGAAGCAGCCGTTGGTGGTGGTGCAAGCGGGAAGGCCGAACTCCGACCGGTAGATGTCCAGGTCGGACTCGGCGCTGGGATCGTCGTAGGCGTCGACGACCGCGACGGTGTGGCCGGTCCCCGCTCCCGAGCTCGGCGCCGGCAGCGAGTACGCCGACTCGAGGTCGGCCGGCGAGTAGCCCTCGGGAGCCTGGCTCCCGCTGACCTCGGATCGCAGGTAGGCGAGGCAGCGCATCTCCCCGGCCGGCACCGGACCGCCGCAGACCGGCTGCACCCCGGTGGCAAGATGGGCTGGACGCGGCGGTCCCCGCCGCCATCGCCGAGGGGACGGCGCCGGCCAGAAGCGAGGCCGCGGCGACAGCCAGGGCGGCGAGCACGCGAGGGCCAGCCCGCCGCGGCCGCGGGGATGTCGGCGTCGGACCGGTGGATCGAGCCAATGTTCGGGATCGCCAGTGGCCCGTGGACAGGGCGTGACCACGCTAGAGCCGCCGCTCCCAGGTGACCCCGATGCGCCGGTAACGAAGCTGAAGCCATCCGGCTACGTCGGCAATCGGTCGGCTTCGGCCGGCCGATCTGACGGTCGCCCACCCGGGCCCGGTCGGAGTGGCTGGTAGATTTGCCGATCACATGGCCAATTCGATTGCCGTGCTCCATGGGGACGAGACCGGCGAGGAGCTGCTCGCCGAGTCGCTGCGCGTGCTCGATCCCGAGGTGATCGGGGTCGACCTCCAGTTGCGCCACTTTGACCTCAGCCTCGAGAACCGGCGGGCCACCGCGAACCGGGTCGTCTTCGACGCCTGTCAGGCGATGCGGGACACCGGCTACGGGCTCAAGGCGGCCACCGTCACCCCGGTGGGGATCGGGGATGTGGGCAGCCCCAACGCCATCCTCCGCGCCGAGGTCGGCGGCACGGTCATCCTCCGCACCGGGCGACGGATTCCCGGGAGTCGTCCCATCGCCGGGGTCAGCGCCCCGATCAGCGTGGTGCGGATGGCGGTGGGGGACGCCTACGGAGCCCGAGAGTGGCGCGAGGGATCGGGAGAGGACGAGGTCGCCTTCCGCACCGAGCGGATCTCGCGAGCGGTGTGCCGCGAGGTGTCCGAGTTTGCCTTTGTCCATGCCGGTCGGACCCGGGCGCGGGTGTTCGGAGGGCCCAAGTACACGGTCTCGCCGGTCTACGAGGGGATGCTCAAGGAGGAGATGGACGCCGCCGCGGCCCGGCACCCCGAGGTCGAGTACGAGCCCCAGCTCATCGACGCCACCTACGCGCTGCTGCTCAACCAGGGCGGGGACGCGCTGGTCGTGCCCACCCTCAACCGCGACGGCGACTGCATGAGCGACCTGGTGCTGGGGCTCTTCGGTTCGATCGCAAGCGCGGAGTCGGTGCTCATCGGCTTCGCCGGCGATTCGTCACCCCCAGCGTGGTCATGGCCGAGGCACCCCACGGCACCGCCCCGACCCTGCGGGGCAAGAACCTGGCCAATCCCATGGCCATGATCCTGGCCGGCGCGTCGCTGCTCGGGATGATGCCCAACGACGGCCTGCGGCTCGCCTCGCGCGCCATGTACGAGAGCGTGTTCGAGACCGTCCGGCATGGAACCGCACCGCCGACCTCGGCGGCAGTGCGCTCACCGACCAGTTCACCGACTCGGTCATGGAGACGGTGCGCGGCAAGCTGGAGGTGTGGCGCTCGCTGGCAACGGGTTGAGCCCGGTCACCCCACACCGCCTGCTCGGAAGAGCTCAGGCGGGGACCGCGGACGCCGCCGCAGCTACTCGGCTGGCGGGCACCCTGAGCCCGGTCGAGCCAGGGCGACGCGCCGAGCTCCGCGAACGTTGATCGCGCCTGGCTCAGGAGCTCTTCCACCGAGCTGGTGCGCCGGTTGCGCATCAGCGTCTCGGCGAGCTCGAGCCGGGTGACCGCCAGCCAGAAGGGACGCTGCAAAGCGGTGAAGGCATCGATGGCGAGCCCGAACTGCTTCTCGGAGTCATCGAGCTGCCCGTGATGCTCGGCGAGGCGGGCTCTCCAGCGGAGGACGTGGGCGTCGACGGAGGGCTGGGCGCCCGGTCGGAACGCCTGGTGCACCAGCCCAACCAGCTCCTCAACCTTGGCGTCGTCGTCGAGTGCGAACGCCGCGTCGACGGCCTGGATCAGGGCCAGGCGCATGGACACGGGATACGAATGCTCCAGGCAGGCACGGAGGGCGGGCTCCGCGACCGCGAGGGCGCCGACGGAATCCCCTTCCGCGTTGGCGAGCGCCGCCCGTGCGGCATCGAACACCCCACGGTATTCCAGGTTCAA
Organism: uncultured bacterium; assembly: GCA_963716555.1. Classification (GTDB taxonomy): domain Bacteria; phylum Chloroflexota; class Dormibacteria; order Aeolococcales; family Aeolococcaceae; genus JAJZNI01. The sequence continues at coordinate 469,022 of CAVQTJ010000019.1, read as the reverse complement.
GTCGCCCGAGATGGTCACCGTCTCCACAAGACCGCGTGCCGTCTCCAGGTCGCCGTGCCAAAGATGCAGCCACACCGCGGCCATGGAGGTCGCCGCAATGAAGCTGAACTGCCCGCAGCGCGGCGGCGTCGTTCTCGGCGTACTCCTCGAATATCGAGCGGCACACATCCCAACGGCCCAACTCGATAAGGGCGCCCATCCGGTTCAGCTTCTGCCCCCCACATCATCTTGCGGTCCCCGAGGCGCTCGCCAAGCTCCTGACCCTGCTCGTAGACGGCGAGCGCGTCCTCCATGCGGTCCTCGCCTTCGAGCAGGGTCGCCAGCGACGCGCAGGTGCTGGCGGCGCGTTCGGGGAGGTCATTGTCCAGCGCGGCGCTGAGCGCCCCGCGCAGGAGTATCTCGGCCTCCCTCGGCCTCCCCTCCACCGCGAGGATCATCGCCTTGGTGTCCAGGGCCCTGGCGAGCAGGTCTCCCGACCCCGTGTGCTCGGCGATCTGCAGCCCCCGCTCGATGTGCGGCAGCGCCGCCTCGAGGTCGTCGATGAAGAACAGCATCCTGCCCAGCGCCCTCTTCGACCGTGCCCCGCGGCACCGGTACTCCTCTGCCTCCACGCCCGCCAGGATGCTGATGCCTGCTGGCGCCGGGTGACGGCGGATTGTCCCCCTCCGACAGCTCCACCATGGCGAGCTCGGTGAGCGCGGCCGCGTGGTCGAGTGGCGGACCAGCGGCGGCGTAGAGGTCGGCGGCCTGGCCGAGGTGGAACCGGGCCTCCGAGCCTCGACCCTGCGAGTGGCGGCCTTGCCCGCCTTGAGATGCAGCTCAGCCCGCCACGCCTCGTCGCGCACCAGGGCGAGCGCCTGCTCGAAGTACAGCTGCGCCGACGCCGCGGCCCTCAACGACGAGGCGTGCTCGCCGGCGCGGATCGGGCCCTGGGTGGCGCGGTCGCGGATCTCCCCGGCGTCTGCCGCGTCGGGGTCGGCGTCGTACGCCTCGACGAGGTGGGCGGCGACGACCTCGGCGATCTCCTCGTCCTCGCTCCACGAGCTCTCGAGGTACGCCGCCGCGGCGAGGTGACGCAGCTTGCGATCGCGGCGCGCGAGCGTCCCGTACGCGACGCTCCGCACCAGGTCCTGCACGAACACGTACTGGCCGCGCTCGGGCGATCGAGGGTCAGACTGGATCGCCAGCAGGTCCTTGTCGACCAGGCCGCGAGCCCGCGTCGACGCGTCGGCACCGGGAGGTTGGTGATGGCGCAGCGCCGCTGCGGTGAACGACTTGCCGAGCACCGCTGCGTCCTGCAGCAGCTGCCGCTCTGCGGCGTGAGGCTGTCGAGCCGCGCCGCGATCAGTGCATGCAGGCTCTCGGGCACCTCGAGCGCCTCGAGCGATCCCTCGGTCGATAGCGTCCGTCCTTCCTCGACCAGCAGGCCCCGGTCGAGCAGCATGCGCACGGTCTCGACTGCGTACAGCGGGACGCCGGCGGCGCGCTCCAGAATGCGCGCGCTCAGCTCCTCCGGCAGCCCCGGCACCATGCCGTCGAGCAGCTGGCTCATCGCCTCCGTCGAGAGCGGTTCGAGGTACAGCGAGGTGAGGCCACGCTTGCCCGTGCCCCAGCCGGCGCGGCGCTCGCCAGCTCCGGGCGAGCCAGCGTGACCACCAGGATCGGTGAGTTGCGCGACCACTCGAGCAGGTACTCGATGAAGTCGAGCAGGCCCGCTGTCCGCCCACTGCAGGTCCTCGAAGACCAGCACGGTGAGCTGCTGCGCCGCCATTCGCTCGAAGAAGAACCGCCACGCGGCGTAGAGGTCGCGGGGATCCGCAGCCGCCGCTCTTCGAGGCCGAGCAGGTGGGCAAGGCGTGGCTCCACCCAGCGCCGCTCCTCGTCGTCGTGGACGAACTCCTCGACCTGCGGCGCAGCTTCTCTCGCGCGGTCTCCGGCGCCTCGTTCTCCACGATGCCGGCGCGCATGCGCACCATCTCGGTGAGCGCCCAGTAGGCGACACCCTCGCCGTAGGCGAGGCACCGGCCGCGGTGCCACCAGATCTTCTCGGTCAGGCCGTCGACGTACTTGAAGAACTCCCAGGCCAGCCGCGACTTGCCGACGCCGGCGAGGCCGACGATCGAGAGCAGCCGCGCCCGCGCCCTCGCCGCGTGGCGTGGACGAATTCCTTGAGCAAGCGCAGCTCGCGGTCGCGGCCGACGAAGGGCGGCTCGAGGCCGGTCGGGCGCAGCGCCCCGCCGCGCGCGGCCACGACACGCGGCGGCCCGCCAGAGCCGCACCGGCTCCGGTTTGCCCTTCAGCTCGTGGGCCCCGGCGTCGTCGTAGTCGATCGCGGCCTCGGTCGGCCTGCGGGTGCTCTCGCCGACGTAGACGGTCCCGGGCTCTGCCACCGACTGCACCCGGGACGCCGTGTTCACCAGGTCACCGGCGACCATGCCCTCGTCGGTGGAGCCGAGGTTGACCGCCGCCTCACCGGTGAGACGCCGGCGCGGGCCTGCAGACCCGGGAGTCCCCACCTCCCTCACCGAAGGCCGCCACCGCGTCGACGAGTTCGAGCGCTGCTCGGACCGCCCGCTCCGCGTCGTTCTCGAGGACGGCGGCGACACCCCACACCGCCATGACGGCATCACCGATGAACTTCTCGACGGTGCCGCCGTAGCGGCCGATGACGGTGCGCGCGGTGTCGAAGTACCGGCTCAGCAGCTCGCGAACGTCCTCCGCATCGCGCTCGTCGGAGAGTGACGTGAAGCCGACCAGGTCCGCGAACAGCACCGTGACGTGGCGGCGCTCGGCGGCGGTCGACCCCGCGGTCACCAGCGGCGACGCGGCGGCGACCTGTGGCGTTGCCAGCGTGGCGACGGCTTCGCTCAGGGGCGCGCCGCAGTCCCCGCAGAAGCGTTCGTCCGCATCGTTCATGGCTTTGCACGAGGGCAGGGGCGCTGCATGGCCGCGCCGCACCGTCCGCAGAATCTCCGGCCTGCTCGGTTCTCGGCACCGGCGGCCTGGCAGGTCATCTCGGGGAGTTTACCCCGCCCCCCGGGGCCGGGCCAGGGTGCGGGGAGGAGGCGGCCCTGCTCGCGGAGTCGAGCTGTGCGGCTCGGCGACGTTCATCTGATGGAAAGGGATGGCCGCCTACGCTGACCTCCGTCACGAGTTTCCAGAAAGCCATGAATGAGACCACCCCGATTCCCGACGATCCAACCCCTCCCGTCTCGGCGGCGGCCCCGGAAGACCCGGTGCCGCCGCCTCCCCCGTCGCACGGCTTCGCAGCTGGGCCCTGGCCACCCGCGCCGCCCGAGGCGACCTCCCCGCCAGCCTGGGGTCCCCCGGCGTGGGGGGGCCCGCCCTACCCGCCGTTCCAGGCCGCGGGATCGTATCCGCCGCCATCTCGGCCCCGCCGGGGTCGCCTCGTGCCCGCGATGATCGCCGCGGGGGTGGGGGTCGCCCTGCTGTCCGGCGGTGTGGGCGCGGGGATCGGCTTGGCCCTGCGCTCCTCTCCCAGCACGGTCATCTCGACACCCGGAGGAGGGAGCTCCTCGTCGAACGGCGGCACCATGAGTGCGGCCGCCATCGCCGCCGCCGTCGACCCATCGCTGGTGGACATCAACGACGTCATCGGCGGAACGCGGGCGGCGGGGACCGGGATCATCGTCACCCCCTCCGGCGAGGTGCTGACCAACAACCATGTCATCGACGGCGCCACCGACATCACGGCGCAGATCGACGGTCAGGGCACCATCTACCAGGTGAAGGTCCTGGGCTACGACAACGCCGCCGATGTCGCCCTGCTCCAGATCGAGGGTGCCCCCACCCTGCAGGCTGCGCCGCTCGGCAACTCCTCCAGCGCTCAGGTGGGCAGCTCGATCGTGGTCCTCGGCAACGCCCTCGGCCAGGGCGGCACGCCCGCAGAGGTCACCGGCACGGTGACGGCCCTGGACCAGACGGTCACCGCCAGCGATGGCGACACCTCGGAGACCCTGAACGGGACCATCCAGATCCAGGCGAACATCGAGCCCGGAGAACTCGGGTGGGGCGGTGGTCGACAGTGCCGGGAAGATCATCGCCATGACCACCGCCGGCTCGACGACGTCAGGGCCAGGTGTTGCGCCGCAGAGCGCCCAGACCACGGGCTTCGCCATCCCCATCAACACCGCGGTGGCAATCGCCAACCAGATCCGGAGCGGCAGCTCCAACGGCAGCGTCGTGGTCGGCTCCTCCGGCCCGCTGATCGGGGTCGAGGTCGAGAATACCGGAGGCTCCGCATTCTCGCCGGTCGCCGGCGGCGCGGTGATCGTCGGGGTCCAGAGCGGGTCGCCGGCGGCAACCGCCGGCCTGCAGGCTGGTGACGTGATCGTCTCCATCAACGGAGCCCCGATCAGCACTGTCGGCGACCTCTCCTCAGCGCTGCGGAGCGAGCGTCCGGGGCAGACCATCCAGGTCGGCTGGACCGATGCCGCCGGCGGGCAGCACACCAGCGCGATCACGCTCGCGGCCGGTCCCCCGAACTGAACAGTCCGTGAGCATCCGCCTCACGCGCTTGCCTCCTCCTCGCCCGCAGCGCGCGAGTGAGCCGGGATGATGGTGGCCGCGGGCGCGGCGAGCCGATCCAGAGCCTGGCGCGCCCGGGCTGCGGACACCGTGTTTCCCTTGGTGTCGAACCGGGTGATCGCCTCGAGAAGCGCGGCGGAGGCATCGTGGAGCTTGCCCGCGGCGGACAGGACCTCGGCAAGCCCGGCTAGCGCCTCGCCCTGCACGTCCGGCTGGTCCGTGGTCATGATCAGGCGAACGCCCTCCTGAGCAGCGCCTCGGCCTCATCGATCTGACCTCTGGCAGCCAGCAGCTTGGCCTGGATGCACCGCCACTGGTACTGAGCGCCCACGGCGTGGGGGTCGGCCAGGTCGCGGCAGACGTCCGCGAAGTTGCCCGCCTCCGAGTCCCGGCCCCGGGCGTGGAGGACCTCGGCCAGGAGCCCGGCCACGGTCGGGGTGTAGTGCTTCTCCCCCATGGCCTGGAGCACGGCGTAGTCGCCCCGCAGCTCGGCCTCAGCCCGGGCCAGGTCGCCGGCCAGCATCTCCACCGGCCCGGACTCCAGTGAGGTGGTGGCCGCGTTGAGGGTGAAACCGAGCTCGGTCAGCATCTCTCGACTCCGGCGGTAGTGGTTGCGCGCGCTCTCCACGTCACCCCGCATCGCCTCCAGGTGGCTGATCCAGGAGAGGGTCATGGCCGTCGTGCGCCGGTCTCCGCTGGCGCTGTCGAGGATGCCCCGACACCCGTCGAGGGCCTCGGGAACTGCGGTGGGGCCGTAGACCAGGCAGCAGGCCAGGCCGGAAAGGAGCCGCACCTCCAGCACCCGGTCCCCGGCGATCTGCGCCTCGCGCACCGCGTTGGTCGCGGAGGCCTGGGCTCGACCGAAATGGCCTTCGTAGAAGTGGATGTTGGTCAGCAGCGTCCAGGTCCGGGCCAGCCCGGCGTGGGCGCCGAGTCGTTCCAGCTCGCGGATCGCCTCGCCGGCGGCGGTGACCTCGGACGTCGGAGTCCCCACCGGGTCAGCCAGGTACCGCCAGGTGCGGCGTACCACCCCCGCCTCGGTGGCCAGCGCCACGTCGTTGCGGCTCTGGGCCCGCTGCTCGGCGACGCCCAGGACCTCGTCGGCGGTCCGGAACTCCCCCATCTCGGCCAGCGCCTCGCCGGCGTGCACCAGCCATCTCGGGCACTCGGGCGCATCCGGCGCGATGGTGGTGGCGCGGCGCAGCAGTTTGGCGGCGGCGGGCATGTCGCCGCGGGCTCGGGCCTGCTCCCCGGCCGAGCTGAGGTAGCGCGCTCCGCGCTCGCCCACCGCCAGGGCGTGTGCGTCGGGCGGCCCCAGCTGCGAGACCGCCAGGAAAGCCTGCTCCAGGTGGTAGCCGCGGACCTCCTCGGGCTCGGCGAACCCGTCGAGGGCCTGGGCCTCCAACCAGTCGGCGAAGCGCTCGTGCAGGTCCGCCCGGGTCCGCTTCAGCAGACCCCGATACGCGGCGTCGCGAATCAGGAGGTGCAGAAAGCGGAAGGCCTGCTCCCCCGGCAGAGTTGAACTCGGCCGGGCCCACGAGCTCGCGACGAGCCGCGCTCTCGAGGCTGGCCCTCACCTCGGGCCGCATGGTCTCGAGGCAGAGATGCTGGACCGCTCCCAGATAAAAGGTCTGGCCGATCACGGCGCCGCGCTCCAGGACCGCGCGCTCGGTGGAGCTGAGACGGTCGAGACGGGCTGCGAGCAGGGCGCTGATGCTGGGCGGAATTGGTTGCGGCGCCCACCGGAGGTCGCCCGAGTTCAGGCGTGGGTCAGCCGGTATGAGAGAATCCCGCTCCGATCAGCTCGCTGGGTGATGGGAGTGGAGGCGATGCAGGGGAAGTCCGCGGTGCCCGGGTTGTTCTTCAACCCCAAGGAGACCCGGAGGGTCGAGGCCGGCACCGTGATATTCGCGGAGGGAGAGCCGGGCACTGAGATGTTCGGCATCATCGAGGGCGAGGTGGAGCTGCGCGGCAGCGGCGGGCTCCATCAGCACCTCGGCCCCCGTGACGTCTTCGGGGAGATGGCGCTCATCGACGAATCAGCCCGCAGCGCCACGGCGGTGGCGGTGTCCGGCACCACCCTGGCGACGATCGACCGTCATCGCTTCCTGTTCCTCGTGCAGGAGACCCCGACGTTCGCGCTCGACGTGATGTCGGTGATGGCCGAGCGTCTGCGCCGTCGAAGCTGACCATCCTCCGGCCGGTTACACCCTGAAGACCCGGCGGACCTCGGCGATGCCCTCGCCCAGGCGGTCGACCTCATCGTGGGTGGTGTAGAGGTAGACCGACGCCCGGGTGGTGGCGGCGACTCCCAGCCGGCGCATCAATGGCTGGCAGCAATGATGACCCGCCCTCACCGCGATCCCCAGCCGGTCCAGGATGGTGCCGGTGTCATGGGGGTGGACGTCGGCGACGTTGAAGCTCACCGCGCCGCCGTGGATGGCCATCGTCCCGGGGCCCGTAGACGGTGGCGCCGGACTCCTCGAGGACGTCGATGAGGTGGCGGACCAATCCCTGCTCGTGAGCGTGGATCTGCTCCATCCCCACCTGGTCGAGGTAGTCGCAGGCGGCGGCCAGTCCGACCGCGGAGCCCACGTCGGGGGTCCCGGCCTCGAACTTGTGGGGGACCGAGTTCCACGTCGAATGCTCCAGCTCGACCCGGTGGATCATGCTGCCGCCGCCCATGAAGGGGGGCATGCGCTCGAGCAGCTCCGGGCGGGCCCAGAGCGCTCCGATTCCCATCGGGCCGCACATCTTGTGGCCCGAGAAGGCGAGGAAGTCGACCCCCAGCTCGCGGACCGAGACCCGCATGTGGGGCACCGACTGGGCGGCGTCGACGGCCACCAGCACCCCGCGGCGGTGGGCCGCCTCGGCGATGGCGGCGATGTCGTTGATCGTCCCCAGGACGTTGGACTGGTGGGTCAGGCTCAGCAGCCGGGTGGGCGGCGCCAGCAGCTCGTCCAGGTTGGAGAGGTCGAGCCGGCCGTCGTCGGTCAGCTCCAGGAAGGCGAGCTGCAGGCCGGCCCGTTCGGCGGCCAGCTGCCAGGGAACCAGGTTGCTGTGGTGCTCCATCAGGGTGAGGACGATCCGGTCCCCGGGTCGGAGCAGCTCTCGGGCATAGGACCCGGCCACCAGGTTGAGGGCCTCGGTGGTGTTGCGCACGAACACGAGCCCGGTGGGGTCGGCGTCGATGAACCCGGCCACCCGCTCCCGGGACCTCTCGAAGGCGTCGGTGGCCTCGTTGCCCAGCTGATGGACGCCCCGGTGGACATTGGCGTTGCTGGTCCGATAGTAGTGGTCAACAGCGTCCATAACAGGGACGGGCTTCTGCGAGGTCGCCGCCGAGTCCAGGTAGGTGAGCGGCTGCCCGTTGACCTCGCGGGTGAGGATGGGGAAGTCGGCCCGGATGCGCTCGACGTCCAGGCTCCCCTCGGCGGCGGCGGGGCGGGTGACCGCGGTCATGGGCGGTTCACTCGCTCAGCGCCACCCGGATCATGCCGTCACTGACCTCGACTCGATGGACCCGGATGGGCTCCACCGCGGGCAGGGTGATGGGATCTCCGGTGCGCAGGTCGAATGCCGATCCGTGCAGCGGGCACTCGATGGCGCAGCGATCCAGGTCGAGGTCACCCTCGGACAGGGACGCCTCCTGATGGGAGCAGGTGTCGTCGATGCAGTGCAGCTCGCCCTCCACGTTGAAGATGGCGACTGGCACCTCGTCGATCTCGACTCGCGCGGCGTGGCCCGGTGGGATGTCCTCGACCCGGGCCACGCTGACCCACTGGCCCACCATCACGACCCGTCTCCTGATGCCCGGGGCCGCGCCTCCCCGACTCCCGCGGTCTCGGCCGCGATCAGCGAGATCAGCCAGTCTCTGAGGGTCTCCACGGGAAGCCGGTCGAGGACGTCGGCGAAGAAACCGCCGACGATCAGCCGTTCCGCCTCCTCCGGCGGCACCCCGCGGGCCATCAGGTAAAAGCGCTCGTCGTCGTCGATGTGGCCCACCGTGGTGCCGTGCCCGCAGCGGACGTCGTTGGCCTTGATCTCCAGCCGCGGTATCCCGCTGGCGGTGGCACCGTGGCTGAGCAGCAGGTTGCGGTTGACCACGTAGCCGTCAGCGTGGATGGCTCCGGGAAGGACGTCGATCAGCCCGCTGTAGACGCTCTGGGCCCGGTCCCGGGCCGCGACCTTGAGCAGCAGGTTGCTGCGGGTGTCGCTGCCGCGGTGCAGCTGCAGCGACTGCTGGTCGAGGTGCTGCTGGCCCTGGGCGAAGCAGACCGCGAGGATGTCGGCCTCCGACGCCCGCCCCTCGAGCATCACGTCCCAATAGGCCTTCTGCAGCCGGGCCCCCAGGGTGGTGCCGATCAGGCGGTAGCGGGCGGCGGCGCCACAGCTCGCCCGGCGGGTGGTGAAGTGCCAGGAGCCGGTGGGCAGCTGCTGCACCGGCACGTCGTCGAGGCGGGATTCGGCGCCGAGCTCGAGGGCGGTGACCGAGACTGACAGCCGCGGCGCATCGCCGGCCGGGCCGATCAGGTCCTCGACCAGGGTGAGCGAGGCGTGCTCGTCGAGCACCACCACCGTCGCGGGAAAGGCGGCGCCATGCTCGGACGCCGCGGGGTGGCTGACCCACACCGGGGTCATCGCCTCGACCCCCCGGGGGACGTAGACGAAGGCGCCGCCCTGCCAGAGCGCGTTCCACAGGGCGGTGAAGTAGGCCTCGCCGACACCGATCCCGGAGAGACCCCGCTGCACCAGCTCGGGATGACGCACTGCGGCGTCCTGCAGTGAGGAGACGATCACCCCCTGGGCGTGCAGCGAGCTCCGCGTTCTCGACCACCGTGCTCCCGCCGGGGTCGGCGATGACCAGCGCGGCCTGGGGCAGGGCCCGGGCATGGCGGCTCCGGGCCAGCGCGAGCGTCTCGCCGGACGCGGCCGCCGCGGCGAAGAACTCCTCGATCCGGAGCTTGGCGATGTCGGTGCGGCGCCAGTCCTCGTCACGCGCCGCCGCCGGCTTGGGCAGCGCCGTGAACGCGTCCCAGGCGGCCACCCTGCGGTCGGCAAGCCATCCGGGGCTGACCGCCAGGCGTGCCTCCAGGGTCTCGCGGCTGACCACCCCCGCCGCCGCCGGTGCCTCGGTCACCCGATGGCGCCCTCCATGGAGAGCGCCAGCAGGCGGTTGAGCTCCACCGCGTACTCCATCGGCAGCTCCTTCACGAAGGGCTCGAAGAAGCCGTTGACGATGAGCTGGGTGGCCTCCTGGTCGGTGATCCCTCGAGACTGGAGGTAGAAGATCTGGTCCTCGCCGACCTTGGAGACGCTGGCCTCGTGGCCGAAGGTCACGTCGGGGTTCTCGATGTCCATGTAGGGGTAGGTGTCGCTGCGCAACTCCTCGTCGAGGAGCAGGGCGTCGCAGCGGACGTTGCTCTTCACGTTGGTCGCCTTGGGCAGCACCTTGATGTGGCCGCGGTAGGAGGTCCGCCCGCTACCCTTGGAGATCGAGCGGCTCACCACGTTGCTGGTGGTGTTGGGCGCCACGTGGATGCACTTGCTGCCCGCGTCCTGGTGCTGGCCATTGCCGGCGAAGGCCGCTGAGAGGATCTCGCCGTGAGCCCGCTCACCCATCAGGTAGATCGAGGGATACTTCATGGTGATCTTGGAGTTGTGGGCCACCACGCCGTTGGCGATGAAGTTGGCCGAGCCCTCGACCTCGATGTCGAAGGTCGGCACCACCTCCCCCTCCTCGATCTTCATGACCTCGGAGAAGTAGACGGGCGTCTCCGCGCGGCTCTCGCCGAAGTAGAGGAAGTAGTGCTCGTAGAGCTTCTCCTCGATCCCCAGCGGCTTGAGCTCGCGACGCGACCACCTGGAGATCTTCAGGGGGTTGAGCCCGCACGAGAGGGCCAGCGCCTTGACGTCCTCCAAGAGGGCGCGGTTGACGCTGGTCAACGACACGTTCTTGTGGTTGAGCCGGATGCGCCCGTCGGCGGCGATGTAACCGTCGATGAGGGCCCGCTTCTGGTCGAAGGGCAGCGTGTACACCCACTCGGGCAGCCGCTTGGTGACGGCGTTGCCGCCGAAACCGATGGCGTCGAGGAAACGGCAGAGCCCGACGGAGTTGACCCGCAGCTGGACAGCCCCCTGCCTGCTGGTCTCCTCAATCCCGAACTGGGATGCCAGGACCTCGCGAATCCGCGGTACGGCCGGGTCGCTCTCGGGGGCGCAGAAGATGACTCGCGCAGCCTCCTTCAGTCCGTCGCCGAGATAGAAGCCGAGCAGCCACATGAGATCCGGGTTCGTCGCTGCCGGCACCCTGAACGGGTTCCGCGATCGCTTGACACGCTCGACCACGGGTAGCTCGTATGGCTGGCCGTGGTCGGGGATGAGCCCCGAGATGGCGATCTCGTCACCGACCTCGATCTCGTCGAGGCGCAGCCACTGGACGGAGCGGAGCCGGCCAACCTTGCGCAACGCGAGGAAGGGATGGTTGGCGGTGGCGACCACCTCCCGATGGTCGATGGTGGTCATGCGGAAGGTCGGGCGCGGCGGGTTCACCTGGGTGGCCAGGACCCGCTGGCGGCTCCACTCGAACTCCGGGGTCAGGCTGTAGACGACATCGCCCGGTCGGATCTCCTCGATGGTCTTGACGTGGTTGTTGGTGAACACGCGAGTGCCGGCGGCCAGGCATCCCAGGTTCCCGTCGATCCATTCGACGGTGGCCCCCTCCTTGGCGATGGCCCGCTTGGTCACCAGGTTGTACACATTGTCCGACCAGTTCTGGATCGTCGTGTAGCGAACGTGGGCTCCCGGCTGGGCGATGATCTCCACCACCGCGGCGTGCAGTGAGTCGCTCGAATAGGTCGGCGCCGTGCAGCCCTCGATGTAATGGACGTACGAGCCCTCCTCGGCGATGATCAGGGTCCGCTCGAACTGGCCCATGTTGTCGCTGTTGATCCGGAAGTAGGCCTGGAGCGGGACCTCGACCCGCACGCCCTTGGGCACGTAGACGAAGGAGCCTCCTGACCACACCGCGCTGTTGAGGGCCGCGAACTTGTTGTCGTTGGGCGGGATGATGGTGCCGAAGTAGCGCCGGAAGATGTCCTCGTGCTCGCGCAGCCCGGTGTCGCAATCGCTGAAGAGAACGCCGAGCTTCTCCAGGTCCGCACGGATGTTGTGGTAGACGACCTCGGAGTCGTACTGGGCCGAGACCCCGGCCAGGAACTTGCGCTCCGCGTCGGGGATCCCCAGGCGGTCGAATGTCTCCCGGATCGAGTCGGGGACGTCGTCCCAGCTCCGGCTCATCTCCTCGACCGGCTTGATGTAGTAGTAGATGTTGTCGAAGTCGATGCCGGAGAGGTCGGCTCCCCAGCTGGGCATCGGCCGCTTGAGGAAGTGATCGAGGGCCTTGAGCCGGAACTTGAGCATCCACTCCGGCTCACCCTTGTGCTGGGAGATGGCCGCGACCACCTCCGGCGAGATCCCCTTCTCGGTCCGGAACACCGAGACGTCGATGTCGTGGAACCCGTACTTGTAGTCCTTGGTCAGCTCACGCGCCTGGACAGCCATGGCGTCAGACCTCCCGTGCCGACGCGCTGAGCGCCGTGATGAACGGGTCGTAGCCGTCGCGCTCGACCCGATGGGCCAGCTCCGGGCCACCGCTCTCGACCACCCGGCCGCGGTGCAGGATGTGCACCCGGTCCGGGGTGAGGTGCTCGAGGATCCGGAAGTAGTGGGTGATCAGGAGCACCCCCATCCTACCCTCGGCCTGGTCCATGACCCGCCGAACACCCTCGGCGACGGTGCGCAGGGCGTCGATGTCGAGGCCGGAGTCGGGCTCGTCGAGGATCGCCAGGCGGGGCTGGAGCATGGCCATCTGGAGGATCTCCGCCCGCTTCTTCTCACCGCCGGAGAAGCCGTCGTTGATGTAGCGGGAGCGGAAGCTCTGGTCCATGCGCAGCGTCCCCATCTCATCGCCCAGGCGCTGGATGAACTCCCGGGCCGGCAGCTCGCGTCCCTGGGCGCGCATCGCGGCGCGGAGGAAGTTGACCGTGGTCACCCCGGGGATCGCGGTGGGGTGCTGGAAGGAGAGGAAGAGGCCGAGCTTGGCCCGCTTGTCCGGGGTCAGGGCCAGGAGGTCCTGACCGTCGAAGCTCACCGCGCCGGCGGTCACCAGGTACTTGGGATGCCCCATCACGGTGTAGGCGAGCGTCGACTTTCCCGAACCGTTCGGACCCATCAGGGCGTGGACCTCGCCGACCGGCACCTGGAGATCGACCCCCTCCAGGATCTGCTTGCCCTCGACCGAGACCTGAAGACCGTGGACTCGAAGCTCGGGGAGAGCGGCGGAGCGCTGCTCAGGCATGGGTCGCCTCCCTCGGCCGCCCGGCCCCCCGGTCAGCAAACACCGGGAGCGGTGCGAAGGTCTCGACCAGCCCGTGGTCGGAGACCAGCTCGGCCAGGGTGGTCTGGCTGAGCACCGCGTCGATCGACCTCTTGAGCCGCTGCCAGAGGGGCTGCGAGGCGCAGTCGCCCTCCCGGATGCAGCTCCCGTGCTGGTAGTCATGAGCCAGGCACTCGACCGGGGCCACCTCGCCCTCGACCACCCGCACCACGTCGAGCACCGAGATGGTGGCGGGGTCGCGGGTCAGCCGGTATCCGCCATGCACCCCTCGGGTCGATTCGACCAGCCCGCCCCGGCGGAGCTGGGCGGCCAGCTGCTCGAGGTAGGGCAGGGGCAGGTGCTCGGCCCGGGAGACCTCGGCGAGGCTCATGGGGCCACGCCCGTGAGCCTTGGCGAGCTCGGTCATCATCCGCAGCCCGTAGTGGGCCTTGGAGCTCACCCGCATGCTGAAGGACGCCGGCGAGGAAATTCCGACCGTCATGGTCAACATTGTACTCGGTCACGGGTGGAGGGTGCCCGCCGACAGGAAGGGTGCCACGGCGGGGGCGCAGCTCTCAGCGCGCTGAACTCAGCCCGACGATCGTGAAGTTGGGCCTGCCCAATCTTGCCGCTGTCACCAGTCGAGCTGGAGCGGGGTCTGTTCCGTGAACACGCAAGCCATCGGGCTGAAGTTGGGGGAGGTGCTGGCCCGCCTCAAGGGAAGATCGGGAGCGTCGGGTGCCAGCCGGCCGAGCGCCACCGCGAAGCGGGCGAAGTTCTTGCGATTGACCACTGGCAACCGCTGCCCATCTGTCAGCACGAGGACCGCCCAGTCTGCGGTTGAGGCGGCTCCGGAGAATCTCCTTCAACTGCGACAAGCTGAGTTGGCGGGTCCTGAATACCGCCCGCCAGTCGATCCGGTCACCCACGATGCCGATCTCAAAAGGCAGCTTGAAGCCACCGTAGTACCCAACCCAGGCGCCCGCCATGATGATCAAGGCTCCCGGGGCGATCAGGGAAACGCCTTGGGGCAACCCCATGCCCAGGCCACCAGCCACGTATCCGCCGCCGATCGCCAGGAGAAGCAGCACAAGCCCGATCAGGGCGATCGGCCGCCCGCTGCCCCCGACGCGGTAGTAGCAGTCCCCCCCGCCAGTGAGTTCCACAGGAGACTCAAGCCTACCTGACCGGAGAGGTGACCTTGAAGGAATCCGGCCCAATCCCGTCTGGGCAAAGTGGGGCCAGCATTGGCCGAGCGGGAGTTAGGCTGAAGGGACCATTGGTCTCTGAACACATCCGCCTCCGCGAGCGGCGCATCATCGAGATCGTCGGCAACGCATGGCCGATCGTGCTCGACCCCGTTCCCGACGACTTCGAACCCATCCTCAGCGCCACCGACGCTTGGTCCCGCGGCAGTGGTGGACCCTCGGCTGAGCTATTCCTGGCTCTGTACACGGGGGGTAGCCGGCGCATGCTGCCGGGTGGTGGCACGGAGCCCGTCCCGGATCGCGTCCCCGCTTGGGTGGTGGTCGAACCCCATGTCCGACGGGCCGTCCCCGGCCCCTTCCGTCTCCCACCGCGCCGCGAGCCCAATTGGTTCCACGGCCACTCGGTGACCGCCGTGCATGCGGAGACGGGTGAGGTGTTGGTGATCTGGTTGATCCCGGGACCCTGGAAGGGGTCATTCACGGAGCATCAGTAGAAGCCGCGGCGCGGGCCGATTTGCAGGGAATTTCGGCTTGGCTGCCTTCACGACGGCGTCAAGGTCAGGTCAGGTCACCGGGACTGGCGGCCTGGATGGTGAGGACGGGTCGGGCAGTGCAGCCCTCCAACTCAGGGTAGGATCCGGGAATCACGTCCATCAACTCCGGTCCCGTCAACTCCGTAATTTTCCCGAACTACCTTCTTCTCCTCTTGCTGCTGGCCATCGGGGGGGCGGTAGTTCTCGTCGTTGTGCTCGCCGCGACCCATAACCCATCGCCACCCGCGCCTCCGCCGCCACCACAGCCCCTGAGCAGCGCAGCGCTCAATGAACTGTACCTCGGCTATTCCCGTGGCGCGCCCAATGAACTGGATCTCCGCTATGCCCGGGGCGAGATCGAACGTGATGAGTATCTGCGCCGACGCTCCGACATCCTCGGCCAATAGCGGGCACTGATACGCAGGTCGACCCTCGCCATCGCGGCGCTTTGCTCGCTCGCCACGGACATACACCCCTACAGAGAAGTTGGGCCTTCCCATCTTGTTATCCGTACCCCGCAACCGCACCAGTCGTGTCGTATTACATTCTCCAGGTGGCTCTCACAGTAGCCGCCGGTCTGAACTGGCTCAACGCCGCTACGTGGTTCGCGTTCTGGTTGTCCTTGAGCGACCGCTTCTGGCAAGCAAGCTTCCTGATTCTCGGGTTCGCCGTCGTGGCAACCGGCTTGACGGTCGCGGCGATCGCGAGGCGCCGGAGCGAAACTCATCGTCGCATTCCGGCTCCGCTCATCCTCCTATGCTTCGTTTTCCCGCTTCTAAATGCTGTTTGTGCTCCTCGCCGGGCCCGTATGATGAACCCCACCGCTGATTGGCGTCCTCGCCGCACAGGGGTACCCCAGCGACCCTGACAGTGGTCCCGCCAACGCACCTGGCCGCTCCCACGGCGCATACACCCCTACAGAGAAGTTGGGCCTGCCCTGCCTTCACCACGGCTTGTGCGCCACCGGGAGCCGTGGGACGGGCAAGGCCGCGCCGTGACAGACTTTCCCTGCCGTCCGGACCGGCGCGGGGCTCTGGTACGCTGCTATTAACGATGGTGGGGGCTCAGTCCTGGGTTTCACCCGCGCGGTTGTGGCACAGGCCGCCATGGTCATGGCCCCAAAACCGGCGGCTGGGCTTTTGGCGGGCGACCCGACTTCGTGTGGCAGGGCAAGCTCCCTTCAGTGCCTGGATCGCCGGGGTAATTGTTTTCGAGCCCACGGTCCCAGTGCAGATGCCACCAGACTGGGTCGCTGCGATGATCACCGGTCGGGTTCTCGGCGTCGTGCTCGCTGCACTTGCAGTCGGCGCGGGGCTCGTCCTCCTCGCGTCTGCGCCATCTCGTTATCGACGATCGCTCTGGTCGGGAGCATGGTGGAGCGCGAACCGGGCCTCTTCGGCCACCTTGGGTCTTACGGCCTTGGTGTGCTTCGCGTTGGCGTGTGCGGCCGGATACTTCATGGGGTCGCCATACGAGTACCCCGCCGCCGCCTTTGCCTTGTTCCTCGGAACGCCGACAGTCGGGGCGGTGGGCGTCCTCGCGGCGTGGTTCTGCTCCAACCGGGACGTCAGGCAGACGATCCGCGCCGGCCTCGCCACCGGTTATTGGGTGTCCCCGGACTACCGCTGGTGGTCGGATGGTAGCCAGTGGGTGGATGCCTCCTTGGCGGCCCCGGACGCCGCCCTCCGGTCACCCGACGAGGGCTACTGGTGGACCGGGAGTTGCTGGATCGCACTACCGCCTCGCCCTCAACGCTGACCGATTCCACGGGCCATACACCCCTACAGAGAAGTTGGGCCTACCCATGTTCTAGTTTCTGTGTGGTTTTGCTCGCCGTTTTAGTTGGGGCCATACTTCGCGCTCCTGTTCGAGAGTTGACGAGAACGATCTTGAGCCGATTGCGACACTCGCCGGCGACGCTGGTGCGCCCCGTGGGGTCCGAAATGCAACCCTAGCCCGGACGACTGGCCGGGTCGCACGACCCCTGCGACCGGGGCGGCAAAGCCGGGCACGGCGTCCCCTCGCGGGCCGGTCCTGAAGAGATTGTGGCCGAGCGCGAGATCGCACTGGCACCCCTACAGAGAATCACCGCAGAGGGCGGCTCGACTGGACCTCATGCGCCTTGTTCGGGCCAGCGGCGATCCGGAGGACGCTCAAGCGAGTTGGCTCGGCCGCCGCATCCTCGTCCTGGTCAGGTCCGCGATCGCCGAGATCTACTCCGAGTACTGGATGGCGCCCCAGGACGGCGATCCGCGGATTGACCACGCCACTCCCTCATCCCGGTCCTCGGCGTCCCTTCCACAGCCCAGACTTGCGCCCGGAGGTTCCTTAGCCTAGAATTACATGCTATGCGATCCGAGGTATTGAAGGGCCATCTCGAGATGCTGCTACTGGCCGCGCTGGCGCTCGAGCCGGCCCACGGCTACCGTCTGGTGGAGTGCCTGCGCGAGCGCAGCCACGGAGAGTTCGATCTCGCCGAGGGGACCGTGTACCCGGCCCTCCACCGCCTTGAGGCGGCGGGTCTGCTGAGCAGCCAGTGGTCACGCGAGGCATCCCGGCGGCGCCGTGTTTACCAGCTCACCGATCGCGGCCGCGGCGCCCTCGCTGCGGAGCGCCAGGACTGGCGCGGGTTCGCCTTAGCGGTCGAGGCCGTACTGTCGTGACCCAGGCGTACCTCGATGAGCTGAGCGCCCAGCTGGGCGGGCTGGGGGTGCGCGGGGGGCGCCGGCGGCGCATCCTCGCCGAGACCGAGGACCACCTGCGCTCCGATCCCGGGGCGACCCAGCGCTTCGGCGATCCCGCCGAGATCGCCCAGGCCTTCGCCAACGACCTGGGGACGGCGGGGGCACTCCGAGCTCCGCTGTGGGCGTTCGCGGCGCTCGCGGTCTCGGGAATCTTCTATGGGGCGATGTATCTGGCCTGGTCCGGCTTCGTCGTTTCGAATGGCCAGACGGCGGTGCGGAGCGCCTCGGGGGTGGTCCAGACCCTCGCCAGTGCCAAACCTCCCTGGCTCGGACTGCTCGCCACCGCCGTGCTGGTGCTGGCGCCGCAGGTGGCCTTCGTTACCGGCGTGCTGGCGCTGATGCGGGCCCTGCGGCTGCACGGGCGGTCGTCGGTCCCTGCGGCCGAAGTGCAAGTGCTCCGACGACGCACCGCGACCGCGATCGCGTCGGGTCTGGCAACCGTGGGGGCGCTCGCGCTCTTTGCCCAGCAGTTCAGTGCCCAACTCCCCTCGTGGTCGGCTGGCGTCCTGGGTTGGGGGGTGGTCGGTGCCGTGGCCTCGGCCATGGTGCTGGTCGCTTGCGGAGCCGCCGGCCTGCGGACCGCGACGGTCCGGGTCGCGGTGCCCGGCTCTGCGGGCGATCTCTTCGATGACCTCGGGCCGGTCGTGCCCGCCCCGCTGCGCGGGCGTCCGTGGGCCATTGCCGTCACCGCCTCGTGCGGCCTCGGCCTGCTGGTGTGGTTCGCGGGCATCGCCGCGTCCGACCCGTACGACGGAGCCCTGCGCGGCA
This sequence comes from uncultured bacterium, assembly GCA_963716555.1. GTDB lineage: Bacteria > Chloroflexota > Dormibacteria > Aeolococcales > Aeolococcaceae > JAJZNI01. The sequence continues at coordinate 450,844 of CAVQTJ010000019.1, read as the reverse complement.
TCGCCGAGGGCGCGGCCTCCTTCATCGGCTTCATCGTCCTTGGCCGCTTCCTCGCCCTCCGTTCCCACCACCCCGGCATCCGGTCGGCTGTCGTCGAGCGGACTCATCAGCCGGGGCGCTAAAAGCCCAGATGGAGCATCGCACCCTCGCGGAGCTCGACTCCGGCCTCGACTACGTCCGCGCGTCTCCCGCCGATTCCGGCCGGATCGAGGTGGTGGTGCGCCGGCCGAGCGTCGGTCAGCGCGAGGTGCTGATCGAGGCGGAGCTCAGCCTGACCAAGGGGGTCATGGGCGATAGCTGGGCGCAGCGGGGAAGCTCCCGCACTCTCGACTCGCCCGAGGGCCGGGAGTTGCGCCTGCGGGGGGCCAACGCCCGCGTGGTCCAGCCGGGTAGGGTGCGAGTGGGCGACGCCGTCCGCAAGCTGCCAGCCACGCACAACACGAGTTCGCATGCCGAAATCGCCTAACCCCTCGCCCAGGCCCAAGGTGGGCGGGAGGGCGACTGGGCTGTGGCCATGGAGCCAGATGGACTGCTGCAACCCGCTAGGAGGAGCATCACCGGGGTCGTGAACCGAAAGCGCTTCATGGCAGTCGCCACACTGGAACGACGTACGCCGCTTGGAAGTTATTCGAGCCAGGGAACCATCGCTCGGGTGGCTTTGCCACGCAGGGTGGACTGAGAACACCCCTACAGAGAAGTTGGGCCTACCGGAGTTCTCGGTGGTCCTCGGACGCAGCGAGCGACCGAGCTATTTCTCGATGTAGGCCGTCATCGGTTGGATCACGCCATGCCTTTCCATTGCGGCCGTCGTGTCGGCCGACGGCGTGGCCATCATCGCCTGCGCGCCTGCCACGTCGTGAACGTCGGCGGTGAGGGCAATGTTGTTGCTCCCATCGGCCGCGACGTAGTCAGTTACGTTCGAGGCAACCGACCCTAGTAGGGCTGCGCGCTCGGCCTTGCCACTGAGCCACCGGTCGATATCGACCACCGAGTGAGTGATGACCATCTTCGGCACGACGGGTCTCCTTCGGGAACGCAACGAGGGCTGGGCGGTATGCCAACCCTCTCGAGGACGCCGAGTATGTTCCGGCCGGCTGATCAATGGCAAGGCTCGACGACGACATCAGAGCCCACGCGCATCGCGTCGATTGCGCTGATGACGCCGCTGCCAGGTCCACGGCCACCGTCGAGGTGATCCACGATTGCCCCACGTGCCGGGTCTGACCGTCCTTCACTTCGACGAGGACTTCGACCTGATTGATTGAATGAGGTCACCGGACAGCCCATGGAGCGCTTGGCGCTCGCACGCCTGGGTCACCCGCCCGCCGGCCGATGAGGACCTGGCGGCGCTGGCCGCGCGCCTACCGGCGATCGGCATCGCGGGCGGCGAGGTTCTCTTCAAAGCTGAGCCTGGCGGCGCTGCCGCGTAGGCGAGACACGGCCATCCGGACCCGCTCGGCGGCGGCCACGATCTCCTCGTCGGTGGTGAAGCGGCCGGCGCTCAGCCGCAGCGCGCAGCCGGCCTGGTCGCCGAAGCCCATGGCCGAGAGCACGTGGGACGGGATGGGCGCCCCGCTCGCACACGCACTCCCCGCCGAGGCCGAGATGCCCATCCCGTCAAGGACGGCGAGGAGCAGGTCGCTGCGCACTCCCGGCACCACAAAGCTGCACATCCCGGGGAGGCGATTGACGGGGTCGCCGGTGCGCTCCATGCCAGCGATGCGCTCGGCGAGCAGGTTGGTCAGCCGGCCAGCCAGCAGGGCGAGCTGTGAGGCATCCGCCTCCCGACGCCGGGCCGCCAGCTCCGCGGCCACCCCGAAGCCGGTGATCCCGGCGACGTTCTCTGTTCCGCTGCGCCGCCCCCGCTCCTGCCCGCCTCCGGTGATCTGGGCGGTGGGGAAGATGCCGTGACGGGCGACCAGGGCGCCCACGCCCTGGGGTCCGTACGCCTTGTGGGCGCTGAGGCTCAGCAGGTCGACCCCGAGCCGGTCGAGTGCGAGATCGAGGCGGCCGAGCGCCTGGACGGCATCGCTGTGGATCAGCACCCTGGGGTTGCGAGCTCGCGCCGCGGCGGCGACCTCGGCGACGTCCTGTACGGTGCCCACCTCATTGTTGGCCAGCATCACCGAGACCAGCACCGTGCTCGGCCGGACGGCAGCCGCCACCTCTTCCGGGTCCACCCGGCCCAGCCGGTCGCAGCCGACCACAGTGACCTCGGCGCGCCCGCTCTCGGCCAGAGCCTCGGCGGTGGTGAGCACGGCCTCGTGCTCGATGGCGCTGACCACCAGGTGGCGGCCCCGCACCGGGCCCCAACGCTCCAGCACCCCGCGCAGAGCGAGGTTGTCCGCCTCGGTCCCCCCGGAGGTGAAGATCACCTCCCGGGAGGCGCAGCCGGCGGCCGCAGCGACCCGGTCCCGGGCGTCGTCCACCGCGGCCCTCGCCCGCGCGGCCGTGCTCGTGGATGGATGAGGCGTTGCCGAACCGGTCTCCCGAGCCAGGGCAGCATCGCCTCGCGCACCTCGGGGTCGAGCGGGGTGGTGGCGGCGTGGTCGAGGTAGATCCGCTCCGCCCGGGTCAGGCGCGCGTCATCGGCGTGACCGAGGTTGACAGGCTCCACCAGCAGCCCAGTGTAGGTTCAGCCGGGGGCCGTCCCGACCGCGGCCCCTACCGGATCGCTCCGACCTCGACTATCATTCGTCGTCCGGACGTGGCCCCGGCCGCGACCGAGGGGAGAGAGATGACCACCTTCGTCGACGTCACCCCGGTCCGCGACCCGGGCTGGAGCAAGGAGGCAGCGGTCGCGCGCGTCTCAGACCACCCGCGTCTCTCAGCTGCTCAACCGCCTGCTCGCCGACCTGGCCCGGCTCGACAACTCTCAACAGCCGCGACTGGACTACCTGGAGCCGGCCGCCCTCGACGCGGTGCGGAGCGATCCAGAGACCTACCACCTGATCGGGCGTGCCGCGTCCTCGCTGGACGAGGGCGGTGAGCGCTGTGTCCTCGCGCCGTGACAAGGCCGCCGAACGGGACGATCACCGGGTTGGGCAAGTTTGGTTTGGGATCGGTGGCCGACGTCCACGCTTGGGCCGTCTCCGCGGCCTCCTCTCCAACCCAGGGTTGCTGGGTCGATCGAACGGGCGTGCCAGATACGCAAAGGCGCGCCGAGCTTTGTCATGATTCGCCAGTTGGGGCCGTGAGGACCTGGCTGGGTGTGAACTGCCGCGAGGGCCGAATCGAACGTCTGAAGCTGGGGCTAGGCCAGGGCTGCCCGTTGCCTCGAGGGGAGAGCTTGCTAGCGGGGCGGGTACTCGCCGAGGCTAGGATCCCGACGCGGTGAAGATCACCGAGAAGCGGCTTCGCGCTGCTCGATGGCTGGATGGCGGCGGGATCGAGATCGGCGCGCTTCACAACCCGCTTCTGGTTCCCAAAAGGGCAACGGTGCGCTATGTCGACTGGCTGCCCCTCGACACCCTGCGCCAGCACTACCCTGAGCTCGCGGAGGAGCCGTTGGTCCCGGTCGACGTCCTCGCCCAAGCGGAGGACCTCTCCCCGATCGATGACCACACCCAAGACTTCGTCGTCGCCAATCACCTCCTCGAGCACCTCGAGAACCCGATCCGAGCGCTCCAGGAGATGGGGCGAGTGCTGCGGCCGGGGGGCATCCTCTACGTCGCCCTTCCTGATCCACGAGTGACCTGGGACAGGAACCGCGAGCTGACCCCGGTCGAGCACGTGCTCTCGGAATACGCGAACGGGACCGAGGCGACCCGGCAGTCCCATTATGCCGACTACGTGGCTCACGCAGAGCCGCTCCAGGGCTTACCAGACGGAACGATGACCGGTCGAGAGCGCATCCAGGAGCTGATGTCCCGCAGGTACAGCATCCACTTCCACGTCTGGGATCCCGCCGCCTTCTTCGCGGTAGTGGCGGCGGCGAGAGCTGTGGCTGCGGTGGAACTTGAGCTGCTCGAGTTCAGCGCCTGCCGGCCGGGTGAGGACGACGAATACATCATCATCTTTGCAAGCGGAGCAGGGGAGCTGCCGCTTCCGGCGTCGGCCGCGACCGGCGGGGGTGGGGTGGACGACGCCTCCCCTGCCGGCGTGACGAGGTCACCGAATGGGCACCGGTCCCACGCCGCGGACCAGGCCACCACCCTCCTACTGGAGCAGATGGCGACGATCCGAGAGCTGCGCAGCGAGGCGTCCTCGCTGACTGAAGACCTCCGGGAGGCCGCCGGCACGATCGCTGCTCTCCGGCAGGAGGTCGAAGCGGCCCGCCGTGACGCAGCGATCATGCGCTGGTTGCGCCGAAACGCCGGGCGCGTGCCTTTCGGATCCGTCCTGGCGCGAAGGGCTGCTCGCTTGATCCTGAGGAAGAGGTCAGGCTAGAGCTGGAGTTGCGCCAGGGAGGTCGCAGCTCGCCGCGGTGCCCGAACTGTGGAAGGGTTCGATTTGCCCCGAGGGCGAGCGCATCGTCCACGAGCGGAACCAGGGTTGGCTCACGTTCCGGGTCGGTGGCCGACGCAGGGGCTCCACCAGGCAGCCCAATGTAGGTTGAGCTGCCGGTAGCATCCCCGGTTTCGCCGCGTGAACTCGGCGGTCACCGATAGTTCGCCGCTCGGATGCGCCTTGGGGATGTCCAGGTCCGAGATTTCATGGAGGGCCTCGATTGACCGTCAGAAGGGCAAGCGCCTCCTCGATGCTGTCGGCCGTGGCGTACGGGTGCCACCGGGTTTCGGTCCATCGTCGGCCGCGGCGCAGCCAGATACCTGGAATGTCCATGGCGGCTGATGCCGAGATGTCTGCATCAGGGGAGTCGCCGATCAGCCATGCTCCGCCGCTGACCTCGCCACAGAGCCGTCTCGCAATGTCGAAGATGCGCGGATCGGGCTTGGCGACGCCGACTTCGTCGGAGATTACGACCGCGTCAACCAGAGGGCTGAGCCCGCAGATATCGAGCTTGATCCTTTGCAGAGTCGGGGCCATTGGTGACGACGGCGACCCGCCACCCATTTCGGCGGAGCTCCTCGAGTCGCTCAGCGACCGCCGTCGACACCCGTGGAAGATGCGGCGGGTACTCTTGGCGGTACCGCTTGATCAGGCCGTCGACTGGCTCGCTAAGCCCCCAACGTGACCGCACCTCCTCGAAGATCCGCTTACGCTTGGCCATGCCGTCGGCGTCGAGCTCGAGCAACAGATCGACCTCCGCAGGGCCGCCGCCCGCCTCAGCGACGAATCGCTTGGCCCAGGCGCGATAACCAGCGGCCCGATCCACCAGCGTGTTGTCCAAGTCGCAGTAAAGGATCGGCATCGCTCGCCGAGTATGCCGGTTGAGCGGTCTTCCGGCCATCCAAGCCTGCGCCCCCTGGGACTGGACGTCTGCCCGTCCTTGAGAATCAGGATTGACGGCTGGCGGCACCGCCTCCTTGCCGAGCCGATCACCGCCCCCACGCCAACCATGAGGGCATCGTGAACCACGCCCGGCTGGGCCCCCCGGCTCCAGCCCCAGAGAGAAGCTACCGCCCGACCTTCCGAGATGGCTCCGGGCTCGGCTATCATTCGTCGGCCGGATGGCGGCATCGATCGCGAGGCGGAGGTGAGAGATGATCGGGTTCGTCGACGTCACCCCGGTTCATGACCCGGGATGGAGCAAGGAAGCAGCGGCGCGTGCCTCTGAGACCACACGCGTCTGGCACTTGCTCAGGCGCCTCCTCGGCGACCTCGCCCAACTCAACAACCCCGAGCAGCCACGTCTCGACTACCTGGACTCAGCCGCGCTCGACGCGGTGCGGAGCGACCCCGAGACCTATCACCTGATCGGGCGTGCCGCATCCTCGGTGGACGATGGCGGGGAGGGCTGCCTCACCGCCGCATACTGGAGGGAGGGTGGCGCCGCCGAAGTCGAGGTCGAGCTGGAAGTGGGTGACGACGAGGTGGTCTGGGGCCCGGTCTTGGCGCCGCTGCCGGCTCGGCCACTAAGTCACCGGTTGAGCGCGACCGTCGACTGCCGCGAGGGCCGGATCGAGCGGCTCGAATTGGGGTAAGCCGACGCCAGGATCGGGGACGCCGGTCGGTGCGTCCTGGCGAGCAGGCCGATCACGGGGGCTGCACATGGATGGTTGAGCTGGTCCGTCGGGGACGCCGGGTCGAGAGAGCTCCCATCTCCTCCGTCGTCATCTGTGTCATGGACCGTGTTGACGACCTGGTTCGCTGCCTCACCTCGCTTCAGGCTCTGCCACGCCTCCCTGCCCACGAGGTGGTGATCGTGGGCAACGGCACCTCGGCCAGCGCGCTGGCCAGCCTTCCCAGCCCAGACGACCTGGTGATCGCTCCCTCTCCGGTGAATCTCGGTTTCGGCGGCGGATGCAATTGGGGTGCGCGCTTCGCGCGAGGCCAACATCTCGTGTTCCTCAACGACGATACGGAGGTGGAGCAGGGCTGGCTAGCGGCACTCGTTGAGGTGGCGGAGTCCGACCCCCGGATCGGCATTGTGGGGAGTCGGCTGCTGGACCCAGATGGCACCCTCCAGGAGGCGGGTTCGGTGCTTTGGAGCGACGCCGGCACTCATCAGGTGGGCAAGGGGCTGCCCCCCGGCTCGGCCGCCTACGACCGGATACGAGAGGTCGACTACTGCTCCGCGTGCGGCCTCCTGGTGACCCGCTCCGCCTGGGAGTCGGTGGGGGGCTTCGACGAGGCGTACTTCCCCGCCTACCACGAGGACGTCGACCTCTGCCTCTCCGTGCGCGCCCAGGGCTTCCGAGTCGTCTACGCGCCCGAGGCACGGCTCCGGCATCGCGGCGGAGGGAGCCTCCCCGCCGAACTGCGGACCCGGGTGGGATTGCGCAGCGGCCGATATTTCATCGCCAAGTGGAGAAACGAGCTTCGCGGTTACGAGGCTCCCCCCCAACCGCCATCCCTCCCGGGCGTGGTGGCTGCGGCGATCGAGCGGGCTCAGCGGCGGCCGCTTCCTCCGCTCCGGCCGGCCGAAGCGCCGACGGTATCGGCTCGGGCGCCCACCCAGGTGGATGCCCTCCAGGCGCAGATCCGCGCTTTGGGTGCCGCCCAGAGCCTCCACCAGGACCTGGTCCGGGAACTCCTTGCCCGCCCCGATCGCGAGCAGGTTCCCTCCAACAAGCTCCGACACATCGGCCGGCGGCTACCCCTCGCCCGCAAACTGAGGGCCTGGGTATCTCAGTAGTCCGGGTGACCGGCCGCTTCCTTCTATCGCCCAGCGTTTGTCGGAGGTGACCCCGGATGTCGACAATGGCCTTGATGATTGCTTTGAGCGTTGCGCATCCGATCGCCCCCTGATCCGGGGCGCCCCCGGCGCGAATACGCGCCAACCCGTTGTCGTCTGGTGGCGTATCGCAGATAATCCGCCGGGCCGTACCGGATCCGCGCCGAAGTGCATCCTCGACGTGATGCCGAGGCCTGACGCGTTCCTAGGAGGCCAACCATGATCGTGCCGGATGACGCGAGGGGCTGGGTGAGGACCCATCGCGCCTCCGCCAGCGTGGTGATCGTACTCGTCGCCCTGCTCGCACAGGCGGGAGTGCTGAACCCGGCGACGGCCGTAGCCACCACATCGCCGGTCACGTTGCGCAGCCACCCAATGATCCCTGCACCCGCCCCTACGGGTGGTGCCGCAACGACGAACCTCGGCTGGTCGTCGATCAACTGGTCGGGCTACGCTGTCACCGGGGGGATGGGGGCCTTCACCGCGGTCACCGGCTGCTGGACGGTGCCGACCGTGGTGGCCGGCTCCGGAGACACGTACTCGTCGTCATGGATCGGGGTCGACGGAGATGGCAACGATTTCTTGATTCAGACCGGCACCGAGCAGGATGAACACGAGGGTTCAGCGTCCTACTCCGCCTGGTGGGAGATCCTTCCCAGTCCGGCGACACCGATCACGTCGATGACCATCACCCCGGGCAACCTGATGTGCGCCGGCATCACCGAGGGCGCTCCGAGCAGCTGGATCATCGGGCTGTCGGATGAGACTACCGGTGTCAACTTCAGCGCCACGAAGGCGTATTCGGGACCGGGGGAATCGGCGGAGTGGATCGTGGAGCGCCCCGAAGTCTGTGATCCCTCCTGCGAGCTCAGCACCCTCGCCGACTACGGGCAGACGACCTTCGATCCGGTCTCGTTCAATCACGTCAACCCCGACCTCACCGCCGAAGATGGTGGCTCGATGGAGGAGGAGGGTGGGGGTCCGACGATCTCGATCCCCTCCGATCCCAACAGCGGCCGCGATGGCTTCACCGTTGCCTACGGGTCGAGTCAGCCTTCCGCTCCGACGGCGCAGCTCACTCCGGCGGTCACCTCCGTGGCTCCGTCCTCCGGACCCACGAGCGGCGATCAGTCGGTGCTCATCAACGGCTCCGGCTTCGAGCCTGGGGCCAGCGCCGAGTTTGGCGAGGCGCAAGCAACCTCTGTCGCCTTCGTGAGCACCTCGCAGCTCACCGCAGTGACGCCACCCGGATTCCCGGGCGGAGTGGGGGTCACGGTGACCGACCCGGACGCCCAGAGCGGGAGCTCGTCAGCTACGTATTCCTACGTGCCGCCAGCTCCCGAGCCCGGATGGGTCGGTTACCAGGGACTTGGTGGTGGTCCGCTGGGCGGACAGCCGCACGCCATCTCCTGGGGGCCCGGCAACCTCGAGGCCTTCTGGCGAGGAACGGACGAAGGACTCTGGTACATGTGGTACAGCAACGGTCGCTGGTACGGTCCCGAATCCTTGGGGGGAGCGGGGACGATGGCGTCCGACCCCTACCCGGTTTCCTGGGGCGTTGGGGACCTCGACGTCTTCTGGGAGGGGAAAGATGGCAACCTCTGGCACGTCTGGTATCTGAACGGCTGGCATGGGCCCCAATCTCTCGGCGGCGGTCCCCTGGGGTCGGCGCCCCAACCGGTCTCCTGGGGGCCGGGCCAGATCGACGTTTTCTGGAAGGGCACCGACGGCAACCTATGGCACACGTGGTACCTGAACGGCTGGTACGGGCCGCAGTCGTTGGGCAGCGGCCCGCTCCTCTCCACGCCTCATCCTGTCTCGTGGGGGGTGGGCAACATCGACGTCTTCTGGCAGGGGCCGGGAGATGCGCTTTACCATGACTGGTACGCCAACGGCTGGATGGGGCCGCAGGACCTGGGTGGAGCCGCGACCGTGGCCTCGGACCCCGAACCCATCTCCTGGGGCGCAGGCAATATCGAGGTCTTCTGGAAGGGCGCGGACGGCGACCTCTGGCAGGACTATTTCGCCAACGGGTGGCAGGGGATCAGCGTCCTCGGCGGGGGACCGCTCGGTTCGAACCCGGTGCCCGCATCCTCCGGAGTGGGCCTCCTCAACGTCTTCTGGGAGGGGAGCGACGGTGGCCTGTGGGAGGCTTATTACCGCAACGGGTGGAGTGTCGGTGCACCGATGAGTGTCGGAACCATCGGCTCGCCACCATCGGCGGCCACGTGGTCCGGCCAGCTCGACGTCTTCTGGGAGGGCACCGATAAGAACCTCTGGCGCGACTATGGCGGCTGAGACGGCGCGCTCACCGGCGCACCCTTGAGGGAAACCCGGTTGGGCCTGCGATCGGTCACGGGGCCGTGGAGCCCGCGCCGCCGTGACCAACCAGAGCGTCTGATGCGTCCGCGCCGCTATCTGCCCCTGTTATCATCCCGGCCGAGGACTGGGGCGTTCTGATCGCCCTCCCGGTTCGCGACACGCGTGGAGCGTGACAGGGTCACCTGGAGGAGCTGCGCTGATGGCCGTGGATGCCCCTCACCGAGTCCGATCGAGCGCGTGCTCCAAGCGATGAGCGAGGTCCCCGCGGCTCGGCGGATGGGCCGGGTCGACGGGCGTGATGATCAAGACATTCCGAAGCACGCCGACCAGCGCGGCTACTTCATCGAGCAGCTCAAGCGCGGCGACCTCGACGACGAGGGACGGCCCTTCATCCCCGCCGGCCCGTTCGCCCAGATGTCGCGCAGCCTCGCCTACGCCCGCGGCGGCAACCCGCCGGAGCTGATCAAGGCCTTCCACTGGCACAAGCGGCAGTGGGACTACTGGGACATCGTGCAGGGCAACGCCCGGGTGGTGCTGGTCGACCTGCGCGAGGGCTCGCCGACCGCGGGCCGCATCCAGACGCGTGATCCTCGGCGAGCACTCGCCGCAGGATGGTGGCCATCCCGCCCTACGTCGGCCCACGGCTACCAGGTGCTCGACCTCCGCGACGTGATCCTCAACTACTACGTGACCGAGCCCTACGACCCGGTCAGACCCGGACGAGGGCCGGATCCCCTGGGACGACCCTCGGATCGGCTTCGACTGGAGCATCGAGAACATCTGAGATGCGGCTGCTGGTCACCGGGGGCGCGGGCTTCATCGGCAGCGAGTTCGTCCGGATGACCCTGCGCGAGCATCCCGAGGACTCGGTGGTCGTGCTCGACAAGCTGACCTACGCCGGCAACGAGCGCAACCTCGACTCGGTCCGGGACGATCCCGCGCTTCCGCTTCGTGAAGGGGGACATCGCCGACCCAGCAGCGGTCGATCCGCTGGCGGCCGAGTGCGACGTGATCGTCAACTTCGCCGCCGAGTCCCACGTCGACCGCTCTCTCGAGGCGCCGGGGCAGTTCATCCTCACCGACGTCTACGGCACCTACGTGCTGCTGGAGGCGGCGCGCTCCGCCGGGCACGAGCGCTTCCTCCAGGTCAGCACCGACGAGGTCTACGGCGAGGTCGCCGAGGGCCGCAGCCGGGAGGGCGACCCGCTCCGGCCGCGCAGCCCGTACAGCGCCAGCAAGGCGGGCGGCGAGATGCTGGTGCAGGCCTACCGTGCCTCGTACGGCTTGCCCGGCCATCGTCACCCGCGGTTCCAACACCTACGGCTGGTACCAGTACCCGGAGAAGATCATCCCCCTCTTCGTCACCAACGCCCTCGACGACCGAGCCGCTGCCCATCTACGGCGACGGCGAGGCGGTGCGCGACTACATCTTCGTCGAGGACCACTGCCGAGGCATCGACATCGCGCTGCGGCAGCGGGATCCCCGGCGAGGACTACAACATCGGGGCCGGTGGCGAGGTCAGCGGCACCGCGGTGGCCGACGCCGTGCTCCGCCTCCTCGGCAAGCCCGACTCGCTCAAGCAGTTCGTCGAGCGATCGCCCCGGTCACGATCGCCGCTACGCCCTCGACTCGTCGAAGCTCCGCGTGCCTGGGGTGGGAGCCCCGGGTCGGCTTCGAGGAGGGGATGGAGCGCACCGTGCGCTGGTACGTGGAGCAACCAGGAGTGGTGGCAGCCCGCTCAAGAGCGGCGAGTTCTGGGACTTCTACAGGAGGAACTACCGGCCGCCTGGCCGCGGGATGCCCCTGAGCAGGAGGCGATGCGGATCGAGGTCGATCGGCTCGAGGGGCCAGCTCGGCCGCGAGCTGCTGGAGATCCTCGCCGGTACCGCGCACCAGGCGTCGGGCCACGACGTCGAGAGCGTCGACATCCGCGACCCGGCGTCGGTCGCCGCGCTGCTGGACGAGGTGCGGCCCGACGCGGTGGTCAACTGCGCGGCCTGGACCCGCGTGGACGCCGCCGAGACCGAGGAGGAGGCCGCGTAGGCAGGTCAACGCCGACGGCCCCGGCGTCCTCGCCGAGGCCTGCCGGTCAGCGGGCATCCTGCTCTGCCACCTGAGCACCGACTACGTCTTCGACGGCACCGCCACGCGAGCCCGATCGACGAGACGGCGGCGCCCAACCCGCAGAGCGCCTACGGCGCGGCCAAGCTGGCCGGCGAGGAGGCGGTCAGGGCGGCCCTCGCCACGCCACCTGATCGTGCGCACCGCCTGGCTGTACGGCCAGGAGGGCCCCAACTTCGTGCTCACCATGCTGCGGCTGGCCGCGGAGCGGGGTCGTGCTCCGGGTGGTGGCCGACCAGTGGGGCTCGCCGACCTGGACCGGGCACCTCGCGCCCGCCGCTGGTGCGCCTGCTCGAGCGCGGCGTCCCCGGCACCTACCACCTCACCAACTCCGGGAGCACGACCTGGCACGGCTTCGCCGCAGGCGATCGTCGAGGAGGCCGGACTCGAGCGTCCCGGTCGAGCCGATCACGAGCTCCGACTATCCCACCCCGGCGCCCCGGCCGCGCCTACTCCGTGCTGGCCAACCGGCCTGGCGTGACCTGGGGGAGGAGCCCCTCCCGCCCTGGCGTGATGGGCTGCGGGCCTATCTGGAGCAGCGTCGCCTCACCCGGTCAGGTGGGGCCACCGAGGCCGCTCGCGTAGACTTGTCGGGGTCGGACCTTCCTGGAGAGAGCAACTCGCCGCCGCGATGACTGATGCTGGGCCAAGGTTGCCTACCCCTGCGGTCGCCTCCCCGGGCGTGCTCTACGACGCCGCCTACTATGCTCATTATTACAATCGGGGCGGCCCCGACTTCGCCTACGAGCGCAACGACCATTGGCTTCAGTTCTTCGGCTTGGCCGCGGAGCGCATCGTGGCTGACTTCGCGCCCGCAACGGTTCTGGACGTGGGCTGCGCACACGGGTTTCTCGTCGAGGCGCTGCGTGATCGAGGTGTCGACGCCCGCGGCTTCGACATTTCAGACTTCGCGGTTTCCCAAGCCCGCCCTGACGTTCGCCCTTATCTCCAGGTGGGCAGCGTCCTCGATCCGATCGACGGCCGCTTTGACTTGGTGACCTGCATCGAGGTGCTGGAGCACCTTGAGGAGAAGGACGCCAGCACGGCGCTGGGCAACATCTGCAGTGTGACCGACGACGTGCTCTTCACCTCCACCCCTGACGACTACCGCGAGGAGACGCACGTCAACGTCCGCCCGCCGGAGTACTGGGCCGAGCTTTTCGGCAGACTTGGGTTTGTGCGCGACGTCGGATTCGACGGGGCCTACCTCGCTTGGTGGGCGGTCCGCTACCGCCGCCGCCGGGATCCATGGCACCGAATCGTCGCCGAGTATGAGCGCGAGGCGTGGCGGCTCAAAACGGAAGCCCACGACCGCAACCTCGTCGTTGTCGAACAGATGCAGGAGATCGATCGCCTCCCCGACCTCGATCGGCGCCTCGCCGACGCCCAGGTTCTCCTCACCAATATGGAGGCCCGGCTTCGCCAGCAAGCGTCCGACTTGGCCCAGGTCGACGCTCTGCGTCAAGGTGCGACGTTTCGGGTGGCGGCGAGTGTCGAACGCCTCGCACGCCGGGTCACACCCCGGGGGACCCGCCGTCACCGAGCGGCACGTCGGCTGGCGCGGGCTGCCGTAGTGCTCGCTGACGATGGACCTGTGGAACTGGTCCGTCGGGTCGGGCACCACATGCGTCATCGAGCTCACGCGCCTGGTACGGAGCTCGGATTCGACGACGTCTACCAGACCTGGCTCAGCCGCCACGAGCCTGACCAGACCCGGCTCGAAGCGATGGCGAAGGTGTCGCGGGAATGGCAGGATCGGCCCCTGATCAGCGTGATCTTGCCGGTGTTCAACCCGGAGCCGACGTGGCTTCGAGAGGCTGTCGAGTTCGGTGCTCGCTCAAGCCTACGACCGATGGGAGCTGTGCATCTGCGACGATGCCTCATCCAGGACGTATGTGTCCGCCATGCTTCACAAGTACGCGGCCGAGGAGCCCCGCATCAAGGTCGTGCGTCGCTCCCAGAACGGCGGAATAGCGGTGGCGTCGAACGCGGCCCTCGAGCTCGGCGAGGGCGATTTCGTCGCCCTTCTCGACCACGATGATGTGCTCCGCCCCCACGCCCTGTTCTGCGCTGTCGAGTACCTTCGCGGGCATGGCGACGCCGACATCGTCTACTCCGACGAAGACAAGATCTTGGTGGACGGCCGAAGAGGGCAGCCGTTCTTCAAGCCCGACTGGTCTCCAGACGGCCTGCTTGCTCAGAACTACATGTGCCACCTTACCGTCCTGCGCCGCTCGCTGGTCATGGAGCTGGGCGGTTTCCGCCGCGGCTACGACGGCAGCCAGGACCACGACCTGCTGCTCCGGGCTGTGGAGCGGGCGCGCCACATCGGTCACGTCGCCGAGGTCCTCTATTCGTGGCGGCAGGTGCCTGGCTCGGCGTCGCTGAGCAGCGATGCCAAGCCGGCAGCCCGTGAGGCGGGCCGGCGCGCTGTGGAGGATACGCTGGTGCGTCGGGGGGTGCTGGGCCACGTCGATTACGGCCCGGTGCCGGGATGCTACGACGTCCGCTACGAGCTAGAGGGCCGTCCCCGGGTTGCCATCGTCATCCCGACCCGGGATCGGCTCGACCTCCTCGGGCGTTGCATCGCCGAGATCGAGACACGCACCACATACCCGCAGATGGACATCGTCATCGTCGACAACGGCAGCAGGACCCCAGAGACCCTCCGCTATCTGGCGGCCACCCGGCACCAGGTGGTGCGGGCTCCGGGCTCATTCAACTTCTCGCGGGTCGTAAACCTCGGGGTGCGGGCAACGTCGTCACCGTTTCTGCTCTTCCTCAACAACGACGCCTTCGTCCGCAGTTCCGACTGGCTGGAGAGACTCGTGGAGCTGTGCCAGCGCAAGGAAGTTGGCGCCGTCGGCTGCCAGCTGCGCTACCCCAACGGCGAACTCCAGCATTGCGGGGTCGGGCTGGGCCATGGTCAGGTGGCCTTCAACCTCCATGTTGACCGGCCCGGAGTCCGCAACGTCAGCGCCGTGACCGCGGCATGCATGATGGTCAGACGGGAGGTCTACGACGAGGTGGAGGGACTCGACGAGCGCTTCGCGGTGTCGTTCAATGACGTGGACTTCTGTCTACGGATCCGTGACCGCGGCTACCGGATCATCTACACTCCGCACGTCTGGCTGGAGCACAATGAGAGTGCCAGCCGCGGCGGCCTCCACCCCGCCGAAGACGTGCAGCTCTTCCGCTCGCGGTGGGGGACGGAGGAGACTCTGCAGGACCCGTACCTGACGCCCCACCTCAATTGGCCATACGGTGATCGACCGCGCCTCCCCTAACCGTTTGGGAGCTGGAAAAGGCCGCCTGGTGTGACAGGGCCGTGAACAAGCGGCGACACGCCCGTTGCACCGGGTCTCGACCAGCCGTGGGCAACTAGCCTGGTGGGACATCGGATCACCCATGGAGAGGGCCTCGGCGTTGTGGAAGGGGAGCGATGGTGGGATTGGAGAGGGACGGAGTTCGTCTGATGCCACACCGGTCGCTTCCCGTGGTCCGGCTGGACGGCGTCCGCCCAGCGGCGGAGCCGCCCCTTCAGCGTTCGGTCACGGGCTGAGCTGAGCTGATGGGCAGGGGCATCCCGCCGCGTCGTAACCGGAAAGGGACGCGGCCAGACGCCGAGGTCCCTGGCGACGTGCGCGATTACGCTGGCGCGAGCAGCGGCCGTTCCCGACTGCTTCGGCTGCTGGTCGCTCTCCTTACCGCCCTCGCAGCATGTGCCGCTTCGATGGGCGCCTCGGCGGCGGAATCGGCGAGCCCGTCCCCGGGAGCGGGCCAGAGTTCCGCCTCCGCAAGCCCGGGGCAGGCGCCGATGGCGACCTCCACTCCCACCCCGAGCGCAAGCCCCACCCCCGCGCCCCCGGCTGCCCCGACCGTCAGCGGGGTCGACCCCGATGTCGGGGCCGCCGCCGGGGGCACCGCGGTAGACATCACTGGAACCGGGTTCACCGGCGCGACCCGGGTGGACTTCGGCTCCACGGCCGCGGCGACCTTCGGCGTGACTTCGCCGACGTCGATAACCACTGAATCACCCGCCGCCGCCGCGGGCACGGTGGACGTGACCGTCACCACGCCCGCGGGGACCAGCGCCACCAGCCCGGCGGACCAGTTCATCTACGTCTCCACCACGCCGTGGATGGGGGCCAGCGAGCTCGGTGCAGCGCCGATGGGTGGGTCGCCTCACGCGGTCTCCTGGGGATACGGCTTCCTCGATGTGTTCTGGCGGGGCACCGATGACGGGCTCTGGCACATGTGGTACAGCGACGGCTGGCACGGCCCTCAGTCGCTGGGCGGAAAGGGGACCATGGCCTCCGATCCCTACCCGGTCTCCTGGGGCCCGGGCCAGATCGACGTGTTCTGGAAGGGGACGGATGGCAACCTCTGGCATGCCTGGTACCTGGGCGGATGGTACGGGCCCCAGGACCTGGGGGACGGACCGCTGGGGTCGGCGCCGCACCCGGTCTCCTCGAACCCCGGCCAGGTTGATGTCTTCTGGGAGGGGACCAACGGCGGCCTCTGGCATGCCTGGTACCTGGATGGGTGGTACGGGCCGCAGAACCTCGGAGGCGCTGGCAGCATGGCATCCGACCCGGCTCCGGTCTCCTGGGGCTCCGGCCAGATCGACGTCTTCTGGAAGGGAACCGACGGCAACCTCTGGCACGCCTGGTACCTGGACGGGTGGTACGGACCCCAGTCCCTTGGCGACGGGCCACTCGGAGGGGCGCCCCAGCCGGTCTCCGCCGGGTACGGCCACATCAACGTGTTCTGGGCCGGGACCGACTCAGGGCTCACGGAGGCGACCTACTCGGATGGATGGTCCGGCCCCTACGGTCTCGGAGGCAGCGTGTCCGGCAATCCCTCTCCGTACTCATCGCTTCTCGGCAACATCGTGGTGGTCTACCAGGACCGCAGCGGCATGTTGTGGCACGACGACTACGTCGACGGCTGGAGCGGCCCCGTCGCCCTCGGCGACGGGCCGGCCAGCCCGCCGTCAGCGGTCTCCTGGGGCAGCGGTCATGGCGAGGTCTTTTGGGAGAGCAGCGGCGCGGCCCTCTGGCACGACTGGCAGCAGGTCCAGGCCACCAGCCGCACCATTCCCATCCCTGCCATCTCCCAGGGCTACCCCCTCGACTGCGAGGCAGCCTCGCTGGAGGCGGCGCTGGCAGCGAGGGGAACCACGGTGTCTCAGGCCTGGCTGCTCGGGCAGTTCGGAGCTGATCTGCGGCCCGCGGTGGTGGTGCATGGGAATGTGATCAGATGGGGTGACGCCTGGGCGACGTTCGTGGGCAGCGTCTACGGGTCCGAACCCGACTTCACCGGCTACGGCGTCTACTGGCCGCCGCTGGAGCGGGTGGCCACCTCGCTCGGCCACTACGCCTCGGGCATGCAGGACTGGTCCGCGCAGGATGTGTACCTCCAGCTTTCCGAAGGTCACCCGGTGGTCATCTGGATCAACGCCAGCTTCGTGCCGGTTGGCACCCGCCGGTGGACAGCTTGGGACGGTGTGCTGGTCCCCTACGCCGTCGGCGAGCATGCGGTGGTGCTGAGGGGGATCGACGTCGAGGCAGGCACCGTCAGCCTCCTCAACGTCGCCGACGGCAACCTCGACACCTTTACGATGGCTCAGTTCGAGAGCTTCTGGACGACGTTCTCAGAGATGGCCCTGGTCATCGACTGACCACGAGCCAGGAGGCGGCTGGACTGTCGCACGTCTGGCGTGTGGCCTCGAGGGTCAGCTGTAGACGGCGTGCCAGAGAGTGGAGCTGGGACCGATCCACAGCACATCGATGTAGCCGGGCTGGCCCCACGTGACCGGTTCGGGGAGGGAGTCGAGGGGGCTGCCCCCGAGGCTCTGGTAGCCGAACCAGCCGCCCTGGTACCAGTCATGCCAGAGGCCGCCGTCGGTGCCGATCCAGAAGACGTCGACCCGACCGCTGCCCCAGGAGGTGACCATCGGCTGGCTGCCCATGGGCTTGCCGGGAAGGGTCTGGGGGCCCTTCCAGCCATCGTCGTACCAGGCGTGCCAGAGG
The DNA here is from genome assembly GCA_963716555.1 of uncultured bacterium. Classification (GTDB taxonomy): domain Bacteria; phylum Chloroflexota; class Dormibacteria; order Aeolococcales; family Aeolococcaceae; genus JAJZNI01. The sequence goes on along the minus strand of CAVQTJ010000019.1, from coordinate 433,128 downwards.
CCCTGGTCGGTGCCCTCCCAGAAGACATCGATGACTCCCGGGGCTGTGGCCACCGGGTGGGGGGCGGAGCCCAGGGGGCCATCACCGAGTCCCTGCGGACCGCGCCAGCCGTTCGCGTAATGGGCTTCCCAGAGATTCCGGTCGGTGCCCTCCCAGAACACCTCGAGGTTGCCCGGCCCCCAGGATACCGGGGCCACAGTGGCATTGCTGCCCAAGGGGCCGTCACCGAGTCCCTGGGGACCGTGCCAGCCGTTGGCGTAATAGGCCTCCCAGAGGTTCTGGTCGGTCCCTTCCCAAAAGACCTCGAGGTTGCCGGGCCCCCAGGAGGCGGGCTCGGGGGTGGCGCTTCCGAGTGGCCCATCGCCGAGGCTCTGGGGCCCTTGCCAACCGTTGAGGTAGTACGTCTGCCAGAGATTGCCGTCGCTGCCGCGCCAGAAGACCTCGAGGTTGCCGGGTCCCCAGGAGACGGGCATGGGGTCGGAGGCGAGGTTGCCCACGGAGGTGAGCTGCTCAGGCCCATACCAGGTGCCGTTGATGGCATAGGCCTGCCAGAGGTTGTTGTCGGAGCCGCGCCAGAACACCTCCTCGTTGCCGGGGCCCCACGAGACGGGGTGAGGGGTGCCGCTGACCATGTCCCCCAACGACGACGCCGCATGCCAGCCGATCCCGAAGGCGTTGACGTAACGCCCCCGGCGACGTAGAGCTGACCGTTGGCGGCCGAGGGCGTGGCGAAGTGGTTCGAGCCGCTGATCGGGCAGGGTCTGTAGAGCGCCCGGTGCCGGGCGAGAAGCCGAGCAGAGCGTCGCCGGCGGAGGCTACCGACCAGACCAGCCCGCCGGCCAGCGTGGGAGGGTGGTTGGCGACGTACGTGGTGTTGTACCAGAGCGGCGAAAACTCATCGTTGCTGGCCGCAATCTGCACCGCCGCCAGACCGTCGCTGCAGCCCACGAAAATGATGCCGCTGGTGTAGGCGAGGCTGCCGAAGGCTGCGTCGGCGGTGGCGTGGCACACCTGATGCTCGGCGATCTGGCCGTTGACGTGACCGAGATTGGTGCTGTTGAGTAGATAACCCGTGCCCGACTTGCCGACCATGAAGATGCGATCGTTGGGCAGCTGAAGCGGGGTGGTGGAACCGAGATCGGCGTCGGTGGCGTTGTCCTGGTACCAGGTGCTGGGCGCAAAGTAGTCGAGCGGCGCCCCTGGGGCAAGGTTGGTAGGGTCGAGCTTGATCACCCCGTCGCTGTAGTCGTACGCATCGGAGGAGCTGTCCTGGTTGCTGTTCCCGTGCCACGTAGATGTCGCCGCTGGCGTCTTCGGACAGACCTCCGGCAGCCCAGATCGCCGCCTGGTTATCACCCGGGTCGACCTCGCTCGACGCCCACCAAGTCAGGGTTCCCGAGCCGCTCTCCGGGTAGCTGACCACGTAGCCGTGATACTCACCGCAGTCCCCATAGTTGCCGCCCATGGGGACGACCACCCGGCCGTCCGTCACCAGCAGCGCGCCGCGGTCCTCCATGGTGAGAGCCTCGTCGCTCCAGGTGATGCCCGGACGGGTTGCTGTTGTCAGGCGGATCGATGTTTCTTGTCCAGTTCACCGCACCGGTGCTCAGATTCAGGCTGGCCAGCTCGAAGAAAAAGGTCGAGGAGCCGGTCTGGATATTGGCCACCACGTACACATTTCCGCTGTCGATGACCGGTGTGCTGGTGATCCCCTGCGGGTTGATGTCACCGCACTCTATCGCCGTCGTGCGGGGCACCCCCAGGTGGGTGGACCACTCGACCGCGCCGTCCGCGGCGGTGAGCGAATAGACCGTGTTGTTCTCAGTAGCGACGATCACCCGGCTGCCGGAGATGACCGGTTGGCCGTAGACGTCCCCATCGAGCTCCGCTGAGGTCCAGGCCGGGACCGGGCTGGCCAGGCCGGGGTCGCTGGTGTCGTCTCCCTGACGGGTGTTGTCGCCGTGGAAGGTGGGCCAATCGGTGGCGGCAGCGCTGGTCGGGATCAGGCAGAAAAAGGCAACCGAGGTGGCCAGCCGCTTGCGCACCGGCCCATGATCGCCGATCGCGCCGGGGGCCCGCCTCAGTCACCATCTCTAACGACGAGCTCACGGCTGAGCTACACGGCCGCTCCTACCTCGCTCCAGCGTGAGGCGGTTGCGGTTTGTGGGCAGCTCGCGACACCGGTCTGACGCATTACGAGAGGTCCCCCAGCGCTGACCGCTCCGGCGGCCAAACCCTCGCAGCCCGACTGATGCGTCAGGGTCCGGCGACCAGCCACCTCCTGGACGGTGGTCGTCGATCAGCTTGCGAAGGACGCTGACCAGAGGTTGCCGTCGGTGCCCTTCCAGAAGATGTCCATATGGCCGTTGCCCCAGCTCACCACGCTCGGGCCGGAGCCCATCGGACCGTCACCGACCGTGAAGGGTCCGAACCAGGCGCCGGCGTAGAAGGCGTGGTCGAGGTTGGCCGAGGTGTCCTCCCAGAAAACGTCGATGTAACCGGCGACCGGACTCACCGGAGCGGGCGACGAGCTGACCCCGCTGGCCCCGAGAGCGAATGGTCCGTTCCATCCCTGTCGTAGTAAGCGTGCCAGACGCCGCCGTCGGTGCCGCGCCAGAACACGTCGAGAAGGCCGACGCCGAACGACATCGGCTGCGGATCGGATCCGAGAGGCCCGTCCCCGAGCGATTCGGCGCCGACCCAACCGTTCACGTAGTAGTCCTGCCAGAGATTGCCGTCAGTCCCTTTCCAGAAGACCTCCTCGTTGCCCACGCCCCAGGAGACCGGGTAGGGGGTCCCGGCCACGGTGGTCACGCCCGGCATCTGGACCGGGCCGTGCCAGCCGCTCCGCGTAGTACGCATGCCAGAGCGTGGGGCTGCCCGTCTCCCGCCCAGAAGCACGTCCAGCTGACCGGGTCCCCAGGTCACCGCCTCAGGCGCCGACCCGAGTGGCCCCATCCCCAGGTTGCGAGCCGCATGCCAGACGCCGCCGCCGTAGTACGCATGCCAGAGGCCACCGTTGGTGCCCTTCCAGAAGACGTCGATCTCGCCCGGCCCCCACGACACCACCGATGGATTCGACGCCATCACACCCGGCCCGCTGAGGCTGCCGGGGCCGTACCATCTGCCGTCTATCTCCCACATGTGCCACAGTCCGCCATCGGTGCCCCGCCAGAAGACGTCGTCGAAACTCGGTCCCCACGACACCGCCTCCGGGGAACCCCCAAGCGGCCCGCCGCCCAGCCCGACCGGGGAGCCAGGGCCCGGGCGGCAGTCGGCCGGGTCGGGTGAGTGCGAGACGGTGAAGTTGGCGCTGATCGCGTTCCACAAGTCGCTGCTGCCGGAGTCATAGCCGAGCGCCCAGATGCCGATCCCCCGCAGCCAGTCCCGGTTCACCAGCTGGTACTTGTCGCCGAGTGATTGGGCGTTGTCGTAGTAGAGCTCGCGGTCGGAATCTGTGGTTGCCACCGCATGGATCACCGCTCGCCGGGCTATTCCATGCCGCCCACGGGGTAGTCGACGTGCTGTTCCAGTTCTGCTGGAGATTGTCGGGGGGCCCGGCGGTGCAGGCGAAGTCCGCGAGGATACTGGAGTAGGTTACCGCATTCACGTCCATGTCGCCGCCGCGGGGCGCGTTGAAGCCGGTGCCGTCCGTTGAGTACACGTAGCCGTAATAGGGAATACCCAAAAGGATCTGATAGCCAGGCACCAGGGCCGAGTAGGAGTTGACGACCTGGACGTCGGAGTACGATGTGTAGGGAACCGGGTTGAGTGGAGCGTTAGGGAGCGTGCTACCGTAATTGACGTCGTAATCCATCACATCGAAGGCGTCGACGTAGGGACGCAGCGCACCGATGCCCATCATCGTCCCGCCGTCGGCCGCTGAAGCATAGGTGTCGACAGTCAGATACGACTGAGTGGGCACCAGAGTGCGGAGGGCATACTGGAGATCGGCGATGAAGGTGGTGAAGTCTCCCGCCACCACCGTGGGGGTATCGCCTTCGAAGTCCACGTTGACGCCGTCTCCGCCACGGCTCTGGAGCTGCTCGATGATGTTGGCGATCGCGGTTTGCCGGTTGCTCTCGACTACCGACGATGCTCTCGATCGATGAGCTGTCTGAAGTCGGTGACTGTGAGTACCACCCGGTCGCCTGCGCTGTGCGCGGCGTCGATGAGGCTGGTCATCTGAGCGCTCCACCAGCCCTGGTAGCCCGGCGTCCTGGATCACCGTTCCGTTGGAGTTGAGGTCGAGACTGTCGTATGCGACGCGTGCTGAGCTCGTTGAGCCGAAAGTCGGAGCGCCAGTCCCCGCTGGTCACCTCGCCGGTCTGGGCGAACCCGAGGATCTCGGGATCGCGCGGCGCCGCGGGTGTGGCCGTGCCCCTGATGGTGGCCGGCGCCTCGGCTCCGTTCACCGGTGCCGTCACGGGCTGCCGTGAGCCGAGGTCGATCTTGGGGTGAAGGAGTCGATCGGCCGGCGCGCCGCGAGCCACGCCAAGCTGGAGCGGGAGGTCGCTCTCATCGAAGATCTGGCTCGGGCCCGTCTCCCCCAGCTGAACGGGGACGCTTCCGGGGTGGCCCGGGAGGCCGCTCGGAGAGACGGCCGCTGATACCGCGGAGGTGGCGGGTCCTGTGGTCGCCATGGCGAGGGCCGCCGCGACGGCGAACGACACGCGGGCCAGATGCATGACGAGGACGATGGCCACGTCCCCGACCCACCGCCACCCTCGCGAGGCAGCCGTAACATCGTCGTGGCGCGGTCATCACAGGATGTGTAGGTTTGACGCGTTAGGTCACCCGAGGTCTTGCGGTTGTTATGATCGCGGCGCGATGCTATCACTAGGCAGTGACACAATCGCGATATGCAAAGCCGCCGCCGCTCACCCCGCCCAGCCATCCCGGCGCGCCACGGTGGACCGACGCCAGCGAGATGAAAGCCCTGATTCTGAGTGGTGGCAAGGGTACCAGGCTGCGACCGATCACCCACACCAGCGCTAAACAGCTGATTCCCATCGCCAACAAGCCGATTCTCTTCTACGCCATCGAGGCCATTGTCGCGGCGGGAATAACCGACCTCGGAATCATCACCGGAGACACTGAAGCGGAGGTCAGGTCGGCGGTGGGCGACGGCTCAGCGTTCGGAGCCCGCTGCACCTACATTCGTCAGGAGGCTCCGAAGGGCCTGGCCCACGCGGTGCTGACGGCCAGGCAGTTCCTTGACGGCAGCAGCTTTGTCATGTACCTGGGCGACAACCTGGTGCGCCAGGGCATTGTCCCTGTCGTTCGTGAGTTCGAGCGCCTCCAGCCCGACGCCATGATCCTGCTGGCTCGGGTTCCCGAGCCGCAGCACTTCGGCGTGGCCGAGGTGGTCGAGGGGCGGGTGACCAGGTTGGTGGAGAAGCCCGAGGTGCCGAGGTCTGATCTCGCCCTGGTGGGTGTCTACCTGTTCACCCCAGCGATCTTCGAAGCCGCGTCCGCCATCGGCTATTCGGCACGCGGGGAGCTGGAGATCACCGACGCCATCCAGTGGCTGGTGGACTCCGGTTACCGCGTCGCGCCGCATCTGATCACCTCCCAGCACGAGGCCTTGGTGGCCACCTGGAAGGACACGGGAAGGCTGGAGGATCTTCTCGAGGCCAACCGCATCGTCCTCGACGATTTGGAACCGCGTGCTCCGGCCGGCAAGGTGGCTGAAGACGTACGGCTCGAGGGCAAAGTCATCGTCGAGGCCGGTGCTGAGCTCCGCAACTGCACGATCCGCGGCCCCACGATCATCGGTGAGGGCACGGTCATCGACGACGCCTACCTCGGTCCCTACACGTCCGTCTACCATGGATGCACGGTACGTCGTGCCGAGATCGAGCATTCGATCATCCTGGAAGATGCCCGCATCGAGAATGTGAACGGGAAGATCGAGTTGTCGTTGATCGGGAGGGGTTGCGTGGTGCATGAGGCGCGGCGGCGGCCTCGCGGTCACAAGCTCATGCTCGGGGATCATTCCCAGGTGGAGCTGGGCTGAGAGGGGCCGGACCGGTCACCTGACTGTCAGGCGGATCGTCCATCCCGGCGGGTTGATGGGAGCGACGAACGTGGTGCCCGGCTTGGCGGCGTTGAACTCGTCGGCGTAGGTCTCCGGATGGTCGTTGTAGAAGGGCGGATATTGCCACGCCGCCGCCAGTCCCACCGCCATGGCTGCGCCGACGAGGAGAACCCCCAACCCCTTCAGCGGGATAGGGTGGAGCCGGGTGACCGCCCAGAGCAGGCACGCGAGCCACGCGCACTCGGCCAGGAAGAAGTAACGCTGACCCACGCTGGGCACGAGGAGACGGGCCCATTGCTCGCTTGCGGAGACGAGCGGTGAGGCCACCCCCGCCAGCGCTATGCTCCCCGCCGTCAAGATGAAGAGGCGCAGTGCCGCCGGTCCTCGGACCAGGGCGGCGAGCACCACCGCCCCGGCGGCCAGGTCGATCAGTCCCGCCGCGACGGCTGTTCCTGGACCCGGTTGGAGATAGACAACCGGCTTGAAGTCCTGGGCGAAGAGCCCGTCCAGGATGACCTTGTCCGCAATGAGCTCGAGCAGTCGAGCGGGGGTCGCCCCGAGCGAGCCGGTCGCCGGCCTGCCGCTGGCGATGATGGCCACGCCCTGGATCACGTCGCATATCAGGCACAGGCTACCCAGAACCATCCACCACCGCTCACGGCCTCGGAGCCACCGGATCCCGAGTACAACGAGGAGCAGGAACCCAAAGGGCCCGGTCAGAGCGCAGATCAGGACGGCGCTGACGTCGAATAATCGTTCCAGCCAGCCTCGAGGAGCCCTGGCCACCACGATCAGGGTGGCCAGAACCGCCAGGTGCCACTGGGCGTTGGTCAGAGTGACGTCGAGCTCAAAGGAGGGGATCAGCAAGTACGCCGCCGCCAGTGACGCCCGACCCGAGAGCGGGGCTGCGTCCTCCAGGCGCGAGGAAAGCAGGAAGAGGGCGGGCGCCACCTGAACGGCGATTCCGATCAGGTTGAAGGCGAGCGGTGCCCACCGAAGTCCCAACGGAGTGAAGATAATGGCAACCAGACGGGAGAGCGTCTGCAGATAGCCGTTGTAGGGGATGAGTAGGGAGGCGAAGCCTCGCTCGTAGGCTGCTGCGAACCAGACCGTCCCGTCCTCTGCGTAGAACTGCGCGTGGGTCACCGCATCTGGTCGCCGTGAGATCACAACTGTGACGGCCACCACGGCGGCCAGCGGCCACCCCCAGGGTGGGAGCGTCCGGGAGCGTCCCGGTGTAGCTGTGCCCGCCCCGCCCCGCCTCCGCGGCTCAGGGTATCCACCCCAGGCGGGATCGAGCCCGCCGACCGCCGGCACCTCAGTGCCCTCAGATGGTTCCGACCATCAATGCCCGCTCCACCCAGGGGATCACCTCGTCGAGCATGGTGTCGAGGCTGGTGCGGGCCTCGAAGCCGAGCACCTCGACGCGCCTTGGCCACGGAGGGAACGCGACGCTGCACGTCGTGCGCGAAAGGGGGGTCAGAGACATGGCGGAAGGGGACTCCCGCGCCGCGCACCCGATGCCAGATCATCTCGGCAAGCTCGAGCACCGTCGTCGACTGTGCGGTGGAGAGGTTGAAGTCCTGGTTCAGCGCACCAGGGTGCTCCATGGCCAGCACGATGCCTCGAGCCAGGTCACCACCGTACGTGTAGTGACGGATCTGGTGGCCGTCGCCGAGAATGTGGAGCGGATCCTGACCTCGAAGCACCTTCTGGACAAGATCTGGGACGACGTGGCTCATCGCGAGCCGGACGTTTCCACTCAGGATCTCGGCGTCACCGAGCGCCCGACCCTCGCCGATGCCCACGCAGTTGAAGGGGCGGACGATCGTGTGGGGCAGCTGGTGCTGCTCCCAGGCGGCGCGGGCGAAGTACTCCACGGCCAGCTTCTGAAAGCCGTAGGACGAGGCCGGAGGCGGAATCTGCCGCTCCTGGCCCTCCACCGACGGCCAGGAATTCGCTGAACTCGAAGACCATCGATGAGCTGATGTAGGTGACCTTCTCCAGGTGGTGATGGCGGTGGGCGTCGATGGCCGCGTCGCAGGACGCGGCGATGATTCGCTCATTGGCGGCCAGGAGGTCGTAAGCGTAGGCGTGGAAGTAGGAGATTCCCCCGATCATGGCCGCCCCCGCGATGAAATGGTCGCAATCTTGGAGCAGCCCAAGGAGGAGGTCGGGGTCACGAGCATCGCCCTCCACGAAGCGGTAGCCGGGGTGGTTGTCGTAGGATTTGCTCGCCCGGCCGTACTTTGAGAGGTTGTCCAGCCCAACCACGCGGTGGCCTGCTCGGAGAAGCTCATCGACGACATAGCCGCCGATGAACCCGGCCGACCCGGTGACCAGAACCCTCGCCATCGAACGTCCTCCCACGCCCCGACCTCACCGCTGGCCTCGCGGAACCGACCGATGCTACCAAATGACCAGTGCGAGGACCCGGATCGGGACGCGGTCCCGATCTCCTCGTGCGGTCGCGCCAGGGCGGTTCCGGCGGCGGTCGCCGGTGGCTCAGCCAAAGCGGTGCGTATACTCGGTACCGGAGAACCGTGCCGCCGGGCCGGCAGGGCGGGAGGCGATATCCGGATGCCCTTCCAGCGAGACATCGCAATCCTTGGTGGCTGCGGCCACGTCGGCCTGCCACTTGGCCTCGCGTTTGCCGAGCGAGGTCTGAGCGTGGTTCTTCACGACGTCAACGGCGAGGCCGTGGAGACGACCAACCAGGGACGAATGACCTTCCGGGAGCAGGGGGCCGACGAGTTACTGCCGCGAATGCTGGAGGCCGGTCGGCTAAGTGCTACCACTGACCCGAGCGCGCTCGGCAGCGCGGAGACCGTCATCGTCATCGTCGGTACCCCGGTTGACCACTTCCTCAACCCCGACATCGGCGCAGTGCTCAGGGCTGTCGAACCGGAGGTGCACCGCCTGGTTGACGGACAGCTATTGGTGCTGCGAAGCACCGTCTACCCAGGGGTCACGGCCCTGATCGAGAAGCGAGTGGCGGAGCTGGGTGTGCAGCTGGACGTCGCCTTCTGCCCAGAGCGGATCGCCGAGGGCCAAGCGCTCGTGGAGCTGGCCTCTCTACCTCAGATCGTGGCGGCGCGCAGCTCGCGCGCTGTGGAGCGTGCCGCGACCCTCTTCCGGCATCTGACCCCGGATATCGTCGAGCTGAGCCCCGAAGAGGCGGAGCTGGCCAAGCTCTTCACCAACGCGTGGCGCTACATAAGGTTTGCAACCGCAAACCAGTTGTTCATGATCGCCAACGACTTCGGCCTCGATTTCGAGCGCATCCGCCACGCGGTCACCTACAAGTACCCGCGTGCCGCCGACATGCCGGGAGCCGGCTTCGCGGCGGGACCCTGCCTGTTCAAGGATACAATGCAGATCGCCGCTTTCAACGACAACAACTTCACGCTCGGCAATGCCAGCGTGATGATTAATGAAGGGCTACCGCTGTATGTGGTTAGCCAGCTATCCCGACGGCACGATCTCTCGACCATGACCGTCGGGATTCTTGGCATGGCTTTCAAGGCAGGCTCCGATGACACCCGTCAGAGCCTCAGCTACAAGCTCAAGCGGCTCCTCGACATCAAGGCTCGACGGGTCCTCTGCAGCGATCCATATGTCACGGGTGACGGTCAACTCACTCCGCTCGAGACCGTCCTCCGGGAGGCTGACCTCCTTATCGTGGCGACTCCCCACCGTGAGTACGCCGCCCTGCAGCCCCTGGTGCCGACCGTGGATCTCTTCAACGTCCTCGGGCGGGGGGTTCGCGTGTGACTCCCCGGGTCTCCATCGTGGTGCCGGTGTACAACGAAGGCGCTGAGATCCTGACGTTCCTCGACCGGGTTTTCGAGGCGGTGACCCTGCCCTGCGAGCTGATCGCCGTCTATGACCGGCCCGACGACACCACCGTGCCCCACCTCGAAGCCCTGGCCGCGACCGAGGCCCGGCTCCGGCCCTTGCTGAACCGCTTTGGACGAGGGCCGGCCGCCGCCCTCCGCTACGGTATCGATCAGGCGCAGAGTGAGGTGGTGGTTGTCACGATGGCTGACGGAAGCGACGATCCCCACCAGATCGACCAGCTCACCCGCCTGGTCGAGCGGGGTGTGGCGGTGGCAGCGGCCTCCCGCTACATGCGCGGCGGACAGCAGGTGGGCGGTCCCTGGCTCAAGGGCATGATCTCTCGGACCGCCGGCGTCTCCCTCAGCCTCCTGGGGCGAGTCGGCACGCATGACCCGACGAATTCATTCAAAGCATACTCTCGACAGTTCATTCAGGAGGTGGGCATCGAACTCGGACGCCGGGTTCACCCTCGGCATCGAGCTGGTCGCCAAGGCGAAGCAACGGGGCTTGCCGGTGGCCGAGATCCCCACGATCTGGCTGGATCGCGCCGAGGGTACTTCCAATTTCAGGTTGAGCAGGTGGCTCGGGCACTATCTGCACTGGTATCTCCAGGCGCTTCGCCCGAACTCGCCAGCGGCGCAGGCCGCGCGTGATCAGACATTCACCGCGGTCCGAGGCCTCCTCGGCCGGCCCGACGCTTCCTTCGGACCTGCACGAGCGAGCTGTGGGCTGATGCGGGTTTCAGGTCGTCAGGGATGGGTCACGCCGGCGGCTACGAGCAGCGCCGGCATGATCTTACTGGCCGCACCCGAATCGGAGATCACGTATGTGCCGGTGACGCTCGGCGCGAGGGTGCCCTGCCAGCGGGCGAAGGCGACCGCCAGGAGGTTGTCGGAGCCGGGTAGCCAGCCGGCCACCTGAAGGTTGGCGGTCGTGCTCACCTCCGTCAGGTTCAGCGTGGCCGTGTCAACGATCCAGAGGGTGACCCGCGCACCGGTGCCACTGAAGCACCAGCGGCTGAGCGAGGCGTAATCGCCGTCATCGCTCACCCTGATGTCGCCGAATTGAGCACCGCTGCAGCCGGCGGCCAGCGTGCCGACCGCCAGGTCGTGCCAGCCTCCGTCCGGGCTCACCATCCGGAGCAGCACCGCCGCCGGGGCGAGTGAGCTGCCTTCCAGGCTCGATGGGGGGGAGCAGACCATGGTTCCGGTCTGCGAGAAGGCTTGGAGAGCGCATCCGGCTCCGAGCCGCGGCGCGATGGAGGTGACGGTGCCCGTGGTGGGATCGAGCAGGTCGGCTGAGGCGCTGCTGACCGATGGCCCGTTGGAGGCGCCGCAGGGCAGCGCCCCCTCCCGGAGCACGATGCCCTCCCTCGTCCAGCCCATGAAGCTCCAGGGGACCCCTCCTCGCAGCGGGCTGAGCCGGTCCGCCTGGGACCCCGAGCCAGGGGCCACGCGGCTGACGTGCACCTCCGTGATGCCCCCGGCCGCCGTGCCGGAGCCGCATCCAGCTGGCCCGCCCAGCATCCACGCCAGCTCCGCCCCGTCTGGCGAACCGATGGCGTCGCGGAACTGCTCCGGATTGACATTAGCGACGTCTTGAATGGATCCGTCGGCGCTGAGGGCGGCGAGCTCATCCACTCCAGCCGCCCCGAGGTGCTCGAGCAGGAGGCGGGACCCCAATGGAGAAGCAACCGAGTAGAGGCTCGCGTCCGGCAGGCTGGCGAGCTCTCTCCCATTGATCCGGTAGAGGGCGGCGCTCCCGGCGCTCGAGAGTGCCTCGAGCGGGGGCGGGAGGGCGGCGCTGGCGAACCCGCCTGCCTCTGATGGTGCTGGCGTGGCTGTCCCGGCCTCCGGACTGGGCGCGGAGGTGGCGGGCGGGGGTGAGGGTGTCGGGCGCGAGGTGGGCCGCGCGACCGAGGTCGCCCGCGAGCCCCCACATGCGACGAGCAGCGAGATCACCACGGCGGTGGAGACGGCCACCGACCGCCTCCCCACGCCAGGCCTCACCGGGCCCAGCCGATTGGTTGGGCGGTGAGTCGGATACGCCAGTCCGCCAGCCGCGCCACTACCGGCCAGGGGACCAGCCAGTCGGCTGTTCCCTCTCCGCTGCGCCGGATGGCCTTGAGGACCTTGAACCGCATGATGTCATCCCAGCCCGGCCCGTATCCTGGAAAGGCCGGCTGGAACTGCGCCCGTCGAAGCGCTCCGGCCAGCGTTTCGGGTTCGAAGAAGGCGATGTGCACATCCGGAACCACGTATCTCCATGTCGTCAGCCGGCTCCGGAACGGGGCCGCGTTACCGGTGGTCAGAAACAGCAGACCACCCGGCTTCATACACGCTCGAATGCGCCGCAGTACGCTGACCGGGTCGGGGACATGTTCGATGACCTCGATCGCTGTTACCACGTCGAAGCGCCCGCTGCTTGCGGCCACCTCCTCGTCGGAGATCACCGGGAGCTTCCGGTCTCGCATGTAGGACGCGCCCCATCCTTGCTCGAAGCCCAGCGCTCCGCTGAGGCCGGACGCCCTGAGAAATTGAACCAGTCCTCCGGTCCCGCAGCCGAAGTCCAGCCAGGCGGTCTCCCGGTTGACGCTCGTCAGACTGGCCACACGGGCAAGAACGCCGCGCCATTCGTGACGGCGGATGGTCGTTGCTGGACGCTCCTGCTCGGCAACGTAGGCGACCAATGGGTCAGAACCGCGCCCGCGGTAATACGCTTCATCGTAGATCGCATCCATGTCGAGCCAGGGATTGGCGACGAAGGCGAACTGGCAGGAGGGGCAGCGCCGAAGCTCGTAGCTGCGGCCGCTGAAGCTGCTGCTGATCTGGCCAACCTCCATGGTCTCCGCCGAGCAGATCCGGCACCGGGCAGCGCCGAGGGGAGCGCCGGCGGAGTCGATGGGCTCGGCGGCGGCGATCGACGTTGCCGGGGGTGAGCTCGACATCCGCGTGATCGTCTGCCTCCTCATTCGGCCCTTTCAATTGCGCTGGTATCGTATCAAACGACGCGGGCGGCGACCGCGCCGAACCCGGTCAGTCATCGCAATGGACATCGCAACGGTCAGCTTCGGGTTCTTCCTCGCGGTCGCAACCTGGTTCTAGCGCGGCTGATCGCACGCAGCGGTGCGGTCATCCGCCAGCTGCGTGAGCCGGTCACGGAGCTGAGCGCCGCAGCATGCATCGCCGCCGCCGCCTCCGCGCCTTCCAGCCTGGCGTCCAGGTTGGCCAATTGATCGGCGAGTTGGGTGGCGCGCCGATCCGACAGCGCAAGTTGGTCATGGTCTCGACACCCCAAAGGCATGTCGCTCAGGGGCCGCCGCAGCTGCCCCCAGAGATGGTCATACATGGCCTCCTCGACCGGCCGAGCCTCGTCCGTGACGAAGAGGCCGATCTCGGCCTGGAGCTTCGCCTCGTTGCGCAGCGACTCATCGAGCCAATTGTTGCCGGAGGCCACCTGCAGCCTCTCGCCAAGGTGGCGCGCCAAATCCTCAACCCGCTCGCACCCCCACCGCTCTGGAGGGCAGCGCTCGGCCAGCTGCAGGGCGAGGATGAAGATTCCACGATGCAGGATGTCCAAGGCCGTATAGCCCGGGTGCTTCCACTCGAGATCGATGGGAATGAGGGCGTCGCCAACGGTAACCATAAGGTTGTGAGGAAGCAGGTCGATGTTGCTGTCCTCGTTGTGCTCGAGAAGGGACGCCCAGCCCCGCAGAAGGCGATCCATGGTGGCATCGTCGGCTTGGGTCAGCAAGTCTAGGAAGTCGCGGCCCGCGATGTAGGTGGAATCGGACACCGTGTGTTGTAACGGCGGGGGCGGGGGCTGTGGAGCCAACTTCGTTCGGCGGAAGGTCAGACCAGCCGTTTCCCAGGCTATCCGTGTTTCGACCACATAGCGAACGTGGCGCGACGGCTGATAGTACACGCCGATCTGGGTCTCAGGCCAGAGAGACGGTGTCGGCTCCCCCTTGGTGGCGAGGATCACGAAGGAGTTGGCGAAGTTCGGGCCAAGGCCGGCCAGCACCAATGTATTCCACAGCTCGCGCTCACTGACGGCATGCGGGCGCACACCGACCCAGTCTGGGCTCGGAAAGTCTGGGATGCGTGCCGCCAACGCCGGGGCTTGTGTGAACAGCTCGTCCGCCAGCAGCGCGCGGGTGAGCTTGTAATCGGGAAATGCGTGAAGGAATTGGCTGCTGAGCCCGCAGTCGACAGCATCTCCTCGAGCACCGGTCGTACGAAGGTGCGCGCCGGCCCCGAGCGAGGGTAGCCCTCCGCAAAGTCCCAGACGCGCCCGCTATGGTCCTCCGGTGCACCCGCCAGGTACTTGACTCCGATACGGTTCTCGATGCCTAGGACCAGGGTGCCCCCGGGCCGGAGGACGGCGGCGATGTGGTCGAGGAAGGTCTGGTACGGCTCGGGCTCAGCGCCACCGCCGGCCGCGTACTCGAAGACGCCGATACATGTGACGAGGTCGTAGCTCGGCTGGGGAGGGAGATCGTCGACCCGGCCGACGAAGACCTCGACCGCTGGGAGGTCACGAGTCCGCAGGCGGGCGACGCTGGCCCGAGCGGCCACCGGCTCCAGAGCGTCGACCACGGCACATCGCTCGCCGAGAAAGCGGGTTATGGCGCCGCAACCCGCGCCGACATCCAGCGCCCGTGCCGAGTCGGGTAGGCGCAGCGCTCGCAGCAGGTTGGCACGCGAGGCTGAGAGGTGGTAGCGCTGGGCCCATCCCCGAGCCGCGATGTCGAGCTCATCGCTCAACGAGCTGAGGTCGGATGCCCTGGCCACCACGTCGGCCACCCGCTGCTCGGCACCGTCGAGGTAGCGGTCGTCCGAAGGGCGCAGGACCAGGCAACCGGACGGGTCAGTCGGCTGTCCGGAGAACAGGGTCCGCAGAGGGGTTGTCGAGGCCGCAGCGCTGCCGTCCGTGGGAGGAATTGCCGGTGCCATCGGGATGGCAATGCTATCGTGGGCGATGGACGCTGGCGGCGCACGGGCGGGCCGGCCCGACCCTGGCCCGTCCAGGCCAGACCAGGCCGCTCCACGTGCGAGTGTGACGACGATGGTATTCTCGCTGCGTTGCGAGGATCCCAGGCCTGCCTCGGAAGCGTCTGCCGGGCGGCCGGTGCTGCCGGTCGCGCCTCTGCTGTCTCCCGGTTCCCCACGGAGAGCGTCGGATGACCAGTTTCAGCGAGATCTATCTTGAGGAGACGCAGAGGATTGCTGGTTCGATCGATGCGTTTGCTGTGGAGCGGTTGGCCGACGGCCTCGTCCAGGTACGCGAGCGCTCGGGACGCCTGTTCATCCTCGGCGTCGGTGGCTCGGCGGGGCACGCCGGCCACGCCGTCAACGACTTTCGCAAACTGTGCGGTATCGAAGCCTACGCTCCGACGGACAATGTGTCAGAACTAACCGCTCGCATCAATGACGACGGGTGGGAGTCGGCCTACAGCGGATGGCTGTCGGCATCGCACCTCGGCGCGGCGGATGGCGTGCTGGTCTTCTCGGTGGGGGGTGGAGACCGCGAGCGGGGTGTCTCGACGAACCTCGTGACGGCTCTTGAGGCGGCGCGCGATGCCGGCTGCTTCATCGGTGGCATCGTAGGAAGGGATGGTGGCTACACCTCTCGAGTTGGACACGCCGTCGTCATCATCCCACCCCTGGTCGACGCACGAGTAACAGCGCACACCGAGGGGCTCTGCGCGGTGATCTGGCACCTGCTGGTTTCGCATCCACAACTCCAGCGCAACCCGACCAAGTGGGAATCTGCGGTCGGAGACCGCGCATGGCAACCCGCGGTCTGAACGCCGCCCGTCTCAGGGTCCACCTGTTCGCTGATGGTGCGGACCGGGACGGGATCGAGGAGTTCGCCCGCAATCCGCTGATCAAAGGATTCACAACCAACCCCACGCTGATGCGGGCATCGGGTGTCGCAGGTTACGAGGCCTTTGCTCGCGAGCTCTTGCCCGTGGTGGGCGATCGACCCATCTCCTTCGAGGTATTTGCCGACGACTTCGGCGAGATGATCAGGCAGGGACGCCGCATAGCGGCCTGGGGAAGGCAGGTATTCGTGAAGATCCCGGTCACCGACACCCATGGTCGAGTCAGCTTGGAGGTGATCCGTGCCCTTAGCTCCGAGGGCACACAGCTCAACGTCACGGCGATGACCACGCCCGAGCAGGTCGGGCGGGTGGTCGAGTGCCTCGATCCCCGAGCTGAGCACTTCGTCTCCCTCTTCGCCGGACGGGTGGCTGACACCGGGCGTGATCCAGTCCCGATGATTCGGCGCTGCGTGGAGATGCTTCACCCCCGTCCGGAGGTGAGGCTGATCTGGGCCAGTCCGCGAGAGGTCCTGAACGTGATCCAGGCGAACGAAGCTGGATGTCACGTGATCACCCTGACTCACGACCTGCTCAAGAAATTGCCCCTCCTCGGCAAGGACCTCGAGGAGTACTCCCTGGAGACGGTGCAGATGTTTCACCGGGACGCCGTCGCCGCCGGCTACGATCTCTGATACCCGGGCCTGCGTGGCGTTTGATGGGCGCGGTGTTGTTTTTCGTTTCAGCGAGAGCTGTTCAAATGTCGGCTTGGAAAGCCCTCCTCTCCGCCGGACCCAGCCGCCTTGGTACGCTGGGGTCCAGAGGAACCTCGGTTTCGGACTCAGAGGTCATGCCTAACCAATGGATCAATGCTGTCCTGCATGCGGCGCCGTCCTGAAAGGAGGCAGGGGACGACCGGCCTACGGTGAGTCGTCACTGATCGCGTGCCCTGGGTGCCGGACGGAGTTCCTATCACCTCAACCTCACGACGCTCGCCTCGAGGCCATTTACGGGCCAGACTATTACGAACCGTGGCGGTGGGAGGACGCCCCCGTGGTGCGCGCCATGAAGGCGCGCACCTTCCTGCGAGCCCTCGGGTTTCTGGGCGCCGCGTCCGGGTCACGCCTGCTCGATGTGGGCTGCGCGCAGGGTGAGCTTGCGGAGGTGGCGGTCAGGCTGGGAATGACGGTCACCGGAATAGACTTCAACGCCAAGGCCATTGAGGTAGCCAAGGAACGCGTCCCGGCTGCCAGCTTCACGTGCGGAGAGCTGGATCCCGTGATCGTCGGACGCGGCTGGGACGTCGTCACCATGTTCGATTTCATTGAGCACGTCCGCTCCCCGGTCAGCACCCTTTCGGCGGTTGCCGAGATTCTGGCCTCGAACGGACAACTCCTCATCTCAACGCCTCGAGTAGGATCGGGCGTTCACCGGGTTACAGGACGGTTTTGGCCGCAGTATCGGGAGGAGCATCTGGTGCTGTTCTCGCTCGATGGGATGCGGGTGGCTCTCGCCAGGGCGGGGATGACCATGGTCATGGTCACCCCTACCACAAAGTACATTTCGGCTGCGTACCTGATGGGCCAGGCGTCAGCCTACGGCCCACCCCCAGTCCGTGCCCTGGCGCGGAGCAGTCGGAGGCTGCTCAGAGCCAAGGCTGCCCACGCGCTCGTGCCGTTCCGCTTCGGGGAGATGACGGTCGTGGCGGCCCGGGTGGATCGACGATAAACCGAACAGAATGGCCAGGATACGCACGGAACTGGCGTTCGGACCTGAGCCTGGTTTCGTGTCATCATCTGACGCGGCCAGAACTATCAGGTGAACGTCGACAGCATGGTGCTTGGTGCGTTTCGGGCCGGACAGAGGTCTCTCCGCGGTCAGCGACGGTCATGGAGCGGCGGGAAGGGCCCAGCCGCTTCCGCCCGTGGTATGGTGCGGCCGCTCTTCGGAGCCATGGGTCAGGGTGGGCGGCTCAAGCTGGGTAGAGGAGGACCGAGCACACTTGGGTGACACCAGGCCAGGAGGCGAAGCACCACCGGGTGTCGCGCCGGCCGTCGCCGCAAGTGCCCGCCCGCACCTGGCCGCCGTCAACCCCTGGAGAACCGCCGCGCAGGCAGCGGTCTCGATCGCGGGCGCTGCCGTTCTCAGCCGGCTGGCGTGGGGCATTGTCGGCCACCAACTCTCGATCCGGACCGACATTGTCGGTGCCACGATCTTCTACGACCGCGACATCTACCGCGACCTCGACCACTTCTACATCGCGGTCATCCTGCTGCCCGCGCTCGCGGCACTCCTCTTTTTCTCGCTCACCCGCTGGGGGCCCCTGCGCGCCCGGGACCTGCGGCCTCCCTGGCCTCCGGCGCTATCCGTGGGCGACACCACGCTGCGGGCGACGGCCGCGGTCGAGCAACCTTCACGGATGGCCGCGGCGACTGTGCCGTCACTGCAGTTCCGGTCGCGCCCGCTGAGCGCACGGGAGATGTCGCGCGCCGCGGGCGCCATTGCCCGGGTGGCACTGCCGGCGCTGGTGCTCGCGGCCGAGGTTGAGATCGGCAGATCGGCGCGGGCCACGGGGGTTAACGGCGCCGTCGGGATCACCGTGCTCGTGGCCTATGGCGCCGCGGTCGCGCTTCTCACCCTGGCCCTGAGGCCTGGGCATCACCGGAGCTTGGAGCACTGCTCTGCCATCAACGCCGTGCTGGCAACCGCCGTGGTCCCCATGCTCCTCCTGGTCTCGGCCTCAACTGCGGTCTCGGTCCTCTCTGACCACAGGGTCGCTCACTATCCGTGGTTCCCGGTCTGGCTGGCTGCTGCAGTGACGGCGGGGATTCTGGTCCTGATCGGGCTGGGGCTGAAGCGTGGCGGGTGGGCGGCGGCACGCCGAGCTGAGCGGGTGGTGCTCCTCATCGTCGTCGGCCCAGTTGCGCTTTTCCTCCTGACCGCCGTGCTCCAGGGTGCTCAGGGCGCATTTTCTGGCTACGACGACGCCATGTCGATGACCGGCGCGCACCTCCTCTTCGCCGATGGCTTATGGCCATGGCGGAACGTCTTTCTACTTCACGGATTCTTGGACGATGCGTTCTACGGGCAGCTCGGCATGTGGGTCTTCGGTGCCACACGCTGGGGATCCAATTCAGGGCTGAGCTTCTTGGTTGCACCTCTCACCGTCATCTCACTCTTTTCCTTCATCGTCTACTTCGCGCGGCGCAACTACGCGCTGGTCGTGGGTGCCGTCCTCGCCGTGGTCCTGGGCCTTCTCGTGTCGTGGCCTGGTACTCGCTTTCTGCTGCTGCCCCCCATATTTGTGCTCTTCGACCTCGTGCTCCGTCAGGGTAGCTGGCGCCGTTGCTTCGCCTTGATGGCGCTGGTCGTGCTCACCTCGATCGTCACCCCGGAGACGACCATCCTCGTCTTGGGGATCCTCGTGATCCTGGTCGCGGCAGAGCTCACACACCACCGCTGGGGGAGTCCCCTTGGAGCGGGCCTCCTTCGCACGGTGCGCTGCGCAGTGGCCGGAGTGACCTTGACTGCGGGGTGGGTCGGGTTTCTGCTTCTGACCGGCTGTCTCACCGGTTTCATCAACTATTACCTCGCGGTGATCAGCGGTCATGAGCTGTGGGGCGCTCTGCCGATTCCGTGGCCTTTCGTTGGGCCGGGCTCGACCGCCATGGATTTGGAGTTCGTGCTGCCCCTGGTGCTCTACATGCTGACCGCCGGCAAGATCGTCTGGAAGCTTCACACCCGTGCGCCGTGGCGGACTGCCGAATGGACGCTGGTTGCTGCCGCCACCTTCGTCCCGCTCTACTACTCGGAGGCCCTTGATCGTCTGGACCTGGGCCACGTCGACGTGCTCTTCCAAGCGCTCGTACCGCTCGTCCTGCTGTGGAGCTTCGAGATCGTCCGGGCTCTGGACAGCTGGATCGTTCGGGCCGCTGCCTGGCTCAGGGATGCGGCGCGGCGCCTTCCAGCTGATGCTGGCCACGATGGCCGGAGCAACCGCGGCTCGTGGCCCTGGATCACGGTCACGCCGGCGGCCGTCGCCGCGACCGTCGCGGTGGCCATCTGGTCGCCGCAATCCCTCGGCGCCTGGTCCAACATACCCGGCAACTTTCACGCGTCCGTTCCCGCGGAGGCGCCTACTGGCCTTCCCCTCGGCTACACGATACCCGGATCCGTCGACACCACCCAACTGGAAGATCTGGGCGCCGTCCTCGATCGCTATGCTGGCCCATCGGCCCCCGTATTCGACTTCACCAACGAGCCCGGCGTAACCTTCTTCATGCTCAATCGGGTGCCCGGCGTGCCCTTTTACCACATCGGGGCGGCGCAGACCGTGGACGCTCAGCAGCTCGAGATAGCTGCGCTGGAGTCAAGTCGCCCTCCAGTGGTGATATTCAACAACACCACGTTTGGTCTACCCAACTACGACGGCATCTCGAGCATGGAACGAGAATTCCTGGTCAGTCAGTACATACTCGATAACTACCAGCCCATCTTGGACGTCCAGGGGCAGCTGATAATGCTCCGGGATGACCTGTTGAACACTGCCCCCCCTCCACCTCCTCTGAAGGTCCCGCCGATCACCACCGGTCTCTACTTCGCTGATGTGATGCCGTGCGCCTGGGGCGATATACCCGACTTCTTCGACCCGCCGACACCGACGGAGATCAGGGCCGGCGTCCCTGTCCCCACGGTGTCCGAGGGTGATGTCACCAGCGCTTCCGGTTGGGCATTCGATAGCGCCGCGGACCGACCGCCGGCGGCCATCCTTGCGGTGAGCGACGGTGTGGTCATCGCTCAGACGGAGCCGACGCTCTCCCGACCAGATGTCGTGGCCTATTTGCGCACCTCATCGGCACTGATCACTGGCTGGACCCTGTCGGCGAGCTCCGGCCAGGGGACGGCGGTGAGCTACTTCACGCTCAATGCCGACGGCACGGTCACTCTGATTCCCGGTAGCGGTCCGAGCGTGGTGCCCTCGAGCATTCGAACCCCTCACGGGAGGGTGTACCAGGTGATCGATCAGGCCAACAGCGGCCATGTCGACGTCCTGCAAACCGGTGGCCTGGCGAAGCTGGTCCTGAACGTCTCGTCGCCCCTCAGCGCGTACCAGTGGGTGGAGTTCCAGTCAACCGCGGGCTTCGGGCAGGCCACCATCGAGCTGACGGATCGGACGCTCGGAGGCCAGCCCTCCCACGTCATCAGCTTCCAGACCCTTCCAAGCGTTGGTCATACCGTATACCTGCGGGTTGGCAGCTGCATCCAATGGCACGGCTACCAGCCAGACGCTGTTGACCTCGTGGTCCAGGGTGAACCATTGGACATGTCGCTTCGGTTGCTGCCGTGAGCATCCGGCGTGCCTGCATCACCGGGGGCGCCGGCTTCATCGGGAGCCACCTTGCTGACCGGCTGTATGCTCAGGGCGCCGAGGTGGTTGTCGTCGACAACTTCCGGACGGGACGGCGAGAGTTCCTTGCCGACCTGACCGGGAAGCCGCGATTCACATTGATTGTCGGGGACGTCCGCGAGCGGGGTGTCGTCGGCCCCGCGCTGGAGGGCTGTGACTGGTTATTTCACCTCCAGGCCAATGCCGACGTGCGAGGCGGGCTGCGACATCCCACTTTGGACCTGAGGCTCAACACACTGGCCACCTCGCGGGTGCTGGAGGCGGCGCGGCACTCTGGGGTCCATCGGGTGGTGTTCGCTTCCACCGGCTCGGTCTACGGCGAACCGCGCCTCTTTCCCACCCCGGAGGACGCGCCCTTTCCCCTCCAAACATCCCTTTATGGGGCCTCCAAGCTCGCCGGCGAGGGCCTTCTCGCGGCCTACTCCGAGGGTTTCGGCTTCAGCGGGGTTATCTGTCGGTTCGTATCGATCCTGGGCGAGCGTTACACTCATGGGCATGTTTACGACTTCTTCCACGCGCTGACCGCCGATCCGAGCCATCTTCGCATCCTCGGTGACGGTGGCCAGACCAAGTCCTATCTCTACGTTGGGGACTGCGTCGCGGCCATGCTGCGGGCGGCGGAGCATCACGCCGACGACCCGGGCGCGCACGTGTACAACCTGGGAACCGATGAGACGATCACAGTGGATGGGTCGGTTGAGGTCATCCTCGACCATCTGGGCGTGAGGCCCAGAGTCGAGCACACCGGTGGATCGCGCGGGTGGGTTGGCGACAGCCCGTTCATTCATCTGGACACAAGCAGGATCCGGTCGCTCGGTTGGGAGCCCGAGTTGACCATTCGCCAGGCGATCGTGCGAACAGTGGCGTGGCTGGAGGAGCGACGCCGTGCAGCCGAAGTTGAAACCGCGCACGGCGCCGTGCCTGGGTATCGGTAATCGGGTGGGCCGCGCGTGAGCGTGTTCTTCGCGAGGGCTCCGCTGCGCATCTCACTGGGCGGAGGTGGAACGGATCTACCATCCTTCTACACTCAGCACGGAGGATTCTTGGTCGCTGGGGCGATCGACAAGTACGTGTACATGCTGGTGCACACGGTATTCCAGCACCGTTACCGGATGAAGTACTCGCAGCTTGAGGAGGTCGACGACGTCAGGGAGATACGGCACCCCATCCTGCGCGAGGCGCTGCTGCGTCACTGGCATGGAAACCCCCTGGAGATCGCCACGGTTGCCGACGTTCCGGCGGGGACCGGGATGGGCTCCTCGGGAGCGTTCACAGTATGCCTCCTGAAGGCCCTGGCCCACGCGCGATCCACGTCGATAACCCCCGGGGCCCTGGCCGAAGCAGCCTCTGACATCGAGATCAACGTGCTGCACGAGCCCGTGGGCAAGCAGGACCCTTACGTGGCCGCCTACGGCGGGATCTGCGCGTACACCTTCCATCCGGATGGCTCCGTTGAGGTCGAGCCACTGGAGTTGCCCGGCGAGAGCCTGCGGCGCCTGCGTGACCAGCTGCTGCTGTTCTACACAGGCGAGACACGCGCTGCGTCCTCAATCCTTGCCGACCAGGACCGTCGTTCGCGGCAGCAGGACCAGACGATGATCGATGGTCTGCTTCGCACCAAGGCCATGGGCTTGGAGAGCCGGGATCTGTTGGTTCAGGGTGATCTGGAGGGCTACGCCGCGGTGATGCACGCGCACTGGGAGCACAAGCGCGAGCGGTCGGCCGGCATGACCAATGAGCGGATCGACCGTCTCTATCACCTGGCCCGTGAGACAGGGGTGCTCGGTGGTAAGTTGGTTGGGGCGGGCGGAGGTGGGTTCCTGCTGGTGTTCGCCACTCAACCCGAGGCAACCCGGTCAGAGATGGCAGCCGCCGGCGCCACCGAGCTCCCCTTCTCCTTCGAGTTCTCGGGCGCCACCGCGACTGAGTTCGCATGACCGATCGAGCACTGCAAATTGGTATCGCCGGTTGTGGGCTGATCGGGCGGCGGCGTGCGCAATTCCTGAAAGAGGATCGGCTCGTGGGCTGTTACGACGTCGATCGCCATGCCGCAGATCGCCTGGCCGCCGAGCACGGCGCCGCGGCGTGCGACTCCATGGCCGAGTTGCTTGAGCTGCGTCCTGACGTCGTCGTCGTGGCCACGGTCCACAGCGCCTTGTCATCACTAGCCTGCGAAGCGCTCGTCGCCGGCTGCCACGTGCTGGTCGAGAAGCCGGCCGGGTCGAGCCTGGCTGAGGTGAACGTCATCCAGGAGACCGCGGCGAGCATGGGACGGTTGGTGAAGGTCGGCTTCAACCACCGATTCTTCCCCGGTATCGAGCGCGCCGTCACCGAGGCCCGCTCGGGGGTGTACGGCAGGGTGCTGTTCAGCCGCGGGCGCTACGGCCATGGTGGTCGCCTCGGCTACGAGCGAGAGTGGCGGGCGGACCCGCGGCGGTCGGGCGGTGGGGAGCTGGTCGACCAGGGTATGCACATGCTCGACCTCTCCCACTGGCTGTTCGGAGCTCTCCCGGTCGCCAGCGCCCTTCTGCGAACTCACTTCTGGGATGCGCCGGTTGAGGACAACGCCGTGCTCCTCCTGGGAGAACGAGGTGGCGTTGGGGTCAGCTCGCCCTGGGCGCTCTTTCATGTGAGCTGGACCGAGTGGAAGAACCTGTTTTCGCTCGAGATTTACTGCGAGCGGGCCAAGCTTGCGGTGGAGGGCCTGACCGGATCGTACGGAGCTCAGGAACTGCGGATCTATCGAATGAGGCCAGAGCTGGGGCCGCCGGACGTCGAGCATCTGAAGTACGGCGACCGCGACGTGTCATGGGGGCGGGAGTGGGAGCATTTCGCCGCCGCGGTCCGGGCGGGTGACGGGCGGGACTTGCTCGGCGATCTGGATTCGGCGGCCTACGGGTGGCGATGCGTGGAGCAGGCGGTACAGTGACAGAGCCGGGAGCGCGGCAGGCCCACCGGCTGATCCTGGTGACCGGCGCTAGCGGAGGTATCGGCGCCAGCGTTGCGCGTCACCTTGCTGCCCTGGGTGACCAGATTGTGCTGATCGGGCGCAGGCGCGGCGCCCTCGAGGACGTCTGCGCTTCCCTTCCGGGTGGCCCACATCTGGTGGCCGCATTCGACGTGAGCGACGAAGGGGCGTGGGCGCAAGCTGCCCAACGGCTGTGGTCAGACCAGCCGGTTAGCGGGCTGGTCACCGCGGCCGGCGTGCTAGGGCCGGTGGGGCCGCCGGGTTCCTGGGATCTCGGGGCGTTTCGCCGCACGCTCGAAGTCAACCTGATCGGAACCCTGCTGGCCATCCTCACTCTTCTTGCGCCTCTCCGGGCAACCCGTGGGGCCGTCGTCGCCTTCTCCGGTGGCGGAGCGACCTCACCCCTGCCGCGCTACGACGCCTATGCCGCATCCAAAACCGCGCTCGTACGTCTGGTCGAGAACCTTGCGTCCGAGCTCACCTCCGATGGCGTGCGAGTCAACTGCGTGGCGCCGGGCTTCATCGCCACTGATATCCATCGCGCGACGCTGGAGGCGGGTCCCGAGCTCGCGGGCGCCGACTACTACCAGCGCACCCTAACGGCCATCGACGCCGGTGGCGATACGCCGCAGCTGGCGGCCGAGCTCACCGCGTTTCTGCTCTCTGACGAGGCCGAAGGGATAACCGGACGGCTGGTCAGTGCGAGGTGGGATCCGTGGAAGGATCTCGACTTCCGTGCCCGCCTGCAGAGCCAACCGGACTTTGCCAAGCTACGGCGAATCGACGACCAGTTCTTCAGTGCCCGGCCGCGCGGCTAGAGGCAGAGGGGCGGTCCGCCATCCCCGCGCCACTTCCGGCTTGCTGCTCAGCCATCCTCATACAGCTTGGCGAAGCGATATTTGAAGCAGGCACGCACCCAGGTCAGCGGGTCTCTCAGGAAAGCGATCTTCTTCCCCTCGGTGAAGGAGCGTGACCGGTAGGAAACTGGAATCTCGCGCGGGTGGTACCCAGCACGCACCAGCTTGGCGGTCAACTCCCAGTCGAAGTCAAACCTGTCGCATTCGAAGGAAAGGCCGTGCAGGCAGTCTCGGCGGATCACCTTGTACATCGTGAAGGGATCGCGAAGCCGCTGCCTGTACACGGTGTTGAAGAGCGCCAAGAATGCCTCGTGGCCCAAGTTCATGATGTGGCTGGTCACGTCGTGCTGACCAAAATCACGCAAACCCCAGGAACCGTCGGGGCTGGTACGCATTCCCAGGACGAAACCAACTTCGCAGGAGCGCAGTGGTTCAAGGAGGCTGTCATAGTCATTGACGTCATATTCCGAGTCCGCATCCTGGATCAGCAGGAAATCGCCGCGGGCCAACTTCAGGCCGGTGCGGACGGCGTGACCCTTCCCTCGGGGGCGGTTCTCCAAGATCACCGTGACCCGGGGGTGGTCGGCGTACTCGAGAACCCTCTGTCGTGAGCCGTCCGCAGAGTTGCTCTCCACCACAATGACCTCGATGTCCACTCCCTGGATCTGCTTCTCGAGCACTCGCCCCATGGTCTCCTCGAAGGTCGCGACCTCGTTGTACACGGGCATGATCACCGAGAGACGATGGTTGCGCTGGGGCGGCGGGACCAGGTGGCTGCGCCGCGCACTGACCACCAGAACGCCTCCCAGGCGACGCAGCCGCGGTTGCTCGAAGCCTTCCCTAAACAGCAGCGCCGGCAGTGACTCACCGAGGAAGGCGTGGAAGGCTGGAGGTTGGGAAGTGGCCGACCGAATGGAGGCGTCTCGGACCTGGGCCACGCTGATAGCCAGTACCCCCCCCGGCCGGAGCGAACGGTATGCCCACGCCAGCAGCGCTCCCGGATCATCGGCGTGCTCGAGCACGCCGTGGAGGACACAACCGTGGAGCGATGGCGCCGTCGCTCGAGGCCACTTGTGGTGTAGTTCGATCGAAGCGGGGTTCACCTGCGTGATTCCGGCTGGCAGCTTCCCGCGTGCCGGCCCAGGGGCGAGCCACAGCACGGTGCCGCGAGGCCCGTCCACACCGGCATCCGCTCCCAACTCCCCCAGCGCCGACACCAAGGCGGACACAACTTGGGGGTCGTCGCGACGTTGCGCCATGCCCCTGCGCGCCGGGAGCAACCCCGCGCGAGGTCGCCACCACGCGCCAGCACGGCGATGCCCGTTGAGGGCGACCTCGGACTGCGCGGCTTCCTCCACGGGCACGGCCACCGGGTAGGAGGTCGGACTGAGCGGACCTGGGGCCATCATCTCCAACTCTGGGGGCGGTGACGCTCGCTCGGGTGCGATGCCGCGATGGTAGCGGAGACGTAGTCAGTTATGCTGATGGAGGGTTTGCGGCGTTGATGATATCCCTTACCATAGCGAGTGGCCGGCCACAGGGGGATGTGCCATGTTGGCCGGCCGACTCGCGAGGCGGGGGGGCGGAGGGCGAATGGCTCTGCCGGTCGTGATCCTCGCGGGCGGCCTGGCCACCCGGATGCGGCCCCGGACCAGGAGCGTACCCAAGGCGCTGCTCCCGGTCAACGGCACGCCCTTCGCTGATATCCAGCTGGCCCACCTGCGGTCGGTTGGCGTCCGCGAGGTCGTGTACAGCATCGGCCACCTCGGCGAGGCGATCCGCGACCACATCGGCGACGGACGGCGATTCGGCCTGAGCGTCCGCTATGCGACGGATGGCGAACGCCTGCTGGGCACCGCAGGGGCACTGCGCGCAGTGATCGATTCCGGCCAGGTTGGCGAGACCTTCGGCGTGATCAACGGTGACTCCTACCTGTCGCTGGACCTTTCTCGCATCGAAGCGGCGTTCCGATCGAGCGGTTGCCCCGCTCTGATGACGGTGATGCGAAACCGTGATCGCTGGGACGCCAGCAATGCGGTATACCGGCAGGGGCGGGTGGTCTTCTACGACAAATCCCGTCCGCCCGAATGGCGGGCCCGCATGGAGTGGATCGACTACGGGTTCGCCATTCTCTCCAGTGCCGTGGTCAGTGAGCGAGTTCTCCCCGGGGAGGCGACCGACCTCGCCTCGTTGATGCGTGATCTCAGCGCCGCGGGGCTGCTTGCCGGATACGAGGTGTCGGAGCGCTTCTATGAGATCGGATCCCCGCGCGGCTTGGCGGATCTGGAGAGCCACCTCGCCGCGAAGTCTGTCCCATAGCCCCCTGTGAGCCACCGTGTCGTCATCGCAACGCAGCGGCCGCGCGACCGTCCACTTCGTCCCGCCCCTCACCGGACGGCCGGCGCCGCTTCTGGGGGCGCCGCACATGACGCAGTTGTAACGACGTTTCGACAATCGATCCAATTTGAGCGACCGCTAACGAGATCCGCGACTAGCCTCCAGGCGATCTGCCAATTCCAGAGGAGGCGCGCGCAGGGTGCATCGGTCGGCCGTCGCGCGGTTGGGCGGGTGGCGTCCTGTCAGTGGCCACGGTGTTCCTGAGCGCAACGCGAGTTCCGCCCCGACTGCATCGGCGGTCACCCCGGCCGCATCGTTCGTCCTCGATGCGGTGCACCTCACGGTGAGCGCCGGAGTGCTGGGTGAGCTGAGCAGCTTCGACGCAGCACCCGCGGGGAGCGTGCTGGAATCCGCGTCCGCAACCAGCGAGAATCCCGTACCGGGAGCTTACCATCGAGGCGATTCCCTTCGGAACCGATAGCGGGGCGGATTCGGTGCTGGGGGTTGCTCACCCCGGCGGCGCCGTGAGCGCGCGAGCCCACTTCAGGGGTTTCGGGAGTCGCAGCGCGGCACTCGGCTGGGGCCGGTCACAGCACTGCTCTTCGGGAGCCAGATCACCGGGACAGCCAACCTGGTTCGTGTTCAGGTTGACGGGCCCAGCCCCTCCCCGGTGGTGGTGGTCGAATGGGTCACCCAGGCCGGCCCGAGCCTATGGCTGGTGCGTGGCTCCGAGGAGCTGTCGAACCGCTCGACTCTGAGCGCCGACGCGGCGGAGGCCGAGTTCTCGGACGTGGTGGTGACGGCCGCCAACCTCTCGGTCCCGACCACGGTACGGGCTGACCGGTACGGCGGGGGAGGTAGCGTGACCATACAGTCCACGGCGGCCGCCCCGGCAGACAGCTTCGCGCTGCCGTTCCCATCGTGGTGGAGCGGAGACTGCAACACCAACAACTACGAGGCCAAGGCCGGGATCGCCGCCCACATTCTCAGTCCGGGCGCAGAGTGGGATGGGCTCGAGGCCTGCGGCCCGCGGCCCGGTTACAACGAGGGACCGGACGAGACCGTGATGTTCCCAGACGCCAAGTGGGGTGTCCTGGAGTGGGAGTGCGTCGAACTCAGCATGCGCTGGATGTACCTGGCCTGGGAAGTCGAACCCGTACCCCGCCAACGGCAGCGGCGTGGTCTGGAACTACGCGGCAACGGAGAGCACGTACAACCCCTCCGGCCCGGCACTGGCCGCGACCGCGAACGACGGTTCAGGCGCGCTACCCCAGCCGGGCGATGTACTCAGCTACGGCGCCACCAGCACCTTCGGCCACACGGCGGTGGTGACCGCCGTGGACGTCGACGCCAACGGGAACGGCAACATCAGCGTCCTCGAGCAGAACGCGGCGGCCAGCGGCTGGGACACGGTGCCGGTCACCAACTGGGTGCTGGGAGGGTTCGACGGCGGCGTCACCGGCTGGCTGCATGATCCCGGCTTCTCAATGACCCAGCCTCGGAGCACGACCTATGAGGCCAGCCTGGGCAACGGTCGCACGCAGGTCACGTGGCGGGGGCGCGACGGGAACCTCTGGCACGCCTACAGCCCCGCGCCCGGGGTCTGGGAGGCGGCGGCAAGCCTGGGCGGCGGCCCGCTGGGCTCTGACCCCTTCCCGATCGGCACCGAGCCAGGGGTGGTCGACGTCTTCTGGCGTGGCACCGACGGCGCTCTGTGGCACATGTGGTACACGGATGCCGGCGGCTGGCTCGGACCGCAGCGGCTCACGGCGCCTGGGCTGCTTGCCTCCGATCCGCACCCGATCACCGATGGCAAGGGGCGGGTTGACGTCTTCTGGACCGGCACGGACGGCAACCTCTGGTCGATCGCCTACGCTCCCGGCGCCGGCTGGGGGACCGCCACCTCGGACGGAGCCGGGCCGCTCGGCTCCGATCCCGCGCCCGCCTGGGTGGCGCCAGGAGTCATCGACGTCTTCTGGGAAGGTACCGACCAGGGCCTGTGGCACGAGTTCTCCGTGAACGGCCACTGGTCGGGTGCTCAGAATCTGAGCCAGCTGCCGATGGGCTCGCCGCCGACCGCAATCGCCTCGGCCACATACCAGGTCGATGTCTTCTGGGAGGGAACCGACACGCACCTCTGGACGATCTCCTATGACGGCGGATGGCGGCCGCTCCAGTCGCTGGGAAGCGTCCCGCTCAGCTCCGAGCCGGAGCCGGACCTGATGATCCCCGGAGTGGTGGATGTCTTTTGGGTGGGCCCGTCGACCAATCTCTGGCATGAGACAGATATCTTCGGCAGCTGGACCGCACCGTCCTCGCTGGGGAACGGCCCTCTGACCACGGCTCCAGCAGTTGTCTCGTCGAATCCGGGCACCATCGACGTTTCATGGCGGGGCTCTGACGGGAACGTGTGGCACCTGGGCTACGACGGGGTCTGGCAGACCGTCACCAACTGTTTGGGGGGAGGCCCTCTGCCCTAGAAGCAGCCGCTCCACTGAGGACCGAGCCGAAGCTCTCGCCGCCGCCCGGTTATCATCGGCGAGCATGGCTGCTCAGACGCACTTCACGGTCGTCACCCTTCCGGCCTACAAGGCGGAGGGGACCCTCGAACGGACCGTGAACGCCCTGCCCCGGGACGCCGCTGACCACCTGCTTGCTGGTCGATGACGCCTCCCCCGACGGCACCGTCGACGTGGCCCGCCGCCTGGGCATCGACGTTCGGGTCCACGATCGCAACCGCGGCTACGGGGCCAACCAGAAGACCTGCTATCGGGAGGCGCTCGACCTGGGCGCGACCGTGGTCGTCCTGCTCCACCCCGACTACCAGTACGACCCCGTGGCGGTGCCGGCTCTGATCGCCCCGATCGTCGCCGGGGTCGCCGACTTCACCTTCGGCTCGCGGTTCGCCTGCACCGGCGAACCCGCGGGCTGGGGGCATGCCGCTCTACCGCTACTGGGGCAACCGCTTCAGCACCGTGGTCGAGAACGTGCTGCTTGGCACCCACTTCACAGAGATGCACTCCGGGATGAAGGCGTACAGCCGTCGCTTCCTGGAGTCGGTGCCCTTCGAGAGCTACTCGGACGACTTCGTCTTCGACACCGAGATCCTGGTGGCCGCGGTGCTCGGTCGGATTCCGGATCCAGGAGGTGGCGATCCCCACCCGCTACACCAGGGAGTCGTCGTCGATCAACGTGCGCCGCTCCCTGGAGTACATCGGCCGCAGTGTCGAGGTCTGCTGGCGTGCCGCGCCGGTTCGCCGCCTGCAGCGCCGCCGGCAGGGGGCGGCCGGCCGACGCACCTGACCTCACAGACGCCTTTCCCCACGGCGTGGCAGGTAATGGTGCGCTGCCCGATGATCATCGGCATCCTCTCGTCGAGGAGCTTTCGGCGCTGGCCGGGAGCGCACCGATCGTAACCGCCGCGGCGACCGTCCTTCCCGCCCCCATCCAACTGGCAGGCATAGCCGGTGCTTGGCCCTCGACCGCCCACGGCCAGTGCTGGGAGTCGTCCAACTGGTCGGAGCGGGATCGAGCAGAGCGCTACCCCGGCCGCAATCGGAGCTACCCGGCCTGACGGATCACCTCCAGCGAGGTTCGTCGGCATCGCTGCTCGCTCACGGGGTGGACTCGTGCAGCCCTGCGGGTCGCCTGCGGGTCTCAGCCATGCAGCGCGGCGAGATCGGCGGGCCGGAGCGGCTGCGAAAGGTCGGTGAAGAGCTCGTACCCGTCGACGGACGCTCTCGCGGGCGGAGATCCGGCGGGCCCTCATGAGCGACTCGAAGGTCGCGATCTCCGGGTCCCCGGTCACGAACAGCCAGTCGGGATGGGCGGTGCGCTCCGCCTTGGCCTGCAGCTCCGGAAAGCCGACCGGCCCGTTGTAGACGGCAGCATCCACGCGCTCTCCGCTCAGGTAGGTGATCGGTCTGGCGACCCAATAATCGGCGAAGACCACCGTGACCCCACACTCGCTCGAGGGCCGACACGATCACCGAGCGATCCGCGGGTATCGGAGCGCCCGTGGTTGTGGACGGGGTCGAGTCCACGGTGGGGCCGGAAGCGGTGATCGCCGCCATCACCAGGTAGGCGACGACCAGCGGGGCGGTGACGGCGCGCCACCCGCGCCGGGTCAGCGCCAGCGCCGCCGCGAGGGCCAGGGGGATGGCGAAGGGAAGCAGGTACCGGGGTTCGCAGGGTACATCGTTGAACCGTCCCACCACGACCGCCGCCACCGCGACGGGCGCGACGGCGAGGATCATCTCCACCGGCTCCAGGCTGGTGAGGTGGCCGTGGAGGAGCCTCGAAAGGGGCCGGCGCCTCAGCCATAGGACTGCGGCGGTGAGCGCGGCCAGGCCCACCCACGCCGCCCAGGGGGTGACCGTGTCGTGCCCGCACTCCGAGGCCGTGCCGACGAAGACGGGGAGCTCCTGGACGACGAGACCCTTGAGCGCATGGGTCACGCTCGTGCTGTAGGTGGGCAGGTTGGTGAGCGACGCCAGGTGGTGGGTGGCGTTGTAGCCGAGCCACGGTGCGAAGCCGACCAGCAGGGCGGCGCCCGCCACGGCCGCACCGCACCCGGTTCGGCGCCAGCCGAGCTGCGTCGCCCTGCAGAGCAGCGCGAGGGCAAGGATCGCCAGCGGGACCAGCATCGCGATGTCGTTCCAGGTCCCGATTCCCGCCGCCAGGCCCAGCAGCACCCAGTTGCGAAGGCGGTCGCCCCCCGGGCGCCAGCCGATGCGCGTTGCCAGCGACAGGCAGACCGTCGCCAGGATGATGGTCTCCGCGTATCCGTAGCGCGCCTTGACCGTCCAGGTCAGCTCAAAGAGTGGAAAGACGGCGCCGACCGCGGCCAGCAGCAGGCCCATCGAACGCCGGCTGAACACCGTCTGGCCGAGGTCGTAGAGGGCGAGCACATAGACGCATCCGAGCAGGGCCATCGCGGTCCGCAGGGCTGCCAGGGTGGGACCCATCGCCCAGACGAACGGCACCAGCAGATATGTCTCCAGCGCTCCCAGGTAGTGGTAGTTGCTCTCCATCACCACGAACTGCCCGTGGAGGACCCCCAGCGCGGCGACCCCGTTGGTCGCCTCGTCGGCGTCC
Organism: uncultured bacterium; assembly: GCA_963716555.1. Classification (GTDB taxonomy): domain Bacteria; phylum Chloroflexota; class Dormibacteria; order Aeolococcales; family Aeolococcaceae; genus JAJZNI01. The sequence continues at coordinate 400,758 of CAVQTJ010000019.1, read as the reverse complement.
AGGCCGGTGTGCAAGCCGACCAGAAGCCGGCTGACGAACGTCATGGCCGTCAGCCCGATCAGGATGGCGGCCGTCGCCGCCCGGCTCAGGTCGCCGGCCTTGCCAGCAGCGGTCACCCGCTCCACCCTGCCACGGCCGCGGATGGTACCCAGTCGGGTCGCCCGCACCGGGTACCATCGGCCGGCCATGCCCGACGCCGCCCCCGCGCCCACCGAGCGACCCAATGCGCTTCTGCTGGTCGCCTGCTTCGACGCCCTGCTGGCCGTGCTCGCGATCCTCATCGCCCTGGCCCCCTTCGGGGGCGCAATCGACGTGGGCGGCAAGGTGATCCCGCTGCCGCTCGTCATCCAGGTCCTGCTCGGCCTGGACGGCGGCCTCTACGCCGCCTGCGTGATCACCGTCATGGTCACCCTGACCCGCCACGACCGCTGGGTCCGCCGCACCCAGATCGCAGTCCTGGCCCTGCCCATCGCCGTCTTGGTGCTGTCCGCGGTGCTCGAGGAGCTGCTCCACCACGACCTGACCGGCGGTCAGCTGCTGGCCAGCCTGCTGGTGGTGCTGGTCGACGCCCTGATCATCTTCGCCATGACCGGCCACCGGGTGGTCGCCTGGTACCACCGCCCCGTCCCGGCCCCCACCTGGGTGCGGGTGACCGTGGGGCTCTTCGCCGCCTTCAGCGTCGCCGCGACGGTGATCGGCCAGGTCGCCTGAGCCCGGTCAGAGGAAGGCGATCAGGTCCTCCACGACCTCCACCACCCGGTCGGGAGTTGGCGCCTTGGTGACCACCGCAGCGGCGCCGAGCTGGTGGGCCCGGTCCCGTGCGCCGGTATCGCCCGGGTCGGTGAGCACCACCACCCCGGCCGGAGGGCAGTGGGGTGCGAAGCGGATCGCCTGGAGGAACTCCAGGCCGTCGGTGTCCAGGGTGACGTCGAGCAGCAGCACCGCCGGGCTGAAGACCGGCAGCTCGGCGCGCAGCTCCCGCACCGCCCGCACCCAGCGAACCTGATGGCCGCGCTCGGTGAGCGCGGCGACCAGCGGCCGCGCCACCGCCGCCTCGTCCTCGGCGACCAGGATGCGAGCTGCCTCCATCGCACACGATCCTACGGCGCAGCGGCCTGGGACCGGCAGCCGGCCCCGGGACCACCCGCTGGAGGCGCGCAGCGAGTATCCTCGCGGCGGAGATGGGATGGGCTCGGGCGATCCTCCACCCCGGCCGGCACCGGGGCTCGCAGACCACCTGGTCTCGCGGTGCCCATGGTCCGGTGACCCTGGTCGAGGTCGAGGTGACGGCAACCCCCGGCACCCCCAGGACCAGCCGGCTGCGCGATCTGATGGCGGCCCACGAGCGGGGAGGCCCGGCTCCCGACCGCAGCCCCGGGGACCCGGCGTTCAGCGAAGCGCTGTTCGTCGAATTGATCCGCATCGGTCAGTATCCGCGCGCCTTCGCCCTCCTCGCCCCCGAGTGCCAGCGGCGCTGGGGCAGCTCCGAACGATTCGCCGCTGCCAATCGAGGGGATGCGCTCAGCCGGCTGGACGGGGTCAGCGTGGGCGCCGTCCGCCACCTGGACGAATGGGTCGACCCCGACCACGGTGACCGCCATCGCGGCGTCGCGGAGCTGGATGTGGAGTACGGCTTCGCCACCGGCGACCGCCTGTCGGTGCTCCGCCGCACCGTCCACCTGGTGGCGGTCGACGGCCGCTGGCGCTCGCTCTGCTACCCCGTCGAGGCCTGACCGCCCGCTCGGCTCCGCATTGTCACGGCACAAACATCTTCCCGTCAGGTGGCGCATCTCTAGAATGCGCAGATGATCTCCGCCGCCCAGCTCCGCAGCCGGCCCGGTCCGCTGGCCAGGACCCGTCAGGAGGTGCTGGACATCGAGCGCCGGGCCCGCTTCCGGCGCGAGCAGCTCTCCCGCGCCCGGCTGCGGCTGCGCGAGTCCGACGCCCTCCTGGACCTGGTGGAACAGTGCCGGCTGCTCGAGATCCGCCCCCTTCCCCCCTCGCTGTGGCACGCGGTGGTGCGGATGGTGGGCGCGGTCGAGCCCGAGCTGCGCGACCAGCTGGGCATCACCCGGGACGCGGATCTGGTCTCCGACGTCATCTTCGCCGCCCAGGAGAAGCTCCAGGAGGAGGCGCGGGGGGATCGGCGGCCCCAGCTCGCCCGCATCATCCCGCTCTTTCCCTCCGCGGAAGGCTGAGCGAGGAGCGGGCCGGCCCCCGCCCCGCGCCCCAATATGCCCTGGGACGTCACGGTGGCGGGCACCGTCCACCTCGACGACATCACCACCCCGCACGGGCGGCGGGAGCGGCAGATCGGGGGCTCGGCGCTGTATTTCGCACTGGTGGCGGCCCCGTTTGCGACCGTGCACCTGAACGCCATCTGCGGGCGGGACGCTGAAGCGGAGGTCCGGGCCGTCCTGGACGGGCTCCCGGTCGACCTCGACGGGCTCACCGTCAGCCCGCTGCCCACCTTCCGCTGGCACGCGGTCCACGACTTCCGGCAGTGGGTGGCGGTGACCGTGGCCGAGGAGCCGGGCGCCGATCCGCAGTGGCGGCCCCGGCTCAGCCCGGCGGCGGCCGCCGCCGAGGTGCTGTTCCTGGGCAGCATGCGGCCTGCCCTGCAGGCGGAGGTGCTCGCCCAGTCGCGGGCCCGGCTGATCGGCGTGGACAGCATGGCCTGCTACACCGGCCCCGAGCGCGACGCCGTGCTCCAGGTGGTGGGTGGCTGCGACGTGCTCTTCCTCAATCAGTTCGAGTTGCTCTCCCTGGTCCCGGGGGCGGCGAGCTGGCGCGCCGCGGCGCAGAGCCTGTTGAGGCGGGGACGGCTTCGCGCCCTGGTGGTCAAGGCAGGACCAATGGGGGCGGCGCTGGTGACCGCGTCGGGCACCCTGGAGCAGCCGGCCGCTCCCGCCGATGTGGTGATGGACCCGACCGGGGCCGGGGACGCGGTCGCAGGGGGCTTCCTGGGGCGCTGCGCCGCCGCCCAGCGGGATGACGAGGGCTTCTTCCCCGAGGCGCTGGAGGAGGGGCTGCAGGCCGCCGCGGCGGCCATCTCCAGCTTCGGGACCGCGGGGATCCAGACCCGTTCAGGTGCGTCGCTCCCGTCACCGGAACGACAGCCTCGACGGGGTAGAGTGGGGTCGTGATCATTCGCTATGGACCCGGAGGGTTCGGGGTCGGCCTGATCGGCGGGATCATCGGATTGATCCTGTTTGCCCTCCTGGTCGGCTCGCTCGTCTGGCTGATCGTGGTCCTCGCCCGGCCCCGCCGCTGGGGCCGCCCCTGGGTGGGCGGACCGTGGTTCGGGTACGGGCAGCAGTACGGGCAGTACGGGCCGGGGGGTCAGGGCAACCCGATCCTCGCGGAGCTGGACATGGCCTACGCGCGCGGCCAGTTGAGCCGAGAGGAGTACTTCCGCCGCCGGGCCGACCTCACCGGGTGGATGCCGCCGGGTGGCACCCCCGGGTTCACCGGCGGTCCGGGGGCGGGGCCTGGTCCCGGTTCCGGTTCGGGTTCTGGTTCCCCTTCTGGCGCCGCCCCGGGGTCCGGCACCGACCCCGGATCCAGCACCGGCTCCGACCCGGGCGCCCCTTCCTCGTCGTAGTCCCCCGCGGGGCTGTCCCGCGCCGGCTGACCCTCCGGGTCCGCTCGGCTACCATCGGGCGCAGATCATGACCCTCACCGGCCGCCCTTCCTCCGCGGACATCGGCACCCCGCTCGACCGCAACCTGGCTCTCGAGCTGGTGCGGGTCACCGAGGGCGCCGCCATCTCCGCGGCCCGCTTCATGGGCCGCGACCGCAAGGAGGATGCCGATGAGGCCGCGGTCACCTCGATGCGGCGCAGCCTCGGCGCCGTGGACATGGACGGGGTGGTGGTGATCGGTGAGGGCGAGAAGGACCGGGCCCCGATGCTCTACATCGGCGAGCGGGTGGGCAACGGCAACCCACCCGAGGTCGACGTCGCCGTCGACCCCATCGACGGCACCCGGCTGGTCGCTCGCGGCCTCCCCGGGGGGATCACCACCGTCGCCCTGGCCGAGCGAGGCGCCCTCTACCACACCCACGTCCACTACATGGAGAAGCTGATCGTCGGCAAGGAGGCGCGGGACGTCATCGACATCACCGACAGCGTCAGCGCCAACCTGCAGAGGATCGCCAAGTCCCTGGGCAGGGGGGTCGAGGACGTCACCGTGGTGGTGCTGGACCGCCCCCGCCACGAGATCCTCCTGGACGAGATCCGCTCGTCCGGGGCCCGGGTCAAGCTGATCATGGATGGGGACGTCGCTGCCGGGCTGATGGCGGCCATGGAGCATCGCACCGGCATCGATGTGCTGATGGGGATCGGCGGCGCCCCGGAGGCGGTGCTGGCGGCCTGCGCGGTGCGCTGCGTGGGCGGGGGCATGCAGTCACGGTTGTGGGTCCCCGACGAGGAGACCCGCGCCCAGGTGGAGCGTGAGGGCAAACGGGACTCCGGGGCGGTCCTCACCCTGGAGGAGCTCTGCGCCAGCACCAACGTCTTCTTCGCCGCCACCGGCATCACCGACGGCGAGCTGCTCCAGGGGGTTCGCTTCCTGGAGGGAAACCGCTGCCGCACCCAGAGCCTGGTGATGCGCTCCCACTCCGGGACCATCCGGTATATCGACGCCGAGCATTCACTCGACAAGCTCCGCCTGCGCGCCGGCTCGTGAGCCCAAACCGCCAGCGGTCGCCGGTGGGCTGGCCGTGAGTTCGCGCCTGCGAACGCGGGCGGCATCGGCGGCTCGCGATCTGCTCCGGATGGCGGCGCGCCGCCCGCTGGCGCGGCGCTGGTTCGAGCGTGCCGCGGTCGAGCTGCGCCGGGCGACCCGTCCTCGCGACGGCGTGGATCGGCGGTTGCTCGCGACCGCTGAGGCGCCATCGGGTGGGCGGACGACGCGCAGCGCCCTCAACCGTCTCTGCCGGCCCGATGCCTGGGACGACCCCGCCTGGCTCATGTTCAACCGCGCCCTGGGCATGCCCGACGGGCAGGACCGGTTTCACCGCAAGGCCTTCGAGTGGACCCACTGCGTCTTCGGACTGGAGCAGCTCGGGGTGCTCACCCCAGAGGCGCGCGTGCTGGGCGTGGCCGCCGGTCACGAATGTGTCCTCTATTACCTCTGCAACCGCGTTCGCGAGGTCGTCGCCACCGACCTCTACGCCGGCGGCTTCAGCGGCGGGCTGGCCGCCGAGGCCGACCCCGCCTTTCTCACCGACCCCGGGCGCTTCGCACCCTTTCCGTACCGGCGCGAAGCGCTCGTGCCGATGGTGGCCGACGCGCTCGCCCTTCCGTTCCCCGACGCCGCCTTTGACGTCGTCTACTCGCTCAGCAGCATCGAGCACTTCGGCGGCCACGCTGCTTCGTCTCGAGGGATGGCGCAGATGGCCCGTGTGCTGCGACCGGGCGGGATCCTCTGTGTCGCGACTGAATGGATCCTGGAAGGCGGTGAGGATCCCGAGCTGTTCACCCGCGCCGCGTTCACCAAGCACGTCCTCGAGACGCCGGGATTGGAGCTGACCGGCCCCATCGACGATGCCCCGCCGCCTCGGGCCCTGATCGCCGACCCGGTCTGGATCGACGGCGACGTGGAGCGGACTCCTCATCTGGTGGTCGGACGAGGCCGGCTGCGCTGGACGAGCGTGGTGGTCTTCCTGCGCCGGGTCGCCGAGCCGGTCAGCTGAGCGACGTCGCGGTGAGCAGGCCGCTGACGTCGACGAGCACCGCCACGGCACCGAGAGCCACCAGCAGCATGCCGGTGGCGGTCCTGAGCCGCCCGCCTCCACCGCTGAGCGATCGGGTGACGGCCACCGCCGGGATGGCGGCGACCACCAGCAGGTAGCGTCCCTGGGGCTGATCGTTGAGCAGGATCGAGTTGACCACCGACTGGAGCAGCACCAGGGCGGCGACCAGGCTGAGCAGACCCACGATCAGCCGGTTCTGCCGGTCCCACGCCGGCCAGCGACCGGCCGCCCAGCCGGCGACCGCGAGGGCAAGGAGGACGGCCGCGGCGCCCACCAGCACCGACGGTGGCGGGAACCGGTCCAGGATCCGCAGCGGGATGCTCCCGATGCCCACTCCGTAGAGGCCGACGGTGGACAGCAGGTTCAGCGACACCCAGGCACGAAGCTGCGCGATGGAGTTCGAGGTGCTGGGGTTGGGGGCCGAGCGGGGCAAGTGGCGGGACCAGGCTGTGGAAGGCCGCGAGGTTGCGGGCGAACCACCACCCGCTGATCAGGAGGGGCAGGACGATGAGCCATGCCAGCTGGGTGGGGCGACCGTCGCGCAGGCAGCGCCAGGCGAGCAGGAGGCCCAGGACGGCCGCGGGAAGCCACACCGTCTCCTTGCTGAGGAGGGCGACCCCGATGACGGCTCCGGCGCCCACCACGAGCCCGCGGCCCACCCGGTCGGCCTGGATGATGACGATGATCTGCAGCACCACCAGAGAACCGACCAGCCAGGCCAGGCTGTCGTCGGTCACCACCCCGGAGAGGTACTGGAACTCGGGGAGGGCGGCCACCAGTCCGACGGCGAGGGCTGCCCGCCAGTGCCACGCTGGGAACAGACGGCGGGCGACCAGCCATATCACCGAGAGAGCGGCGAGGCCGAAGACCATGGACGTCAGCCGGACCAGCCGGTCGTCGCCGGTCAGGGCGTACACCACGGCGGCCACCAGGTAGTACAGGGGCGGCTGCTGCTTCTCAGGGGTGGTGGCGGACGGCAGCGCCAGGTGGGCGACGATGCCGTGGACGTAACCGAGGTGGGAGGGCTCGTCAGGTCCCATTCCCAGTGGCGTCACACGCGTGTAGGCGAGGGCGAAGGCCGCGAAGGGGAGCAGCACGCAGATCAGCGGCAGGTAGCGTGGCCTCCCGGCCCCTGGCTGGAACGCCCCTCGGGAACCCGCAGGCGCTCCGGACCCTCGGAGAGGAGCGCTCACCCCGGGCAGTGTATCGCCGCCCTCACACGGAGCTCTGAGTTCAGTCCAGAACGTTCAGCGTGCCCTCAGCGAGAAGTCGTAGCCCGGTGGGTTGATCGCGAACACCACCATGGTGCCAGGCGCGGCGGTCTCGAATCGCTCGACCTCGGCGCTCCAGTGGTAATCGACGTACGCGGGATAGGCCCAATCTGCGGGGACGCCGATGGCGGCAGTTGCGACCAGCATCAGCGCGGCGATGCCCCCGGCCGCCCAAGCCCCCGCTGAGCGACCCGCCGGACCCGACCGCAGCGAGCCGCCCGCTCCAGCCCGCCGCCATGGGAGGTACCGCCAGGCCAGCCAACCCAGCGAGACCGCGAAGGCGAGCAGCGGATAGAGGAAGTAGCGGATACCCCCGGGGTGGAAGTCGACGATGCTGGCGGGGTTTCCCAGGCTCGGCCACTGGGGTGCGGGGATGACCGGCGCCAGCAGAGCCAGGACCAGCTCGATCGCGGCGTAGACGGTGAGGGCGCGCAGGATCGACGGGCCCCGCCATGCCGCCCAGCCGCACGCCAGCAGCGGCAGCGCCGCCAGTGGAATCAGCGCGAAGGGGCTGTTGGCGAGCGGAGATCCGGCGAGGTGGTTGAGGCCGTGGGCCCCGATGGTGAGGCCGAGCGAAAGCTGACGGCCGAGGATCCGAGCCAGGGGCAGGAGCCCGGCGGCGAGCAGCCCCAGGTGTCTCTGGACGCCGACCCGTGCCCAGATGACCAGGAGCTGCAGCGCGGCGCACGCGGTGGTGCCGAGCAGGAGGTTGCGCCGGCGGCGGTCCTCACGCCGTCGCAGCCACCACCACAGAGCCACCGGCTCGAGCAGCAGGCAGTAGGGGCCGGTCAAACCTGAGAGCAGGAGGAGCCCCCAATCCAGCAGCCTGCCGGCGAGGCGCTTCGTCGGTCGGGCGAAGATCACCAGGAACGCGATCAGCCCCAGGTGCCACTGCGCGTTGGTGAGGTTGCCGCTCGTGTCATATGCGTTGGGGAGAGCGATGACCAGGACCGCGATCCCGATCCGGACGGCGACGCTGGGGATGGCGCTGGCCATGCGGGAAGAGAGGAGGTAACCGACGCCGACCACCTCCACCAGCAGGGCCACCAGGTTGAAGAAGAGGGGCACCCAGAGGAGCGGCAGCGCCAGCGACAGCGAGGCGGTCAGCCGCTGCAGCAGCTCCAGGTACCCGTTGGCCGGATGGGGCAGGGACGCGACTGGTCCCAGCGAGTAGGCGAGCTGGTACCAGCTGCCGTCATCGGCGTAGAACTGGGCGCTGAGCAGCAGCGCCGGCATGTGCGAGAACCAGACGGCAGCGGTGGCGAGCGCCGCGCCGGCGAGCCACCAGCGCTCGCGCAGCCGGCCCCCGACCAGCCCCGCCGTGCCTCGGGCCGGCACGCCTGCGGCGGGTGGCTCAGGCACCATTGCCGCGACGCGCCCCCTCAGCCGCCTCCCTCATCGGGGAGGACGGCAGCGGTGGACCGATAGCCATGCGGCAGCCGTCCGGGCACCATCTCTCAGCGCGGCCGGGGGGGTCGCCATCGGCTGTAGCGCACCAGGGTGCGCACTGCGCGCACTCCGTCCATGGCGGTGAGCTTCTTGCCCTCGGCACGGGACCGGGCCGCGTAGCCGACCGGGACCTCGTAGATGCGGTGACCTGAGCGGAGCAGCTTGGCGGTGATCTCAGGCTCGAGCTCGAAACCGCGGGCCCGCAGGTCGAGGGAGAGCGCCACCTCGCGCGGCATCACCTTGTAGCCGGTCTCCATGTCGGAGAGGTAGCAGTTGTAGAGGATGTTGGTGGCCAGGGTGACCAGCCGGTTTCCCATGACGTACCAATACGAGTAGGCGGTATGGCTGCTGAACGCCCGCGATCCGTAGACCACGCGGGCCCGGCCGCTCAGGATGGGTTCGAGGAGGCGGGGATAGTCGGCGGGGTCGTACTCGAGGTCGGCGTCCTGGATGATCACCACCGAACCGCCAGCGTGGCCGAGCGCGGTGCGCACCGCCGCCCCCTTGCCGCGGTTGCGCTCGTGCCGGACGGCGGAGACCCTGGGGATCTGCCTCACTGCGTGCCCTCATCAGCTCCCAGGTGCGGTCGGTCGATCCGTCGTCGACCAGCACCACCTCGAGGTCGACCGGTGAGGCGAGCACGGCGTCGAGCACCTGGCTGATGGTCCGCTCCTCGTTGAGCGCGGGCATCAGCACCGAGAGGTAGGGCGAGTTCATGATCGTACGGCCGCCGCGCCCTCCTCGTCGCTCTCGGCGGGCGCTTCGCCGCGCCACCACGCGATGGTCCGAGCCAGCCCCTCCTCGAGGCTCACCATGGGTTCCCAGCCGAGCACCGTGCGGGCCAGGGTGATGTCGGGCCGCCGCCGCTTCGGATCATCGACCGGGAGGGGCTGGAACACAATCTCGCTGCTGCTCGCGCACAGCTCCCGGACCCGATGGGCCAGCGCGAGCATGCTGATCTCCCCCGGATTGCCGATGTTGACCGGCAGGACGTGGTCGCTGAGCAGCAGCCGCTCGATGCCCTCGATGAGATCGTCGACGTAGCAGAGGCTGCGGGTCTGAGATCCATCGCCGAAGACGGTGATCGGTTCGCCCGCCAGCGCCTGGGTGACGAAGGCCGGCACCGCGCGCCCGTCGCGCCGGCGCATCCGCGGTCCGTAGGTGTTGAAGATCCTCACGATCCGGGTGTCCAGTCCGTGGTGGTTGTGGTAGGCCATGGTGAACGCCTCGGCGGCGCGCTTGGCCTCGTCGTAGATGCTCCGCGGTCCCACCGGGTTGACGTGTCCCCAGTAGGTCTCCGGCTGGGGGTGGACATCGGGATCGCCGTAGACCTCGCTGGTGCTGGCCAGGAGGAACCGCGCCCCCTTGGCCCGGGCCAGGCCCAGTGCCTTGTGGGTACCCAGGGTGCCGACTTTGATGGTCTGGATCGGCATCTGGGCGTAGTCGATGGGGCTGGCGGGAGATGCGAAGTGCAGCACCGCGTCCACGTCCCCCTCGACGTCGAGGTACTCGGTGACGTCATGGCGGTGGAAGCTCAGCCCTGGGGTGCTGCGCAGGTGGGCAAGGTTGTCCACGCTGCCGGTCATCAGGTTGTCGAGGACGACCACCCGGGCGCCGCGCCGGAGCAGGCGCTCGCAGAGATGGGAGCCAAGGAACCCCGCTCCGCCGGTCACCACCACGCGGTCCAGGGGCCGGGAGTCAGAGGGCACGGCCGTCAATCCTAACCGGCGTGGGGTGAAACGAGTTCCTCGGACAGCGTGAATTGAGTGCAACGGGCCGCCGGGCTCGGCTGCGAGGCACTAGAGTTCCGACCCATGACTGCTCAGGGCCCCGACCGGGTCGTCTGCGTCATCGGTGCGGGCTATGTCGGCCTGGTCACCGCCGCCGGACTCGCCGAGCTGGGCCACGAGGTCCGCGTCGTGGAGATCGAGCCCGAGCGGCGGCTCATGGTGGCCGCCGGACGGTCACCGATACATGAGCCGGGGCTCGACGAGCTCCTGGCTGCGGTGGTCGGCGACGGCCGCCTCCGGGTCGCCGAGACCATGGCCGAGGGGGTCGCCGGCGCCGGGCTGCTGATCGTCGCCGTCGGGACCCCACCGACTCCGGACGGTGAGGCCGACCTGGCGCAGGTCCGCCGAGCGGTGAGCGACGCCGTCCCCCACGCTGCTCCTGGGGCGGTGGTCGCCATCAAGAGCACGGTGCCGCCGGGGACGACCCGGGCCCTGGCTCGCGCCTGCCGCCGCCAGGACATCTCGTTTGTCATGTTCCCCGAGTTCCTCCGCGAGGGCTCCGCCCTGGAGGACCTCCGCCACCCCAGCCGGGTGGTGGTGGGGGGCGAGGATCCGGCGGCGGTCCGGCGGGTGGCCGCGCTCTTCTCCGACCGGGACCCGGCCCTGGTGCTCTGCGACAGCATCAGTGCCGAGCTGATCAAGTACGGGTCCAACGCCTTCCTGGCCACCAAGATCAGCTTCATCAATGAGATGGCGCAGCTCTGCGAGCTGACCGGAGGGGACATCGAGAGCGTCGCCGACGGGATGGGCCTCGACCCCCGGATCGGCCGCAGCTTCCTGAGCGCCGGCCTGGGCTGGGGCGGTTCGTGCTTCCCCAAGGACGTGCGTGCCCTGGAGTCCTCGGCCGGGTACCACGGCCAGATCTTCTGGCTGCTGAAGGCCGCCATCGAGGTCAACAGCCAGCAGAGGCGCCGCTTCGTCTCCAAGCTCCGCCAGGGCCTCGGAGGCAACCTGGAAGGGCGCAGGATCGCCATCCTCGGCCTCGCCTTCAAGCCTTTCACCGACGACCTGCGCCAGGCCCCGGCGGTGGAGGTCATCCGCCAGCTCGAGCACGCCGGGGCCGACGTGGTCGTCACCGACCCGGTCGCCCTCTCCCGAGCCAGGGGAGTCCTGTCCCTCACCGAACTCCAGCCGGACCCTTACCAGGCGCTGAAGGGGGCTGAGGCCTGCGGCCTGGTCACCGAATGGCCCGAGTACCGCAAGCTCGACTGGGGCCGGGCCTTGGGGCTGATGAAGGGCCGGCTGGTCGTGGACGGCCGCAACTTCCTGGATGCCGAGGAGATCGCCAGGCACGGCGGCGTCTACATCGGCATGGGCCGGGCCCCGGCAACGCTTCCCGAGGGCGGCGCCATGGGCCTGGTGCCACCCATCCCGCTCGGCTAGCAGCACAGAAGGGCCTCACGCGTTGCCCCGGGTGGGACAATCGGCGCGCGAAGGATGAAGGCGCGGTTCCGTCCCAGCCCGACCTTGATGAGGCTGCTGACCCCCGGTCTCCACGTGAAGCGGTGGCTGCTGCTGCTCATGGTGGGCATCGTGATGATCGCCCTGGCGGTCGGCTATGCCCTTCGCGACGTCTACTCGGCCAATTTCAAGTTCCCCTTCTGGGTCCAAGACCTGACCCTGCAGTTCCTCCCCCGATGGACTCGCGCCGTTCTCTTCCTCGCCGTCGGGCTGGTCATCATCGGGCTCAGCTTTTACTACCTGGGCAAATCCGTCCTCGGCCCGTTCATCACCGCCCGCGGTGAGCGCGGGCTGGTCCAGCAGCTCTACACCTTTCGCCAGCTTGCCAAGGGCCCCCGGGTGGTGGCGATGGGTGGCGGCACCGGCCTCTCGGCGCTGCTGCGCGGCATCAAGAAGTACACCGGCAACATCTCGGCCATCGTGACCGTCGCCGACGACGGGGGTTCGAGCGGACGGCTGCGAGACGAGTTCCGGGTGCTCCCGCCCGGCGACTTCCGGCAGTGCCTCACCGCCCTGGCCGAGACCGAGCCGCTGATGACCGAGCTCTTCCAGCACCGCTTCAGCGGTGACGGGGCGCTGGGCGGCCATTCCTTCGGCAACCTCTTCATCATGGCCATGGCGGAGATCACCGGCGACTTCGAGCACGCCATCCGGGAATCGGGTCGAGTGCTCGCGGTCCGCGGCGCCATCGTGCCCAGCACCCTGACCGACGTGGTGCTGTGCGCCACCGCCGGTGCCGAGCTTCGGGTGGGGGAGTCCAAGGTGCCGATCGGCGACGGCCGTATCGACCGGGTCTTTCTGGAGCCCTCAGCGCCACCCATCAACCCCGAGGCGGAGACGGCGGTGCTCGACGCCGAGATGGTGATCGTCGGGCCCGGGTCTCTCTACACGTCCATCCTCCCCAACCTCATGGTCGACGGGATGGTGGAGGCGCTGCGGGCCAGTCCTGCGGTCAAGGTCTACGTCTGCAACCTCGCCGGTCAGCCCGGTGAGACCATGGGGTACACGGTCAGCGAGCACCTGGAGGCGATCCGCTCCCACATCGGGGTCGACATCTTCGACTACGTGCTCGTGAACAGCAACCTCACCCCTCCGTTGCCGGCCTCAGCCCGCCGGGCCGGGATCTCCCGGGTGGTGTTCGATCGGCAGCGGGCCCAGGAGCATCCGGTCCACTACATCCTCGCCGACGTGGTCAGCACCACCATCAGCACCCACCATGACCCCGACAAGCTGGCCAGGGTGATCATGAAGCGGATCTGGCGGTAGGGGCCATCCGGCGACTGGTTCGGGAGTTCCCTGGCCGGTGCCGACGCGGCCGGCGGCGCCCCGAACCGGCTAGGCGCTGAGATCACGTCGCCGTCGCACTCGGTGGCCCCGATCGCGGCCCTGGTGGCCCTGGCCGGCGCCACCTTCTGCTTCGTGACCGGGGAGAACCTGCCGGTCGCCCTGCTCCCCCTTCTCTCCTCCGGGCTTCGGGTCTCGCTCTCGACGGTTGGACTGCTGGTCACCGTCTACGCCGGGGTGGTGATCGTGGTCTCGGCCCCACTCACCCGCCTGACCCGCCAGCTCCCGCGCCGGCTGCTGCTCAGCGCCCTGGTCGCCGTCTTCGCCCTCACCACCCTGGCGGCGGCGGTGGTCCCGAGCTACGGGTGGATGGTGGCGGTGCGGGTCGGCACGGCGCTGGCGCAGGCCATCTTCTGGTCGATCGTTGCGGTCGTCGCGGTCGGGCTCCTCCCTCCCTCGGCGCGGGGCCGAGCCATCGCCTTTGTCTTCGTGGGCAGCTCGGTGGCGGTGGTGGTGGGGATCCCGGCCGCCAACTGGATCGGTGAGCTGGCGGGTTGGCGGCTCTCCTTCGCTCTCCTGGGCGGGCTGGGGTTCCTCGACCTCGCGGCCCTGGCGGTGTTCCTGCCCCGTGGGAGGGCCGAGAGCACCCACGCCGGAGTGGGCACCCACCCGGACCGCCGCCGCTACCTGCTTCTGGTGGTGACCACTCCGCTGGTGGTTTGCGCCTCCTTGTCCGCCTACACCTACGTCACCGCCTTCCTGATCCAGGTCAGCGGGCTCTCGCCGAGGACGGTGGCCCCGGTGCTGCTGCTGAGCGGGCTGACCGGGGCGGCCGGCGTGGTGGTCGGCGGATTGCTGGTGGACCGGCGCCCGCGGTTGGTCCGGGTCGGCCCGGTGGCGCTGATGGCAACCTGCCTCCTGTCCCTTTTTGCCCTGGGGAGGTGGGGGGTGGCGGCCGCGGCCCTGGAGGCGGCCGGCGCCTTCGCTCTGTCGGCGCTGGTGATCTCGCTGCAGCATCGGGCCCTGGAGGTGGCTCCCGGCCGCACCGACATCGCCTCCGCCTGGTACTCGGCGTCCTTCAACGTCGGCATCGCGGGAGGGCCGCTGGTCGGGGGGCTGGTCCTGGGTGCCTTTGGGTTGCGCGCCACCCCACTGGCGGGTGGGATCCTGGCGCTGGCGGCTCTGGGGGCGGCGATCAGCGGGGAGTGGCCAGCGCGGGGGCCCCGAAGCGCCGCCGCCGAAGGGCGTTGAGGACCACGGCGTGGGTGGTGGCCATCGTCGCGATCGGCATCCGGAGCTTTCAGCGCCGCGAGATCTAGTAGAGCAGGTCGTGGCGGAGGCGCCAGCGGGCCCGGCGCACCACCGGCTCGGCCATCCGCCTCCAGAGCCAATACCTTCGCTCATCCAGCACCAGCGCCCAGGTCCCGACGTACTCCCGCAGATCCGAAGAGAAGCCCGACTTGAACTGCCAGAGGCCGTGCAGCGGGTGCTCGGGCCGGTCCAGGTCGTGGCTCCGGGGGACGGCGAAGAGGTCGTAGCTGTGCACCCCGCGACTGCGCAGCCAGCGCATCGCCTCCCACTGCAGGAGATGCGGCGCCATCAGCTCGCGGTGACGGACCGATGAGCCGCCGTCCTTGTACCAGGCCTTCGAGCCCAGCCAGGTCAGGTAGGCTCCGGCCAGTGCCTCGTCACCCAACCGGGCGATCATCAGCGCTCCCTGCCTGCTGGCCTCGAACAGACGCCAGTACGCGGCGTAGTACTCCAGTGGGCGCAACGGGTATCCGGCTCGGGCAAAGGCCGCCGCCATCAGGCGGTGCATCACCGCGATCCCCGGCGGCTCGCAGGGCACCATTTCCACGGTGACGCCGCGGCGGGCCGCGAGCCGGATGTTGTAGCGGGTCTTGGCCCGGAAGGAACCGAGGATGTCGTCCTCGGATGGGGTGAGGTCGACGATCACCGTGGCCCGGGCGATCTGGATGTCCTCGATCTTGCGCAGTCCCAGCGCCTGGAGCGCGGCTCGGTTCTCGCCCGTGTCCTCCAGCTCCGGCTCCACCATGACGGAGAAGGCGCCCATGAAGGCGTCTCGTTCAGCGAGCAGGCGCTCCAGCCGCTCGGTGGAGTCCACGCCGGGGCCCTTGGGGGCATACCAGACCGAGCCCAGGCCGGCGACGTGGCGGCGCAGAAAGAGGGCGGCGAGCGGCGCCCCCGGCGACGGTGACTTTGAGACCAGGTAGGAGGGACGCCAGCCCCAGCGCCGCTTGACCTCGCCCCAGGCCCGCGTCTGCAGCATGTGTCCGCCGTCCGGGTTGGCCTGGACCAGCTCGTCCCAACCCTCGATCTCAGCGGGCCTGGCCGGTCTCGTCCCGGTCACTCGACTCCCGAACCCCCTCGGCGGCGCGCCCGGGCCTCCCGCGCGGCGCTGTACACCCGGTAGCGCAGCGCTCGAAGCGGCAGGTCAAAGGTGCCCGGGCGGGTCAGCATGGTGCCGCCGAACGTCTTCTTGAAGCGGCTGAACCCTGCCCAGGGATGCTCGTTGGTGTCGTCGGGAATCACACCCCAGAAGTCGAAGGTCCTGCGCCCCTCGGCTCGGCAGTCCTGAACGATCTGCCAGGCGAGTGGCGCGGCGGCCACGATCTGCCGCGAACGCTCAGGGTCGTCGGCGGCGTGCGCATAGTAGCCGGTGGTCGCCGATTCGAAGGCGATGACTTCGGCGACGCTCTCGCCATCGACGTCGGCAAGGTACAGCGACGCCGCGGCGCGGTCGAAAAGAACCGCGCACATCACCCGGTAGTAGCGGGCCGGATGGGGATCGAAGCGGTTGCGTTCCCCGGTCTTGCGGATCAAACGGATGAACTGCTCCACCGCCGCGCTCTCGCGGGTGCGCCGCACCGAGATTCCCTTGCGAGACGCGGCATTGATGCTGCGGCGCCGGCCCGAGAGCATGTCGGCGCGCAGCTCGTCCTCCGAGCGGCCCAGGTCCAGCACCAGAGTGTGACGGGGCTGCACCGAGCGGACCCGCAGCGCCCCCAGGTCGGCGAGCGCCGCCAGTACCGATGTGTCCTCGGTGGCAGCCGCGAGATCAGGCTCGATGCGCACGAAATCACTCTCCAGCTCCCGGCCCGCCTCCAGCATGGCGGCCACCGCGATGGGGAGATGCGCGGGGTCATCGACAGCCGGCCCGTAGGGGGCGTAGAGCCAGCTCAGCCCGCGGCCGCGATGGGCCACCGCCGCGAAGCGCCAGCCCTGACCCTGCCGGTGCACCACATCATCGCCCAGCGCCTTCTGCACCGCCATCCATGCTCCACTCTGCATGAAATGACCGCCACCCTCGAACAGATCGTGGTCCCAGGCGGCGTCGGGCAGGCCGAAGGCGAGATCCGGCACCCGGCCACCGTACCATGCGGTTGGCAAAACCCGTTGCTCCTTCTTACAATTCGGCCATTGCACGCGTTCATGGAGAACTGGAATGGCAGATGTAGTGACACGCGACTCTCTGGCTGAGCTCTGGAAGTCGAAAGTCGAAGACGAGGAGGGTGGGACCTACGCCATGGTCCGAGCCCGCGACGACGTCCGCTGGTTCTTTGACCAGATCTCGGGCGCCCTGTCCAAGGGTGACGAGGTTCGCATCCACGGATTCGGCAACTTCAGGATCCAGCAGCGCGCCGCCCGGATGGGCCGCAATCCCCGCACCGGCGAGGAGGTCCGCGTGCCCGCCCGCAAGGTGGTGCGATTCGCGCCGTCGACCAGTCTCACCGCATCCCTCAAGGGGGCAGCGAGCAACCGACGCGCCAAGAGGTAGCCTGCGGAAGCGCTCCCTGATCTGACCGGGCTGGACGCCGCCGGGGCGTTCGACGCGCTGACATGACCAAACGGCGCCGTCTGATCCTGCCTGCGGTCTTTGCCCTCCTGTCCGCCCTGGTTCTCGCCGCCGGGGGCTACGCCGCCTGGAAGCTGCTGGGCCCGCTGCCTTCGCCGCGGGTCCAGCTCAACCTGCCCGGCGACCTGCCCATCGATCCCGCGTCCCCTCCGCCGATACCGGCGCCGGCGCAGGGAAGCTTCGATCTGGTCTCCAGCCAGGCTGGCGAGCTGGCCAGCCGTTCGCCGAGCACCCCAGCGCCGATTGCCTCCATCGCCAAGGTGATGGTGGCCCTGGTGACGCTTCAGAAGAAGCCGCTCAGCGGCGATCAGCCCGGTCCCACCTACGCCATCACCGCTCAGGACGTCGCCGACTACCGGCTGGTGAGCCGCGAGGGCGGCTCGCGGCTGGCGGTGTCCCTCGGCGAGCAGTTCAGCGAGCGGCAGCTGCTGCTCGGCCTCCTGCTTCCGTCCGCCGACAACCTCGCCGACACCCTGGGAAACTGGGTCGCCGGCTCGGACGCCGCCTTCGTCGCCGATCTCAACGCCGAGGCCCGGGCCCTGGGGATGAGCCAGACCAACTTCGCTGACGACAGTGGTCTGAGCCCCCAGACCGTCTCCACGGCCGCCGACCTGGTTCGCCTCGGGCAGGCCGCCCTGGCCAACCCCGTGCTGGCGCAGCTGGTCGCCACCCGATCCGCGATGATGCCGGGCGGGACCGTCGTCCAGAACCTCGACACCAACCTCGGCACGATTCCAGGCTGGCTGGGGATCAAGACCGGGTACACCGGCGAGGCCGGTGGTTGCCTGCTCTTCGCCGCGGACCACCCCGGGCCTCTGGGGAGCTCCCCGGTCCAAGTGGTGGGCGCCATCCTCGGACAGCCGGCGAGTGGTCCTGCTGGCCTGGGGCCGGCGCTCTCGGCGGCTTCGGCCGCCATCGAAGCCGCCTTCGGCGCCTATGACACGGTCAATCCCAGCGCCTTCCCAACCCCGCCGGATCGTGGCCAGGTGACATCGGCCTGGGGCACCAGGGCCGGGATCCTGGTGGCGTTGGAGCACAGCGCGGCGCCCGTGGAGGTGCGCAGGGGAACCACCCTCTCCCTCTCCGCGGCGCCGGTCTCACGCCTTCCCGATCCGCTGCCGGCTGGAACCGTCGTCGCCCACATCAGCGGCCGGCTCGCCGGCCATACCCTGGCGACCTGGTCGGTCGCCGCGACCGGCGGTCTCGGCGAGCCGACATGGCAATGGCTGCTGACCCATTGAAATCCGGCGTCCTGGGCGCCGTCTCACCACGAGGCGTCGGTGCGCTCGGCCGCCTCGCGCAAAGCCTGGAGCGCGGCGGCCGCCTGGGGCCCGAGGTCTCGGGCCACCCGGACAGCCTCGAGCTTGTCCCGGGCGACCACCATCTCGACCTCGTGCAGGCCCAGGTGAGGGCGCACCGCCGGGTCTGCGCCGTAGGCACGCAGCTGGGCGAGCCACCTCTGACGCAGGGCGCGTGGCGAGGTTTCCCCGGCCTTGACCCGCAGACCGCTGCCCCCGGGGCCTGGGGCGAGTCGGAAGCGCAGCGCCATCCGGCCCGCCTTGACGCAGGCCTCGCAGCGTCCGTGCGGTTCGTCGGGGATCTCAGGGCGTTTCTGGCACACGCGGCACATGATCGACACCGGAGGCTACGCCTCCGCTGGGCGCCCCCGCTCACACGGCTCCGGGCTGCCCGCCGAGGGGCCCGGGGAGGGCAGCGCTTCTGCTGCCTGTGGTGCGTTGACAAACATACTTTGAGGTACTACGGTCTGCTCCATGAACGTCGAAGTGCGCGCCACCGGACTCCGAGCCCTGCGGGACAAACACAAGCTGACCCAGCGCGAGCTGGCTCGCCGGCTGGGGGTCACCCAGAACTACATCCCGGCTCTCGAGGGCGGGCACCGCAATCCCGGTCCCAAGTTGCGCCAGCAGCTCATGCAGCTGTTCCAGTGCGACTTCGAGGACCTTTTCCAGGTGGTCATGGTCAACCCCGTCGACAGCCATGAAACCCTGCTCAAGCCGGTGGAGGAGATTCCCCGAGCCCGCGCGTCCTGACTCGACTTCCTCGATCTGAGCCCGCCTGAGCGCCGCCCGCAACGGCGCCGCCGCCCGCACCGTCCCTCTGAGGCTGGCACGGTGCCGTCTACGTAGAATCGGACGGTGGATGAGGTCATCGTCGGCCAGGACGTGCTTCGCGTCGAAGGGATGCGCTTCTTCGGACATCACGGTTGCCTCCCCGAGGAGCGAAAGGCCGGAGTGCATCTCGATGTCGACATCGAGGTTCGCACCGACCTCCGCGAGGCGGCGGCCAGCGACAGCGTCGACGACACCATCGACTATGCGCGGTTGATCGAGGCGTGCCGGCGGGTGGTGGAGGGGGAGCGCTACCACCTGGTGGAGACGGTGGCTCGAGCGAGTGGCCGAGGCCATCCTCGAGGAGCCGCGGGCCGCCTGGGTGCGCGTTCGGGTGGCCAAGCGACCCCCGCTCGCGGTCGCGGTCGACCGCTTCAGCGTCACCCTGGAACGCCGGCGGCGATGACCGCGACCATCATCGACGGCAGGGCCATCGCCAAGACCATCCGCGAGGAGATCGCATCCGAGGTCGCTTCCATGGTCGCCGCCGGGATCCCGGCTCCCCACCTCGGGGTGGTGCTCTGCGGCGACAACCCGGCCAGCGCCACCTACGTGCGCAACAAGCAGCGAGCGGCGCAGCGAGCCGGCATCCGATTCACCCTGCACACCCCGAGCGGCGACAGCACCACCGGCGAGATCCTCGACATCTGCATGGCGATGCGCGATGACCCCGATATCGACGCCATCCTCGTGCAGCTGCCGCTGCCCCGCCAGATCGACACCGACTCGGTCCTCGAGGCCGTGCCCGCGGCCAAGGACGCCGACGGCTTCCAGCCGCTGAACCTGGGACGGCTGGCCGCCGGTGCCGCGGTGGAGGTCGCTCCGGGGACCCCGCTCGGGTGCATGGAGCTGCTGCGCCGGGCCGGAGTGCAGGTCTCCGGACAGCGGGCCGTCGTGGTGGGGAGGAGCGTCATCGTCGGGCGCCCATTGGCCCTGCTCCTGGTCAACGCCGACGCCACGGTCACCATCTGCCATTCGCGCACCCGGGACCTCGCCGCGGTGTGTCGAGAAGCGGACATCCTGGTGGCTGCCATCGGTCGCCCGGGGTTGATCACCGCCGACTACGTCAAGCCCGGGGCAGCCGTGATCGACGTGGGCACCACTCCCCAGGACGGGCAGGTGCTGGGCGACGTCGACCGCGCCTCGGTGGAGCCCGTCGCCGGATGGCTCACTCCGGTGCCGGGCGGGGTCGGGCCGATGACCATCGCCATGCTGCTGCGCAACACCCTGGCCCTGGCCCGGCGCCGGCGCGGAGCCGTGGCGGTCGCCTGAGCGATGCCGGAGATCCGGGTTCGCTGGTCGGAGCAGGAGGCCCGCAAGCCCTACGCCCGGCCCTTCATGGTGGCCTTCGACGACGACGCCGGCGGATCGCTCGGGGCGGTGGCGGTGAGCGGCGCCGACCTTCTCTACTACCGCCAGTTCCAGGCCGCCGTCCTCGCCCTGGCCGGCGAGCTGTTCAGCCTGGCCCCGGTCGACGCCGACCCCGACCCCCAGCGCGCCTGGCTGGACCGGATCGCCTCCCTGCTGCCCCCGCTCGATGGCGCTGGAGCTCCACCCCACCTCGACCTTTGACCATGAGCGCGGCCGGGTCTTCCAGGTCGAGGCGGCGATCCCCGGGCTCAGCGATCCGGCCCGGCTCGACGGCTCGGCCGTCCTCGAGTATCAGGAGCTGCAGGCCGCGCTCGCCCACCAGACCGGCCGCCTCTACCGCAATCCGCTGGTGGAGGCGATCGCCGACCCGGCGGAGCGGCACCGGGCGTGGCTGGCGGTGCTCGCCGGCAGTTTGAGCCGTCCGGCGCAGGACGAGGCGATGACCACCAGCTGGCCCTGGAGACCGAAGTCGGCGCCGTGACCGAGGAGCCGGCCCTCGCCTCGGCTCTGGCGCGGCTGGAGGGCGCGGGGCGCTTCGGCATCGTCCCGGGCCTGGAACGGACCCGCTGGCTGCTGCACCTCCTCGGCGACCCCCACCAGGGGCTCCGGGGGGTCCTGGTGGGCGGGACCAACGGCAAGGGGTCGGTGGCGGCGCTGGTCGACGCCATGGCTCGAGCCGCGGGACGGCGGACCGCCCTGCTCGCCAAGCCTCATCTGCTGCGCTGGGGGGAGCGGATCGTGCTCGACGGCGAGCCCCTGGGCGATCCGGAGTTCGCTGCGCTGGCCGACGAGGTGATGGACGTGGCCGACCAATCCTCGCCGGGAGAGCACCCCACCCAGTTCGAGGTGCTCACCGTCATGGGGCTGCTCGCCGCCGCTCGCCACGGGGTCGAGACCCTGGTGTGCGAGGTGGGCATGGGCGGTGCCCGAGACAGCACCAACGTCGTCGACCTGGGCGGCTGCGTGGTCACCAACGTGTCGCTCGATCATCGCGAGTGGCTGGGCGACACCGTGGCGGAGATCGCCGCCGAGAAGGCGGGCATCGTCAAGCCGGGCGACTGGGTGGTCACCGCGGCGGCACCACCGGCTCGTGGGATCATCGCCGGCCATGCTCGGGGCGTCGGGGCGCGGCTCCGCGAGCTCGAGGCCGGGCGGGACTACTCCGGGGTCGCGCTGGGGCGCCATGGCGTCGAGGTGGAGGTCGCGGTGCGGTTGGCTGCCGAGGTCGCTTCCGATCCCGGTGGCGGGCGGATCGTCTGCCGGTCGCCGCTCCTGGGGGCGGTCCAGGTGGAGAACCTCGCGGTCGCGGCGGTCGCCGCCACCATGCTGGGAATCCCCCGCCGGGCTCTGGTCGAGGGGGCGAAGTCGGTGCGCTGGCCGGGGCGGCTCCAATGGGTGGAGGGAAGCCCGCCACTGCTCCTGGACGGTGCTCACAACCCCGCGGCCATGGCCGCTCTGCGCAGCGACGTCGCCCAGCTTGCCGAGGGGCGCGGAGTGGTCGCTGTCTTCGGGGCCTTCGCTGACAAGCAGCTCGACGAGATGGTGCCCCACCTCCGGGCCATGGCGGCGCAGGTGGTGCTCACCAGCGTCGGCGGCCCACGTGCCGCCAGTGCCGCCGACCTGCAGGCGATGCTGTCCGGCCAGGGGATGGTGGTGGAGCCGGTCAGCGCCGCCGTCGACGCCGCGCGGGTCTTGGCCGGGCCCGCCGGACTGGTGGTGGTCTGCGGATCTCTAGCCCTGGTGGGTGCTGTTCTCGGTCAGCTCGGCGGCGGCTGAGCGGTCAGCCCGTCGCCCCCGGACCGTGGCCTCGGGTCAGGCCCCGGACAGGCGGATGACATTCACCAGGGGAGCGGCAAGGCTGGCGATGGTGAACAGGCTGGTGACGGCGAGCCGCATCCGCCATCGGAGCCGGATGGCGAGGATGGCGAACACCACCACCAGCGCGACCAGCAGCTTCACACCGATGGCGGCCAGGGGGTGGGCGTCGAGGACGCCGCCGAGGAGCGGGTTCTCCTCCTGGAAGTTGTGCGACGCCAGCGCGATGTAGGTGGTCAACCCGTCAAGAAGCTGAGCCAGGCAGAAGAGCGACACCACCAGGCGGACATCCCGCCACGCGAGCACGTCACGGACTTGAGCAGCACGCTCACGGACCAGCGGAATCATGCCGCCCTCCCTGCCCCTATGAGGCAGCTCCTGTTCCCAGATCGAGTTTGCAGCATTCGGAGGGATGAACGCAAGCAACGCTTGAGGACGGTGGGGTGACGACCCGCGACAGGCGGGTGAAGGCGCGGTTGTGCGCCTCGAATCAGCGAGCGGCGCCGGCCAGCACCGCGTCCAGCTTCGCTTTGAGTGCCGGCTTGGGCTGGTACCCCACGATGCGCTCGGCGGCCTTGCCGCCCTGGAAGACCATGAGCGTCGGGATGCTCATCACCCCGAACATCCCCGGGGTCACCGGGTTGGCATCAACGTCGATCTTGCCGACCTTGACCCGGCCCTCGTACTCGTTGGCGAGGTCCTCGACGATCGGCGCGATCATCTTGCAGGGCGAGCACCACGAGGCCCAGAAGTCGATGAGCACGGGCGATTCGGCTTCCAGGACCTCCGCCTTGAAGCTCGAGTCGGTGATGGTGACGGGATGGGCCATCGAGGTCTCCTCATGCGGATGGGCGACCGCCCATCCTTGCTTCCATGCTAACAATCGCCGCCGGCCGGGCCATGGGCCCGCCGGGATGCGGCGGTGTGGGTGTCGCCGCCGGATTCACGTGGTTGCGGCGGCAGTCGAGCCGCCCGAGGCGGAATCCGACGAGCTGGTCTTCTCGGGGCGTGCGCCGGCTTCGCCGGTCGAGCCCGCGGCCTCCTTCCCCGAGCCCTGCTTTGCAGTCGAGCTGGAGGAGGACGAGCCGGCCTCTGACCCCGATGAGGTCTTTCGCGAGTCGGTCTTGTAGAAACCGCTGCCCTTGAAGACGATGCCTGTGGGGTAGAAGAGACGCCGTCCACGGGCTCCGCAGCTGGGGCAGTCGGCACCCGGCTCGTCGGTCATCCGTTGGAGGACCTCGAAATCGGTCAGGCATCGGGGGCAGTGATATCCGTAGGTCGGCACGGCAGGCTCTGAGGTGGCGAGAACGCTCCGTTGGTCGAGTACCCCGGGGCTTGGTCTCACCAAACCCGAGGGCCGCGTCAATTCTCCCAGGGATGCGGCAGGCTTGCGGAGCAGCTGACCGTCCAGCGGCGTCGAGGGCAGCTCGCCGGCTGCGATCCGCCGAGCCATCTCGGTGGCGGGGACGTCGACCTGGGCGCGGCGGCGCTCCTCGCGGAGGAGCCGTCGCACCGCCACCGCCACGATCTCGCTGCGCGAGAGCGGGGAGACCTGGGTGTGCTGGTTCAGGGCCTCGATCAGGTCGTCGTCGAGGTAGAAGTTGACCCGTCTGCCCATGCTGGCATGGTACCGCCTGGCTCCCGGCTCCGCCTCAGGGCCCCGGGTCCCGCCAGCCGAGGGAGCGCAGCGCCGTCTCATCGAGGTCGGCGAGCGATCTCAGGACCAGGTCCGCCCGCGCGAAGCGCGCGTCGCCGGCCAGGTGGGGGTCGGGGACGGCGGCGCAGCGCATCCCCGCGGCCTTGGCAGCCACGACCCCGTTCGGCGAGTCTTCGATCGCCAGGCAGGCCGCGGGGTCCAGACCCAGCTGCCGGGCGGCGCTGAGGTAGACGTCGGCGGCCGGCTTGCCATCCTGCTCGTCGGTGGCCGAGCAGCGGATCGCGATCCCTGCCAGCCCGAGGCGGTCGCAGACCGAGTTGATGAGCCGGTGGGGCGACGACGAAGCGATCGCCATCGGCAACCCCAGACGCTGGAGGAGCCCGACGGCTCCGATCACCCCCGGCATCGGCTCGCCCTCGGCACCCACACGGGCCACCATGCGGTCGATCACCCGCTCGGCGATGGTGTCGTCATCCGGCTCTCCCGTCTCGGCACTCGGCCAGGGCCGGCGCGTGCGCCACTCGGCGACGACCTCGGTGATCCGCCGGCCCATGGTGGTGAGCATGTCGGCGTCGGTCAGAGGGGTGCCCAGCTCGGCGAAGACCTCCGCCTCAGCCGCCCGCCACACCGGTTCGGTGTCGATCAGCAGTCCGTCCATGTCGAGGATGACCGCTGCGAGCGGCGGGCCATCCACCGCCGCCGGTTGCGCCGGCGAGGCGGCCTCGGTCACCCCTCGGTGACCGGCTTGCCGTCCCGCCAGCCATGCCAGCGGCTGATGTCGACGATCGCGCTCCACCGCTCCTGCTGCCGAGCCGCATACGGACGCCCGGTGTAGTGCAGTGAAAGCCTGTCGATGTCCTGCAGCTCCGGGTCGGCACGGATCTCGCGCGCCCGGCCGATCAGGGAGACGTGGCGATACCAGCTCTCCCGGTCGAGCACCGTCAGAGCGACCCGAGGGTCCTCACGCAGGTGGGCGAGGCGGCGCCGGCTCTGGTCCATGTTGAGCAGCAGGGTCGCGTCATCCCGCCACTCGTACCAGGTGGCGGCGGTGTGCAGCTCGCCAGCGGGCGAGATGGTCGCGACGACGCAGGGATTGGGCAGGCGCAGAAAGGCCTGGAGAGGGTCGGGGAGGGGGGCTGCGGGCATCGCTCAGCGCAGCCTAGCGGCCTCGTCCCCGGCTATGCTCCGACCGGTGGATCCAGGCAGGTTGCTGGCCTTCGCCGGGGTGGCCCTCCTGGTCATCATCTTCCCGGGCCCGAGCGTCCTGTTCATCGTCAGCCGGTCGCTGGCCCTGGGACGCCGGCCCGCGCTGATCACCGTGGCCGGCAACGAGCTCGGGGAGCTGGTGCAGGTGGGTGCGGTGGCGGCCGGCATCGGCGCCCTGGTCGCCGCCTCGAGCCTCGCCTTCACCGTCATCAAGCTCGTCGGGGCCGGGTATCTCGTCTACCTGGGGATCAGGACCATCCGCGGTGGGCGCCTCACCCTGGCCAACCCCGGGCGTCCCGTCGCCGCCGGCTCCTGGCGGCGGGTGCTCTGGCAGGCCTTCGTGGTCGGGGTGACCAACCCCAAGACGACGGTGTTCTTCGCCGCCGTGCTTCCCCAGTTCGTGGCCGCCCGGCTCGGCCACGTTCCGCTCCAGATGCTGGTGCTCGGGTTGGTGTGGACCGCGCTGGCGCTGGTCTCCGACGGTGCCTGGGCGCTGGCGGCGAGCGCCGCCGGCAGCTGGGTTGGAGGGTCGGCGGGCCGCCGGCACCGGCTTGGCTGGGGCAGCGGGGTGGTCATGGTCGGACTCGGGGTCGGTCTGGCGGTCAGCGGCCGGCCCTCATCGACCTGAGTGGCGCGCCCCGGGGACAACGCTCAAGAGACGGCCGCGGCTGCTTCGGCCCCTGCGTCGCTCAGTCGGTGGTGCGGCGCCGGAACAGGACGGTGGCCAGCGGCACGCTGATCAGCAGCAGCAGCGCCGCCCACAGCAGCGCCGCCGCGATGGGGTGCTGCATCGGCCAGTCGGTGAGCTGCGCGGAGGGGTTGGGATTGCCGAAGAGCTGGCGGCAGGCGGCGGTGACGGCGCTCACCGGGTTCCAGTCGGCGACGACTCGCAGCCACGCGGGCATCCCCTGGGTGGGCACCAGCGCATTGGAGATGAACGCCAGCGGGAAGAGGACCAGGAAGCCGATCGACATCGCGGCCTCGACGTTGCGCGCCGCCAGCCCCACGCAGGCGAAGGTCCAGCAGATCCCGTAGGTGAAGAGCAGGGCGATTCCGAAGCCGGCGAGCACCGAGATGAACCCCGCGCCCGGCCGCCAGCCCACCGCGAGGCCGGCGACGGCCACGATGGAGGCGCACAGCATGGCGCTGAGCAGGTCGGTGATCGAGCGGGCGATGAGGATCGAGGCCCGCCACATCGGCAGGGTCCGGAAGCGATCGATGAGCCCGGTGCTGAGGTCGGTGCTCAGACCGACCGCGGTGCCGTTGCTGGAGGTCACCAGGTTCATGGCGAGCAGACCGGCAAGCGCGAAATCGGTGTAGGTGCCTCCGGCGATGGGGATGCCCGATCCGAACACGAAGATGAAGAGCATCGTGAACAGGATCGGTTGGATGGTGACGTCGGAGAGCTGCATCGGCTCGCGGGCGATGTGGAGCAGGTTGCGGCGCACCAGGACCCGGATCTCGCGGAGGGCCCGGGCGACCCAGCTGGGCTCGATCCGGGCGGCGGCGACGGCGCGGACACTCATGCCGAGACCAGCTCCGCGACAGCCGTCGCCTCTTCCTCAGACGCAGGCCGCCCGGTGAGGGCAAAGAAGACGTCGTCGAGCGAGGGCTGATGGACCTGGACGTCGTCGACCAGCACACCCGCCCGGTCGAGGGCGCGGACGGCGGCGGTGGCCAGGCCGTCCTGGTTGCGGACCGGCGCCCTCAGCCGCCGGCCATCGTGGCTCAGGTGGGCCTGACCGTCGAGCAGGGGTGCGAGAGCGGCGGCGGCATCGGCTCGCGGATGGGTGAGGGTCACCTCCAGACGTGCGGTCCCGATCTGCGCCTTCAGCTCCTGCGCAGTGCCGCTGGCGATCACCCGGCCGTGGTCGACGACCGCAATGCTGTCGGCGAGGTGATCCGCCTCGTCGAGGTACTGGGTGGTGAGCAGCACGGTGCAGCCGCGCCTCACCATCTCGCGGATCACCTCCCAAACCGCCGAGCGGCTGGCCGGGTCGAGGCCGGTGGTGGGCTCGTCGAGGAAGAGCACCGGTGGGGCCATGATCATGCTGGCGGCCAGGTCGAGACGCCTGCGCATCCCGCCCGAATACCCCTTTGCCAGGCGGTCGGCGGCGTCGCTGAGCTCCATGCGGTTGAGCAGCTCTGCGGCCCTCGACCGAGCCTGGGTGCGAGCCAGGCCGCTCAGCTCGCCGATCATCACCAGGTTCTGCCTGCCGGTGAGCAGCTCGTCCAGGGTGGTCGCCTGCGCGGCCACGCCGATCCGCCGGCGCACCTCGGCGGGGCGGGCGACGACGTCGAACCCGGCCACCCGAGCGCGGCCGCCATCCGGCCGGCTGAGGGTTGTGAGGATGCGGATGGCGGTGGTCTTGCCGGCCCCATTGGGTCCCAGCAGCCC
Organism: uncultured bacterium; assembly: GCA_963716555.1. Taxonomy (GTDB): domain Bacteria; phylum Chloroflexota; class Dormibacteria; order Aeolococcales; family Aeolococcaceae; genus JAJZNI01. The sequence continues at coordinate 373,293 of CAVQTJ010000019.1, read as the reverse complement.
CAGGATCGCGCCCGCCGGAACAGACAGATCCACGCCGGCGAGTGCCACGTTGCTTCCGAAGCGCTTGACCAGGCCCTCCGCCTCGATCATCGGTCGATCAGCCACTCCAACCTCCTTCGCGGTCAGATTATAACGATATATCCAGATATGTCAGAGATGCAACGCTGCACCCCCGGAAGCGGCAATCGCCAGCCGGGGGTATACTTACTTGCCGTATGGTAAGCCAATATCTTACCGGCCGTCAAGTAAGTTAATGACCATCGAGGGCGCCGCCGCCACTTCGGAGGGCCCCATCCGCCCGGTCGCCCGGGGACGGCGGGGCCACCGCGTCCTGGTGGGAGGTGCAGGCTCTTCGGAGGAGGGCGAGCGCACCGACACTCGCGAGCGGATCCTCGACGTGGCTCTCGACCTCTTCGTCGAGAAGGGATTTGATCAGACCTCGCTGCGCGAGATCGCCGAGCAGCTCGGCGTCACCAAGGCCGCCCTCTACTATCACTTTCCCTCCAAGGGCGACATCCTGATCGCGCTGCACATCCGCATGCACGAGCTGGTCCGAGGTCAGGTGGTGCGCATCTCCGGTGATCCGGGAAGCCGTGCCGCGTGGATCTCATTCCTGGACGGGCTGGTGGACCAGATCGTGGGCAACGTCAAGCTCTTCCTGCTGCATCAGCGCAATGCCGCCGCCATGGGGGAGCTGCACAAGAAGGACCACGGTGGTCCCGAGACCGAGCCGGACCAGCTCTTCCGCGGCATGCTCAACGACCCGTCGCTGAGCCTCGACGATCGGGTGCGGCTCGCCGGCTCGTTCACCGTGGTTCTTGCCGGGGCAACCATGCTCCTGGAACCCGAGGGCGGCCCGGCGCCGGCTCCCGGCGAGCTCGCCGAGAGCCTCCGCCGCGCGGTGCACGACCTGCTGCGGCCGATCTCAGCTCGCTGACCCGCGCCCGCTCAGGCCGCCGCCAGCTCGACCTCCTCGGCGGCGTCGATGCTGGCGACGTCATCGCCGCGGACCACACCCGCGAGCAGGATCACCCCGGCCAGCAGGATCCCGGCCCCGGTCAGGAAGGCCACGTGGAAGCCGTCGACGAGCGCCGCCGCCCGGATCGCCATGGTGGGGAGCTGGGCCGCCCCGGCCAGGGTGTGGGCGGTGGTGTTCGCGGCCAGGGTGGAGAGCACGGCCAGACCCAGCGCGCCGCCGATCTGCTGGGCGGTGTTGAGCAGGCCCGAGGCCAGGCCGGCGTCCCGGGCCTCGACGCGGGAGGTCGCCATCAGGGTGACGGGGACGAAGGTGAGCCCCATGCCGAGGGACATGACCAGGAGTCCGGGGAGCAGGTTGCCGGCGTAGCTCCCGGCGACCGGAATCTGGCTCAACAGCAGCAGCCCGACCGCGGCGATGGTCATCCCGATCATGGGAACCCGGCGCACTCCCAGCAGGCGGATCAGCACCTGGGCCAGCCCGGCACCGGCGACGATCATGGCGGTCATGGGAAGGAAGGCGAGGCCCGCCCGGAGCGGGCTGTAGCCGAGCACCTCCTGCACGTAGATGGAGGCGAAGAAGAACACCGCGAACATTCCGGCGGCGACCAGCAGCATCACGATGTTGGCGCCGGTGAGCGAGCGCAGCCGGAAGATCCCCAGGCGCACCAGGGGATGGCGCAGCCTGGTCTCCAGGACCATGAAGACGGCGAGCAGCGCCGCCGCCAACACCGCCAGCAGCAGCGTCGAGCCCGAAACCCAGCCGGCGGTCTGGGCGTTGACGAGGGCGTAGACCAGGGCCATCAGGCCGCCGGTGATGGTGACGGCGCCGGCGATGTCGATCCGCCCCGCGGTGGACGGTGCCCGGCTCTCGGGCACGAAGCGCAGCGCGAGCAGCAGGGTCATGGCGCCGACCGGGAGGTTGACGAAGAACACCCATTGCCAGGAGGCAAGCTGGGTGAGGACCCCACCCAGCAGCAGACCGACCGCGCCGCCGCCGATGGCGACCGCGCTCCAGACCCCCAGGGCCCTGGCCCGGTCCCTGCCCTCGGCGAAGGTGGTGGTCAGCACCGAGAGGGCGGCCGGCGACACCAGCGCACCGCCCAGGCCCTGCAGGGCACGTCCCGCCACCAGCTCGGCCGCCGACCCGGCGAAGCCGTTGAACAGCGAGGCTGCCGAGAAGAGCGCGATGCCGATCATGAAGAGCCGGCGCCGGCCGAAGAGATCACCGGCGCGTCCGCCGAGCAGGAGAAACCCGCCGAAGGTCAGCGCGTAGGCATTGACCACCCACTCGAGGTTCCCGGTCGAGAAGTGGAGGCTGCGCTGGATCGAGGGCAGCGCCACATTCACGATGGTCGCGTCCAGGATCACCATGAACTGGGCGAGGCCGACGATGACGAGGACCGTCCAGGGGTTGACACGCCGAGTGGTCACTTTGGGCTCCCTTGCTGCGGGCGGTGGCCGGGGCTATAATCGGAACTTAGGTTCCGGTTCTCTTGGGTAATATACGGAACGACCGTTCCGTTTGTCAAGAGCCGGGCTCCACCACATGACTCCCCAGACCGCGCCCCACCCCGATCCGCAGGCAGCGGCCCCCGATCACGCCCTTCGCGCCGACGCCCGCCGCAATCGGGCCGCCATCCTCCGGGCGGCGGAGGAGGTTTTCGGAGCTCAGGGCCCGGATGCCCCCATCGATGAGGTGGCGCGGCGCGCGGGCGTTGGGGTGGGCACCCTGTACCGGCATTTCCCCACCAAGGAGGCGCTGCTCACCGCCCTGGTGACCGGACACGCCGAACCGCTCATCGAGGCGGCGCGGGAGGCGCTCCAGGCCGATGACCCGGGACCGGCCTTCTTTGCCCTGGTGCGCCACCTCGCCGGCGCCTTCATGTCATTTCGAGCGCTGGCCGACGCCATCGCCGCCGCCGGCATCGACCTCCACAGCATCAAGGGGGCGGCCTCGGAGGAGCTGATCGATACCGTCGGCAAGCTGCTGGTTCGAGCCCAGGACGCGGGGGCGGTGAGGCGGGATGTGACCGTCACCGAGGTGGTGACGATGATGGGAGCCCTCTGCCAGTCGGAATCGGTGGCCCGGCACCCCTCCTCCTTTTCGAGGTGCGTCGACCTGGTCTGCGACGCGCTGCGCTGGAACGGCGGGACGACGGCCGCGTAACCTCTGAGGGCCTGATGCCGACCGCCGACGTCAACGGCATCACCATCCATTACGAGGTGCATGGCCGGGGCAGGCCGCTGCTGGTCATCCTCGGTCTCGGCTCCGACGTCTCCGAGAACACCGCGCTCATCGATGAGCTCGCCGCTCAGTGCCAGGTCGTCGCCTTCGACAACCGCGGCGCGGGCCGAAGTGGCAAGCCGGATGCGCCCTATTCGATCGAGATGATGGCCGAGGACGCGCTCGGGATCATGGATGCTGTGCAGCTCCCGCGGGCCGCCGTGCTGGGCATCTCGCTGGGTGGCCGCATCGCCATGGAGCTCGCGCTGCGCCATCCGGAGCGTGTCGAGAGGCTGCTCCTGGTCTCGACGTCCGCCCGGATCACTCCCAACTGGAGGCGGCGCCACCTCTGGCCGATCCTGGCCGGACTGCCGCTCTTCCGCAGCCGGTATCCGCAGCCCCGGTTCGCGTTCGTGCACCAGCTGCGCGCGTCGGACGGTTACAACGCTGCTCCGCGGCTGCACCAGCTCCGGATGCCAACGCTCATCCTTCACGGACGGAGCGACCGGTCGGCGCCACTTCGCCTCGCCGAGCAGCTGCACCGCGGCATTCCAGGGTCGACCATGATGGTCTTTCGCGGAGGACATCTTTTCTTCCTCATCCGCGAGAGACGGCGCTTTGTCGAGGCCGTCGGTCGGTTCGTCTGCTAGCCTCGAGACCGAGCCGGCGACCCGCTGTGTGGATCAGATGGGAGGTGGTCATGGACGGGAAGGATCTCAGGCCGCTGCCGGTCGCGTGATTCCCGAGCGGATCGAGTGCGGTGACTTCGTCCTCCGCCGATGGCGCCAAGCCGACGCCGAGCCCTTCTGGGCGGCGATCGAGGAGAGTTGCGACCACCTCCGCCCCTTCATGCCGTGGGCGGATGCACAGACGCTTGATGGAGTCCGGGTCACCCTGGGACGGTTTGAGCGGGAGTGGGACCAGGGTGGTGACATGGTGCTGGGAATGTTCGCGGGAATGACCGTGGTGGGTGCCTGCGGCCTGCACCGCCGGCTCGGACCGGATGGCTTGGAGATCGGCTACTGGGTGCACGCGGCACACACCCGCCGCGGTTACGCGTCCAGGGCAGCCCGAGCCCTGACCACCGCGGCATTTGCCCTCCCCTGGGTTCGGCGGGTGGAGATCAAGCACGACCGGGCCAACGTCGCCAGTGAGGGGGTGCCGCGCAAGCTCGGTTTCAACCTGGTTGGCGTGGAGCGGAGGGAGCCGCGGGCTCCGGCCGAGACCGGGGACTTCCGAGTTTGGCGGATGACCCGAGATCACTGGTCCGCGCCGGCCCTCACGGGCCCTGGAGGCCGAGGGCCCGTCGCCTCGGGGGCAGCGCCAGGCCGGACGGCATCGCGACGCCCGGCGGAGCCCGGCACGCGTGAGAATGACGCCGGCGCGACTCCAGCGTCCTCCGCCCCGCAGGGAGACCGAGTGTGACCGAGACCACCCTTCCGCACCGGATGACCGCCGGCGACGTCATGAGCACCGAGCTGATCACCGCCGCTCCCACCACCCCCATCAAGCAGGTGGCGGGGCTGCTCGTCGAGCACCGGATCAGCGGTGTGCCCGTGGTGAACCCCGAGGGCGGGATCGTGGGCATCATCACCGAGGCCGACCTGCTCCTCGGCAAGGAGGCGGCCATCGGTGACAGGTTCGAATCGCTGGCCGCCCCGGTCCGGGAGAGACGGGTGCGCGCCAAGGCGAGAGCCGAGGTCGCCTCCGAGGCGATGAGCTCGCCGGCGGTGACCATCGAACCGGAGACGACGCTGGCCGCCGCCGCCAGGCTGATGCGCAAGCACGGGGTGAAGCGCCTCCCGGTCGTCGACGCGCAGCAGCGGCTGGTGGGAATCCTCAGCCGCCACGACATCCTCTCCGCCCTGGCCCGTCCGGACCCTGAGATCCACCGCGAGGTGGTCGACGGGGTGCTGCCGAGATGGCTCGGTCTCAGGCCGGACGCGGTCGATGTGGCCGTGGACGAGGGGGTGGTGACGCTCTCCGGCGGGCTGGAGAGGCGCAGCGATGCCGACATCCTCACGCACCTGGTCGAGGGGCTCGACGGGGTGGTCGCGGTCCGGTCCAGGCTCAGCTTCCGCTGGGACGACCTCCGGGCACAGCCGACCCGCGAGCTCCATCTCGACTAGCGCGAGGACTTCGCGGGCGAGCCCTCCTACAATCGCGGCATGGCGGCATCAGCGCCGCTTCCCGCACGGCGTTCGGGCAGGGGAAGGCGCGCGTCCACCGCGATCGGCGGCCTGCTCCTGGTTGCCGCCGCGGGCGCCACCGCCGGGTGGCTGGTCCAGCGCGGGAGCGTCGCCGCCATCGCCGCCGCCGCCCAGGCCGTGGTCGGCATCCGCGTGGACTTCGGCGGCGATCGGAGCGGGACCGCCTTGGGGCTGGCGGTGGGCCCATCCGGCCAGATCGCGGTCGCCTACAGCAGCGTCAACGGCGCCGAGAGCATCGAGGTCCATGTGGCCGGCCGGGCGGCGACCCTCCTCGCCTCGGTTGCCGGGCTCGATCCCACCGACGACCTCGCGCTCCTCCAGCTCCAGAACGCCCCGCGGCTGCCGGCGGTCAGCCTTGGCACCCCGTCGCCCCCGTTCGTCGGCGATTCGGCGACTGCCATCGGCGCCCCCACCGGCGGCGGGACACCGGCGGTGTCGGAGGGCAGCATCACCGGCCTCGACCAGACGGTCATCACCAGGGACTCGCGGAGCGACGCCTTTGCGACGCTGACCGGCGTGATCGGCTTCAGCGGTCCCCTGTCCAGCGCCGACGACGGGGGAGCCCTGATCAGCGGCTCCGGCCAGCTGGTGGGGATGATCCTCGCGGGGAGCTCGCAGCTGTGGCCGGCGCGATCCATCTCCGCCGGCGGCGTCGCCCTGCCCGTCCGGACCCTGGCCGCCATCGCCCATGACATGGAGACCGGGACGCCAAACCCGCGGGTCCTGCGCGCGGGAACCACGGTGCTCGGTGTCGACACTCAGGACAACGCCTCTCCGCCGGGGGGGCGCTGGTCGTGGCCGTGGAGTTCGTGTCACCAGCCCAGGCGGCCGGCATCACACCAGGCGACGTCATCACCGGCGTCGGCGGGTCACGGGTCACCTCGTCGATCCAGCTCTCGGAGATCCTGAAGCTGCATCAACCCGGAGAGCGGGTGGAGGTCGACTGGCTCACTCCGTCGGGTCAGCCGCGGCACACGCTGATCACCCTCTCCGCCGGGGTTGCGCGGTGAGCTGCCTGCCCGTGGAATCGGTCGGACGCTGCGACCATGGGTCGGGCCGCAGCTCACATCCCGAGGTAGGCGCGCTGCACCTCCGGCGAGACCAGCAGCTCCTCGGAAGGCCCGCTGAGCGCGAGCGTCCCGGTCTCGAGGACGTAGGCGCGAGAGGCGGTCCTGAGGGCGAGCAGGGCGTTCTGCTCGATGAGCAAGATGGTGGTGCCCCGAGCGTTGATCTCCCGGATGACTTCGAAGATGGCGTCGACGAGGACCGGCGACAGTCCCAGCGAGGGCTCGTCGAGCAGCAGCAGCGAGGGAGCGCTCATCAGGGCTCTTCCGATCGCCACCATCTGCTGCTCACCCCCGGAGAGACTGCCGGCGAGCTGCGTGTTGCGCTCGCGCAGCCGCGGGAAGAGCGTGTACACACGCTCGTAGTCGGCGCGGAGGTCGGCGCCCCGCCGCCGGGTGTAGGCGCCCATCTCCAGGTTCTCCCGCACCGTCATGCGCGAGAACAGCCGTCTCCCCTCGGGGGCGTGGGCGACCCCGAGGCGGGCGATCCGCTCCGCTCCCATGTGGTGGATGGGATGGCCGTGGAGCAGCACTTCACCACGGGTTGGATGGAGCAGACCGCTGATGGTCTTGAGGGTGGTCGTCTTGCCCGCCCCGTTGCTGCCGATCAGGGCGACGATCTCCGCCTCCCTGACCTCGAGGCTCACCTGGCGAAGGGCCTGGATCTTGCCGTAGAAGACCTCGACCTGACGCAGCTCCAGGACCGGACCACCCGGCTCGGGAGCCTGCCCGGGCACCTCCTCGACTGGCACGACCTGAGCGTTCACCCCGGGTGCGTCTCGCCGGCTGTCGAGTGCGGCTCCGCCCCCGCGGGTTGTGCCCCGGGGTCCGCCGGCTGGGCTTCGTCGCCCGCCCCCTTCCCCAGGTAGGCCTCGATGACCCGGGGGTTGGAGCGGACCTCGGCGGGCGTTCCCTCGGTGATCTTCTCGCCGTGATCGAGGACCACGATCCGGTCGCTGATCCCCATCACCACCCGCATGTCGTGCTCGATGAGGAAGATGGTCAGCCCTTCCCCGCGGAGCCGGCCGATCAGTGCCATGAGCTCGTTCTTCTCCTGCGGGTTCAGCCCGGCGGCCGGCTCGTCGAGGAGGAGCAGACGCGGCCGCGTGGCCAGGGCTCGGGCGATCTCCAGGCGGCGCTGCAGGCCGTAGGGCAGCTCGCGGGCGTACGAGCCGGCGTAGCTGGCCAGGCCGAGCAGCCTGAGCAGCTCGAAGGCACGGTCCTCCACCAGGCGCTCGGTGCGCCGTCCCAGCGGGGTCCTGAAGGCCCCGTCCCACACCCGCTCCTTCATCCACCAGTGCGCCCCCACCATCACGTTGTCGAGGGCGGTCATCAGGGCGAAGAGGCGGATGTTCTGGAAAGTCCGCGCCACCCCGAGTTTGGTGATCCGATGCGGCGGCAGGCCGACGATGCTCGACCCGTCGAACCTGACGTCGCCCTTGGTGATGGGGAAGAGGCCGGTGACGCAGTTGAAGGCCGTGGTCTTGCCCGCCCCGTTGGGGCCGATCATCGCCAGGATCTCGCCCTCCTCGAGGGTGAAGCTCACGCCGGCGACGGCCAGCAGACCGCCGAACGCCTTGGTCACCCCGTCGAGCTCGAGCAGTGCCATCTCAGGCCCGTCCCTGCACCGCCGCCAGGGACTCGGTCTCCACGCCCGCCTCGATCTCGATTCGGCGGGCACGGCTGGGGAGGAGCCCTCCAGGTCGGAACAGCATCATCGAGATCAGGGCGACCCCGTAGATGATGAAGGTGTACTGGGTGAGGTTGAGGTTGGCCAGGCCTGGCGCGTGCACCGTCTGGCTCAGGGTCAGCATCCAGTTGTTGGCGTTGGGCAGGGCCCAGAAGATCACGAAGGTCAGCACGAAGGCTCCCAGGATGACCCCGGTGATGTTGCCGATCCCGCCCAGCACCACGATGCACAGCACGGTCACCGACACTGAGAAGCTGAAGTCCTCCGGGGAGACGATGCTGACGATCTGTCCGTAGAAGGCGCCGGCCAGCCCGCTCACCGAGGCCCCGATGGCGAAGGCGAGCAGCTTGGTGCTCACGGTGTTGATCCCGGTGGCCGCCGCCGCCACCTCGTCCTCGCGGATCGCCGTCCAGGCGCGTCCGATCTTGGCCCGTTGCAGGTTGCGGAACATCACCACGGTGATCACCGAGGCGATCAGCAACGCCCAGTAGAACCACTGCGGGTAGCCGGCGAAGTGAACGGGGCCGATGCTGGGGCTGTCGATGCCCGAGATCCCGTTGGGGCCGGCGGTCAGGTTGAAGAAGTTGTTGTTGGCGAGGTCGGGGATGATCTCTCCGAAGCCCAGGGTCACGATGGCCAGGTAGTCGCCACGCAGGCGCAGCGTCGGCGCTCCCAGGATGGCGCCGGCGGTGGCGGCCACGCCGGCGCCGATGAAGATGAGCAGCCAGAGGGAGATGTGGACCTCGTGGAACGGCGAGGCCAGCGAGGCGCACACGTAGGCACCGATGGCGAAGAACGCGGCGTAGCCGAGGTCGAGCAGGCCGGCGAAACCCACCACCACGTTGAGCCCCAGCCCGAGCAGCAGGTAGATGGCCAGGGATTCCGCCGCCCAGAGCAGGAAATCGGGGGCCTGCTCGAACATCAGCGGCAGCAGCACGCCGAAGGGCGCCGCCGCGATGATGAAGGCGAGGTTGGGGCGGGTGGCGATCCAGCCGCGGGCCCCGTAGGCGAAGGCGGCCAGGCCGAAGCCGTACATGGTGAGCCACACTGCCGAGTCCGTGAAGGTGCCGGGCTGCAGGGCACCGAAGGCGGGCTCCTCCTGGATCACGAAGACCAGCACCCACACCGCCAGGGTGAGCACCAGGCCAGCGCCGGCTATCCAGCTCCGAGCCCGGTCGGCCCCGCTGGGCAGCGCCACCCTGGCGAGACGGAGGCCCACCTCGACCAGGGGCGAGAGCACCAGCACCAGCATGGCCAGCCCGACCAGGTCGAGGAGGAACGCGGCCACGCCGGCCGGTGCAGAGACCACCACGTCCATCGGGCTGTAGCCGACCCCGCCGGAGAAGGCGGTGACAAACCAGGGCAGCAGCCAGCCCATCAGCAGCAGCACGGCCGCCGCCGAGGCGGACACCCAGAAGAGGGTGTTGCCCTCGACCCGGTCGCCGCGACGAAACAGGAGTCGCAGGCGGCTAAGCACGGGTGGTCACGTCAACGCCGAACAGCCCCACCGGCCGGAAGGTGAGGATGATGACGAGGATGGCGAAGATCAGCGACTCGCTCCACTCCCCACCGACCAGCGATCCGCCGAACACGTAGATGATGCCGATCAGGAAGCCACCGGTCCCGGCGCCGACGATGTTGCCGATGCCTCCCAGCACCGCCGCGGTGAAGGCGATGATGCCCAGGTGGAACCCCAGGTTCCACTGGATGTCGCCGTAGTTGATGCTGTAGATGATCGCCCCCGCCGCGGCCAGGGCCGAGCCGATGAAGAAGGTCACCGAGATGGTGCGGTTGATGTTGATCCCGCACAGCAGCGCCGCGGACCTGTCCTGGGCGGTGGAGCGCATCGCCTTACCCAGCTTGGTGCGGCTGACGAAGGCGCCGAGGGCGAACATCAGGATCAGCGCGGCCACCACCACGAAGATGTCCTTGGTGCCGATCACCACGCCGCCGACATCGAAGGCGGTGCCGGAGATCCAGGTGGCGTTCCCGGTGGGCACGAAGTCGGGCCCGAACTTGACCAGCATGACGCCCTCGAGGAGAAACGAGACCCCGATGGCCGTGATCAGGGGCGCCACCCGAGGGGCGTCGCGGAGGCGGCGGTAGGCGACCCTCTCGATGGCCATCCCGGTGAGCCCGGCGAAGATCATCGACAGGGTGAAGACGATCACCAGGGCCAGGATCAGACCGGGGAAGCTCCCGGTCGCCATCTTGCCGAGGTTGAACCAGCCGCTGATGATGAGGGCGTAGAAGCCCGAGAGTGCGAAGACGTCGCCATGGGCGAAGTTGATCAGCTCGATGATCCCGTACACCATGGTGTAGCCCACCGCCACCAGGGCGTAGATGGCGCCGAGGGTCAGGGCGTTGCGGAGCTGCTGGCCGAGCAGCTCCGCGCCGCCCTGGTGGAAGACGCCGACACCGGACACGAAGATGCCGAGGAAGAGGATCGCGGTGAAGTGCTGTGACGCCCACCGGTAGGCGGCCACCAGGAAGCGGCGCGCATCGGCGGTCACGCCGGCGTCGGCCCGCGGCCGCGGGCGCAGCCCGGCCGGCTCCACCAGCCGGCCCGGCTGCTGCCGGTCCAGCTCGCGGGGCGGTGCGGTCACGGTTGCGGAGCCCTCCGCCTCCTGGGTCACGCCTCAAATTCTCCGCTGTCAGAAGGTTGTGGGCGAAGGGGACGGTATCAGTGGCTGCCAGGCGTGGGGAGGGCGCCGGACGGCGCCCTCCCCCCATATCCCTGGATGTCTCTGCCGGTGGTCAGCTCTCCTGGGTCACGGTGCCGCTGCCGTTGACCTTGTAGGTGTTGACCCCCACCCAGTTGCCGCTCTCCACCTTGTAGAGGGTGAACCCGCCGTTGGTGGTGTCACCGTTGGCATCGAACGAGGTGGTGCCGAGGGCGCCGCTGTAGGTGATCTTGTGCAGCTGCGCGATGATGTCATCGCGGAACGCGTACTGGCTGCCCGTTGGGATCTTGCCGCCGTTGGCGGTCAGGACGTTCTTGATTGCCTGCAGCAGGATGTTCATGGCGTCGTAGCCATACGGGCTGTAGGGCTCGTTCATGGCGTTGTTGTAGGGCGCCGGCTGGCTGGCGTACGCCTGTGCATAGGCGGCGTAGAAGGCCGCCGAGCTGGCCAGCTTGGTGACGTCGGGGGCGCTGGTCGCGTAGGCGCCCTCAGCCGCGCTGCTGTTGGAGCCGGAGTTGGAATCGGTGATGAACAGCTGGTCCTGGCAGCCGTCGGGCGACAGGAAGGGAAGGGTCAGGCCGCCGCTGACCTCGTCGCGGCGGACCAGGCCGCAGCCGTCTCCGGTGGTGCCGCCGAAGAAGATGAGCTGCGCACCCTCGCTCTGAGCCTGGCTGATCTGGGTCGCGTAGCTGGTGGTGTTGTCCGGCATGCTGATCGAGGTCCCGTTGACGATGCTGCCGCCGTCGGCCTGGAAGTACTTGGAGAAGAGCAGCGCGATCCCGCGTCCGTAGGCCTGGCCGTCGTCGAGGACGTACACCTTGGTTTCGTTCAGGACCTTGGTGGCGACGTAGGCGTCGATCTCACCCTGCTGAACGTCGCTGGCGATGACCCGGAAGTAGCTGTGGACGCCAGGGTACAGCCCGGTGGTGTCGATCTTGATGGTGGGGTCCGAGCAGACCGGGACGGCGACGGTGAGGCAGGGGTTGGTGTTGGCCGGGCTGATGATCGGCAGGTGGTCCATCGAGGCCACCGGGATCTCAGCCAGCGCCACGCTGGAGTTGAAGGGGCCGACCACCCCCACCACCGAGGAGTTGGCCGCCAGCGCGGTGATGTTGGCCGCCCCCTTGGCCGGGTCGTGGCCGTTCTGGGCGACGCTGGAGTCGTCGTCGCTGATGTACTTGAGGGTGCAGCCTCCGAGCAGCTTGTCGGCGATCGCCTGGTTCACCGCCAGCTCGGCCGCCATCTGCGGGAACGGCCCGTCGGTGGCGTCGCCGCCGGTGAGGGGCAGGTCGGTGGCCACGGTGATCGTTCCCGAGCAGGACGCCAGCCCCCCGCCACTGGAGGACGACTGGGTGGCCGTGCTGGTGCCGCATGCCGCGGCCCCGACCGCCACCAGCCCTGCCATGGATATCAATCGAGCGGATTTGAACATGCAGCGAGTCTCCTCTCGGAAGCGGCCCTCGATCCAGCCCCGGCCGCACAGGTCCTCGCTATCTACGCCCCCGGGATTGGTGTTGTCAATCCCCCGGTTGGGGGAGGGGGGGACCCTGACGGGGCGGGCCGGGGCGGTGCGCACCCGGCGACCGACGACCGGCGCTAGACCGGCGACAGCACCAGGCCGGTCGGGACCTTGGGGTAGAAGTAGGTCGACTTCTGGGGCATGGTGTCGCCGGAGTCGGCGACGGCCAGCACCTCGGCAGGGGTGCAGGGGGACACCAGGAAGGCCAGCCCGGCCTCACCACCTCGCACCGATGCCACCGCCTCGGCCGGGTCGCGGGTGTAGCTCAGCGCCCCCTCGCGCAGCTCGCTGTCGCCGATGCCGAACCTGCCGATGACCTCATCCTGGAGCACCGCGGTGTCGAGCGCGGCCCGGGCTGACGTCGTCTCCACCCGGGGCCGGTGGAGGAGCGCTGCCCCCCCGGGCGCCACCAGGACGAATGCGTGGCTCCTGCCCCTCAACCCATCCAGCTGGGCGAGGGACCGGAGCGGGTCGCCCACCACCGGCTCCATCTCCCAATCAGCGCCCAGACGGCTCCCCACCTCCTCGGGGCTCGCCGGCAGCCCCGGGCGTCGCTCCACCAGGCGATGGATGGGCAGCACCACCAGGGCCGGGTCATCCGCCGCCGAGGCGTAGACCAGCACGTACTGGCTGTCGGCCGCCTCCGCATCCCCGGCCAGGCGCCGTTCTGCAGCGTAGGCGGCAGCGGTCTCGAAGCGGTGATGCCCGTCGGCGACATACAGGGCGGCCGGGGCCAGGAGCCGGCCGAGCTCGCCGAGCATCTCCTCCTCATCCAGGCGCCAGAGCAGGAGCTTCTCGGGGCCGGCCTCGCCCGCGAAGCGCCCGCCGATGAGGGCGGTCCCGGTCGCCAGCTCCTCGAGCCTGCCGCGCAGCCCGGTGGCCCCCTTCCAGATCAGCCACACCGGGGAGGTCTGGGTGCCGGTTGCCCGCAGCAGGGCCAACCGGTCCTCCTTGGGCCCGCGCAGGGTCCGCTCGTGGGGGAGCACCGCGGATCGCTCCCAGGGCAGCGCGGGCACTCGCCCCACCAGTCCCAGCCGCCGGCCCGACCCCCCATCCGGCGCCGCGAACTCGTGGGCCACCAGGTAGAGCGCCGGCCGCCGATCGCGAACCAGGATGCCCATCTCCAGCCAGCTGCGCAGGTGCTCGGCCGCGCGGGTGTAGGCGTCGCGCTGCCCGGCCACGTCATCCTCGTAGGCCAGGCCGAAGTCCACCCGCACGATGTTGCGCAGGTCCCGGCCATACAGGTCCTCGCGCCGGGCCGGGCTGATCACGTCATAGGGTGGGGCCAGGACCCCCCCCAGGCGGACGAGCTCAGGGTTGTAGTGGATCCCGCGGAGAGGGAGCAGGCGAGACACCCGCCACCCGCACTACAGGGTGACGACCCGCAGCGACTCCAGGTCCGCCTCGGCCCGCAGGGCCCGCTGCAGCTCCGGGCCCACCGGGTCGTCCACCTGGATCAGCATCACCGCCCGGCCCCGAGGATGGTCGCGGCCCAGCTCGATGCCCGCGATGTTGATGTCGTTGCTGGCCAGAAGTCCGGAGACCTTGGCCACCACCCCGGGGCGGTCATTGTGCTGCACCACCAGGAACAGTCCCTTGGGGTCCATGTCGATCCGGAAGTCGTTGATCCGGGTGATCCGCGGCTGGCCTTCGAACTGAGTGCCCACCAGGGTGAGGCGCTGCTCGCCGACGACCTCCACCAGCATGGCGTCGGTGTGATCCAGGTCGCGGGTGGTGGTCCGCTCCTCGACCGTCACTCCCCGGTCCTTGGCGACCACCTTGGCGTTGACCGCATTGACGCGGGTGTCCGTGAAGTGGGCGAACAGCCCGCGCAGCACCTCGGCGGTGAGCAAGCCGGGATCGAGGCGGCCCAGCTCTCCCGCGTAGCTGCACACCACCCGGCGCAGCTGCTCGCCGGCCAGCTGGGCGGTCAGCGACCCCAGCTTCTCGGCCAGGACCAGCCACGGCCGCAGCCGGGCCATCTCATCGGGAGACAGGGTCGGCAGATTGACCGCGTACCGGGCTCCGCCCCCCGCCAGGAAGTGGACGATCTGATCCGCGACGTCGGTGGCCACGGTGACCTGCGCCTCAGCGGTGCTCGCACCCAGGTGGGGAGTGAGCACCACCTCGGGGACGCTGATCAGCGGGTTGCCGGCATCGACCGGCTCAGTGGTGAAGACGTCGATGGCAGCCCCGGCGATCTGCCCGCTCCGGATCGCCTCGGCCAGCGCCGCCTCGTCGACGATCCCACCGCGGGCCACGTTGATGAGCCGCGCGCCCTTTTTCATCCGCTTCAGCTCGGCTGCGCCGATGACCCCTCGGGTCTTGTCGTTGAGGGGGACGTGGACGCTCAGGATGTCGGAGCGCTGGATCAGGGTGTCGAAGTCCACCAGCTCGGCTCCGGCCTGCTCGGCGCGCTCCGCGGTGACCAGCGGGTCGTCGGCGATGACCCGCATCTGCAGCCCCTGCGAGGCGATCCGTGCCACCTCGAAGCCGATCTTGCCGAGCCCGAGCAGACCCAGGGTCTTCTCGCGCAGCTCGGTGCCCATGAAGGCCTTGCGCTCCCAAAGACCCTGGTGCATCGACTGGTCGGCCCTCGAGACGTTGCGAGCCAGGCAGAGCATCACCGCGATGGTGTGCTCGGCGGCGGCGATGGTGTTGCCGGTGGGTGCGTTGAGCACCAGCACCCCGTGGCGGGTGGCGGCTTCCAGGTCGATGTTGTCGATGCCGACCCCGGCCCGTCCCACCACGCGAAGACGCGGTGCAGCCGCCAGAACCTCGGCCGTCACCTTGGTCTCGCTGCGCACCACCAGGGCGTCGACGTCAGCAATTCTGCGTTTCAGCTCTTCGGTCGAAAGCCCGGTCGCCACCTCCACCTCACCGGCCGCACGCAGGCGTTCGACTCCATCGGCGGCGATGGGGTCGGCGACCAGGATGCGGATTGCGGAGGCGGGGCGGTCGGGTGCGCTGATGGTGTGATCGGCGACCGAGGTCATCGGATCCCTGCGGTCTCGGCGGCTGCACTGGTGGCACGCACCGTGGCCTGGGCGGCCGGGACCATCATCCCCACCCGGCTCAGCAAGCCACGCTCGCTCAGCGCCTGCTCCAGGTTGGCGAGGATGACGTACACATCGCCCTCGTCGACCGCGCCGAGGTGGCCGATGCGGAAGATCCTGCCCTTGAGGTCGCCCTGCCCGCCGGCCAGCACCAGGCCGTACTTGGTGCGGAGCAGGCCGAGCAACCCGGAGAGCTCCTCAGGGGTACCGGCCGGGTTGTGGATCGGCGTCACCGTGTCGCTGCGATACGGCTCGGCGGCAAACAGGCGCAGGCCCGCCGCCTCGACCCCGGCGCGGACCATGCGGCCCACTCGGGCATGGCGGGCCCAGACGTTCTCCACCCCTTCCTCGAGGATCATCCGCAGCCCCTCCTGGATCGCGTAGAGGACGCTGACCGGCGGGGTGGTGAAGGTCTGGTTGCGCTCCTGGAACTTCTTTTCCCGGGCGAAGTCGAAGTAGAAACGGGGGAGCCGAGCCTTCTCGGCGGCGGCGTACCCGGCGCTCGAGACGGCCAGCATCGTCAGTCCCGGCGGTGCCATCCATCCCTTCTGGGAACCGGTCACGGTGACGTCGAGCTGGAGCGCGTCCACCTCCAGCGGAATGCAGCTCGCCCCACTCACCGAGTCCACGGCGATCAGCTTGCCGCGGCCCTTGGCCACCGAGGCGATCGCCGGGATGTCGTTGGTCACTCCGGTGGAGGTCTCGTTGTGGGTCACGAAGACCTTCTCGATCTCCGGGTTCTCGGCCAGGATGCGCTCGACGTCCTCGGGGTCGATCGCCTCTCCGTCGGGCATCTTGAGCCGCACCACGTCGACCCCGTAGGCGGCGGCGATGTCGGCCCAGCGGTCACCGAAGGAGCCGACGGTGCAGAACAGCGCCTTCTCTCCGGCACTGAGCAGATTGACGACCGCGGCCTCCAGTCCCCCGGTGCCACTCGCAGGGAAGAGCAGCACGTCGTTGTTGGTGCGCAGCACCTCCTTGATGCCGGAGCACACCTCGGACATGAGCTCGGCGAACTCGGGTCCGCGATGGTTGATCATCGGGCGAGACTGGGAGCGCAGCACACGCTCGGGAAGCGGGGTCGGACCGGGCACACGGAGCTGCTGCTGGAGAGCCATGGCACCTCTTTGGACGGATCGGTCTGGCGCAGGCAGGAGTGTACCAATCGGACTTCGGGCCTCCGAACCGCCGCCGCTCGCGTCACCAACGGGCCACTCAGGTGGTGTGGCGGCCCCTCGCCGCTCGGCTCAGACCGGGGAACGCGGGCCCCGAGGGCTGAGTGGCCCGCGGTCGCGCACGGCGGATCGGCCGCGGATCGCGACCTGCGCCTCCGGCAGCTCGTCCCACTGCGGCCACGCCTCGAGCTCGAATGGTGCCGGCGGCTCGTCGCCGCCGCGGACTGCGGATCTGCGCCCGCCCCTTGGCGCGCTCGCCCTCTCCCGGAGCAGGCGCCGTCGCCGGCGCAGCACCCGACGGTGGAGGCCGCTGTCACGGAAGAGCCTCACCCCCACCCTGGTCGCGGGCACCAGCCGGCGCCGGTGGCGGATGCCCAGGGCCGCACCACCGATCAGGAGCAGCAGGAGGAGGGCCACGATCGGCGCCGGCGGCCCGCTTCCGGCCCCGATGGTCATCAGGCCGGATGCCGGCGCGCGGGCCTTGGGAGCACCCGACCGCCGCGGCTGGGCCGCCCCTGGCGGGCTCGCGCTCACCGGCCCCGATCCCTGGCCGGCTGCCGGCGGAGAGGCCCCAGGGGTCGCCGGCTGGAGCTCCTGCTGGCGCTGCATGATGCCCGGCAGGTATGCCTCGATGCCGTTCTTCAGCGCCTCGGCGAGGCCCTGCCGAAAGCTGGGCTGGGTGAGCAGTGCGGCATCGTGGGGGTTGCTGATGAACAGGCTCTCCACGGTCGCCACCGGCATGGTCGGCTGCAACCACCAGTCGGGCCGGTGGACGACGCCCCCGTCGCTGTCGCCGTAGGGGCCGATGTAGGCGGTGACCGCCTGGCTGATCGCCTGGGCGAAGGGGAGGTCGCGCGCGTAGGGGTAGAGGACCACCGAGCCGTCGGGCACGGTGGTGGCCCAGGAGTTGAAGTAGATGGGCAGGAAGACGTCGGCGTGGGAGGCGTTGGCGATGTCCGAGCGCTGCTGGATGCTCACGGTTGCGTCGCTGGTGCGGGTCAGCACCACCGTCACCCCGTCAGCGCGGAGCAGTGCCGCCAGCCGCTCCGAGATGTCCAGGGTGAGGTCCTTTTCCACCAGCCCGTCGAGCCCGATCGCGCCCGGGTCGCGGCCGCCATGGCCGGGGTCGATGCAGACGATGTCGGCAGGGGGGACCGAGGCCGCCTGGACCATCGGGGTGCACGGAAGCAGGGCTGCCGTCAGCAGGACGGCGACCGGGGCGGGGGCAAGGACGTGGAGAAAACGAGCCCGCGGCATGGGGCGAAGCCTCGGCCGGAGTATAGGGCCGCGCGGCAGCCCGCGCCCGCGTCCGCGCGGCTGCGGGGTGAGTTGGTTGGGCAGGCGTCGCGAGGGGGACCCGACTGCTCTGGGCGCCCCATCAAGGCTTCTTGACAAGCGCCCATGAGCCGTGGTCCTGCCCCGTCAGGCCAGCCACCTCTCCGGCCGAAGTTCACCGCCCCTGTTAGCCGGAATCGGGCATGCAGCTCCGGACATGTGGCTCGAGAACGGAGCCAGTCACTTGACGGCTGGCCGGCGCGCTTTCCAGAATCGGCGCGATGGCCGAGCAGGAGATCGACAGCTACCTGGCGAAGCTCGACGAGCCCAAGCGGACCACCCTGCGCGAGCTGCGCAAGACCATCCATGAGGTCATCCCCGAGGCGGAGCAGTGCATCTCCTATGGGATGCCGGCTTTCCGTCTGCACGGCAAGGTGATCGCCGGCTTCGCCGCCTTCACCAACCACCTCAGTTACCTGCCCCACAGTGGGTCGGTGCTCGCCGAGCTGGCGGATGACCTCGCCGGCTACGCGAGCACGCCCAGTTCGCTCCACTTCCCGGTCGATCAACCCCTGCCGAGGCCGCTCGTGGAGAAGCTCATCGGGGCGCGCCTCCGCCAGGTGCGTTAGCGCGGGTGGTCAGCGCAGGTCGGCGCTGAAGGGGAGCAGGGCGATGTGGCGGGCCTGCTTGAGGGCGATGGTCAGCCGCCGCTGGTGGCGGGCGCAGACCCCGGTCATCCGGCGGGGGAGGATCTTTCCCCGGTCGGAGAGGTAGCGGCGAAGCCGGGAGACGTCCTTGTAGTCGATCACGTCCTGGTGCTCCAGGCAGAAGCTGCAGACCTTGCGTCGTCGGCGGTCGAAATCGGGCATCTCTGCTTCTCGTGCCTCAGAACGGGATGTCGTCGGGGTCGATGTCGCCCCCGGGGACCGGGACCGGTGCGCCGGCCGCGGGGCTGACCCCGGCCTCGGCCGGCGGACCATCCTGGCGGCTGTCCAGGAACTGGACGTCGCTGGCGTTCACCTCGGTCCGGTACCGCTTCTGACCCGACTGGGTGTCGTCCCAAGAACGCGTCTGCATCCGGCCCTCGACGTACACCAGCCGTCCCTTCTGGAGGTACTGGCTGCACAGCTCGGCGAGCCTGCGGTTCCCCTGGTTCCACACCACCACGTCGTGGTAGTCGGTGAACTCCTTGCGCTCACCGCCCTGGTCCTGGCCGTAGCGGTTGGTGGCCAGCGCCAGGTTGCAGACCGCGGTGCCGCTCGGGGTGTAGCGCAGCTCCGGGTCCCGGGTGAGCCGCCCGATCAGCATGACCCTGTTGAGCGAACCCGCCATGGCTACTCGTCCTCCTCGGCGGTCTCCGCCGCCGGAATCTCATCGCCCGCGATGTCATCTCCGAAGCCGTCGCCGACCACGTCGTCGGTCTCGCCCGAGAACCCGGGCGCCTCGGCCGGTCCCGCCTCGGGGCTGGCCTCGAGCTGCTCAACCTCCTCCGCCTCCGCCGCCGTCTCGTGCCGAACCAGCAGGTGGCGGAACACCGAGTCATGGATCCTGAGGGCTCGCTCCAGCTCCGAGACCCGCGTGCCGTCGAGGCGCAGCTGGCTCACCACGTAATGGCCGTCGCGCAGGTGTCCGATCTCATAGGCGAGCCGGCGCTTGCCCCACATGGCGGTCTTGCCGACGTCCCCGCCGAGGCCGCGCACCAGCGTCCCCACCGATTCGGTCGCGGCCCGCAGCGCCTCGTCGTCGAGGTCTGGCCGGACGATGTACATGAGCTCGTAGTCGCGCACCATGCGCGCACCTCCTTTCCTTTGGGCTGAACGGCGCCCGGCTGTGGCTCGCCGCCGAGGTGGCCAAGGCGGCGACGCCGGACGCAGGAAAGCTGCGGTCGGAGCAGCGAGTGTATCAGGCGGGTGCCGTTCGCCCCATCGGGCCGCGGAGTTGAACGTCCGCGCCGCGCAGGTCTGCCATCCAGCGCTCCACGGCGTCGGGCTCGCTGGGCAGCGCCGCGCTGAGCACCCGGCAACCCTCCTCGGTGACCAGGACGTCGTCCTCGATCCGGATCCCGATGCCCCGAAGCGCCTCGGGCACAGTGAGGTCGTCGGCCTGAAAGTACAGCCCCGGCTCGATGGTGAGCACCTGGCCGGGGAGCAGTGATCCGTCCCGATACTCCTGCTCGCGGGCGTGGGAGCAGTCGTGGACGTCGAGCCCGAGCATGTGGGAGGTGCCGTGAAGGGTGTAGCGCCGGTGCACCTGCAGGTCTGGAGCCAGCGCCTCCTCGGCGCTGACCCGCAGGATGCCCAGCTCCACCAGGCCCGCGGCGAGAACCCGCATCGCGGCCCGATGAGGATCGAGGAAGGCCGCCCCGGGGCGGACCTCGGCGATCGCCGCCTGCTGGGCGCGGTACACCAGCTCGTAGAGACGCCGCTGGTCGGCGCTGAAGCGTCCCGAGACCGGCAGGGTCCTGGTGATGTCCGCGGTGTACAGCTCGGGGCTCTCCACCCCGGCGTCGAGGAGGAGAAGCTCGCCGCTCAGCACCTCGCCGTCGTTGCGGTTCCAGTGAAGGATGGTGGCGTGGGATCCGCTGGCCGCGATCGTCTCGTAGCCGACGTCGTTCCCGTCGACCCGGGCCCGGAGGTTGAACACACCCTCGACCACCCTCTCGCCCTGCTCCATCGCCTCGGGGAGGGCTCGGACCACGTCCTCGAAGCCGCGGATGGTGGCGGCCACGGCCCTTTCCAGCATCCGGATCTCGTGGTCGTCCTTGACCAGCCGAAACTCGCTCAGCTCCTGGGCCATACGGCGTTCCTCGGTCGGGTCCGCCGGCTCGGCGACGGCACCGTCAACGCCCGCATCCATTCCGCGGAGCGCCAGCACCGGGCCATCGAGCTCGGCGAGGTCCCCCGCCAGCTCGGCCAGCGCAGCGCATTCGACGCTGAGCAGCCGCGCCGACTCCGCCACTCCCATGCGGGGGCCGACCCACAGCTCCCCGGTCCTGGCGTTGGTGAAGAAGGCGGGAGTGGTGCGGTCAGCCCGGGGTTCGACGTACAGCCGGGCTCGGTGGCCACCACCCTCGACGGCCTGGAGCACCAGCACCCCGCCGGGCTCGGTGTGCCCGCACAGCCAGTAGAAGTCGCTGCCTGGCCGGAAGCGGTACTCGGTGTCGTTGGCCCTCACTCGGGGCAGACCGGTGGGGATCACCAGGTGAGCCCCCGGGAAGCGGGATGACAGGTCCTGGCGCCGCCGGGCGTAATTCCCCGCCGCCGGGTGGGGCCGGGCCGGGGTGGTGTCGGTGGGCTTCCAATCGGTCGCCATGAAGGCGACCAGGGCGTCGGGGGTCCGCTGGTCGTAGTTGCGAACCCCCTCCTTCTCATCCGCCGGGGCAGTGGGGGGTGGCGGCGCGGAGAAGGGGCTCGGGCCGGGCTGCGGCTGGGGAGCTCCCTGGTTCACCCGCCCAGGGTAACGCGCACGGGTGAGCCTGGTAACGGGACCAGCTCATTCACGCCACAAGCAGCCTATGCGTCTATCGATCCGAACGGCCCGCATGGAACACTACCTTTCGGCATGAAAGACGCATCGAGAGAGGGGGTTCGCTGCCGCCTCTGCCACCGGGGGCCAACCGCTGAGGCGAGCCTCTTCGAGCACCACGGCTACGGGGTTCCGCTGAAGCATCTGGTCCTGCGCGGCCCGCTCTGCCGTCAGTGCGGGCTGGTGGCCTGGCGGCGGATGACCCTTCAGACCCTGCTCCTCGGCTGGTGGGGGCTGGCCTCGATCGTGCTGACCCCGGTGACCCTGGTCCTCAACGCGATTGCCCTGGCCAGGCTGCTTCGGACCCCAGAGGCCCCGGCGATCGCGGTCCATCCACTGCGGGCGGCTGAGCCGCTGACCCGCACCGCCTGAGTACGGCGGTCCTGCGGAGGCTCGCCTCGGGCCCCGCCCCGGCCACCGAACCCCGGGAGAGCGCACCTCACCGCCACTCGCGGTCCCACCATGGGCGGGGTGATCCAGACCGGACTGCGCCGCGGAATCATCGGAGAGACGCGTGGTGCCGCGCTGCTCACCCTGCTGCTGCTCGCCGCCGTGTACGCGGCCAGCCTTCCCTACGCGTCGCTCAACCACGGTCCCGACCGGATCTTCCTGCGCACCCCGCTCGACCAGGCGATACCGGTGGTGCCGGTGTTCGCCCTCCCCTACGTCTCGCTCACGCCGTACATCGCCATCAGCATGGCGGCGCTGCTGCTGCTCCGAGTGCGGCTGTTCCGCTCGGCGGCGATGGCCATGATCCTCGCGTGGCTGGTGAGCTACGCGTTCTACTTCTTCCTGCAGTCGTACGTGGATCGACCCTCGGTCAGCGGGACCGATCCGCTCAGCGCGCTGGTGCGACTGGTCTATGCGAGTGACCAGCCGTACAACGACTTCCCGAGCCTGCACACCTCACTTGCGACCATCGTCGCGATCCACTGGTGGAGGTTCGATCGACGCGCTGGCTGGGCCGCGACGGCATGGAGCGTGCTGATCATCGCCTCAACGCTCTTGATCCACCAGCACTACCTCGCTGACGTCGGTGGCGGGTTGGCCCTGGGAATAGCCGCGTCAGCACCCAGCCTTCGGATGCTTGCCGGCACGCGCGACGTCAGCCCGCAGCCAGCCCCGTGAGCCGCTCTCCCTCACGGCGCAGCGCATCCCGCAGCTCCGGCGGCGAGAGCACCGTGAAGTTCACGCCCAGCCCCACCAGGTAGCGGACGATCCACTCCAGGTCGTCGGCGCCGATCCTGAGCAGCACCGCGCCCTCGAGCGGCTCGAGGGTGGCCGCGGAGGGGCTCACCCGGCGGCGGGCGTCCTCCATCGACGTCTCCAGCCGGACCTCGGCCCGCACCGGGTACGGGATGCCGGCGATGCTTCGGTGGATGTGGTCATGGAGGTCGAAGCCCTCCGGTCGCGCAAAGGTCTCACGGGTCGGCTCGATGCTCAGCAGCCGGTCCAGCCGGAAGGTTCGCAGGTCGTCACGCAGATGGTCGCGAGCCGACACGTACCAGTGGCCGCCATGGAAGGCGACGCCGTAGGGGTCCACCAGGCGCTCGGTCTCCTCGCCCTGGGCGGAGCGGTAGCGGATGCGAAGCCTCACGGTGTCGCGGGCCGCGGTGCTGAGAGCGAGCACGGTCTCGCCGTCCGCGTGTCCACTCTCCTTGGGGCCGTGAACCAGGCCCAGGTCGAGGGTCTCCTGGGCGGCGCCCAACCGGTCGCGGAGCGTCTCGGGGAGCACCCGGTCGAGCTTGGCCAGCGCTCCCTGGACGGCCACCGCGGGACCCATGAGGCCGAGGCGTTCGACGGCCAGGAGCCCGAGCACCAGGGCCAGCGCCTCCTCGTTGGTGAACATGAGCGGCGGCAGTTTGAACCCCGGCCGCATCCGGTAGCCGCCGGCCCGACCCCGCTCCGCCTCCACCGGGATCCCCATCTCCTGGAGACCGAGGATGTAGCGTCGAACCGTTCGCGGCGACACCTCGAGGCGCTCGGCAATTTCCTCGCCGCTCATCCGCCGGCGGACCTGGAGCAGTTCGAGGAGGGTGAGCAGGCGCTCCCGGGACAGGTCCATTGATTCGAATTATATAGGACCGAATCTGTCCGCATTAGGTTGTAGGCTCACGGCATGATGAATCCAGATGTCCAGCTGCTGATCGCCCGCCAACGCCATCACGACCTCATTCAGGAGGCCGAGCGCTCCCGCCTTGTTCGCGCCGCCCACCAGGCGACCATCACCGGCAACGGCTCACCCCAGGGTGGACGGCCGCGCCTCCTGGCGCCTGGTCGCGGGGGGCCCGGGAGCTGGTGGTCAGCGGGGAACTCGAACCCTCGACCTCGCGGATGTGAACCGCGCGCTCTAACCGACTGAGCTAGCTGACCACGGAGGCTCCGAGTCTACAGGCGCCGCCCTACTGCTCCTCCAGCGCGGCCTGGTAGGCCGCCTCATCCATCAGCTCGACCCCCCCTTCTCTGACCTCGGCGAGCTTGATCAGCCAGCCCTGGTCGTGGGGGGACTGGTTGACCCGCTCAGGGTTGTCCCGGAGGCTCTCGTTCACCGCCGTCACCGTGCCCCCGACCGGCGCGTACAGGTCGCTGGCCGCCTTGACCGACTCGATGGCGCCGAACCTCGCGCCCGCCTCCAGGCGGCTGCCCACAGCGGGCAGGTCCAGGAAGATGACGTCGCCCAGCTCCGACTGGGCGTGGTCGGTGATCCCGATGGTGGCCTCGTCGCCGTCGCGGCGCACCCACTCGTGGGTGGAGGTGAAGCGATAGCCGGAGAGGTCGGGCATGGGGACTCCTTCAGGTCGTGGGCGCTGGTCGGCGCAGGAAGGGAAGCGCAACCCGGCGGGCTGGGGCCGGCCGGCCCCGGATGTCGACGCCCAGCGGCGTCTCCGGGGCCAGGTCCGGGGGCAGGTAGGCGGTGGCGATGCCGTGGCCGAGGCTGAAGCTGAATCCCCCGCTGGTCACCTCGCCCGCCCTTCGCTCCTCGGCGGTCACCGGCATCCCATGGCGGGGGATGTCGCGGGGGCCGAGGGCCAGACCGGCGAAGCGGCGGGGGGGGTTCTTGGGGTCCAGCTGGCGCAGCCGCGAGGCCCCGATGAACTCGCCCTTGCCGAGCTTCACCGTCCAGCCCAGACCACAGCTGTAGGGGTCGACGGATTCGTCCATGTCCTGGCCGTAGAGGCGCAGCCCGGCCTCCAGTCGGAGGGTGTCCCGGGCTCCGAGGCCGGCGGGGAGCAGGCCGCGGGGCGAGCCCGCCTCGATCAGCGCATCCCACAGCCGCGGGGCGCTGCCGGCGTTGCAGTACAGCTCCAAACCATCCTCGCCGGTGTACCCCGTCCGTGAGATGCGGCAGGCGACCCCGGCGACGGTCCCGGGTGACGAGTGGAACGGCCTCAGCCCGTCCAGGGGTTCGCCGGTCAGCGTCTGGGCGATCTCCAGGGCCGCCGGGCCCTGGATGGCGATCAGGGCGGTCTCGTCGCTCTCGTCGCGGAGCTCGGCACCGCCCGGCAGGTGGCTTCCCATCCACTCCACGTCGGCGTGGCGCCGAGCCGCGTTGACGATGATCAGGAACCCCTGGCCCACCCGGTAGACGACCAGGTCGTCGATGATCCCCCCGCCCTCGTTGCACATCACCGCGTAGAGGGCAGCACCCTCTCCGAGCCGGGAGACGTCGTTGGCGACCAGCAGCTGCACCGCCGCTTCGGACGCCGGGCCCTCGATGCGGACCTCTCCCATGTGGGAGAGGTCGAACAGGCCCGCCCGGCCCCTCACCGCCAGGTGCTCGTCGCGGATCGAGCTGTACTTCAGCGGCATGTCGTAGCCGGCGAACTCGACCATGGTCGCCCCGGCGGCCAGGTGACAGGGGTGAAGCGGGGTCTGGGCGAGCACCGGCCAACAATGATCCGCCGAGGCGGTGGCTTTCAAGCCTCTCCACCTCCCCAGTCCTCGCCGCGGCGCGGTATCCTCCCGGGCGGGGCGACCCGGATCTCGTGAAGCCCACCAATTGGTGCGCTCTGGGAGTGCCGACCCAGCCCCCATCTGGAGCGCCACGCGGTGGGAGGCATCGCTCGGCGGTTGTGGCGGCTGTCCCGCGCCGGGGACAGGGCCCGCTCCGCCCTCCGATCAGCGGTCGGGAGCTTGGCTCTGCTCGCCCTGCTGGGGTTGGTGCTGGGGGTGGCCGCTCCTGCCGGCGCCGCGCCCCCCACCCCACCCCTGCCCACCGCGAGCCCGGCGGCGCCGCCGCACACCCCCCCGGGCTCAAGCCCCACCGTCGCCCCCACCACCACCGCGGCGCCCACGGCGACCCCGCCGCCGCCCACCAGGGCCCCCACCGCCCCGCCGACTCCCTATGCGGTGCAGATCATTGCCAGCCCCAGCGATCAGGGGCTGCCCGCCGAGCACTCCAGCATCGCGATCACCCCGGTGCCGACCGGTGACGGCTCGCCACTGACCGAGTACGCCGTCCTCGCTATGGTTGTGCTCGCCGTGATCTCCGTCGCCGGCTTCTTCCTGTTCTTCCGGCTCCGGTGAGCCCGGTCCGGCGGGGGCGACCCGGCCAGCACGGCCTGTTCCGCGGCTGCTGCATCGGGATCATCGCGCTGGTGGTCGTGTGCGCCGGGGCGGTGGTGCTGCTGATCCGGCTCACCAGCAGCCCCTCCTACCTGGCCGCCCCCCTCGCCGGCCCCGACGACGGGAGCAGCACCGCGGCGATCGCGGCGGTCCTCGCCCCCAAGGTCTCCACCGAGCTCACCAGCCGCACCGGGGGGCAGGCGGTGGTCACCCTCAGCGAGCACGACCTGAGCGTGATCGCGGCTCAGGAGAACCCGGATCCCGACAGCTTCAGCAGCGTCCAGGTGAGGTCGCGAGGCGGCTATCTGCTGGTCAGCGCCGACAGCCACGTGGGGCCGCTGGCGGTGGTGATCACCGCCCGGCTGGCCCCGAGCCTGCAGAGCGACGGCAGCGTGACCGTGAACGTGGAGGAGCTGGATGTCGGCGACCAGGCGATCCCCGGGTTCATGCGGTCCACGGTCGATCCGCGCGGCAGCGACATCTTCCAGCTCGCCTCACTGCTCCGGGCCTCGGGCCTGAGCCACCTCGGTCTGGATTGCCTGGCGGTGGTCTCGGGTGGGGTCGCCCTGGGGTTTCATTCGCCGGGTGCGTCGGCCGATCGCTCGACCTGCGACAGCACCTGAGCGGCGGGGCTCGGTGCCCTACTCGACCTCGTCGGCGTCGGGAAAGGCGTTGCGGTTGACCCTGCGCCCGAGGAGCTCCTCCTGGAGGGCAAACAGCTCGTCCATCAGCCGCACGATGGTCACCCCGGGGTGCAGCTCCACAGCCGATGACGGGCAGTCGGCGGCCAGCTTGCGGAGCCGGGGCTCCATGGCCAGCGGCACCCGCTTGCGGCCGATGAGCAGCAGCTCTTCGCACTCGGCGATCAGCCGGTCGACCTCCTCGATGGGCCGCTCCACCTGGCGCCGGGCGCTCTCGCGCCGCATCCGGGCCCGAAGAGTGTCGGCGATCTGCTGATTGGTCAGCCGGAGTGGAGAGATCATGATTGTCTATACGCTGAGCGGGCCCGAACGGTTGCGCTCCGGGCCCGCGGTGGAGGGATCGGCGCTCACGATGAGCCCGTCATCCTGTCGAGAGGGTGACGGCTCCCGGCGGTGCGGACCCAGGCCCACCCGGCTCTGCCGGCCGGGTCGCCAGGAGCGCTACGGCATCGGGATGGTGTCGGCGATCGCCGCGATCTTCGAGGCCCAGAGCGGGTCGGACGCGTAGTCCACGTTCATCCCCTGCAGCGTGGCCCCGTGGTAGAAGGGTCCACTCGGCAGCAGGTAGTTCTGCTTGACGAACTGGGCCACGTAGAGGATGCAGGCGGTGAAGCTCGGAAAGCTCATGGCGTCGCCGAACGGATTGCTGTCGTCGGCGCCGAAGCCGAACAGGTTGTTCTTCTGCTGGGCGATGGCGCTGCTCCCCCAGGCCGATTCCTCGATGGAGTGGGCGACCAGGTAGAGGGCGCTGACCCCGTAGTCGGTCTCGGCCTCCATGTAGCTCGCCCCCAACCCGGCGAGGTCGGTGCCGGCCAGGAAGGCGTCGAGGGTGGCGGCGTTCTCACCCGAGGGAGCGAGGAGGTCGGTGTCCACGGTGAAAGTCGCGCCGGCCACCGGCGGGTAGATGGTTCCGGCGGCCTTGGCCCGCGCCTTGGCAGCGGCCGCAGCCGCGGCCGCGGCGGCCAGCGCCTGCTGGATGGAGGTGAGCTGGGTCTGGGCGTCGTCAACGGCCACGTGCGCCTGCCGAGCGGCGGCGTCCTCCTGGGCGGCGAGCTGTGCGTCCGTCGCCTCGTCGTCGGCGATGATCGCCGCCTGGGTCTTCTCCTGCGCCTGGGCAGCCTCGGTCTGCCGGCGGGCCAGCACCGCGGCGTTCAGGGCAGCCTGGGCCTGGCGCTGCTCGCCGTTGATCTGCTCGACCAGCTGCTTGCCGGCCTGGGCCACGTGGCCGACCTCGTCGAGCCTGTCCATGAAGTCGCCGATATTCTGGGCGTCGACCATGTAGCCCACCATGGCCATGTTCCCGCCACCCTCGTAGCTGGCTCGGATGAATGCCGACAGCTGCAGCTTGTCCTGCGCGATCTGGGCGTCGAGCCGGGTCACCTCCGCCTGGTCGCCGACGATCTCGGCGTCGAGCTTGGTCACCTTCTGCTGGAGGGCGCTGAGCTGAGCCTGCGCCTGGGTCAGCTCGGTCTGGGCCTGATCGAGCTGGCGGTTGGCCAGGGCCGCCTGCTCGTTGGCCTCCGCCTGGGCCGCCTTGGCCTGGTTCAGCGCCTGGAGGGCGGCCGCCTCCTGGGCGTTGCCGGGTGAGCTGCCGGCGAGCACCGGTGAGCCGGCGAGGCCGCCGAGCACCGCGAAGACGCCGGCCAGCGCGCCGCGCCGGAGCGTCCGCAAGGCACGCGCGGGATGCTCTGCGTCCATTGCGCGCCCAGTATTGGGAGTGCTGTGAACGCCCCGGGAGCCATGTCACGGCTCTGTCATCAAGCGGTCGCGGGACTGTCGAATCTGCGCCGCCGCGGCTGACGCTCCGCCCCCAGTTGCGGTCCTAGGAAGCCTTGCGCTCCAACAACCGCTTCTGCACGTCACCGCTGGCGAGAACCAATTCGACCGAGTGGCGTGGCCCGCAATCCGTGCACTCGATGTGGCCGCCGATGGGATTCCCCTCGGCGTCATAGTAGATGACGGTGAGACGCGGAGCACTGCATCGGGGGCACGGGTTGGGCGCTGCCATCGGCTCCTCCGCGAGACGACCTTGGTCCTGCCGACATCATTGCACGGAGCAGGCCGGCGCGGGAGTCCGGGTCCCGAAACGGTGAGCCCAGCCTCGCGGCCGGACCCCGCCGCCGCCGCCGTGGAGGAGGTCCTCCGGCGTTACCTCGAGGAGCTCTATCACTGGAATCAGAGGATCAATCTGACCTCGGTCCGCCCGGACCGGGCGCAGCGCCGGCACCTCGACGAGGCCCGGGAGCTGCTCGCGGTCGCTGACCCGCCGGCTGCCGCCCGGGTGGTGGACATCGGGTCCGGGGCCGGGGTGCCCGGCCTGGTGCTGGCCATCCTCCGTCCCGACCTCCGGGTCACCCTGGTCGAGGCCGACCGGCGCAGCGCCGCCTTCCTGGTCCATGCGGCGGCGATCTGCGGTTGCCGGCGGGTCGTGGTGGTGCCGCGGCGCGCCGAGGAGGTGGGCCGGGATCCCGACCAACGCGACGCTCACGACCTCGCCGTGTCCCGGGCCACCGCCCCCGCGGCCGTCCTCTGCGAGCTCGCCCTTCCCCTGGTGCGTCCCGGCGGCCGCCTCCTCGCCATGGTCGCCGACCCGGCGGGGGATGCGGTCCGGGCGGCCGCGGCAGCCGAGGCCTGTGGCGGCGGGCCGCCCGCTGCCGTTGCCCCCGGCATCCTCGGGGTGACCAAGTCGATCCCAACTCCGTCCGCCTACCCCCGGCGGCCCGGTGTCCCTGCCCGCCGGCCGCTCGGTTAGCCGCGCCGGTGGCCGTGCCGGCGCAGGGCCGCTTCGGCAGCGCCGCGCTCATCCCACGGCACCGCCCCGTCCGCGGTCTCGATGGTCGAACTCGTGCCCCTTGCCGGCCAGCAGGACGGTGTCGCCGGGGAGGGCGGCGGCGATCGCGAAGTCGATGGCCGCGACCCGGTCGGAGATGAGATGGAGGCGGGAGCCGCGTTGCGCTCCCGCCTGCTCCGCACCCGAGGCGATCTCCTCCAGGATCGCGGCGCGCTCCTCGCCCCGGGGGTCTTCGTCGGTCACCACCACCAGGTCGGCGAGCCGGCCCGCCACCCTGCCCATCGCGGCGCGCTTCTCGCGGTCCCGTTCCCCGGCTGAGCCGAAGACCACCCAGAGGCGGGCGGGGGTCACCGGGCGCAGCTCCTCGAGCACCTCCTCCAGGGCGGCTGCGGTGTGGGCGTAGTCCACCACCACCGAGAACTCCTGGCCGAGATCGATTCGCTCCATCCGTCCGGGCACCCGGCTCAGCGCGGCGATGCCCTGCGCCGCCGCCTCCGGCGCTGCCCCGCTGCCGGCTGCTGCCGCCAGCGCCGCCAGCGCGTTGCCGGCATTGAAGGAGCCGGCCAGCCGCAGCTCGAAGGGGATGCGACCCCAGGGGGTGGCGGCGGTGAACCGCACCCCCCGGGGGTCGGCGCGCAGGCTCTCGGCGACCAGGTCGGCACCGGTCAGACCGGCGGCGCTGTAGGTCAGCCGGCGCGCCACCCGGGCGCGGGAGAGCCGGGGAAAGGCGAAATCGTCGTCCAGGTCGAGCACCGCGAGCCCGCCGGGACGCTCGCCCACCAGGTCCAGGAGCCGGGCCTTGCTCTCCAGGTAGCGCTCGCGGGTGCCGTGCAGGTCCAGGTGCTCCGAGGTCACCCGGGTGTAGACCGCGATGTCGTAGTCCACGTCGTCGACCCGGTGGAGGTGGAGTCCGTGGGAGGACGTCTCCACGGCGACCCGGGTGCAGCCGGCGGCGGCGGCATCGCCGAGCCGGTCCTGCAGCTCCGGCGCCTCGAGGGTGGTGATCCGCCCTCGATTGGGATGGACGTCGTCGCCGATCCGGGTGTCCACCGTGGTCAGGCTGGCCGCCCTCTCCCCGGCCTCACGCCACGCCGCCCAGAGCATGGTGGTGGTGGTGGTCTTGCCGTCGGTCCCGGTGATCCCGGCCACGGTCATCCGCCTCGACGGATGCCCGGCCAGCTCTGCCGCCAGCGCGCTCAGGGCGATGCGGCTGCTGGTCACCAGCAGCAGCGGGACGGTCGGGGGCAGGGCGGGGGAGGGGGGCCGCTCCGCGACCACCGCCACCGCGCCAGCGCGCACCGCCTCGGCTGCGTAGCCGTGGCCGTCCACG
This sequence comes from uncultured bacterium, assembly GCA_963716555.1. GTDB lineage: Bacteria > Chloroflexota > Dormibacteria > Aeolococcales > Aeolococcaceae > JAJZNI01. The sequence goes on along the minus strand of CAVQTJ010000019.1, from coordinate 342,505 downwards.
TGGAAACCGGGGACGGCGACGAACAGGACTCCGGGATGGCAGTTCCGGAAGTCGTACTCGACGCCGTCGACCTCGGGATCGGAGCCGCCCTCGGGGCCGGCGCTGCCGGCCGCTTCGACGCCCGCACCGTGGAGCAGGTCGGACAGCCGCATCCCTACCCCGTTTCCGAGTAGCCCATGGCCCTCAGCGCGCCGAGCAGGGTGCGGAACTTGGCCTCGGTCTCGGCCACCTCACTCTGGGGATCCGAACTCGGCGACGATCCCCACCCCGGCGTGCAGCCGGACCCGGTCGGCGGTCACCAGGGCGCAGCGGAGGCTGACCGCCCATTCGCCGTCACCGTGCCCATCCATCCAGCCGACCAGGCCGGCGTAGAGGCCGCGACCCCAGGGCTCGAGGAGGGTGATCAACGCGGCGGCACTGGCCGCCGGGGTGCCGCAGACCGCAGGCGTCGGGTGGAGCGCAGCGGCCAGCCCCAGCGACCCCGGAGCCGAGGGACGGAGCCGGCCGCGCACCGCGGAGGCCAGGTGCCAGACCGCGGCGGTGGCCGAGAGGTGCGGTTCGGGGTCCACCCGCAGCTCGGAGCAGTGCGGAACCAGGGACTCGGCAACGGCCTCGACCACCACCCGGTGCTCGTGACGCTCCTTGAGCGAGCTCAGCAGCACCTCCGCGGCTCTGCGGTCCTCCCCGGGATCGGCAGAGCGCGCCGCCGTGCCGGCAAGGGGCAGTGACAGCACCGAGTTGCCGCGGCGCCGGATCAGGGTCTCGGGCGTGGCTCCCAGGAAGACGCCGCCGCCGGCCGCCGCCGCGGCGAAGAGCCAGCAGCCCGGGTCGCGCCGGCGCAGCTCACCGAGCAGGGCGGCGAGGTCGATCCCCGGGTTGGCCGTGGCCAGGCTTCGGGCCAGCACCACCTTCTCGAGCTCGCCGGCTCCGATCCGTCGCAGCGCCTCGGCCAGGGCGGCGGCGAAATCGGCGGCCGCCGGCTCCGGGCGCCAGCGCAGCGGGATCGCATTGGCGCCGGTCTCGAGGCGCGGTGAGATTGGGGCCGGAGGCGGCCACCCCTCGGCGCCGGGCACCGGCTCGGACGGCGGCTCCAACTCCTCGGCCGAGCCCCCCTCCGGCAGCACGGCCGGCGTCACCACCGCCCGCTCCGGAACCACCAGCAGGGCGGGCAGGTCGCCCCGGTAGGGGAGCGCGCCCGCCACCAGCGGCGTGAGCTGCGCGGACTGGCTGAGCGCCCGCTCCGCCAGCCGCGCTGCCGTGGCGGCCTGGTCCGGTCCCGGAGCGACCTCGATGACCAGGCCCGGCCCGGCTCCGAGCACCCCCCGGCGGCGGCGTTCCATCAGGAAGTCACCCGGCCGCCAGCCGGCGAGCAGGTCGGGTGGCTCGATGGCCGGTGCGGACCCGGTGGCTTCGGCGGCCAGGTCGCGGGTGGGAGCGTTCACCGCAGGCGCCTGGTTCCGACCAGGAGCTGCACCGTACCCATGCCGAGCAGGATCCGCCGCACATCGGGAAACCCCGCGTCCCGGAAGATCGCCAGCAGGCTGTCCCCGTCCGGGAGGTAGGCGGTGGAGGCGGGGAGGTAGCGGTAGGCGTCCCGGTCGGAGAGCAGCGCCCCGAGCCGGGGGATCACCCCCTCCACCCATGTCGACCGGATCCAGCCGGTCGCCGGCCGGCTCTCGGCCAGGTCCAGCACCGCCATCCGGCCGCCCGGACGCACCACCCGGGCCATCTCGGCGGCCGAGCGCGAGATGTCGGTGACGTTGCGCAGGGCAAACCCGGAGGTTACCCCGTCCACGCTGGCCTCGGCCAGCGGGAGGTCGAGGATGTCGGCGCGCACGAATCTCTCGGCTCCGTGTGCCCGGGCCAGCATCCCGGCGGAGCTGTCGACGCCGATGCTGCGGTAGCCGGCACGGCCGAGCTCGCGGCAGAATTCACCGGTGCCGCACGCCAGGTCGGCGACCAGGGCTCCGCGGGGGAGGCGCAGCTCGCGCACCGCCCGGCGCCGCCAGAGGACATCGAGCCCCCCGGTCATCAGGTGGTTGATGAGGTCGTAGCGGGGGGCGATGCGGTCGAACATCGATTCCACCGCCCGCGCCTTCTCCTCGGCGGCGGGGAGCGGTGCGGGAGCGGTCACGCCTCCATCATCGCCGAGCCGGCCCTCGGGGCCGCAGCGGCCCTCAGGACGTGGGACTGGCCCGAGCAGGGCAGGAGACCGAGCTCTCGGCCATCACCTTGCAAGCGGTCGGCGTGGCGGAGGGCTCGGGCGCCGCGACGCTCTGGCTGTAGCGGCAGACGGCACCCTGGTTGGTCTCCGGACAGGTCTTGCCGGCGGAGGCCACGCACTGGATGAGGCCGACCCTGGGGCTGGACTGGCAGTCGATGGAGTGGGCGGCCGCGCCGCCGCCGCCGGGACTGGGAACGACGATCCGCGGTGTGTCGCCGACGGAACCGAAGACGTCGCCCTGCTGCGTGCTGCTGCGTGCCGAGCTGAAACCAGAGCAGGGACGCGCCGCCGGCTGCCACGCCGAGCAGCAGCGCGATCAGCGCCGCACCGGCGCCGCTGGTCGCCCGCCTCGCCGCGGCTTCCCGGCCGGCCAGCCGCTCCGGCCGATGCGACCAACCGTAGAGGAGCACGGCGACCCCCGCCGCGGCAGCGGCCAGGAGAGCGTCACCCGCTGAGCCGATGGCGGCCAGGTCCCTGGTCCAGGTGACTGTGACCGCCTCCAGCGGGCTGCCTGGGGGCTGCCGCAGCGTCTCCACGATGCCCGCCAGCTGAGTGGTCAGCAGCGCACCCCCGGTCCCGGCGGCGAGGCAGGCGGTCCCGCGCAGCCAGCGGATCCATCGGAGGTCGCCAGGGTTGCCGCGCCGCAGCGCCAGGAGCAGCACCCCGGCGAGGAGGAGCAGCGAGTAGTAGCCGCCCGGACGGGGAAAGGGTGACCCGGAAGGGGTGGTACCGTTCCAGCTCCCCAGCGTTCCGGAGACGAGTTGAGCCAGGGTCTCGAAAGCGCCGATGGCGATCACCGCCATGCCGGTCCAGGGGAGCCAGCGGTCGAGGTCGAGGGGCAGGCGGATCCGGATCTGGAAGCCCGGCTCCTCCAAGAAGGCCTCCGGAAATGCGTCCTCCTCGGGGAGTGGGTCGCCGGCGGCGCGGCCACTCGGCGGGTCGCTCGCCGATGGGACCGAGGTGGAGGACATCACCCCGGATCATCGCTCCTCCGCGACCGGCTCTTCGCCTCGCCGCCCAGCGCTCCCCTGCGCAGCTTGCCCAGGGAGTCCGGGGAGCGAGTCCACCACCACCAGCTCTCGCGGTGCCTGGTGGCGGCCGAGGATGGTCCCCGACCTGGTCGCGCAGCGCCGCCAGGGTCGGGGGCCGCTCCTGGCTCGCGGGGGACCACCGCCGCCACCACCCGCGTCCCCCAGACCGGGTCGGGGCGGCCGAACACGGCGCAGTCGGCGACCCCGGGATGGAGCGCAGCGCCGTCCTCCACCTCGGCGGGCCAGACCTTCTCGCCCCCGGTGACGATGAGCTCGTCGATCCGGCCCCGGACGTGCAGCCGGCCCGCGTCCATCCAGCCGCCCGGCGTCACCGGTGCGCAGCCAGCCGTCGGCGGTGAGGCCCGGGCCGGCACCGTCGCGGTACCCGGACAGCAGGGTGGGGCCGCCGAGCTCGACCTCCCCTGCGTCGCTGACCCGGACGCCCACGCCGGGAAGGGGCAGCCCGTCGTAGATCACCCCCCCGCAGCTCTGGGTGAGCCCGTAGGTGACCACGCAGGGCGCTCCCGCGGCGACGGCTCGCTCCCGCAGCGCATCCTCCATCCCGCTGCCGCCGACCAGCATGGCCCGGTAGCCGCGCAGGTCGAGGCCGTCGTCGAGAGCCCGGACGAGCTGCGTCGGCACCACCGACACGAACCGATGCCCGGGCGGCGGTGCCAGCTCGCCGGGGCGCTGGAAGCGCACCCTCGCACCCCCGAGCACGCCGCGCAGCACCACCAGCAGCCCGCCGATGTGGGAGAGCGGCAGGCAGCTCACCCAGCCGTCCCCGGGGCCGGCGCCGAGCCGCTCGAGCGAGGCCGAAACCGCCCTGCTCACCGCGCCACGGCTCAGCTCGACCAGGCGCGGGCGACCGCTCGATCCCGAGGTGGCGACGATCACCGCCACCGCCGGATCGGTGGGCCGGCCGGCGGGCAGCCGCCGCCAGCCATCCTCGTCGACCAGCAGGGTCGGCTGGGCACGACCCGAGCAGAGTCCCCACCGCCGGCGGGGGGAGCCGATGGTCCACCGCGACCAGGGCGGCCTCGGCGCTCAGGGTCTGGTGGAGGATCCCGAGCCAACGCTCGCCGGGCGGGAGGCGGACGGCGACCACGTCGCCCCGTTGCAGCGGAGGTCCGGCGCCGCTCGCAGCTCCAATCACCTTCGATACGCTAGCCGAGACCTCATGAGCCCAGAAGACGGAGCCGCCCAGCCCCCCGAGTGGCATGCCCAGCGGGGACTTCACCGACATCCGCTACGAGACCGCGGATGGCATCGCCAAGCTCACCATCAACCGGCCCGAGGTGCGCAACGCCTTCCGGCCGACCACGCTCTTCGAGCTCTCCCGCGGCTTCGAGATGGCCCGCGACGATCCCGAGATCGGCGTGGTCATCCTCACCGGGGAGGGGAGCGAGGCATTCTGCTCCGGTGGAGACCAGCGCATCCGGGGCGACGACGGCTACCGGGACCCCCAGGGGGTGGGCCGGCTCAACGTGCTCGACCTCCAGGTGCAGATCCGCCGCCTGCCCAAGCCGGTGATCGCGATGGTGGCCGGCTACGCGATCGGCGGGGGACACGTCCTCCACCTGGTCTGCGACCTGACGGTGGCCGCCGACAACGCCCAGTTTGGCCAGACCGGGCCCCGGGTGGGCTCGTTCGATGCCGGCTATGGGGCCGGGCTCCTGGCCCGCACCGTTGGCCTCAAGCGGGCCAAGCAGGTGTGGTTCCTCTGCGAGCGCTACGACGCTGTCACCGCGGAGCGCTGGGGCCTGGTGAACTGGGTAGTCCCCTTGGACCACCTGGAGGCCCGGACCGTGGCCGTCTGCCGGCGGATCCTGGAGATGAGCCCGCTGGCCCTGCGCCTGCTCAAGGCCGGATTCAACGCCGACCAGGACGGGCTGGCCGGGATCCAGCAGCTTGCCGGGGATGCGACCCTGCTCTTCTACATGAGCGAAGAGGCCCAGGAGGGGCGCGACGCCTTCCTGGAGAAGCGTCCCCCCGACTTCTCCCGCTTCCCCTGGCGGCCATGAGCGCCGTGCCGGTGGCCGGCCGGCGCGGCCCCGGAGCCGCGGCGCGCCTCTGGCTGATGGGGGCACGGCCCCGAACCCTCGGAGTGGGAGCGGTGCCGGTGCTGGTCGGGGCGGCGGCCAGCGGCCGTCCCCACCCTCTCCCCACCCTGGGGGCGCTGGTGGTCGCCCTCGGACTTCAGGTGGGGGCCAACTACGCCAACGATTACTTCGACGGCATCCGCGGGATCGACACCCCCGAGCGCATCGGCCCCACCCGGCTGACCGCCTCCGGGCTGGTCCCGGCGCGGGCGGTGCTCGGCGCCGCCGGCGTTTGCCTGGTGCTGGCCGCCGGGATCGGGGCGTGGCTGGCGCTGGCCAGCGGGCTGGGCTGGCTGGTCCTCGCCGGGGCCGCCGCCCTGGCCGCGGCGATGCTCTACACCGGCGGCCCCCGGCCCTATGCCGCCACCGGGGTCGTCGCCGACCTCGCCGTGTTCGGATTCTTCGGGGTGATGGCGGTGGCGGGCACGGCGGCCGTCCAGGGAGCCGGGGTCCCGGAGGCCGCCTGGTGGGCGGGGGCGGCACTCGGCCTTCTCGCCGTGTCCGTGCTCGAGGCGAACAACCTTCGCGACCTGGCCACCGACGGGGCCGCCGGCCGCCACACCCTCGTGGTCCGGCTCGGCGACGCCCGGGCCCGGCTCCTCTATGCCGCCGTGATCGTCACCGGGGCGCTCGTGCTGCCCGCCATCGGGGTGGCGGTCCGCCAGCTGCCTCTGGCGGCTCTCCTCGCGCTCTGGGCGATCCCGGCGCTGGTCGCCCCGCTTCGGCTGGTGGCCGACCGCTCCCGCACCGGGGTCGGCCTGGCCCCGCTGCTGCCACTCAGCGCCCGGCTGCACCTCGCCTCCGGGGTGATGCTGGCCCTTGGCCTGATCGCCGGGTCTCCCCACGGCGTTCCCGCACTGGTGGGGCTGGTCTGCGGCTTCGCGCTCGCCGCCGGGCTGGCCGCCGCCGACTTTCTTCCCGAGCGTCGCCCCTGATGGCCGCGCGGCGCCTCCCCTTCACCGTGGGCCTCCGCCATCCCGTCCAGGGGGTGACATCGCGCTCGGGCTGGCTGATCGAGGGAGCCGCCGGGTGGGCGGAGTGGTCGCCACTTCCCAGCTGGAGCCGCGACGAGGTCGTGACCGCCTATCGCGGGGCGTTGGAAGCGGCCCATCACCCCTTCCCCGACCCGGTCTCACCGAGCGTGGAGATCAACGCCATGGTCCCCAGGGTGGCCCCCGGGCTTGCTGCCCGGATGGCGGTGGAATCGGGCTGCTCCACGATCAAGGTCAAGGTCGGCGACCCCGACGGGGAAGCAAGGGTGCGCGCGGTGCGCGAGGCGGTGGGTCCGGCGGCCCGGATCAGGCTGGACGCCAACGGCGCCTGGGGCGTGGAGGAGGCGCTGAGTGCGCTTCGACGGTTTCAGGCCTATTCGATCGAATTTGTCGAGGACCCTGTGCCTACCCTCGACGAGCTGGCCCGGGTCCGGGGCCGCTCACCGCTGCCGGTCGCTGCCGAGATGCCGATTCGCACGCTTGACGACATCCTCGAGCTTCGCCGCCTGGGGGCCGCCGACCTGCTGGTGGTGAAGCCGCAGCGGATCGGAGGGGTGCGGGCGGTGCTCCGCGCCGCCGAGCTCTGCCGGGTGCCCCTGATCATCTCCAGCGCCCTAGAGACATCGGTCGGGCTGGCCGCGTGCCTGGCGGTGGCCGCCGCCCTGCCGGCCTCGGGTTTCGCCCACGGCATCGGAACCGCCGCCCTGCTCGCCGAGGACGTCACCACCGCGCCTCTGCTCCCCCTCCGAGGCTGGCTCTCCCCGCGGCGGGTCGAGCCCGATCTGCTGCTCGCCGCCGCCGCCCCGTGACCGGCCCGACGGCCGGCGACATCGCCCTGGCCTGCATGGGCGTGCTCGCCGACGAGCTGCACCGGCAGGGCGTCTCCGACGTCTGCATATCGCCGGGTTCACGCTCAACTCCGCTGGTCCTGGCCATGGCTCGCCATGGCGGCTTCCGGGTCTCGGTCCACCTGGACGAGCGCTCCGCCGGCTTCTTCGCCCTCGGAGCGGCCCGGGGGGCCGATCGGCCCGTGGCGCTGGTGTGCACCTCGGGGACGGCGGTGGCCAACTGGCTCCCCGCGGTGGTGGAGGCCTCGATGTCGCAGGTGCCTCTGCTCCTGCTCTCCGCCGACAGGCCCCCGGAGCTGCGCGGCACCGGGGCCAACCAGACCATCGACCAGGTGCGGATCTTCGGGGGTTTCGTCCGCTGGTTCGTCGACGCACCGCTGCCCGAGGCGGGCCCGGAGGCGAGCCGCCGCTGGCGCTCGCTGGCCGCGGCTGCGGTCCAGATGCGCCCTCGGGCCGGTGCCGGGGCCGGTGCACCTCAACCTCCCCTTCGAGGAGCCGCTGGTGCCGAGCGGGGTCGCCGTCGATCTCGAAGCCGTCGCGCCGCCCCCTGCGGACGAGCACGCCACCTCGGTGTCCCACCTCGGTGAGCACACGTCCTCGGTGTCGCGCCCAGCTGACCGGGACCGTTTCTCCTTGTCGCACCTTGCCGGCCGGCACGCTTCCCATCTCCCCGACACCACGGTCGTGGAGGAGCTGGCGTCGCTGATCGCGGGCTCGGAGCGGGGTCTGCTGGTGGCCGGCGGCGGCGCTGGGGGCCCGGTGATGGCGCGCCTTGCCGTGGCCGCCGGCTGGCCGCTGCTCGCCGAGCCCACCTCCGGGGCGCGCACCGGTCCGCCGGCGCTCAGCTGCGGCCCGCTCCTGCTCGGGGCGGCAGGGTTCGCTGACGCTCACCCTTCCGATCTGGTGGTGCAGCTCGGCTCCACCCCGACCAGCCGCGCGGTGCTCCGCGCCGTGGCGGCGGCCAAGCGTCTCGTCGTGGTCACCGCCCCGGGCATCGAGGCGGACCCGGGGAGGGCGGCATGGCTGCGGCTGCATTGCGATCCCGCGGTGCTCGCCGCCACGCTCGTGGACCGGCTCAGTCCGCGCGAGGTTTCAGCTTGGCCAACCCTCTGGACCGCCGCTGACCGACGGGTCGCGCGGGCTGTGTCATCGTGGCTTTCGGGTCTCGGCGAGGAGCTCTTCGAGGGAGCGGTGGCCCGCGAGGTCGGCGCATCGGTGCCCGACGGCTCGGTGCTCTTCGTGGGATCGAGCATGCCGGTCCGGGACCTCGACGCCTTCATGCTGCCCCGGTACGGGGTGAGGGTGTTCGCCAACCGCGGGGCCAGCGGCATCGATGGCTCGGTCTCCACCGCGCTGGGCCTGTCCGCCTCGGTAGGCGCTGAATCGCCGGGTGGCGACGGCACATCGCCGGCATCGCCGATCTTGCCGACGTTGCCGCCTGTGACCCGCACATTTGCCCTCATCGGTGATCTCGCCCTCATCCACGACGCCGGCGCCTTGCTCTGGGGGGCAGACCGTCGATACGATCTAGTCGTAGTTGTCATCAACAACGATGGTGGCGGGGTCTTCAGCCTGCTCGACCAGGCGACCCTGCCCGAGCACGAGCTTCTCTTCGCCACCCCTCACGGGCTCGACATCGCCGCCCTGGCACGAGCCGCCGCCGCCGGCCACCAGCTGGTGAGCCGGCCTGGCGAGCTGGCGACCGCCGTGAGCTCCGCGGCTGCCGCCGGCGGAGTTCACCTCGTGGAGGTGCGAACCGACCGGCGCCGCCAGGTCGTGCTGCGCGCTGAGCTTGCCGCGATCGTGGCCCGGGCTGCGTCCGACCTCCCCTCACCCAGTCTGTGAGGGGCTGGCGGGAGCCCCTGCAGCTGGCTCGCGCTCTCCACCCACCCGGCATGACTCCTCAACTGATGGACATGAGCTCCTAGCTGTTCGAAAGGAAATCGGTGATCCGGTCGAATGGGCCTAACGGACACTCCGGCACGACCAGATCACCGCAGGGCGGAGTCCGCCGCCCGAGAATCCCGACCGTCGGAGTCGAGATTCATTAGGGAATGGGTACACTCCCGCGCATGGCGAACCAAACCTCCCGAGACCTCCTGGCCGCCGCCCGCCAGGTCGTGCCCGAGGTGAGCCCGCAGCAGGCGCGGCGGACCTCCGGCCGCACTCTCGTCGACGTCCGCGAGCAGGACGAGTGGGACCAGGGCTACATCCCCGGGGCTGTCCATCTCAGCAAGGGCTTCATCGAGACCCGGATCGAGGACCTCGTCCCGGAGCGGAGCACCCCGCTCACCCTCGACTGCGCCGGCGGGGTTCGCTCCCTCCTGGCGGCCCGAGCCCTCCACGAGATGGGCTACCAGGACGTGGTCTCGATGTCAGGCGGATTCGGCGCCTGGAAGCAGGCCGGATACGACATCACCGTCCCCCACGCCCTGACCCCCGAGCAGAAGATCAGGTACAGCCGGCACCTGCTGCTCCCCGAGGTCGGCGAGGAGGGGCAGCAGAAGCTTCTCGACGCCCGCGTCCTGCTGATCGGTGCGGGCGGCCTGGGGTCGCCGGCGGCGCTCTACCTGGCGGCGGCCGGGGTGGGGACCATCGGGCTCGTCGACTTCGACACCGTGGACCTGAGCAACCTTCAGCGTCAGATCCTGCACACCCAGGATCGGATCGGTATGCGCAAGACCGAGTTCGGCTCGCATTGCGCTGACCGCCCTCAACCCGGACGTGACCGTGGTCGAGCACAACGAGGTGCTCAACAGCGAGACCGCCCCACGGCTCTTCCGTGACTACGACATCATCGTCAATGGCTGCGACAACTTCCCCACCCGCTACCTCGCCAACGATGTGGCGATCTTCGAGCGCAAGCCGCTGGTCGATGGTGGAATCTTCCGCTTCGAGGGTCAGGTGTCGACCATCCTTCCCTTCGCCTCCCCCTGCTACCGCTGCCGCTACCCCACGCCGCCTCCGCCCGAGGAGGCGCCCTCGTGCGCTGAGGCAGGGGTCATCGGGGTCCTTCCCGGCATCGTCGGGGTCCTGCAGGCCATGGAGGTCGTGAAGCTGATCCTTGGGATCGGTGAGCCGCTCGCCGGGCGCCTGCTCCTCATCGATGCCCTGGATATGCGCTTCCGCGAGTTCAGGGTTCCCCGCGACCCTGAGTGCCCGGTCTGCGGGGAGAGCCCCACCATCACCGAGCCGATCGACTACGAGGGCTTCTGCGCCGCCCCGCTGACCCAGTCCGCCGACGCCTCCCCCGCCCTGGCTGTCGCCGGCTGAGCCGTCCGTCGCCCGTCCGCCTCGCCCCTGTGGCCTCAGTCGTCATCCTCGCCTGGCGGAAGCGGCGCCACTTTCTCGCCGGCTTCGAGCAGGGCGTTGAGACCGGATATGAGGGATGTGCGAGCTTGCGGCGTGAGGGCGGCGACAACCCGGCGGAAGACATCGTCGAGATCCTGTTCGGCGAGGAGCAGGATCTGGTCGCGGCCGCTCTCGGTGAGCGAGACGTGGACGCGGCGCTGATCACCGCTGTCCCTCTTGCGCTCCACCAGCCCCTTGGCTTCCAGCCGGTCCACCACCTCCGTCGTCGTCGCCCGTGCCAACCTCAGATGCTCGGCCAGGGTGCCGACGGTCAGCGGTCCCCCGGAGGCCAGATGGCGCAGGACCGCAAGCATCCTGGAGGTTACAAGCGTGCCGGGAAGGAGTTGGGGATGGGCGTGGAAGCGGCGCCACACCTCGGCGTGGAGCCGAGCGATGGCCAGCGCGTCGCGGCTGACAGCTGAGGCGTCGGGTTCGGGGTCGCGAGGGACGCGCGGGCGCTCCCAGGGGGAATTCGGGCGCTTACGCACGATAATTCGCCACGAACATTTCGCTACGAATTATATGGTGATCCAAAGGGTTGCTGACGGGGCCGCCGGAGGAGACTCTTCTCGTCCGCTTGCGCTGATTGCGTTGATGGCGGTGAGAGCGACCGGTCGACCGCCTCAGTCGGCGCTGCCAGCCAGCTCGCTCTCTCAACCACCCGCCCTCACCCGCCTCCCGCTGCTCAATCTCATCCGCCCTCACATCGCGCTGATGCTTCGTCACGAATATTTCGTGACGAACCGAAGGAACGTCAAGACAGCCGCGTCACGCTCTGAGTGCCGGCCCCGGGGAGCCAACTCCGATCGGGGATGGAGAGCTCCCCCCAAAAATGCATCGGAACGAATATTTCGTGACGAATGATGGGTTCTTGGGCCTGGCGCGCACCCTATGCACCTTCCGGGGAAGCGAATGCGAACCCGGGTTCTGGCGGAAGCGCTCAGTTCAGCCGGGTCAGAAAGGCTGCCAGCCGGTCCGTGAACACCGGAGGGTCCTCGAGGTTGCCCAGGTGGCCGACCCCCTTCATCACCGCGAGCTCCCCATGGGGCAGCGCCGAGGCGATCACGCTGGCCTCCTCCAGACTGACGATCCCGTCGTGATCACCGGCCACCACCAGGGCCGGGACGGTGACCGACCCGAGCAACCCGGTGCTGTCGGGTCGCGCCGCCATCGCCATCTGGCAGGCGGCGATCCCCTCTGGACGGCAGCGGCGGATCCTTCCCTCCACCGCCAGACGGATGTGGGGCTCTTCCCGAGCCCGCGGGCCGAGCAGCCGGTTGGTCATCGGCACCGCGGTCTCGACCCCCTGTTGAATGGCCAAGTCGGCCATCTTTCGACGGTTCGCCGCCTGCTCATCGGTGTCCGGGCCCGCCCGCGACGAGGCCAGCACCAGAGCCCGAACGCGCTCCCGGGCTCGACGGAGAAGGGCGAAGGCCACGTAGCCACCCATCGACGCACCCACGGCGATCACCTGCTCCACGCCCGCCCGGTCCAGCCAGCCGACGATGGCGTCGGCGTAACCGTCGAGGGTGGCAAGCTGAGGATCGGCGAGAGCTGGAGAGGCTCCACATCCCCACATGTCCGGACGCAGGCAGCGGTGGCTCCCGGACAGGATCGCGACCTGATGGTCCCATTGGGACGAGTTGAGGGGGAACGCGTGCAGCAGGAGCAGCGCCGGCCCGCTGCCCGTGTCGTGGACCGCCGGGAGCGGAGCGATCACGCTATGCGGTGTTCGAGACCGCCTGGAGCGGGAAGTCCTGGTCGAGCGACGCCGGCTCGATGTGAGTCCGCGCGTGCCGCTCGACGTCGCGCAGCTTGAGGATCTCGGCGGGGGTGATCAGGGTGATGGCCACGCCGCGCTTGCCGGCCCGAGCGGTCCTGCCGACCCGATGCAGGTATTCGTCAGGAGTGGCGGGAACGTCATAGTTGATGACGTGGCTGATGTCGTCGATGTCCAGCCCGCGGGCGGCGACGTTGGTAGCGATCAGCCAGCGTATATGCGTGGCCGCGAACCGCTTCATGGCCAGGTCGCGTTCCTTCTGGGACAGGTCGCCGTGGAGTAGCCCGACGACGTACCCGCGCCGTTCCAGCTGGAGTTGCAGAATGTCGGCGGTGCGCTTGGTCTCGACGAAGATCAGCGCCATTGTGACCTCGGGCTGGTCGAGGATGCGGGCCAGCGTGTCCACCTTGTCGGACCAGCTGGTCCGCACGTAGAGCTGCCGAACGCCCTCTGGAATCTCCGGCCGCGCGCTCACCTCGATGGTTACCGGATGGTGCATGTGACGGCTCGCGATTCGCCGGACCCACTCTGGCATGGTGGCGCTGAAGAGCAGGGTCTGCCGCTCCTTGGGGCAATGGCGGAGGATCGCCTCCACGTCGGGAGCGAAGCCCATGTCCAGCATCCGATCGGCCTCGTCGAGGACGGCGATCCGGATCGCCGCGAGGCTGATCGACCGCCGCTTCAGATGGTCGAGGAGGCGTCCCGGGGTTGCCACCAGGATGTGTGGGCCGCGGCGCATCTCGTCGAGCTGTCGGTTCATCGGGTCGCCGCCGTAGACGGCGAGCGAGCGCAGCCCGTGGCGGACCGCGAGGCGAGAGATCTCCTCGTGCACCTGGACCGCGAGCTCGCGGGTGGGGCAGAGGATGACCGCCTGGACCGGTCCCGCGCTCGGATCCAGCCGCTCCACGATGGGGATCCCGAAGGCGGCGGTCTTGCCGCTCCCAGTGTGCGCCTGGCCGATCACGTCATCACCGCGCAGCCCGGGCGGGATCGCACCGCTCTGGATCGGGGTGGTCTGGACGAATCCCATCTCCACCACAGTGCGCAGCGTCGCCTCGCTCAGACCGAGGCTCTCGAAGCTCTGGGGAGAGTAGATGACGTCTGGCTCCCCGTCCTCGCCGGCCGGATCAGGCCGGGGACTGGGAACCGGCGGTCGCCGTGACCGCGCCGTGGAAAATGAACGCAAACTAGAGGTGAGTGTACCCCATTGCGGGCGCCGCGCGGCGTTATCGACCGTTTAGCATGGGCCGCGATGCCCGAGGTGCTCTGTACGCTGCCGCTGCCCGACCCGTTCAGCGAGATGGTCTCCGCCGCCGCATCGCTGCGAGTCCTCGGCCGGCTGCCGTCGCCCGAAGAGCTCCGAGAGGAGCTGCGGGCCCGGCCTGTCGACGTGCTCTGCCCGCAGCTCGCGGACCGGATCGACGGAGCGCTGCTCGATGCCGGCCGGCCCCGCCTTCGGGGTGTCTGCGTGTATGCGGTGGGATACAACAACGTCGACGTCGACGCTGCCACGGCTCGGGGGATCCTGGTCGGGAACACCCCGGGCGTGCTCACCGACGCAACGGCCGACCTCACCATGGGGCTGCTGCTCGCCGCGGCGCGCCGCATCGTCGAGGGCGACCTGCGGATGCGGGCGGGAGAATTCTCCGGGTGGACGCCCGATTACATGCTGGGCCTGGAGCTGCGCGGGGCGCTCCTCGGCATCGTGGGTTTCGGCCGGATCGGTCAGACGGTGGCTCGCCGGGCGCTTGCCTTTGGCATGCGCATCGCGGCGTACGACAGCGCCGGTGTCCGAGTCCCGGATGATATGGTCGATTCCGTCCAGATCTTCGATGATCTTCAGCTGCTGCTTGGGGCCAGCGACGTCGTCTCACTGCACACGCCGCTCACCGAGGAGACCCGGCACCTCATCGACGAATCGGCTTTGCGCCGAATGAAGCCGACCGCCGTGCTGATCAATTCCTCTCGAGGGGCGGTGATCGACGAGCGAGCCCTGGTCCGAGCCTTGAGGGAGGGATGGATCGCCGGCTGTGGTCTGGACGTCTACGAGAACGAGCCGCAGATGGCCCCGGGCCTCGCTGAGTGCCGCAACGCTGTGCTTGCACCACATCTGGGCAGCGCCACGGTGGTCACCCGCGCCGCGATGGCCGAGCTCACCGCTGCCAACGCCCTGGCGGTGCTGGCCGGCCAGCTACCCCCCCATTGCGTCAATCCTGAGGCCACGAGGGTCACCCCTTGAGCGGGGCGGCTGCCGACCCTCAGCGGCATGCCGCCATGCCTCCGCCGCTCGCCGCGGCACACCTTCCCGAGCAACCTGTCGAGCTGGTGGTGCTCGACCTCGACGGCACCTGCCTCGACCGCAGCCAGCGGCTCCATCCCCGAACGCAAGCGGCGGTGCGCCAGGCGGGAAGCCGGGCCCCCGTGGTGATTGCCACCGGGCGGCCATACCAGTCGGCACTGCCCTGGGCCCGGCGCCTGGGGGTGCGCTCCCCACTGATCTGCTACCAGGGCGCATTGATCCAGGCGATGCCGGATCCCGACCCGGGTGAGGGCCTCGTGTACGGCCGGCTGATCGCCACATCTCTCCTCGACGCCGAGACCGCTCGCCAGGCAATCGAGGTCGCGAGGGCCCGCGGCTGGCATCGGCAGGCCTACGTGGACGACAACCTCGTATGCGAGGAGGACCGGCCCGAAGCTCGCCACTATGCGCAGACCGCGGCCGTCCCCATCCACTTCGTCGCCGATCTGGAAGCGGCGGTGGCGGAAGGCACCGTCAAGGTGGTCTGCGTGGTCCTGGACCGCGACGAGGCGGTGCGCTGTCGCAGCGCGCTGGCCGAGGCGCTGCAGAGCCGGGCCCGGGTCATGCCCTCCCTGCCAGAGTTCATCGAGGTGGCCAGCCCGCGCGCCGGCAAGGGCCGGGCGGTGCGCCGCGTCTGCCAGCATCTCGGGGTCGACCCCCTCCACGCTGCCGCAGTCGGGGACGCCCCCAACGACGCAGATCTTCTCGAGGCCGTCGGCTTCGGCGTCGCTGTCGACGGGGCGCCGGAGGAGCTCCTCATCCACGCGGACTGCACCTGCTCTCCACCGGACCAGGCGGGCGTGGCCGACGTCCTGATCGCGCTCGGGCTGGCTAGCGAATAGTCCCCCCCAACCGGCCCCAGAACAGGATCCGCTTGAAGGCGTAGAAGTAGGGCCGCTGATCGCCGAGCTTCACGGACAGTCGCCGCCGGTACTCCTCGACGAGCTCGTCGTAGTCGCCGGGGGCCAGCACCGCTCGGAGGCGAGTGAGGGAGGTGCCTTTCATCCACGCCACGACATCGGCCGCCGAATCCAGGAGGTGGCCGTATACCTGGAGCCGGACGTGCTGCCGCTCGAATCCGAGGGCGCTGAGCAGTCCGGCGTAGTCCTCGGGTCGCATGACGTTGGTCGCCACCGGATCCGGGACCGCGTCGGCTCTCATCCGCTCGCTGGCGAGACCACGCAGGATGGAGTGGGAGGGATGGTCGGCGTTGGCCGGCACCTGGACCGCGAGCTGTCCGCCCTCGCCCAGGGCGTCGCGCCAGCGTCGCAACACCCCTGGGTGATCGGGCACCCACTGGAGCGCGGCATTGCTGAAGACCAGGTCGATGCCTGATCCAGTCCAGGTGCCGATGTCACCGGCTGCGAAGTGCACGGTCTCGCCGGCCTGGGCTCGGGCGCCGGCCAGCATCGTCTCGGAGAGGTCCAGCCCCAGGGTGCTTCGCGCCTTCAGCTCGCGATGGAGGGCGGCCGTCAGCCTCCCGTCACCGCAGCCCAGGTCGACGACGCTGGGGGACGCGACCGGTTCCAGCAGGGCGCGCAGGTGCCAGAAAGGCTGCTCTCGCTCGGCCGCGAAGCGGTTGTACTGGGCCGGGTCCCACGCCGACCCGCCGGCTGCCGTCGCGCTGGTCAGCTCGAGCCCCCCGCCTCTCATACCGCCGCGGTGATCCCCGCGGCCTCCCCCTGGGCCTCTCCCTCTCCCTCGGCTACCCCAACGGGGGCGGCGGTGCGTCCACTGCCTCGGAGCGGGAGCTCGCGGACGAACAGGGTGGCGATGAAGCCGAGCACGGCGGTTACCAGCGCCACCCAGAACACATCGCCGAGGGCCAGCGACATGGCGTTGTGCAGGCCGCTCACGATCTGGGGGATGTACGGCTTCAGCTCCGGCTGGATCGAGGCCGGAGCTGACTGCAGGATGATCTGGCCCAGGTTGCCCACCGAGGCGATGTTGTTCTCGGAGAAGGCCCCGCTGCCGGCGATGTGACTCACCAGCTGGGGGGGCAGGTGGGCGGCGCTGAGCTGAGCCGGCAGCTGGGTGGACAGGCTCTCACTGAAGACGGTGCCGGCGATGGCGAGGCCGATGGCGCCGCCCACCTGGCGGAAGAAGGTCAGCGTGCTGGTCGCTGTCCCCAGCCGCTCAACCGGCGCAGCGTTCTGGATCACCACGGTGAACACCGACATGGTCGGCCCGAGGCCGAGGCCTATGAGGGCCAGCCAGAGCCACAGTTCGAGGTTCGAGGTCGAGGGGCTGAGATGGGTGAGCAACCAGCTGCCCAGGATCAGGACCAGCAGGGCGATGATCAGCAGCGCCTTGTACTTGCCGGTCCGGGTCAGGTAAAAGCCGGCGCCAACGCTGGTCCCGATCAGACCCAGCAGCAAGGGCCACATCGAGTAGCCGGAGTCGGTGGCGCTCACCCCCTGCACCACCTGGTAGTAGAGCGGGATGAAGATGACCGCTCCGAACATGCTGCAGGCCACCATCAGGACGGCGATGTTGGTCGCCGCCAGGGTGCGGGTGGAGAAGAGGTCGAGGGGGATGATCGGTTGTCGCGCCCTCGACTCGTTGAACACGAACAGCGCCATGATCACGAGCCCCAGCGCGAGCATCCCGCCGACCTGCCAGTCCGTCCACGCGTAGAGACTGCCGCTGGAGTTGGTCAGACCCTTGTAGGTGAGGCCGAGCAGGATCGGGACCACGCCGATGGTGAACAGCGCAATGCCGCTGTAGTCGAGGTCGCGCAGCCGGGCGGTGGTGCTCTTCACGTTGGGCAGGCGGGTGAAGATGGCGAAGAGGGCCAGGATCCCCACGGGCACGTTGACGTAGAAGATCCAGTGCCAGCTGATGTCATCGGTGATGATCCCGCCGAGGAAGGGCCCGACGATGAAGCTCACCCCGAAGACGGCCCCGAACAGACCCTGGTAGCGGCCGCGTTCCCGGGGGGTGAAGAGGTCGCCGATCACCGCCAGGGAGATGGGGAAGAGGCAGCCCGCACCGCAGCCCTGGAGCGCCCGGAAAGTGATCAGCTCGCCCATGTTCTGGGACAGCCCGGAGAGCGCCGACCCAACCAGGAAGACGAGGATCCCGAACATCAGGGTCCGCTGCCGCCCGAAGACGTCGCCCAGCTTGCCGTAGATCGGCACGGTGATCGTGCTGGTGAGGAGGTAGGCGGTGACCACCCAGGTGTAGAGGTCGCTGCCCTTGAGGTCGCTGACGATCCGGGGCAGGGCGACGCCGACGATGGTCTGGTCCAGGGCGCTCAGGAACAGCCCGAGTAGCACCGCCCCCATGACGATGAGCTTCGCGCGCGTGGGGAGGTCGATGGTGACGCGGGCGGTCTGGCCGGGAGGGCCGTAGGAGGCCTGGGTGGGTGCGGGCTCAGCCACGGGGCATCTCCTGTGGGGGAGCGATCTCCCTCACAACGTGGACATATCGCGATAGATCGCCGATGCAACTAGACCATCCCACTCGGCGGGCAGGCCGGCGGGCACGCCTAGTCTGCACCGTCACCCCCCGGAGACGACGCCGCGAGCCCGCCGTCTGGGGGGCACGATCCGGTGTCGCCGGCCGGCAGCGACGGCCTCAAGGGCGAGCCCTTTGCCGCGCCGCCTCCCAGCGCTGCTCGATGTGCCCGAACCGCCAGACCAGCAGAGCCACCGCCCAGGTGAGAGCAAACAGGGCGACGATGATGAAGCCCGCCTGGTTGATGTTGAAGTTGGCCACGTATCCCCAGAAGGGGCCGCCGAGGTTGAGCTCGCTGGCGAGCAACCCGGACAGCTCGATGGAGCCGATGAGCAGCGCCACCGCCACCGACAGCCCGGTGATGGTGATGTTGTAGTAGACCTTGCGCACCGGCTTGGAGAATGCCCACCCGTAGGCGAAGTTCATGAACGAGCCGTCCAGGGTGTCGAACAGCGTCATCCCGGCAGCGAAGAGGATCGGCAGGCAGAGCGCCGCGTACCAGGGCAGGCCCACGGTGGCGGCGCCGGCGGTGGCGGCCAGCAGGGCCACCTCGGTGGCGGTGTCGAAACCGAGCCCAAACAGCATCCCCACCGGGTACATCTGCCAGGGACTGCGGATGCCCCGCATCAGCTTGCCGAAGAATCGGAACATCAGCCCTCTGGCGTCGAGTTGCTGCTCCAACTCGCCGTCGTCGTAGCGACCGCGGCGCATCTCGATGAACACCTTCACGATGCCGACGAGGATCACCAGGTTGAGGATCGCGATCAGGTACAGGAAGAACCCCGAGACCAGGGTGCCGAAGAGGCCACCGAAGCTCTGCACCACTCCGTGGGAGCTGCTCAGCTGTCCGATCACCGCCTTGGCGGCGATGGTCAGTCCGACGCCGAGCCCGAAGACGATGGTCGAATGTCCGAGCGAGAAGAAGAAGCCCACCGAGAGGGGCCGCTTGCCCTCGGCCATCAGCTTGCGCGTGGTGTTGTCGATGGCGGCGATGTGATCGGCATCGAAGGCGTGGCGCATGCCCAGGGTGTAGGCGGTGATGGCCACGCCGAGGCCCAGCAGCTTGTAATGCTGGGGAAGGACGGCCATGATGAAGATCCCCCAGCCAACCACGTTCAGTCCCAGGATGGTTGCCGTCATCCCGCCGACGTGGCGCCACTCGCGAGGACTCAGCGCGCCCCACACTCTCGCCCACTTCGCAGCGATTCCCGCCATGGTTCGCTCACCCGCCTGTCCAGCCGCCAGACTTCGAGCGTATCATAGTTGCGACTGAGTTGCAATCGCAGCAGCATCTCAGCTAGCTCTTGGCTGTGAGGATCAAGATGGCACCAGATCCCGGGTCGCCGCGCACCCCGGGGCACGCCGGCGGAGGGCGGGCGACGCAGCGGCGAGCCGGCGGCTCGCGCAGGCGGTGCGCGCTGCTGGGCTGAGGGCGACCCCGCAACGCCTCACCGTGCTCGCCGTTCTGGAGCGCGCCGAGGGAGCCCACCTGAGCGCCGACGACATCTGGCAGCGGCTCCTGGACAGCGGCGGCGAGATGGACCGATCCACCGTTTATCGGGTGCTCGCCGACCTCACCGACGCCGGGTTGCTGGAGCAGGTGCGGCTGGGCGACGGCATCGCCCGCTTCGAGATCCAGGAGGTGGCCCACCACCACGCGGTCTGCACGCGCTGCGGCGGCACCGAGGACGTGAGCGAGGACGCGGTGCGGGCCCTGTCCACCCGAATGCGCCGGGAGAGTGGCTTTCTTCTCGGTCACCACCCGCTGCTCTTCCCCGGGCTCTGCGCGGCCTGCGCCAGCTCTCGCGACTGAGCCTCTTCGCTTCCGCAGTTCAATCGAGCGGGCGCGGGTCGCGGCTGATCGCACGTGCGACGGACGGTCCGCCGAACCAGCTTCGTCACCGGGTGGTAGCCGGCCTGGAACGAGCCGGAGCCTAAGGTCGTCGATGTGACCACGGGCCACCACCATCGGGCGCTGCGCCCGATCATCGCCGGCTGATCAATGCTGCTGTTCTTTGATCGGGGCAGGAGATGGCGCCGCGATGCGGCCGCCGCCGGGCGGGGAACTCGGCCGGAGGCGCGCACCACCGCGGCGGTATCCGGCCCCATCAACCTCTCCGTGATAAGCGACCAAGAGTTGGAGCGCCATCTCACCACCTTCTTCGGCCGCCGCGGCTACACGGTCTGGCCGACCCCCGCCCGCGGAGAGGTCAGCGCAGCCCTGCTGCTCTGCCGGGACGACCAGGGCGTCGTGGTTCAGGTCAAGCGGTGGAACGCCGCTCTCGGTCCCGAGGTGGTCCGCGCCATCCTCGAGGCCATCCGCCACCACGCCGAGACCCTGCGCCGTCTGGGGTGCTGCCGGATCGGGGGCCTGGTGGTCAGCACCGCCCAGCTCGACGCCGGAGGCCCGCGAGCTGGCCGAGCGCTCGGGGGTCCTGCTCTGGGACCGCGAGGCCCTGGAGACCCAGCTGCGCGACGAGGCGCCGGCCCAGACCCTGGCCTGAGCGCCCCTCGGGGCGTCTGTTCAGCCGCCGGCGCCGACTCGGGTGAGCGACGGTTCGGTCATCGCCACCGGATCGAGCAGCGCGTCCAGCTCCGCCTCGCTGAGCTGGGTGCGCTCCCGGGCCACCTCGCGGACCGTGCGCCCCGAGGCGAACGCCTCCTTGGCGATCTGGGCGGCGGCGTCATAGCCGATTCGGGGCACCAGCCCCGTGCAGATCATCAGCCCCCGCTCCACCAGAGCCGGGCCGTTGTCGGTGGCGGTGATCCCGTCGACCAGCTGATCGAGCGAAGTTGGCGGCCGCCGCTCCCAGGATCGCGATCGACTTCGAGCAGGTCGTAGGCGGCCACCGGCATCATCACGTTCAACTCGAGAAGCGAGCCGGCGGCGCCCGCGAAGGCCACCGTGGCGTCGTTGCCCACCACCTGCGCGGCAACCATGGTGAGGGATTCGGCGATCACCGGATTGATCTTGCCGGGCATGATCGAGGAGCCGGGCTGCACCGCGGGCAGCGCGATCTCGGCGATCCCAGCGCGGGGGCCGCAGGCGAGCAGCCGGATGTCGCAGGCGATGGTGTGGAGCGAGACCGCGGCGCTGCGCAGGGCACCATGTGCCGCGACCACGTTGTCGAGGGTCCCCTGGGCCTGGAAGTGGTTCGAGGTCTCCCGGAAGGGGATGCCGGTGGTCTCGGCGAGGCGGGCGATGACCCGGCCGGCGAACTCAGGATGGGCGTTGACCCCGGTGCCCACCGCCGTCCCTCCGAGGGCCAATTCGCACAGCTCCTCGACAGCCTGCCCCACCCTGCGCCGGGCCCTCTCGACCTGTCCCGCCCAGCCCAGGAACTCCTGGCCGAGCCGGATCGGGGTGGCGTCCTGGAGGTGGGTGCGGCCGGTCTTGACGACCCGCCAGAACTCATCACTCTTGGCCTGAAGCGACGCCTCCAGGGTGGCGAGACTGGGCAGCAGGTCGCGCCCAACGGTTACCGCGGCGGACACGTGGATCGCAGAGGGAATGACGTCGTTCGACGATTGGCACAGGTTCACGTGGTCGTTGGGATGCACCGGAGAACGTGAGCCCAGGACGCCGCCGAGCAGCTCGATCGCCCGGTTGGCGATCACCTCGTTGGCGTTCATGTTCGTGGAAGTGCCACTGCCGGTCTGGAAGACGTCGATCACGAACTGGTCGTCGAAGCGGCCGTCGACCACTTCCTGAGCAGCCTGCATGATCGCGGTGCTCAGGCGTTGAGTCGAGCAGGCCGAGCTCGGTGTTGACCGCGGCCGCATCGCGCTTGATCAGTCCCAGAGCTCGGATGAACTCGCGGGGAAGGCGCAGCGGGCTGATCGGAAAGTTGAGCACCGCGCGCATGGTGCTGGCCCCGTAGTAGGCGCCCGATGGGACCTCGAGCTCGCCCATTGAGTCGCGCTCGCGGCGCGTCGACGGCGTGGCCTGGTCGCTCACCGCTGCGCCCTCATCGGTGCCGGTCACCCTGCGGGATGGTCATCTCGAACTCCGCGCCCTGTCCGGGTTCTGAGCGGGCCGACACGCTGCCCCCGTGGCGCTCGGCCACGGTCTTGACGATGTACAGGCCCAGGCCGCTGCCCGGCACCTTGCGATGCCGTTCGGCATTGGAACGATAGTACTTCTCGAACAGCCGCTCGGCGTCCTCGGGGGCGAACCCCGGCCCCTGGTCACGGACCACGATGTGCACCTCGCCATCCTCTTCGAATCCGCGCACCCGAATGGTCGTGCCGTTGGGAGAATGCTTGACCGCGTTGCCGAGGATGTTGGTCAGTGCCAGGGTCAGACGGCGGCGGTCGCCCCGAAAGGCGAGGTCGGTCGGGACCTCCTGATCGACGCTGCAGTCGCGCAGCTTGGCTTCCATCGCCACCGTCTCCACCGCCCCGCCCACCAGCTCGGCAAGGCTCATGGACTCCACGGTCAGCTTGTCGTCGGGATCCTCCAGCCGGGACAGCTCGGCGAGGGCGTTGACCATCCGCACCATCATCTCGGTGCTCGCGGTGATGCCCTCGATGGCGACCGACGCCGTCTCCGGTATCTGACCCAGCATCCCGGTGGCCAGCAGCTGACCGTAGCTGTTGAGGATGGTGAGCGGCCGGCGCAGCTCGTGCATGGTGATGGACAGCGACGTCCCCCGGGCGCTGCTTGCCTGGCTCATCGCCGAGATCTGCTGGGCGAGGCGGCGGGCCACCACCGTGCTGAGCCGGGTCGCCACCGTCCCCAGGTCGTCGGCCGTGTCCACGGCCAGGGAGAGCTGGGATGCGCTGTCCAGCCCGGCGTCGCGGGCCGCCTGGGCCGAGGCCGGCCGCAGCGCGGAGAGGTGCAGGAGGGCCTTCTCGAGACGCTGGTCGAGTTCGACCGCTCTGTCGAGATCGATCTCGTAGAAGGCCAGCAGCGGCTCCAGGTCATCGGCGGACAGTGCCACCAGCACTGCGCTCAGGAACTGGCGCGGGCCGCGCGAGCCACTGAGCGCGCGGCTGTCGACCGGGCTGCCCTGAAGCTGCGCCCAGAGTTCGGCAACTCGCTCGGAGTGGGCGGCCAGGAAGTCGGCGAGCTGCCCGGTCATCTCCGGGCGAGTGTACTCGCGCCCTGATGAGGGCGCCGCATCGATCACTGCAATCCGCGCCCTATGGGGCGGGGGTGGCGGCTGCTGTCGAGGACGGGGTGGGGGACGGTTGAGCGGTCGGGCTGGGCGACGCCGATGCGGACGGGCGCGCACTCGGTGACGGGGATACGGTCGGGGAGGTGGACGGGGACGGGGACGGGGACGGCGACGGGGAAACCGACGGGGTTGGCGTCGGGCTGCTCGACCCGGCCACCACGCCGAGGCCGGGTGGCCCCGGGGTGGTGTTGTTCGGAGCCGGCGTGGCCGGCGCCGTGCCCACGAAGGCGACCAGGGCGGCGGCCAGGGCCGCGGCCACCCCGCCCGCCCCCAAGGCGGTGAGCACCGGAGCCCGAGATGGCCTCTCGCCGGTGTTCTGGGCGGAGCGGAGGAACATCCGCCGCGCCGGGGTCATCGCCACCTTCTCGGCGGCCGCGCTGGCCCAGCGGGCGCTGCCGTAGACGAAGGCCTCGAAGAGCAGCAGCAGTCCGAGCAGCGATGTCGACACCCCGGGGGCGCGCAGGATCATGGCGCCGACCGCGAGCACCGCGACCAGGGCGATGAAGGTCTCGGCGAAGCTCTGGCGGAGCGCCCGCCACATCGTCCCGCTGCCCTCCTTCACCTTGGGGGTGCGCAGGAACGCGGCGCCGCGCCTGATCAACCCGCGGATGCAGGCCAGCGACACCACCCAGGAGAGCGCAAACCAGACCCTGAGCGCCCGAAGCGCGTCCCCCCAACCGCAGCCGGTCATCCGGCGCAGGGCCCACATCGCGCGCAGCAGCCCGGTGAGCAGGAACAGCACCGGGACCACCAGCACCGTGCCCACCATCTGGCGCAGGGGCAGAGTGTGGTGGCTCGCCACGGCAACGGCGGTGACCACCAGGATGAGGGTGAAGAAGCTGGTGAGCAGGTCCCCGAACCACTGCACCGAGCCGAGCAGGTAGTGCATGCGTTGGGCGAAGGTGAGACGGAGCCGGTGGTGCAGCAGCGGGACCAGGTCGCGCCAGTGCTTGCGCAGGATCTGGATGCCCCCCAGGGCCCAGCGGAAGCGCTGCTTCTTGAGTCCGTCGAAGCTGAGCGGCATCATTCCGGCGCCCCACGGTCGCGGGTCGTAGACGCCGACCAGGTCGGGACGCAGGGCGAGTATCCGCAGGCTGCACTCGGCGTCCTCGGTGATGCACTCGGGATCCCACCCGCCCACCTCTTCGAGGACGCTGCGCCGGATCAGCCCCATGGTGCCGCAGAAGATGATGGCGTTGCGGTGAGCCCGGGCCGGCATGCTCACGTCGAAGAAATAGCGATAGCTGTAGAAGAGTCCGCGCAGGTAGGGATCGTCCTCCCAGTCACGGTAGTGCTGTGCCGCCTGGACAAAGGCGACATGAGGGTCGCCGAAGTGGGGCGCGGTCCCGGCCAGCCAGCCTGGATGCACGACGTAGTCGGCGTCGACCACCCCCACGACCTCGACCTCACGTGGCAGCCGGCGGGTCGCTTCGTTGAGCGCCCCGGCCTTGAAGCCCGGCCAGTTCTCCAGGTGGATGAACTCGAACCGCGGGCCCAACTGTTCGCAGAGCTGCTGCAGCGGCCTCCACAGCGAGGGGTCCGGAGTGTTGTTGTCCACCACCTGGACCATGTAGTTGGGATATTCGAGCCGGGCCAGCGCCTCCAATGTGGAACGGACGATCTCCACCGGCTCGCTGTAGGTCGGGACCTGGAGCGCGACCATCGGCGGCGGGCCCACCGGGGGCGGGGGGGCCGGGGAGCCCCGGCGGCCCATGACGTCCAGGATCTCGAAGGCATAGGAGAGGCTGAGGAAGAGCCCGACGGTCTCGAGCACCAGGAGCAGGCTGGAGGCGAGCAGGAAAACCGCCCCGCTGCTCTGGACCACCGTGAGGGCGGAGGCGTAGACGATGTAGCTGAGCGCGGCCATGACCAGCATGGCGAACATCAGCACGGCCATCGGCTGCCATCGCCGCAGCGTCACCCACGCGGCCACCCAGATCACCAGACCGGCAACCCCGAGCGCCCTCCCGGCGAGGGGATCGCCGCTGATCAGCGCCGTGCCCAGCCCGCTCGCGGCCAGCACCAGCAGCGCTCCCGGAACCCCCACCGGCCAGAACCAGGCCGGGGCTCCCCTCAGCAGGCAGACCAGGGTGGCCAGCGCCGCCGCGATCGCAAAGAAGGACAGGATCTCGATGAGCATGCCTGGACGCTCCCTTCCTGCGCGGGGGCTCAACCCCCGCGTCCGATCCCCTCAACAAGCTAACGGGTCGGTACCGGATCAGGTTTTGCGGGGCACGTCCGGTGCGGGCGGTCGCGTCTCCTCCTCGACCCCGGCGAGGAAGGCCCGGGCGGCGGCGTGCACCGCCTGGCTCGCCCCCGGATCGGCCGGCGCCAGCCTGGCCAGCGCCGCCCCCTCCTCGACCAGCTCGGCGAGGATGTCGGGATCGTGAGTGGCCCAGCCTCCTGATGCCAGCATGGAGATGGCATCGCTGAGCCCGCGGTGGCGCGGCTCGTCCATGGCGGCTACTCGCGGGTGGGCTCGTAGAAGGTCATCTGGCTGGCCTGGAAGTGGAGGTCGATCTTGGTGGTGGGACCGTTGCGGTTCTTCTCCACCAGCAGCTCGGTGACCGAGCGATCGACATCCTCCTTGTGCATCCCGGGGCGATACAGGAACAGCACCACGTCGGCGTCCTGCTCTATCGAGTTATGGACTATTATGTCGTTTACTATGAAGTTGTGCAGCCCTTCCACTGAGAGGTCGTACACGTCCTCTTCGCCATCGGCTTCGAGTGAGGAAATCCCGTCCCAGTAGATATCGCTCTCCGCGAGCCTGAAGAGCTGCTCGCTCCCGAGCGCTGTGGCCAAACGTTCGGCCCGCTCTCGACTGATCCCATAGGCCATCAAGGCCGATCCGTTGTAGCGTGTGCCCAGGGTGGCGTGCAACTCACGGCCGGTCATTCCCGCCGTCTGCATGGCCGGCGCAACCACGGTCTTCCACGCGGCTGCTGGGACCACATCGCGATTGGGGTTGCGTTGAGTCCGATCCAGGCGATCGGCTATCCGCGCGATGTGGTCATCGGCTCCCGGGCGGAGGCCACCGACGAGCCCAAAGAAGCGGAGAAGATCGTCCCCGCCCGAGATCCTCACATGGTACTGGTCGCGACCGTTGCCGGGCTGGCCTGCCCGGCGTATATGGGAGGCGATGTTCAGCTGGAGGAGGAGCGTACGGACCCCATAGCCGAGGGCTCGGCTGCTGGTGGCGTAGTAGACGCCGGGCGGGCGACCCGGCAGCTCGCCCATGTGGATGCAGCCATCCGTGGCCCAGAGGTGGCGGAGAAAGACGCCGATGCCGCTCACGGTCTGCGAGAACACCGAGTCCGGCACCCACTTCTCGTATGACCTCAAGCCGAAGACGCCGAGCCCGTCCAGCCACGCGGCGATCGGATTGCGCCGACCGTGGGTCAGGCGCTCCGCCGACGGGAGGTACACCTGATACCAGTGTCGCTCGGCGCAGATCCGCGGACTGACCTGCGCCCCGAATACGCGAGTCGCGAGGTCGGCCACCAAGTCGGCCAGCTCGCGGTCGGCGGTCGTGTACTGGATGACGTGGCGGGGAAGCGTGCAGCCGTCGCCGATCAGGTGGCCGAGCAGGGCCAGCTCGTCGTCGGTCATGGTGGGGTGGTCGCCGCTCGGCAGCCAGCGGGGCGTGGCAAGATGGGTGCCCGGGCTGAGCTCGTCGAGGCGCCGCCACCCCTCCATGGTCAGGAACCGGTGATTGGATGACGCGCGGATGCTTCGCCCTGAGCGCAGCTGAAGCCGGAATACCGGCTTGACCCCGGAGGGGAAAGCGCGGATGGCGCGCCGGCTCTCCAGCAGCCAGGTTTCGGGGTTGAGGGCGAGCACCTCGAACCCCTCGCGACCCACCAGGTCGCGGATTGGCACGGGTCGGCACGCGTCGGCCAGCCACACCAGGCTATCCCCGGTGAGGCAGCCGCTGTCACGCAGGTCGCTGAGCTGCGGCTTGCGATTCTCGCGTCGTTCCGATTCTCGCGAGAGCTGGGAGAGTGCGAGCACCGGGACCTGCAGCTCCTTGGCGATCGATTTGAGGCCGCTGGAGATGTCCGAGACCTCGGCCACCCGCGACTCCTGGCGGCCACCGCGCATCAACTGCAGATAGTCGACGACCACCAGGTCCACGTCCTGCTGCGCCTTCATCCGCCGGGCGCGGGCGCGCAGCTCGTTGATGGGCAGTGCGGGGGTGTCGTCGATCCAGACATTGGCCTGCGACAGCCGGTCCATGGCGTCGGCGATGCGCTGGAAGGCGTGGGAGTCGGCCTGACCCGTCGAGATCAGATAGGCGTCGACCTTGGCCTCGCTGCAGATCAGCCGCTGCACCAGCGCCTGCTTGCTCATCTCCAGGGAGAACACCGCGACCGAGCGCTTGGCCAGCACCGCGGCGTTGCGGGTGATGTTGAGCGCAAACGAGGTCTTGCCCACCGACGGCCGGGCGGCGAGGATGATCAGCTCACCGGGCTGGAGCCCCTGGGTCACCGAGTCGAGCTTGCTGTAGTTGGTGGGCACGCCGTGCACGATCTGGCGGCTCTGGGCCCGCCGCTCCATCAGCTCCCAGGTCTCGGTCAGCAGCTGGGCGATGTGGGTGACCTCGAGGCCGCGCCGGGAGTCGGCGATGGAGAAGACGCTGCGCTCGGCGATGTCGAGGATCTCGTCGGTGCTGGCGGCGGCCTCGAAGCCGAGCTGGGCGAGCTCCCCCCCGGCGGCGATGAGCCGGCGCCGCAGCGAACGGTCGACCACGATCTGTGCGTAGTGGCGCACCGACACCGCGGTCGGCATCTTCTGGCTCAGCTCCGCGAGGTACTCGAGACCTCCGCTCCGGGCCAGGGTGCCATCCCGTTCCAGCTGAACCTTCAGAGTGAGGATGTCGACCGGCTCGCCCCGGTCGGAGAGCGCCATGGCGGCGCGCAGGATGGCCGCGTTGCGCTCGGCATAGAAATCGCGCGGGGCGAGGATGTCGCGGACCTGGTTGATCGCGTCGGCGTCGATGAGCAGGCAGCCCAGCACCGCCTGCTCGGCGTCCAGGTCGTGGGGAAGGACCCGTCCTGCTGGTGCCACCCCCATCGGTGCCGCCAGCCCCCGCAGCTCCTGCGGCGGGGTGCTCACTTCGCGGCGACGACCACCCTGAGCGTCTCTCTGACCTCGGGGTGGAGCTCGATCTCCACCTCGTGCGGCCCGAGCGACTTGATCGGCGGATCCACCGCGATCTTGCGCCTGTCGATCTCGACCCCCGCCTCGCGCTTGAGCTGCTGGGCGATGTCGGCGTTGGTGACCGAGCCGAACAGCCGCCCCGCCTCACCGGTCTTGGCATAGATGGTCACGGTGAGCTTGCGCAGCCGGGTGCTGAGCTCGCGGGCGTCGTTGAGCGCCTTCTCGGCGCGCCGTCGGGTCGCCTCCTCGCGCTGCCGGATCTGCTCGATGAGCCGGTCGTCGGCGGGAATCGCGAGTCGGTTGGGCAGCAGGTAATTGCGCGCGTAGCCGGGCGCCACCTCCTTGACCTCGCCGGCCCGGGCGGCGCCGCTCACCTCCTTGAGGAAGAGGACCTTCACGCGCGCTCGCCGGTCACGCGGCCTCGAGCGCAGGGGGCGACTGGCGGTGCAGGCGGTGCCAGACAGCCATGGCCACGCGCTCCCCGGCGAGCACGTCGGTGTCGAACCGGCTGCGGCGCTCGGCGATCAGCTGCTCCTGCTCGGCCACCACCTCCGCAGGGCAGAGGGCGACGAAGAGTCGGAGCGCGATCAGGGTCACGGCGACCGCGTCAAGATCTCCGACCACCGGGAGGGCCGCCGGCAGCTCGACCACCGGGACCAGCACCACCCCGAGCGCCGCGGCGACTCCGGCCTTGGCGGCGATCGGCACTCGCGGGTCGCGGAACAGGCAGTAGGCGAGCCGGAGCTGCTGAGGGAGGTCCCGGACCAGGCGCTTGAACCAGCGCAGGCGGTCGATCATGGCCGACCGATTCTACGCGAGCCGGTTGATGCCGGGCGCGAGCTGGGCAGCCGGCGACGGGGGGATGGTCGAGACCCCCCAGGCGATCCCCAAACGTCAGGACGCCGGTCCTCTCCGAAGCCGAGCCGGTTATCGCCTCTCGATCGACGGGAGGGTGCTCGAGCGGGCGGCGTATTCGTGTATTCGTGTATTCGCCCTTGTATTCGCGTATTCGTGTGTTCACTTGTATTCGCGTATTCGGGTGGCCCCGGCGTGAGGGTGGTGACGGTGAGGGTGGTGACGGATGAGGGTGGTGAGGAGGTGGGTGGTGAGGGTTCGGTTGGGGAGGATGCGGGTGGTGGGATCAAGGGATGAACCCGGTGAGAAACCCTCAGTCCGCCAGCAGCTCCGGATGCGCCTGCAGCCAGCGCCGCGCCGCATCGGCATCGGCGGCTGCGATTTCGCCGTCGAGCACCGCATCGAGCAAGGCCCGCTGGGCCCGTCCCACCCACCGTCCCGGGCCCCGACCGGTGAGCTGCATCAGCTCATGACCATCAAGCGGCGGCTGGAGGCGTGAGAGCTCGCCCTGTGCATCGAGTGTGGCCATCCGCTGCTCCAGCTCGTCGAGGGCGTCGACGTCGGGATAGGCGGAGGCCCGGGTGTCCGCGCGGGCGAGGTCGAGTGCTCGATCGCGAAGCTCGCCGATGGTGCGGATGAAACGCCGCACCGCCCCATCGCTCACCTCGTCAGGTCGGTACTGGATCGGCCACATGTGATGCAGCACCAGGGTCGATACCTGGTCGATCTCGTCGTTGCTGTAGCGGA
This sequence comes from uncultured bacterium, assembly GCA_963716555.1. Taxonomy (GTDB): domain Bacteria; phylum Chloroflexota; class Dormibacteria; order Aeolococcales; family Aeolococcaceae; genus JAJZNI01. Next base: position 312,474 of record CAVQTJ010000019.1, on the reverse strand, counting down.
GCCTCTCCATCACCCGCCGGGCAAGCTCGGCGCCCACCCGCGGGTGCTCGTAGAAGGTGTGCCGGCCGTCGGCGGCGACGGCGTGGGTCGCCGGCTTGCCAGTGTCGTGGAAGAGGCACCCCAGCCGGGTGACCAGGTCGTCCGGAGCCAGCTCGACAGCGTCCAGGGTGTGCTCCCAGACGTCGTCGTCGTGCCAGCCACCCTGCTCCAGCCCGACCATCGGCAGCAGCTCCGGGATGGTGACCTCGAGCAGGCCTGAGGCGCGGAGAACCTCCATTCCCCGGCGCGGATGGCGGGAGATGAGCAGGCGGCTCAGCTCGTCGCGGATGCGCTCGGCGGAGAGAATGGTGACGCGCTGGGCCATGGCCCGCATCGCCTCCACCAGGCCCTCCACCGGCTGGAAACCAAGCTGGGCCACGAAGCGGGCGGCGCGAAACATGCGCAGGGGATCCTCGGAGAAAGTCTCCAAGGGATCGAGCGGGGTGCGCAGCACGCCGTGGCGCAGGTCGTCAAGACCGCGGCCGGTGAGGTCGAGAACACGCCCGTCGAGCGACTGGGCCAGGGCGTTGACGGTGAAGTCGCGGCGCCGGATGTCATCGGCCAGGCTGCCGGGACGCACGTCGGGTTTGCGCGACTCGGGGTCGTAGCGCTCCGCGCGCGCCTGGACGACCTCGACGACGAAGCCCTCGCCACGGACCTGGGCGGTGGCGAAGCGTTCGAAAACCGCCGCTCGGGGCCAGCCCAGCCGCCCGGCCACCGCGTCGAGCAGGGGTACGCCATCGGCTCCCACCACCACCACGTCGATGTCCTTGCCATCGCGCCCCAGCAGGCGATCACGCACGAACCCGCCCACCAGGTACGCCTCCACCCCCAGCTCGGCGGCCGCCTGGGCGATCACCTCCACGACCTGGTCGAGGTCGAGGCGAGGCGGGACGATGCGCAGGCTGACCGGCATGGCCCGTTACAGGGAACGGCCGAGGAAGGCGGCGAGCCGGTCCAGGGGCGGTGCGCCCTCTGGCGCCGGTTGCTCGGCACCGAACATCGAGCCGGCCCGTGGTCGGCCGGTCAAAGAGGCTCGCACCATGGCCAGCGCTCCCTCGACGACTCCATCGGGGAACTGCGGAGCCTGCCCGGTCGCTCGCCCCAGGTCCCAGCCGTGGACCAGGGTCTCGGTGGTGCGCATCCGGACCATCAGCTCGCCGCCCCCCTCTCCGAGGGGCGTCAGGTAGCTCCCCTCCAGGAAACCGGGACGCGAGAAGCTCGCCCTCAGCTGCTGGGCGGAGGCGCGAAAGGCGTCCACCGGGTCCTGGTTCGCGCCCGGTGCCAGCCTGAGCCTGAGCTCCTGCAGCCCCTGGGGCCCCTCGGGGCGCTCCCCGTCGGCGATCGCGGCGAACAGCCGGTTGCCGGTGGTCACATGGAACACCAGGGCACGGACGTCCCACTCGGTGCACGGGGTGGCCGCCGTCCACTGATCGGACCGCACGCCCTCCACCAGGCGTTGATGGGCGTCGAGGATGAGGTCGAAGTCGGCGAGAAGCTGGCTGTCAGACATGGCGGAGATGGTACGTGCGGCTGAGCGGTACAACGCTCATGCCCCAAGGGCAGCCTGCATGGTGCGGGCCGTCCTCTTCCTGCCCCGCCTCAGCATCACCGCCCCCAACACCCCGGCGAGCCCGGTGCACACCGCGGCCGCCTGGAAGATGGTGCGCAGCTCGTCGAGCAGCGCGGCCTGCGTGGCGGCGTCGTAGGCGGGGCAGCTCAGTGCGCCGCCGGGGCACGGCGGTATCGATTGGACCACCTGGTCGTACTGGTGGAGGCCGATGGCGGTGAGCAGGGAGATCCCGACCAGCATGCCCACCATTCGGGCGACCACCACCAGCGATGCGGCCAGCCCGTGGTGGAGCTCGGCGACCGCGCCCAGGATGGCGGCGTTGATCGGAGCGATGGCCAGGCCGAAGCCCAGGCCGCACGCCACCAGGACCGGGTCGCTGGGACGCAGCCCCGGGCCCATCGAGCTCGCCGTCCAGCCCCCCATCAGGACAAACATGGCCGTCGCCAGGCCCATGCCGAAGAGGGTGGTGACCCGGTAACCGAGCCGGTCGCAGAGCAGGCCCCCCAGGATGGCGCCGACCGGGACCGCGGCCAGCAGCCGCACCAGCACCAGGGCGGCGCCGAGCTGGGAGTCCGGGTAGGCGGTCCCGCGGGCAAAGATGGGCACGTCCACCAGAGCCGCCATCAGCGCGGCGCCGATGGCCAGGTTGCACAGCAGCGCCCCCGAGGCGGCCCGATCGGCCACCTCTCGGAGCGGAATCAGGGCTGCCGGGGCGCGAGTCTGTCGCCACCCGAAGAGCGCCGCCAGAGCTGCGGCTGCAGGGAGCAGCACCACCGCCGCCGGCGCCACCAGGGCGCTGCTCGGGTCGGCGGTGGAGAAGCTCACCACCACCAGCGCGAGGACACCTGCCAGCAGGGCAGACCCCCACCCGTCCACCCGGCGCCAGATCTCGGGCAGCCGGCGCAGGAACAGCAGCCGCGGTGACCCGGCCGAGCCGCCGAGCCCCCAGACCATCGAGATCAGGGCGGCGGCCAGGGCGAGCAGGGCGAGCGGGGTGCTCCAGGCCGAACCGCCGATGAGCGGCGCCCAGAGCACCCCCCACACCGGGTCGCTGGCCAGCGGTCCCGGCGCCGCGATGGCCAGACCTCCGGCGGCCAGAGCGGTGCCCAGGAGGATCGCCCCGGTGAGGTCGATCCGGCGGGTCCCCCCGGCCCGTGCGCCGGAGCCGCGAGAGCCGAGGAAGCCCATGCCCAGCAGGGTGGCGAGGGGCAGGTTGAGCCAGAAGATCAGCCGCCAGGTGGTGAAGCTGAGGATGGCGGCGCCGTAGAGCGGGCCGAGCACCGAGCCCAGCTCCTGGACCGCCCCCACCACACCCAGGGGGATCCCGCGCCGCTCCGGCGGCCAGAGGTCGGCGACGATGGCCAGAGTCACGGGCACCAGGCCGCCGCCGCCGACGCCCTGCAGGGCCCGGCCGGCCACCGCCGTGGCCAGGTCCTGGGAGGAGGCGGTGATCAGCGAGCCGAAGGCGAAGGTCAGCAGGCATCCGGCGAACACCGGCCCGCGGCCCAGGATGTCGGAAAGCCGGCCGAGCAGCGGCAGCAGCGCGACGTAGCCGAGCAGGAAGCCGCTGACGATCGGGGTCGCCGCCTCCAGGTGGTCGAGGCTCAGCCCCAGGTCGCCCATGATCGAGGGCAGCGCCAGCACCACCACGTAGGTGTCGGCAGCCGCCAGCAGCACCGCGGCGGCGGCAAAACCGAGCCGCCAGCGCGCCCGCGCCTCGGCCGGGGAGCCCTGCGAGGTGGGGGAAGCAGCGCTCACCGCCGCTGCCGGCTCAGCCCTCCCACCCGTGTCCCCCGGTGTGACCGCGCGCATTGATTCAGGTGGGCGGAGGAGTGACGCTGACGCTCTCGCCGTAGTTGGTGATCAGCAGGGTGAATGTGCTGTCGTGCCCCGCTTCGAAGAGGGGCCCGGTCAGGTCCACCTCGCGCACCTGATGGGTGGAGGTGTCGATGCTGTACACCACCGCGACCGGCTGAGAGGGGTCGGCGTCGACCAGCAGCGCGGCCACCCTCTGGCCGGGCAGGGTGGCGGTGACCTGCTGGAGGACCTCCCCGTTGAGGCGTACCGACTGGCCGATGGCGGGGTCCTGCGCGGAGGTGAGCAGGGTGGAGATGCCCGTGCTGGGATCGAGCAGCTTGCCGGGATCGCCGAATCCGTACTGGGACGGGTTGGTGGCCTGGTAGGCGAGGGAGAAGGGCAGCCGGGCGTAGAACTGTCCGCTCGCCGAGACCACCCCAACCTGGAGCGGGAGCCCGCTCTCCTCGACGGTCAGGGTGCCGCTGAAGCCGTCGGGGCGGACCGCGTCGCCGGTCGCGCTGGTCAGCACGATGCCGCTGCCGGCAACGTTGGAGCTGGTCAGATGGATGTGAAACGCCGAGGTGCTGTTGAAGGTCGCCCTCGCCTGCTGGAGCAGGGTTGCGGCTGAGGGGCCGCTGTACCCGCAGGCGCCCAGCACGAGCGTGATGCCGATGCAGGCTCCCCAGCCCGGCAGTCGGAGGTCGCGCACCCTCATGCATCCGAGTATGGGCACCGGGGCGCGGCCCCGGGAAGGCGCTATCGTGACCGGCGGTGTCCAGCCGTCCGCCCCAGGCCCGGCCCAGCCAAATCGTCCCGCGCCTGCTCTCGGCGATCCTGCTGATCCTCGCGCTCCTGGGTTTCGAGCTGGGGATGGTGACCATCACCTTCAATCCCGTCCTGGTGGCCGACCTGCAGCAGATCGGCCAGGGCCTGCCCGCAGCGTGCCTGAGCGGCGGCATCGCCACCTACAGCGGAATCTCGCTGGCGCTGGGTACCGCCCCCTCGGTGGACACCGCCTGCCTCACCCGCCTGCAGGGTGATGCCGGTGCCGCGGGTGCCGGGATTCAGCCGCTGGTGGTCGCCGCCCTGGTGATCGTGCTGGTCGCGCTGGTCGCCAACCTGTGGAGCTGGCGGTGGAGCCGGGCCCTCGGCCTCGGTCTCCCGATTCTCGCCGCCCTTCTCCTGCTGATCGAGGCCCTGCAGTTTGCCGGGGTCTTCCAGGCCCTCTTTCACCTGGGCGCGGATGCGGTCGCCGGTGAGCCTTCCGGCGGTCTGTGGGTGGTGGAGGGGCTGCTGGTCGCCGCCTGCCTGCCAGGCTCCGCGCTCCTCGTGGTCGGCTGGGCCCGCCGCGCCCTCGCCCCGCTCGAGGGGCCGGGTCGCGCGGGGGTCTGAACCGGCCGCCGGCGCCGCCCCTGGCACACCGTCCCGCCGGGCGATACCATGCGGCCACCCGCAGCCCGGGCACTCGGAGGGAGCCGGTTTGGCAGCAGTGGTCAAGGACCCCGCGCCGCGCCTGGTGTCACCTCTCCTTTTCATCCTCGCCGGGCTGTGCTTCCTGCTGCCGTTCGCCGGCGTCTCCTGCAACACGACCGCGGTGAAGCCGGAGATCGCCTCACTTTCCGAGCTCGGCGGGGCAACCAGTGCGGCCGAGCAACGGGCCGAGAACGCCTGTCTGGACGGCCTCAACGGCTTTGACCTCTGGACCTACACCGGCCTCAACCTGGCGGCCGGCTCCGATCCCAAGGTCGCCGCGTCCGAACCCGCCGCCTGCAACAACCTATCTGCCGCAGCTGGGGGGACGGTTTCCACCACTCCGTCGCGGGCCAGCGACGTCAACGTGGGGGTGCAGCCATTGATCCTGGTGGCGGTGGCGGCGATGGTGCTGGGGCTGCTCCTCAGCCTGTTCCGCTACGCGATTCGCGGCCTGGTGGTGGCCGTACTTGCGATTGGTGCGATCGCCCTGCTCTTCCTGGCCAGCACCAACCTGGACTCCGAGGTGACGACCAAGATCCAGCACAGCATCGCCGCCTCGGGTGCGGCCTCGGCGGCCGGGGGGATCATCTCTGGTCTCGACCTCTCCAGCTTCTTCACGGTGAGCATGGGGATCGGCCTCATCCTGGCCATGGCCGCCCTGGGTGTGGTGGCTCTCTACAACCTCGTGGCCCAGATCGTGAGCCTCGCGGGGGGCGGATCGCGGGCGGCCCCGGCCCTGGCCACCGGCGGCGGTTGGCCGGCGCCCGGTCCGGCTCCACCGCAATGGGGGGCGCCTCCACCGCCACCGGCCTGGCCGCCGCCCGGGGGCTACCCTCCGCCGCCTCCGCCGCCACCTCCGAGGCCCTGAGCCGAGCCGGCGTCGGATCAGGGCGCTACCAGCAGCTTGATGGCGAGCCCGATGCCCACCGCGGCCACACCGTAGCGAAGCGCCGTCGGCGGAATCCGCCGCCCCAGCGCTGCTCCCACCAACCCGCCGACCACCGCCCCCCCGGCGAGGGTGACCGCATTCACCCAGCTCACCGGCCCGAAGATCGAGAAACCCACCGCGGCGATCAGGTTGACGGTGGTGGTGCACACGACCTTGGCCGCATTGAGCCGCTGCAGGGTGTCCTGTATGTAGAGCGCCAGCAGAGCCAGCAGCATCACGCTCATCGCGGCGCCGAAGTAGCCGCCGTAGATGCCGAGGAGCACCAGCCCGGCGCGGAACACCGGAGACCGCTCCCCCGAGTGCTCCCCCATCAGCCGGGCCAGGGCGGGTCGGAAGAAGAGGGCGAGGCAGCCCACGATGATCAGCCAGGGAACAACCCGGGTGAAGATCCCCGGCGAGGTTTTCAGCAGCAGGACGGTGCCGCCCAACCCCCCGAGCCCCATCGGCACCATGAGGCGGATCAGCCGGGCACCCTGCCCGCTCAGCTCAGCCCGGTACCCGTGGCTTCCCGTGGCCAGGCCCGGGACCAGCCCGACCGTGTTGGTCACGTTGGCGGCCAGGGGGTTGAGGCCCACGCCGAGCAGGGCCGGATAGCTGAGCAGCGACCCCCCGCCGGCGATGGTGTTGGCGATACCAGCCAGGACGCCGGTCCCGGCGACCACCGCGGCCTGCAGCACGGTCATGGGCGGCATCTTCGCAACTGCAGACGGACGCGGGGCGCCTGCACCTGGGGTTGCACGGCGCACGCTGCCGCCGGCCGAGTTCAGGACAGCAAAGTCCTCAACTCCCGCCACCGCCGAGCATGGGGATCCCATAGGGCTCGAGGCGCACCCCCACCGAGGTCCCCCACACCTCGGCAATCCCGTCCGCGGACCAACCCCCCTCCCGATACGCCACCGCCACCTCCCGCGGGTGCCCCCAGAGTGAGAGCTTGTCGCCGCCCAGCCCGATCGCCTGTCCGGTGACCTCGGCGGCGGCGTCGGAGGCGAGGAAGACGACCAGGGCGGCGACGTCCTCGGCGGTGCCGATCCCCAGTCGCTGGCGGGCCGGCGGCGGCAACGGCTGGCCGCTCTCAGCCGCCTCGACCAGCGCAGCCATTCCCGGGATGGTCGCCACCATTCGGGTGAGGGCGTTGGGCACCACCGCGTTCACGGTGATGTTGAACCGCTTCAGCTCCAGCGCCCAGGTGCGGGCCAGGCAGGCGATCCCGGCTTTCGCCGCCGAGTAGTTGGTCTGGCCGTAGTTGCCGAGCTGCCCGGCCAGCGAAGACACCACGATGATCCGCCCCCCCTCGCCCTGTTCACGCATCCGCCGCGCCGCGGCGCGCCCGCAGGTGAAGGTTCCCCGCAGGTGGGTTTCGATCACCGCATCGAAGTCGGCGTCCTCCATCTTGAGCAGAGTCCGGTCGCGCAGGATGCCGGCATTGGTCACCATGGCGTCGAGCCGTCCGAAGGCGTCGACCCCAGCCTGGACCAATCGGTCGGCTGCCTCGGAGCTCCCCACCGGGCAGACGCAGCTGACCGCCTTCCCGCCCCCCTCGGCGATCTCGCGGGTGGTGGCCTCCGCCACCTCCGCATCCACGTCGTTGACCACCACCGCCGCCCCGGCCGCGGCCAGCGCCCGAGCGTAGGCCCGACCCAGGCCGCGGCCGCTGCCGGTCACCACCGCCACCTTTCCCTTCAGGTTCATGGGGCCTCCCGGAGAAATTGACACGGATGTCAATCCTAGCCGGGTGGCGCGGGGGCCCCGCACGATCCGGCACCATCGACCCGGAGCGTGATCTACCTCGCCGTCCTGACCGCCGTCACCGCCGTGTGGGGCTGGACCTTCGTGCTGGTGAAGGATGCGGTGACCCAGTACCCGGTGGCGCCGTTCCTGGCGCTGCGGTTCGGGGTCGCCCTGATCTTCCTGCTGCTGCTGGTGCGCCGGTTCCCGGAGCGGAGAGCGCTGCGGGCGGGAAGCGTGATCGGCGCCGCCGTCGCAGCCGGCTACGCACTCCAGACCTTCGGGCTCCAGGAGACGGCGCCGGGGACCGCCGGGCTGATCACCGGGCTGTTCGTGGTCTTCACCCCGATCATCGACCGGGCCTTCGGAGGCCGGATCGCGCTCAGGACATGGGTGGCCGTCGGCGTCGCTCTCGGTGGCACCGCGCTGCTTGCCGCGGGGGGCGGGGGCACGTCGGTGGGGATCGGTGACCTGCTCGTCCTCGGATCCGCGATCTGCTTCGCGCTCCAGATCGTGCTCATCTCCCGCCACGCACCGGGGCTGCGGCCCACCGATGTCGGGGTGCTCCAGCTGGCGGTGAGCTTCGCCGTCTTCTCTCTCGCCGGCTCCCCGTCATGGCGCGCCCCCGATGGCGGGGTCTGGCTGGCGGTGGTGATCACCGGGGTCCTGGCCAGCGCCTTGGCGCTGCCCCTGCAGGCGTGGGCGCAGTCGCGGATGAGCGCCACTCGCGCGGCTCTGATCTTCGCCATGGAGCCGGCGTGGGCCCTGTTCTTCGCGGCGCTCCTGGCCGGGCAGCGGCTCGGCCCGGCGCAGGCCACCGGGGCCGCCCTGGTGCTGGCTGCAGTCGTCGGCCATGAGGCGGTCCCGTTGCTGGCCGCCGGCCGCCGGGCAAGGTCAGTCAGCGCCAGAGCTCAGGGGCCTCCGGGCGACGGGACCTTCGCCGCCTGACCGGCGTCCACCTCCTGGAATTTGGCGAGCACCGCGGTGAGGCCGCCGGCGATCAGCGGGCACTGGGCGTCCCCGACCTCGCCGAGGTTGGCGGCCACCGCGGCCGCCATCGAGCTCAGGGCCGCGCTGTCGCTGCCGCCGATGCTCTGATCGCCGAGCGGCGCGCACTCACCCCTCAGCTCCCCGGCCAGCGATGCGATCGCCCGACCCCTGGTGGTGAAGGCGCGCGCGCACTCCTCGAACGCGGTGGCCACCACCTGCAGATCCTGGCCGTTCGCACCCGCGCCGCTGCCGGGCATCTTGCTCCCTCCCCTCGGGACGCCCCTTCGAGTCCGGTTACTGAGAGCGGATCGCCGCGGCCACGCTCTGGTCCTGCTCGTCGTAGGCCTGGCCGGAGGCCTGCAGCCGCGAGGCGATCGCGGTCAGCGAGTCATGGCATTGCTGAGCCGCGCTGTGCCATTGCGCGAAGAGGTCGCTGAAGGCGTTGGCCCCCAGCCCGAGCCACGAGTTCGAGGAGCGACTGGACCCGGCTCTGCGTCTGAGCCAGGGTCTGGTCCATCTGACCGGCGCAGCCGAGGATGGTCTGCGACTGCGCCTGCAGCTCGCCCTTGCCAACCCTGAGAGTGTCGGTGAGCGCCATCCCGTTCTGCCTCCTCAAAAAACTCTGGACCGGCACCGAGTTTCCGACTCCGGAACGGACACGTCACGGACATTCATCGGGGTGGATCAGCTGCAGCAGCGTGGCCTGCCCGTGGACCACGAGATGTGCACGGCCCGGTGGCAGCAGCACCGGGCGGGGGACGAACAGCGAGCGATCCGCCTCGCTCAGCTCCACCGCCGCCGGCCCGCAGCCCATCAGGGTGCTGCCGAGGCTGTCGTAACCGGGCGGTGCGGGCCGTCGGGCCAACACCACATGAAGCTTGAGGTCCCAGGCCAGGACCACCGTCGCCGCCAGGGGGCGCAGCGCCAGCGGGTCGAGGAGGTCATCATCGTCGACCACCAGCACCAGCTCGGGACCGCGGACGTGCCGGCGCTGCGCGAGCTCATGGCGGCTTGCGTCTGGAGGCGGCGCCCGCCTGACCAGCTCGTCCCGGAGCCCCTCGACCACCGCCTCCACCCCGGTCGCGGCCATCGCGTGAGCGGCCACGTACGCGTCCGGAACAGCGTCGAGCAGGCTTCGGCGCACATCGATGATGTGGAAGCGCACCTCGTCAGGGGTGTGAACCCGGGCGATCGCCGCCATCAGGGCGCGCAGGAAGCTGCTCCGGCCCGAGCGGGGGTCGCCGCAGACCATGAGGTGGGGCGTCGGCGGGGAGAAGAGGTCAAAGGGCACCGGCAGGAGGTCGGCGTCCGAGATGCCGATTGGCACCGCCCGCCTCCGGCGCCAGCCCTCCCAGTCGAAGCTCGCCAGCGGGACGGTGGCGGGCAGCAGCCGGACCCGTGGTGCAGCGGGGCCGCGAAGGGCCGCCGTGGCGATCAGGTCGCGGAAGCCGGCGTCGGAGTCGGCTGCCGAGCAGCCACCGTCGACCCGAGGCAGGGCCAGCTGCACCTGGCATCCCCCCGAACCCAGCGCCCGGCCCGGGATGGGAGGCAGGGCCCGGGTGGCCCGGACGTCGTAGGCGGAGTCGCCGGGGTCGATGGGCGGGAGCTGGAGACGCCCTGGGATGCGGTCGCGCAGGGACGGCCGGATGTCCCCCCAACGGTCCGCGGAGAGGACCACGTGGACCCCATGGGAGAGGCCCACCCCAGCCAGGGCGGTGACCTCCTCGTCGATCCAATCCCACTCCCTGGTGGCAGCCCCCCAGTTGTCGATGATCAGGAAGACGTCGCCGAAGCCGTCTTCGGAGCCCCGCTCCCGCCAGCGGAGCCGCAGCTCCTCGATGCCCCCGAGGCCCAGCCGGCGCGCCTCTTGATCGCGGGTGTCCACGAGCCGCCGGAGGAGGCGGATGATCCGCCGGGCCAGCTCCGGCTCGTTCTTGCCGGCCACCGCCCCCACGTGGGGGGTGGAGCGCAGCGCCTGGAGTGCCCCGCCCATGTCGAGGATGTAGAGCTGGACGAGCCGGGGGTCGTGGGTGACCAGAAAGGAAGCCGCGAGGGTCCGGAGGGCGGTGCTCCGGCCGCTGCGCGGAGCCCCCACCACCGCCAGGTGGCCGTCGCGGCCGGCGAAGTCGATCGCCCAGCGGTGCTGCTCCTGGCGCCGGGGGTGGTCGGCAAGCCCCAGCCCCACCATCAGCGGCCGGCCATCCCGCTCCAGCACCGAGCTCAGGGGAAGCGCCCGGGGAAGGGGAGGGAGCCAGACCCGGTGAGCCGGGTCGGCCTCCTGCCCCGCGATGCGCTCGACCAGCACCTCCAGATCGGTGCGCGCCCCGGCGTTGGCCGGCCGCAGCGCCGAGGCTGCGGCATCTGCCTCCGGCCCCTCGCGCCCGTCGCCGGTGGCGAGGAACTCGCGGACCGCCGGCGACGGGTCGCGGTTGCCCCGCTCGCAGTCGCCCCCACGATGACGCCCGCCCACCAGGAACGCCTGAAACCCGTCGGCCTGGCCCTGGCCCACCTTGAGGAAGCCGAACCCGGGGGTGAGCGGGAGCTGGGCGGCGCCGGGCGAGCCGAGCACCGCCAGGCTCTCCTGGAGGCTGTTGGTGCGCAGGCAGAGCCTGTACGAGAGATGCCGGTCCAACCGGCTCAGCCCCCCGGACAACCCCTGGGTGGCCAGCAGCAGGTGGACCCCGAGGGCGCGTCCCAACCGGGCCACCTGTTCGAAGAAGGCGTCGAAGTCGGGATGGTGGGCGAGCAGCTCCGCGAACTCGTCCACCACCAGCAGGAGATAGGGCAGCTGCTCGAGATCGGGGTCGGCGCCGCAGCGCCGGCGGTAGGTGCGGATGTCGGGGACGCTGCCGGCACTCCTGAAGAGCGCCTGACGGCGGACCAGCTCACCCTCCACCGCCATTCGGAAGCGCTCGACCATGGTGGGCTCGTCCTCGAGGTTGGTGACGACTCCGGCGACGTGGGGGAGTGGGACGAGCGGTTGAAAAGCAGCCCCGCCCTTGAAGTCGACGAGGACAAAGGCGAGCAGGTCGGGCGGGTGGCTCACGGCCAGACCGGCGACCAGGGTGCGGAGCAGCTCACTTTTCCCGGACCCCGTCGCCCCGACCAGCATGCCGTGGGGGCCCATTCCCCCATGGGCCGCCTCCTTGAGGTCGAGCACCACCGTCGAACCACCGCTGCCCGTCCCGATCGGGGTGCGGAGCAGCGAGCCGGCGCCGCGCTGCCAGACCTGGGTCACGTCGATCTCGGGCAGGTCACCGAGGCCGAGAGCCTCGGCCAGTGTCGATCCCGACCGCGTGGCGGGAACGGTGCGGGAGGTGCCATCCACCCGCAGTGGCGCGAGCAGGCGGGCGATCGTCTCGGCGGTCCGGCGCGTGAGGGGTTCGTCGCGGAAGCTCGGCGATCTCCGCCAGCTCTCGTCCGCGATCTCCAGGGTGGCGCTCCCGTCCGCCTCCAGGGCGAGCCGGGTGCGCAGCTCGGCGGGCTCGTCGGCCGCGTTTCGGAGCAGACAGAGGACCGTCACCTCCCGCGCGGCGCCCTCCCGCATCAGGGTGCGAAGCCGCGCGACCTCCGCCAGCGGACCGTGTGGCGACCACCCGTCCACCACCAGCAGCAGATGTGCCGGTGGTGTCCCGCCTCCGCCGATGCCGCGGAGCAGCTCGTCGGCGCGCTCCGCGGAGAGAGCGAGCGCAGGGCCGGCAGCGCACTCGCCGGTTGGCTCCGCAGCTGGCGGATGGGAGTGCGGCAGCCATTTGATCCACTCCCACTCCCCGCCGGCCTGCGCATCGGCGGCGATCACCGCGATGCGGAGGTCATCCGGACAATGGAAGACGGCCGCCTGGCAGAGCAGGGAGCGGGCCACCCCGCGGGCCCGGTCGGGTGCGCCCCTGATGACCACGGTGCCCGCGTTAGCCAGCGATATCGGCTGCACGGCATGGGGGCGCACCCGATACCGCTCGGCCAGCGTCCGGGCCGCGGCCAGCAGTCCGGGGTCGGGCGGAGAACCCAGCGGATCGATCTCCTGGACGCTCACCCGAGTGGACGGCGGCAGCCCTCCCGAGCCGGCCCGAAGCTCGAGCCAGTCCGGGTCGGTCGGCCGCCTCTCGAAGACCCGCACCCGTGCCGACGCCAGCCCGAGCAGGCCGTCCTCGTCGGGGTGGACGAGGGCCTCACCCGCCTCCTGGCTGGCCACAGCGTCCCTGATCCGCGCCTCCTCAGCGGCGAGGTAGTCCAGGTAGCGACTTCGCGTGCCGCGGCGCTGGCCCCGATCGGCCAGCGCCTGGGCGACGGCCGTCGCCGCCGAGACCAGCACACCCACCCCGATTGCCGCGCCCATGGCGATCAGCAGCAGCGGGCTCTGGCGGTAGGAGATGAGGAACACCAGACCGGTTCCGGCGCCGGCGATGGGTGCGCCGAGCTGAAGCAGACGGAGGGTGCGGCTGCGGCTGACCGGCTGCACCGGCGGGGTGCGCAGCAGCAGGGTCTCGGTCGGTGACACGGTGACCGGCACCCGAGGCCGGCGGTGGTAGGCGACGCTGGTCATCTGGCCGCCCCCAGGCTGCCGGGGCGCGACGGACATCGCACGGACCTTTGTCCGGCGTCCCCTCGCCGATGGCCTCATCGACATCCGCCTGTCGGTGTCTCGACGCTGTCACAGGGCGGTTGCGGCGGGGTGACAGCCGGGGTACCGAAGCGTTAGCGTGGGCCCGGTCGGTGGCGCCGACCCACTGCTGTCTGCGCTGATTTCGGTGGGGCCCGAGGCCTCACCGACGTGGTGCCAACTCGCCGGGAGGAGACTGATGTCGCCGATCGCCAAGATCGCAGCTTTGGCCCGACGCCCGTTGCGAAGGTCCCCTCGCGGCCGTCGCGTGACCAGGTGGATGGTGGGTGGAGGCATGGCCCTGGCCCTGGTGGCCGGCGGTGCCACCGCGGTGGGGGCCGCCCCGTGGGGTGGCTTCGGTGGACACTCGCACGTCCCCAGGCCGGCGGTCGCCGGCACCGTGTCGGCGGCGCCCACGTCGGCCACCTCGGGCTTCAAGCTGACCGCCTGGAAAGGCACAGCGTGGACGGCGGACACCTCCAGCACCACCACCTACGAGGAGCGTGGGGTGACCGCGGCGACGTGGATCAACGTGGGCGTCAACGACCAGGTGGAGGTCTTCGGGACCGTCACCGCCGCGAACACCGTCGACGCTGGCAACGTGGTGATCGTCCAGCGCCCGGTGGTCGCCGGGACGGTTACCGTGGCCCCGACGTCGGACACCTCAGGATTCACGATCACCGCCAGGAAGGGCACGACCTGGACGGTATCCACCACCTCCGCCACCACCTACCAGGAGCGAGGGGTCTCGTCGCCCACCTGGATGAACGTGGCGATGGGTGACCAGGTGGTCGTGTTCGGGACCAAGACCGGGACCGACACGGTCAGCGCCACCGCCGTGACCATCATCCAGCGACCGGTGGTGATGGGGAAGGTGCTGACCGCGCCCACCTCCGACACCTCCGGCTTCACGCTCACCACCTGGAAGGGCACGACCTGGACGGTGACCACGACGGCCACGACCGGCTACACCGAATGGCGCGTCTCCTCGGCCACCTGGACAAACGTGGGAACCGGCGACGAGGTGATCGTGTTCGGGACCTCGAGCGGCTCCGACACCGTGACCGCGACCAGCGTGGTCATCCTGCCCTCGCCCCCGGTTCCACACCTGAAGATGGGGACCAAGCCCCAGACCGAGTCCTCGACGCCCAAGCTGAGCTTCGACCACCCCACCGCCCCGAGCTCGCCACCGTCGCCGGGCGGCCATTGGCACGGATCTCCGGCGCTGCCTTCGAACGGGCAGAGTGACCCGGGCTCCGGCTTCGGTCACCGGTTGGGCAGCGGCTCCAGCACGGGAGGGTACTGACCGGTCTCGGCGACGGCCCGATGGCGGGCCGCACCGCTGAGGTCCGCTGCGGCGGAGCGCACCCGGTGCGCCCCGCCCGCTCAGGGCGCTCCGTCCCCGAGCAACTTCAGGATCGCCGGCCCATAGCGGGCGGCCTTCGCCGGGCCCACCCCCCGCACCTCGAGGAGAGAGGCGATCGAGTTGGGGTTGCGAGCCGCAAGATCGCGGAGCGTCCGGTCGTCGAAGATGGTGAACGCCGGGCGCGCCTCGGAGCGGGCCAGACCGAGCCGCCAGCTGCGCAGCCGCTCGACGCGGAGCTGCGCCGCTGAGTCCAGGGAGGGGGGGCTTCCCACGTCCGACCGCCCCGCCGAGCGCCGGCCCTGGACCGGCCTCGGAGCGGGGATCGCGAGCGCCGGTGCCGGATCGCCACCGAGCACCCGGCGCCCCCGCGGGGAGAGCGAGAGTGTCGGCCTCTCACCATCGCCGCGCCGGATCATCTCCTCCTCCAGCAGGGCGTCCATGAGCCGCTGGATCGAGCTCTCCGCCCAGGACGAGAGGGTTGCGAAGAACTCCAGCTCGCGCACCCAGGGACGCTCCCGGCTCCAGGTCGAATCCACCCCTCGCAGCAGCGCTCCCAGCCTGGTCGCTCCCAGATGGCCGTCGAATCGGGCGACCGCCCGAAGGGCGGCGAGCACCGCGGTCTCGGGGACCGCGAGGTCCGCGATGCGCGGATCCCGACAGTTGTCACAGGCGGAGCACCGTCGTTCGGCGCCCTGCTCGCCGAAGTAGTCGGCGATGCGGGCGTGGCGGCATTCCCGGGAAGCCGCGTAGGCCATCATCTGGTTGAGGCGGGCGTGAGCAGCAGCCTTGAGCAGCTCTCTCTCATCGAAGTCGAGCGGTGCTGCGGTGAGCCTTCGCACGGAGCCGTTGGAAAGGAATGTGCCGGTGCCCTCGAGCAGGCGAATCGCCGAGTCGACCGCGCGCCGGTCGAGTGCGGGGAGCAGGGCCGGGACGTTGGGCACGTCCCACCGGCCGATCGCCAGGAGGGCTCGGTAGACCGCCCGCACCACCTCGCGGTCGGGATACGCCTGAGCTATGAAGAATTCCTGGAGGTCGCGATCGGCGGGGCTGTAGAGCAGCAGGCAGCGAGCCGGCTGACCGTCGCGTCCGGCCCGGCCCGCCTCCTGGTAATAGGTCTCCAGGCTCCCGGGGAAGTCGCGGTGGATCACCTGGCGGATGTCGGGGATGTCCACTCCCATGCCGAAAGCCGAGGTGGCGACCACCACCTGCAGCCTGCCCTGGGTGAAGTCCGCCTGGACCGCCTGCCGGGTCGCGGCCTCCAGGCCTCCGTGGTAGGCGGCCGCCGCGATCCCGCGGGTGGCGAGGGCCAGCGCCGTCGCCTCGCAGTCCCGGGTCCGGCCGCAGTAGACGATCGCCCGGCCGGTCACCTCCCCCAGGGCCCTGACCACCGCGTCCTCCTTCGCCTTCCCTCGCCGGGTGTGCCACACCTCCAGGCTGAGCTCGGGACGGACGAAGCCGGTGACCAGGGTGAAGGGATCGCGGAGCCCCAAGTTGTTGCCGATATCGCCACGAACTCGGGGGGTGGCGGTGGCGGTGACCGCGGTCACCGGGGGCCTTCCCGTGGCCAGCACAGCCTCGCCGAGGTGGCGATACTCCTGCCGGAAGTCGTGGCCCCAGCTCGAGATGCAGTGGGCCTCGTCGACCACGAACCGGGCCACCTCCAGCTGGCCCAGCAGTGCCCCGAAGCCGGGCGAGGCGAAGCGCTCGGGAGCCACGTAGAGAAAGCGAAGGCGTCCCTCCACGGCGTCGCCCAGGGCACGGCGCTGCTGGTCGGGCGGCAGCTGGGAGTGGATCGCCGCCGCCGCCACCCCGGCGCGGCGGAGCCGTTCCACCTGATCGGTCATCAGTGCGATGAGGGGGCAGACGACCAGGGTCAGGCCGCTCCGGGTGAGAGCCGGCACCCAGTAGGCGACGCTCTTGCCCGACCCGGTGGGGGCCACGAACAGGACGTCCCTGCCCGCCTCGGCGGCGGCCACCACCTCCGCCTGTCCCGGCCGCAGCCCGGGAAGACCGAAGACCTCGCGGGCCGCGGCGACGGCAGCGGCCGATGGGCCCACCCTCTCCCCGATCAACCCAGCCGGCCCCCGGTCACCAGCTCGGCGACCGCATAGCCAACCCAGGGGATGGCGCTCCCCACCAGCCAGCCTCCGTGGGCCCGGCCACCGCGGAGCAGGGCCAGCAGGTAGAGCCCGGCGGCGAAGGTGCAGGCGGCGCTCAGCAGGCCGGCGGTCCCCAGGGTCCAGGGCGTGAAGGACACTCCCACGAAGCCCAGGATGCAGGCCTGGAAGGCGGCCGCTCCGGCGACGTTGCCCAGAGCCAGCGAGTCGTCGCCGCTGCGCACCCAGAGCACGCTGTTGATGGTCTCGGGGAGCTCGGTCGCGAAGGGGACCACGATCACCGCGAGAACCAGGGGGTCGGCGCCCAATCCTGACGCGGCACTCTCCAGCGCCCTCACGAATATCTCCGAGCCCACCACCAGCAGCAGCGTCCCGCTGGCAAGCTGAGCGGCGACCGCCCAGGGGGATGGCGCTCCCCGCCCCCACCGGACGAAGTGGAGCGGCTCAGGAGCCTCACCCTCGGTCGCGCTCCCACTCAGCGTGGCCCGAGCGTATCCGGCGTAGAGCAAGAGCAGGAGCACCCCGACCACGATCCGTTGCGAGGATGAGAGCAGAGTCGACGCCACCGCGCAGGGGAACGCGGTGAGGAACACCCCGAGGTCACGGCGTGCCTGAGCCGGATTGACGGCGAGCCGCCGAGAGCCGCCTCGGATCAGCACGGCCGCTCCGGTCACCGCGGCACCCAGGGTCACCAGCAGGAAGGACGAGCCCAGCACCGCACCGACGGCGATTCGCTGTGAGCTCGCGGCGCCTCCAACCAGGGCGACCACCACCACAACCGTCTCCGGGAGTGCCGTGCCCAGGGCCGCGAGCAGGCTGCCGGTCGCACCCTGACCCAGACGGAGTCGGTACCCGGCCCATTCCACCGCATTGGTGAACAGCTCCGAGGCGAGGACGATGAGCAGCAGCGCCCCGAGGAGGATGAGTGCGCTCACTCCCTTCGCCGCCTGGCTCGAGCCGACAGGGTGTCGACCGGGGACCGCAGCCATTGGGTCGCGAAGCCCATGACGTGCCGGACGGTGACCGGCTGCACCCGATGCACCGGCTCCGCGCCGTGGCTCCGCGCCACCGCGTCCAGGGCGCGCTGCCGGTCCCAGGGAAAGAGGGTGCGGGGCAGACGCTCCGGGGGAAAGCTGCGCACCGACCAGGCCTCGATGCTGCGGCGCCGTCTGCCTCCGGTGATCTCACCCAGGAACACGGCGTCGCCGGCGACGCGCAGCCCCGCCCAGGTGTACACGCCCACCAGACCGAGGACCCTGACGTTGAACCCGGTCTCCTCCTCGGTCTCCCTGGCGGCAGCCGCACCCGGCTCCTCGCCGGGCTCGCAGTGCCCGCCGGGCAGCTCCCAGCCTGGTGGCCAGGGGCGAAGCTGGAGGAGGACTCGCCCGTGGTCGAGCACGGCCAGCTGCGCGCCGCTCACCGGCCAGGCTTCGCCGTCCACCACCACCGATGCCAGCGGAGCTCGGGGTCGCTTCTCACGGAATAGCGCGCCCGCGACGCGCTGGCCGAAGGTCAATCGATGGTGACGCGGCGGGGACGTCGGGTCCGGGTGGTCGAGGTGGAGGAGGCGCGCCGGCCGCGCTTGGGCGCCGGGCTGACCTGCCGGGCGTTGTGCTCGATCAGCGCGGTGACTCCGAGCACCAGCTCCTTCTGCGCTTTGAAGAAGTGGGTGGCCGCCTCGGCGGGCACCAGGCTGCCGAGGCGATGAACCACCTCCTCCAGAAGCCGGAGTGGGATGGGGCCGTCGCTGTCACTCATGTCGATCCTCCGAGAGCACGTTCCATAGGCGAACACCACCACCCGGCCCGATGCCGGCCACTCACCGCTGCGCCGCCGCAAAGGTGAGGTGCAGCAGGCCCTCGTTGAGGGTGGCCTTGCTGACCCGCTTGCCGTTCAGCACCCGAGGCAGCGAGATCTCACGCTTGTACGGACCGACGGTGATGAACAGCTCACCCTCGCGGTGGGTGACGTCCACCGCGTCCTTGGAGGCGAAGGGCAGCTGGAGGAGCAGCTCGTACTGGCCGTTCACCTTGCGAAGTCGCTGCGGCACCGCATGGTAGAAGGTCTTGGCCGGGTCCTCATCACCGAAGACCGCATCGGCCAGCTCGGCGAGGCGGTCCAGGCCCACGATCTCGTGGTCGAAGAGCTTGCTGCGCCGGATGGGGATGGGATCGAAGAGCGACTCGACCGACTCGTTGTAGCGATCCTGGACCCGGTGCCAGTTGGCGAAGTAGCTGTCGGTGACCTCGGGGGGAAGCACCCGGTTGACCACGATCAAATCGGTGAGATAGTCGTAGAGGCTGAGGTATGTGAAGGCGCGCTGGGCCTCCTTCAGAACCATCTTCTCGAGGTTGAGGACCATCCGCACGGTGCAGGTCTTGGGGTCGCCGAGGATCTTCTTCATGCTCTCCAGGTCGAGCAGCAGCGTCCTCACGTGGCCGAAGATGTCGTCGGGGGGGAGGGGGATCGAGACGAAGGGCTGCACCATCGGCCGGGCGACCCGCATCACCGCGCGAGAGACCGGGAACAGCTTCTCCAGATACCAGCGGGCCACGTCCGGAAACGCGAGCAGCTGCAGGGTCTCTCCGGTGGGGGCGCAGTCGACGATCAGGGTGTCGAACTTGCCCTCGGACTTGTGGCGCTTGATCTGCATCAACGAGGCCACCTCCTCCATCCCCGGGGGGGAGGCCAGCTCCTCGGCGACGATGTCGTCGACGCCCTGGGAGGCGAAGAGGCTGCTGAGGTAGAGATGGATGCGATCCCAGTGGCTCTCCATCTCGCGCAGCGCGTTGATCTCCTGGGCCCAGAGGTTGGGGGCCACCTCGGTGGGTTGCTCCCCGACCTCCAGGTCGATGGAATCACCCAGGCTGTGGGCCGCGTCGGTGCTGATCACCAGGGTGCGCTGACCGAGCTGGGCGCAGCGCACTGCGGTGGCGGCGGCCACGGTGGTCTTGCCCACCCCGCCCTTGCCCGTGTAGAGGATGACCCGCATCGCCAGGTGCCCCTCCGCTCAGGAGGTGACGTGGGCCACCACGACCCAGGCGATCAGGATCAGCACCACCATCAGACCGGCGATCACGGCGACTCGGCGCAGGTCGGCGGGGACGTAGGGGACGCGGTCGAAGGGGATCGCCGGGTCGTCGCTTTCGAGGGGTGCGACCAGGGATGCGGCGCTCCACGATCGGGTGCGCTGGGCCGCCTGGCGCGTCTGCCGGGCGCCGGCCGCCCCAGCGGGAGTCACGGCCGTGGGGGAGATCCGCTCCACTCGCCGCCGCGCCGGCGCCTCCTCGCCGGCCAGGCTCGGGACCTGCCCGCGGGTGGCCACCGCGGCGGCGGCGGCGGCGCCGGTCACCGGTGGCGAGCCGCCATCCTCTGCGGGCAGCTGCGCCGGATTCGGTCGCCCGGCCGAGGGAGCTGGGATTGTGGCGCCGCCGGTCAGCTGCCGCGGACGCGCCTGCGCCAGAGCGGGCTGCCGTGCCGCGCTGCGCTCCTTCTGGCGTCGGGTCTTCTTGGCCATCGCTCCTGCCCGAAGGGTAACAGGGGCAGCGGAGGGTGGCGGGCCCGCGAGCCGCATGGCCAGGGCGCCATGGGAGACCCACCTGATAGGCTCGCGCCGAATGGCAACGACCACCACAGCGAAGCCGCGGACCGCCCTGATCGACCGCGGCTCGGCGCTCTTCATCTCTCTGGCGGCCGCCCTGTGGGCGGCCGACGCCTACTTCCGGCCCAGCCTCGCCAGGCAGCTTTCGGCGAGCCAGATCGTCCTCGTCGAGAGCCTGCTGATCAGCCTCTGCTTCCTCCCGGTGGCGGGCCGCGTCGTGCGCGAGCTGCGCTCCGCCTCGTGGCGGACCTGGCTGGCCCTGGTCGCCATCGGCGCCGGTCCCCAGGCGTTTGCGACAGTCCTCTTCACCCAATCGCTCACCTACGCCTTCAGCCCGTCGCTCAGCCACGTCCAGAGCATCGGGATCCAGTCCGAGGTGTACCTGCTCTATCTGCTGCAGCCGGTCTTCGGAGCCACCATGGCCTGGCTCTTCCTCCGCGAGCGGCGCCGGCGCAGCTTCTGGCCGCTGGCCGCCCTGGCCCTCGGCGGTGCCGGCCTCATCGTCTTCTCCTTCAACACCGCCGCACCGCGCGCCCAGCTGCTCGCCGGCGGGTATGTCGTGGGGGCGGTCATCCTCTGGGCGGCAGGCACGGTGCTGGGACGCTATGCGCTCTCCGGCATCTCGTTCACCACCACTTCGGCGATGCGCTTCACCCTCGCCCTTCCGATCCTGCTCGGTCTGATGATCCACCAGAACGGGTTGGCCGGCTTCACGCAGTACTCGATCGGCCAGCTTCCCAGCTTCCTCGGCATCGCCCTGATCCCCGGCCTGATCGCCATGGTGCTGTACTACCGGGCGCTGCGCAGCACCCCCGCGTCGATCTCCAGCTTTGCCGAGCTCGGTTACCCGGCGGCGCTCTTCCTGATCTACTCACTGCCCGCCCCGGTCGGCTTTGCGTCCCCGCTGCAGCCCCTCGAGGTGGTGGGTGCAGTGGTGCTGGTCGTCGCCGTCACCGGCCTCAACGTCCTCAAGGGACGCGACGTTGTCAGCGCCCCACGGCCACGCGAGCTGCGCCTGGCCTCGGGCTCCTCGGCAGGCTAGCCGACCTACCCCGTCTCCGCGCGGTCGGCGCGGAAGCCGGCGTCCCTGAGCAGGGCGAGGGCCCGCTCCATGCCGGCGGCGTCGATGGTCAGCACCAGAGCCGCGTGCCGGGTGTCGGAGTGCTGCATGTAGAGATCGAGGATGTTGATGTCGTTGGATCCCATCAGGGTCGTGACCTGGGCCAGCACCCTGGGGCGGTTCTCCACCGCGACCGCGATGTCGACGTTGCGGCCGGTGCGCTCGATGAGGATCCCTCCCAGGGCCTGGTAGGCGTCGCCGGCCTGGGCGAAGTGATGCTCGGTGGCGGGGCGGTTGCCGATATCGCCCTCGAGCCGGCGCATCGCCTCGGTGAAGGCTTCGAGCATCTCGCGGACTGCCGGCGCATTCTCGGCGAGGATGTCCGCCCAGAGCAACGGATTGGAAGCCCCGACCCGGGTGAGGTCGCGAAACGATGGGCCGGCGAAACTCAGGGCGTCGGGGGAGATGTCGGCAGTCACCTGCAGGAGGGCGACGGCGAGCAGGTGGGGGAGGTGGGAGAGAGCCGCGATCAGCAGGTCGTGCCGCTCCGGGTCGACCGCGGTCGGCACCGCCCCCAGGTCGTCGCGGGCGAACTGGGTGACCCGCGCGTACGCCTCCGGGAGGGTGTCGTCGGTCGGGGTGAGCAGGTAGCGGGCGCCCCGGAACAGGTCGGGGCTGGCATTGGCCACCCCGGCGAGCTGGCTGCCCGCCATCGGGTGACCGCCCACGAATCGCAGGATCCCCGCTTCGCGCGCACCCCGAACGATGGCCGACTTGGTGCTGCCCACGTCGGTGACCAGCGCGCCCGTGGAGGCCAGCTCGCCGAGGAGGCTGGGGATCCGGGAGACCGGCGCGGCCAGCACCACCATGTCGACAGCCCGGATCTCATCCAGCCCAGCCGCCCGGTCGATGGCCCCGACCTTGAGGGCTCGCTCCAAGCTGGACGGATCATCGGTCCCGAGCACCAGCCATCCCGCGCGCCTCGCCGCCATGCCGATCGAGCCCCCGATCAGGCCGACGCCCACGATGCCGAGCGTGGGGCTAGACATTGAAGCGGAAGTGGACGACGTCGCCATCGCGCACCACGTAGTCTCTGCCCTCCAGGCGCTGCCTGCCGGCGTCGCGCACGGCGGCATAGGAGCCGGCCGCGATGAGCTCCTCGGCATCCACCACCTCGGCGCGAATGAAGCCTCGAGCAAAGTCGGTGTGGATGGTTCCGGCCGCCTCGACCGCGGTTCCCCCTCGACGCAATGTCCAGGCTCGGACCTCCTTCTCCCCCGCGGTGAAAAAGGTGATCAGCTCCAGGAGCGCATAGGCCTCTCGGGCCAGCCGGTCGAGCCCCGGCTCGGCCAGCCCCAGTGAGTCCAGGAACTCCCTGCGGTCCTCGGGCTGCAGCTCACTGATCTCGGCCTCGATCAGGGCCGAGATCACCATCGCGTCGCCGCCGTGGGCGCGGGCCAGCTCGGTGATCTGGTGTGGCGGTTCACCGGCGGCGGCGCCCTCGCCCATGTTGACCACCACGATCAGCGGATGGTCGGTGAGCAGGAAGAGGTCGCGAAGGTGAGCCCTCTCCTCGGCGGAGAGCGACAGGGTGCGCACCGGGTGTCCAGCGTCCAGGTGGTCGCGCGCCCGCCGCATCACGTCGATGGCCTCGGCGGCCTTCTCCTTCTGGAGCTTGGCGGTCTTCTCGGCCCGCTCCAGCCGGCGGGTGACCGTCTCGAGGTCGGCGAGCTCCAGCTCGAGCTCCACGACCTCGAGGTCACGGGCCGGGTCGACGGCGCCTTCCACGTGGCTCACGTCAGGGTCGTCGAAGGCCCGGGCAACCAGCAGGATGGCGTCGCACTCCCGGATGTGACCGAGGAACTGGTTGCCCAGGCCCTCACCCCGGCTGGCACCCCGCACCAAGCCGGCGATGTCGGTGAAGGTCACGGTTGCGGGTATGACCCGCGGTGGCCGGAAGATCGCCGCCAGGCGGTCGAGACGCGGGTCGGGGACCGGGACGATGCCGGTGTTGGGCTCGATGGTGGTGAACGGGTAGTTGCCCACCTGGGCACCGGCCCGGGTCAGCGCATTGAAGAGAGTTGACTTCCCGCTGTTGGGAAGGCCCACGATCCCGACGCTCAGCCCCAATGACTAGTCCTGCTCCAGCTCAAACTCTGCATGCAGCGCCCGCACCGCGTCGGCCACCCGATCGCGGGCGATGATCACGGTGACGTGGATCTGGCTGGTGGTGATCTGCTCGACGTTGATCCCCCGTGCGGAGAGCGCCCGGAAGATCCTGGCGAACATCCCCGGCGTGCCCAGGAAGGCGGTGCCCACCACCGATACCGAGGCGATGTCGGTGTCCGCCACCATCTGCTCCGCGCCAACCCGCCGGGCCACCTCGTCGAGCACCGGGCGGGCCCGTGACAGGTCCTCCTCGGCGATGGTGAAGGAGAGGTCGGTGAGCCCGTCATGGCTCACGTTTTGGACGATGATGTCCACATTGATGCCGGCATCACCGATCGCCGTGAACACCGCCGCGGCGATGCCCGGGCGGTCGGGCACTCGGGTCAGGATGACCTTGGCGACTCCGGTGTCATGGGCGATTCCGCGGATCTTCTGTCGGTCTTCCATCGCAGGATGCTGGCAGATCAGGGTCCCGGGGTGATCCTCGAAGGTCGAGCGCACCACGATCGGCATTGCGTATGTTTCGCCGATCTCCACAGCGCGCGGGTGCATCACCTTGGCGCCGACGGCCGCGAATTCTAGCATCTCGGCGTAGGCGATCTCGGGAATCGGGCGCGCCCGCGGCTCCAGCCGCGGATCGGCGGTGTAGACGCCTGCCACATCGGTGTAGATCTCACACCTGTCGGCCTTCAGCTCCACCGCCAGGGCCACCGCCGTGGTGTCCGACCCGCCGCGTCCGAGGGTGGTGATGTCCAGGCTGTCGGTGGCTCCCTGAAAGCCGGCGACCACCACCACCCGGCCCCTGTCCAGCTCGTCGATGATGCGCTGGGGGACGATGTCCACGATCCGGGCGCTGCGGTGGATGTCGCTGGTGCGGATGCCCGCCTGCATCCCGGTCAGCGAGATGGCCGAGACCCCCAGACCCTCGAGGGCCATGGCCATCAGCGGAGCGGTGATGGTCTCGCCGGTGGAGAGGAGCTGGTCCATCTCGCGGTTGGGGGGCGCCGCGTTGACCCGGTGGGCGAGGCCGATCAGCTCGTCGGTGCTGTCGCCCATTGCGCTCACCACCACCACCACCCTCTCCTGCTGCGCCCGCGTCTTGGCGATCCGCCTGGCCACGTGCTGGATCAGCTCGGCACTGGCAACGCTGCTGCCCCCGAACTTCTGGACCACGCAGCGCGGGTTCACGCGGCCACGTCGACCCGGGCGCCGAAGTTGCGAACCCGGTAGGTGACTGCACGGCCCGCCACCGCCGCGCCGGCCGCCGCAGCTTCCATGGTCGGACCCACCGCGGAGTCGTCACCGCTGACCAGCGCGAGCACCGAGGGGCCGGCTCCGGCCAGGCACGCTCCGTGGGCGCCGGCGCCCAGGGCGGCCTCGATCAGCAGAGGGACGTGGGGCATCAGCTCGCCCCGGAAGGGCTGGTGCCAGCGATCGCGCATGGCCTCGCCCAGGAGCCCGAGCTCTCCGGTGAGCATCGCCGCCACCAAGAGCGCGCAGCGAGCGGCATTGTGGACCGCGTCCTCCCTGGAGAACTGTTTCGGCACCACCCGGCGCGCCATCTCGGTGCTCATCTCGGCGTCGGGGATGAAGATCACCGCTCGCAGCTGGTCGGGGACGTCGAGGTGGATCACCGGACCGTCGCGCACGCAGATCGCCAGGCCCCCCAGGGTGGCCGCCGCCACGTTGTCGGGATGACCTTCGATCGTGGCCGCATGGCCGATGACCTGCTGCTCGTCCCAGCCCAGCCCGGCCAGGACGTTGGCCGCCAGCACGCCGCTCACCGCCGCCGCGGCGCTGGAGCCGAGCCCGCGGGCAAGGGGGATGGCGTTGCGGCACCGCAGTCGGACTTCGGGCCGGGCCACTCCCGCCGCCGCACAGGCCGACTCGAAGGAGCGGCTGACCAGGTTGTGGCGCGGGTCGCGCAGCTCGACCGGCGCATCCGGCCCGGGATCGATCTCCAGGCCCGCGCCCGGCTCGATCTCCGCCTCCACCTCGTTCTGCAGCTGCAGCGCCAGGGCCAGGATGTCGAAGCCCGGACCGAGGTTGGCGACCGTCGCCGGGACCCGGACCGTCACCCTCACCGGGGCTCGATCCCGATGGCATCCGCGATGCTGGCCGGGGTCCCCACCACCGACCGAGGGGGAGGCAGGCCGTCACTGACCGCGGGGAGGTCCTTGAGGCCGTTGCCGGTGAGGACGCAGACCGCCCGAGCCCCGCGGGCCACCGCGCCCTCCGCCACCGCCTTGCGAAGCACGGCCAGCGAGGCGGCCGATGCCGGCTCGCAGAAGATCCCCTCCGCGGCGGCCAGGTCGCGCTGGGCAGCGCCGATCTGAGCATCGCTCACCGAGTTGATCAGACCCTCGGATTCGTCACGCGCCGCCACCGCGCCCGCCCACGACGCGGGATTGCCGATGCGGATCGCGGTGGCGAAGGTCTGCGGGTTGGCGACCGGCTCTCCGAGCACCAGCGGTGCCGCGCCCTCCGCCTGGCCGCCGATCATCCTGGGCAGGAGCGTGGACAGCCCGGCCGCCCGGTACTCCCGGAACCCCCGCCAGTAGGCGGTGATGTTGCCCGCGTTTCCGACAGGTATGGCAAGAATGTCGGGGGCGTCGCCGAGCTCGTCGACGACCTCGAAGGCGGCTGTCTTCTGACCCTCGATTCGATCGGGGTTGACGCTGTTGACCAGCGTCACCGGGTGGGTCTCGGCGAGCCGGCGCACCGACCGCAGCGCCTCGTCGAAGTTGCCCTCGATGATCAGCACGGTGGCGCCGAAGACCTGCGCCTGGACCAGCTTGCCGATGGCGATCTTGCCGGCCGGGACCACTACAACGGTGCGCAGCCCGAATCGGGCACCGTAGGCTGCGGCGGAGGCGCTGGTGTTGCCCGTCGAGGCACAGATGATGGCCCGGCTGCCACCCTCGATGGCCTTGGCCACGGCCACCACCATGCCTCGGTCCTTGAATGACCCGGTGGGGTTGAGACCCTCGAACTTGAAGTGCAGCGAGCGCAGCCCCAGGTCGACCCCGAGGCTGCGGGACTCGATGAGTGGCGTGTCGCCCTCGCCGAGGCTGATCCGCGGGGTGTGCTCGGTGAGCGGCAGCAGGTCCGCGTAACGCAGCAGGACGCCGCGTCCGCGCACCCCGGCGCCCGCGCTCATGTTTGGTCCTCGAGGCGGTCGAGCACCTGGTCCACCGATTCCAGCACCGGGACGGTGTCCAGCGTCTCCAGGGCCCGGGTCAGCACCGCTCGCGGCGCGCTCCCGGTCAGCACCAGGAGCTCCGAGGCTGCCGGGCCCGTGCCCATCTGCTCGACGGCGACGCCGCGGTCCTCCAGCATCTGGGTGACGATGGCGGGCGCGTCGGGGTCGCCGCCGACCCGCAGGCGCAGCCACGAAGCGGTCTCGGCACTCTCGGCGTCGAGCACTCGGACCGGGGAGGCGCGAGGCAAGGGGACCGATCGTCCCTGGCGGCGGGCCAGAGCCACCGCGGCGATGTCGCTGAGCGCGGCACTGGCGGCCGCGGTGGCCCCCGCACCACGGCCGCGGAGCAGCAGGGTGCCGGCCAGGTCGGTCTCGACGATCACCGCGTTGTCGGCACCCCGCAGGCTGCCCAGGGGATGGCCGCGCGGGACCAGGGTTGGCTGCACGCTCAGGCTGAGGCCCTCGGCGGAGCGCTCCGCCCGGGCCACCAGCCGGATCGAGGAGCCGAGCCCGGCAGCCGCCAGGCTGTCGGCGCTGGCGACCCCCCGGATCCCGCGCCGCTCCACCTGCTCGGGGGCGACCTCGGCTCCCATCCCGAACCAGGCCAGGATGCAGAGCTTCTGGGCGGCGTCGTGCCCGTCGAGGTCTGCGCTGGGGTCCGCCTCCGCATAGCCGCGGAGCTGGGCGTCTCGGACCGCGGCGTCGAATGCGTCGCCACCCTCCAGGCGCTCCAGGACGTGGTTGGTCGTTCCGTTGATCACCGTGGTGATGGCCCGCACCTGGTCGCCTGCGAGAGAGTCCCGCAGCATCGCCAGCACCGGGATCGCAGCACCGACCGCGGCCTCGAAGGCGAGCCCACCACTGTCCGGGCGCACCTCGGCGGCCAGGGAGTGCCCGCGGCTGGCGATCACCGCCTTGTTCGCGGTCACCGCCCCGAAGCCTCCACGGAGCGCGTCGCGCAGGATGGTACCCGCCGGCTCCATCCCGCCGAGCAGCTCCACCACCATCTCCACCCCTGGCTCCGCGAGGGTGGCGGCCGCGTGGTCCAGCACGCGCACCCCGCTCAGCTGCAGCCCGCGGAGCCGCTCGGGGTCGCGTTCCGCGACGCAGCGCAGCTGAACCGGTCCGCCGCTGCGCGCGGCGAGGCGGTCCTGATGGTCGATGAGCTCGCGGGCCACTGCCTGGCCGACCGTGCCCGCGCCGAGCAGGGCGATGCCGAGGGGAGAGTTCATGGGTCGGCCGAGTTTACCCAGACGGTGGTGGCCCCGCGCTCGTCTGCGCGCGGGTCTGCCAGCCGAGGCGATCAGGATCGCGGGGTCCCGGTGCCGCCGGCGGGGTTGGGTTCCCCTGGCCGGTAGCGCCCGAGCCCGGGGAATCGGGACTGCCGGGCGAGCAGGCGCAGCAGCGGGATCACCGCCCCGGCCGGGACCGGCTCCCCCCACAGCCGTCCCTGCGCCGCGTCGCAGCCCAGCCGCTGCAGGGCCGTCAGGGTGACCTCGTCGTCGACGCCCCTGGCGATCACCGTCAGTCCGAGTGCGTGGGCCAGCTCGAGAATGCCCCGGACGGTCGCGATGTCCCCCCCCTCATCGCGCACCGTGGCCACCACTGACGCGTCGAGGCCCAGCTCGGAGAAGGGCAGCCCGCGAAGCCGCAGCAGCGAGGTGGAGTCGGATCCGTAGTTGTCGATTCCCAGGATGTGGCCGGAATCGGCGAGCACGCCCAGCACCGGCGTCTCCGCCGCGAGCGACGTGTTCTCGTCAATAGTGACGGATACTGCGGTGGCCGGCACACTCCACCGCTCCAGGAGTGCGCCGAGGGCCCTGGGCAGCTGCCGGTCCTGGGCGTTGCGTCCGGCCAGCTTGATGGCCACCCGCAGGGCGTGGCCCTGGTCGCGCCATGCCGCCTGCTGCTCGATCGCCAACCCCAGGATGGCGCGGGTCAGGGGTCGGATGATCTCGGTCTGTTCCGCAGCGCGGACGAATTGATCCGGTTCCAGAAGCCCGAGGCGTCGGTGCCGCCAGCGGACCGTGGCGTCCAGCGCCATGAGCGCGGAGTCGGTCACCCTCACCACCGGTTGGTAGAAGAGCTCGAGCTCCTGGTTGTCGAGGGCCCGCCTCAGCTCGGTGAGCCGGACGGCGCGGTCCTCGACCTCGGCGTCGTCGTCCTCGGCCCGGTACAGGACCCAGCCGCGCCGGGCCTGTTTGGCGGCGACCCGGGCGGTCTCGGCGTGCGCCATCAGGGCCTCCGGATCGCTGCCGTGGTCGGGGTAGTTGGCGATGCCCAGGCTCGCGCTGGCCTCGACCTGTCGACCGTCGACGATGAACGTCTCCTTGAAGGGGGCGAGGAGCTGGCGCGCGATCCGGGCGCTCGAGGCGGGGGTGGTGCCTCCGCCGGGGATCACGGCGAAATCGTCGCCGCCCAGGCGGACGATCAGATCGGTGGTCCTGAGCGTCTGCCGGAGACGATCGGCCACCGCTTCCAGGAGCCGATCCCCCAGGTGGTGACCGAAGCGCTCGTTGATGCCCGCGAATCCGTCCAGGTCGAGCAGGAACAGGCTGAAGGGGACCTTGCGGGCGGAAGCGCTCTCCAGGCGGGCCGCAAGCTGCTCTTTGAGCTGGCGCTCCCCCGGAAGGCCGGTGAGGGCGTCGTGCAGGGCTTGGGAGGGGAGCGGCGGGGAGGGCGCCGGCGTGCTCGACAGGTCGCGGATCACCACGATCCGGGCGCCTCCCGAGGCGATGGCGGCGCTGTCCACCTTGGCCTGGAAGGCGGTCCCGTTGCGCCGGAACGCGGTGATCTCATCGTGCGACCCCGGCGCAGGCTCCGCCCCCCTTGCGCTCGCCGTCTGGGGGTGGCCGATGGCCGCCCGCTCGTCCGTCCCGGTCCGGAAGGTGGGCATCAGCTGCTCGACATGGCAGCCGGCGAGCTCTTGGACGTCGGCGGTGAAGAGCTGGCTCGCGGCGCGGTTGGCCAAGCTGACCTGGCCGTCCCCGTCGACGATCAGGATCGGTTCGGCGACCGAATCGATCACCGAGCGGAGGCGGGCGGCGATCGCCTCGACCTCCTGGTCGCGGTGGGCCGCCCGGGCGCGGCCGCGGCCCAGCGCCCGAGCCATGAGGATCAGCGCCAGCGTGGCGGCGAGAACCGTGGCGGCAAGGGCGGAGGCCCAGGCGAGCATAGTGCCCAAATTACCCGACCGCGTAACCACTCCATCAACGTCGGCGTCACGGAGCGACTGAGGTTCGGTGCTGGGCTCCGCCCCCGTGTTGCGGTGGTAGGGTCAGCTTCAGCCGTGATCGAGGCCAGCGCAGACGTCACCGTCCCCGTCCGGCCCCAGGAAGCCTACGAGGCGCTCATCGACTTGGAGCACGCCGCGTGGTTGCCCGGGATCCGTGGGCTGCGGCACATCGGCGGTCCCACAAGTGGCGTGGGGGCACGTTACGAGGTCGAGGCTGGACTGCTCGGTCGCCATCTCCGGGGCGTTCTGGTTTGCACCGAGGCGGTCAGCCCGAAGCGAACCGTGATGACCCTGGAGGAGGGTCTCGAGCTCACCATCGTCGGCACCGTGGCCCGGGTCAATGGCGGCTGCAGGGTCGAGCTGACCGCCCGCTATTCGGTCGGCAGCGGGATCGCGGCGGTGGCCATCGAGAGGGCCAGCGCCGGACCGGCCCGCCGTGAGGTGGCCCGAGCCGTGGAGCAGTTCGCGGCTCAGTTTGCCCGCAGGGCGTCCGTCCGAGGCTAGACCGTCGATGGGCGCCCGGGAGGACGACACCGAGCTGGACGCGCTCGCCGCCCATGTCCGCTCGCACCCTCCGCTCTCCACGGCGGCCGCGGACCGGCTCATCGAAGCGGCGGCTGACGGCGACGGAGGCGCCCGGGAGTCCCTGGTGGAGCACACCTTGGGCGCGGTCCTCGACGAGGCTGTCGCCCACCGCGACCACGGTGTGGAGCTCACCGACCTGTTCCAGGAGGGGTCGATGGCCGCGCTGGTCGCGGTCGGCGAGTACGTGGACCGGCGTGGCTCAGGGGCTCAGCTCACCGCCTACGTGCGCCGTGTGGTCGCCGGTCACCTCGATCGGGCGGTCGAGCGGGAGGAGGCGGCCGCCGCCGAGGCTGCGGCGGTGATCCGCGATACCCAGCTGCTCGAGGCGGCCCAGGGCCGGCTGCGCAGCCGGATCGGTCGCGAGCCCACCGGGACCGAGCTGGCGGCGTTGCTCGAGTGGACACCGGAGCGAGTGGAGCTGGTCGGGGGCATCCTGGCCAACTCGCGGGAGCTGTTCGACGCGGAGATCGTCCAGTACCTCGACGACGCCGACGGGATCGAGGACGACGGCGGCTGACCGGACCCGGCAGCCCGTGGGGTTCTCAGGGTCGGGGCCCGGCCGGCTGCTCCCTCAGGTCCTCGTGGTGCCAGTCCAGGTCACGCAATCCCGCCCCGGCCGCCCCTCGGCTGAGGGCGGCGGGGCCGAAGCGCCGGCGCAGCTGGTCAAGGGTCGCGTCCAGAAGGCGGTCCCGGGCACTCGCCGGCTCCGCGAACAGGTCGAGCTGGGCAGCCTCCTCGAGGTTGTGAACTCCGACACCCAGCAGGCGGATGGGTCGCCCAGGTCGATGAGCGGCATCCAGCAGCGCCATCGCTCCCGCGGTGATGGCCTGATCGGTGCTGCTTCCGGCACCCAGGGTGCGCTGGCGCACCACGGTGGTGAAGTCGGAGTAGCGGATCTTGAGGCTGACCGTCCTGGCGGTGAGCCCGGCACCGCGGAGGCCGCGGCCGACATCGGCGCACAGCCGAATGAGACGTTCCCGAAGCCTGCTGAGGTCATCGGTGTCGAGGTCGAATGTCTCCTCACGGGACACCGACTTGGGCGCCGACGGGGGCGAGACCGGCGAATGGTCGATCCCCCGCGACCGCTCGTGAAGTGAGAGAGCGGTGGTGCGGCCCAGCCGCTGCTCGAGAAGGGCGAGCGGATGGCTGGCAAGCTCCCCCAGGGTCCGGAGCCCCAGCCCGGCAAGCGCGCGTTCGGTGGCGGGTCCGAGCCCGGGGAGCGCTCGCAGGGGAAGGGGTCGGAGAAACTCCTCCTCTTCCCCGGGGGGGACCACCACGAAGCCCTGCGGTTTGCGCAGGTCCGAGGCGATCTTCGCCACCGTCTTCGAGGTGGCCACCCCGAAGCTGGCGTGCAGCCCGGTGGCCTCCAGGATCCGGTCGCGGAGCAGGGTGGCGATCTGGGCCGGGTCTCCCGGGGTGGCGGTCAGGTCCAGGTGGGCCTCGTCGAGCGACAGCGGTTCCACGAGCGGGGTGACCTCCCGGGCCAGGCCGAACACCCGCGCTGAGCACTGCCGGTAGGCGGGGAAGTCGACCGGCAGCAGAGCCGCGTCGGGGCAGAGGCGCAGCGCTCGGCTGAGCGGCATCGCGGACCTCACGCCGTAGCGCCGAGCCTCGTAGGAGGCGGCGGAAACCACGCCCCGTGCCGTGTGCCCGGCCTCCGCGCCCCCGACGATCACCGGACGGCCTCGCAGCTCGGGGCGGCGCAGCTGTTCGACCGACGCGTAGAAGGCGTCGAGATCGAGATGGACGATCGCTCGCGGCCAGCCCACTGCCCTGGAGTCTGACGCCGGCGCGACTTCTCGCCGCTCCCCGATCAGCCCCGGGCGCTCACCATCGGGGCCCCGCGGCGCGCCTCCCACTCGCGGATGTCGTCCTCGCCCAGATAGCCCGCCGCGATCAACAGGTCCACGTAGCTCACTCCGAGGTGCGGCGCCGCCCGGCGCAGCACCCAGGGCGGTGGATTGTCCTTGTTCTTGTTGACCGCTTGGTAGAAGTAGATCTGGTTGAGGTCGCAGAGCAGGGCAAGCCGGTGGAGCGAGATGCCGCGCTCTCGGCACCGGGCTCGGAGGAACTCGCGGAAACCGACGTCCATCGTCACACTTCCTGCCTTGTCAGCGGGACCCTGGGGTCTTGCCGTTGTCATCGACGCTACCACGCTTGTCGCTCCCGTGGCCGGAGGAAACCAGGTCGGGGAGGTCGCAGAGCCGGTCGATCACGTGGTCCGCGTCGCCCGGCCCGGAATCGTCGCGGTGCTCCCGCACCCGGATCGTGAGCATCCCGACGGCGCGGCCACCGGCCACGTCCTCCCGTCGCCGGTCACCGACCATGACGCAGCGGCCCGCCTCCACACCCAGGTCCCGCAGCGCGGTGGCGAAGATCTCCGGCGCCGGCTTGCGCCGCCCCACCTCCCTGGAGAAGGTGACCGAGTTGAAGAGGCTGTCCAGGCCGAGATGGCGCAGCTGGTCGTGCATGAAACGATAGGGAGCGTTGGAGCACAGGCCCACACGCAGCCCCTGAGCCCGGAGGGTCTCGAGCACCGGGACCGTCGATGCCGGGACGGTGATCCCGGCCCACCAGGCGCGCTGGACGCGTTCGGTCACCTCATCCAGGAGCTCGTCGGAGAGCTGAGCCCCAAGCCTCGCGTAGGCGTTGCGCTCCAGGGTCACGATCTCCAGCTCGTCGAGCCGGCCCGCGTCCTCGTGGCGCGCGACCTGACCCTCGATCCGATCGTGGACCCGGCGCAGCAGTGCCGCCGGGGAGGGCACCGGCCTGACCCCGGCGCTGTCGAGCCGGGCGCTGACCTCAGCGTAGGCGCGCTGCAGTTCTGCTTGGGGTCGCACGAATGTGACCAGGGTGAGCCCGTAGTCGAAGAGCACCCCTTGGATCCGCTCACCCCCGGGGCTCGCGCCGAGAATCACCCGCTGCGCCCGCGGCCTCCCCCGCCCCGACGCTTTCGAGCCGCGACCCGGCGGCGCCGGCGGCGGCGCCCGTCTCCGCCCGACGGGGGCCGGCCGAAGCGATCGTAGAAGGTGGTCGACGGGTGTGGGTCCGAGGGAAGCGGGGCCCGTGCATCCGGATCCGCCGCCACCCTGGCGGCGTAGTCGGCGAGGATCGCCTCGAGGGGACGTTTGCTCTTCGACGAGGGTGAGGCCGTTTCCGCCCAGGGCTGGGAGGTCGTCGGAGACTCGGCCGGGGCCACCGACTCGTCGGTGCCCGGGACAGATTGGATGAGCTCCCGGACGGCTCGGGCGACCAGCTCGTCGGAGCCGTCGCCGACGCTCATCTCTCCATCGCGGTCCGGGGCATCACCCCGGCAAGCCAGAGGCCGGCGCAGGTCTTCATGTCGGAGCCATCCTCCGCAATCAGCGACCGGATCTCCTGGGCGTCGAACAGCCGAGCCACGACCTTCTCGTCGGGGTCGGTGTGGGGCTCGCCGGCAGTCAGGTCGCGAGCCGCGAACATGTGCAGGATCTCCCCGCTGTAGCCCGGTGCAACCGGTCCCGAGCCGAGCCGGACCCATGACCGGGCGGTGAAGCCGGTCTCCTCGGCCAGCTCGCGCCGGGCCGCGGTCTCCGGGTTCTCATCCTTCGCCAGCGTGCCGGCGGGGATCTCCCACAGTGCCCGGCCCACCGCGTGGCGCCACTGACGGACCAGGAGGACCCGACCCTCGGCGTCGACCGCGACGATCCCGACGGCCCCCGGGTGGTCGACGATCTCCCGGGTGGCGCGTGCCCCCGAGGCGGTGACGACGGTGTCCGCGTGGAGGGTGAGCAGCCGCCCCTCGAAGACGGTGCGGCGGTCGAGCGCACGCTCCCTCAGCAGCTCATCGGCCCCGGGCTCGGGGGCGGCGGGGCCCGAGCTGGTGCGGTCGGCGATGGTCATTGGGCAAGTCTGACGCCAGCCCGGGTCAGCGCGCCCCTCCGTTGACCTCGCAGTTGCACGACCCCCCAACCGGTGTGGTAGGGTCCGCAGGTCGCGGATCGACCCGATCACGTCTTGATGCGCAGGGAAACCAGCCTGCCGCCTGCGGCCCACCGCCCGAATCCACGGTGGAACGGAGACCCGAGTGCCCCGTCGTTCGCCCAGCGGGTGGATGACCGGCTAGGGGAGCGGTCGGGGCGGTGAGGAGTGGTGATTTCTGTGCGACTGACGAGCAGCGGGCGGTCCGCGGTGCGGGCGGCGGCCTGGGCGGCGGGAGGGGTCGCCCGCCTGGTCGCCGGGGTGCGGCCACGCCTGCGGCGAGCCACCGGGCTCAGGGTGCGCATTCCGTTCCGCGTCTCGCGGCGGCTCGGCGAGCTCGCCGTTGGTGTCGCCATCCTGCCCCTCGGCCTGGCCCTGACGGTCGGCCTGAGCGCCGCTCCGCCCAGCCGGTCCGCCCCCCGGTCACCGGTCTCGCCAGCTCTCTGCTCCGCTTCCATGTCCTGCCCCTGACCTCGGGCTGGAGTTCGACCGAGGTCACCGTGGCCCCTCCGGTCCTCGACATCCTTCCGGCGGCGCCGCCGCTCTCGCGGCTCGCTCCCGCGGCGGCCCCGAAGATCCCATCGACCACCTACCCGCCGGGCAGCGTGGAGGCGATCATCACCGCCGCAGCGGACGCTCACGGGGTCTCGCCCAGCTGGATGATCAGCACCGCGGCGTGCGAGTTCGGGCTCCGGCCCACCGCCTACAACCCCTCGGGCCCCTACTACGGCCTCTTTCAGTTCCTGATGTCCACCTTCAAAGCCCACGGCGGCACCAACATCTGGGATCCCACTCAGCAGTCGGAGATCGCAGCGAGCATGTTCGCCTCGGGCGACTCGGTTGCCTGGCCGGTCTGCTCCCGCACCTGACGGCGCTCATTTCCGCCCAGCCCTGCGTCGGCCTGAGCGCCGCCAATCCTCGGGCCGCTATGACACCGCCCCGTACAGGGCGCAGGAGTCCGGCCGGGCGCTGACCAGCACCGGCACCGACACCGTGGCCTGGTTCGTCGCTCCAGACCACACCGTCTGGGTGATGCCTCCGCCGACGATCGCCCCGGTC
The DNA here is from genome assembly GCA_963716555.1 of uncultured bacterium. Lineage (GTDB taxonomy): Bacteria > Chloroflexota > Dormibacteria > Aeolococcales > Aeolococcaceae > JAJZNI01. The sequence continues at coordinate 276,974 of CAVQTJ010000019.1, read as the reverse complement.
GGGGAGGTGCAGGAGGCGAAAAGGTCGACCGGGGTCCCCGCAGCCACGCTGCCGCTCACCGTTCCGGACACGTCACCCTCGAAGCCCCCGTTCCCCGCGCAGGGCGAACCGCATCTGTAGGCGGCGGTCGAGGCGCTGAGGGGCTGCTGTCCGCCGCTCGTCCAGTCCCCCACCGTGACCGTCACATCTGCCCCGACGGCTCCTCGGCAGACATCGGTGCAGAGCGCCGCCACCGCCAGGACCTCACCCGGAGCCAGCGAGACGGGCGGCGCCCCGAGGTCGTACACCCCACCGGGGTGGCGGACCGCGAACCGGGCGACCACCGATCCGGCGGTGTGGGCGGAGGCCTGGTTGCGCAGGACGGCGACCGGGATTGCCTGGAGATCGTAGTCGCCCACCCCGGAGGCGGTGACCGAGACCTGCTCGTCGTCAGCCGCCGGGCTCGGGGTCGGCGATGGCGTGGCGGCATCTGTCGGAGACGGGGATCGCGACGGCGTTGGGGTGGGCCCGGGGGTCGAACCGGCGCAGGCCACCATCCCCAGCGCCACCCCCACCCCGAGGAGAACGCGGAGCTTCACTCAGTCGATGGTATTCGCTCCGCTGCGCATTCCCCAGCCGGGCGGAGGAGCCGAGATCGGCTCCCCCAGCCCGGGGGGTGCTGCCGGAGCCGGGGACGCGGTCAGCTCCCCAGGTCGGAACGGATGGCCTTGAGGTCGCTGCGGCAGTCGCCGAGGTCCGAGCGCGCGGTCTTCACCGAGCCACGGGCGGAGACGAGCGTCGCCTTGTTGCCCGGATATCCGGTGGGCTGCAGGTTGATGACCTCACCCGACACTCCGGACGACGCGGACTCGGCGGCGGCGAGCGACGTGGTGCAGTCGTTGAGCGAGGTTTGGGCGGCGGCCTTCTCAGCTGCGGACGCACCGCTGTTGTTGATCGCCGTCTGCACCTTGGGGAGCCACCCCTGCAGGGTCGACTCGAGGCTGTCCTCAGTGTCCGCGACGATCACCAGGTGCACCTTCGGCGCTTCGAGGAGGTAGACGCGGTAATCGGTGACGATGAGCATGGCGTCGCTGTGGGCCTGGGAGACCGTGGTGTCGCTCTGGATGGTCGCGTTCAGGGCATCGAGCCCGGTCTCATCGCTGCTGATCTGGCCGAGCAGGGTCGACCTGTCCGACGGGGTGACCTCGGGCGCGTTGTTGAGGTAGGTGGTCATCGCCTGAAGGGTGGCCTCGCGGTCGGAGACCGCTTCGGAGGCGCGCTGCTTGATGCAGGCCAGAACGCCGGCGGCGGTGCCTCCGCAGGGGCCCGGGGGCAGCACCGGAGCGGCGCTGGAGGCGGTCGGAGATGGGCTCGGCGAAGCCGCCCCGGCGGGGAGGGCGCTGGTTGCGGCGAGGGCCACCACCACGGCGAGCCCGCCGATTCCGGGGATGAGATTGCGCACGTTCATCGGGTGGGATCTCCTTCACTCGTGCTCAGGCCCTGGTCGGCCTGGCCCAACTGCTCATCGATCTGGTTCAACTGCTGGTCCATCTGGTTGAGTTGCTGGTCGCTCACGCCGGTGGCGCCGGATGACACCGGGCTCGCGGCACCGGCGCCGGATGGTCCGTCGCTGGGCGTGCTGGCGCTGGCGGCGCCGGCGCTCTGCTGAACCGGCGGCGCGGCGGCCGGCGTCCGGCCGCAGCCGGCGATGAGCAGCAGTGCCGGGGCGATCACGACGGATGCCCGCAGCCCGCCGAGACGTGTCATCGATGTCGTCCTCCTGGAGGGTGAGCGGATCTGATCCGATCATCGAGGAGGGCGAGGTGCCGGCTCCTGAGACGCCGCTGAGCCGTGGACGGCTCTCAGCGCGCTCTCAGCGGGCTCAGCGCCCGCTTGGGCCCGCCCGCCGCTCAGGCGGCCGGTGACCCCGGGCCGAACGCGCGCCGGCGGAAGAGCGGGTGGAGGGGAAGCCCGTGCCCCCGGAGCGCGGCCTCGGCTCCCTCCTCGCGATCGACGATCACCATCACCTCGACCACCGCGACCCCGAGCGGCGCCAGCGCCTCGATGGCGCGAAGCACCGAGCCGCCGGTGGTGGCCACGTCCTCGACCAGCACCGTCCGCTCGCCGGGAGTTGGGGTCGGCCCTGCCACGGTCGCTCCGGTGCCATGCTGCTTCTCCGCCTTGCGGATCATCAGGGCCCTGAGTGGCACGCCCCCATCGGCGGCACTCAGGGCCGCGATGGTCCCGAGCAGCGGGCCCACACCGTCGTCGCCCGCCACCCTGGTCACCTCCAGCGCACGGCATCGCTCCAACATCAGCGCCGCGGTCAGCGCCAGTCCGCGACCGTCGAGAGTCACCTGCTTGGCGTCGAAGAAGTAATCGCTTCGGCGTCCGCTGGCGAGCACGAAATCGCCGAAACGGAAGGCCCGCTCGGTCAGCAGGGCGTGCAGCTCGGCGCGGCGCGGATCGACGTCGACCGTCACTCCGACGGTGTCCAGCGCAGCACCGGATGCCGGGCGGCCTCCACCTCGTCGACCCGGCCCACCGGGGTGACGTGGGGTGCCGCGTGCAGCGCGTCGAGGTCCTGCTCGGCCTCGTTCACGATTCCGGCGCAGATGTCGGCGAGCTGGTCGAGGCTGCGCTTGGACTCGGTCTCGGTGGGCTCGAACATCAGCGCTTCGGGAACGGTGGTCGGGAAGTAGGTGGTGGGGGCGTAGACCCCGTGGTCGAGAAGCCGCTTGGCAACGTCGACCGCGCGCAGGCCGGTCACCCTCGCCCCCTTGGTGGTGACCACGAACTCGTGCATGCAGGGAGAGGCGACGGCGGAGGGGAACAGCTCGCGCAGGCGCCACTCCAGGTAGCGGGCGTTGAGCACCGCGTTGCCGGCCACGTCGGCGATGGTCGAGCCGTAGGCGCGGATATAGGCATAGGCCCGGACCAGCATCCCGAAGTTCCCGTAGAACGAGCGCACCTTGCCGATGGAGCGGGGGCGATCGTGGTCGAGGCGGAAGCGGTCACCCTCGCGCTCCACCGTCGGCACCGGCAGGAAGTCGACGAGGGCTTCCACAACCCCCACCGGACCGCTGCCGGGGCCGCCACCGCCGTGGGGGGTCGAGAAGGTCTTGTGCAGGTTGAGGTGGACCACGTCGAAGCCCATGTCGCCGGGGCGGGCGATCCCGACCAGGGCGTTGAGGTTGGCGCCGTCGTAGTAGAGGAGCGAGCCGTTGGCGTGCGCGGCCTCGGCGATCTCCAGGATGTCGCGCTCGAAAACGCCCAGGGTGTTCGGATTGGTCAGCATGATCGCGGCCACCGAGGGATCGAGGCGGTCGCGCAGGTCGGCGACGTCGACTGTCCCCTCGCGCGTGCTGCGAACCGTCACCACCTCGAGCCCGGCGAGAGCCGCCGACGCGGGATTGGTCCCGTGCGCGGAGTCCGGGATGATCACCTTGCGGCGGCCGGTGTCTCCGTGCGCCGCGTGGTAGGCCTGGATCATGCGCAGCCCCGTCCACTCGCCGTGCGCTCCCGCTGCCGGCTGCAACGAGAGCCGGGCCATGCCGGTCAGCTCGGCGAGCAGGCGCTCCAGCTCCCACATCAGCTGCAGCGCCCCCTGGACGTCCTCCTCGGGCTGATAGGGGTGAAGATCGGCAAAGCCGGGCAGCCCGGCGAGCTGCTCGTCGACCACCGGGTTGTACTTCATGGTGCAGCTGCCCAGGGGGTAGATGCCGTGATGCAGGTGGTGGTTGCGGCGGGCCAGCCGTCCCAGGTGGCGGGCCAGCACCGGTTCGGGAATCGCGGGTACTCCGGCCGGCTGGTCACGCAGCGGCACCCCCGGCAGCAGCTCTCCCAGAGGCCGCTGAGGGACCCCGCTCTCCACCTCGCGGGGTCCGCCTTCGACGTCGCCGCCCAGCTCGAAGACCAGAGGCTCCGCCCCGGCCCACGCTGCCGCCGGTCCGCTCTCCGCCGCCACGCCGCTCTCCTGCATCACGCCGGCACCGACAGCGCCGTGCGCGCGCCGGCCGCCCATCTTGATGCCGCCGCCGCGTACCGCTCGATCGCAGCTGGCGGCGTCGTCTCCGTGCAGCAGACCAGCAGCTGGTCGCCACGGTGCGACTCCATCCCGCCCAGGGGCAGGCCGGCGACGATGCCCTCGCGCCGCAGGGCGCGGGCGAACTCAACGGCGTCTCCGGGGACCCGCAGAGCCATCTCCCAGAGGAAGGGCCGGTCGGGCTCGACGAGGCCAAAGCCGTCCAGGGCGCAGAGCCGATCAGCCAGGTGGTGGGCTCGCTGGATGCTGACCTCGGCCACCCGGCGCATCCCCCCGGCGCCCATGCGCGCCATGTACACCGTGGCCGCCAGGGCCATGAGAGCGTGGTTGGTGCAGATGTTGGAGGTCGCCCGCTCCCGGCGGATGTGCTGCTCGCGTGCCTGCAGGGTCAGGGCGTAGGCGCGCCGCCCTGAGGAGTCGCGAGTCATTCCCACCAGACGTCCGGGGATGCGCCGCATCAGCTCCTGGCGCAGGGCGAAGAAGCCGACATGGGGGCCGCCGAACGACGCCGGGATGCCGAGCGGCTGGCCGTCGCCGACGGCGACATCGAAACCCTGTGCCCCCGGTGGGCTGAGCAGGACGCAGGCCAGCGGGTCGGCGCAGCAGATCGACAGCGCCCCGGCATCGCGTGCGGCCCGGGCGGCCGGGGCGATATCGGCCACGGTTCCGAGAAATCCAGGCTGAGCCACCACCAGGCAGGCATCCGCCTCACCGAGGCTTGCCGCCGGGTCTCGGCTGCTCACCACCTCCACCCGGCGTGCTTCCGCGAAGGTGCGGATGACCGCGAGCGTCTCCGGATGCACATCGGATGCCACCACGACCCGGTGGCGCCCGGTGTGGCCGACAGCCATCATCACCGCTTCGGCGGCGGCGGTGGCGCCGTCGTACAGGGAGGCGTTGGCCACGTCCATCCCGGTCAGCGCGCAGATCAGGGACTGGAACTCGAAAATGGTCTGCAGGGTTCCCTGAGAAGCCTCGGCCTGGTACGGCGTGTAGGCGGTGTAGAACTCGGGGCGGGCCACCGTGGCCCGGACTATCGCGGGGATGTAGCGGCGGTAGACGCCCGCACCCAGGAAGGAGTCCATGGCGCCCATCGGCCGGTTGCGGGCGGCGAGCCGCTCGAGCTCGGCCACCAGGTCCTGCTCGGCGAGCGGCGGGGGCAGCTCGAGGCGAGGGTGACGCAGTCGCTGCGGCACAGCGGCGAACAGCTCATCGATCGAGGTGGCGCCGATGGCCTCCAGCATCTGGCCGCGCTCGTCGGCTCCGTTGGGAAGGTAGGCCATGGTGTCCGCCCGTAGTATGCCGAGGCGATGGGGGCGCTCGGCGTGCGCTCCGTCCCGATCAGGCCGGGGTCAGAACCGCCGAGGTCACGACATGTCCGCCCACGGCGTCCCGCCGGCGGCCTCCTCACCCTCCTCCGCCTCGCTGCGCTGCCGGTAGCGCTCCGCCACCATCTTGTAGGCGACGCTCTTGGGCAGGCCCAGCTTGACCAGCGACTTGACCTCGTCGGCCATCACCTTGTCGCGGGCGGTCTCGATGGCGGCGATGACGTCGTCGATGCTGACGGTGCTCACCCGTTTGGCCACCGCGATACTGTACCAGCGGGCCGGAGGCCCCAAACCTCCGAGGCCGTTCTGGCGCCCTCCGCTGCCAGCCGGTGGCACCGCCAGACCGTCACGCCGGGACCAGGGCGAGCGCTCCCCAAACATTGCGGTCGAGCCCCAGCTCCGCCACCCGGATCTCGGGCAAGGGCTGGAGAAGGAGGCCGGCGCGCACCGCCTCGCGCAGGGCCGGCTCGAACCGGTGCCAGGAAGAGACCACGCCCCCTCCGAAGACCACCACCTCGCAGTCCAGCAGTGCCACCGTGTTGACCACCGCCAGGCCCAGCCAGCGACCGACATCCGCCCACGCCTCCGGGTCGTCCAGCTCCTCGGCGGGTCGACCGAAGCGCCGCCGAATTGCATTGCCGCTGGCCAGCGTCTCCAGGCAGCCGTGTCCGCCGCAGTGGCAGGCCGGGCCCCCAAGGTGCGCCGGCCAGAGCACCTGATGCCCGGCCTCGGTGTCCTGCCGGGAGATGACCAGCTCGCCATCCCGCACCATGCCCGACCCGATGCCGGTGCTCACCGTGTAGTAGACGACGGTGCGAAAGCCGCGCCCGGCCCCGAAGCGCGCCTCGGCAAGGGCCGCACAGTTGGCGTCGTTCTCCGCATACACCGGGCACCCGAAGCGGTCGCCGAGCGCGGTCGCCAGGTCGAGACCGTGCCAGGCGGGGGACAGCCCGGGGGGATTGATCAGCCGACGGCGCTGCCGGTCGAACGGCCCTGGGGTGGAGACGGCGATCGCCGCGAGCCGGGCGGGGCCCCGGACCTCGTCGAGCATCGCCGCCAGGAACACTGCGGGGTCCTCCCCGGCCCCGGCGGTGGGGCGGATCAGGGGCAGTCCCGGCAGGCCGTCGGCTCCGGTCGCGCTCACCAGGCACTTGGTGCCCCCGATGTCCACCAGGCCGATCATTGCTCCCGAGCCCGCGCGGCCTCCAGAGCGTCCGCGGACGAACCTCGGTTGCGCCGCCCCCGGACGTACCAGGCCACCACCGCCACCACCACCAGCACCCCCAGCACCAGGCCGGCGGTGCCGATCGGCCCCGAGATCCGGTCCCAGCTCTTGCCCACCGCCCAGCCCGCCACCCCCAGCGCGGCGCACCAGGGCAGGGTGCCGAGGAGGGTGAACGCGGTGAACTCTCCGAGCGGCATGCGGGCCAGTCCGGCCGGGAATGAGATGTAGGTCCGGACGACCGGCAGGAACCGCCCCACCAAAACGGCGGCACGCCCATGGCGGTGGAACCATCGATCGGCGCTCTCCACGTGGTTGCGCCGGATGCCGATGTACCGCCCCGGGCCCAGGAGGACGGATTGGCCCAGCCAAGCGGCCAATCCGTAGGCGGCGAGCGAGCCCACGACGTTGCCGGCCACTCCGACCCCGATGGCTGCAGCCAGGTTGAGCGACCCCGTGGAGGCGAGGTAGCCGGCCAGCGGCATGATCACCTCGCTGGGGAAGGGGACCCCGATGCACTGCAGCGTCATCAGCACGAAGATGATGGCCAGGCCCCCGTCCTGCACCCACTGGCTGACGTTGACGACGCTGGCGAGCAGTGGCATTCAGGGCTCCTGTCGGTCGCTGGGGGGCGTTGCCGGCTGGTCGACGATCGTCGCATTCCTGGGCGCGGTCACGGAGGCACGCACCCGGGCGGCGCGTCGTAGCCGGGAGCGGACCACCAGGACCACCACCATCGCCCCAGCCGGGGCCAGGCTGCGCCAATCGAGGGTCCCGATCATCAGCCCGAGAGGCACGGCCACGATCACCGCGAGCTCGTAGACGCTGCCGCGCATGCGGCTGAAAAGCGCCACCGGCACAGCGATCACCGCACAGAGCAGGCCCGCGACCGGCAGTGCGACCAGGAGCCCGGAGATCAACGGCGCCAGTCCCCTTCCTCCGCGACGGAAGCCGACCGGGAAGGCATCCCCGGCGACGCACCCGGCGATGGCGCTGGCGGTGAACCAATCGGTGTGACCGCCCAGCAGGACTGCGGCCAGACCCACCACGCCGCCCTTGACCAGCTCACCGAGCCCGGCCACGATCGCAATCCTCGGCCCGGCCGCTCGCAGAGCATCGATCGCGCCGGTCCCCCCGTGCTCCCGAAGGTCGGTGCCGCGCCGCTGACGAACCAGCAGCCAGGCAATGGGCAGCGCTCCCACCAGGTAGCCGCCGGCACAGGCCACCGCCGCGCTCAGGGGGGTGGCCGGCACCAGGGCGGCGGCGACGATCGCGGCGCTCACCGGCTGCCGCACCCCGGCCGGAGGTACAGGGTGACCCCCCGGCCGATCTCGACCTTGGAGGTGAAGTTGGCGGCCACCCATCCCTGGAAGCCGGCGACGGATGCCAGCTTGCCCGACTGGAAGAGCACCGCGCAGACCGGGTCCGAGGTGACCGCCGACTCCAGGGTGGTGGCGGTGATCCCCTGCCCGGTGATGCGGGTCCGCGAGGTGTCGACGAACTGCGGCGGAGCCTGGCGGTCGGCCACGGCCTGGTCGTACTCGTCGTCGCTGAGCACGTAGCCCGAGGGCGGCGTGAGCCGATCGAGGGCCTGGACCACCTCGGCGCTGGCCGGGCTCGTGCTGCGCGGGAAGAGGAGGACTCCGGAGACCAGCAGGATGGCCACGGCCCCCCCCACCCCCGCCAGGCTGAAGCTGGTGGCAAGGATTTTCCCCGCTCGCTGATTGGCCAACCAACCAAATACCGAGGAGAATCCCGCTGCATCGAGCAGGGCGAGCCCCGGCGTTGCGCTCACCGAGTGGTGCGGCCAGAGCGGGTTGAGGGTGGCCATCGTGGCCACCGCCCCGCCCACCCAGAGCAGGCCGATCAGGACCAGGCGCGGGTGCCGCCGCCAACCCACCAGGGCGCCGAAGGCCGCGAGGGCGTCGATGACCCAGGTGTGAGCCAACATCGCCTGCCCGAGGTGGATCCCGTAGGTGATCCCCCGGGTCCCGAGGTGGGTTCCGACCGCCTGGTTCCACACCGTCGACAGGTCTCTCGCATAGGGGAGCAGCACCACCACCGCGGCCAGCACCGCGCCCAGGCCTGCGGCCATCGCCAGCCGCCCACGATCCTGGCGGGTGAAGAGAAGCAGGGCGACAAGCGGCGGGATGGCCCCGATGTCGAAGAGCTTGGTCAGTTCCCCGAGGGCCAGCGCGGCGCCGGTGAGGGCGGCCAGCAGGTCGGCACGGCGGGGGTTCCTCGAGCTGACCGACCCCACCCCGAGGGCCACGGCGATCACCGCCAGGGCGGTGCCCGGCCCGTCGGGCTGGAGGACCACCGACTGGCGGACCCCCAAGGGATCGACGCAGAGGACCACCGCCACCGCGGCGGCGGCCACGCCCCCACCCAGCCGCCAGCCGATGTAGGCCCCGGCGGGGATTGCCGCCACCCACCAGGCCAGCATCACCACCCGACCGGCGGCGATGCCGCTTCCCAGGAAAGCCCAGATCGGTTCGGCGATGGCCAGGAATGCGGGTGGTTGCGAGCTGTAGACCGCGCCGAAGAGCGGATGTCCGGCCTGCATGGATCGCATCGAGAGCCAGTAGACCCCCTCGTCGTAGTCGATCACGGGGGCGTGGAGAAAGGCGACGCGGCTGGCCAGGACGGCGATCACGACCACCAGGGCGGCAACCGCCGCGAGCCGTCCTCCGCCTGACCCGAGACGCTCTCGGGTGGTCAGCACGATGCTGCGGCGCTCATCGCCCTGGAGACTAACGCGAGCGGAGGACCCGGCAGCCAGTCAGTCGCAAGCGCGGACAATGCTCTCCATTGCCCCGCCTCCCCCGCCTCTTCGCGCTCCCCGAGTGGCCCCGGCCCTTCGACCCGGCGGCTGAGCTCGACTGGTCTGATCCCCAGCTCAGCCGCCGCCTTCTCCGTGAGCACCTCGACCAGTCCCACGATGGTGCCTCGCGCCGCATGGCGGTGGTCGATCGCCACGTCCGGCGCCTGCGCCGCCTCCTTCCGGAGCCGCCCGCCGACCTGCTGGACGCCGGCTGCGGGCCCGGGCTCTACGCGGTACCCCTGGCCGGGCAGGGTTACCGGGTGCAGGGCATCGACGTTGGTCCGGCGGTGATCAAGCATGCGCGGAGCGCCGCGCGAGCTGCCGGTGTGGCGCATCTGGCTCAATTCGCGGCTGCCGACATCCGTTCTCTCCCCGTTTCGCCGCGGTACGACGCCGTCCTGCTCATCTACTTCGTCCTGGAGAACCTCCCGGAGCGCTCCCAGGTGGCCGCGCTGCGCCGGCTGGCCGGATGCCTCCGTCCGGGCGGGCGGATGATCGCCGAGCTGCGGCTTCGGCCCGACCAGCTCGCCGGCCGGGTCTCGGCCTGGGAGGTGACCGACTCCTCGCTGCTCGGAGATCGCCACCAGCTGCTGCTCACCGACACCGTCTACGACCGGACCCGCCACGTGTTCGTGCTTCGGGAAATCGCGGTGTTCGGCGATGGCAGCGTCGCCGTCCAGCAGACCACCAGCCGGCTGACCGAGTACTACCGCATCCCGCCGCTGTTCGCGGCGGCTGGCCTGCAGGTGGTGCGCACCTACGACGGGTGGACCTCACAGCCCGGCGGACCGCTCTGCGACAGCGTGCTGGTGATTGCCGAGCTTCCCGACGCGGCAGGCCGCGTGGGGACCCCCCCGTCTGCAGAGGGAGGCGATGCGGCCCCCCCGCAGTGACCGGCAGAGCCGGATCACGGCTCACCCCCCGCTCGGCGGGACTCGCCGCCCGCACCCTTCACCCCCCGGAGGGGCGCGCGCTGCTCCGCGTACCATTGGTCGGCGCTGACTGAGGAGCGCCGGAGTGTCACGGAGGAGGTTGTCGGCCCATGCCCACGCCAGCACCCGAGCGCATCCGCACCGTGGCCGTGGTCGGCCACAGTCACGACGGCAAGACCACCATGTGCGAAGCGCTGCTCCACACTGCCGGGGCAACTCAGCGAATGGGTTCGACCGACCAGGGGTCCTCCATCCTGGACTTCGAGCCGGAGGAGCAGCGGCGATCCATCTCGATCAGCGCGGCGGTGGCTCACTGCGATTGGAGGGGTACTGAGGTCTACCTCATCGACGCCCCCGGATTCCAGGACTTCGCCGGCGAGGTGGCCGCGGCTCTCGCCGGGGCCGACGCCGCGGTGCTGGTGGTGGGGGCCACTGGGACGGTGCCGGTGGGCGCCGAGCTGGCCTGGGAGATGATCACCGCCGCCGGCCTGCCGTGCCTGATCGTGGTCAACCGGATGGACCGCGAGAATGCCGCCTACGAGGCGACCGTTGACGCCCTCCGGGAGGCGTTCGGCCGCAAGCCGATCGCGGTGGTCGTCCCGATCGGCGCCGCCGAGTCCTTCTCCGGCTATGTGGACCTGACCGATGGCAGCGCCTATCGCTTCGACGCAGCCGGCGGCGCCGCCGCCACCGAGGTCCCCGAGTTCATGCGCGAGGAGGTGGGACGGGCCGGCACCGCTCTCACCGACGCCGCCGCCGAGACCGACGACACCCTCCTGGAGCGGTACCTGGAGGGTGTGGAGCTGAGCGACCAGGAGGTCCGTGAGGCGCTCCACCGCGGCGCCTCGAGCGCGGCCCTGGCACCGGTGATCTGCGCGGCCTCGGCCGACCGTCGGGGCGCGGCCCTGGTGCTGGACAGCATCGTCCGCTACCTGCCGTCGCCCCGAGAGCGGGTGCACCACGCGATCGGTGCCGGAGAGAAGGAGGTGGAGATCAGCTGCGACCCGGCGGGGCCGCTGGTGGCCAGGGTCTTTCGCACCTCGGTCGACAACTTCGGCAAGGTCTCCTACGCGCGGGTCCTCCGCGGCGCGCTGCATGGGGACACCCACCCGTTCAACGCCAACCGCCGAGCCGAGGAGCGCCCCGCTCAGTTGGGGCGGCCGATGGGCAAGCCGGTGGTCCCGGCGGGTGAGGTGGGGGCGGGCGAGATCGCGGTCCTCACCAAGCTCCAATCCACCGAGACCGGCGACACCCTCTGCGATCGGACGACCCAGGTCATCCTGCCGCCCATCCCCTTCCCCGCCGCCGGTTACGCCGCCGCCATCACCGCCCGGACCAAGGGGGACGACGACAAGATCATGCAGTCCCTGGCCCGGCTGGCCGAGGAGGATCCGACCTTCTCGGTGGACCGCGACCCCGTGACCCACGAGGTCATCGCCCATGGCCTGGGCGATGTCCACCTCGACGTGGTGCTCGAGAAGATGCGCCGCAAGTACGGGGTTGAGGCGACCCTCCAGGCTCCTCGAATCCCCTACCGAGAGACCATCAACGGCACCGCCAGGGTCCAGCACCGCTACAAGAAGCAGTCAGGCGGCGCCGGTCTCTACGGGGACTGCACCATCGAGGTCGAGCCCCTGCCTCGCGGCGGCGGCTTCGAGTGGCAGGACAAGATCTTCGGCGGCTCCATCCCGCAGCAGTTCCGTCCCTCGGTGGAGAAGGGGGTGCGGCAGACCATGGAGCAGGGGGCGATCAGCGGCAACCCCATCGTCGACGTCCGGGTCCGGCTGGTGGACGGCTCGACCCACCCGGTCGACGGCAAGGACATCGCCTTTCAGATCGCCGGGTCGATGGCCATGCGCGAGGCGATCCAGAAGGCGTCCCCGGTGCTCCTCGAACCGATCGCGAGCGTCAGGGTGGTGGCTCCGGACCGCTTCACCGGCGACATCATCGGCCTGTTCAACTCGCGACGCGGGCGGGTCGCCGGGATGAACCCGCTTGGCGACGGGCGCGCGGAGGTGAGCGCCCACGTCCCCCAGTCGGAGATGTTCACCTTCCCCATCGAGCTGCGTGCCGTGACCCAGGGGCGAGGCCGGTACACCACCGAGGTCTCCCACTACGAAGAGGTGCCCGCCCAGGTCGCCCAGCAGCTGATCAACGCCCACCAGAAGGAGCACGCTGCCGCCACCGCCTGAGGGCGTCAGCCGCCCCCGACCCGCCGGGAGAGCGCAATCGGATCCGGGGCGGATCCCGGCCGCGAAGGTGAACGGGTGGTGGTAGCGGAAGGCCGTCCCACGCAGCAGGCTGCGCGGCGGCCCCTCCCTGATCTGATCGGGGCTCGCCGCCCCTCGCCGGCCCGGCTGAGCCGGACTCGGCTCACCCCGCCTCTGTTGAGGAGGCACGCGTGGCAGGTCGATCGTCTAGGGGCGGATCCCGGCCGCGAAGGTGAACGGGTGATGGTAGCGGAAGGCCTCCTCCTCGCCGAGGAGGTTCATCTGCTCGGTGAGCTGGGTCTCGAAGCGCTCGCGGACGGCCGGCCCCAGGACGGACAGCAGGGCGTGGGAAGAGGGTCCGGAGCCCATCATCAGGTCGGTCCACTCCCGGGCTGTCTGGGCCCTGCCGCCGGTCACCATGGTGGTGCTGACGACGTCGGCGAAACCGGCGCTGCGCAGCAGTCGCGCCAGGATCGCCGGCTCACCGAACCGGCTGCGGTCTCCGGGAGGTCGGGGGACCACCACCGGGTGCCCTCGCTCCAGGGCGAGCAGCAGATGGCGGAACACCTCCTGGGCGGGGGTGGCCAGGGCTCGGTCGAGAACTGATACCGCGATCCGTCCACCCCGGCGCAGCACCCTTCGGGCCTCACGCAGGGCCTGCTCGGGGTCGGCGAGATAGGGGAGCGCGTCGCCGATGGTCACCAGGTCGAAGGTGAGGTCGCTGAACACCAGGGCCTCCGCGGGCACCGGCAGGAAACGCACCCGCGCCGAGGCGCGCTGGCGTGCTTCCGCGAGCAGCCGGCGCGCAATGTCGACTCCGATCGCCTCCCCCGACGCGCCGACCCGCTCCGCTGCCATGTGGGTCACCAGGCCGGTTCCGCAGCCGACGTCGAGGATCCTCTCTCCGGGAACCGGCGACGCGAGCTCGACGAGCCGGGCGGCGAGGCGGCGATGGATGCCCGACGACCAGTCGTCGTAGCCACCGGTGACCGCGTCGTAGTAGGCCTCGAGGTGGCGCGCGTAACGAGTTACCGACGGCCACTCCTCCGAGGGGGAGGGAGGGGGCGCTGGAGCGCTATGCTGACGAGCCTGTGCGCCGGCGTTGGTGAAGGGTTCAACCATATGGAGACGGCAGAAAAGATGAATGCAAGCCCGGAGGCGAAAGAGGTGGCGGTGACAGCGAGGCCGGACCGCAGGCCGGCTGGCGAGAACTCTAGCGGTGGCACCGTGACCCTTGGCGTGGATGACCGCCTCGAGGGCAAGTTGATCATCCGCAGCGACCTCGTCGTGCACGGCACCATCGAGGGCGAGGTGATCACCACCGGCGACATCACGGTGGAGAGTGGAGCCACCGTCAAGGCCAAGCTGGACTGCCGCAATGTGAGCATCCGCGGCAGGGTCGAGGGTGACGTCACCGCCCAGCAGCGTCTCCGCCTGGCCGGCTCCGGCTACCTGCAGGGGGCGATTCGCGTCGCCAAGCTGCACGTCGAAGACGGAGCGACCTTCAACGGCTCGATCTCGATGATTGGATCGGAGGGCTGACCGGCCCGTCCGCGAAGCTCAGAGCAGCTCGCTGAGCCAGCCCCGCAGGGCAGCGGGCCGCGGCTGCTGCGAGGTGTGCGCTGATGGTGGACGCTTGCGGGATCGGCGGCTCAGCCGGCGAGCACTGAGAGTCCCCAGACGAGCAGCGAGCCCACTCCGGCGATGGCGACGATGGCGATGGTCAGGGCCCGACGGGTGGTGGTGCCATAGCCGGCGGCGATCCGGGGTTCGGTCGGTGCGGTGTGGGACATCATGTCCCTACTACGCGCGCCGGGCCGGGAAGGTTACGCAGCCAACACACCCGCCATCATGTTCGGCGCGTTTCAGCGTTCCGCGACGTTTTGACGCTGAATTCAGCCGAATTCAACCTCGGGCCCTGGTATCCGCTTACAATCCCGGGCGACGTTCGCCGGGCGGCCCCGGCCCGATCCAGCCCCGATCGAGGAGAGGAACCCATGGCTGTCTCCGGCTACTGCCTGAAGTGCAAGAAGCAGACCGAGATCAAAGACGCAACCGCGATCACGATGAAGAACGGCAAGCCGGCGACCACCGGTACCTGCCCCACCTGCGGCACCAAGATCTTCAAGATCGGCAAGAGTTGATCTAGGGGGGTGCTCGGCGGGTCGGGTCGACCACGAATCGACCACCGTCGAGCACCGCCAGGCACCGCGGTGGGTTGGCCCCTTGGGGGTCAGCCGCTCAGGCTGTCCGGGATCCCACTTCGACGCCACGGGCGTCAGTCCAATCGCTCCCATGATCCCCAGTCCACGCCCAGATTCGCACGGGCAGCGGTGCCGACTGGGTGCTCCCGGCGAGCGACCCGAAGAGCAGAAGTCTCCAGTGGCCGACGTCGGTGGCGATCTCCGAGGGGCCGATCGAAGCCACCGTGGAGCCGGGCATGAGGCTCCATCCGGCTCCGCTCCAAGTCCAGATTGCCGGTGCGGGCTGGGAGGGCGAGAAGTAGCCGAGGAGCAACAGGCGGCCAGAGAGGGGATCGATGGCGATCCAGCCCGCACTTGGCGGAGGTGGGCCGGACACCCGCCGCCATGCCGACCCATCCCAAGGCCAGGTCGATCCAGCGCCTGCTGCTGAGCCCGACGCGAGCAGCAGGAGTGAGCCCGACGTGGGATCGAGACCGAGGCCTCCCGTGTTGGTTGCGTCAAGATCACCGTCCGGCTGGCGCACCCAACCGCTCTTCCAGACCCACGTCTCCAGGGCGGTATCCGTGGGAGTCACCAGCACCATCTCCCGGCGGGTCGCGTCCCAGGCCATCTGGGCGAACTCCCCTGCTGGAAGCTGACTGCTGCCCTTCTCCAGCTCGACCCAGGTTGTCCCCGTCCACGCCCAGGTGTCACAGACGACCTCGCCCGGTCCGAGACGCCCTCCGTAGACCATCACCTGTCGGGTGACAGGGTCGTACGCTGCAGCCGCGTCGAAACGTCCCGGCGGGCTCGCTCCCGGTCGCGCCAGGGTCCATCGCTGACCGTTCCAGAGCCAGGTGTTGTCGTAGTCGTCAATGCCGCCGAACAGGACGACCTGGTGGGCGGCCGGGTCGTCGACCACGCTGTAGCCGTACGCCGACACCGGTCCTGATCGCGTCGCGGACGTCGGGGTCGGGACTGCGAAGTCGGGTGGCTGCGAGGGGTGGCCTTCGGACGCCACGACTGCCAGAGGGTGGTCTACCAAGAAACCTCGATGGGCGGCTGTCGGCACTCAGCTCCCCCCTGACGCGGCCGCCCAACCAACGCAATCGGCGCCCTTCGGGCGCCTGCGGCGATGCACCCCTGGCGGACAAGTCGCCGTTGGGATCTAGTCGGCCTCCAGGGCCTCGGCGTGTCCAACTCCCGCGATGGAGCCGACCCGGTCGCCTTCGGCCAGCCGCATGATGATGACCCCGCGGGTCTGGCGGCCCGAGATTCGCACCTGGGCCAGCGGGATGCGGATCACCTGGCCCATCGTCGAGACCACCATCAGCTCCTCGGAGAGGTCCTCGACCACCCGCATCCCCACGATCTCGCCGACCTTGGGGATGGCGTTCTGGTCCATGGTGTAGACGCCCTGGATGTTGCGGCTCTTGACCGGGTAGTCCTCCATCGGGGTCAGCTTCCCGTAACCGAGCTGGGTGACCACCAGGACGTGACTTCGAGGGTTGACGATGTCGAAGCCGGCAACCTCGTCGCCGGCACGCAGCCGCATCGCTCCCACCCCCATCGTGTCGCGGCCCATCGGGCGCACCTCCTTCTCCGAGAAGCGGGCGCCCTTGCCCTGCCGGGTGACCACCAGCAGCTGGTCACCGCCGCTCGAGATCCGCACCCAGTCGAGCTCGTCCCCTTCCTGAAGGTTGATGGCGATCAGCCCGTTGCGGCGCACCGCCGAGTAGGCGGCGGATGGCGTCTTCTTGATCTGGCCCAGCTTGGTGGCCATCACCAGGTATTGCTCGTCGGAGAATCCCTCGACGGCGATCAGGGCGGTGATCCGCTCGCCCTGCTCGATGTCGATGAGGTTGATGACCGGAAGCCCCTTGGCCTGGCGCTTCACGTCCGGGATCTCATGGGTGCGCAGCCGGAACACGCGGCCTCGGTTGGTGAAGAACAGCATGTCGCTGTGCGTCGATGCCGTGGTCGAGTGCTCGACGTAGTCCTGGTCGGTGGAGCGTTTGGCGCCGACCACCCCGCGGCCGCCGCGGTGCTGGGCGCGGTAGCTGTCCAGCGCGATCCGCTTCACATAGCCGCGGTGGGTCAGGGTGACGAAGACCTGCTCCCGGGGGATCAGGTCCTCCTCGTTGATGTCGATGTCCCCATGACGGATCTCGGTGCGCCGGGGGTCGGCGAACCGCTTGCGGATGTCCGCCAGCTCGTCCTTGATCAGCTGGTCCACCAGGCGCGGATTGGCCAGGATGTCCTCGTAGCGGCTGATCTCCTTGATCAGGTCTTCGTACTCCTGGCGGATCCGCCCCGCCTCCAGGCGGGTCAGCCGGCCCAGGCGCAGGTCGACGATCGCCTTGGATTGCCGCTCGGTCAGCTCGAAGCGCTGCTCGAGGGCCGCCTGTGCCGCCCGCTCGTCCTGGGCGGCGCGGATCAGGGCGATCACCTCGTCGAGGTGATCCAGGCACTTGAGGAGCCCCTCCAGGATGTGGGCGCGCTCCCGCGCCCTGGCCAGGAGGTATCGGGTGCGGCGCGTGA
Source organism: uncultured bacterium (assembly GCA_963716555.1). Classification (GTDB taxonomy): domain Bacteria; phylum Chloroflexota; class Dormibacteria; order Aeolococcales; family Aeolococcaceae; genus JAJZNI01. Next base: position 259,710 of record CAVQTJ010000019.1, on the reverse strand, counting down.
CCACCCGGCGCCGGAACTCGACGAAGTGCTCCAGGATGGCCTTGAGGCCGAGGACCTGGGGCCGCCCGTCGACCAAGGCCAGCATCAGGGCGCCGAAGGTGTACTGCAGCTGGGTGTGCTTGTAGAGGTTGTTGAGCACGGTGTGCGGACGCGCGCTCGGCTTGAGCTCGATGACCAGGCGGGTCGCCTCGGTCCGACCTGAACTCGTCGCGCAGGTCGGCGATCCCCTCCAGCTTCTTTTCGCCAACCAGCTCGGAGATGCTGGCGACCAGCCGCGCCTTGTTGACCTGGTAGGGAAGCTCGCGGACCACGATCTGTTCGCGGCCGGACTTCGACTCTTCGAACTCCACCTGGGCTCGCATCACGATCCGCCCGTGGCCGGTGCCGTACACCTGGGCGATGTCGCGGGCGTAGATCATCCCTCCGGTCGGGAAGTCGGGGCCGGGGATGATCCTGACCAGGTCCTCGGTGGTGGTCTCGGGGTCGTCGATGAGCCGAATCAGCGCGTCGCAGACCTCGCCGAGGTTGTGCGGCGGGATGTTGGTGGCCATGCCCACGGCGATGCCACTGGCGCCGTTGACCAGCAGGTTGGGCAGCAGCGCCGGCAGCACGCTGGGCTGGAGGACCGCCGGGTCGGCGAGGTAGGTCTCCTCCATGTCCACGGTGTCCTTGTCGATGTCCTCGACCAGGGTCATCGCGACCGGCGACATCTTCGCCTCGGTGTACCGCTGGGCCGCAGGCGGATCCCCGTCGACCGACCCGAAGTTGCCCTGGCCGACGATCAGCGGGTAGCGCATGACCCAGGGCTGCACCAGCCGGGCCAGGGTGTCGTAGATCGCCTGGTCGCCGTGCGGGTGGTAGTTCTTCATCACCTCGCCGACGATCGACGCCGACTTCTTGGTCCGCGCCGCGGCGGTGAGCCCCTCCTGGAGCATCGCGTAGAGGATGCGGCGCTGAACCGGCTTGAGCCCGTCGCGAACATCGGGGAGAGCGCGGCTGATGATCACGCTCATCGCGTAATCCATGTAGCTCTGCCGCATCTCCTGCTCGAGCTCGATGGGGCGGATGTCCCCGGGGTGGAAGATGCTCATCGCTTCGTCGTCGCCGCCGCCGGGGAGGTCCGAGTTGCTCTCGGCGAGCGCCTGCGGGGCCCGGGAGCCGCTTCCACGCTCGGCTCTGGCAGATCCACCTCTGGTACCGCTCGCATGGCCGCGGCGATCGTGCCCGAGACGTTCTGGCGGGCGGCCCGCACCGCCACCCGGATGGCGTTGGCCATGGCCTCGCTGTCGCTGCGGCCGTGGGCGATGACCACCTCACCGGAGACCCCGAGCAGCAGCGCCCCCCCGGTCTTGCGATAGTCGACCCGATCGCGCAAGGGGCGCAGCCGAGGCTTGAGGAGTGCTCCACCCGCCTTGCCCAGCATCGAGCCGCGAGCCTCGCGCGCGATCGCGGCAAAGAGGAACTCGGCCACGCCCTCGGCGGTCTTGAGGGCCACGTTGCCGGTGAAGCCGTCGGTGACCACCACATCGCAGCCCCCGGTCAGCAGCTGGGTGCCCTCGACGTTGCCCACGAAGTGCAGGGATGAGCCGCTCAGCAGCCGATGGGCCTCCTGGACCAGGTGGGAGCCCTTGTCCGGCTCCTCGCCGTTGCTGAGCAGGCCGATGCGGGGCTCCTCCACCCCGCGCATCAGCCGCGCGTACACGTCGCCCATGATCCCGAACTGGAGCAGCCACTCCGGCCGGCAGTCGGCGTTGGCCCCGGCGTCGAGAAGAAAGGTGGTTGCGCCGGCGCTGGGCAGGTCGGCGCCGATCGCCGGCCGCGCGATGCCGCGGATCCGCCCCACCGTGAACAGCGCCGCGGCCAGGGTGGCGCCGCTGTTGCCCGCCGAGACCGCTGCCGCGGCCCGAGCCTCGGCGACCAGCCGGGTCGCCACCACCACGCTGGCGTCCCGGCGCACTCGCACCGCGTGGGCGGGATGCTCGTCCATGCCGATCACCGAGCCGGCGGGGACGATCTCCACGGCGCGGCGCAGGCTGTCGTCGGCTCGCTGGGCCGCGCTCGGATTGGCGGCCCGCCACTCATCGAATGACATCTGCAGGCGGGGCGGATCGCCCACCAGCAGCACCCGGGCCTCGCCCTCCACCACCACCTGCAGCGCACCCCACACCGCAGCTTGGGGATCATTCTCCCCACTCATGGCGTCGATGGCGACCCGGATCGGGGCCCCGCTCATACGTCGAGGTTCCGGACCGACCGAGCGTGGGTCTGGATGAAACGGCGACGGGGCTCGACGTCGGTCCCCATCAGCCGGTCGAAGACCTCATCCGCCTTGAGGACATCCTCCACACCAACTCGGAGCAGGACCCTCCGGGCGGGGTCCATGGTGGTCTCCCACAGCTCCTCGGGGTTCATCTCGCCCAGACCCTTGTAGCGCTGCACGTCGATCTTGCCGCCACCCATCTCCTTGATCCGGGTGTCTCGCTCGGCATCGCTGTAGGCATACTCGACCCGCTGCTGCTTGCCGGAGCCCTTGACCATCTTGTAGAGCGGCGGTTGGGCCAGGTAGAGGTAACCGCCCTGAACCACCGGCTGGAGGTGACGCCAGAAGAAGGTGAGCAACAGGGTGCGGATGTGGGACCCGTCGACGTCCGCATCGGCCATCAGCACGATCCGGTGATAGCGCAGCCGGCTCACGTCCAGGGTCTCGCCGAAGCCAGTTCCCAGGGCGGTGATCAGGTTCTTGATCTCCTCGTTGCTGAGGATCTTGTCGGCGCGGGCCTTCTCGACGTTCAGGATCTTGCCCCGGAGCGGGAGGATGGCCTGGTTTCGCCGCTCCCTGCCCTGCTTGGCCGAGCCGCCCGCGCTGTCACCCTCGACGATGAAAAGCTCACAGTGCTCGGGGTCGCGCTCACTGCAGTCGGCCAGCTTGCCGGGCAGGGTGGTGGATTCCAGGAGCGACTTGCGCTGCACCAGCTCGCGAGCCCGGGCGGCGGCCTGGCGGGCCCGTGCCGCGGTGAGCGACTGCTCCACGATCCGCTTGGCGTCGGTGGGGCTCTCCTCGAGGTACTGCATCAGCGCGTCGCTGAGCACCGCCGAGACCTGACCGGCCACCTCGCTGTTGCCCAGCTTGGTCTTGGTCTGGCCCTCGAACTGAGGCTCCCGGAGCTTGACGCTGATCACCGCGGTGAGCCCGTCGCGGACGTCGTCACCGCTCAGGTTGGCATCCTGCTCCTTGAGGATCCCGGCCTTGCGCGCGTACTTGTTGAGGGTCGCGGTGAGCGCCGAGCGGAAGCCGGTCAGGTGGGAGCCGCCCTCCTCGGTGTTGATGTTGTTGGCATAGCTCAGCACGTGCTCGGTGAAAGCGGTGTTCTGGTACTGCACGGCGATCTCGACGACGTTGCCGTCGATCTCCCGCTCCACATACATGGGGCGCGCGTTGACCACGTTGCGGCTGGCGTTGAGGTGGTGGACAAAGGCCCTGATCCCGCCTTCGAAATAGAAGGTGTAGCGCAGGGGAGGCCGCGGGTCGACCGGTGGGTCGCGCTCGTCGACCAGGGTGAGCGCCACCCCCTTGGTCAGGAAGGCGAGCTCACGGAGCCGGTCGGCGATCGGCTCCCAGTGGTAGGTGCGGTCCGGGAAGATCTCCGGGTCAGCCCACCAGCGGATCAGCGTGCCCCGCTTCGAGGTCGGGCCCAGCACCTCCATGGGGCCCTCGGGGATGCCGCGGCGGTACGACTGGCGGTGAACCCTTCCGTCCCTGTAGACCTCGGCAACCAGCCGCTCGCTCAGGGCATTCACCACCGAGGCGCCCACTCCATGGAGGCCGCCCGAGATCTTGTAACCGCCACCGCCGAACTTCCCCCCGGCGTGCAGCTCGGTGAGCACCATCTCGAGACCCACCTTGTGTTCGGTGGGGTGCATGTCGACCGGGATCCCGCGTCCGTTGTCCAGCACCGACACCGAGCCGTCGCTGTGCAGGGTCACCAGGATGGTGTCGCAGTGGCCGGCCATGGCCTCGTCGATGGAGTTGTCGACGATCTCCTGGACGAGGTGGTGCAGACCCCGGGCGTCGGTGGAGCCGATGTACATCCCCGGCCGGCGGCGCACCGGCTCCAATCCCTTGAGGGCCTCGAGCGAAACGGCGGAATAGCCGTCCCCAGCCCTTCGGGGCCCGCGGCCGGGCTTCTCGTCCCCGGGGAAACTGCTGGAGATTGAGGTGGATGTCTGGGTCAGCTGCGGTTCCTCATCGCGGCCGCGCGAACCCATGCCAGGCCGAACAGGGAGCGAGATGCGCAAGCCTGCCGGGAGCGGCGCCGCTCGGGCATGGACGACGGCTGGTGGTCGTTATTGCGAATTCAAATTCTACCAGCCAGCAGGGCCCGGTCGACTGCTGATGGGGGCTGGTCCGGGGCGGCTAGGCTTGCTGAATGGCCCTGGAGGAGTACCAGCGCAAGCGGGACTTCAGTCGCACCCCTGAGCCCAGCGGAGACGCGGCCCGAGCCACTGCTGGTGAGGGGCTGTGGGATCGGTTGCCCGAGGGGCGGAGGTTCTGCGTCCAGATGCACCGCGCCACCCGCCTGCACTACGACTTCCGGCTCGAGCACCGGGGTGTCCTGCTCTCCTGGGCGATCCCCAGGGGGCCCTCATTGGACCCGGCCAGCCGGCGGCTCGCAGTGCAGACCGAGGACCACCCCGTGGACTACGGTGATTTCGAGGGGGTCATCCCCTCCGGCTACGGGATGGGCACAGTCGAGCTCTGGGACGCGGGCACGTTCGAATGGGTCCGCGAATCCGCCGCCGACCCCGAGCGCCAGATCGCCAACGGGGACATCAAGTTCCGGCTCTCGGGGCAGAAGCTGGCCGGGGAATGGGCCCTGGTGAGGATCGGGGAGCGGGGCCGGCGCGAGGGTGGCAGCCCCGACGCCGAGCGCAACTTCCTGCTCATCAAGAAGCGGGACGAGTGGGCGGTGGCGGGTCACGATGCCGCCGCCCAGGACGGTTCCGTCAAGAGCGGCCGGCGCCTGGACGAGATCGCCTCCGAAGCCGGCGGGGACCCCCGCCAGGAGCGCCGCCGAAGCCGGTCCGGCCAGCCGGCCGCCGCCCCGGCGGTGGAGCCGGACGGCGCCCCCGGGAGTGCGCCGAGCACGCCAGCCCGTCTGCCCCCGCCGATGCTGGCGGTGCCCGTCGACCGCCCCTTCTCCCGGGCCGGCTGGCTCTTCGAGATGAAGTACGACGGCATCCGGGCGATCGTCGGGGTGAGGGGCAACGAGGTCTCGGTGATCGGTCGGCGCGGCCGGGACGAGACCGCCCGCTACCCTGAGGCGGCCGGCATTCCCGCCCAGATCCGCGCCGCCACCGCGGTCATCGACTGCGAGATCGTCACCCTCGACGAGGCCGGCCGCCCCAATTTCGAGCGTCTGCAATCGCGCCTCAACGTCGAGGGCCGCCCCGAGATCCGCCGCGCTGCCGAGCGGGCCCCGGTCACCTTCGTGGCCTTCGACCTCCTGGCCCTCAATGGTCGCGATCTCACCCGGACGGCGCTTCGCATCCGCAAGAAGACGCTGCGCGAGCTGATCCGTGGAGCCGGGCCGCTGCTCTACGCCGACCACGTCGAGGAGGACGGGGAGCGGTTCTTCGCCGCGGTCCGCGAGCGGGGCCTGGAGGGCATGCTGGCCAAGCGCGCCAACTCCCCCTACCAGCCGGGCGTGCGCAGCCGGGACTGGCTCAAGGTCAAGGCCTGGCAGACCCAGGCCTGTGCCATCGCCGGCTGGACCCAGGGTCACGGCCGCCGCGGCCACCTGGGTGCCCTGGTGCTGGCGGTCTGCGGGGAGGGCGGGTGGGTGCACTGCGGTGAGGTGGGCACGGGGTTCTCCGAGGCCATCATTCGCGATCTGCTGCTCCGCCTCGAGCCGCTGCGCCGGGCTTCACCCGCCATCCAGAATCCGCCGCGACCGGTGGAGCCGGTCACCTGGGTGGAGCCCGAGCTCATCTGCGAGGTGCGCCATGCGGGCTGGACCCGGGCGGGGGTCCTGCGCCACCCCGCCTTCGTCGGTCTGCGCCCCGATCTGGGACCAGAGGACTGCGCTCGCGAGGAGCCGGCCGGCGTCGCCGTGGCCACCGATCCCGAGGCCGTGGAGCTTGGCGACTCTGCCCCACCCCGGTCGCCCGGATCAGCTCCGGCACCGGCTCCGGCTTCGCCGCCCGCTCCAGCTCCGGCGCGTGCTCCGGCTCCGGCGCGTGCTCCGGCTCCGGATCCCGCCGCCCCGCCCGCGGCGGCCCGGAGCAGCGCACCGGCCCTCGAACCCGACGTGGCCGAGGCACTCGAGCAGCTGCCCCGGCTTCGGGCCGACGATTGGTGGCAGATCGGGTCCCGCCGGCTTCGCGTGACCCACCTCGACAAGCCGCTCTGGCCCGACCCGGTCATCACCAAGCGCCAGATGATCGACTACTACGTCCGCATGTCGGCTCAATTGATTCCGTACCTGCGCGACCGTCCCCTCTCCACCCAGGTCTTCCCCGACGGCATCGCCGGGCACTCCTTCTGGCGCAAGGACAAGCCGCTCGGCGCGCCCGACTGGATCGACTCATGGAAGTTCCGGGGTGAGGGCGGGACCAAGAATTGGATCGTGGTTCGGGAGCCGGCCACACTCGGCTGGCTGGCCAACGCCGGGGTGATCGACCTCCATCCCTGGCACTCTCGGATCGACGCCCCCGAGCAGCCCGACTGGGCGGTGTTCGACCTCGACCCCTTCGAGCCTGCGAGCTTCGACGATGTGCGCGACATCGCCCGCCTGGTCAAGGCCGCGCTCGACCACCTGGGGATGCGCGGTCTGCTCAAGACCAGCGGCCAGACCGGGCTCCAGATCTACGTGCCGCTGCGCCGCGGACCGAGCTACGACCAGGTGAGGGGGTGGGTGGAGGAGGTGGCCCGAGCCATCGGCCGGGTCGAGCCCCAGCGGATCACCTGGGAGTGGGCGGTGAAGCGGCGCACCGGAAAGATCCGCATCGACTTCACCCAGAACATCATCAACAAGACCCTGGCGGCGCCGTACTCGCTCCGCCCCCTCCCCGGTGCGCCGGTTTCCACCCCGCTCCGTTGGGAGGAGCTGGACGACCCTGAGCTTCGCCCCGACCGTTGGACAATCGCCACCATCTGGGACCGGCTGGCCGAGGTGGGCGACCTCTTCTCCGGAGTCCTCGTCGCCGACCAGGAGCTTCCCGCCGCCGCCGCGACCATTTGACCCCCGTCGGCTTTCGTTCCAGCAATACAATCTCGCCATGGCCGTCCTGCTGCTCAATGCCTCACTGCAGCCGCTCAACGTGATCAGCCATCGCAGGCTGGTGGTCCTGCTGAGCAAGGATCGGGTGGCCTTCGTCGACGAGGAGGCTGAGGTCCGGGCCATGGCCGCCCTGCAGGGGCGGCGCCTGCCCGAGGACGTGCTGATCGTCCGCCTGCTGCGCAACATCCATGTCCCCCGGCGGGTGCTGCGCCCCAACCGTCGCAACCTGCTGCTCCGCGACGACAGCACCTGCCAGTACTGCGGGGTGATCCTGGTGCCCGCCGACCTCACCGTGGACCACGTGGTCCCGGTCTCCCGCGGGGGGTCGCCGGACAGCTGGGAGAACGTGGTCATCGCCTGCAAGCGCTGCAATTGGCGCAAAGCCGACCGGCTTCCCGGCGAGGTCGGGATGCACCTTCTGCGCCCGCCCCGGCCGCTGACCCAGGAGTACGCGCACATCATCTTCCTGCGCTACCCGGCCCTCAAAGCGGCGTACGAGGCCTTCTGCGCGACCGCGGCCGCCTGATCGACGGCCCCGCGCCTGGGCCCGGCCGGCCATTCGAGGGGCCAGCCACCCCGCCGCCCGGCCGTCACGACCAGGTAGATAGTTAGGCTATATAATTACCTCGCCATGCGGCCGCACCGAGGCGGCCACCGGCACGGATCAGCTGCCTGGAGTCGCACCATGAGCCAAGCTTCTGGGACCTGGAGGTGACGTGACCATGGCCGAGGATCGCTTCGGAGCTCGGGCTCAGCTTCCCGGCGGGCTCGCCTTTCACCGCCTGCCGGCCCTGGAGGAGCGGGGGATTGGCCAGGTCTCACGGCTGCCCATGACGGTGAAGGTGCTCCTGGAGAACCTGCTCCGCCACGCTGGGGATCGCTTCGTCACCGACGAGGATGTGGCCGCGCTCGCCGGCTGGGACGGCCGGGCCCCAGAGCACCAAAGGGAGCGCGCCTTCGTGCCCACCCGGGTGCTGCTCCAGGACTTCACCGGGGTGCCCGCGGTGGTGGACCTCGCCGCCATGCGCAGCGCGGTGCAGAGGTCCGGCGGTGACCCGAGCCGGATCGACCCGCTGGTCCCCGTGGACCTGGTGATCGATCACTCAGTCCAGGTGGATGCCTTCGGCAGCGCCGATGCCTATCGCCGCAACATCGAGCGGGAGTACGAGCGCAATCACGAGCGCTACAGCCTGTTGCGCTGGGCCCAGCAGGCATTCCGGGGTTTCCGGGTGGTGCCTCCCGGGATGGGGATCGTGCACCAGGTGAACCTCGAGCACCTTGCCGAGACCGTCAGCGTGCGCGAGCACGACGGCGTCCCCACCGCGGTCCCGGACACCGTGGTCGGCACCGACTCCCACACTCCGATGGTCAACGGCGTCGGAGTGCTCGGCTGGGGCGTCGGGGGGATCGAGGCCGAGGCCTGCATGCTTGGCCAGCCGCTCTTCCTGCTCACCCCGGTGGTGGTCGGAGTGCGCTTCCACAACGCCCTGCCGCCGGGAAGCACCGCCACCGACCTGGTGCTCACCCTCACCGAGATGCTGCGCAAGCACGGCGTGGTCAACAAGTTCGTGGAGTTCTGCGGCAGCGGACTCTCGTCGATGTCGGTGCCCGACCGGGCCACCCTCTCCAACATGTCGCCGGAGTTCGGAGCCACCGCCTCGCTCTTCCCGGTGGACGACCGGACGCTGCGCTACCTGCGCGACACCGGCCGCAGCGCCGACCATGTGGAGCTGGTGGAGCGGTACTGCAAGGAGCAGGGTCTCTTCAGGACGGATCAATCAGAGATCCCCATCTTCTCCGAGCTCCTCGAGCTCGACCTGGCCGCGGTGGAGCCGTCGCTGGCCGGTCCCCGCCGGCCGCAGGACCGGGTCCCGCTGGGCGCGGTTTGGCAGTCGTTCGAGGCGGTGTACGGTCCCGCGGGCCACGGCGGCCATGGCAACGGCAACGACGACGTGTCCCGGCTGGTCGCCGAGGGTGGCAACCCCGAGGGTGTGTCCGGCAACCCGGTGGCGGTGGTCGACGGCGCCGCGGTCGACAAGCGCCGAGAGCTGGCGCCCCGCCGCCTCGACCACGGCTCCGTGGTCATCGCCGCCATCACCTCCTGCACCAACACCTCCAATCCCTCGGTGATGGTGGGCGCCGGGCTGCTCGCCCGCAACGCGGTGGAGCGGGGTCTCCGACCCCCTGCCCACGTCAAGACCAGCCTGGCCCCCGGGTCGCGGGTGGTGACCGACTACCTCGAGCGGGCCGGGCTGCTCGATCCCCTCGACCGACTCGGGTTCAACCTGGTGGGCTACGGCTGCACCACCTGCATCGGCAACAGCGGTCCGCTGCCCGAGGACGTGGCTCGCGAGGTCGAGGAGCGCGAGCTCGCGGTCTGCGCGGTGCTGAGCGGCAACCGCAACTTCGAGGGGCGCATCCATCCCCAGGTCAGGGCCTCATATCTCGCTTCGCCGCCCCTGGTGGTCGCGTTCGGCCTCGCCGGGACCGTCGACGTCGATCTCACCCAGGATCCGATCGGCACCGGGAGTGATGGCCGGCCGGTGTTCCTCCACGAGATCTGGCCCAGTGCGGAGGAGGTGGCCGAGGCGGTGGGCCGCGGGGTGGGCCGCGACCTCTACGACCGCGAGTACGCCCGGATCTTCGACGGCGATGAGCACTGGCAGGCGCTGCCCTCGCCGGCCGGGGCCATGTTTGCCTGGGATCCGGATTCGACCTACGTGCGCGAGCCCGGCTTCTTCCAGGGGATGGCCGAGCAGCCCGGCCCACCACCGGACATCGAGTTCGGCTCGGGTGCTGGCCCTGCTCGGCAACTCCATCACCACCGATCACATCTCACCGGCCGGAAGCATCTCCCCCAGCTCGCCGGCGGCGGCGTACCTGGGCGAGCACGGTGTCGAGGTGCGTGACTTCAACACCTATGGAGCGCGCCGCGGCAACCACGAGGTGATGGTCCGGGGAACCTTCGCCAACATCCGGCTCCGCAACCTCCTGGTCGCTGGGAGAGAGGGCGGGTACACCACCCACCTCGGCTCGGGTGAGGTGATGACCATCTACGACGCGGCGATGCGCTATGCGGAGGAGGGCACGCCGCTCATCGTCATCGCCGGCCGCGAGTACGGCTCCGGATCGTCTCGCGACTGGGCCGCCAAGGGCCCGCTGCTCCAGGGGGTGCGGGCGGTCATCGCCCAGTCCTACGAGCGGATTCACCGCAGCAACCTGGTGGGCATGGGCATCCTGCCGCTGCAGTTCCGCGATGGTCAGAGCGCCGAGTCGCTGGGTCTCGACGGCCGCGAGAGCTACACCGTCGCCGGCATCGCTGCGGTCCGCCCCGGAGGGACGCTCGCCGTCCTCGCCCGCCGCGAGAGCGGTGAGGAGGTCCCTTTCGAAGCGACGGCGCGACTCGACTCCGACACCGACCTGGAGTACTACCGCCACGGCGGCATCCTCCAGATGGTCCTCCGCCACCTGGCTGGCTGAGCGGCCCGAGCCGCTGCTTGCCGAGCCCTGCCGGTCCCGGTTACACTTCGGTCGAACATCCGTGTGCGCTCAGGACTGCAGGTGAGGCCCGCCCCCCGACGCTGGGAGATCCGTGACGCGGCACCCCTGCGCGGGCAGCCGGAGGTGCTTGGCCGGGTGCTGGCTGGTCGGGGACTCGATGATGCCGGCGCCGCCGCCTTCCTCCGCGGCGGGATGGAGCTGCTCGACCCGTTTGACCTGGGGGGCATGGCCGATGCCGTGGTCACAGTTGGCGTTGCGGTGGGAGAGGGCCACCGCATCGCCGTCTACGGCGACTACGACGCCGACGGGGTCACAGCCTGCGCGATGCTCACCCGAGCCCTGCGCGCCTCAGGCGCCGACGTCATCCCCTACATCCCCAACCGCATGACCGAGGGCTACGGCCTTCATGCCGCCGCCCTGGAGGAGCTGGCATCCCAGGGCGTCCGCTGCGTCATCACGGTGGACTGCGGCACCTCGTCGGTGGAGGTTGCGGCGGGGAGGCCGAGCGGCATGGCGCTGATCGTCACCGACCACCATCTTCCTCTGGCTCCCGACGGCAGCCAGGCCCGGCTGGCCCCGGCCGATGCCCTGATCAACCCCAAGCAGCCGGGTGACCGCTACGGCTTCGACGGCCTGGCCGGTGCGGGGGTGGCCTGGAAGCTGCTCTGCGCGCTGGAGAGCGAGGGGATCGTCCCCGCGGGCCAGGCCGACAACCTGATCGGGCTCGCCGCGCTGGGCACCATCGCCGACATGATGCCGCTGGCCGGAGAGAACCGGACCATCGTCCACCGGGGCCTGGGCCGGGTCCTGGAGCTGACCGGCCTCCGCGCCCTGGCCGACGCCGCCGGCCTCGACGCACCCCTCGCGGCCTCGGACATCGCCTTCGGCCTCGCCCCGAGGATCAATGCCGCCGGTCGGATGGAGGACGCCCGCCTCGCCCTCGACCTGTGCCTGAGCGACGATGCCGAGGAGGCGGTCGTCCTGGCCCAGCGTCTCGACGAGCAGAACCGCGTCCGCCAGCGGGCGGTCGCCACCGCGCTCGCCGAGGCCGAGCAGCGGGTCGCCGACGTCGCTGACGATGCGCCGGCGATCGTCCTCGGTGACGCCGCCTGGCCGATGGGGATCGTCGGGCTGGTGGCGGGGAAGCTCATGGAGCGCTACGCGGTCCCGGCCTTCGTGGTCTGCCTCGACCCGCGCGAGGCCAAGGGATCCGGGCGCTCGGTGGCCGGGGTCCACATCGTGCGCGCCCTCGACCATGCCGCCCCAGTGCTGCTCCGCTACGGCGGGCACGCCGCGGCAGCGGGATTCAGCCTTCGTGCCGAAGACCTGGACCGGTTTCGGGATCTGGTCTCCGACGCCTGCGCGGAGCAGCGAGCCGCGGGCCCTCGGGAGCGGGTCTTCCACGTCGACAGCGAGATCCGCTGCGCCGACGCCACTCCGGAGCTCTGCCAGCTCATGGAGGCCATCGAGCCCTGCGGGATCGGCAATCCCCAGCCGCTGCTGGCCCTGCGCGACTGCGAGGTGCTCTCCGCTCAGCCGTTCGGCAGTGACGGCCAGCACCTGAGGGTGGCCCTCCGCGACGGAGGGCAGGGCATCGTGGAGGCCATCGCCTTCAACAAGCCGGGCCTCACCGCTCACCTGCCTCGCGGCCGCCGCATCGACATCTGCTTCGCCCTGGAGCTGGACGCGTGGCAGGGTCAGCTCAGGGTTCGGGCCCGGCTGCGTGACCTCCGTCCGGCGCGTGAAGCCGGCACCGCCGAGCCGAGTCAGCCTCTGGCCGTCTCCGCCTGACCTGCCCGCCGCCGATCAGACCCCTCCGACCTCCACAGGGCCCACCGGTGGCACCACCGGTTGCTCGCTGCCGGCGCCGAGTGGGGGTTCGTGGTCGTGGTCATGGTCGTGGTGCGCTTGGGCCGCGGCCTGGCGGGCGGCGCGACGCTTGTCCCGAACCTTGATCAGCTTCTCTCGCTCGTCGACGAGCGGTACCCGGTGGGCGGGCCGAGCCGGCCGGATCACCGCGCTCCGGCCCCCGCGCCGTGGTCCCGACCAGAGCGCGGGAGGCGCATCGAGGAACATGGCCAGACCGTAGGCCGCCGCCTCGTAGTTGACCCGCCAGCCCCGGAAGTGCTTCCAGGCCTCGTCCGGGTCGCGCTCGGCCTTCCACCCCACCGCCTGCAGCTTCCGCAGCGCGTCGTCGAACTCCTCCTTGGTGAGCTGGATCGGGTCGGCGGGGTCGGGGTCGGGGTCCACAGTCACGCCGACCGCGGCGGCCAGCTCGCGCATCGCCACGTATCCCATGCGCAGCAGTGGTCGTGCCGAGCCCGGGGTCGAGACCGGTGAGAGGCTCAGCTGCAGGGCTCCTGCGTCGAGCACAGCGAGCAGGCCGATGACCCAGGAGCGGTAGAGGTTGGGCGAGCGGAAGTAGATCAGCTGCGGGTAGGTGGTGTGCGACTCCGAGACGTCGGCGGCCCACTCGGTCCAGCGCTCGTACAGCCAGCCCAGGCGTTCGGTGTTGTCGATGAGTTCCTGACGCATGAGGACCTCCGGGCCCCAGGCCGGCGCCCCGCCCAGGAACTCGAGCATCGTGACCAGGGTCTCACGGCGATTGAAGGAGGCATACAGGGTTGGCAGGTAGGCGATCTGCAGGGCGACGATCACCAGTCCGCTCATCGCACACAGAAACGTCAGCGCGGTGGGAGCGGCACCCTGCGGGCTGGAGAAGCCGAGCGTGAACATCGAGGAGCCGGTGATCACCAGGGACCTCTCGAAGTCGCCCACGAAGGGCCAGAAGAGGCAGGTGAAGGCCAGGAACAGCAGGACGATCCAGGCCAGCAGCAGACTGAGCAGCAAGGCGGGACCGTTGAGGGCGGCGATGCGGTCACGAGCTCTGTAGTCGTCCACCCGGTCGGTCACCATCAGGAACCCATGGCGAACGGCGCGGGTCACCAGAACCGTGAGCCGCGGCGCGGTTGCCCGCGGGACGATGAGGGTCCCGAGCACGCTGGCCCACGTGAAGGCCAGGATCACGATGCCGACCGCGAATCCCGACCAGTCGATCACGCCAAACGACCCGAGCATTGTGAGCACGTCTCCACTCTCGATTCCGGCCGACGATACCAGCGTGCCGTCTCGAGAGGCGCGGATCACCGGGGTCGTCGGGCTCCTCGAGGAGCTGGCCGCCGCCACCATCGGCGCCACCTTCAACCAGTACCGGGAGACCGGCGGTGACGACCTGGGGCCGGAGGCTCCGGCGATCCGCCTGGCCAACCTTCGCCAGTATCTGACCGCCCGGGTCTGTGCTCCGGTGGTGCTGGTGGGGGAGGCGGCCGGCTGGCGGGGAGCTCGCTACTCCGGCCTCTGTCTGTGCTCCGAGCGGCAGCTGATCAGCGGCTTCGCCGGGATCGGTCACTACCGGTGCAGCTCACGCCATCCCCGGGGCTGGTCGGAGCCCTCGGCAACCGTGGTCCAGGGAGTCCTGCGTCAGGAGGGCTGGTCCGACCAGGTGCTCCTGGTCAACGTCGTCCCCACCCATCCGGCCGGCGCCGAACCCCACACCAACCGCCGCCCGAGTGGCGCGGAGATCGCGCTCGGGGCCGCCCACCTCCGCCGGTTGCTCGACATCATCGCCCCTCGTCACCTCGCGGCCATCGGGCGGATCGCGGGGGCTGTGGCCGGGGACGTCCCGATGGTGCGTCATCCCGCCCACGGCGGGGCTCTCCTCTGCCGCGAACAGCTCGGCACCCTCCTGGGCGGCTGGCTGTGAGCAGTGCAGGTGCGTCTTTACAGGGCTGGCACCCCATGCTAGCCTCGCCCGCGAGGCCCCCAGCTCTCCCCCATCCCACCTGCCGGAAACCGATCCTGGCAGCCGTTCCACGACATCCTGTCAGGGGTCCCGATGACATCGGATCCTCGCGTCAGGAGGGCAGATGCTCGACCGGGTCCAGATCCCTCGCCTGCTCGTGGCCGGCGCGGAGGGGGGCTCGGGAAAGACCAGCGTCACCCTGGGGCTGCTGGCCGCACTGCGGGCTCGCGGCCGCACCGTCCAGAGCTTCAAGGTTGGCCCCGATTTCATCGACTGCTCGTACCTGGCCCACGCAGCCGGGCGACCCTGTCGCAACCTCGACTCCTGGATCCTCGGGGTCGAGGCCGTCCGGCGCTCGCTGATCCAGGGCTCCGCCGGGGCTGACCTGGCGATCATCGAAGGGGTCGGCGGCCTCTACGACAGCCGGGGAGGGCCGGACCCCTGGGAGGGTATCGCCGCCGGTCGCGATTTCCCCGGCAGCACCGCGGATGTCGCCCACATCATCGGGGCTCCGGTGATCCTGGTGCTCGACGTCGGCACCATGAGCGAGACCGCAGCCGCCATCGCCCTCGGTCTGCGCCTGCTCGACCCCCACCTCGATATCGCCGGGGTCATCCTCGACAACGTCCCCAATCCGGAGCGTCGCAGCCTGGTCGAGGACGCCATCTGGCGTCGCGCCAAGCTGCCCGTCCTCGGCGCCCTGCCGCGCATGGCCGATGCCTTCGTTCCGGAGCTGAGCAGCGGGCTGCTCCCGGTGGCCCGGAATCCCCGGGTCGACGAGGCCATCGCCGCCCTGGCCGCCGCCGTGGAGCGGGACTGCGACCTGGAGATGATCGAGAGGGTGATGCGCCGGGCCGAGCCCATGGCGGCGCCGCAGAGCCGCGCTCGACCTGCCGTCGGGTCGGTGCGGGTCGGGGTCGCGTTCGACGACGCCTTCTCCTGCTACTACGCGGAGAACCTCGAGCTTCTCGAGGATGCCGGGGCGGAGATCGTGACCTTCTCGCCCCTGGAGGATCGGGTGCTGCCGCCGGACATTGCCGCCTGCTACCTCGGGGGCGGGCTCGGAGAGGCTCACCTTCCCCGGCTGGCCGCCAACCACGCCTTCCTGGAGGCGCTGCGCCGCGCTCACGCCCAGGGCATGGCGATCTATGCGGAGGCCGGAGGCCTGATCTGCTGCGCCCGGACCGCCCGGCTCAGCGACGGCTCGGTCCTCTCGCTCGCCGGCCTGCTGCCGGTGGACGTTGCCACCGACGCCGACCACCACCGCAGTGGGTATCGGGAGCTGCGGATCGAGACCGACTGCCTGCTCGGTCCCAGCGGGATGAAGCTGCGCGGCTACGAGGTCCGCGGTGTCGACCTGCTCTCGGGAGCGGGCGGGGTGAGCCCCGCCTACGCCATGCACGACTGCGACGGCCAGCCCCTGGGTTGCGAGGGATGGGCGCTCGGCAATCTCATGGGCTCCTTTGTCCACGTCCACTTCGCCCAGGCCCCCGAGATCGTCGATCGCTTCCTGGAACGGGCGCGGCGCCGCCAGGAAGAGCGCCGCGAGCTCTCAGCCTGGACCTGAGGCGGAGCAGGTTTCTGGAGGGCGCGCGGGCTTCCAGAGGCGAGCGGGCTTCTGCTAGCTGGCTCTCCAGCGGGGGACCGCCAGGTCCTCTGCGGGCGGGGATGCCGCAGTCCGGCGGCGGTCGGTCATCGGCACCGGTCCTGGGACGGCGTCGGGGAGCCAGTCCCGGAGCCGCCGGCGGGGATTCCCGTCGAACCCGTCGGGTCGCTCCGGAGCCAGGAAGATGTGCATGTCGATCTCCTCGCCG
Organism: uncultured bacterium; assembly: GCA_963716555.1. Classification (GTDB taxonomy): domain Bacteria; phylum Chloroflexota; class Dormibacteria; order Aeolococcales; family Aeolococcaceae; genus JAJZNI01. Next base: position 243,313 of record CAVQTJ010000019.1, on the reverse strand, counting down.
GTGGCGAGGATGTCGGCGGACCGTCGCGGCACCCGGCCGCACGGCACCTGTCTGCCGAGGATCTGACCGTCAGCTCCGAGCCCGTGCTGCTCGAAGCGGAACAGCTCCTGGAGCTGTACCTCGCCGCCCTCGACGCCGCAGACCTCGGCGATGCTCACCACCCTCCGGCTCCCATCACGCATGCGAGCCTGCTGGACGATCAGGTCGACGGCGTTGCTGATCTGGCCTCGGATGGCGGTGGTGGGCAGGTCGGTCCCGGCCATCAGCACCATGGTCTCCAGGCGCGAGATGGCCTCGTGCGGAGAGCTGGCGTGCAGGGTGGTGAGCGAGCCGTCGTGACCGGTGGACATGGCCTGGAGCATGTCCAGGGCCTCGCCCCCTCGGCACTCCCCGACCAGCAGCCGATCGGGACGCATCCGCAGTGAGGTGATCACCAGGTCGCGCACCGAGATCCGGCCGCGTCCCTCGACGTTGGCGGGTCGGGTCTCGAGGCTGAGGACATGGCGCTGTCTCAGCTTCAGCTCGGCAGCGTCCTCGATGGTCACGATCCTCTCGTCGTCGGGGATGAAGCCGGACAGCACGTTGAGGGTCGTGGTCTTGCCCGCACCGGTGCCCCCGCTCACCACGATGTTGAGCCGAGCCCGGACGCAGGCCCGAAGGAAGGCGATCATCTGAGTGGTGGCTGTCCCGTTGTGAACCAGATCGGTAACCTCGAGGCCGGTGTCGGCGAAGCGTCGAACCGTCAGCGTCGGCCCGCTCAGCGAAACCGGAGGGATCACCGCGTGGATGCGCGAACCGTCCTCGAGCCGCGCGTCCACCATCGGCGAGCTCTCATCGATCCGGCGTCCGACCCGGCTCACCATCCGGTCGATCACCTGCATCAGGTGGTCGGTGCTCTCGAACCGCAGCTGGGTCAGACTCAGACGCCCACCCCGCTCGACCCAGATCTCTCCCGGACCATTGACCATGATCTCGGTGATGGTTGCATCGGCGAGCAGCGGCTCCAGCGGACCGAAGCCGAGCAGCTCGTGGTGGATCCGGGTGACGGTGGCCATCCCCTCGTCGAGATCCATGGGGGTGCCGAGCTCGGTGGCGGTCAGGTTGACCAGCTCGGCGAGCCGCTCCCGCACCGCCGCGTCGCTGGTCTGAGCCAGGTGGGCGGTGTCCTCGACCAGCCGGTGGTGAACCCGCTGGCGGAGCGCCTGGTAGCGGGCCTCCGCGGGCTCGACGGCCGCCACCGTCGATTCCGGGGTCGAGGTGCCCAGCAGCTGAGTGCGCACCTGCATCGCGCTGAGTGCGGTGAGCGGCTGGTCCAGTGCGACCTGGGACAGGGCGCTGACCAGCACCTCGGGACTGTCCGAGGCGCCATTTCGCCACCGGGCCATGCTTTCCCCCCGTGAGCGGTCTCGTTGAGCGATCTCGGCCCCGCGAGAGCTGCCCTCCCCACACCCCTCGTGGTGCCGAGCCGCCGTCCTGCCGCTCGCTGCGTTAGACGCGCTCGACTATATCAGTCACCGCGCCCCGGCGCAAGCGCCCCGGTGCCGAGTGCCCAGGCGCCGAGCAGCGATGGGCGCCCCGGTTCGGTCGCGGCGGTCGCGCGGTGAGGGCCGGAGGCTCCCCGTGATCGGCTGAGGCCGGACGGCTGCCCGCGTTCGGTGACCGCCGGCCGGCCCCCCTCGGTTGGAGTCAAGCTGGAGCGTGCCTCACGAGGGCTGCATGAGTTGCGTACACGGGTATTCGCGCGGCCCCGTATTCGCGTATTCGCCCATGTATTCGTGTATTCGCGCGGTATTCGCGTATTCGCGTATCCGCGTGTATTCGTGTATTCGCGTATTCGCCTTTCGTGGCGAGACCCGGTGGGAGGGAGGCCTCCGGTTGCGACCGGCGCCTCCCTCCGCCTGCGTTGCCCTGAGACTGTCGAACCTCTCGGCAGATCAGCGCAACCCAAGAAACCCTCGCTAGGAGGACATGTTTGGGCAGTTGTGGGTCGTGCTTCCGCTTCCCGAGCTGGAGCCGCTGCTCCCGCTGCTCGAGCTTCCGCTGCTCGAGCTTCCACTCGAGGGGGTGCTCGTCGGGGTTGCGCTGGACCCAGAGCTGAGCGTGGCCGTCGCGGTGGTCGTCGCTGTGGTCGGCGAGGCTGCGACCGCGCGAGTGATGGCGAATCCGCTGGCGAATCCGCCTACCATCAGTCCACCGGACACCGTGGCGATGGCGAGCCTTCGACGCCATCGATGAGGCCGGGGCGGTTGCGGCGGCGGCGGCCCCCACGTGGGGGCGGGCATCTGATCGGTGCCGTGATCCATGGACGTGTCTCCTTTTCTGCTCATGTCGGATGTGATGGGACGTCCCGTGTCGGAACGGAACGGGTCGGGGCTCTGGTCTGACGTCGCTACATGCCGGGCGCCTCCTGATGCCGAGCGCTTGGTCGCTCATGCCGATCAGCATCGCGGCGCCAACCCAGAGACCCGTGCGAGCTGACTGGGAGCAGGCTGTGAATCCGGCCCGTCACATCCGGGTATCGGGCGAGCTCTGAGCAACCTCTCGGCAAATTCCCAGGAACCGCTGCCACCATGGCGGCCATGGCCCAGCCCGCGACCGAGCCCACCCGGGTCCTGGTGGTCGATGACGAGAGCAACATCACCGAGCTGGTCGCCCTGGCCTTGCGCTATGAGGGGTTCGTGGTGGAGACGGCGGCCACCGCCCGCCAGGCCCGCGAGGCGGTGCTCGACCGCCGGCCCGCCCTGATCGTGCTGGACGTCGGGCTCCCCGACGAGGACGGCTTCCGCCTCACCCAGCGGCTCGCCGCCGAGGGCCTGCGCGTCCCGGTGATCTTCCTCACCGCCCGAGACGCCACCGAGGAAAAGGTGCGTGGCCTGACGGTGGGCGGTGATGACTACGTCACCAAGCCTTTCAGCATCGAGGAGCTCGTGGCTCGGATCCGGGCGGTGCTCCGTCGCTACCAGGCCGGCCCATCCTCAGCCGGCAGCCGTCTGGTCCTGGCCGACCTGGAGCTGGACGACGACACCCACGAGGTCTGGCGCGCCGGCAGGCCGGTCGAGCTGACCCGCACCGAATTCCGCCTGCTGCGCTATCTGCTCGCCAACCCGCGCCGCGTCCTCTCCCGCACCCAGATCCTGGACCACGTCTGGGACTACGACTTCGGGGGCGACGCCGGGGTGTTGGAGACCTACATCAGCTATCTGCGGCGCAAGGTCGACTTCACCGACCCGCCCCTGATCCACACGGTGCGGGGGGTGGGCTACGTGCTCCGGCCGCCCCGCTCCGGCTGAGATGACCCTCAGGGCGCGGCTGCTGCTCACCCTGGTCCCGCTCTTCGTCCTCTGCCTCGCCGCCGCCGACGCCACCGTGTATGCCGATCAGCAGGCCTTCCTCTTCGACCAGTTGAAGCAGCAGACGGCCACCGGCTGCTCCGAGGTGGAGAGCTTCATCGGGGGGGCTCGGGCGGCCCTCAGGGCGGCCCTCCCCAGGACCAGGGTTCGCAGCCCGGTGTGGTGTGGGGTGAGGTGCTGTCCGCCGGAGGAGCAGTGCTCAGCGGACCTCAGTTTCTCGGTTTCGCCCCCAACCAGCTCAGCGCGACCTCCAACCATCCGGTTCTGCCCCCCGACCTCACCGCCGAGCTCCCGCACGACGTGACGGTGGACGGCGTTGGGCTCTACGACGAGTACCTGGTGTACACCCAGCCCGCATCGGGCAGTGGCGGCGACGTGTTCGTCGCGGCGGTGCCCATGGACAGCTACGACGCGGCGCTGGGAAACCTGCTTCTTCTCGAGGTGCTGGTCGGAGCCGGCGTGGTGGTCCTCTTGGTGGCTGCCACCTGGCTGATCGTCCGGCGAGGGCTGCGCCCGCTCGAGCAGATGGGGGCCACCGCCCACGCCATCGCCGCAGGCGACCTCGGTCGCCGGGTGACCCCGTCGGACCCGACCAGCGAGGTGGGGCGTCTCGGCCTCGCTCTCAACACCATGCTGGGCCGGCTCGAGGCAGCCTTCGCCCAGCGCGCAGCCGTCGAGCAGCGGCTCCGACAGTTCGTCTCAGACGCCTCCCATGAGCTGCGCACGCCGCTCACCTCGATGCGCGGCTACGCCGAGCTGCTGCGCCGCAATCCCGGCATGCGACCGGAGGACCTGGAGCTGGCCGTGGGTCGCATCGAGGACGAGGCCTCTCGGATGGGCACCCTGGTCGACGACCTCCTGCTGCTCGCCCGTCTCGACCAGGGAAGGCCGCTGGAGAGAGGGTCGGTGGACCTGGAGGCGCTGGTCACCGACGCGTGTGCGGACGCACGGGTGAGCGATCCCGAGCGCGCCGTCACCGCCCGCGCCCTCGCCCCCCTGGTGATCACCGGCGACGACGCCCGGCTGCGCCAGGTGCTGGCCAACCTGCTGCACAACGCCCTGGTCCACACCCCGCCCGGCACGCCTGTCGAGGTCGTCCTCCGCGAGGAGCACGAGTGGGCGGTGATCGAGGTCGTCGACCACGGCCCCGGGGTCCCGGTTGAGGCGCGGGGTCGAATCTTCGAGCGCTTCCACCGGGCTGATCCCGAGCGCAGCCGTGATCAGGGCGGGAGCGGTCTCGGCCTCAGCATCGTCGCCGCGGTGGTCACGGCCCATCGAGGACGGGTCAGCGTCGCGGACACTCCGGGTGGCGGCGCCACCTTCCGGATCGAGCTTCCCCTGCGAGGGTGAGATCTGCACGGCACGCGTGAAAGTGTCCGTGGCCGGGAGCGGCCGGCGAGCCAGGGGCCGGCGCGGCGGGCGCCGCGCCGGCCCCTCCCCCTCGGGGCGTTCCCCTGCCTCTCCCCGGCGCCCAAACGGGCGGCCGGTCCGGCGGCTCTGCATCGGCAGGGCTATTAGACGCGTTCGATCATATCAACCCCGTTACCGGTTGGCAAGGAAATCGCCACAACCCCGAGGATGCCTCGCCTGTGGTCGCGAGAGCCTCGCCTCCTGGGGATGGAGCCGAGCCCGGCTCCGCCGGGCCGGCGAGGGGTGGCGAGCCCCTGAAAGAAAGCGACGGGCCCGCGTCGGGCGAGCCCGGTGGGGAGGTACGCTGAGGTGGCGATGCCCGGGGCTCACACCATTGGCGAGCTGCGCCGCTCTGAATATCGGGTGCTGCCCGTCAAGTCGGAGCTCCGGCGCAACCTCATCCGCAAGCTGCAGGCGGGGGAGGCGCTCTTTCCGGGCATCGTCGGCTATTCGGATTCGGTGATCCCCCAGCTGGAGAATGCGATCCTCGCCGGGCAGGACGTCGTCCTGCTGGGAGAGCGGGGTCAGGCCAAGTCCCGATTGGTTCGCTCGTTGACCTCCCTGCTCGACGACTCGATTCCGGCCGTTGCCGGCTGCGAGATCAACGACGACCCCTACCGCCCGGTGTGCCGTCGCTGCCGCGAGCTGGTGGCGGAGCTGGGCGACGAGACCCCGATCACCTGGCTCGGACCGGATGACCGCTACGGCGAGAAGCTCGCAACTCCCGACACGTCGATCGCCGACCTCATCGGCGAGGTGGACCCCATCAAGGTGGCGGAGGGTCGCTATCTCTCCGACGAGCTGGTGATCCACTACGGACTGGTGCCGCGCACCAACCGGGGAATCTTCGCCATCAACGAGCTCCCCGACCTCGCCGAGCGGATCCAGGTGGGCCTGCTCAACATCATCGAAGAGCGTGACGTGCAGATCCGCGGCTTCCGCATCCGGCTGCCCCTCGACGTGTTCGTGGTCGCCACCGCCAACCCCGAGGACTACACCAACCGAGGGCGCATCATCACCCCGCTCAAGGACCGGTTCGGTGCCCAGGTCAGGACTCACTATCCGCGCGCGGTCGAGGACGAGATCGCCATCGCCGAGCAGGAACGGGTCGTCTTCGACGAGATGCCGGTGGCCGTGCAGGTGCCCCAGCACATGAAGGAGATCGCGGTCGAGATCACCCACCTGGCCCGGCGCCACCCCCAGGTCAATCAGCGCAGCGGCGTGTCGGTGCGGGTCACCACCGCCAACTACGAGACCCTGGTCAGCAACGCTCTGCGCCGCGCCCTGGTCACCGGCGAGAAGGAGGCGGTGGCACGGGTGAGCGACCTTCCCGCGGTGCTGGCATCGACTGCGGGGAAGGTCGAGCTCGACACCTGGGAGGACGCCGAGGACGAGCAGGTGCTCGACAAGCTGGTGCGCACCGCCTGCAGCAACGTGTTCCGGCGCCACTTCACCGCCCATGAGCTCGCCGACTTGGTGCAGCGATTTGATCGAGGAGGCTTCACCGTCGAGGTCGGCCCGCTGATGCCGGTGGAGAGCTACCGTCCGGCGATCGAGGAGCTGCCCGGACTGGAGCGGGCCCGGCAGAAGCTCGGGGAGCCCGGCGGCCTGGCGTCGATGGCGGCGGTGCTCGAGTTTGTCCTGGAGGGGCTTCACCTCGGGAAGCGGCTCAACAAGACCGCGCTCGAGGCCACCTCACTCTATGGCGGCTGAGCCGCCCGGACGTCCGGGAGCCCTGCGGCGGCACCGCTTCTCCTCCTGGGATGGCACCCAGGATCCGCTCGGGCCCGACGCCGATTCGCTGTTTGACCGCCTCAGTGAGGATGTGTTCCACGGCTGGGACTTCGAGGCCGCGCTGCGACGGCTGATGAGCCAGGGATGGCGCGACCGCAACGGTCGCCGCCTGCTCGGCATGGAGGAGATGCTCGAGCAGCTGCACCGGCGCAGGCAGGCGCAGTTGGAGAGGTTCAATCTGGATTCGGTCTTCCAGGACATGCGCGAGAAGCTGGATCGGGTGATCTCCCAGGAGCGCCGCGGAATTCAGGAGCGGCTGGAGCAAGCACCCGAGGAGGCCCGCCGGGTGCTCGAGCGGGTCGCCAATCAGCGGCGGTCCCAGCTCGACGCGCTCCCCCCCGACCCCGGCGGGGCAATTCGCGGCCTTCGCGACTACGAGTTCATGGACCCGCAGGCGGAAGCCGCTTTTCAGCGCCTGCTCGACGAGATCCGCAAGAACGTCGTGGATTCGTACTTCCGGGAGATGACCCAGTCGATGAAGGCGATGACCGGCGAGGAGATGGCCGAGCTCCAGGCCATGGCGCGAGACCTCAACGGGCTGCTGCGCCAGCGGCTGGAGGGCGTGCCGGCGGCCCAGCTCCAGCGCAACTACGAGGCGTTCCTGCAGCGCTGGGGCCGGATGTTCCCCAATGCCCCGGCCTCCTTCGAGCAGTTCGTCGAGCAGCTGATGCGCCAGATGGCCAGGATGGACTCGCTGCTCCAGTCCCTCTCTCCGGAGATGCGCGGTGAGCTGGAGTTGGTCATCGACTCGGTCTTCAACGACCCCGAGCTTCAGGCCACCCTTGCCGAGCTGGCGGGCACCCTCGACCTGATGTCGCCCCGCTCTCGGTTGGGCAGCCGCTACAGCTTCTTCGGTGACCAGGAGGTCTCCCTCGAAGAGGCGATGGCGCTGATGGACCAGCTCCAGTCGATGGAGGAGATGGAGGGCGAATTGCGCGGGATCACCCGAGGTGACCCGGTGAGCCAGGAGGCCCGCGACCGTCTGCGCGAGCTCCTCGGGGACGACGCGGCCCGAAGCCTCGCTGAGATGCAGCGGCTGGTCGAGGAGCTGGAGGGCCGCGGCCTGGTCGAGCCCGGCCCGGACGGCATGCGGCTCACCGCGCGCGGCATGCGCAAGATCGGACAGAAGGCGCTCGGCGATCTTTTCGCTCGGCTCCGCCGGGACCGGTTCGGTGAGCACGACCTGCTCCGCCTCGGGTCCGGCGGTGACCGGGGCGACGACAGCAAGGTGTACGAGTTCGGCGACCCCTTTGACCTCGATGTCGAGAGGACAGTGATGAACGCGGTGATCCGCGAGGCGCAGGGTGGCGCCGGAGCGGGCGAGCCGGCCGGGCGTGCTCGGCGCGGAGCCGGCCGCGTGCCCCGCCTCGACCGTGAGGACTTCGAGGTCCACCGCACCGAGTTGCTGACCCGCTGCGCCACCGTTCTGATGCTGGATATGAGCCGCTCGATGCCGCTTCGCGGATACTTCTACGCAGCCAAGAAGGTTGCGCTCGCGCTCGACTCCCTGATCCGCAGCCAGTACCCGCGCGACGCCCTCACCGTCATCGGTTTCAGCGACCTGGCCCGCGAGATCCCGGCTCATGCGCTGCCTCATCTTTCCGTCAACGAGTACGTGTACGGGACCAACCTCCAACATGCCCTGATGCTCGCCCGCAGGATCCTGGCGCGCAGTCACGCCGAGAACAAGCAGGTGATCATCGTGAGCGACGGCGAGCCCACCGCGCACATCGAGAACGGGCGGCCGGTCTTCTACTACCCGCCTCTCCCCGAGACCTTCGCCAAGACCCTGGTGGAGGTCCGTCGCTGCACTCTCGAGAACATCGTGATCAACACCTTCATGCTGGAGTCGAACCACCACCTGGTCCGTTTCGTCAACCAGATGACGCGGCTCAACCGGGGACGCGCGTTCTTCATCAGCCCCGACAGGCTGGGTGACTACGTGCTGGTCGACTACGTCAAGTCGCGACGCGGCGCAGCCGCCTGAGCCTGGTACCCTGCCGGCGATGAGCCTCAGCCAGCCGGGCCCGGAGGTGGGAGCCCCGGTCGGCGCCCTCCCGCCCGTGGCCTCCGAGATCGCCTCCGGTCCCCCGCCGCCCCCGCCTCCGGCCCCGCTCTTGCCACCCGCCGCCCGGGCCGAGGCCGCGGTGAAGGTCTACGGCCGAGGCGATACCGCGGTTCGGGCTTTGGACGGCATCGACGTCGCCTTCGGCGCTCGAGAGTTCACCGCCATCATGGGCGCGTCGGGATCGGGGAAGTCGACGCTGCTGCATTGCGTGGCCGGCCTCGACCGGCTCACCTCCGGGGAGGCGTACATCGGTCCGGTCGCGCTGAGCCGGCTCAGCGACTATCAGCTCACCCTGCTCCGCCGCGAGCGGGTCGGCTTCATCTTCCAGTCTCTCAACCTGGTGCCCACCCTCAACGCCCTGGACAACATCCTGTTGCCCCTGACCATCGCCAGCCGCAAGCCCCAGCCCGGAATGCTGGAGTCAGTGGTCAGCATCACCGGTCTGGGCGACCGTCTCCGCCATCGACCCGCCGAGCTTTCGGGGGGCCAGCAGCAGCGCGTCGCCGCCGCTCGCGCGCTGGTCAGCCGGCCCGAGATCATCTTCGCGGACGAGCCCACCGGCAACCTGGACTCCCGTTCGGGGGAGAGCTCCTGGACTTCCTGCGCAAGGCGGTCGACGACCTGGGTCAGACCATCGTCATGGTCACCCACGATCCTTTCGCAGCCTCCCATTCCGACCGGGTGGTCTTCCTCGCCGACGGAAAGGTGGTGTCGGAGATGAGGTCGCCCACCACCGACTCGGTGCTCGGGGCCATCCGCAACCTCGGTGGTTGATATCTCGAGCGGGTTGGAGGGCGAGTTGCACAGATCTGAGCACGACCCCGGCGGGCCGGCCCCGAACCCGCCGACCCACGGGTGCGGGGAACGCAGGGACCATCCCCTGGGCTTCCGGCGATCGCCTCTGGATACCCGGGCTGAGCCCGCGCCCTTCCCCAGGCCTGGCGCCAGTTCACACCGATCGTCACCCGGTATGGAGGAGGCTGGGGCTACTCGTAAGATCGCGGGTGCGTATTCGCGTATTCGCGTATTCGCGTGTATTCGCGTATTCGCGTATTCGCGTATTCGCGTGTATTGGCGTATTCGCCTGTATTCGCGTATTCGCGTATTCGCCCCGCTTGTCAACATCGTCCCCCGCCGGACGCGGTGTCTCCGACGGCCACCGGCACAGCCGGCCCAACGCATGGTCCGATGCTGAAGGTCAGCCTGCGCAGCCTCCTGACCCACAAGCTGCGCCTGGTCCTCACGGCCATCTCCATCGTGCTCGGGGTCACATTCGTGGCCGGGACGCTGGTGCTCACCAACACCATCTCCTCGACCTTCAGGGGGGTGATCAGCGACGTCGACAAGGGCATCGCCGTGGAGGTGACCGGCCAGCCCGTCGCCACCGCCACCGGCCCGGGCGCCAAGCAGACCCAGCCCGTGCCCGCCTCGCTGCTGCCTCGGGTTCGGGCGGTGTCCGGGGTCGCCGACGCGGTCGCCCAGCTCCAGCGCTCGGGCCTCGCCGTCCTGGAGAACGGCAAGGTGATCGTCGGCGCCACGCGCCCCACCCTCGGGGGCAACTGGATCTCGGACCAGGAGCTCTCTCCCTACCGGCTCGCCGCCGGTTCCGCTCCGGTGGGCTCCGATGACGTGGTGATCGACGCCGGCACCGCCTCCGCCGCGCACCTCGTGGTGGGGCAGTCGGTGCAGATCGCCTTCGCCGCGTCGGCCACCCAGACCTTTCGGATCAGCGGGATCGCCACCTTCGGCAGCCAGAGCAACGTTGCCGGCGAGGGGTTTGCCCTGTTCAGCCTGCCGACCGCGGAGCAGGTCCTCGAGGCCAACAACACCTACGACGCCATCGACGTCAGCGCCCAGTCGGATGTCACCGACCTGCAGCTCCGCGACCGGATCGCAGCCGCCCTGAGCGGCTCGCCGGTGCAGGTCCAGACCGGTCAGCAGGCGGCATCGCAGTCCGAGCAGACCGCTGTGACCCAGATCAACGAGATCATCGGCACCCCGCTCTTGGTGTTCGCCTTCATCGCCGTCTTCGTGGGCAGCTTCCTGATCGTCAACACCTTCAGCATCCTGGTGGCCCAGCGCACCCAGGAGCTGGCCCTGCTCCGGGCCCTGGGGGCGACCCGAGGACAGGTGTTCACCGAGGTGATCACCGAGGCCGCGCTGACCGGGGTGTTCGCCTCGCTGCTCGGCTTCCTCTTCGGGGTCCTGATCGCAGCCCTGCTGGTGCACATCTTCAGCTCCACAGCGCAGATCAGCGTCCCGATCAGCGCCCTGATCGTCTCCCTCCTGGTGGGCACGATCATCACCGTCATCGCCGCGGCGATGCCCGCCCGTCGGGCCACCCACATCGCCCCGGTGGCCGCGCTGCGCGAGGCTCAGCCCGAGATCCAGGCGCTTCCGCGTCTGCGCATCGCGAGCGGTCTGGTGCTCTTCCTGGGCGGCGCCGCCGCTCTCGTCCAGAGCCTCCTGAGCGCCAGCGAGACGAGCGGCCCCAACCTCCAGGAGCTGGGGTTGTCGGTGCTCGCGATCTTCCTCGGCGTGGCTCTGCTCGCACCGCTCCTCGTCCGTCCGGTGGCCACGTTCCTGGGCTGGCCGGCGCGGCTGCGGGGGGCTCCGGGCCGGCTGGCCGGGGAGAACGCACGGCGCAACCCTCGGCGCACCGCGGTCACGGCGGCCGCGCTGATGATCGGTCTGGCGCTGGTCACAGCGGTCGCGGTGGTCACCGACTCGCTCGAGGCGAGCGTGGACCAGGCCATCGACGGCAGCGTCAAGGCTCAGCTGCTGGTGTTCGACGAACGCGGCTCCGGGTTCAGCCCGCAGGTGGCCGACACGCTCCGGGCCGATCCGCGGCTCACTCAGATCTCCGAGATCCGGGGGAGCGACGTGCTGGTCGGCAGCATCTCGACCAGTGTGGGCGGCCTCGATCCCGCCACCATGAGCCAGGACATCGCCTTCAGCATGACCGCGGGTTCGGCTGCCAGCCTGGCCACCCTCGACACCACCATTGTCGACTCCACCGAGGCGGCAACCGAGAACCTGCAGGTCGGCAGCAGCGTCACCATGACCTTCCCGAACGGGGATCGGGTGCCCATGCGGGTGGGCGGGCTGTACACGCCCGACGCGCTGGTCAACGGCTTCCTGGTGTCGCTGGCCACGCTCCAACCGCACGTCACCACAGTCCGCGACGTCTTCGTGCTCGCCAACCCGGCGCCGGGAGTGTCCCTAGGGGCCGCCCAGAGCCTCGCTGCAGAAAGACCTGCGCAGCTATCCGCTGCTCAATGGCCTCACCAAGGACGGCTACAAGAACCTGGTCAGCACCGGCCTCAACACCTTCCTCAACCTCATCTACGTGCTGTTGGGGCTGGCCATCGTGATCGCCGTCTTCGGCATCATCAACACGCTCGCCCTCAGTGTCATGGAGCGCACCCGTGAGCTCGGACTGCTCCGCGCGCTGGGGATGACCCGCGGCCAGACCCGCGAGATGGTGGCCTGGGAATCGGTGATCATCGCCCTGCTCGGCGCCGTGCTCGGCCTGGCGGTGGGTGCCGGCCTCGGCCTCGCCCTGGTCAGCGCCCTCCATGCCGATGGGATCACCGCCACCGCGGTGCCCGGCGCCAACCTCGTGCTCTACGCGGTGGCGGCGGCCTTCTTCGGACTGGTCGCCGCCATCTTCCCGGCGATTCGGGCCTCACGGGTCGACGTCCTCCGGGCGGTGACCACCGAGTGACCCGTGCCCGGGCATGCCCGGGGCGGTGACGGCACAGGGCTCGACTGCGCGAGACTCGTTGGGTGGTCCAGCCCGCTGACCGGCAGGCCTTCGCCGAACGGATGCGGCTGCAGCTGCGGTCGCGCTACCGCGGCGATCGAGGTGGTCATCGACCGCGACAGCTTTGCGCTGCAGGTGACCGCCGCCGGCGCGGGCGGTGCCCTTCCGCTCACCGCCCTGCACCAGGCGTGCCTGCGTGAGCCGGCGCGAACCGCAACCCTGATCGCTGACTGGGTGAGCCGCGCGGAACGGCAGCTGAGCCCCCGCACCGGCATGGAGGTGAGCCCCGCACGGCTGCTCTGGTGCGTCCGTTCGGAGCGCTATCTGGAGGGTCTCAACCGGGCCGGCGAGCTGGTCACCCGTCAGCTTGGGGCGGGCATGGTGGCCTTCATCGCGGAGGAGCTGCCCGGGTCAGTGATGCGCGGGCTGCCCATCTCCGGCCTGGAGGAGGCGGGTCTCGACGTCGGGTCGGCCCGAGAGCGCGCCGGCGCCAACACCCGCAGCCGCTTTGCCGCTCTCCCTCCCCGGATCCGCTCCACCGATCGCATCCCGGCGGACGGGTGGCGGCTGGGCAGCGACGCCCTCTTCCAGGGAAGCGTGATCACGGTGCCCGAGATCCTGGCGGCATTCGCCGAACGGACAGGTGGTGACGTGCTTCTGGCGGTGCCCGATCGCTCCGTGGTGCTGGCCATCCCCGCAGGCGGCGCCGGGGCGAGCCGGTTCCAGATGCGGGTGGTCCGCGAGTGGCGCGAGGCCATGAACCCGGTCTCGCGCGACATCCTGGTCACCGACGGCAGCTCGGTGCACGAGGTGCAGCGGCGGCGCTCGCGCAAGGGCGGCGCCGAGCTGCTGGGCTGGCTCCGCAGCTGAGCGCACAGCCGGCGCGCGTGGGTCGGCCGCGCCGGCCGGGATCGACCAGGGCCGAGGTGCCCCTCAGTCGAGGTGCCCCCTCAGTCGGCGTGCCGCGGCGGGGCGGTCAGGGCGGCGATGGGTCTGGCCGCGGCGACCCGGCGGCGCTGTTCCCGCTCCGCGGCCAGCGTGGTGGCCACGGCCATGGCGGCGGCGCCTGCCACGGTGATGCCCAGGCCGGCGGCGGTCCGCCATGGCGACCGAGAGAGGCTGGGGGTGGGCAGTTGAGGCCCCTCACCGAACCACAGCGTCACCGCCGTCTGCTCCGAGTGCTCGTCCCCCCTTTGGGCCCGGGTTCTCTCCACCCGCACCGCAGCGGGCGCAAGGGGATGGCGTCGCTCCGGCTGCATCAGGCCCACGCTCTGGGCCACGGCTGCGATCAACGAGCCGCGGAGGCTGCGAACGGGTTCAAGCGACGCCATGAGCAGACAGGATACCGTTCGCCGGTGACCATCGAGGACGCTCGGGCGGCGGCGCCACGGGTCCCCGACTCGCATGCCTCGCGGGTCGAGGCCGCCTTCCTTGGAGCCCTGGCCGGCGAGCGCGCCGCCCAGGCACCGGCGGCTGCCGGGGACCTCCTCGAAGTTGCCGATTCCATCGCCTCGATGGGTGGCTTCGACGCCGCCGATCTGCAGCGCCGCGGTCTGGCGGGCTCGTCGCAGGCCGGGCCCCCTGGGCTGCTGCTGCGGGCGGTTCCGTTCGGTCTCCTGACCCCCCTCGACCGCCCCCGGATCCGTCGCGATGCCTACCGGGTCGCCACCCTGGCCGCCGCCGACGAGGCAACCGCCATCGCGGCGATCGCCGCGGCCCTGCTGGCCGCAGACCTCACCCGGTTCGACCCGGCCACCGCCACCGTACGGGTGCACCAATCCCTCCTCGAGGACGCTCCTCTGGCATTGCTCACCCGGCTCAGCCGCGACGCCGACCTCCCCGACCGCGACGACGACCCTGGGGCCACCCTCCAGCTCGCCCTGGCCGCGCTGCGAGATGTCGCGGGGGTCGAGGCCGCCGTGCATGCGGCGGCCCTGCCGGGTCGCCGGGCCGCGGTCAGCCTGGCCGGCGCCCTGGCCGGGGCCCACCTCGGCATGGCCGGGGTGAATGAGCCCTTCCACTCCAGCCTGCCCCATGCCCAGCGGGCCTCCTCCCTTGCGGCCGCGGTGTCCGCCCGGGCCGCGGAGATCGCCGCCGGGTCGGAGGAGCCGTCTGCCGCCGGCACTGAATAGACTGGGCAGGACGATGTCCGAGAGCCGCGGGCCAGGACGGCGCATCCGGATCCTCACCGCCAAGGTCGGTCTCGACGGCCACGATCGCGGGATCAAGGTGATCTCCCGAGCGCTGCGCGACGCCGGAGTGGAGGTGATCTACACCGGCCTCCACCAGACCCCCGAGATGGTGGCCGACGCCGCCATCCAGGAGGGGGTCGATGGCATCGGCATCAGCATCCTGAGCGGCGCTCACATGACCCTCTTCCCCGAGGTGATCCGGCTGCTTCGGGACAAGGGCGCGGAGGACATCGTGGTCTTCGGGGGCGGGATCGTGCCCGAGAGCGACGTGGCCGAGCTGGAGCGCCTGGGGGTGGCTCGCGTCTTCACCCCCGGCACCTCTCTCGATGAGGCGGTGACCTGGGTGAAGGAGCGATTCGGGAGCGGGCCGGGCTGAACCCGCTGCTATAGTCCAGGCCTCGTGGCCGATCTCACCCTCGCCGCTCGCGCCCGCTCGGAGCGGGGCCGGCACGCCGGTGCTCTCCGCCGCGCCGGTCAGGTTCCCGCGGTCCTCTACGGCCAATCTCTCGAGCCTCAGGCGATCGTCACCGAAGCCGGCGCCCTGATTCGGGTCTGGCAGCGGGCCGGCCGCACCCATCTGGTCGACCTCTCCGTCGAGGGCAAGGCCGCGCGCAAGGTGCTGATTCGAGAGTTTCAGATCGACCCGCGCAGCGCCCGGCCCCTGCATGTCGACTTCCAGGCCGTCAACCTCCGGGAGCGGATGATCGTTGAGGTCCCGGTGGTCACCGTCGGAGATCCGCCGGCCGTAAGTCAGCTCAAGATCGGAATCCTTCAGCAGGTGATCGCAGCCCTCCGTGTGGAGGCGCTTCCCGCCGGCCTGCCCTCTCACCTGCAGGTCGACGTGAGCGGGCTCAGCGAGATCGACCAGGCCGTCCGGGTTCGCGATGTGGTCCTTCCCCCCGGTGTCACCCTTCCCGGCCATGTCGATCCCGAAGAGGTGGTCGCCAAGATCGCAGCCCTGCGGGTCGCGGTTGAGGAGGAGGTTGCGGCGCCGGAGGCGGCTCCTCCGGCCCCGGAAGCCGAGGAGCCGACCCACCGAGGAGTGAGTTGCAGCCCTGCCACGGTGGGAAACGCGCCTGCAGCATCCGCCACAATCCCTGGGCCGGCCCCTGTCAAGCCTTGACGGTCCGCACACGGACCATCCCGCCACCTGGCTCGGGCCGTACGATGCGCCGGTGCGGTTGAGCGCTGGATGCGCCTGGGCCAACCGCGGGACGCCCCGCTGAGGGGGGCTCCCTCCGACCTGTCAGGCTGAGTGGTCGGCGCTCGAGGCGGGCTCCGCCGCCAGCGGTTGCTCGCCCACCACGACGGCGCTCTGGAACACCAGCATGTTGGGGATGACCGCCACCCGCCCGTCGGCGGTGAGCAGTGAGGTGGTCCTGAGCGCGATCTCGCGCACCCTCCCCGCCTGCTCGGCCACGCTGATCTCGTCCCCGATCCGGAACGGCTTCTCCATCAGGATGAAAATCCCCGCCAGCACGCTGCGCAGCAGATCCTGGAAGGCCAGGCCGATGGCCAGGCTGAATATCCCGCCAAAGGTGAACACGTAGGCCGCGTCCAGACCGCCGGCCACCAGCCCGCCCACCACCGCGACCGTCCAGGTGGTCACGGTGAGGACGTTGCGGGCGAGGCCGTGGACCTGAGGATCGCCGCGGGCGTGGTCCAGTGCGCCGCGCACCAGGCGCCGGCAGAGCCGCCCCACCAGCAGGACGATCACGAAGATGATCACGCCTGCGAGCACGTGCTGCACCAGAGGTCCCAGCACGCTGGTGCTGCCGCCGGTGGCCCCCTGGACCGCCGAGCAAACCTGCTCCAGGGGATTGGTCTCGCACGTGGCGACCGGGCTCGGAGAGGGGTTGGCCGCCGCGATCAGAAGCATTCCGGCCCCGATCCTATTCGCTCGCCGGGTGCAGCGGTGCGACCTGCGCCCGAGCCCCGATAAGCTGGCGGTGGTGTTCTTCGATCTGCCGCTCGGCTTCGCCGGCGACGACCCCGGTACCACCGCCCGGATGGCGGAGGCCGACGGACTCGACGGCGTCTGGTCGGCCGAGGTCGGCCATGATCCCTACCTTCCGCTGCTCCCTGCGGCGCTCGCCACCCAGCGGATCACCCTCGGGACCGCCATCGCCGTGGCTTTCCCGCGCAGCCCGATGGTCCATGCCCAGGTGGCCTGGGACCTGCAGCGAGCCTCTGGCGGCCGCTTCGTTCTCGGCCTCGGCGCCCAGGTCCGAGCCCACAACGAGCGGCGCTACTCGGTGCCCGCCGACCGCCCCGCGGCGCGGATGCGCGACCTGCTGAGGGCGATCCGGGCGATCTGGAAGAGCTTCCAGGAGGGGATGCCTCTGGATCACCACGGCGAGTTCTACACGCTGAGCCTCCTGCCCCCCTTCTTCAACCCGGGCCCCCTGCCGGCGGGTGCTCCTCGCATCTGCCTCGCCGCCGTGGGCGAGGCGATGCTCCGGGTTGCCGGGGCCGAGGCCGATGGCGTCCATGTCCACCCCCTGCACACCGAGCGCTACCTCGACCAGGTGGTGCTGCCGACCGTCCAGGCCGCGGCCTTCGCGGCGGGTCGCGACCCCGACGCCCTGGAATGGGTCGTGCCGGCGATGATTGCCACCGGGCCCACCCCGGATGCCGTCGCCTCAGCCCGGGAGACCATGCGCGCGCAGGTCGCCTTCTACGCATCGACTCCCACCTACCGCCCGGTCCTCGAGCTGGAGGGGAGGGGAGAAGTCGCCGACCGGCTGCACCGCCACAGTGTCCGGGGGGAGTGGGCTGAGATGCCCGCGGTGATCGACGACGGCCTGCTCGATGCGGTGTGCACCGCCGCCAGCTGGGACGAGCTGCCCACTGCCCTGGTGCGCCGGTACGCCGGGCGCGCCACCCGGCTCTTGCCCTACACGGTTGCCCCGGACGCCCCCTGGGGGGCGGTCGCCGGCAAGGTCAGGGCGATCGCCGATCAGTCCCGGCGCCGCCACCCGGTCAGCGGGTAGGGTTGTCGCGATGACCCTCTTGATGGTGCTCGCCGCAGTTGTGCTGCTCGTCCTATTCGTGTGGGCGATCCTGGCCGCCATCCACCTCGTGCTGGCCTGGGTGATCGTCGGCATCATCGCCGGCGCTCTGGCGGGACGCGTGGTCCAGGGCCGGGGCCTCGGCTGCCTCATGGACCTGGTGTTCGGTGTGGCGGGTGGCCTTCTCGGGGGGCTGGTCATTCATTTCGTTGCCCCCTCGCTGCTCAGCGCCAGCGGGTTCCTTGGCCTTGTCGAGAGCGTGATCGTGTCCTTCCTGGGGGCCACGGTCCTGCTCGGGGTCGTGCGCCTGGTCACCCCGCACCGGCATCGCGTCGCCGGTGGCAGGGGGAGGCGACTGCTTCCCCGATGACCCGGGCGGGGACCCAGCCCGGGGCCTCCGCGGCTGTCGACCCCGCCCCTGAGCGCAGGCAGCAGCTGGTGGTGCTGGTTCGCCATGGCGAGACCGAGTGGAGCAGGGCCGGGCGGCACACCGGGCGCAGCGACATCCCGCTCGATTCCGAGGGGGTTGCCCAGGCAGGCTGGCTGGGACAGATGCTTCGGGAATGGCGGTTCTCCTGCGTGCTGGTCAGCCCCCTCCGTCGCGCTCGCAGCACCTGCGAGATCGCCGGCTGGGCGGGTCAGGCGCAGTCAGACCCGGACGTGCAGGAGTGGGACTACGGGGTCTACGAGGGCAGGACCGCCGAGGAGATCCAGGAGGAGCGCCCCGGCTGGACGATCTGGCGAGACGGAGTGGTCGGTGGCGAGACCATCGACGACGTCAGCCGCCGTGCCGAGTTGGTGGTGGCCCGGGTACGGAAGGTTTCCGGTGATGTGGCCATTTTCGCCCACGGCCACTTCCTGCGCATCCTGGCGGCGCGCTGGTGCGGTCTGCCTCCGCTGGCGGCGGAGCACCTGGCGTTCTCGGCGGGCGCGGTGTCGACGGTGGGCTGGGACCGCGGATCCCCGATAATCTGGCGCTGGAACGACACCTCACATCTGCCCGGCGGGCAGCACCGCTGGTGATGAGAGGCGACCTGGCGGCTCAGAAGCTGCGCTCCCCGTCGACCCCCAGCATGGCCAGGACCTCGCCGGCGAAGTACACCGGTCCCACGACGAGCACCCGGGGGCCGAGCCCATCCAGGTCCACGGCGTCGAGGCGCATCACCGCGCCCCCGCCGGGCTGCGGCCCCGCCGGTCCACCCAGGACCCGGACCACGGGCTGACCACGCAGCGGCTCAAGGAGCGCGTCGGGGTGGCGGTGCCGGGGGATGAAGGTCAGGACCGCGGTGGGTGGGCCGATGCTCGCGGTGGCGTGCTCGAGCGCAGCGCTGATGGCCGCCGGGTTGGTGGCGCAGTCAACGATCCACCGCTGCCCTCCGCGCCGATGGTGGCTGAGCCGGCCCGGGAGGCGGACTCTGAGGAGCGCGGTGTCCAGGGCGTCCGGGCCGGGAGCCGGCAGTCCGCGCAGCCCCAGCAGGCGAAGCGCAGCGATGACCCCAACAGCAGCGCTCACCGCTGCCAACCCGGCGGGCAGGTGTGCTGCCTTCGGGCGCGCCCCTGACGGCTCGGAACCGGCCGCAGCGACCATGGCGGCGAGGGCGACCGCGACCCTGGGATCGCTCGCCTCAACGACATGCAGGCCGCAGCCGAGCGCTTGGGCTGCGGCGGCGATGGCCAGCTCAGCCTCGGGGAACCGCTGGGCGGCGGCCACCACCTGCAGGGTCCCAGCCCTGATGACCCCGGCCTTCTCGATGGCGATCTCCCCGACGCTCGCCCCGAGGACCCCCAGGTGCTCGCCGAGGATTGCCGTGATCGCCGCCACCGCCGGCACCACCAGCGAGACCTCGTCTGAGGCTCCGCCCATGCCGGCCTCGAGAACCACCGCGTCGCAGTCCTGCTCCTCGAAATGCCGAAGCGCAGCAAGAGTGAAAAGCCCGCCAGGCGAGAGGTAGCCATCGCCAGGCAGCGACCCACCCACCCGGGTGACCGTCTCTGCAACAAAACCGACCAGCGGTTCGTATTGCTGGCGAGTGATCGCTCTCCCATCGACCCTGATCCGCTCACGATTGCCGAGCAGCCCTGGGCTGGTGAGCGTTCCCACCCGCAGCCCGGAGGCGGCCAGCACCACGGAAGCGAAGGTCGCGGCTGTGCCCTTGCCCTTGGAGCCGACCACAGTGAGGACGCGTTCGGGCCGTCGCGCCCACCCGGCGAGGTCGATGCCCAGGTGAGGGGCGAGCGCTCGCGCTCGCGCCAGACTGCGGCGGGCTCCCACCGCCCGCCCCGCGAGCCGTTCGGCAAAGAGGGCCTGGTCAGCCTCGATTCGCTCTCGTCGCATCCGGTCTGGACTGAACCTCCCTGGTTTGCGCAGTGTCCGCGCTGGGTTGTCAACCGCGTTCGGACCGGCGCTGACCCTGCCTCACCGGCTATGATCCGGCCATTGGGGCCATCCGGCGGACAGTCGCCGGCTTGCGCCGCGGCTGTGGCCTGGTCCCTAGCACTGGAGGTCAGCGCGATGAGCCTCGCGCCCCCAGCCGGCGGTGGTCATGCCGGCGCCATGGAATCGGAGGCCGCAGGCATCGGCGGGAGGCCGAGGGACGGAGGGATTCGTTCTCGCAGCTCCGACGGCCACCGGGTGAGATGAGCGACCTTCGAAGTGGCGATTCGCGCCCGGCCGGTGCGCACCGCGCGCGCCGACGCCGTTCGCGTTACGCGGTCGGGGTGCCGCGGCTGCGCTGGGTGGTGCTGGTAGTGCTGGGGTTTCTGCTGTCCGGGGTGGGAGGTGGGGTCAGCTTCTTCTGGCCCACCATCACCGCCGCCCTCGGCGCCACCGGCCACGGCATCAACCAGCAGTCACCGGGCCCGTCGCCCAGCGGAGCCGTCACACCAGGCGCAGCGACGCCCACGCCCGACAGCGGATCCGGCGCAGCCTTCACCGTCCTGCTGATGGGCTCCGACAACGACAGCAAGTTCCACAGTGGCGGTGTGCCGGTGTTCTGCTGCGCCCAGTCGCTGATCCTGATGCGGGTCGACCCCACGGCCGGCAGCGTGACCATGCTCTCGATCCCCCGCGACCTCTGGGTCCGGCTCTACGGCCCCAGCGGCCGGGCAGAGGGGGACGGCAAGGTCGACCAGGCATTCGGCAATGGCACCGGTGACGGCACCAACGGCGCCAACGCCGAGATCGCCACCATCGAGGACGACTTCCAGGTGCAGGTGGACCACTACGTGTGGATCGGGCTGCAGGGCCTCATCAACCTGATCAACGATGTGGGCGGCATCGACATCGTGGCCAGCCATCCGGTGATGGACGACAACTATCCCTACGACGTCGCCGGCAGCACCAACCCCAACGCCGCCGACCGGGTGTCGGTGCTCCCCGGGGCGCAGCACATGGACGGCTTGGAGGCCCTGGAGTATGTCCGATCTCGCCACGACGACATCTCCGAGGACCTGGGACGGACCATCCGCCAGCAGCAGGTGCTGGTGGCGCTGCGCCAGAAGCTCTCCCAGCTCAGTCTCGGTGACGTCAATGAGATCGCCTCCGCCCTGAGTGGCCAGCTGCTGACCGACGTCCCGCTCACCCAGCTGCCCACCCTGCTCGGACTTGCCAAGGACATCGACTCCGGGAACATCCAGCACGTGTTCCTCACCCAGTTCAGCAACCAGTACGTGGGTACGCAGGACGTCCTGATGCCCAACATGAGCCAGATCCTCCCCGTGATCCACCAGTACTTCCCGGCCCCGTGAGCAACGGTCGCCGGGCGGTCACCGCCATCTGCCTCCTGGTCCTGATGGCGGTCTTCGGACTCGGAGTGAACCGCTTCTTGGCCAGCAGGGCCACCAGCGTCGACGCACCCGCATCCAACCCGACCAAGACCGTGATCGCCCCGCAGCTCGCCCTGCCCGGAACCATCTACTTCGCCGACGACGGGGGGCTCTTTGCTCTGAAGGGGACCTCTGTCACCCAGCTTCAGCCCGAGGGGCAGGGCTGGACCCAGCCGGTCCTGCTCCCCGGCGGGAGCGGACTGATCGCGGTGAAGGTGACCCCCAACTACTACTCCGACCTCTACGAGCTGAGCCTGAGCGGTCGGGTGATGCAGCAGCTCAGCCACAACTCGGGCAAGGTCACCGCCACCAGCCTGGGCAACGACGACTGGATCTTCTATCCGGCGCTGGGACCGGGCAACACCCTGTACTTCAGCTACGACTACCCCAAGGCGGGCGTGTGCGAGCCCGGCAACGGTTATCAGGTCGACTACTCGATCTGGAGCACCACGCTGGGCACCAGCATCGACCGCTCGAACGTCGTTGATCACGCCGGCATCACCGAGCAGACCTGGGCCAACTACTACACCGGTGGTGACGTGAGCCCGGTTCCGCTCACCGGCGGCGGCCTGATCTACGTCGACTACGAGACCGCCTACGGCGGGTCCGGCGAGCTGAGCACGCCCTTCGCCGGAGCCGCTCCGGGCACCGAGGTCAGCCAGATCCGGATGGATCCGAGAGTCGGGTCCGGCCGCTGCCCGACCAGTTCTGACGGCACCGCGCTGACCGCCCCCCAGGACGACTGCGCCCAGCCCACCCTCAATCCCGCCCAGACCGAGATCGCCATGATCTGCACACCGGTGGTCAACGGGGCGCCGAGCAGCACTGAGGCAGACCTGGTGGTGGCCAGCTTCGACGCCCAGACCGGCACCATCGGCACCCTCGATCACCTGGTCACCGGGACCATGGCGGCGGTTCCGGCTTGGTCGACCGACGGCCGGAGCCTTCTCTACCTCGCCCCGGAGAGCGGCGACGGCTACTTCGAGCTCTGGTACATCAAGAACGCCGGCACCGCCGCCCCGTCGCCCCCGAAGCAGATCACCAGCAGCCTGGACCTGGACGCCAACGCCGCCCCGGTGTGGGCCTCGAGCTGACGCGGTCGCCCGGGGGATCTTCCACCCAGAAAAAGAGGCCCGGTCCACTGCTGGATCGGGCCTCCGGCGAAGGAGAAGGCGCTAGCCGGGATCAAGATGTAGTGGTCGTTCCGGCTGCTGACCCCATATCTTGATGCGAGTGGATGCCGGTGTCAAGCGGTACGGCACGCCCGCCGGAGCCATCCCCATCCACCCGCTCCCGGCTGCGGGGCCGACCGTGGCCAGGGCCTCACTCACCCGTTGGGGTGAACCGAGTCTTCAGCCGGTCAGGCCACTCTGCCCCTCAGGCCAAGCGCACCGCGCACGACGCGGAACAGGGTCCGCATCGCCCCGCCTCGCGCCGCCGGAGCGGCGGACGCGGCGGGCAGGGCCGGATCGGTCACCGTCATCGCGGCGACCGCCGGACGGGCGGCTGGCGCTGGGACCGAGGCCGGCACCGCGACTGGCCTCCGGTCCGGGCGCGGGGCGGGGATGCCGCGCAGCTCGACGGTCTGCTGAGCGGCCACAACCTCGGCCATCTGCTCGGCGCTCATGGTCTCGACCTCGAGGAGCCGGTCGGCCAGATCGTCGAGCAGCCCGCGGCGCTCCAGCAGGATCTCCCGAGCCCGGTCCAGGGCCGACGCCAGAAGCCGGTCGACCTCGAGATCGATCCTGCGGTCCAATTCGTCCGAATGGGAGTGCCCCAGACCCAGGTCACCCCCGCTCTCGATCACCCGAATTCCGAGACCGGACATGCCCAGCTCCGCGACCATCTGACGGGCCAGCTGGGTCGCCTTGAGGAGGTCGTCCGCACCGCCGGTGGTGATGTCGTCGGGGCCGAGCAGCAGCTCCTCAGCGGCGCGCCCCCCCAGCAGCCCGACCAGCCGGGCGGTGAGCTGCGACTTGGAGCCGAGCACCCGGTCGGCCTCGGGGACGGTGAGCGTCCATCCCAGCGCCCGGCCGCGTCCCACCAGGCTGACCCGGCGCACCGGGTCGGTGCCGGGCAGCGAGCCCAGCACCAGCGCGTGACCCATCTCGTGGTGGGCGATGATGCGGCGCTCGGCCAGGCTCACCAGCCGGCCCTTGCGCTCCGGACCGGCCAGGACCCGGTCGACGGCCCGTTCGAGGTGCGCCATGCCCACCAGGGGGGCGTGCTCGCGGGCGGCGAGGAGAGCCGCCTCGTTGACCAGGTTGGCGAGATCCGCCCCGGTGAACCCGGGGGTCCGCCGAGCCAGCACGCCGAGGTCGGTGTCGGCACCGAGCGGCACCCCGCGGGAGTGAAGCTGGAGGATCGCCAGCCGCCCGGTGACGTCGGGGGCCTCGACGGTCACGGTGCGGTCAAACCTTCCCGGTCGCAGCAGCGCCTCGTCGAGGACATCGGCGCGGTTGGTGGCGGCGATGACCACGATCCGAGAGGATTGGTCGAATCCGTCCAGCTCCACCAGCAGCTGGTTCAGGGTCTGCTCTCGCTCCTCGTGACCGAGGTGCACCCCGCTGCCGCCGCGACGGCGACCCACGGCGTCGATCTCGTCCACGAAGACGATGCAGGGCGCCGACTTCCGGGCGCGGGCAAACAGGTCGCGAACCCGCGATGCGCCCACTCCGACGAACATCTCGACGAACTCGGAGCCGGAGAGGGCGAGGAAGGCGCACTCCGCCTCCCCGGCCACGGCGCGGGCCATCAGCGTCTTGCCGGTGCCCGGGGGTCCGACCAGGAGCACACCCTTGGGCACCCGAGCGCCGAGGTGCTGGTAGCGGTCGGGGTCGCGCAGGAACTCCACCACCTCGCCCAGCTCGAGCTTGGCCTCGTCGCATCCGGCCACGTCCGAGAAGCGTGTGCTGGGCCGGTCGCCGGCACCCCCGCGCGATCGGAAACGCAGCAGCCGGGTCATCCCCGAGCTCCCATTGCGCCAGTAGAGGATGACGATGACCATCACCACGATGAGGGTGGGGATGATGATCAGCAGCAGGGTCTGCATGGGCACACCGGTGTCGGTCGTGTAGTTGATGTAGCCGGCCTGAAAGAACCATCCGACCACCAGGGTCTGGTCCGCATCGGTGATCGGGGTCTGGTGCTCGCCGCCCGCGGCATCCCACCAGGTCACCGACGAGGTTCCGACCAGGGCCTCCTGCCGGGGGTTGGTCGACAGCCGCTCCTGGGGTGGGGCCCCGGGGTTGCTGTTCTCGGCCACCGCCTGGGACAGCGTGCCCAGGCTGGCGTAGGCGGGCTGGGGTTGCTTGATCCAGACCACGACGCCGACGGCGATCGCCAGCAGCGCGGCCCAGAGCCCGAGCAGGAGGATCTGCTTGCGCAACGACATCAGCGGCGTGCCGGATCAAGGGTGCCGGTTGACATCACCGAAGCCGCTCCCTCCTTCCCTCTCATCGTCGCCTCAATATACCCAGACGCGTCCGGCTTCGTCATCCTGGCGATCGCACGTGCGAATCCCCAGGACCGGTATCACCTCCCCGTGAAGACTGGCATCGCGAATCGCATCCTCGGTCGAGGATGCGGAGTCGGCGGCCCTGGGCGGGCTCAGCTCAGAAAGGCGAAACGCTCGACGTGCACCTGCCGGGGGGGAACGCGGAGCTGGCCCAGGCTGGCGAGGACGTCGTCGACCAGGTCGCGGGGGCCGCAGACGAAGACGTCGCGCTGGCGGATGTCGGGGACCATCTGGGCCAGAGCGCGGGGGGCGAACGGGTGGGCATGCACCTCGCGACCGCGCCGCCCGACGATGTGCCGGACGACCCCGCCTCGGGCGGCGATCAGGTGTTCCAGCTCCTCTTTGAAGACGACGTCGGCCCAGGTGCGCGACCGGTACAGGAGGGTGATCCCGTTCTTGCGCTGCGGCATCTCCTCGATGAGAGCCCGGAGCGGGGTGATCCCGATGCCGCCGGCGATCAGCAGCGCGCGAGGCTGCCGTCGCCGGACCGAGGTGAAGACGCCGTGCGGTCCCTGGATCAGCACCCGTGTTCCCGGCCGGATTCCAGGGATGGCTCCGGTGAAATCGCCCACCCGTTTCACGGTTATCCGCAGCCAGCGGCCGTTGGGGGCTGCCGACAGTGCAAATGGATGGACCTGCCACCACATGCCGCGGCTCAGAAAGCGGAACTTGAAGAACTGGCCGGCCCGCATCGGCAGCTGGTCGAGGTCGCGACCGGTGATGTAGATGGAGGTCACCCCGGGTGCCTCC
Source organism: uncultured bacterium (assembly GCA_963716555.1). Taxonomy (GTDB): domain Bacteria; phylum Chloroflexota; class Dormibacteria; order Aeolococcales; family Aeolococcaceae; genus JAJZNI01. Next base: position 217,630 of record CAVQTJ010000019.1, on the reverse strand, counting down.
GCCACCAGGCTCTGCACCCGAAGGCGATGGCGCAACGCGATGCGCAGCGGGATCGCGATCCGGAAGGTGACGATCAGCAGCGCCGCCACGACATACAGGGCGATCCAGTAGCCGAGTGCCACGGGATCGTGGGTGAAGTCGGTGCCGACGGTGATCTCATGGAACACCGCCAGGACGATGGCCAGGTAGATCGTGAAGTGGATCAGGCGCCATGTCTCATGGGAGACGTTGCGGCGCGCGGCTCGCACCGAGGTCACCGCGACCAGCACAAACAGCAGCGCCGCGATGTAGGCGATGATCATGTACGGGTAGCCGGTCAGGAAGACCGCGGTCTGGCTGAGCAGTGAGCGCCCGTCGGCGATCGCATATCCGGCGGTGGTGAACACCACGTGAGCGCTGATCAGGTACACCGTGGCGAAGCCGAGCCAGCGGTGCCAGCCGGCGATCCGGTCGATTCCGAAAAGGCTGTCCAGCCATGGGCTGCGCGACATCAGCACCACCTGGACCAGGGCCGCGTAGGTGCCCAGCAGGGCGGCGAGCTGGCCGGCGGCGGTGAGCACGGCGGCCGGCTCGGTGATCCGGGGGATCTGCCCGTGGCGGACCCACATGACCATGATCAGAAGGGCGTTGCCGGCCACCACCAGGGCGGCGTCGGCGGGCTGGAACCCCCAGGTCTTGGGCACCCGGAGCGATCGTCGCGAAGCCGCGGACGCAGATCGGTCCGGTGGCGGTGCCGAGGCGATCGAGCTGGGCGGCCAGGACATTCTGGCCGATCCTATTGGGTCGCCCTGACGATCTCCTTACGCAGAGATGTCCAGCACCACCTTGCCCACCACCCCGCTCTGCACCGCATCATGGGCGGCGGCGCACTGATCCAGGGGGAATCGGTGAATGGGCAGCTCGCTGAGCGCGCCCGCCTCCAGGGCCGCGCTGACCTCGGCCACGGCTCGATCGAGCGCGGGGCGGGGCACCCCGTAGAGGAGCACGAAGCGCAGCACCACGTTTGCGGACATGCATGCCCGCACCGGCAGCACCGGGTCCGGGCCATCGATGGCGTACGCCGCGATCACCGTCTCCGGACCGGCCAGGGCGAGATCCAGGGCCAGGTTGGCGGCCAGGTTGACCTCCACGATCCGGTCCATCCGTGCGGCGAAGCTGCGGAGCTGCTCCCGGGCATCGGGCTCGCGGTAGTTGACCACCAGGTCGGCGCCGGCTGCACGTGCCAGCTCGGCCTTGGCCTCGGTGCTGACCGTGGTCGCCACCCGGGCTCCCCGGTGCTTGGCGATCTCGATCGCGAAGTGCCCCACCGCCCCGGCTCCGCCGGCCACCAGGACGTTGCGACCGGCCACGTCGCCGTCGGCGAAGAGGCAGCGGTGGGCGGTCAGAGCCGGGACACCCAGGCTGGCTCCCAGCTCCAGGGAGGCGCGGTCCGGGAGCCGCACCGCCTGCGGCTCGGGCACGATCGTCCATTGGGCCGCGGTGCCCCACCGGCGTCCGGCCGCGGCGGACCAGATCCACACCCGCTCGCCGATGCGGGTGGCGGCGACCCCGGGGCCCACGGCGTCGATCACCCCCGAACCGTCGTGGTGAGGGATCTGGAACTCGTCGATCGGCCTCGCCGTGGCCCCGCTGCGCGACTTCCAGTCGGTGGGGTTGACCCCCGAGAAGCTGACCCGGACCCGCACCTCTCCCGGGCCGGGCTCGGGCACGGGGAGGTCGACCAGCCGGCACACCTCGGCGGCCGCCCCCTGACGCTCGTAGATCACGGCCTTCATGGGTTCTGCTTCCGCCGCCGATCTAGGCCAAGGGGGTTCCGGCGCGTTCGGCAGAGATCACCTCGGCGGCCGGCTTGCGCTTCTTCTTGCCCAGGCCCACCCGGCGGGCCGGGTAGCCGAAGGGGAGCACCGCCAGCACCTCGTAAGACTGGTCGAGGCCGACATGCCGGCGCACGTCCTCGAGGCCGCCGAAGCCGGTCCAGTTGGAGCCGACACCCTGCTCCCACGCGGTCAGGATCATCGACTGGATCGCCCTGCTCAGGTCCGAGACCCCGAAGGGGCTGATCCTCTCATACGCCGCCACCACCGCGAATGCCGCCTGGGCGATGTAGGGTCCGGTCCTCACCAGCCGGCCCAGCTCGCGAAGGCTGTCGGGCTCATGCACCACCACGAAGTGCCAGGGCTGGAGGTTCCTTGAGCTGGCGGTCAGACGCCCCGCCTCGACGATGCGCTCGACGATCTCGGCGGTCACCTTGCGGTCCTGGTACTCGCGGATGGCGAGCACGGTGCGCACCGTGTCGAAGACGGTCCGGGAGGTGCTTCTCTCCGCGGTCACCTGGGCAGCTTACCCGCCCCCCAACGCGCGCCGACTTGCCGGCAACGCTTCCGGGAAGCTCAGCCGCTGACCCCCTCGGCGGTCCCGCTCTCGCTCCCAACCGGCTGGGGAATGCGCTCGGCGATCGACGCGTGCAGCGCCTCGATCACCGCCGTGTTGGCCCGAGCGTCATCCAGCCCAAACTGGAGCGGAGCCCGGCCCCGGATGGCATCCGACAGATGCTCCACCTCGAGGGTGTACGGGTCCAGGTGGGGGAACACCTCGGTGGTGGGCTCGTCGCCCCCGGTGTAGATCTCCGTCCCACCCTGGTGCAGCAGGATCTTGGTGTACGGCTCTCTGCGGAAGCCTGTGCCCGGGAGCACCAGCCAGCCATCGGTCCCCACCACCTCGACCTGGGCAAAGGGATTGCCGAAGTCGAAGCTCACCCAGAATGGTGCTGTCACTCGTTCGGCAAAGCGCATCACCCCGGTGACCGTGGTCTCGGTCGGCTGTCCCTCGCGCGCCTCGGCAAGGCCGAAAACCTCGCTCGGCTCCCGGCGCAGCATGCCGCGCGCCATGTTGGCGGCATAGCACCCCATGTCCCAGATGATTCCGCCGCCCGCCTCGGGGATGAAGCGGATGTTGGTCGGGTCGCTCGGCACCAGGAAGGCGAAGCCGATGCGCACGATGCGGGGCTCACCGAGCGCCCCGGTGGTCACCAGCTCGACGGCGCGGCGCCAGCGAGGAAGGTGGCGGTACATGAAGGCCTCGAGCACATGGCGGCGGTTGCGCGCGGCCGCCTCGGCGATGCTGTCGACCTGGCTCACCGAGAGCGCCAGCGGCTTCTCGCAGAGCACGTGCTTGCCGGCGTCCAGCGCCCTCACCGTCCACTCCGCATGGAGATGGTTGGGGAGCGGGTTGTAGATGGCGTCGATCGAGGGGTCGGAGAGCATCTCCTCATAGGAGGGGTAGGCTCGGCCGCCCCACCTCGCGCAGGCGGCCTCGGCCCGAGCCCGAGACCGTGAGGCGATCCCGGCCAGCTCGCAGTCCTGGGCAGCGAGCAGCCCTGGTATCAGCGACCCCTCGGCGATCGCCGCCGTGGAGAGCACTCCCCAGCGGACCCTTGGCTTGGTCACCGCCCCAGGCTACCTGCACGGCCAGGCCACGCCGCGTTCATCGGGGTTAGTCTGGACTCCGTCGGGGGCTGCCCGACTGACCACGGAGCGGGATCGGTGAACTTTCTCCAGGGTCTGCACGGGGCGGTCGCGATCGCCCTGCTCTGCAGCCTGCTCTTCGCCGAGGAGGCGGGGGTACCACTGCCATTCGCCCCCGGTGAGGTCACCCTGCTCGCGGCCGGGCTGCTGCTGGCCGCCGGCGGCCTGAACCCGTTCGTCTTCGTTCCGCTGGCGCTGCTCGCCTGCCTGGTCGGGGCGCTGGTCGGATACACCTGGGCGCGGGCGGTCGGCGATCACGGGCTCCGCTCACTGGCTCGCCGGCTGCACCAGGAGAGAAGCCTCGACCGGGTGTCAGATCGGATCAGGTCGGCTGGCTGGCTGGGGGTGGGGGTGAGCCGCTTGATCCCCGGCCTGCGCATCTACACGACCCTGGTGGCGGGGGCCGTCAGGGTCCCGCGCCGGACCTTCGTTGCCGGGTTGGTCCCCGCCACCGTGCTCTGGGTCGCCGTCTACGTGACCCTCGGCGCGCTGGTCGGGGTGCCGATCGAGCACTTTCTCAGCAGCGTGCAGAAGCTGGCGGTGCAGGGGGCGATCCTGGTGGCCATGGGGGTGGGGTGCTACCTCGCAATCAGGAAGACCCCGGCAAGCGCCGGCGCCGGGCTGGTGCGCGTTCCCCGCTGGTTCCGGATCCTGCTGGCCGCAGCCATCGACATCGGGGTGGTGTCCAGCATCATCACCGGTCTGCTCGCCCTCGGCCGGCTCCTGGGAGTTGGCGTGCGTGCCGGATGGGTCGATGGGGTGGTGGCGCTGCTGGTGGTCGCCGCCTTCTACGTGGTGATCGCCCGGCGCAGCGGCGGCGCGACGGTCGGCGAATCGCTGCTGCACACCAGCTACGCCACCGGTCAGGGCTTGCCGCTGCGGCCTGCGCTGCGGGCCACCCGCAAGCTTCTCGCCGAGGGCCACGGCGATCTGCCGGCCGCCGCCGAGCTCTTCCGTGCCCTGGGTGACCCGGAGCGGCTCGAGCTGGTCGGCCGGCTGCTGGAGAAACCGCGGACCGTTGCGGAGCTGACCGCGGTGACCCAGCGGTCTCCATTTGAGCTCCGGCACCAGCTGGGGCGTCTTGCCGACGCCGGGCTGCTGGTCATGGATGGTGACGAGCACTTCCCGATCTATCGGGTGCGGCCGGACCTGGAGCAGCCGCTCATCGAGCTGCTCGATGAGCTCCCCGCCAGTCGCGCTGCGGGCAATGGTGCGCTGAACGACCTCGCCGTGCAGCCCGGAGGTGGAGCCGCCGGCGAGCCGGTGACCGGATTATCGACGCACTGACCAGCTGGTCAGCGCCGGCGCTCTTCGCCGCATCCAAAATCGATCAGCGGCGCGGTGGCGGACACAAACCTCAGCGCTTCAGGGCGTGCGCCAGGACCAGGACCGAGCCTTCATACAGGGCCAGCAGGGGGATGGCCAGGAAGAGCGGGGTCACGGGGTCTGCGCCGGGCGTGATCAGCTCCGCGCCGATGACGATGACCACCCATACCACCTTGCGCCGTCGGCGCAGCCACGGTGATGAGATGAGGCCCATCAGACCGAGCAGGACGATGACCACCGGAAGCTCGAAGGTGACTCCGAATGCCACGATCAGGGTGGCGAGGAAGGTGAGGTACTGGTCGAGGTCCGGGAAGTAAATGGCGTTCCCACCCACCAGACTGGTGAGGATGTTGAGCCACAGCGGCATCAGGAAATAGGCCAAACACCCTCCGGCGACGAAGAGCAGGAGTGCGGAGAGGACGAAGGGAAGCGCGAATCGCCGCTCGGACGGCCGGAGTCCGGGTGCCACGAACGTCCACGCCTGCCACAGGATGATGGGCAGTGACAGCACAAAACCTCCGACCAGCGCGACCTTGAGAGGAACCGTGAAGAGCTCGGTCGGGCTGGTGATGATCGCCTCGGAGACAAGGCTGTGGTGCGCTGCGAGCATGGTGGTGAGCGGGTACTCGAGCACCCGGACGAGCAGGTGGCTGAATCCGGCGGACACCGCGGTGGCAACAGCCCATGCGCACAGCGAGACGATCACAACCCGGCGCAGCTCGTTGAGGTGCTCCACCGTCGTCATGCGACGCTCGTCATCGCCCGCCAACGTTGCGGTCGCCGCCTGCGACCTGGCCCATGGGAGCAGGCCGCCCATCCTCCCAGGGGACCTGACCGGCCGAGGGCGGTCGAGCCCATGCCGCCGCCGCGCGGCAGCCGCCCTCAGGGTTCGGGCGACTCGCGGCGGCTTGCGCTGCGCGGGGGGCATCGTGGAACCGCTGGGCTCAGTGCCGGTTGGTCGCTTCCATCGACGACGACGCTGACCCCGGCGCCGGCGCGGCGACCGGCGCGGGCACCGACTGCTCCAGCGGGACGGCAACCGCCGCGGCCGCAGACGTGTCGCTGACCAACTCCTTCATGCCCGTCGCGGCGCTGCGGAACTCGCGGATCGCCCGCCCCAGCCCCGAGCCCACTTCAGGGAGCTTCCCCGGCCCCCAGATGACCAGCACGATCACCAAGATGAGTGGGATGACCCACCACGCCCGATCCAATCCGAACATGCCACTACCTCCTACTGATGCACTCGACGACGTGGGGTTGGTCCGCTGACCAGATCGATGCTGACCACCTGCCCGCCGACCACCGCCACCGGTGTCGGGGTCCCGGTCACCGGCCAGATCAGGTAATCGCCCGCCGGCAGCGCCGGGAAGCAGGCTGCCACCAGGGTTCCGCGGCTCAGCCTGCGAGCCCGGAACGCAGCGTGAGTCCGGCAGCCGGGAGCGGTGCGCGGCGAGACCTCGATCTCGCCACCTTCGTCATCGGTGTCCGCGCACACCACCAGTGCTCCAGACGTCCCACCGATGTCCAGGACCACGCAGTCGGGATCGCCCCAGCGCGATCCGTGCTCTTTCATCCTGGCCTCCGCAAGGCACTGAGAGCGAGACGGTCACCACCGGCCCATCCCGCTCTCGGTACCGCATCTGAACTAGCTGGGAACGTCGAATCCGTCCAGCGGGATCCCCAGATAGGGGAAGTGGGAGATGTAGCGATCGGGTCCCGGGGTCAGCCCGTCGGTGACCAGTGATGCGGCACCGTCCGGAACATACGAGGGACTGACCAGCGGATAGGTGACCCCTGCGACGGCGCGGAGCACGATGGTGAAGACGTCGTCTCCGACGCGACGCCCATTGGGGTACCCGGCGGGGTCACCTCCGATCAGCCCCAGCGGATTGGGACTGCCCGAGGGCGGAATCCCCAGGTTGAGGCGCAGCATGTCGGCGATGGTCGGGCCGGTGAAGTTCTGGAACCCTGCGACGATCCCCGCCGGGATCCCGGTCAGGAGAATGGCGACCAGGTCGGCCCGGGCGGCGCTCAGGCCCGCCAGATTGGGAAATACGCCGGGGTAGAGGACGGGGAGCAGCGAGGCGAGCTCCGGGTGCTGCACGTAGCTCAGGAACTCCGAGTCGCCATCTGGCGGACGCGAGTTCCAGACGTCCTTCTGGCCCATCGGGATCACCGCCTCGTTGATGAGCGGATTGCCGAGCCGGGAGACCTGGACCCACGGTCCGCTGCGCTCGGGCGGACCCCAGCCTGCGCGCACCGAGGCCATCTGCCTGCTGGCCGTTGCCCAGACCCCAATCGTCGCTGTCGGGCTGGTGTGATCGCTGCCCCACGAGCCATCGCGAGTGAGCTGGCGCTTGGGCACCTGGATGGCGATGGTGTGCACGTTCACGTTCTTGGTGGCGTCAACCCCAGGCGCGGCCGGGGTCGGGAACACCTGCAGGTTCTGGAATGGCCGGAGGTCGGCCAGATCGAAGACCGCACCGAGATCCACATAGAAGCCCTCGCGGCGCTGCCCCGCGAAGACCCTGACCCCGTCTCCAAGGTTGTGCACCGCCGCGGCAGCAAGGCCTGCGTAGTCAGGGGTGGACCGCGGTCCGATGTTGCAGGGTGGAGACGCCAGCCCTGATCCCAGCACGGTCGACCTGTCCCCGGTGACTCGGGTGACCGAGTAGATCTGGCGGCGGTTCCAGTTGGGAGAACCGAGGGAGGTGATCTGGCCGGTGTTGTACAGGAAGGTGTTGGGGTTGAGTATCTGGGTGGTGAACCGGAATTGATAGATGACGTCGGGGTCCGCATCCCCGTCGTTGTCCACCTTGATCTCGTAGAGGACGTCCTCGCCGAACTCATAGAAGTTGGGCCCGCCATCGGGCCCTTCCAGCGGGATCCAGTTGGCGATCAGGGTCACCGTCTCCGGCTGGTCCGGGCTGACGAACGCGTACACGTCGGTGTTGTCGGCAACGGGATCCTTCGAGATCCCCGGCGCCTCACGATGCGAAGACATGCGTATCCCTCTGGTGATTCCTTTTCGAAGAAGATGAGGTGCGGCGGCCTAGCCGGCGGCCTTGATCAACCGGCCCACGAGCTCCGGGTCAGTCGCGGTGATCGCCCGCTCGCCGACCATGATTCGAAGCTCGCCCTGAGAGGAGGCGGGGATGTACGCCACCATCGAGTGGGCTGCCTGGACTTGGTCGGCGGACTTCATCCCCAGCGCAGCGGTGAGGCCGCCGGTGCCGAGCGCACCGAGGGTTGTGATGCTCGCCGCAGCGCCCGCGACGCCCGCGGATGCTTGCAGAAAGCGACGTCGGGTCAAGTCCGCCATTGCGCCACCTCGCTCCCGTCCCAGCGCCATCTCCTCCCGTCACGATGGGAGGCACATCACTCACTACGAGGAGAGCCCGCGGATCGGATCACCGGTCGCGGCGGGCGCCTGGCGCAGCGGGTTTCGCTCGCCGCGCTCAGCCGCTCAACGAAACGGTGGCGACGATGGGCCCCCGCGGCGCCGGATCGCCGCGGGTGGGCTCCAGACTGATGGCCAGGGTGGTGTACCGGGAGAGCACACCGTTGACGGCGGCGCTGTAGGCGCCGTCCGGTTGCTGCACAAGGTAGGCGGCCGGACGTGCCGGTCCCTGGCCGGGCACCAGCCACACCTCGTAGACGGCAGCGTTCGTCGGCGGCGAGGGCAGTCGGCTCACCTGGAGGTTGGCCGTGCCGTCCTGCGCATCCGAATAGAGATCGATGGTCGCCGACCCTGCGGTGGCCACGACGTGACGGACGGTCGGCGTGGCCGTCCGCCAGGCGAGCACGCCCGCCAGCACGATCGCAGCGGCGGCGCTGCCGGCGGTCAGGGTGCGGCTCCGAGGCAGGCGCTGCCAGAGCCGGCGGAGCCGGGACGAGGACGGGCCTTGGCCGGCGGGGGCGGCTTCCGCGTAGACCGTGGCCATGATCCGGCTGCGCAGCTGCGGCGGTGGCTCTGGAGCCTCCACCTGGAGCGCAAGCGTGGCGGCGACCTGGGTGTGACGGCGGGCTGCGGCCGCGCACTCCGGGCACTCTGCCAGGTGCAGGCGCAGCGCCTCTTCATCGCCTGGCTCGACTCGGGAGAGTGCACCCATGGCGAGGAGCGCGTCCGCCTCGTCGCAGCTGAGTGTGGTCACGAGAGCCACTCCTGCGCCGCTGACCCGGCCAGCAGCTGGTGCAGCCGGCGCATGGCGAGACGGGCACGTCCCTTCACCGTACCGAGGGGAAGATTCATTCGACTGCTGATCTCAGACTGTGATAGGCCGGCGAAGTAGGCGAGCTCGATGGTCTCACGCTGCTCGGGCGGGAGCTGGGCGAGCGCTCCACGGACGGCTTCACGGACCAGCCCATCGCTCACCCCCTCCCAGGGGTCGGAGGGCGAGTCACCGGGCGCGGCGCCATCGAGGGGGATGTCGCGACGCCGCACGTTGCGGCTGCCCCTGAGCCGGTCGAGGGCCCGGTGGTGGACGATCGTGCAGACCCAGGGACGCAGGCCGCCACGGCGCGGGTCGAAGGTCTCCGAGCGTCGCCAGATGGCCAGGAAGCTCTCCTGGACCACGTCCTCGGCCGCGGTCCGATCGCCGAGCACGCGAAGGCCGATGGCGTACGCAAGACCGCCGTAACGCTCGTAGAGCCTGTCGATCCCCTTCGGGTCCCGATTGGCGAGCAGCTGGACGATGCCGTCGTCTTCGCCTCGGTGCAGCCCCGGGAGGGTGACCACCGAGTCGGCGCCGGATCCGACCTCCTGTGCTTCCCCGCCCATCACCCGCAAACCCTCAGCGCCGGTCCCACACGTATCCCAGCACCCTGCCGGGCGAGAGTGATCCTAGCCCGCCTCAGACCTGGCCGCTGGTCTGATCGCCGGGACGGCCGTGAGAGGCCCAGCTGGTTGTCCGGGCCGGCTCGGTGCTGGGCCGGGGCTTCGGACTCGACCTGCTGGCCGCGGTGACCGGTGAACCCGTGGATTCCCTCTGGCCGGCTCTGCACCAGCTCCAGCGGCTCGACCTCGTGCGCGAGGAGCGGCGCTGGCCAAGGCCCGAGTTTCGCTTCAAGCACGCGCTCATTCAGGAGGCCGTCTACGGAAGCCTGGTCGGCACGGAGCGGGCGGAGCTCCACCGGCGCGCGGGGGAGTGGCTCCAGGCGGATCACACCGACAACCTCTCGCCCTACTTCGGACTGCTCGCACTTCACTGGAAGCAGGCGCGGCGACCTGACCGGGCGATCGCGTTTCTTCGGCTCGCCGGGGACCGGGCCCTGGAGCAGTGGGCCCTCGATGAGGCGATCGGACACTACCGAGATCTGGTGAGCCTGCTGCGGATGGAGGGGCGTGGCGCGGAGGCCGCGGATGCCCTCTTCAGCCTGGCCCTGGCGCTGCACACCGCCATGCGCTACGAGCAGGCGAACGCGGCGTGGCAGGAGGCCTTCGGTGGCTGGCAGCCGCCGCCCCCCGCCGCCCGGTCGCGCTCGACGCTGCGCATCGCCACACCGTGGCTCCCTGGTCCGCCGGACCCCATCGGCACCAATGCGTGGACCAATATCCAGCTCTCCATGCAGGTGTACGACCGGTTGGTCGAAGCGCGGCCCGGACGAACGGTGGTGCCATCCCTCGCCGACCGCTGGGAGGTCTCCGCCGACGGGCTCCGCTATGAGTTCCGGCTCCGCGAGGATCTCGTCTGGCACGACGGAACCCCGCTCACCGCCCACGATATCGAGGCCTCGGTGAAGCACGGCCTCGATCCCGTTCACCCCGCCGCCTCCGCAACCATCTATTTCGTCCTCACTGGCGCCACCGATTACCACTTCGGTAGCGCTGCCGATTCGAGTGGCGTCGGTATCCGGGCCCTGGATGCGCGCCGCCTCGAGATCACCCTGAGCAACCCCGCTCCGTACTTCATGAGCGTCCTCAACCGCCCTGATGCGAACGCCCATCGCCTGCCCGAGTCGGCGGTCGGGACCGGGGCCTTTGAGCTGATGGAGGCGTCGACTGACCGTCTGGTGCTCACCCGACGGTGGGCGGCCGGGTGGCGCCGCGGCAATGCCGACACGGTCGAGATGGTGAGGCTGGGAGCCGAGGAGGCGGCGGCAGCCTATCGCCGCGGTGAGCTGGACATGGTGCTGCTCCGGATAGACGGGGCCACCCCCGAGCTGCCGGCGGACCATCCCGAGGCGCAGGCGAGCGCGCTGACCACCAGCCTCTTCCTGGTGCCCAACTGCCTCGGACGGCCGGCATCGGTCGCGCTGCGCCGGGCTCTCGCAGGCGCCGTCGACCGAGAGCGGGTGGCGGGGGTTCTCGCCCCACCGGGGGCAGTTGCCACGGGCGGGGTGGTGCCCCCCGCCCTTCAGGGCCACACCCCCGACATCGCTCATCCCTTCGACCCCGCGGAGAGCCGTCGCCTGCTCGACCAGGCCGGTCGGAGGGGTGAGCTGCATCTCGGCTGCCCCGCGGCCTGGACCGAGGTGGGTGAAGCCGTCGCCGCTGGATGGCGTGAGCACCTTGGGGTGGAGGTCGAGGTGACCATCCGGGCGCCATCGGAAGGGCTGATGGCCGAGGAGGTCGATGTCGAGGTCGCCAACTGGCTGCCGGGGTATCCCGACCCGGAGTACTACCTGCGCCTGCTCCTCCACAGCCAGAGCCTCAGCAACAGGGGCGGTTGGTCATGCGCCGCCTTCGACGAGCTCGTCGAGCGGGCGGTCGCCCAGCGGGAGATCGGTGCCCGGCTGGCGCTCTTCCATGACGCGGATCGCCTCGCCATCCAGGACCAGTGCGCGCTGATCCCGGTGGCCTACCTCGGCGCCCTCGCCTTCGTGAAACCCTGGGTCAGGGGCTGGTGGGAGTGGGGCAAGTCGTCGGCGTCCTTCGCCGACCTCGAGATCGCGCCCACCTCGCCGCGCTACTCCGTGGACTGATCACCGGGGCTCCGCATGCGCGGCTCGGTCAGCTGGCGCTGCGGCCCGCCCAGCGCAGCACCAGCCAGACCGCCAGCGCGATCACACCGAGCACCACCACCGTCTTGATCAGGAAGAGGATGACCCCGGCGAGCGCGCCGAGGACGACGTAGGCCAGGATCACCGCGATGACCACGGTGACGATGACGGTGAGGGCGTGATGGGGTCGGATCTGGGTCGGGGGCCGGGAGGTGAGCATGGCCTGATGATGGCACCTTCCCGCTACTGGCGAGCGATCGCCGCGGCCCCCTGACGCAGCACGTACTTCTGGATCTTGCCGGTCGCCGTCTTGGGAAGCTGATCGACGAAGCGCACCGCTCGCGGGGCTTTGAAGTGGGCCAGCCGGCCGCGGGCGAACTCGATCAGCTCCTCCTCGCTGGCCGAGGCCCCGCTCCGCAGGACCACGAACGCGTGGGGTGCCTCGCCCCAGCGGTCGTCGGGCATCCCGACCACCGCGACCTCCTCGACGGCCGGGTGCCGCAGCAGCGTCCCCTCGACCTCCACCGAGGAGATGTTCTCGCCGCCACTGATGATCACGTCCTTGATGCGATCGCGGATCTCGACGTACCCATCGGGATGGACCACGGCGGCGTCGCCGGTGTGGAACCAGCCTCCACGAATGGCTCGCGCGGTCGCCTCGGGATCATTGAAGTACCCCTCCATGACCACGTTGCCTCGGACCGCGATCTCACCGAGGGTGCTGCCGTCGTGGGGGACCTCCTCGCCGGAGTCGCTCACCACCAGGAGCTCTCCGGAGGTCACCAGCTCGACCCCCTGACGGGCCTTGATCACGGCCCGCTCGGCCATGGTGAGTCCGGCGTGCTCCGGCCGCGGCTCGCAGACGCTGATGAACGGTGAGACCTCGGTCAGGCCGTAGACGTGGGTCACCTCCCATCCCAGGGTGCTCTCGAGGCGCTCGATGGTGGCCGCCGCCGGAGGCGCTCCGGCAGTCAGCAGCCTCACCCCGCCCGGCACCTCGCCGCGGACCTCGGCCGGGGCATTGGCCAGGGCGATCAGCACGGTCGGGGCAGCGCAGAGCCAGGTCACGTGCTCCTCGCGGATCAGCTCGAACACCCGGCGCGGCTCAACCTTGGGCAGGCAGATGTGGGTCGCGCCCACCGCGGTCACCGTCCACACGAAGGTCCAGCCGTTGGCGTGGAACATCGGCAGGGTCCACAGGTACCGATCGCCGACCCGAATCTGCGCATGGATCAGGGTTCCGACCACATTGGTGTGGGCGTTGCGGTGAGTGATCATCACGCCCTTGGGCCGAGCGGTGGTGCCGCTGGTGTAGTTGATGGTCAACAGGTTGTGCTCGGTGACGCTGACCGGGGTGAACTCCGGCGCGGTCGAGCCGATCGCCTCCTCGTAGTCGAGCCAGCCGTCGCGTGGCGCGCCATCCAGGTTGACGAAGTGGGCGACGCCGGGCAGGCGATCGCGGATCGCGTCGACGGCGGCGAGGTGCTCCGACTGCACGCAGAGGACCTTGGCCCCGCTGTGGTTGATGATGTACTCGAAGTCATCGGCGCTGAGGCGGTAGTTGATCGGGACCAGCACCGCCCCCAGCTGGGGGACGGCGTAGAAGGACTCCAACTGAGCATGGGTGTTGGCGGCGATATAGGCGACGCGCTCCCCGGGCCGCACCCCCAATCGGGACAGCCGGGCTGACCAGCGGTCGCAGCGGTCGAAGAACTGGGCAAAGGTGAGGCGCAGGTCGCCGTCGACCACCGCCTCGCGTTCGGGGTACAGCCGGCGCGCCCGCCGGGCGAACTCGAGAGGGGTGAGCGCGGTCTCCATCGCCAAACCTCCTGCGGGGACGAGGTTCGAGGCCTCCCACTGTAATCATGCGCAATGCCGAGGAAAGGACCGGGAGCCCGGAGATCACGCCGGCCGCGCCGGCTCGGGCACCAGCTCGGCGGGCAGCCGGCGGCCCACCCGGCCGTCGGGGCGAGGGAATCCCCAGCGATCGTAGAAGACCGCGCCCAGGTCCACCCCGGCGGCGGAACTCGCGACCCGCACCCAGTTGCTCACCGCGCTCGCCGTATCTCGCGCCGCCGGCGCCTCAAACGCGCGGCGCCAGAAGCGAGCGACGAACTCCTGACCACCGTGGCGGTCGGCGAGCTGCATCATCATCGACGCCCACAGATCGGTTCCCGAGTACCCCCATGGCGAGAAGTTGCGCGCCAGGGTGCCGGCGAAGGTGGCCGCGGTGTCGGCCTCGTAGCGGTGGACGAGCTCTGCCACGTCGGCGCGGAAGGTGTGGTAGGGACGGCCGTTGAACGGCCCACCCCGAAGGCCGGTGGCGTCGATGGCGCGGAAGCGCATCCACACCGCGTACCCGGTGACCACGGGGTCGATGTCGGGGGCTCGGAAGCCGAGCTGATCCGACCAGAACCAGAAGTTGCGCCCCAGCTCGTAGAAGGGCAGCTGGTCGTAGACGCCGTCGATGCTCACCCCCCGGTACAGGACGTCGAAGTACGGCCGCATGATCTCCATGCCGCTCGCCCCGAGGAGGCTGCACCCGGCGCCGCAGGTGGTCAGCACCTCAGCAATGACGTCGCGGTCGGCGTGGCGACGATCGGGGATGGGCAGGCGGCCCACGGTCTCGGCGTAGTAGCGGTGGCCGGCATCCACCGCCTTCAGGATGCGGGCCAGCACCGCGGGATCGCGCCGCTGGTCGGCGCGGAGCAGCAGGCACATCCACTCGCCGGGCCATGGCACCAGGGACTCGGTCCGGCCGTCGAGCGTTCGGTACCGGACCACGGGTGCGCGTGAGCCATCCGCCGGTGGGGTGGCAGTGCCACGCCCCAGAAGGCGATCAGTAAACCGACCCACCAGCGGATTTTCCCGCGGGCAGCTGGATGTGGGGGCCCGGAGGTGTCAGACCCCGGAAGCCCCGATGCCGATTCGCTCCAGGACCATGACGGGGGATCCGGCGCGAAGTCTTCCGCTTCTGATCCAGGAACCCGGGGGCGATGGCGATACGGTCGGCCCGGATTCGCTCACGCTCCTCTCCCTCAGCTTCACGGGCTCTGACCTCGAGGGTCTCCGTGCCCAACTCGGTCCCCACGTCGACCCTCGCCACGGGGTTGGTCTTGAGGTTGTGGTACCACCCGGGATTGTCCGGTGCCGTCGCCTTGGAGGCCACCACGACGTGGCGCTCACCGTCATGTGGTACATCACCGGCGTGGTGCGCACTTCCCCGCTGCGCGCCTGCAACCGTTGTCGTGACCTCCGTTATCGGTCCTCGCGCAGCGTGGCAACCGACCGTGCTGCCTGCCCGGGGACGCCCATCCCGCCGGCTCAGCGACAGCATGAATCCCGACGCCAGAAGTATGAGGAGCAGAGCCAGCCGGCTGCTCTGGGCTCGGTCAACGAGGCTGAGGCCGGCCGTATCGCGCCTGCACGAGCGGGGCGGTGACAGAGGGCGCGACCGGGATGGGTCATCTCAGACATCTCCTGCCTCTGATGGCGGCAGGGGCGGACGTGCCGTCATCCGGTCCCCGCGGCGAGAGCCGGCAGACGGCGCCAGGACGATGACCCTTTCCCCCGCGCGCAGCTGTGCATCGCTGCGCGGAGCGACGATCTCACCGTTGTCCGTCATCGCAACGACGAGGCACTCCGGCGGCCAGGCAATCTCACCGAGGCGGCTGCCGACCGCCGGTGATCGGTGACGAACCGTGATCTCCACGATCTGATACCCCTCCAGCGGGGTGCTGGGCTGGTGCGCCTGCGACCTTGGATCGGCGGAGGCGAACTCCGCGGCCAGAGCTCCCTGTTCCGCTTCCCGGCCCGACGTTCGGAGCCGTTCAGTCATGGTCCGAAGGACCCCGCGCCGGGTGATCCAGCCCATCAGGTGCTGGCGATCCGGCGAGAGCACCGGGAGCCCGATCCGGCCGTACAGGGTCAGCTGGCGGAGCGCCTGTTCCAGGGTCTCGTCGGCGAGCAGCGCCTGGGTCTGGCGCGTGACGGTCACCGATCCCATCATCTCCGCCCAGCGCTTGTGAGTGCTGGGTGCCGGCGGGGGTGCCTTGCCGACGTCCGCGGGCAGGAGTTCCATTCCGTCCGCCTGGGCGACCGGCTGCATGACGTCGGCAACGGTGAGCGTTTGCAGCACGCTCGTCGGCCTCGGACGCTCGATGTCGATGCCCCGGCGGAGCAGCTTGGTGGTGTAGATGCTGCCGTGGCCGAGTCGCTTGGAAACTGCGGAGGCGATCCCCACCGCCAGCATCACCGGGAAGAGTCAGCGTGAAGTTGCCAGTCATCTCGACAACGCTGGCGATGGCGGTCAGAGGGGCCTGGGCGGCGGCCCCAAAGACTGCGCCCATGGCGACCACCCCGAAGATCGCCGGCGAGCTGACCACCGGCCCGAAGAGGTGCTCGACGATGACGCCGAAGGCCATGCCCGCCATGGCCCCGGTGAAGAGCGAGGGGGCGAACACGCCGCCGGAGCCGCCGATCGATAGGGTGAGGCTGGCGGCCACGATCTTGCCCACGATGAGCACGACCAGCAGCCAGAGGACGATGTTGCCGGCGACCGCCTGGTTCATGACCGGATAACCGACCCCGTACAGCTGAGGCAAGGCCAGGAGCAGAAGCCCCAGGGCGACGCCTCCGACCGCGGGCCGTGCCCACTCCGGACGCCCCCTCCAGAGCGTGTCGGCCACATCCTCGAACTTGTAGAGGACGGTCTTGAAGCCGTAGCCGAGCAGGCCGGCGGCCAGACCGAGCAGGGCGACGAGAAGGTAGGTCGCCGGGTGCACCACGGTCAGGTCGTGGGGGATCTGGGCGAAGAAGGGCCCCGAGCCGAAGAACGCCTGACTGACCAGGTCGGCGCTGACCGCCGCGAGGATGGTGGCGAAGATGGCGTCGAGGGAGAACTCACGGAGCACGATCTCGAAGCCGAAGAAGACGCCGGTGATCGGAGCGTTGAAGGTCGCCGCGATCCCGCCCGCAGCTCCGCAGGCGACGATGATCCGCAGCCGGGTCTCCGACATCCGCACCAGCTGGCCGAGGGTGGAGGCGAATGCCGACCCGATCTGGACGATCGGCCCTTCTCGTCCCACGGAGCCACCGACCCCGATGCAAATCGCCGAGGCGACCGCCTTGACCACCGTGACCTGGGGACGGATCCGGCCCCCGTTCTCGGCGACGGCGAGCATCACCTCAGGCACGCCGTGCCCCCGCGCCTCGCGGGCGAAGCGCTGGATCAGTGGGCCGTAGATCAGGCCGCCGAGGACCGGGACCAGAAGCAGGAACCAGATCCCCAACCAGGGCAGGTGGAGGCTGGCGACCCGTCCCTGCTGACCGAACTGCTGGTATCCGGTGGCCAGCCATGTGAACGCGAAGATCAGCCAGCGGAAGCCGACCGCCCCGAAGCCGGCGCCGACGCCGACCGCCAGGGCCATCACCACCAGGCCGAGCCGCGAGCCGCGCAGCCAGGTCGAGAGGCCCTGAGCGGCTCGAACGGCCGCGCCGGCGTCCAGCCTCTGCCTCAGCCAGTCGCCGCCGGCCGAGCGGAGGGGGATGCCCTGCCTCACTGGGTCTGGATCCCCGACAGCAGCGCATCCAGGGCGCGGCTCACGTTGGCCCAGCGGAACCCGCCCTCATCCAAGGTTCGGTGGAGCATCAGGCCGTCGTTGAGGGCGAGCAGGATGGAGGCCAGCGCGTTGGCCGGCACCTCGGTCATCTTGCCGGCGGCAATGGCATCCTCCACCCAGGCGCGGAGCACCCGCCGCTGCTCCTGGATGGCCGCCCGGAAGCGGTCGCGGACGTCAGGCTCGGTGAGCACCGCGGCCCACAGATCGGCCAGCACCTGAACCCGGGCGGGGTCCTCCGCCCGTTCCAGCATCATCCGGGTGAGCCGTCGCAGCCGCTCGGTTCCCTGCAGCCGCTGGGCTTCGAGGCGGTGCATGACGGTCGACACCCAGGCGGCGTCGTCCTCCACCAGGGCGATGAGCAGTTCCTGCTTCGCGGTGAAGTGGCTGTAGAAGGCGCCCTTGCTCAGTCCCGCCTCGGCACAGACGTCGTCGACGGTCATGTCCCGCCAGCCCTGCGACGCTGCCCGGCGCCAGGCGGCCTCGACGAAAGTACGCCGCCTCTCCAGGCGGGTGGTCTCACGCAGCCGGGGCATCGACCCCGATGGTATCACACAAAGAGACTAGGTAGTTTCTTTATCTCCTGAGCTGAGAGACGTCTCTGGGCTGAAGGTCGCTCCCCTGATCGACGGGACGAGGGTGAGAACGCCCGCTTGTTCTCGCCGCTCGCGCTCGTCTCGAAGATCACCCCGTGATCAGCCGGTCAGCGGTTCTCTTCCCCCACAGCCATCCCGAGACGCGTGGCCTTCGGCTCTCTGCGAACGATGCGATCACCGAGCCGAAGCCCGTAGTCTGGGGCGATGGTCGCACGCCTCCTGAGCACGCTCACACCCTGTGGGCGCGCGCTGAGGCCCCCGGCAGTTCGTCGTCTCATGGTTGGTTACGGGGCCAGCGCCCTCGGCAACGGTGCCGGCTCAATCGCGGTCGCCTGGCTGGCGACCGAGTTGGCCCCGCTCACCGCGACTGCCGTGGCGACGTACACGACCTCCGCGCAACTGGTTCTAGCCGGAGGCTGAAGGGGTTGCCGGGCTCAACAGCGATGTGACAGTCTTGCGGAGACGCTCACTGGCAGCTCTCGAATGCGCGGCAGCCTCTCTGCAGATGACAGCCAGCACCGGAATGCTCGGAGGCGACTGCGCCCGGCGCCTCCACTTTCACTGCGAAGGAGGCACTGGGGAGACCTCACCTTCGCGCGCTTGGCTGCTGGCTGGACCGTCAACGCTGGCCTGCCCGAGGGTGCCCCACCGGCTGGACAGGCTCCCACGGGGTCGGGCGAGCCCGGCTGTGCAGGGGCCGTCATGCTCGAAGCGAGCGGCGACTTGTTCTGCCCCGACACCTCTGCGAGTTGGTCTCTGACGCTCACGCCGTAGCCGTGGACGGCTGGTGGTGCGGATGATGGGGGCGGCGGAGGCGGGCTGGCCGTGCCCATGTGGGGGGGAATAGATTGACACGGCCAACGGCGCGATTGGGGGTCATGTTGACATCGCGGTGCACCGGGTGATGATCGCCCATCGCCGAGCGCATTGTCCTGATCACGTGAGCGGCCGGCCTCCGCGGGGGAGTGTGTCCGCCGCTAGCTCAGCGGCAGCGGCCAGAACGGTCTGACCTCGATCGTTCCGAACTCCGCGAAGGGGTGACGAGCGGCCGCCGCGAACCGCCTCCTCGATATCGGCGCACTCGAGAATGTCGTAGCCCACGATCTGCTCCTTGGTCTCGGCGAACGGTCCGTCGCTGACCAGCACCTCCCGGGCGCGGACTCGCAGGGTCCGGGCATCCGCGGCCGGTCTCAGCCGGTCCCCTCCAAGTGCACACCCCGGGCGCCCATCTCCTGCACCCACCGTCGGGTCGAGTCTAGAGCGGCGTCCTGCTCATCCTGGCTGAGCTGCACGGAGTCTGAAGCGCTGAAGAACAGCAGGTATCTCACGGGCTCTCCTCTTGCAAGGCGGAAAAATTCTCACGCGGAGCGGTGCCGGCCGCTCACCTCGCGCAGCCTTCGCTCCAGGTAACGACGCTCGGCGTTGGTGGCCACGAGCTCCAGGGCTTGCCGGTAGCTGACCGCCGCATCCTCGTGGCGGCCCAGGCGTCGCAGCAGGTCCGCCCTGGTCGCTGCCAGCAGGTGGTAGCCGGAGAGTGCCCCCGACTTTTCCAGGGCGTCGACCCTGGCAAGGCCGACCTCGATGCCGTCGGCCATGGCCAGGGCCACGGCGTGGTTCAGCTCGACCACCGGGGAGGGAGTGACCTCGGCGAGGCGCGCGTAGAGGTTGGCGATCGCCACCCAGTTGGTGGCCGCAGGCTCCGGGGCGGTGGCATGACAGGAGGCGATCGCCGCCTGGAGCCGGTAGGGGCCGAGGTCTCCCCGATCCACGGTGGAGGAGAGGACGCGAAGCGCTTCCCCGATCTCGACGCCGTCCCAGCGACGGCGATCCTGCTCCTCGAGCGTGACCAGGTCGCCGCCCGCGTCGAGGCGCGCCTCGCGCCTCGAGTGCTGGAAGAGCATCAGCGCGAGGAGGCCCGCCGCCTCCGGCTCGTCGGGCATCAGCCCCGCCAGCGTCCGGGCCAGCCGGATCGCCTCCGCGGCCAGCCCCTCGCGGAGCATGTCGCTTCCGGCGCTCGCTGAGTAACCCTCGTTGAAGAGCAGGTAGAGGACCGCGAGCACCCCGGCGATGCGCTCGGGCAGCAGCTGGGGCGGTGGCACCCGGAATGGGATGCCCGCATCGCGGATCTTCTGCTTGGCCCGCACCAGGCGCTTGGCCATGGTCGCCTCCGGCACCAGGAATGCCCGGGCGATCTCCGCCGTGGTCAACCCGGCCAGCGAGCGCAGGGTCAGGGCCACCTGGGCATCCATGGGAAGAGCTGGATGGCAGCAGGTGAAGATCAGCTCCAGGCGATCGTCGGGGATGCTGGACGTGCCGTCTTCCGTGCCCGCGTCGGGCGGCTCTTCCTCCACCGCCTGCTTGAGCTTGCTGGCCTCCACCGCGCTGCGGCGCAGCCGGTCGAGAGCGCGGTTGCGGGCCACGGTCATCAGCCAGCCGCCGGGCCGAAGCGGAATCCCATCGCGGCGCCAGCGCTGCAGGGCCTGAACGAACGCATCCTGAGCACACTCCTCAGCCAGGTCCCAGTCCCGGGTCATGGCGATCAGGCTGGCCACGATTCGGCCCCACTCCGCCCGGAACGCCTCGGCGACCGCGGCGTCGACGCTCGGCTGCGGGGCGCCGGTCACCATCGCCGACACGCCTGGGACGGTCTCACCCCGGGGCTGCGCCCCCCTGCCGGGCCACGGCCTGGAGGTCGTCGACGAAGGGGCGCACCTCGATGCAACCGAAACGGGCCACCGGGTGCCGGGATGCCACGTCGATGGCCTCGTCGAGGTCGGCGCACTCGATCACATCGTACCCGCCGATCTGTTCCTTGGTCTCCGCAAAGGGGCCGTCGGTCACCAGGACGTTGCCGTCACGCACCCGCACGCTGGTGGCGGTGCTGACCGGCCGCAGTCTGCCCCCGTGCAGGTTCACCCCCCGCCCGATGGTATCCTCCAGCCACAGGGACATCAGTCTCTCGGTCTCGGCGGCCTCGTCGGGACCCAGGGCGGCCCCCTCCTCGGCGGTGATGAGCAGCATGTATTTCATGGCGCCGTCCCCCAGTGTGCGGCGGGCTCTGACATGGACATCTTTGATCTCAGTCTGGTTCGACCGCCCGCACCTCGATCCCCCCGCCGTCGGCGAGGATCGGGTTGCGCCGGGCGATCTCCAGGGCGGCGGCCAGGTCGGCCGCCTCGACCACGTAGAGGCCGATGACCACCTCCTTGGTCTCGGCGAAGGGTCCGTCGGTGACCATGGTCCCCCGCATCGAGGTCGCCGCCGCCGTCCGGTCGAGCGCGAAAGCCGCCACCAGGGCACCCGAGGCCCGCAGAGCCGTGGCGTAGCGGTCGTACGGCTCGCGACCTCCGGGGCCCCGGTCCGCCGCCGGCTCCTCCGCCGGGGCGTACATCGAGATCGCATATCTGGCCATTGGGCATTCCTCCTGTGATGGGATCCGTGGGCGTCCGGGCTGCCATGCCTACCGGAGGATGGCAGCCGGCGCCCCGGCACCCTGACTGTGGGCGGAGGACGCGGGCTCGGCTCCCGCCGGCGCCCCGCGCAGCTTGCGGGTCGCGGTGGCGACGAGCCGCGCCGGCCGGGTGATCGCCGCGAAGAGGGTCGAGGCCCCAGCGGCGAAGGTGCCCATCCGGGCGTCCATGGCACGGATCTCGACGGCGCTCAGGGGCCGCGGCCCCAAGGTCAGCTGGCAGGGGATGGACGGGCTCATCGTGGTTCTCCATCTGTGGTTCCCGCCTGCCCCGCCGGCCGTGACGGTCCGTCCGTCATCCGGTGGTGGGGAGCGGTCGTGATGTCAACGAACGGGAATACCCGTGATGGACATCCCGGCCCTCATGGAGTCCGGCTCGCCTCACGGCGGAGCAGGCTGCGGCCCAGGTCGACTGGCATCTGGCGATGCTGCCGGGTACGAGGGGGCCGGAGTGCCCGCGCTGCCACTCGCCGCACTGGTGGCTGCGGGTCCACGACCTGCGCTACTCGGCGCTCAGCGCCTGGCTGGCCGCTGGCTACACCCCCCACGCGGCGGCCCGCCCGGCCGGTCACTCCACCATCACCCTGCTGTCCATCTACGGCCACGGCCTCGAGGAGCAGGACAAGGCGATTGCGAGAGGGGCGGATGGTCTCGGGCTCCACCAGAAGGGCGATATGATCAGACATGGCGCATGCCCCGTTGGGGTCGGTGGTGGGCCCGTATCGTTCGGTCACCTGCCCGCCTCGCGGTTCCATATAGAAGAAAGACGTTTCATCTTTCTTGTCGCCTCGAATTCAGAGGCGATGTTTCATCTATTTGTCGCGTGACATCAGCTGCAGCCCGAGGTCGCCCCGCAGTTGTGGCACTTGTAGCAGGAGCCGGAGCGCACCATCAGGGATCCGCACTCGCTGCAGGAGGGGGCATCAGCCTGGTTCTGGAAGGTGCTGGTCGGCGACGCTTCTCCGAAGCCCAGCGGCATCACCACCTGCGCCGCGTTGGCAGGGCCCTCGACCACCGGAAGCGGATCAGTCTCCTCATCGTCGCGCCGCACGATCCCGATCTCCGCCTGCTTGTCGGGGCTCAGGAATCGTGACCCCAGCCAGCGGAAGATGTAGTCCACGATCGACTTGGCGATCGGGATCTCGGGGTTGCGGGTGAAACCCTGGGGCTCGAAGCGCATGTGGGCAAACTTGTTGACCAGGAAGTCCAGTGGGACCCCGTACTGGAGTGCGAAGCTGACCGCGATTGCGAACGAATCCGTCAGTCCTGAGACGGTCGACCCCTCCTTGGCCATCTTCACGAAGATCTCGCCCGGGGTGCCGTCCTCATAGAGGCCGACGGTGATGTAGCCCTCGTGGCCACCGATCTCGAAACGGTGGGTCAGCGCCTGTCGCTCGGCGGGAAGCCTGCGCCGCAGTGGACGCTCGACGATCCGCACCTTCTCGCCCGTGGTCTTGTCCATCGAGGTGGCCAGCGGCTGGGACCGCTTGCTGCCGTCGCGATAGATGGCGAGCGCCTTGAGGCCCATCTTCCAGCCGTCGATGTACGCCTTCTCGACGTCCTCAACGCTGGACTCGCTTGGCATATTGACGGTCTTTGATATAGCCCCACTTACGAAAGGCTGAACCGCCGCCATCATCCGGACATGCCCCTGCCAGGCGATCGAGCGCTTGCCGTTGTGCGGCGTGAACGCGCAGTCGAAGACTGGTAGGTCATCGTCGCGCAGCTTGGGCGCGCCCTCGATGGTGTCGTTGGTATCGATGTAGGCGACGATGTCGGCGACCTCACCGTCGCCGTACCCCAGCTTGGTGAGTGCCGCGGGCACCGTGTTGTTGACCATCTTGAGCATGCCGCCGCCGACCAGCTTCTTGTACTTGACCAGGGCGATGTCGGGCTCGACCCCGGTGGTGTCGCAATCGAGCATGAAAGAGATGGTCCCGGTCGGTGCGATGACCGAGATCTGACCGTTGCGATATCCGTGTCGAGCCCCGAGCTCGTGGGCCTCGTCCCAGCACGAGCGTGCCGCCGCCAGCAGGTCGGCCTCGACATTCGTCGCCGGGATCGCGTATGCAGCCTCGCGGTGCTTGGCCATGACCCGCAGCATCGGCTGACGGTTGATCGCGTAGCCGTTGAAGGGTCCCACCTCGCGGGCGATCCGGGCCGACTGCGCATAGCCCTCACCGGTCAGGATGGCGGTGAGGGAGGCTGCGAGATCGCGACCCCGTGGTGAGTTGTAGGGCAGTCCACGCGCCATGAGCAGCGCTCCGAGGTTGGCATATCCGAGACCGAGCGGCCGGTAGTCCTCGCTGTTCTTGCCGATCCTCTCGGTGGGGTACGAGGCGTTGCTGACGATGATCTCCTGGGCGGTGACCGTCGTGCGGATCGCGTGCTTGTAGTCGTCGATCGCGAAACTGCCGTCATCGTTGAGGAAACGGAGCACATTGATCGAAGAGAGATTGCACGCCGAATCATCCAGATACATGTACTCGGAGTTGTGGGCAACCAGGGAGATCCCGGGCATGACCCCCGAGACCACGAAGTTGTGAGTGTCCTTGATCTCCATGTCGTAGACCTTGACGGGCGCGTCGAGCTCGAGGCGGCGAACCGACGTCACCGCCAGCCGCCCCGGGCCGGCGACCTTGGATTCGGCTGGGTGGGCCTCACCCTGCTCACGGGCTCCGCCCGAGGTGGTCACGCCGGCCACCTGGAGGCGAATCGCCTCGCGCCGTGCCAGGTCCTCGAGGTGCATTGCGGTTCCCGGGGTCAGGTCCGACGCTTGCACCCACTTGCCGGCGGCGGTCAGGAAGCGGTGCTCCGGCGTGCAGCGGACCACCAGGGATCCATCGCAGATGTCGATCTCGACGAGGCTGCTGGTCTCGCCGGCCACCCAGACCCGGCGGATGTGGCGCAGCTCGCTGCGGCTCGCCGACGGATTCCACGACCACGCCAGCGGCAGGGCTCGGCCCAGCTCGTGCCAGCGATGCAGGTCCTCAAAGGCGACCGGCCCGCGCGCCGTCTCCACCAGGGTCGAGCCCACCAGGCAGCAGGGGTTGCTGGCGTTGATCCGCCCGCTGTTGGAGGACGTGTGCCAGTCGTTGATGGTGGTGTCGTACTGAATCCCGGGATCACCGCACTGCCAGGCCGACTCGGCCATCAGGCGCAGCAGGGCGCGGGCCTTCACCGTCTTGAGGACGCGACCGTCGGTGACCGCCTTGAGCTGCCAGTCGCGGTCCTCCTCAACGGCGCGCATGAACTCGTCGGTCACCCGCACCGAGTTGTTGGAGTTCTGGAAGAAGACCGAGGCATATGCCTCGCCGGTGAAGGACGCCTCATAGCCGGCGTCGATCAGCGCCCAGGCCTTGCGCTCCTCGCTCACCTTGCAGGTGATGAACTCCTCGACATCGGGGTGGTCAGCGTTGAGGATCACCATCTTGGCGGCGCGGCGGGTGGTGCCTCCCGACTTGATGACCCCGGCGAAGGCGTCGAAGCCCTTCATGAACGAGACCGGCCCGCTGGCCGTACCACCTCCGGCCAGCTGCTCGGTGGACGAACGGAGCGGCGACAGGTTGGTGCCCGTTCCGCTTCCGAGCTTGAACAGCATTCCCTCGGTCTTGGCCAGGGTGAGGATCGAATCCATCGAGTCCTCAACGCTCTGGATAAAACAGGCCGAGGCCTGCTGGTTCACCCCTGGCACCCCCAGGTTGAACCAGACCGGGCTGTTGAAGCTCATCTTCTGGTGGAGGATGAGATGGGTCAACTCGTCCGAGAACGCCTCGGCATCCGCCTCGCTCGCGAAGTAACCGCCGGTCCGCCCCCAGCCGGCGATGGTGTCCACCACCCGAGAGATCAGCTGGCGGACCGAGGTCTCCCGCCGCGGCGTCCCCAGCGGTCCCCGGAAGTACTTGGAGACCACCACGTTGGTCGCCATCTGCGACCAGAACGCGGGGATCTCGCAGTCCCGCTGCTCGAAGACCACCTCCCCCTTCTCGTTGGCGATGCTCGCCGTCCTCCGCTCCCAGCTCACCTCGTCATAGGGGTGGACGCCAGGCCTCGTGAAGCGGCGCTCGATGTGGAGCCCTCGCCCGCTCGCCTCCACCTTGCCGTTGCCACTGCGGCGCGGGCCGCGGCGGCTCTCTGCGTCGGTCACTCTGGGGGACGGTTCCGACGGCGTCGGCGAGGCTGGGATGTCCACTTTGTGATTCCTCTCCTGCTGAGGTGTTCGGGCGCGACTCTTGGGAACCCACGTCCCACCGGGGGGCTTCTCCAGTCGGTCGAGCCCGGCCACATCAGGGTCGTATCTGGCCCAATTATCCCACATCTTGGGGTCCGCCCGAGCTGGAGCCCCCATATATTGGTTCGGGGGCAGCGTGGAGTCAAGGGGTTTCTCAGCTCCTGATCATCTCTCCATAGGCGGCCGGCAGGTCGACCTGGATGACCCCCCGCCGGGTGCCGGCGAGGAGCAGGAACTCACCTCGCGGCGCCCGCTCCAAACGCCGCCGCTGGTCCTCGGTGAGGCCGAAGGCACGCTCCATGGCGCCCACCTCGACGGCCCGGTGACCTCCGCACAACACCACCGCGCAATTGCTCGCCACCACCGTGCCCTCGTCGCTGCGCAGCAGGTCCTGGACGTTCTGGGTCGCCACCACCAGGGAGCTGCCGTACTTGCGGCAGCGCCGGGCCAGCTGGGCGAGCAGCTCACGCAGCGCTGGGTGGGCGCTGAGCATTCCGACCTCGTCCAGGATGATGTGGCGGCGGCGGGGCACCCGACGGACCAGCTCCCAGAGCATCCGGCCCAGCAGCAGGGTGGTGACCGGGACCAGCTCCTCGCGGACCTCGCGGTGGCCGACGGCGAGCAGGGGGCGCGACCAGGCGGGTGAGGTGGGCCGGTCCAGGAAGCCGGCGAGGCCGCCGTCGAGGAAGCGGCCGAGCACCCGCGCCACCCTCGGCGCCGTGCGATCCAAAGGCTCCAGGCACGCCCGCAGCCGCCCCCGCCCGCCCTCGCCCCGAGCCGTCAGCTGGACCTCGCGGGCGGCGGTCTCCACGGCGGCGCGCTCGACCTCGGTGATCCCCGCGCAGAGCAGGGCGCAGACATCCACCACCGCGGCGCAGGCGGAGCCGTCATCCTCGCCGAGGTCGAACGGATTGATCGCCGCCTGGGTCACCAGGTCCAGCCATTCCCCGCCCAGCCGGCGCACCAGGCCCCGGTACTCGCCCTCGGGATCCACCACGATGGCGTCGACCCCGAGGCGCCGGGCCTCGACCAGCAGGCCCCCGATCAGGAAGCTCTTGCCCTGCCCGGAGGCGGCGAAGATCCCGATGTTGGCGTTGACGTGGCGGGCCTGGTCGAAGGGGGCGACGCTCACCGGCAGGCCGCTGTCGGCCATCCTGCCGAACTCGGTAGCCGCCCGGGTCCTGGATGCTGGTCTGCAGCCACGGGGCGCAGCTCGCCGCGGCGTGGGAGTCGACCAGCTTGCCGGGCCCCGCGGGAGGAGCGAGCGCCCAGGTGGAAGAGTCGCGCTCAGGTGCTCGAAATGGGCCGGCCTGCACCCTGCGGAGGTGGCGGCGAACGCTCCGCGCAGCCGTCCCCAGCCCAGGCTCAATTGGTCGGCGTCATCCCCCAGGGCCACCGCGGTGAGCCACAGGCGGAGCGGTCGTCCGGTGTTGCGGGCCAGGCGGTCGCGCAGCCGCCGGGCGGCCTCCAGGCCCGTCTCCACCGCAGCATCGGGGACCAGCCCCCGCTCGCTCTCCAGCAGCCGGTGGGCTCCCAGGTGACGCAGCCGGCGGCCCAGCAATCGGGTGGCGTGCTGAGCGGAGGTGGGCACCAGGTGCACCGCGATGTCGGCCTCGGCGGGGCAGCGAACCAGGGCTGCGAGCCAGCCGGCGTCGACCCTCCCTCCGGGCAGGCGGTCGAGGATCGCCGCCCGGGCCATTCGCTCGCCCAGCCACGCCTGCCCGGGCTGCTCGGCCCAGGCCATCCGGGTGAGGTCGAGGCCGGCCTGGCTCAGATGCTCGCGGAGCTCCGGGCCGGCGAGCCGCCGGGCGGGGATGCCGGCGGCGGCCAGCGCGTCCGCGAGGGAACCGAGCTCGCGATCCAGAGTTCGCGCATCGGGGTCGCGCAGGATCGCAGCCACCTGGCGGTGGAACGCGGGGAGGCCGGCGAGACGGTCACGCCAGTGGTCCCGCAGCGCGGTGCTCAGCTCGTCCTGGCGCTCATCCGGATCGCCGCCGGGATCATCCGGGCGGGCTCGGCGGACCCTGATCGCCAGCACCAGCTCGGAGGCGAGGCTGCGCAGCAGGGCCTCGAGAGCCCCAATCGCCGCCTCGCGGCGCCACGGCTCCTGGGCGAGCAGGTCGACCTCGTCGCAGAGCAGGATCCCAAGCTGCAGGCCGTCGGGGGTCAGGACCCGGTCGCGGTCGACCCTGACCTGCTGCATTCCCGGCACCGGGCGTCGGGCACGCGGCCGCGCCACACGCCTCATTGAGGGTTCAGCCGGCGCGGCGGCGGAGCAGGCGGCGGCCCATCCCCAGCCGGGCCGGCGGCGCCGCCAGACGGGCGTCCACGACGGTGGCCAGAGCTCGCAGCGCCCGGGCGGTGGCCCCCGCGCTCTCGATGCCGAGCAGGCGATGCTCCGCCTCGGCCCGGACCAGGGCTGGATCCTCCGGGACCACGGCGACGATCGAGCCGCCCAGGTCCTGCATGGCTTCGGTGAAGACCCGCGCGCCGCCCGCCCGGTTGGCGACGTGGCGGATCTTGCGACCGTGGCCGAGCCGGCGCAGCGCCTCGGTGCTCCGGTAGGCGTCCTGCACCCCTCCGGCGGTCGGGGTCAGCACCACGAACACGTCGTGAGCCGCCTCCAGCGCCCAGCGGGTCACCGGACCCAGCCCGGCCGGCACGTCGAGCACGACGACCTCGCAGCCCTGGTTCTCGACCTCCCCGAGAAGCCAGGAGAGGCGGCCCGGCAGCTGCCGATCGTCCAGCCAGGCGAGCGGCACCCCGGCAGGCCCGGCCAGCACCCGGAGACCGGTCCGGTGGACGTGGAGCAGGCGGTCCACGGCCCCGGTCGCGGGCACCGCCGCCGCCTCGGCCCACCCGGGTTGCAGGGGGACCCCCAGCCGCAGGCTCGCCCTGGGGCACCCCAGGTCGAGATCCATCAGAGCGATCGCCGGCCCCGCCCAGGGGACCGCCGATCGGCTCGCCAGCAGCCCCGACACCTCCGCGGCGAGGGTGCTGCGCCCGCTGCCCCCGGCCAGAGAGAAGAAGGTGATCCGGCGGGTGGCGCGCCGGCCGTTCTCGGAACGGCTCTCCCACCCTCGGGTGCCGCGGGGCCGAACCGGAGCCTCGAGCTGCGCGGAATCGGCGACGCCGCCCGCCGGCTCGGGCACCAGGACCAGAGGGACGCGACGGGGGCCCGGGCCGGTCGCCGGGACCTCCCCCGCAGCACCGAGAGCCAGCATGCCGTGGTGGGGTCGGGCCCGGAAGCGGGCCGCCGCGGCCATCCACGAGAGCAGCGTCCGCCCCTCGATACGCACCAGAGTCACCGCCAGAGCCGCCCCGACCACCGCCGTCCCGATGGCCACCCCCGCCGCGACCGGCAGCGGCGAGCGCAGGGCCAGGTAGGCGAGGATGGCCCCACCCACCACCGTGCCGAGCTGCGCCGGGGTCAGGCCCCAGAGGAGTGGTTCGCTGACGTCGAATCCGTCAGCGAAGTCGACCTCCGGCATGCGCGTGCTCCTCTCCCTCGGGGTGCCCCTGGCCCGCCACCCGGGGCCGGCCGGAGGGCTGGACCTCCGGCGGCTCGGAACAGCGAGCCCAGGCTACCGGGCGGGCGCGGACATCACGCGGACATTTGCGGCTCCGGAGCGAGATCAGGGGATCAGGGGAAGCCGCACTCCCGCAGACGTGGTATGACGGGAACGCCGAATGACTCTGACGCCGCCACGGCCGGCCGAGGGAAGCGCTCGCGGTGGTCAGGCACCTCGCCCAGCGACTTCGGCGGTGCCAATACAGATAAATGCCCTGGGCATGGGCTGCATCGTTGCTCTCGGCATTGGCCTGTGCGCGCTCGGGGTCTTGTACTCAAGCGCCAGCGTCGCATTCGGACTCGCGCTGATTGGCCCAGGTGCCCTGGTCATCGTCGTCGCCTCATTGCGTGGGGACAACCGCACCTACCTTGCAGCAGCGGCGGCCCTCGAGTGGATTGGCGCCGCCTTGCTCGGATGGGCCGCATGGCCGTACGAGATCGTCCCATCTCTCTTCGGCGTCTGCGGGGCGGTCAGCTCGGTCGCACTCTCCCTCGAGCTGAGGCGACAGCTGCACCGCCCCTCACCCTCAGCGGTAGCCTTCTTCTGCCTCGCCGTCCCGGTGTTCGTTTGGGGCTTCATAGCTGCGCTCGGCCCGGTCTGACCTGCCGGAGGAGCAGGCCTCTGCCGGACCGGCGCCGGGGTATTCGAGCGCCCGCGGGACATATTGACAAACGCTCCCATGCGCGTGCTCCTCCGTCGGGAGGCTACCGGCCGGGCACGGACATCACCCGGACATCAGGGCTCACGACCGCGATCAGGGGATCAGGGGAAGCCGTGTCCGCGCAGCTCGGCGAGGAAGGTCCCGGCGATCACCGCGTAGCCGATGTCGTTGGCGTGGATGTTGGGTCCGTAGGGCGAGGGCGCGCACATCCAGGTCCAGGCGCAGATCAGGGCGACATTAGTCGGGATGTGGATGAAGGGGATCAGGCCGAAGTTGTCGGTCTGGAACGCGCCGGCCACGCCGGCCACCGGGACCCTGAAATCGCCGTAGACCGTCGCAAGCTCAGCGTTGACCGCGTCGGCAAGCTCCACCGACCCCTCGGCCAGGGTCTGGCCGCCCGGACTCAGATAGTCGGCCAGGAAGGGGTCGTAGTAGTTCATGCCCATGATGCGGCCGCCGGGGTCCAGGCTCGCCAAGGTCTCCACGATCTGGTGCAGGATCCCGCCAAGGTTGGCGGCCAGGGTCGGGACTGCGGCGAAGACGCAGGCCTCGATCTCCGCCGCCGTTTCCGTGGGTATGAAACAGCCGTCCACGTCGTTCGCACCGATGTCGATGGTCACCAGCGAGACCTGGCCGGGATGCTTCTCGAGGAAGGCCAGGGCCGCTGACAGCTGCGAGGAGGCCGGGCTTGCGTACTCAGGACAGTACGGATTGAGTCCTCCACTCCCGTCCATCATCGTGGTCGAGGTCTCGCCGGGGCACCCCAGCTTCACCAGCTGGAGGCCTGGGTCGCGCAGCCGCAGCGCGTCATGGAGGTCACTGGCATAACCGCGATCGGTGGGCGTACCGGTCGGGTGGGAGAAGGTCGGTTGGAAGCCAACCGAGAGGGAGTCGCCCAGCGCCAGGTAGTAGCTGGGCTCGCTGCTGGCGGAGGCGGTGACGGGAACGCTGAGCCCCAAGCCCACCAACAGCACGGGGGCAACCACAGCCAGGAAGCGTTGCCCTCTCATCAGCTTCTCCTCCCACGCGGCGGCCGGCACGGTCGCCTCGAGCGGCACGCTAGCGCCCCGCATGGCGCCTGTCAATTGGTCGGTTAGGCTGGCTGGCGGCCGGCCGGCTCCAGACGTGTCCGCGGCGTCTCCGGCCCACGGCTGCGTCGATGCGCACGTCGAGCCGCCCACCGCATGCAAGGGCGCTCGACTACGAACCAGCTGCCGATTGCGAGCGGCAGGGTGACCGCAAACAACAACCCAGCTCCGAGCAGCCAGGCCAGGCTGGGATCGATGCCAGCCGGCATGCTGACGTGCAGGTCGGTGAGCCAGACCAGCACCGGCCATTGCCAGAGATACAAGCCGTAAGAGACGACCCCGAGTCGAGACAGCAGGGTGTTCTGGCGTCGCACCGACGGAAGGACGAGTCCCCTGAGCACCACCAAACTTCCCACCACCGCAAAAAGCTGTTGGGCAATCAGCACGTGCAAATAATCGACGGTAGAGTTGAGAAGGATGGCGCCTGTGACCCATAGACCGGCGGCGATCGGCAACACAAGCGTCACGGACCATTGTGAGAGCCGACCCTGGACCCGCTCTTCCATGAGGGCGATTGCCATTCCCGGGGAGAAGAGACACAGCGAACCCGGCAGCGACGTCGTCCAGTAATCCGTCAGGCGAGGGTTGGCTGCGGCCAGCGCGGCGCTGCCGGCCCAGACGAGGGACAGCGCTGCCAGCAGCCACCGTGTCCCAACCTGGGTCCAGCGGCGCCGTACGGCCATCACCGTGAGGGGCAGGGCCGTGTAGAACATCACCTCCACTGCGAGGGTCCAGGCGACCGGGTAGAGGGTCAACTGCTGTCCGGGGACGAAGTCCTGAGCCATCAGCAGGTGCAGGACGAACGGAACTGTACCGAGCGAGGCCGCGCCTACCGTGAGCGCCACCGCGATGAGCGCCAGCCAGTACGCGGGCATAATCCTGGCGAATCGGCGCATCGGGTAACCGGCGCTGGGCATCGGATCACCGCGTCGCAAGGCCACCAGGAATGGGCCGCCAATGAGGTACCCGCTGATCACGAAAAAGATATCCACGCCTGTCCAAAGCGTGGTGCGCAGCGCGAATCCCATACTGGCGGCTTCTGGCGCGACAAGGAAGTTGGCGTGGACTCCGATAACCATGAGCGCGGCCAGCGCTCGGCCCGCATCGATGCCGCGGACACGCTGTTCCTTTCGCTCCCCGACAGGGGCAAGCGACACCGCCCGAGTCATCGTCCGATTCTCATCCACTGCCGCGATCCCGGAACTGGTGTCACCGGACGGTTACCTTCAGACTGCGCCGGATCTGCGTCGTAGCGAGATCCGTGGTGAAGGCGGGCGCACGCGCTGCTCAGGCCGGGTGGCGGGGAGCGGTATATGCTGGCGGTCAAAGTGATTCTGATGTCAACTTTCGGGAGCTGAGCGATGGCGGTTGAGACGAACGCGCAGATCGCCACGTACGAGCAGTACATCGACGGGGAGTGGGTCGGGTCGGAGTCCGGCGCCACCTACGAGGTCCTCAACCCCTCCACCGAGGAGGTGATCGCCCGGGTGCCGGCCTCGGGACCCGCGGACGCCCGCCGGGCCATTGGTGCGGCGAGGCGGAGCTTCGAGGCCGGCGAGTGGCGAGACAAGCCGCAGCTGAAGCGCAGCGAGATTCTCTTCCGGATCGCCGAGCACCTGGCCGAGGTGAGCGGCGACTGGGCCCTGGTCGAGTTGCGCAATGGCGGCTCGATCATCCGCAAGACCTCGATCGTCGACGTCCCCCTGGGAATCCAGTTCTTCCGGGTTCCCGCCGAGCTCGCCCTGCAGATTCCCTGGTACGAACCCCTCCCCTGGATCGACCAGCCGCAGGTGGCCTGGAACTTCGTGCAGCGCGAGCCGGTGGGGGTGTGCAGCCTGATCGTCCCCTTCAACTTCCCGCTGATGATCGCCCTCTGGAAGCTGGGGCCGGCGCTAGCGATGGGCAACTCGGTGGTGATCAAGCCCTCGCCCCACACCCCGCTCAGCCTGCTCCACGCGGTCCGGGCCATCGATGAGACCGGGCTGCTGCCGTCCGGGGTGCTCAACGTCGTGACCGGGGCGGCCGACGAACTGGGTGAGGAGCTGGTGGTCAACCCCGCCGTGGAGAAGGTCTCCTTCACCGGCTCGACCGCCACCGGGCGGCGCATCGGGGCCGCTGCCGCCCGGGGGATCAAGCGGGTGACCCTGGAGTTGGGGGGAAAGTCGGCCAACGTCGTCTGCGCCGACGCCGACCTCGACCTGGCGGTCGATGGGACGCTCTTTGGGATATTCCTGCACCAGGGGCAGGCGTGCGAGTTGGGTTCGATCGCGTTGGTGCACGACGATGTGTATGACGAGTTCCTGGCGCGTGTCGTCGAACGGGCCTCGGCGCTCAGGGTGGGCGACGCCACCGACTTCGACTCCCAGGTCGGGCCGCTGATCTCCCGAGGTCAGTACGACACCGTGCTGAAGGCCATCGAGCGGGCCCGCGCCGACGGGGCGCGCGTGGAGTGCGGCGGAGGCCGGGCCTCCGGGGTGGGTGAGCGGGGTCACTTCATCGCCCCCACCGTGCTCTCCGACGTGCGTCCCGGCGCCCAAGCCACCACCGAGGAGATCTTCGGGCCGGTGCTCGCGGTGCAGCGCTGGTTCGATCCCACCGAGGTGATCCGGCGGGTCAACGGCTCGGGTTACGGGCTGGCCGGCGGCATCTGGTCTCGGGACACTCTGCACGCCATCGAGATGGCCCGGCGGATGAGGACCGGGACGGTGTGGATCAATGATTGGCACATGCTGAGCCCCGAGGCGCCCTTCGGCGGCTACCGGCAGAGCGGGGTCGGTCGCGAGTTCGGGATCGAGGGCCTGCGCGGGTACACCGAGGTCAAGCGGATCCACGTGGACCAGGGGGTGCCGCGGGACCAGCGCTACTTCTACGACGTCCTGTTGGGATAGCCGCCCATCCAGCGGGCCCTTGCGCTCGGAGCGTCTTCCTGGTCGTCGCTCCTCACAAAGGTCCCACCCGGATCGTCACCCCGCCGTCAAAGATGCCGCCCGGAGATGGGCCATCATCGCAGCCAGGGTGGACGATAGAACTCCGATCTTCACCTCGAAGCTGGTGCACGGTGCAGGCATTCTCGTCGGTGCCGCTTTCGTCGCCAACTTCCTTGCGCAGCCATTCCGGACCTTTCGCGTCCAGCCGTGGGCTGGCGACTTCGACGCCTTCGGCGGTGCGGGCCGCCTCCTTCTGCAGGGTGACGGCCATTTGCTCTACTCGCCAGCGGCACAGGCTGCCGCCGAGAGCGCCTACACGGGCGTCCACCTCGGAGGCGGTCAGCTCTTCGTGAATCCGGCCGCGGCGGCGGCACTACTCGCTCCTCTCATGGAGCTGCCCTTTCACACCGCACTCGTGGTCTTCACCGTCGGGAGCATCGCCTGTGTCGGACTCAGCGCCTTCCTGCTCCTTCGAGTGGTTCTGCGTTGTCCCTTGATCAGCACCTCGGGCCTGGTGGTGATCGTCGCCACGGCCTCGGTTGCCAGCGGTTGGAATCTGGTCATGGCCAATTGGGACTGCCTGTTGCTGCTCTGCCTCACCTGTGCGATCCTCGCACTCCAGGCTCAGCGTCCCCTCGCCGCCGGGGTTCTCCTCTCGATCCTGTTCATCAAGCCACAGCTGATATGGCTCGCTCCGATCTTCCTACTGATGGCATCTCAGTGGCGTGTCCTTCTCGGTCTGTCCATCGGGGCTGTCGCATGGGTGGCCGCGTCCGTGCTGGTGACCGGCCCGGCCCCGGTGCTCCAGGGAGTTCACCTCGCCTTCACCCTGGGAGCCATACAGGCGTCGATGGGGACGGGCATCCCCGGGCTTCTCGCCCTTCTGATTCCCGGTGGCGGCGTGGTGACCGTCGTTTGCCTCACAGTGGGCGTGCTGGCTGTTTCGCTGGTCTCATGGTGGCTCAGGGAGGCGCTTCGAGCCGATCCCGCCCTTGCCATCGCCTTCGGGCTCACCCTCTCTCTTCTCCTCTCGCCCCACATCCTGCCCACCGACCTGGCTCTGCTCGGGGTTCCGATCGTCCTCTGGGCCAGACGAGCTCCGTCCGCAGCACTTTGGTCTTCGCTGTTCTTGAGTGCGGCTGTATGGCCGTACGCGACCGGCATCGGATCCCCCGCTGAGGTTCACTTCGCCCTCCTCCCCCAACTCGTGGTGGCGGGGGGAGTTGCCTGGGCGCTGATTCGTGAAGCCGCCACCCTCTCGGCTTCCCAAGGTCCGCTGGCGACGTTGACGAGCCCGCAACGATTCCGTCGGGGCCCACTCTCGGCGGCAGACCGCGCCTAGCATCGGCGCCGTGCCCCTCCGCCGGCTGATGCTCGGCTTCCTCCTCACCGTCACCGCGGGATTCGCGGCTTTCGCCCTTGGTCACATGTTCCCGCCGGCCCCCTACGGCCTGGCCGACGATTGGCGGGTCTTCTACGCGGCGGCCCAGGTGATCTCACAGGGCGGCAACCCCTACGACTCCACGATCATGCACGTGGCCGAGCAGGCCGCCCAGCACTACGCGAGCGTCCAGCCGTCTCTCGACGACTTCACCGATCTGCCGGTAGTGGGCCTGGCCCTGCGCGCTTTCACCTGGCTGCCGTACTGGTGGAGCTATGCAGTCTTCACCGGCACCGGCATCGCCGTAGCCGGGCTGGCGCTGTGGGCCTGGTTGCGCGAGCTCGGGTGGTCCCGCGCCGGCCTCTGGCTGGTCGCGGCGCTGCTCTCCTGGCCGCTCTTGCTCGGGGTCTTCGCGGGGCAGTTCGACCTGCTCATGCTCGGTGGACTGGTGGCGTCACTGATCCTGATGCGCCGCGACGCCCCCTGGCTCGCCGGTCTGTGCATGGCCGTGGTGCTGCTGAAACCCCACATCCTCTGGCCGCTACCCCTGCTGCTCGGTGCCGCCTGGGTTGCGGATCCACAGCGGCTCTGGCGGTTCGCGGCCGCGGCGACGCTCGTCCTGGTCGGGGGCGCGGGAGCGGGATTTGTCCTGGTGGCCCATTCGGCCGACTTCTTTCCTCACGTGCTCGGCTTCGACAGCCGCGTCACCTCGGGTCAGCCCGACCTCTCGGGCATTCCCGGCCTGTTCGCCCACCTGCCTCAGGGGGCGCTCATCGGTGATGTGGTCGCCATCGCCGGTGCTCTCGGGGTCTTCGGGTTGGCGCTGCTCGCCGTCCGCGACCCGCGGCTGCGTGGCCTCGCCGCTCCGCAGCGATCGCTGATCCCGCTCGCAGGTCTGGCGCTCTGGCTCGCCTGCACACCGTACGCGCACCCCAATGATGACGTGCTGCTCTTCCCGCTCCTGGCTATGGTCGTGGCTGAGCGCGCGCGGAACCTGGACCCGCGCTGGCTGCAGCTCGGGATCATCGGCTCCCTGGCACTGATCGTCGCGTTCATCACCGCGCCGGCCATTGGCGCGGCGCTGCTGGTGGCCGCCGCGGTGATGCTGGCAGCCCTGCGTCACCGCATCGCCGAGGGGTCAGTCGCCGCACTCGCGCTGACCACGCTCGTCCTTCTCCCCGACGTCTGGCCCTTCCACCTGGTTGCGGTATCGCCGACCCCGGTGGCGGTGTCGCTGGTCGCTCTCGCCGGGCTGCTCGAGCTCAGGGCGAGGCTGCAGCTCAAGATCGGCGTGCGCCATTCGGGACCACTCGCGCTCCAGCTGCGGGGCGGCTAGAGGCCTGGCTTCGCGGATTCCGCCGCCCAGGACTCTTGACGGCCAGGTGACGGCCATCACACGGCCGTTACAGCCCGACGAGAACGCGGCGCCATTGGCGTGAAGTGGGCTCTGGTTCGGGAGAATCACACCATGGCACCCAGCAAGGTGTTGCACGACTCGCCGTGGGTCCTCAGCCGGTGATCCGATCGCCGCGCCGCGAGGCCGGGGGCACCACTGCGGTCGCACTTCGGTGGCGGGTCATCACGCTCATTGCGCTCTACGTCGGATTCTCCTTTGTCGTGCCCTTCGCCCTCAATGCCAAGCAATCCGACCTCGACCTCTTCTTTTGGCCCTCCGCCGAGCTGGCGGCTCACGGTCACCCGTTCATGGAGTACGCCGTCAGGGCCGGTCCGTACACCGACGCCAACGGGCCGCTCTCGCTGCTCCCCCTCACGCTCCTGGTGGTCCTGATCGACGCGCTCGGCTGGGCCGCCGATCTGCAGCTCCGCGATGCCGTCGTCCTCGCTGCATTCTCCGGGTTCTCGCTGCTGATGGCCCGAGAAGGGCTGCGGCTGGTGCAGATGACGTCCGGGTACCGGAGCAGCCCGACCGTCTATCTCGCGCTCTGCATGTCGCTGCCGCTCTGGCTGGCACTCGGATCCTTTGGTCACATCGAGATCCCCCTCGAGCTGTGGCTCACCCTCGCAGCCCTGCGGCTGCTGCTCAAGCGCCGGGTCGCAGCGGCCGGAGCGCTGCTCGGCCTGGTCCTGCTGACCCGAAGCGCCGCAGTGGTGTCGGTCCTCTGCCTGGCCCTGCTCCCGCTCCTGGACCGCGAGCTGCCATCGCTCCTCCGCCGCGGGCTGCGCTCGCTGGCGCTCGTCGCGGTTGCCGCGACCACCACCATCGCCGGACTGCTTCCGTTTCTCGTGGTCGACGGGCACGACGTGGTCACCTCCCTGGTCACCTTCCGCGGGACGCTTCCGATCAGCGGTGGCTCAGCCTGGGTGCTGCTCGCCCGGGGGCTGCCGTGGGCAGGGCTGATTCAGCATGACGACACCCTGCTCTTCCTGGTTGCGGCCCTGCTCCTGGTTGGTGCGGCTCTGTGGCGGACGCGTTCCGAGCCGGTCGACGTCACCCGCGCCGCCGGTCTGCTCACCGTCGCCGCCTGCTGCGTCCCCCTGCTGGCCAAGACCACCTGGTCCTACTACCTCGTCGAACCCTACGTTTTCGCGGTGATCTGGACCCTCTCCCAGCCAGGGCCGAGCTCGCTGCGTCGCTGGGCCGTGCCGATCTTGCTCAGCGTTGTCAGCGTTGCCCTCGCCGTGACCGGGCTGACCACGCCTCCCACCACCGCCCAGGTGGGGGTGGGGGTCGCCGCCACTGTGCTCCTCGCCGTCGCCATCGTCATCGTTCTGCGAGGGGTGGGGCGGATCAGGGAAGCGTCGGTCCCCGCTCGGATCAACGAGCCGGCGCCGGAGAGGCGGCCGGTGGGGGCGGCTCCGACAGCTGCGGCCAACCCGCGTCCTTGAGACGTGCCAGGTATCCCGATTCGGCGAACAGTTGCCAGACCGCCAGCAGGAGCAGCAGGTTGGCGAGCGGCGTCAGATAGACCGCGTTCGGTGCGATGGTGGTGAGCACGGGTAGGCCGACCAACACCAGCACCGCAATCCTTTGTGCCAGGCCGCCAAATGCCGGCTTGGCGCCGAGCGCCAACGTGGCCAGGGGAAGGACATAGGCCTCGTCGTACAGGTGCCCATCCGGGCCGACCAGCAGCCACACCGCGAAGAAAATGCTCGTACCCCACCAGATTCGCTGCCAGCCTGTGAGCTTCTGCCACATCTCAGTGCGCGTCAGCCCTCGCCGGAAGATCCACAGCATGCCAACCAGGGCCGCCGCGATCAGGCAGACCTTCAGGATGATGGCGATCACGCCGATGACCCCGGACGCAAGGTTGGCCGGGAGCAGTTGAAAGAAGGCGGTTGCCGAGATCTGGCGGGGCTGTGCCGTCACCTGACTCACGGAATTCGCGACGAGCCGCACCCATTGGACAAAGTCGCCAGCTCGCAACCCATAGAATGCCACCGTGGAACCGCAGAACCCCCACAGATAGGACAGAGGATTGGCGCCGTATGCCCACACCAGCACCCCCAGTGCCAACAGGACGGGAGCGGTCATGTCGGGCATGATCCAGAGCACCCCGGCAGCGATCCC
This sequence comes from uncultured bacterium, assembly GCA_963716555.1. GTDB lineage: Bacteria > Chloroflexota > Dormibacteria > Aeolococcales > Aeolococcaceae > JAJZNI01. Next base: position 178,766 of record CAVQTJ010000019.1, on the reverse strand, counting down.
TGCCCAGATGAGCCTTTCCCTTCTGATCAGAACAAGCGTGGCCAGAAGTGCGCTCAGCACCACCGCCACTGGTTGCCCCAGGGTGAGCCCATCGATCACCGGATACCAAAGGAGCCCGGCCAGGATGGTCGCGACGACATAGGGCCGACCCAGTTGGGCGTTCCAGGCCCAGAGCGTGGTCGCCAAGAGGGCCGCCGATGTGAGGGCATAGACCAGGTAGGCCGGCGCGAGGGCAAGATGCGACAGGGGTAGGAGCAGCAGGCTCAGGGTGGGGGGATCGACGGCGCCCGTGGTGAAGGGAGAGTGGCCGCTCGCCAAGGCTTGGGCGCTGCGGTAGAAGATGGCGAAGTCGAGTGGCCCCTCCTTCGTGGGCCACGCCCCGTGAGAGTTCAGCGCGGAGAGGACGAGGACCGACAACCCAAGTGCCTCGAAGCCAAACAGGATGATGGCCAGCCGAGCTCGCTTGCGCCCCTGACTCGCCGCGGACTGAAATCCAGGGCGCCCTCGCCCGGAGCGCCGGTTCGCCTGGATCAACCCACCCGAAGCGGCGCCGGGTGGCCCAGCCTTGGTCATCGGCGTGAGGATAGGGAGGTAGCCAGACACTCAAGCCCGCGGTGCGCGGATCTTGACGACCTGGTGACGGCGATCACACTATCGTTACAGGGCGGCGAGAAGGTTGGACGACGCTGCCAGGGTTCAGGATCGCCTACGACAATCGGTTGAGTGCCGCTGAGCGACTTCTTCCATGCGCTGCCCTTTGTCCTGCTGGTTGGCGTGGTGCCGGGTATCGCGCTCACCGCGCTGATCGCTCCTCGGCTGTCCTGGCCCGAGCGGTTGGCAGCGGCTCCGGGGTTCTCGGTGGGATGCGTCGGAATCATCGGCCTGCTGCTGCGCATCACGGGCTTGCCGTTCGAGCCGGTTACGGTCCTCCCCGTCCTGGCAGTGGTCGTCGGCGCCGCGGCTGCTCGTCAACTCCGGCAGAGGGGTCACGCTGCCATGGACGCCGGGGTTGGATGGGCGGCCACCGGAGCGGCCCTGATCGCCGGAGCGGCTCTGGTTGGTGTCGTGGCCGCGGCGATGCATGGTCAGCCCTTGCCCCCCAACAGCGATCCCTCGGTGCATGCGACCGTCGCCGCCGCGATCGTCGAGGACAGTGACGTCCTCCCGATCATTCCCATCCCGGAGGATGGATCCGGGTTCGTGCGCACCGAGCTGGCCTTTGAAGCCACAGACGCTCTGACGTCGGAGATCGGAGCTGGCGCACCTGCCCAGGTCATGCTGCCGCTGGCCCTGGTCAGCCTGCTGGCCCTGCCGCTGGGGGTCGCTCTGCTCGCACATCGCGTCACCCGTGACCGGCGGGTGGCCGCAGGCGCAGCCCTGCTCAGCCTGGGACTGATCTTCCCCGCGTGGCCGGCCGGGTTCGGTGACTACCCGTACCTGGTCGCATCGACACTAGTGGTGCCGCTGGTCCTGGCGGTCGCCCGGTGCCTCGAAGGGGAGGGCCCGCTTGCCGGCGCGACGATGGCCGGCGCTGCCGTCCTGGCCATGTGGGTGACCCACGGCCTGGAGATCCCGACCGCGGTCGCCGTCGGAGGGTTCCTTTGGCTAGCGATCCTGGTGACCCGCAGGCGTGCTGCGCTCCGCGGTGCGGCCACCGGGCTGATATCGGTGGCGGTGGCCCTGGGAGCCGGCTACCTGCTGACCCGCTCGCCGGCGCTAGCGCTCGGGCACCCCTCGGGGCCGGGGCTCGACGAGGCCTCGGCCTATCTCGCCCAGGAGCGGGGCATTGGCCCGGGCATCGTCGGACCGATGGTCAACCTGGACCTCTCCATTCTCACCGGGATCCTCCTGTGCGCCGGGGCGGCGGCTGTGGTGCTCCAACGTCGCGGGCGTTGGCTTCTCGGGTCGCTGATCGTCCCGGTCATCTGCGCGGTGGACGTCGCCGGTCCTCAGTGGCTCCTGCCCCTCTGGGTGAGGGTATATCCGTGGACGGACATGGATCGCCTCTATGGCCTCGAGTACTTCATCGTCCCGGTGCTCGCAGCGATCGGCGTCGCAGGCCTTCTCGACGTCATTTCCCGCCGTGTTGCGTCGAATCGAGTCCGGGTGTGGTCGGCGGCGGCGATGGCGGTGGCAGCGGGCGGTGGGCTCGTCATCGGTGGCTTGCGCACCTCCGGCATGCTGTCGGACGAGATCTCGATGTCGGTTCAGGTTCCTTCGCAGGACGTCTCGGTGATCGAGGAACTGGCCGTGGACCTCCCGCCAGGGTCGCGGATCCTCAACGACGGCGACGCGGACTCCGGCCAGTGGATCGACGCTCTGACCCGGGACGTGGAGGTCGAGCCAGGGGCCTATGCCGAATCCTACCCCGACGACTGGCGGCTGGTCGCCATCGCCGGAGCCTGCAGGGACCCCGCCGAGGCTGAGCGTGCCCTTGCCGGAGTGCAGGCGGTTTTCGTTGGTTCCGACCCGCTACCCGGAGATGTGCATGCCTGGGGGGCGGGCTGCATCGCCGGACTCGCGGGGCTGCGCCTGGTGGCGGGATCCAGCGCGGGGGCGGCCGGCTTCCTTGTCACCGGAGCGCTGCGGTGACGGATCGCCGGTCACCATGTCGCAATCCTGTCAACACGGCGTCGTCGCTCGATCACCGACGGCCGCTCGGTAGCTGGTAGGTTCGAATGGTGACGGAGGTCCCGCTCACCCTCAGCGTGCCCGCGGTGCGCCGGCGCGGGATCTCAATCCGCGAACGGCGCCTTCTCCTCATCGCCTTGGACGGCGTCGCCGTGGCGCTCGCCTTTGTCCTCGCCTTCAATCTCCGCACCTCCGAGGTCCGCGGCGTCGGCTTCTACGTCCCACGGCTCGGCACCGCGGTGGCGCTCGGGCTCTGGTTCATCTCCGCAACCGTGGTCGACGCGTGGAACATCCGGACAGCAGTGTCGATGCGGGCAACGATTCCACGCGTCTCAACCGCCGTCGGCTTCTCGCTGATCGGCCTGCTCGTCGTCTTCCTGATCGTGCCCTACCAGATCACCCGGCCCACACTCATCCTATGGGCTCCGCTTGCCTGGACTCTCCTGATGGGAGAGCGCCTCCTCTACGGGCGGCTGGTGGCGGTTTCATCGCCCCCCAGCCGGATTGCCCTGGTCGCGGACCGCCGAGCCCTGAGTCGCGTGTGGCCGGAGGTGAAAGATCAGATACATGGCCTCTACCAGGTCGCGGCAGTGGTCAATCCCGGCCGCGCCGACTGCACCGAGAGGCTCTGTGAGATCGTCGAGACCCGGGCGGTTGGCGAGGTGGTACTCGGCCTCCGCGACGATATCGACCGAGATCTCTTCCGAGGGCTGCTTGCCTGCCATGACGCCGGCATCCGTGTCAGGTCGCTCGCCGACCTGTACGAGGAGTTGACCGGCCGCCTTCTCCTTGATCAACTCGGGCACAGCTGGCTGCTTGGGCTCCCGATGCGCAGCGAGACCTCACACGTCTATGCTGTCGTACGGCGCAGCCGTTGACGGTGTCGTGGCGCTGGTGGGGCTCGCCGTGCTCGGCGTCGTGTTCATGCCGCTGGCGCTCGCCATCCGGATGGACGGCGGTCCGGTGCTCCACCGCCAGACGCGGGTCGGCAAGCATGGGCGCCCCTTCACGGTCGTCAAGCTCCGCACCATGCGTCACCAGCCCGACGGGGCCACCACCTGGACCGAGGTGGGGGACCGCCGGGTGACGGCGGTGGGGCACCTGCTCCGGCGGTTGCACTTTGACGAGCTGCCACAGTGCTGGGCCATGCTCCGGGGGCACATGTCGCTCATCGGGCCGCGCCCCGAGCAGCCCCGGTACGTCGAGCAGCTCCGCGCCGAGATCGACTTCTACAACACGCGGCTCACCGTCCGCCCCGGACTGACCGGCTGGGCCCAGGTGAATCGCGGCTACGGGAGCAGCGTCGACGACGCGCGGGTCAAGCTGAGCTACGACCTGTATTACGTGAAGCATCAGTCGCTGAGCCTCGACCTCATCATCCTGGCCCGCACCGTGATGGCCGTGGTCTCGCTTGGTGGGAGGTGATCCCACTGCTGGGTCGTTCCGGGCGCGATGGGGTGGGCCTGTGCCGTACCCGTCCGCGGCCCACTGTGTCGGTGATCCTTCCGGTGCTCAACGAAGAGGCACATCTCGACGCGTGCCTCGCCGCCATCGAGGCGCAGACGTACCGAGCCATCACCGAGGTCCTCGTCGCCGACGGTGGGTCGACCGACCGCAGCCGCGAGATCGCCGTGGGCCACCCCCGAGTGCGCGTCCTCGACAATCCGGCGCGCATCCAGGCAGCGGGCCTCAACACAGCGCTCCGTGAGGCCGCGGGTGAGGTGGTCGTTCGGGTGGACGGGCATTGCGTCATCGCCCCGGACTACGTCGAGCGTTGTGTGGCAGCACTGCACCTGACCGGGGCCGCGATGGTGGGTGGCCTGATGGTCCCGGTTGACGGTCGCGGCTGCGTCGGCCGTGCCGCCGGGCTGGCGATGAGGTCCCGGTTGGGAGCGGGACCGGCACGGTTCCACACCGGAGGCACGCCCGGGTTGGGTCGACACCGTCTACCTCGGGTGCTACCCCGCGCGCCTGGCCAGAGCGGCCGGCGGCTACAGCCTCGATGTCGGAGTCAACGAGGATGCCGAGCTTGCCCACCGGCTCCGCCCCCGAGGAGGGGTATGGTTCGACCCCGGGATTGTGGCCAGCTACGTCCCTCGGGACCGCCTGAGCGCCGTGGCCCGCCAGTTCTTTCGCTATGGCCTCTCCCGCGCGGCCACGGTGCGGCGGCATCCCGAATCCCTGGCCCCCCGTCAGCTCGCGGCTCCCCTGCTCTTGGTGGCGCTGGCGTCGCCCTGGCGGCGCTGGGTGGTGCGGGGGTACGCGGCGCTCGTAGCCTCGCGCGTCCTGACCGAGCTGCCCCGCGATCCGGCGGGAGCTGCAGCGCTCAGCCTGCTGCTTCCTGCGATGCACCTCTCGTGGGGCTCTGGCTTCCTCCTGGGTGTGACAGGGCTGGTGCCGCCTCCGGCGCCGGGCTCCGAGAGTGCGAGGTATGCCCTTCAGGCGACACCGACTCATGACTCACCCCCTCTTGGAGGTGAACGGAAACCGCCTGATCACAGGATCGTGACAGGCCATTCGTGACCGACACCCGCTCCTACCATAGGCCATGCACGCCGCCGTGCCCGTCGCGCTGACCCTGGGCGCGGTCGTTGAGTGAGGATTGCAAGTGGAAAGCCTCGAGGGGCGGACGATCCTGATCACCGGGGGCACAGGCTCGTTCGGACAGCACTTCGTGCGCACCGCGCTGGCCCGCTGGGAGCCTCGGGCCATCAGGGTCTTCAGTCGAGACGAGCTCAAGCAGGCCCAGATGGCGCAGCACCTCCACGATGACAGGGTGAGGTATCTGCTTGGCGACGTCCGCAATGTGGACCGTGTGCGCCGCGCGATGGGTGGGGCCGACGTTGTCGTCCACGCCGCCGCGCTCAAGCAGGTGCCCGCCTGCGAATACAATCCCTTCGAGGCCATCCAGACCAACATCCTCGGCGCGCAGAATGTCGCGGAGGCCTGCCTCGATACACAAGTCGAACGCGCCATCGCACTGAGCAGCGACAAGGCGGTGAACCCCGTCAACCTCTATGGGGCAACCAAGCTCTGCGCGGAGAAGCTCTTCATCCAGGCGAACGTCTACAGCGGGAAGCAGTCCACTCGATTCTCGTGCGTTCGCTATGGCAACGTGATCGGCTCGCGGGGAAGCGTGGTACCCCTGTTCCAGAGCCAGGCGTCGAACGGCGAGCTGACGGTGACGGATCCCCGCATGACCCGCTTCTGGATCAGTCTCGATCAAGCGGTCCAGTTTGTGGCCGACTGCCTGGGCAGGATGCGGGGCGGCGAGGTCTTCGTGCCCAAGATCCCGAGCATGAGGGTCGTCGACCTCGCTGCAGCTGTCGGCCCCGGACTGCCCATTCGAATCACGGGGATCCGACCCGGTGAGAAGCTCCATGAGGCGCTCCTGACCCCGGAAGAGGCGAGGCGCACCCTCGACGCCGGAGACGCGTATGTCGTCCTGCCGGAACACCCCTTCTGGGAGGGCGCTGTGTTCCCTGGGTCGGCACTGGTCGCCGAGGACTTCGTCTACACAAGCCAGCGGAACACCTGGTGGCTCGGAGTCGACGACCTGCGCGGGATGGTGGACACCGCACCCGAGACCGTAGCAGCGGTCGCCCGGGCGGTATGAGCCCGCCAGACCTTCCGGCGATTGCCGGTGGGACTCCGTGCCGTGAGTTCCCGCTCCCATACGGCCGCCACCAGCTCGAGGAGTCGGACGTCGCGGCCGTGGTCGCATGCCTGAGATCGGGGACCCTCACCGGGGGCGCCGATGTGGAGCGGTTCGAGCGTGGACTCGCGCAGCGCTGCGGGGTGGAACACGCCGTCGCTCTGAGCAACGGCACCGCCGCGCTCGATCTCGCCGTCGCGGCGCTCGGCATCGGTCCTGGCGACGAGGTGGTGACGACGCCGCTCACCTTCGTCGCCACGGCCAGCGCGATCCTCCGCAACGGAGCCACTCCGGTGTTCGCTGACATCGGAGCAGACCGATCTCTCGACCCCGGATCGGTGCGCTCCGTCGTGACAGCCAGGACCAAGGCGGTCATCGTTGTCGACTACGCCGGCTTGCCCGCAGACGTCGATGCGATCAGGGGTGCGCTGCGGCGACGCATCCCGATCGTGGCCGATGCGTCCCACTCCCTAGGAGGCGCCCTGGCCGGACGTCCGGTCGGATCCCTTGCGGACGTCACGACCCTCAGCTTCCATCCGGTGAAGCTGATCACCACCGGAGAGGGAGGCGCCTGCGTGACCGCGGATGCGCCGCTGGCAGAAGCTATCCGGCTCCGGCGGAACCACGGCATGACCAGCACCGCCGAGGAGCGCGCCGGTCGGAGCTGGCGCTACGACGTCGCCGCGCTGGGAAGCAACCACCGGATGAGCGCCGTCCAGGCGGCCCTTGGGAGCTCACAGCTCCTCCGCATCGACGCGCTTCTGGATGCCCGCCGCGCGCTGGCACTTCGCTACGACGATCTTCTCGGCCCGATCCCGGGGATCGTCTTGCCGCCACGACCCTTGGGACGCGAGAGCGGCTGGCACCTCTACGCCATCGAGGTCATGGAGGATCGCTACGGCTGCTCCAGGGATGCCCTGATCGACGCCCTGCGGGCGGAGGGGATCCAGGCGACGCTCCACTACCCCGCGGTCCACCTCCTGGCCGCCTATCGCGCGCGCGGCTTTCGACCCGGGATCGCACCCAAGGCGGAGGCGCTGTGCAAGAGGCTCGTCTCGCTTCCTCTCTTTCCCGCGATGTCGCGGGCGGACCAGGATGACGTCGTCCGCTCGCTCCTCAGGATTCACCGGTGGGCTCAGCTCTCCGCCCGCCCCTTCGAGGTCGGTCAGGCCATCGGGTCGGGGCGCGTACGATGACCACTGCCCTCATCCTCGGCTGCGGCTCGATCGGCTCTCGGCATGCCCGCAACCTGGCGCGGCTCGGGGTCGACGTCACGGTGTGCGACGTCGAAGTGCCGGCAGCGCATCGGCTGGCGGAGGAGCTTGGAGCGGCGACGGTCAGCCGGGAGGATGCCGCGACCTATGACCTCATCGTCATTGCCACACCCACCCATCGCCACGTCAGCGACCTCGCATGGGCGCTGGATCATAACGCCAACGTCTTCGTCGAGAAGCCTCTGGCGTGCTCACTGACGGACCTGGCAGAGGCAAGGGTGCTTGGGGAGCGCTTCCCGCACAGGGCCGTGATGGTGGGCTGCAACCTTCGCTTCAGTCAGGGCTTCGCGACGCTGGCCTCGAACCTGGGCACCGTCGGCCGTCCGGCTGCCCTCCTGATCGACTACGGCTGGTGGCTGCCCGCCTGGCGACCGGACCGAGACTACCGCACGCTCTACAGCGCTCAGCGAGCTCTGGGGGGCGGAATCGTTCTCGACGCGATCCACGAGATCGACTACGCGCTCGAACTGGCGGGGCCGGCTGTCGAGGTGGAGTCGTGGGTCTCCCGAAGCGGGGTGCTCGAGGTTGATGTGGAGGATGTGGCGGACATCCTGATCACTCATGCGGGTGGGGCCAGCTCACACATCCATTTGGACTATCTACGGCGGCGGCGCTGCCGGAGCTGCACCGTCATCGGCACCAATGGTGAGCTGACCTGGGATGTGCCCCGGGGGGTGGTCGAGGTGATCACGGAGCCAGGACAGGAGCCGGTGACCCTGGCGAGCGCAATCGACGCCGATGCCAACGCTCAGTACGTCGCGGAGATGCAGCACGTACTCGCGGCGGCGGCCAGTGGCGGACCGACCTGCAACGACATCCCCCGCGCCGCTGCCTCCGTGCAGGTGGCGCTCGAGGCCCTGAGGCGGAGGGGCGTGTGAACACGGTCGCCGTCATCCAGGCGAGGATGGGCTCGACCCGTTTCCCGGGCAAGGTCCTGGCCGACCTCGGAGGGCGACCGATGCTGGCGCACGTCGTGGAGCAAGTCAAGGCCTCCGGTACGGTGGACCAGGTGGTGGTCGCTACCACCGTCGATCCCGGAGACGATGCCGTAGCCCGGCTCGCTGTACACATGGGAGCCGCCGTCGTCCGCGGCCCTGTCGAGGATGTCCTCACCCGCTTTGTCGCCGCGGCACGCGAGTTCTCCGCGGACGTGGTGGTGCGGATCACGGCGGACTGCCCGCTGGTGGATCCAGCGCTGGTCGACGCGGTGGTGCGGCGGCGCGCTGAGACAGGCGCGGATTACGCGAGCAATGTGACGCCGCCCACCTATCCGGACGGTTACGACGTCGAGGTCCTGACACGGTCCTGCTTGGAGAGGCTCCACCGAGAGACGGCGACGCGGGCCGAGCGGGAGCATGTGACCCTGCGGGTGCGGAAACACCTGGAGGAGTTCCGCACGGCGACTGTCCGCGCGCCACTCGATCTGTCGCAGCTGCGGGTCACAGTCGACTACCCCGAGGACTTGGTCAGGGTCAGCCATCTCCTCGCGGCCCTGGCGCCTGACCCCATGCCGGGATTCGCCGCGGTCAGCCCTCTTCTGAAGATCGACCGTGGGCCGGGTGGCGGCGGGGCGCCGATCCTCGCCGAGGCCGCCGAGACCGCGCCGCGGCGGACCATGACGAGGGCCCGCAGATGACCGCCATCACCTCCCTCGACCAAGAGCTCTTGGAGCGTGCCGCGCGGGTGTTGCCCGGCATCACCCAGACGTACAGCAAGGCGCCCGACCAGCACGTTCCCGGCGTCTATCCGGTGTACCTACAGCGCGGGGACGGCTGCCGGGTCTGGGACGTCGACGGGCGAGAGTACATCGACTACCCGTGCGCGCTTGGCCCGGTGCTGCTCGGCTATCGCGATCCCGACGTGGACGCCGCGGTGCGCCGCCAGCTTGACCAGGGTGTGTCCTTCTCGCTGGGTCACCCGCTGGAGGTGGAGGTGGCCGAGCTCCTGGTCGAGATGATCCCGTGCGCGGAGATGGTGCGCTTCGTGAAGACCGGTTCCGAGGCCACCAGCGCCGCGGTACGGCTCGCCCGTGGCTTCACCGGCCGGGACCACGTGGCCATGTGCGGATACCACGGCTGGCACGACTGGAGCGTCGCCCACAGCCCTCGCAACGGAGGCGTCCCGCGAGCCGTTCGCGAGTTGACCCACCCCTGGACTTACAACGACATCGCTTCCCTCCGAGGTCTCTTCGAGAAGCTTCCCGAGCAGATCGCCGCTGTGATCATGGAGCCGGTCGGTGTGGAGGAGCCGGTCCCCGGCTTCCTCGAGAGCGTGCGCGCGCTGGCTCACTCCCATGGCGCCTTGCTCCTCTTCGACGAGGTGATCACCGGGTTCCGCTTCGCTCCAGGCGGTGCTCAGGAGCTGTTCGGCGTGGTCCCGGACCTCGCTGCATTCGGCAAGGGATTGGCGAACGGGTATCCCCTCGCGGCCGTGGTTGGACGCTCGGAGATCATGCGGCTGATCACCAGCACCGCGTTCATCTCAGGAACGTTCGCAGGAGACGCCGTCGCGCTCGCCGCCGCAAAGGCAACTCTCGAGAAGGTCACGCGCGAGGACGTGTGCCGCCAGCTCTGGCAACAGGGCGCGGCGGTCCGCGACGGGTTCAACGCCCTGGCCACGGCTCACGGCGTGCCGGCCTCCATGGTCGGGCTGGCGCCCCGACGGGTCCTGGAGCTCAGACCCGAATCCGGTCTCGATGCGCTGACCCTGAAGGGTTTGATCTGGCAGGAGTGCCTCGACCGCGGTGTCCTCCTGGGCAATGCCAACTTCATCTCACTGGCGCACGACGGCGCCGCCGTGGACCAGACCCTGACCGCCTTCGAAGGCGCGCTCTCGGCGGTCGGGCGCGCTCTCTCTTCCGGGACCGTCGGGATGCTCCTGCGCGGCGAGCCGCCGTGTGAAGTGGTTCGCCGGCCATGAGGTGTGCAGCAGGCGCCACCGTGTCAGGGATGGCGTGTTGACGCTGCGGGGGCGCGTGCTTGACTGGGTTTGGGGGCACCCCCGGGCCAAGCGTCGCGCGCGCGAGGTGTGGGGTGCGTCGCGGTGGCTGGCCCGACGCCTTCACCTGAGCTGGCTCGGCGAGCCGCCGGAGTTCCGCGACCTGCGCCGCCTCGCCCGCTCCGCCGCACCCCCTCCGAAAACGGGGGAGCGTGTGCTCATCCTCAGCTTCCGCGGTTGGTCGACCCACGTAGCCCTGGAGGCGGTCATCGGGCATGCCGTGGCGCAGTCGGGCTGGACTCCGGTCTTCGCCACCTGCGGAGGCCGCCTTCCCGTGTGCGACGTGATGCCGGTGCACGCCGCACCACCCATGCCGTGCCGCTCCTGCGCGGAGTACGCGGGCGGTGCCATCGCTGCGGCGGGACATGAGCTCACGCGGCTCAACGAGATGATCGACTTTCCGGCCGCCACCCGCTTGGCACGCGAACAGGTTGCCGGTCTCCGCAGCGTGAGCGAGTGTGAGCGCTTCACGATCGATGGCCTGGCCATCGGCGAGATGGTGAGGACCTCGGTGGCCTGGTTCCTCGCCCGTGGCACTCTGGACGAGAGGCCATCGGTGCTCGATGCCTATCGCGCGTTCCTGGTCAGCGGGATCGTGCTCGCCCAGGCCTTCGATCGGCTGCTCGCTCGCACCCGGCCGCGCCGGATCTTCGCCCTCAACGGCCGGTTCTTCGCCGAGCGCATCCTGCTCGAGATCGCGAGGCGACAGGGCATCGGCTTCACCACCTACGAGAAGGGTTTTCGGCCCGGCACCGTCGTCACCGCGCCGGAGGGATTCGCCTCCGACCTGCTGATCCCCGAGGCCGAGGTGAGTGCTGCGCTGGAGCGAAAGTTGAGCCCGGCGGAGGACCGGCGCCTGGAGGCGTATCTGCAAGGGCGGCGGCGCGACAGCGGCGGCCTCGACCGCCTCTGGACGCGCCCCCTCGAAGAGGCCGTCGCGGTCCGCCGACTTCTCGGTCTCGAGGCTTCGCGGCCACTAGTAGCGATGTTCTGCAACATCCTGTGGGACAGCGCCGTGGTGGGCAAGGACCTCGGCTTCCCCTCCATGGGCGAGTGGGTTCGGCAGGGCGTGGCCTGGGCCGGCCGTCATCCCGATATCGACCTGGTCGTCCGGTTGCACCCCGCCGAGGTGCGGTTGACGAATCACCGGAGCATCGAGCGCATGGGCAGCTTCATCCGGAAGGTGGCACCGGTGCTCCCGCCCAATGTCCGCGTCATCCCCGCCGAGAGCCAGCTCAGCTCGTACACGCTGATGAATCTCACCCGCGTTGGCCTCGTCTACACCTCCAGCGTGGGCCTCGAGATGGCGGCACAGGGTGTCCCGGTTGTGGTTGCCGGCGAGACGCACTATCGTGGCCGGGGCTTCACCGTCGATCCGACGAGTGTTGCCGCGTACTGGGAGGCGGTGGAATCCCTGCTCGCCACCGGACCGTCCCGGTCGGAGCGGGACCTTCTCCGCCAACGAGGCTCGACGCTATGCATACCACTTCTTCTTTCGCCATCATCGCCAGATCACATCAGTTCGTGAGGAGGGGCGCAGCCGGCCTCGCGTTGTCGTGCGGACGGCCGCGGCGCTTGGTCCCGGGCTTGACCGGGACCTCGACGCAGTCGTGTCCGACGTACTCGGTCTTGGGAAGGCGGCTCCGGTCCCGCTCGAAGGAGCTGCCCCATGAATCGGCGAGGCAGCGTGGCGCACGACGTCGCCGTTGGCGCGTCGGCCACCCACAAGCGAATCCCTCTCACTGCCGCCACCCTCCTACCCATCCTCGGTCGGGTTGCCGCAGGGGTCGGCGTCCTGGTCTCCATCGAAACCCTCTCAGCGAGTTGTCGGATAGCTTTCGTAAGTCGACCTCGGATCGCCGCGGGAGACTTCTGGTGACCCCGATGGAGGAGCTCTCCTGAGCGCCACGAAACCTCCCGTAGCGCCGTTCCGCCGACGGCTGCTGCTCAATACCCTAGCCACGGGCGCGGGGAACGGCTGGGCAATGATTGTGGCGCTTGTCTCCTTGCCTCTCCTGCTTCGCGGTCTCGGCCCTTCGGGTTTCGGAACCTGGGCCTTGCTGCAGACGCTGTCCGGTGTCAACGGATGGCTCTCGCTGGTACAGGCGGGTGTGGGCACTGCCGTGACCCGGGACATCGCCGGGCACACCGCGCTCGATGACAGTGCGCGGGCGGCGGAAGCGGCGGGAAGCGGGCTGTCGCTGTTTATCCTGTTCGGGGTGGTGGCCGCGGTCGTGGTGGCCCTCCTCGGCCCCCTCTTCCTCCCGACCGTCTTCCGGACCCCTGACGCCCTCCGCGCCGAGCTTCGTGTCGCGATCGCGCTCTTCGGTGTCCAGGTGGCTGCCGATCTGCTCACCGAGGGGTATGAATCCTGCCTGGAGGGATACCAGCGCGTCGATCTCTCGCGCGCGGTGGACGCGGTTCGACGCACCGCTGTCGCGGTTGCCACATCGGCCGCAGCTCTGAGTGGAGGAGGTTTGCAAGGGGTCGCTGCAGCGAGCCTAGCCGCCTCTCTGGTGGGCAGCACCATGGGTTTCGTGGTGCTGCGCCGTGCTCTGGGCGGCACCCGTATGCGCGTGACCCGAGCAGCGGCAGCCTCTCTGTGGCGCTATGGGCGGACCATCGCACTGCTCCGCCCGCTGGGAGTCCTCGAGCGCACGATGGACCGCATCATCGTGGGGATCTTCCTCGGGCCGGCAGCTGTGGCAGTTGTGGCGATCGCCACACAGCTCGCCAACGGTGCGGCGGGCGTTCTCTCCGCGTCCATCTACGCGGTGACTCCGGCTGCCTCCTGGGTGGGCGCGCGCGGAGATCACCATACTCTGCGAGAGCTCGTCAACCGAGGGACCAGGTACTCGATGCTCGTGGCCATGCCCGTTGCGGTCGGCGCGGCCATCGTCGCGGCTCCACTGATCCGACTGTGGGTGGGCGGTGGCTACTCCACAGCAGCACTGCTGGCCGGCGTCGCGCTCGCCGGCGTCGCAGCTCTCGACTCCTCTCGCGGTCGGGTCGGAGGTGCTGGTGGGGATCGGCAAGGCGACCGATGTGCTGCATGCCAGCGTTGTAGCCCTTACCGTCAACCTCGTTCTCAGCGTAGCCCTCGTTCCCCTGATCGGCCCGGTCGGTACTTTTCTGGGAACCTTGATCGCAACCCTCGTGCTCGCACCGCTACTGGTCCGCCCACTGCTTCGCTGCATCGGCGAGTCCGTGCGAGACTTCTTGGTCGCCACGGTGCTGCCCAGCGTCGTGCCCTGTGTGCTCTTGGCCGCGACGCTCAGCCTCGTCGTGGCGGTTGGAGCTCGTGACATCGTGACCGTTGCGCTTGCGGCTGCCCTGGGAGGCGCGGTGTACATCACCACCGCGATGCGAACATCGATCCAGCCGAGCGAGATGAGGTACCTAAGGAATCTCGTGCGTGGGCGAGAGGGCACCCCATGACCTATGCCGCAGAAGTCACCGTCAGCCGGGCGGTGTCCGACGTGCGCACTTACCTGCGTCGTCCTCCGATCTCACGATCGCGGGAGTTTCATCCGCTTGAGCGCCTGGTGCTCGGCCGACGATGAGTGAGGCAAGCTCGCGTCGGCGCTGCGTCACGGCCCCCGAGCCCGTCAGAGGGTGGGTCGACCCTCGTGGCGAGCCACGGCGGAGTTCGAGGATCGGCCGCTCCTCATCCTGCGTGTGGACGGCAGTCGGACCCCGGGCGGCCGCAGGCGTCGGCCACGCGATGCGCTCGCTGGCTCTGGCCAAGGCCTGGGCCTCCCGCGGCGGCGACCTGTGGGTGGTGACCACGGAGCTGCCCGAGCCCATAGTGTCCCGGTACCGCCGGCTCGGCGCCGAGGTGAGCCATGCCGACCCGGACGTCGAACGGGGGCGTCGGCGATGTGGCGGCGGTGGTCGAGCAGGCCGGGCGGCGCTCTGCCGCCTGGGTGGTAGATCGATGGGTATCACTTCGGAAGCCCCTTCCAACGGGAGGTCGCCGGACGGGCACGGCTTCTCGTGATCGACGACCATGGGTCCATCGGTGAGTATCACGCTGCCATGATCCTGGATCAGAACCTGGACGCCAGTGCCGACGCCTATGAGCGTCGCCCCGCTGATTGTATCCTTCTGCTCGGATCGCGCTTCGCACTGGTGGATCCGGACTTCGCCGACGAGGCCCGCGCGTCCGCGCTGAGCCGGCGCGTGTTGTCCTCTTCCTGCTCGGCGGCGGGCCGAGCGCAGCGTGGCTTTCCACCGTGCGCGCCGCGGCGCAGCTCGTGGTCGAGGCTGGGCTCGAGGCGCGCGGTCGTCGGGGCGGAGACGCCCCTTGATGCCGGTGCGGTCGCGTGGCTCGGGTTCCGCGACGATGTCGCCGTCGAGCTGGCACGGGCCGACCTCTGCGTCGCAGCTGCGGGAAGCGTCACCTGGGAGATCTGCTGCTCCGGCGTACCGGCCCTTCTGACGTCGGTGGCCGAGAATCAGATCGCCGTGGCGAGTGCAATGGAGCGTGCCGGGGCGGCGATCGACCTCGGATGGTCGGCACGCCTGACCGCCGAGGCAGTGGCGAACTGCGGTGATCGGCCTCGCCGCTGATGGCGAACGACTGGTCCGGCTTGTCGACCCGGGCCATACGGCTGGTCGACGGACGTGGAGCGGAGCGAGTCGTCGACGCGATGTGGCCGCGGCTGCGGCTCAGGCGTGCCGAGCCGGGGGACGTCAGGACGCTGTGGAACTGGGCCAACGATCCCGCTCACCCGACGGGCGTCGTTCTCCGTTGCGCCGATCCCATGGGAGGAGCACCGGGCGTGGTACGCGCGGCGCCTCGCCTCACCCACCTGTCTGCATCTCATCGGGATCGGCGAAAAGGGCGAGACCGTCGGCCAGGTGAGATTCGAGAAGGAGCATGACCCCGGCGTGGCCGAGGTCCACGTTAGCGTGGATCGTGAGCATCGGGGCAACGGTTTTGGCACGGCGCTCCTGCGCCTCGGAACCGCGGAGGCATTGGCGACGTGGACGGACACCGACGAGCTGATCGGTCGGGTCAGGCTGTCGAACATTGCCTCGATGACGCGCCTTCGCAGCGGCCGGCTTCCGACGGGGGAGGGACAGCCAAGGCGGTGAGGCCGCCTGCTGGCGCCGGCGTCGGGAGGACCGCGATGTCAGACGCTGACCCGAGAGGGATCGCTGCTGGTCCGGCTCGTGGCCCGCGGACGATCACGATTGGCGGCCGCCCGGTCGGGCCCGGCGAGCCCGTCTACATCATCGCCGAGCTGTCCGCCAACCATGGCGGCGACTTCGAGAGCGCCGCGGAGCTGGTCCGCGCGGCAGCGCGAGCCGGGGCTGACGCCGTGAAGCTGCAGACGTACACCGCCGACGGGATGACGCTTCGCAGCGACCGGCCGCCCTTCCGTGTGGGCGACGCCTCCCTGTGGCGCGGCCAGCTTCTGCATGACCTCTACGCCAGCGCCGCGATGCCGTGGGAGTGGCAGCCCGAGCTCAAGCGCCTGGCGGAGGCGAGCGGCATCCAGTGCTTCTCGACACCGTGCCACGTCGACGCCGTGCCCTTTCTGGTCGATGAGCTCGATGTCCCGTGCTTCAAGATCGCTTCTTTTGAGCTGGTCGATCACGCCCTGATCGAGGCGGTCGCCCGGACCGGACGGCCGATGATCATGTCGACCGGCATGGCAACCTTGGAGGAGGTCGACGAGGCTGTCACCGCCGCGCGAAAGGCGGGGGCCACGCAGCTCGCGCTCCTCCGCTGCAACTCGGCCTACCCCGCGCCCGCGTCGGAGTTCGACCTTCGCACCATGGCTCACATGGCTGCGACCTGGGGCGTCCCGGTCGGCGTCTCCGACCACACACTCGGCACGACGATCGCGGTGGCCGCCGTCGCGCTCGGCGCGACGCTGGTCGAGAAGCATCTCACCTTGGATCGGCGCAGGCCCACCCCGGACGCAGCCTTCTCTGCTGAGCCCGACGAGTTCGCCGCCATGGTCAGGGCGGTTCGCGAGACAGAGGCGGCCCTCGGCGGTCTCCGCTACGGGCCGTCGGAGTCCGAGAAGGCCAGCCTGGCATTCCGGCGGTCGCTGTTCGTGGTTGCCAGTGTCGCAGCGGGCGAGCTCTTCACCCCCGAGAACCTTCGCTCGATCCGACCAGCGCTTGGGCTGGCGCCCAAGCATCTCGCGGCCGTGATCGGAAGGCGCGCCGCGTGCTCGATCGAGGCCGGCACTCCGCTGAGTTGGGACATGGTGGGACAGTGACGCGAAGCGCGGGCTCAGCCGCCTGCTCACCTCGGTCCAGCCGTCGCGGACGCGCCGACGCTAGCCAAGGGGGCTGTCGCGGACTGACCGACGTGCCTGCCCGTGCCGCCGTGTGGCGGGCGAGACCCCCAGAGTGGACGACCGATCTCCAGTCGTCACGGCAGAGCCATGACGAACTGCGCCATCGCCGCGGCCACCTCGGCCGGACGCTCGACGGGGAGGTCGTGCTCCCCATCCAGCCACACCACCTGGGCCCGACCGCCCAGCACCTCTTGGGCCCGGCGCAGCGCCCCCTCCTTCGCCGCCGCCGGCCACATCCCACCGCGCGCAGGAAGGAACAGAACCGGACAGCGGACCCTGGTCATCAGCTCGAATGAATCCAGCTCATACAGCCGCCGAGCGATCTCCATGTGGCGCTCCAGGCGTAGCCGCGGCCGCAGCGTCCCGTCCTCGGCGGCCTCGAAGTTGCCCAGCACGATCTCGGTGAGCTGGGCCGGATCGCCGTCACCGAAGCGCCCGCCTCGGACCCATTCGCCCAGCGTCGCCTCGGTGATCCCCGCGAGCTGAGGGGGTCGGAGCCGCTGCTCGGCCTCGGCCCAGGTCGGGAAGTGGTCGCGCAGGAAGACCGCCCCGCCGTCCACGCACACGCAGCCGATGACCCGCTCGGGCGCGGTGCTGGCCAGCCACAGCGCCACCGATGCTCCCCAGCTGTGTCCGGCCACCACCACGCGGTCCAAACCCTCGGCGTCCAGCAACCCCCGCAGGTCGTCGACCACCTCCGGGAACGAGTAGCCGGTGTCGGGTCGATCCGACCGGCCATGTCCGCGCAGGTCGGGGGCGAGCACCCGCCAGCGGGGGCTGAGACGCGCCGCCACCAGGTCCCACCAGCGGGCATTGCTGGCCAGTCCGTGGAGGGCGAGGATCGCTGGATCGCCGCCCGGATGGTCGCGGACAGAGAGGGTGAGCGTCCCGCAGTCAACCCGACGCTCCTCCATCGCGGAATGATTCTGGCAGCGCCGGCCCCTCCCGGCGGCGGGCGGCGCCCAGCGCCGTACTCTATCGGCGATGAGCCCCGCCATCTCCACCAGCGTCCCCCGCCTGGAGTGGACCGAGGATCCTGAGGCCGATCGGCTGATCGCCGAGGACCCGCTCGCCCTGCTGATCGGCTTCTGCCTGGACCAGCAGTTCCCCATCGAGCAGGCCTTCCTCGGGCCCCTGCGCATCCGGCAGCGGCTGGGCACCCTCGACGCCGAGCGCCTCGCCGCCACCGACCCCCAGGCCTTCGTCGCCGCCTTCCGCACCCCTCCCGCGATCCACCGCTTCCCCGCCAGCATGGCCGAAAGGGTCCAGGGGATCTGCCGGATCGTCTCTGACACCTATGGTGGCGAAGCCTCCCGGCTCTGGCGAGAGGCCGGGACGGCGGCCGAGCTGCACCGTCGCCTGGGCGCCCTGCCCGGCTTCGGCTCGCTCAAGGCCGGGATCGTCACCGGCGTCCTGGCCCGGCATTTCGGAGTACGACCCGCGGGGTGGGAGCAGATCGCACCCGACTTCCCCACCCTCGCCGACGTCACTACCGCCGAGGAGCGCCGCGCCTACCAGGCGGCGAAACGGGCCCGCAAGGCGGCCCTGCGCGCCGAGGGAGCCGCGCCGCCCCCCTCCCGTGGCCGCCAGCGGTCCCGAACCGCGGGCTCGGGAACGTCGCGCCGCCCCCGGTGACCGCCGCCGGCCGCGCCCCCGTCCAGCTCTTCGAGGAGGACGGTGTCCGCATCCTCAAGCTCGGCCCCATGGGCCCCTACGGCAACAACGCCTACATCGTCCGCGACACCGAGGCCGGGCCGGGCTTGCTCGTCGACATGCCGCTCGACGAGGCACCCCTGCTCGAGGCGATCGCCGCCGAGGGCGGGGTCGAGTCGGTGGTCGCCACCCACTGGCATCAGGACCACTGGATGAGCTACGACGCCGTCCGCGCGGCCACAGGCGCACCCGTGCTGGTCGGCGAACGAGAGGTCAACGTCCCCGAGGAGAGGATCAATGGCCGGCTCCGTGACGGACAGGAGCTGCGCGTGGGCGGGATCCGGGTCACCGTCCTCCACACCCCGGGGCACACCCCCGGCAGCGTCTCGCTGCGTCTGGGCCGGGCGGTGATCACCGGTGACACTCTCTTCGGCGGCGGTCCGGGCCGCACCTTCGCGGCGGGTGACCTGGAGACCATCCTGGCGTCGATCGACGCCAAGCTTCTACCCCTGCCGGAGGAAACCGTGATCATGCCCGGCCACGGCGCCACCACCACCGTCGCCGAGGCCCGCGCCGGCCGCGAGCACTACCGCGGCCACCCCCGTCCCGCCGGCTTCCACGGCGACGTGGAGTGGCTGCACTGAAGCCGGCCAGGGCGGGCAGGGCGTCGCGCCAGCGCCGGCCGTCGCCGCCCTCCCGAGCGTCACCGACGACGCTGAGACGGGGTCGTTCCGTGCTGAAGGCCGGCGCTGCGGCCTCGAGGTCCCTGACCAGCAGGTAGGCGAGGCCCACCGCCGAGATCACCGGGAGCAGGATTGCCACCTCGGTGAGCCCATCGACCACCCCGCTCGCCGGCCGGCAGCAGCTTCGGGATCGCCGAGCCGAGCACCGTGCCCGCCGAGTAGAGGCTGGCATAGGCGATCGCGACATGGGGCGAGTCTCGCCTCAGCGCCAGGCGGGCGACCGCGGGAAAGGTGAGCACGGCGACATAGGGACCCCCGAGATGGAGGGGAATCACCGAGAGGGCGACCAGCACGGCGGCAACGTCGGTGGGTGATGCGTGACCCGCCAGCCGCCTGGCAACCAGCATCTCGAAGCCGGCCCAGACCGCCAGCAGGCCCACCACCCCGGGGCTGCCGAACAGATCCCGGCTGAGGCCGGGGATTCCCACCAAGGGTCGTCGGGCCAGCGCGCTGAAGATATGCGCGAGGCTCGAGGGATCCCACGCCCACGCGAGCAGGCTCACGGCACCGAGACACCCCATGGTGGCTGCGATGATGCCGATCACCCTGCCTCTGCGATGCCGGAGGCAGGCCAGCCCGGGAAGCAGGGGCAGCGCGCAGAACGGCTTGGCGATGAGCGCGAAGGCGCTGAGAGCCCCCAGCCACCCCAGCCGTCCCCGATCCATGAGCGGGATCACCGCGCTCACGCTCAGCAGAGCCATCGCGGTGTTGAACTGGTCGATGTAGATCAGTTGCAGAGCGGGTGCGGAGAGGAGCAGGGCCCATATCCACATCGGGGCCTTGCCGTCCTCCGCCGACCCCCAGAGGCGCAGGCTGAAGCCGACGGCCACCAGGCAGGCGGCCTGGGTCAGCGGCTGCACCATGCCGACCGGGAGCAGGCCGAGCGGGATGTAGATCACGTACACGGTGGAGGGATAGATGAGGAGGTTGGCGGAGGTCGGGGGGAGGCGATGCAGCAGGGCCCGGGCCCCGGCCAGGATGTTGTGGCTGTCCGCGCCCCAGGTGGCGGAGGCGAGCAGCCAGGCCACCACCATTCCCCCGCAGAGCAGCAGAAGGAGGACCGCAGCGCGTCCCTCGGACCTGCCCGGTCTCGGGTTGTCGCCGGGTTCGGTCTCGGCATCTGGCTGTCCGATCAACCGGGCCGCCGAGTGTCGCTGGATCAGTGTGGGCACCTCTCGAACGAGACGATCCCGCCGATCGTAGAAGGTTCAGCGCCGCGGCTCTCCCCATGTGGCGTGACGAAAGAACACCGTCCTGCCACGGGTCAGAACCGGTACCCGGAGTCGACGATCCTCGCGCGCCCCGGCGCGCTCGCCCGGCCCTCAGTGGGCCATGAGGCCGATGACCGTCATCAGGACCAGGAGCGCGGCGGCCACGCCCATCCCGGCGAGGGCCGCCCATTCGCCCATGGCCATCAGCCGGCGGCGGCGGGCCGCTCGACGCCGGGCCCCCGGAAACTGCAGGATGCGCGCTGGCGGCCCCGTGTCCTCGCCGGCGGTGCCGGCCGAGGACATCGGGGCCTGGCGAGAATCGAACGAAGCAGTTCCGTCACTCATCGTGGTGACCTCCCTTGCACACAATACATGATAGCGCCACTGTCACTTTTTCCCGCACCGCCGGCTTGGCCGGGCGCCGCCGAGGGTCCGAGCGGTGGTTTCAGGCCGCAGCCCGGCCGGGCCACCTGGCCGTCGGGCGCCCGGTACCATCGTCGGAGCCTCCGCCCGCATCGTCTAGCGGTCAGGACATCACCCTTTCAAGGTGGTAACCGGGGTTCGACTCCCCGTGCGGGTAGGAACGGCCGGGCTGGCGGCGGTCCTGACCGCAGGGCGGGGTGAGCCGGGGCCGGCTGTGCCGGACCGGCGAGGGGCCGCGAGCCCCTGATCAGACCGGGGTCCCCGCGCGGCCTGCCGCGTGGGGCCCAGGACATCACCCTTTCAAGGTGGTAACCGGGGTTCAACTCCCCGTGCGGGTAGGGACAGCCGGCCTCAGGCCACGAACTGCCCGGTCGCCACCAGGGTGCAGATGAAGCCCATCCAGCCCGCCGAGGCAGCGATGACCACCGGGCGGGCCCGGGGATGCCCCCGGGTGAGGTCGGCCGCCAGCAGGTAGATCGGGACCGCGGTCATCTCGAAACGGGGGGTGCCCAGCCAGTAGACCACCGCGGTGGCCATCACCCACAGCCCCGCCGCGTACACGGTGAGCGAGGGGGCGATCGACCGGCGGCGCGAAGCCATCCAGAGGACGGCGACCAGCCCTCCGACCCCGAAGAGCATCTCCATCCCGAAGATGAAGCTGTTGCCCCCCGGACCGCTGACGAACGCCCCCCAGGTGGCCCGCGCCCCATCCCAGGGCCAGGTGAGCACGCGGTCAAAGGACTGCGACTGCGCGATGTGCACGTAGGCCAGGGCGTCGCCGGTCAGCAGCCAGGAGTAGGCGGCGAACACCGCCAGCGCCAGCAGGCTGGCGAGGATGGCCACCAGGCCCGGGCCGGGCCGTCCCCGGCGGCGCATCAGGTGCTCCACCACCATGGCCGGGACCAGGGCCAGCCCGGTGACATGGATGAATATCGCTGCCGCCGCCAGCACCGACGCCCGCCCGTCCTGTCCCCTGCGCATGTAGTACAGAGAGCCGATGGCGGCGGCGAGGAACGCGCTCTCGGTGTAGACGGCGGTGAGGTAAAAGGCGTAGGGGAAGACCGCCAGCCCCCAGCAGGCGAAGCGGGCCGCGGCCTGGTCGCCGGGGCGCTCGTGCAGCACCAGCTTGGCGAGGAAGACCAGGGCGATCAGCTCGCAGACCGCGCTGACCACGATCCCCGCCGCGATCGTGCTCGGCACCAGGTACGAGACCAGATGGACCAGCAGCGGATATCCGGGAAATCGCGCCCAGACGTAGTCCGGCGAGTTGAGGGCCACGCTGAGCGGTCCCGAGGGATATCCCTGGGCTGCGATCTGGGCGTAGGCCCTGCCGTCCCAGAGGGCGAAGGGCTGGATGAAGGCGGACGCAGCCGGGACTCCGACCCCGGTGCTGCGCGCCCATACCGTGGCCATCGGCACCAGCACGGCGATTGCCTTGCTGGCGACGAACGGCGGCAGGGCGACCCCCAGCCCCTCGATCCGGCGCACGCCGGCCGCGATCGGGCGCAATGCGTCCACGCCTACCGGCGCACCATGCGATACCAGCTGGGCCGCAGGGCCGCGCCCGGACGCGGCTCATTCCCCGGGCGTACCTCGACCACCTCGAACGCCCCGCCCAGCCACCGCCTCACCTCGGCCTCCGGGGCTCCGCCGGAACCCCTCAAACCGCAGGAGCAGGGGAGGCGGGCAAATGCGAACATCATGAAGGTGGCCCCCGGGCGGGTCAGCGAAGCCACGCCGCGCGCGTAGGCCTCCCGACCAGAGGCCGGCACCGCGTGGAAGCAGCCGATGTCCACCACCAGGTCGAAAGGGCCCCGCACCCCGAGCCCGGCAAGCCCGGTCACGTCGCCGCGCACGAACTGAGCCTCCAGGCCGGAGCGGCGCGCCTTGATCCGGGCCTGCTCGATGGCGGCGGGGACGAAGTCCACACCGGTCGCCTCCCACCCGTGGGCGGCCAGGTAGAGCGCGTTGGTCCCGGTCCCGCAGCCGAGGTCGAGCGCTCGTCCGGGGGGAAGGGCGCCCGGGCCCTCCACCACCTCGACCAGCTCGGGGGGTGTGATCCCGGTGTCCCAGCGGGGTCGCCCGACTCGATACGCGAATCGGAAGAACAGCCGCTGCAGCGCCACGCCCGCACATGCTGCCACGCCGGCACGGCGGTCGCGCTGGCCACCGTTATACTCGGCTGCGCAGCGGCCACCGGGAGCTCATATGCCAGTCCGCGAGATCGTCACCAAGACCGTCGCGTTCGTGGTGGTCACCGCCGCCCTGCTCACCGGCGCCATCCTCACGCTCTACGGGCCCAAGGCGGCGGACGACTACCTGGATACGGCGCTGTATCTCGGCTGGGTCCTGCTCGGCTTCGCGGTCCTGGTCGGCCTGATCGGCGCCGCCATCATCCTGGGCATCATCCGCGACGCCCGGGTGCGAATGCGCGAGAACGCGCTCCGAGTCACCCCCCGGGGCGGCCCGCCCCAACCGCCGCCGGCCTGGGGCATGGCCGACGTGGGCCGACCCGGAAGTGGCGTCGTGGCGGTCTCGGACCACCCCGCCGGCGGTGGCTCGCCCCGCCTGGTGAGCTTCTCGGTCCCGGCCTGGGACGCCTCGCTGCTGCTGGTCGGGCTGCTGCTCTGGACGGTGATCTTCGTGTACTTCTTCGCGCCCCACTGCGGCGGGACCGGGTGCAGCTAAGCCGTCGGTGACCCCCATCCGGACCCGGTTCGCCCCGTCTCCCACCGGGTATCTCCACCTCGGCAACGTCCGCACCGCACTGTTCGCGTGGCTGGCGGCGCGCTCGACTGGCGGCAGCTTCATCCTGCGTATCGAGGACACCGATCAGGGCCGCTACATCCCCGAGGGCGAGGCCGCCATCCTGGAGACGCTGCACTGGCTGGCCCTGGATTGGGACGAGGGGCCCGAGGTCGGCGGTCCCTTTGGCCCCTACATTCAATCGCTGAGATTGGACCTCTATCGGGTCCATGCCGACAGCTTGGTCGAATCAGGCAACGCCTACTGGTGCACCTGCTCCCCCGAACGTCTCAGCGCGATGCGTGCGGAGCAGGAGCGGCGCCACCAGCCCCCCCGCTACGACCGGCGCTGCCTGACCCGGCAGGGGGAGGTGGCCGCGGAGCGGGCCGCGGGGATGCGCGCGGTCCTGCGCCTGCGCATGCCTGAGGGCGTCACCGTGTGGGACGACGTGATTCGCGGCAGGGTCCAGTTCTCCAACGCCGAGATCGACGACCAGGTGCTGCTCAAATCGGACGGTTTCCCCACCTATCACCTGGCGGTGGTGGTCGACGACCACCTCATGGAGATCACCCACGTGATCCGCTCGGACGAGTGGATCCCGTCGACGCCCAAGCATCTCGCCATCTACGCCGCGCTCGGCTGGGAGCCGCCTCTCTTCTGCCACGTCCCCCAGGTCCTCGGTGAGGACCGCCAGAAGCTCTCCAAGCGTCGCGGCGCGCGCACCGTGATGGAGTATGCCGAGGCCGGTTATGTCCCCGAGGCGCTGATCAACGCCATGGCATTGCTGGGCTGGTCGAGCGGCACCGCGCAGGAGCTGTTCACCCGGGATGAGCTCATCGCCGCTTTCTCGCTCGACCGCATCCAGTCCTCACCGGCGCTCTTCGATTCGCACCGGCTGGACTCGCTCAACGGCCTGCACATCCGGCGCCTGCCCACCGAGGAGCTGGTCGAGGCGCTGGAGTTTCACCTTCCCGAGACCAGCAAGGAGCTTCGGCGCCGGCTGGTGCCCCTGCTCCGCGAGCGGATGGTCACGCTGCGCGATGCGGTCGAGCTGGCCGCGCCGCTGCTCGGTGCGGCTCCCTGGGACCCCGACGTCGTCTTCCCTCCCGCCAAGGTCGACCGGGAGACCGCCGCACAGCTCATCGACGACACCATCGCCGAGGTGGCGGGTGGCGGGCTGGACGACCTGGAGGGGATGCGGCTTCGCCTCACCGAGCGCCTGGCCGCCTCCGGAGTCAAGGCCCGGGATGGGTTTCGGGTGCTGTACATCGCCATCCTGGGCAGCCCGGCGGGGGTCCCGGTCTTCGACGCCATGGCCTTCATCGGCCCGGAGAAGAGCATCCAGCGCCTCCAGGCCGCCCGGCGCGAGCTCGATCTCCGCGCCGGTTAGTGGCTCAGCCGCTCTGGGTGGGACCGCTGCGCTCGACGGTCATCCGCAGCAGGACCCGGCCCTCGCGCGCCATCGCCCGGCGGTAGTCGTCCCAGTCGGGATGCTCGCCGGAGACCCGCCGGTAATAGTCGACCAGCAGCTCCATGGCATCGGGGAGGCTGACCACCTCCACGCTGCCCTCGACGGTGTGCCACTCGCCGAAGAACTGTTGGCTCATCACGCAGATGGCGGCGTGCGGGTCGCGGCGCAGGTTGAGCGTCTTCGCCGCCCCCTCGCGGGTGCTGACCACCACCCGGTTCTCGGCGTCGACCGTCGCCATCACCGGTGAGAGCTGGGTGCCGCCATCGCGGCGCCGGGTGGCCAGCACCGCCCGGTGGTTGTCGCGGATGAATTCCAGCGCCTGCTCGTGGGCCATCAGCGCACTCTACGCCCATGGCGGGTGGCCGCCGGGCCGGAGATCGTCGACCGGCGGCATCATCCGCCAGGCGTACGGTCCAGGTCTTTTAGCCGATCCGCCCCACCCGGTCGGAGAAGTGGCAGGCAGCCCAATGGGCCGGCGACTTCTCCTCGAGGGGCGGCTCCTCCTCGCTGCAGACGCCGGGGACCTCGGCGATCGGGCAGCGGGTGTGGAACCGGCAGCCCGATGGCGGGTTGAGCGGCGAGGGGATCTCGCCCGACAGCTCCACCAGGCGGCGCTGCGACTCGACCCGAGGATCGGGAACGGGCACGGCCGAGAGCAGCGCGCGGGTGTAGGGATGCTGAGGAGACTGGTAGATCACGTCGCTGGGAGCGATCTCCACCACCTTGCCGAGGTACATCACCATCACCCGGTCGCTGATGTGGCGAACCACCGACAGGTCGTGGGCGATGAACAGGTAGGTGAGGTGGAACTCGCGCTGCAGGTCCTCGAGCAGGTTGACGATCTGCGCCTGGATCGAGACGTCCAGGGCCGACACCGGCTCGTCGCAGACGATCAGCTTGGGTCGCAGAGCCAGCGCCCGGGCGATGCCGATGCGCTGCCGCTGACCGCCGCTGAACTCATGCGGGTACCGGTTGTTGAAGTAGGGGTTGAGACCGACGGTGCGGAGCAGCTCCTGCACCCAGCGGTCGCGGTCACGACCCTTGAGCAGGCCGAAGTTGACGAGCGGCTCGGCGATGATGTCACCGACGGTCATCCGCGGGTCGAGGGACGCAAACGGGTCCTGGAAGATGATCTGCAGGTGCTGGCGGTGCTGGCGGAGGCGCTCCCCGTGCAGCTGGGTGAGGTCGACTCCGTCGAAGATGATCTGCCCGGAGGTCACCGGGATCAACTGGGTGACCAGCCTCCCCAGGGTCGACTTGCCGCAGCCCGATTCCCCGACCAACCCGACCGTCTCCCCGGACCGGATGTCGAAGCTCACCCCGTCGACGGCCTTGACCGTGGCCCCGACCCCGATCGAGAAATGCTTGACGACGTCGACCACCCGGAGCAGGCTCTCGCCCTCCGGGGCAGGGGCCTGCGCCTGCTGGGGAGCCGCCCCGATCACAGGTCCGAGGTCCCGGAGAGGGCCGCGGGGTCGTCGTTCTGCCCGCCGGCAATCCCTTCGCCCGCCCAGCGGGGCCCGCGCACCCCGCTCGCCGCCCCCGGGCTGGTGTCGACGATGTCGGCCGCTCCCATCTCGGCGTAAGCGCGCTGCATGGTCACCCAGCACGAGGCGCGCTGACCTCCGCCGCTTCCCACCCTCTGGAGGCTGGGCTCCTCGGTGAAACAGCGCTGGACCCGGAAGGGGCATCGAGGATGGAACTTGCAGCCCGGCGGCGGGGCGATCAGGTCGGGGGGCAGGCCCTCGATGGAGCGAAGCCTCTCGCGCCGCGCGGAGTCGATGCGCGGTAGCGAGCGCAGCAGCGACCAGGTGTAGGGATGCTGGGGATTCTCGAAGATCTGCTCGACCGGTCCCTCCTCGACGATCTCGCCGGCGTACATCACGAGCACCCGGGTGCAGATGCCGGCGACGACTCCGAGGTTGTGGGTGATGAGGATGATCGAGGTTCCGGTGGTCCGGTTGAGGTCGCGCAGCAGCTCGAGGATCTGAGCTTGGACGGTGACGTCCAGGGCGGTGGTCGGCTCGTCGGCGATCAGCAGCGCCGGGGAGTTGGCGAGCCCCATGGCGATCATCACCCGCTGGCGCATGCCGCCGCTGAACTGATGGGGATATTCGTGCAACCGGCGCGGCGCATCGGGTACCCGCACCAGGCGAAGCAGGTCGATGCTGCGCTCGTTCACGGCGTTCTTGGCGACCTTGTCGTGGGCCCGCATCGCCTCGTCCACTTGGAACCCGATGCGCAGCACCGGGTTGAGCGAGCTGAGCGGATCCTGGAACACCATGGCGATGTCGCGTCCCCGGATCTGGCGGAGTTCCTCGCGTTCCAACTCCAGCAGATCGCGCCCGCGGAAGATGACCTCCCCGCCCACCACCCGGCCGGGCCGTTGCAGCAGACCGAGCACGGACAGGGCGGTGACGCTCTTGCCGCAGCCGGATTCCCCGACGATGCCAAGCGTCTCCCCCTCGAGCAGATCGAAGCTCACGTTGCGGACGGCTCGGACCTCACCATCCTCGGTGAAAAAGCTGGTGCTGAGCCCTCGGACCTCGAGGATCGGCGTTCCCGACCCGGGAGCGTAGGAGCTGATGCCAGTGTTGGCCGTCATCGCTTCTGCCGCGGGTCGAAGGCGTCGCGCAACCCATCGCCGAAGAAGTTGAAGGCCAGCAGGGTGACCGAGAGGGCGATCGCCGGGGGGAGCACGATGTGCGGGGCGAATCGGATCGCCGGCAGACCGTCGGTCCCGGCGATGTTGCCCCAGTCGGCCAGCGGCGGCGGGATGCCGACCCCGAGGAAGCTGAGGAACGCCTCGGTCAGGATGGCGGCGGGGACGATGTAGGTGGCCTGGACGATGATCGGCCCCAGGGCGTTGGGGAAGACGTGGTTGAACAGGATGCGCCCGGTGCGGGCGCCGCCGGCCCGGGCCGCCTCCACGTACTCGCGTTCGCGGATCGACAGAGTCTGGCCGCGAACCAGCCGTGCCATGTCCATCCAGACCGTGAAGGCGATGGCCACCATGATGTTGATCACGCTGGGGCCGACCAGCACGTAGAGGAGGAGCGCTGCCAGGATGGTGGGGAAGGAGTAGAAGACGTTGATGGCGGTGCTGATGACACTGTCCACCCAGCCGCGCAGGTAGCCGGCTAGGAGACCGAGCGAGACCCCGACCCCCACCGCGATCACCGCGCAGCCCAGGCCCACAGCCAGGGAGACCTGCGCCCCCTGCATCATCCGGCTGAGCAGGTCCCGGCCGTACTCGTCGAGTCCGAAGGGATGGGCAAGAGAGGGCGGGGCGTAGATGGGGCCGACGAAGGCCTCCGGGTTGTAGGGGGTCCAGAAGAAGGTGACGATGCAGACGATCGCCAGAAACATCAGGAAGAACGCGGCCGCCACCGCCAGCCGGTTGCGGCGCAGCCGCCGCCAGCCGTCCCGCCACAGGCTGACCTGGGCATGGGCCAGGACGTCCCGCCTCGTACTCGGTGAAGATCCCGGCGGCGGCGGCCATCAGTACCGTATCCTCGGGTCGACCGCGGTGTAGACGAGGTCCACCGCCAGGTTGGCGGCCCCGATCAGCGCGGCGAACATGGTGAAGACCCCGACGGTCACGTTGTAGTCGTGCTGGGTGATGCTCTCGACGAACTCCTTGCCCAGGCCGGGGATGCCGAAGATGTTCTCGATCACCACCACGCCCACCAGGATGTTGATGATCGTCGGCCCCAGGATGCTCACCACCGGGACCAGGGCGTTGCGCAGCGCGTGTCTGATGGTCACCGAGCGCTGGCGCACCCCCTTTGCTCGAGCCGTGCGGATGTAATCCTGCTGGAGCACGTCGAGCATGGCCGCCCGGGTGATCCTGGCCACCTGGCCGGCGGTGTACAGACCGATGGCGAAGGCCGGCACCGAGAGCTCGGCGAGGGTGCCGTAGGTGCCGGTCCACTCCAGCGGATAGGCGAAGGCTCCGTTGGTGAGGTTGGCCAGGAACACTCCGAAGAAGAGGTAGAAGAGGGTGGCGATGATGAAGCTGGGGACCGTGTAACCGATCACCGCCAGGGAGGTGAGGACGTAGTCCACCACGGTGTTGTGGCGGACTGCGGCGACCACCCCGACGCTCACCCCCAGCCCGATGGTGATGATCAGGGCGGCTCCGCCCAGCTCGCAGCTCACGCTGAGCTCGCGCAGCACCAGCGGGGTGACCGGCTCGTTCTCGACCACGTAGGAGATGCCCAGGTTGCCGTGCACCGCGTCGGTGACAAAGGTCCACCACTGCGCCAGCAGCGGCCGGTCGAGTCCGAACCTATGGAGCTGGGCCTCGAGGGCCGCGCCGTGGAGCCGGGCGCTGATCAGGGCGTTGCCGGGCAGGCTGTGGACGGCCACGAAGATGACCGAGGAGACCAGGAAGACCGTGAACGCCAGCAGCACCAGACGCTTGGCGATGAAGATCGCCGTGCCGCGCGAGATCGGCAGCCTCAACGCCAGTCGCCGACCGGGCGGCACGGTTGGCTGAGGCAGCCGGGCGACTTGCGGCGTGGCCATCGGCGGTGGGTTCTCCTGGAGGCAGGCCGAGGCGCCCGGCCGCGGGCCGGGCGCCTCAGAGGATGACGGGGTTCTCAGTGAGCGAGGAGGCTGATCTCGTCCCAGTAGTAGTCGGCCTGGGTGTTGGAGCCGGCCCCCTTGACGTAGGAGTGAATCAGGAAGTTGCCCACCGCGTAGTAGAGGGGGATGTAGGCCACGTCGGTGATGAGCAACTTGGCCAGCTGGTTGTAGAGGGTCAGCGCCTGCGTGGTCGGCTCCTGGTCAGCCTGGGCCAGGATGGTGTCGTACTGAGGCACGTCGAAGCCGCTGGTGTTGGCCCCTTCGCTCAGCACCGTCTTGCCCCAGAGGTTGTCGTACCAGTCCTGGGGGCTGTTGTAGTCGAACTGCCAGCCGTCCCGGGACATCACGTAGCCGCCGGCCAGCCGGGTCTTGATGAAGGCTGAGGAGTCGGGGTTGGGGTCCAGGGTGACGTTGATCCCCAGGTTGGTCTTCCACTGCTCCTGGAGGTCGGTGGCCACCGGATCGTTGATCCCGCCGCTGTTGTAGGAGTACTTGAGGTTGGCGGTCAGCTGGCCGGTGGGGTCGTATTCCTTGAGCAGCTGCTTGGCCTTGGTCGGGTTGAAGTCGGCCAGCGGGTCGTTGCCCGCTCCCAGGTTGCCGACCAGCCCGGGGGAGATCAGCCCGGAGGTGGCCGCGCTGCACAGCACCCCGCCGCAGGCGGTCGCGGCCAGCGCCTGCTTGTTGATGGCCAGGTCGAAGGCCATACGCAGTCCCTGGGCGGCTGCGCTCTCGCCCACGAAGGGGCCGCCGGTGGCGGGATAGCCGATGTTGAAGCTCAGCCAGGTGGTCCGCCCCTTGGCCAGCGACAGCAGCTCGCTCTTCTCGCTGGAGGTGGCCTGGATGCGCTTGACGTCAGCCACGGTCATCTGGGCGCTGTAGCCGCCGTAGCCGAAGATGTCATAGCTGCCCTGCTCCCAGGCGGCGATGTCCTTCTCCGAGGCCGAGGGGTCGTGGATGTCGATGTCGATCTCGGTCAGGGTCGGCTTGGCCATCCCCGCCGCCGTCCCCCACCAGCTGGGCACCAGCTTGAAGGTCATCGACTGCTTGGGGGTGTAAGCGGTCAGCTCGTAAGCGCCGGTGCCCACCATCCCCGTCTCCGACCCGGGTCCCCCAACCGGGGTGTTCCACCAGGTGTCCGGGGCCGCGGCCACCACCTTGGGGTCAACCACCGCTCCGGTGGTGTCCTGCAGGGTCCAGGCGGCCAGGCACCAGCCGCAGGAGGAACCGAGCTTGATCTGCACCGTCTCCAGGTCGGGCGCCGACAGCCCGCTCATCATGAGGGAGGTGTCGCCGGCCGTCAGCATGAACTCGATCTGCGTGTGGCTCAGCTTGGCTGCGGCGGCCTGCACCGCGCCGAAGCCCTGGATCGCCGCCAGGTTGCCGGAATAAGCCCCGGCGTAGGCAGCCGCCCGGTCCCAGGAGTAGATCACGTCCTGGGCGGTCACCGCGTCGCCGTTGTTGAACTTGGCCGCCGGGTTGAGGTGCACCGTGTAGGTCATGCCGTCAGAGGAGATCCCCCCGTTGGAGGTGGTCGGCACGGTGGTCGCCAGGTCGGGCACGATGTTCAGCTTGTCGTCAAACCGCCAGAGGTTGTCGAAGACGTTCTGGGCGATCTCCAACTCGATCTCCTGGTCCCCCAGGGCCGGATCCATGGTCTGCGGGTCGGCGTAGATCGGGAACTTGAGCACCTGGCTGCTCGCCAGGGCCCCGGAGCTGGACGACGACGACGGGCTGCTGCTGCTGCCGCAGCCGGCGGCGACCACCGCCACCAGGCTCAGGATCCACACCCCGAACCACGGTCGGCGCAGGCCTCGACCCACGCCGGCCCCATCCAGTTTGAGCCACCTCATGGCATCCTCCTTAACCCTCGAAAGCTCCCTCGGGCCATCGCTTGGGCTGCCGCCTGATCGCACGCAGCGGCGAAGGCCTGCCTCGGGCGGTGCCCAATGTACCCTTGCCGGCGGGCTCGTCGTATCACCCAATGGGGTGATACGGTCTCGGTTGCGGCCTAACAATCGTCATGGACGCGCTGAACGGAGCGAACCGTTCGCACGGCGCAGAGATCGGGACTTCGCGGGAGGCCCGCGTCAGCCCGAGCGCCGGCCGTCCCCCCGGAAGGCGGTGCCGATGCCGCGCCCGGCTCAGCAGCCAGTAGGCGCCGGCGCTCACCAGGAACCCGACGGCGAAGCTCAGGTCGCCCGTCTGCGGATAGGTGCTCGCCACCCAGCCCACGTAGAGGGTCTGGTTCATGAACGGGATGCAGGCCGCGATCCCGAGGAGAAAGGCCACCACCCCCGCCCGGTTGCGATGCCGCCTGTCGAAGACCAGCCCGGTGGTGAGCCGGCGGCGCCGGATCGCCCAGTCGGTCAGCACCACCCCCAGGAAGGCCACGATCCAGTAGGTGTTGAAGAACAGGAAGTTCTCATAGGTCCCGCCGGATTCCCCCTCCTGCCCGGTGTTCACCGTGAGGAAGGCGACCAGGAAGCCCACCACCCCGAAGACCACCGCCACCATGGCCCGGCGCAGCCGGGCCGGGATGCGCACCCCCATGCTCAGGAAGGACATGGCTCCGCTGTACAGGTTGAGGACGTTGGCGGCGATGGCCCCGACGCAGATGGCCAGTGGGGCGATGACCTTCAGCGGCTCGGGCAGCGGCTCGACGAACTGGGCGGTGGGCACGGCGCTGGCGCTCCAGTCGGTCCCGGCCACCGTCGCCAGCGCGGCTCCCGCGATCTCCAGCACGGCACAGGAGACCAGGAGCCCGAGACCGGCGGCCAGAGCGATGCGCAGCGAGCTGGTGTCACGGGCCAGGTAGCGGCTGTAGTCCGAGGCGTACGGGTTCCAGCTGACCGCGTAGGAGAAGGCCAGGAACACGGCGATCATGAACGCCCCCACCGGCCCGCCGAAGGCCAGTGACGCGGAGCCGTTGAAGCCGGTGCCCAGCCGTGCCTGGACGAATATGGCGACCGTGCAGGCCGCGAACACCAGCGCCAGGAAGGGGAACACCCAGCGCTCGATGGCGTGGATGAAGTTGTAGCCGCTCACGGCGATGACGATCTCGATCAGCACGATGATTCCCAGCGCCAGCACGAAGCCGGGTTCGGGCAGATGCACCGCCACGCAGAAGGTCTGCAGCGCGAAGGCCCCGCTCACGCTGTTGACCGCGACCCAGCCGGCTCCCGAGGTGAGCGCGTTGAGGCCGGCGGGCAGCAGGTTGCCGAGGTAGCCGAAGCCGGCCCGGCTGGCCACCATCTGGGCCACCCCGAGACGTGGCCCCATCGTCGAGAGGACCGCGTGAGTTGTTGCTCCCAGCGCGGTTCCGAGCAGCAGCGCCACCGCCGTGGGCCAGAAGCCGCCGCCGAAGAGCACCACCGGGAGCACGCCCACGTAGACCGTGGCGAACTCCAGGTTCGGCGACATCCAGGTCCAGAAGAGCTGGCGGGGCCGGCCGTGCCTCTCGAAGTCGGCGATGTATTCGACCCCACCCGGCTCCACCGCGGCCAGCGCGCTCGCCGTAGGTGCCCTCCCTGATCGGGACGGCCGCGCCGGCCGGCTGGGCGGCGACCTCCGCCCGCCTTTCGAGGATCTCGGTCATCGCGACTCGCTCCGGTCGCGCCCGGGAGTGATCGTCGTGCTGAGAGCGCGCTCGGCGAGGGTGGACTCGAGCACGGCGCGGAGCATCGGCAGCTCCCGGACGGCGCGGATCACCGCCACCCCGCTGGCCCCCGCCTCGATGCAGGCCGCGACGTTGGTGGAGTCGATCCCCCCCACGGCGATCACCGGGAGACCAACCGAGCGGCAGATGGCGGCGAGCCCCGCCACGCCGATGGCCGGACCGGCGTCCAACTTGCTCGGGGTCTCCCAGATCGCGCCCGCGCCCACGTAGAGCGCGCCGTCCGCCTCGGCGCGGCGCGCCTCGTCGACACTCGACGCCGAACGGCCAAAGCCGACCCGCATCCGCCGGGCCTGCTCCAGCCCTGGGTCGTCCTGGCCGAGGTGGACCGCCACCCCCAGCCGGGCGGCGGCCTCGACGTCGTCGTTGATGACAATCATGGCGGGATCGCCGAGGCCGGCCAGCACCTCACCGCCGACTCGGATTCGCTCTGCGGTGTCGACGTCCTTGAGGCGGAGCTGCACCACCGTGGCACCGTGCCGGGCCGCCCAGAGGGCGGTTGTCGAGTTCGGCGACAATGGCATGGAGGATCACGGAGCCTCACCGGCGGCGCGGGTCGGGAGCGCCCCCGGCGCCCACCGGGTCCTGGGGACCCAGACGATGCCGGCTTCCGAATCCAGGCTCTCGGGGTCCAGCCCGGCCACCGAAGTCATAGAGGTTGACGTGGAAGCTGCCCGGCCCGCGGGCCCCTGCCAGCGCGTGCTCGGCGGCGACCCCGAAGGCGGCCAGGGCCTCGACCGCCGCCCGCTGCGGGTCCTCGCGGTTGACGGCGGCGAAGCATCCGCACAGGGCGGTCGCCATGCAGCCCGTCCCGGTCACCTGGCCGAGCATCGGCACCCCGTTGCTCACCGCGGCTCTCCCCTCCGGCCCGGCGACGTGGTCCACCGGCCCGGTCACAGCGACCACGCAGCCCAGCCGGGCCGCCGCGATCTGGGCCAGCGCCCCAGGGTCACCCGAGCCGACCGAATCCACCCCCCGGATCTCGGCTGCCTCCCCAACCAGGGCGGCCACCTCGGCGGGGTTGCCCCGGACGATGGCGACCGACACCTCCGACAGAATCCGGTGAGCGGCCTCGGTGCGCATCCGGGTGGCCCCGGCTCCGACGGGGTCGAGCACCACCGGGGCGGCGTGCCGGTTGGCCGCTCGCCCTGCCAGCACCATCGCCTCCACCCACGCCGGCGACAGGGTGCCGATGTTGAGCACCAGTGCCGAGGCGACCCCGGCCATCTCCTCGACCTCGTCTCGGGCGTGGGCCATCACCGGAGAGGCTCCGAGGGCCAGGGTGATGTTGGCGGTCTCGTTCATCACCACGTAATTGGTGATCTGGTGGACCAGCGGATGCTGGGAACGGATCAGGCTCAGCGAGGCGGCGGGAGAGAAGCGGTCAGTCGGCATGGACGGCTCCGTGAAGCACGTGCACCGGTCCCTCACCTCGGCCGATCCCCACCAGGCCGTGGGCGACCGCGTCGGCAGCGACCCGGGCGGAGACGAGGGCCGCGGTGAAGAGGTCGTCGCCCATCGCGAGCCGGGCACAGAGGGTGGCCGAATGCGTGCAGCCGGCCCCGTGGGTGGCCGGGATCTGGTGGCGGGCCACCGCGATCTCGCGGTGCTCGTGCCCGTCGAAGAGGTGGTCGACTGCGGTGTCGCCGTGGCCTCCGGTGATCAGCACGGCCGGGGCGCCCATCTCGTGAAGGCACTCGGCCAGCTCCCGCCGGCTGCCTCGCCGGCCGCTCAGCGACTCGGCCTCGGGCAGGTTGGGGGTGATCACGGTGGCGCGGGGGAAGAGCCGGCTGACCAGCGTCGAGACGGCATCCTGACGGAGCAGCACCGCCCCCGACGAGGCGATCATCACCGGGTCCACAACCAGCGGGAAGGTGGTCGCGGAGAGCCAATCGGCGACGGCTTCGATGATCGGCGCCGAGAAGAGCATCCCGGTCTTGGCGGCGTCGATGCCGATGTCCTCGGCGACCGCGTCCAGCTGGGCGGCGATGAAGTCGGCGGGCAGCTCATGGATGGCCCGAACCCCCACCGTGCTCTGGGCGGTGAGGGCGACGATCGCCGACATGCCGTGGCATCCGGCCGCGGCGAAGGCCTTGAGATCGGCCTGGATCCCGGCACCGCCACCGGAGTCGGAGGTGGCGATGGTGAGGCACCGCGCCACCGTCATCTCGGCCCTCCCTACGCTGGCATTACCCAGATCAGGTTCTCGGGTGTCATCTCAGCCCGCTGGGGCACCCCGGGACACCCCGAGGTTAGCACCCGGGTCACTCGTCGGGCCAGGAGGGCGCGCGACCAGGGCGGGGGAGGGTCCGGCGGCCGCTTGTACCACAATGTGACAGGTGACCTCGCAACCCGGGCTGATGCGACGGCTGGGTACGGTGTCCACCGTGGAGGCCCTGGAGGGGGAGCTGGAGCGGCGGATCCTCGAGGGCGATCTTCGAGCCGGCGAGCACCTGCGCGAGATCGAGCTGGCCCAGCAGTACGAGGTGGGCCGCAACACCCTGCGGGCGGCCTTCGACGCGCTCGTCCGCCGCGGGTTGCTGGTCAAGACCCGCCACCGCGGCGTGTTCGTGCGAATCCTGACCGCCCGCGACCTGGCTGACATCTACGAGCTGCGCACCGCCCTCGAGGTGCAGGCGGCGGCCCGGCTGGCCTCGCGG
Organism: uncultured bacterium; assembly: GCA_963716555.1. Lineage (GTDB taxonomy): Bacteria > Chloroflexota > Dormibacteria > Aeolococcales > Aeolococcaceae > JAJZNI01. The sequence goes on along the minus strand of CAVQTJ010000019.1, from coordinate 142,720 downwards.
CGGATGGTGCCCAAAGAGGCCCGCGAGGCCCTCGCCAGGATGCGCCGCCTCACCCATCGATCCCCGCGGAGCGTCCTGGTCGAAGCCGACCTCGCCTTCCACGGGGCCATCGTGGCCGGCTCGGGAAGCCCCCGGCTCGCCCGCGCCCATGCGGACATGCAGGTGGAGATCCGCCTCTGCCTGGCCCAGCTCACCGAGGACTACGCCTCCGTCGAGACGCTGTGGGGTCAGCACCAGGAGATCCTGAGAGCCATCGAGGCCGGGAACCCCGAGGCGGCCGAGGCCGCGGTGCGTAGCCACCTCGAGGAGGCAACCGCCTGGTTGGTGGGGCGCGCGGCGGCCGAGCCGGAACGGCCCGCGCCGGACTGACCGCGGTCTGGGCCTGCGGCCGGCCCCCGAGCCGGTCCTGGGGGCCGGCGGTGGTCAGGCCGCGGTTTCGACCCCCCCGGTGTCGCCCCAAACGTGGGCCAGGCGCATCGCTTCCAGCACCCGGGCGAAGTTGGCAGGGCCCAGGCGGCGAGGTATCTCCCAGATCCCGACCACGCCCCGAGCCTCGGCGAGGTCGTAGGCCACCCGCACCAGCACAGCCTCGCCTCCTGACATGGTCTGGGCCTCGGCCAGCAGCGATGCCCAATCCACCTCGCCCTCGTGGACGTGGGGACGGGTTCGAGCGGCGATGCCGGGGCTGTCCAGGATCAGCCGGGCTGCCCGCTGGCCCGGCGAAGGAGTTGGTGTCCGGTCGTCAGGGGTGGTGGGCGCCGGGGCCGTGCTCATGGTGCCCACGATCAGGTCGCCAGGTCGCCGCGGCAGGCGGGGCAGACGCCCTCGCTCAGCCCGAACTCATCGCCTCTGCCGATCCCCAGGCCACAGACGCGGCACCAGCGTCCCGAGCCCGCCCGCCAGTCCACCGACGGCCGGGCCTCCCAGATCTCGCGCAACAGATTCCATATCCTGGTCATGGCTCTCGCTCCTGCGAAGGCTGCTGCCTCCTCTTGGGTCACTGTCTCTATGTGATACAACGCGACAATACCCCAACAGGTTACGCGGCTGGCAACCCTCGGGTGCGGCTGGCTGGTCTGTTGAGCCCTCGCGAGCCGGCCTCCCTGAGCCGTTCGCCTAGGGCAGAGCGTGGTCGGGGCTCGCCCGCTCCACCTCCACCCGAGCGGGAGGCAGGGGGGATCGGCTCCGGGTGGCAAGGAACGATCCGCACAGGATCAGCGCGAAACCCGCCACCGCTCCAACGGTGAGGGGCTCGTGCAGCACCAGGACGCCGAGCAGCAGTGCCACCGCCGGGTTGAAGTAGGTGATCACCGTGGATCGCACCGGCCCGATCTCGGCGATCAGCGCAAAGAAGAGCAGGAAGGCCACCGCCGTGCACACCACTCCCAGGGTGGCTGCTGACGCCAGCACGTTCGCGGTCAGGTGCTTGCCGCCCAGCTGGAGGATGCCGGCCGGGGCGTAGACCACCGCGCTGAGGGTCAATGACACCGCCACCACCCCGACTGAGGGAAGTCGCGACAGCCAGCGGGAGATGATCATCGGGCCGGTCGCGTACCCCACCGTCACCAGACCCACCTCGCCGACCGCGCCGAGGTCGCGCACCGAGACGTCGAGTCCCACCAGGATCGCGACCCCGGCGAGCCCAACCCCCAGGCCGGCCACCCGGCGGGCGTCGAGGCGGTGCTGACTCCGGGTCACCCAGGCCAGCAGGGCGCCGACCAGTGGCACGGCGGCGACAAGAAGGCCGCTCAGCGAGCTGGACAGGCGTGTCTCGGCGTCGGAGAGCAGAAACCAGGGGATGGCGACCTCGACGGCGGTGTAGACGAGCACCGGGCGCCAGGACGCGAGCAGCGGGTGCAGCTCACCGCGGGCCAACGCGACCGGGAGCAGCAGGACCGCTCCGATCGAGGTGCGGAGCAGCACCAGGCTCGCCGGGGTGAGCTCGGAGACGGCGACCCGGATCAGGAGGTAGGGCACGCCCCAGATCACGCACATCAGTGCGAACAAGCCGAGAGCCCGGCGGCTCATCTGCCCTCGCCGGCTCTGGCGATGAGGTCGGCCACCAGGCCGGTCCAGCCGGTTTGATGAGACGCGCCCAGGCCGGCGCCGGTGTCGCCATGGAAGTACTCGTGGAAGGGGAGGAGGTCGTGCCAGGCGGGATCGCCCTGGTAGAGCTCGACGTCGCCGAAGACCGGGCGCCGGCCGTCCGCATCGCGAAAGATGGAGACCAGCCTCTCGCAGATCTCGTCGGCAACGCCGCCGAGGTGGAGCTGGCGTCCCGAACCGGTCGGGCACTCCACGGTGAAGTCATCTCCCAGGTACGCGTGGAAGCGGCGCAGTCCCCGGATGACCAGGTGGTTGAGTGGAAACCACACCGGGCCTCGCCAGTTGGAGTTGCCCCCGAACAGCCCGCTGCGGGACTCCGCCGGTTCGTAGTCGACTCGGGCGACGTTGCCGTTCGGCAGGTGGAGGACGAATGGGTTGTCGGCGTGGCACCGCGAGACCGAGCGCACGCCATGGGGGCTGAGGAACTCGTGCTCGTCGAGGACGTAGCCCAGGATCTGTCGCAGCTTCTCGGGAGGGACGATAGAGAGCAACTGGCGGTCCAGGTGGCCCCGGGCGTGCATGTGCTCGACCACCGACTGCACCTCCGGCTTGTTCTGGATGTACCACTGCATCCGAGCTCGGAAATCGTGCAGCTTGGCGAGCGCCGCCGGTTCCAGGACGGTCACCGCCATCAGCGGCACCAGGCCGACCATGGAGCGGACCCGGATCGGTGTCCGGCTGCCGTCGTCGCCGTGGATGGTGTCGTAGTAGAAGCCGTCGGCATCGTCCCACAGTCCCTGGCGGTTCATCGCCACCGCGATCAGGGTGAAATGCTCAAAGAACTTGGTGGCCACGTCCTGGTAGGTGGCGTCATGCTCGGCGAGCACCAGGGCGATCTCCAGCAACCCCAGGCAGTACATCGCCATCCAGGCGGTGCCGTCGGACTGCTCCAGCCTGCCGGCGACCGGCGGCGGCGATGAACGATCGAACGGCCCGATGTTGTCGAGCCCCAGGAAGCCGCCCGCGAAGATGTTGCGCCCCTCCGCGTCCTTGCGGTTGACCCACCAGGTGAAGTTGATGATCAGCTTGTGAAAGATCCTCTCCAGGAAGGCGAAGTCGTGGTCACCGGCGATCTCGAAGACGTGCAGCGCCGCCCAGGCGTGGATCGGGGGATTCACGTCCGAGAAGTCCCACTCGTAGGCCGGGAGCTGGCCGCTCGGGTGCATGTACCACTCCCGGCAGATGAGGATCAACTGGCTCTTGGCGAACTCCGGGTCGAGGTGGGCGAGGGTGACGCAATGGAAACCGAGGTCCCATGACGCGTACCAGGGGTATTCCCACTTGTCAGGCATGGAGATGACGTCAAGGTTGTCGAGATGGCGCCAGTCATGGTTGCGGCCGAGCTTCCGCTCCACGGGAGGGAGTGGATAGGCGGGGTCGCCGTCCAGCCAGCGCTCCACGTCGTAGTGGTAGAACTGCTTGCTCCACAGCATTCCCGCGAATGCCTGCCGCATCACCATGGCGTCGTCCGCGCTGCGCTGCGGCGGCGTGAGCTCGGCGTAGAACTCGTCGGCCTCATGGCTCCGCTGCGCCATCACCGCGCTGAAGCCATCGCCGAGGTCGGCCGGGGCACCACCATCGTGGAGGCGCAGGCGGATCGTCTCCGAAGCGCCGGCGGGGATGGTGAGCCGGTACCAGAGAGCCCCCTTGGTGCCGGTGTTACCCGGGCGGACCGTGGCGCTCCCATGGACGACGTGGTCGTTGATGCCATCCTTGGGATACGGCGGCCCGGCATCGCCCCAGAGCCGCAGGGTGTTGGTCTCGTTGTCGCAGAGTAGCGGTGTGGCCCCGGGCGTGGCCTCGAGCCGCCGCCGGCCGAGCTCATGGTTTGAGGCCCGGAGGCACCCGCCCTCAGCGCTGACCTCGGGGCGTTGGCGGCTGTCAGCCCAGCACCAGGTGTTGCGAAACCAGAGGGTGGGTAGGAGGTGCAGGGTCGCCTCCGCTGGTCCGCAGTTGCGCGCGGTCACCTCGATGAGGATGTCCTCGGGAGTGGCCTTCGCATAGTTGGCGGTGATCTCGAAGTAGCGGCCGCCGGCGAGGGCGCCGGTGTCCACCAGCTCGAACTCCGGGTCGAGCCGGGTTCGCCGGGCGTTCTCCTCGACCAGCTGCGAGTAGGGAAACGCCTGCTGGGGATAGGCATATCGCCAGCGCATCCAGGAGTGGGTCGGCGTCGAGTCCAGGTACCACCAGCACTCCTTGGCGTCCTCGCCGTGGTTGCCCTGGTGTCCGTCGAGCCCGAAGATCCGCTCCTTGAGGAAGGGGTCCACTCCATTCCAGAACGAGAAGGCCAGGCACAGGGTCTGGCGGTCGTCGCAGATGCCACCGAGACCGTCCTCGTTCCAGCGATAGGCGCGCGACCGGGCGTGGTCGAAGGGGAAGAACCGCCAGGCTTCACCATCTGGGCTGTAGTCCTCGCGCACCGTTCCCCACGCCCTCTCCGCCAGGTAGGGGCCCCAGTGCCGCCAGGGCGCTCGGCCCCGGGGAACCTCCTGGAGCCGGTTCCACTCCTCGGTGCCGGCGGCGGGGTGCGGGGTCATCTGCGGCAGGGTCCTCCGGGGCTGGGCGAGGCGCGCCGATTGTGGCGCCTGGGGCCGCGTCGGTGCCGAGGCAGCCGTGCCGGCGATCGGCTCGCTCACGCCCCGACCATCTGGGATCATCGAGAGATGGCCGAGCCGGACAACGGCAACCACCTCGAGCGCAACGCCTCCGAACTCGCTCGGCTGTCGGCCCTCGCCGGCCGTCTGCAGGAATGCGGCGGCCAGCTGGCGCTCTCCCGATGGCTGGACCGGGTCTGCGGTCCTGGCCCACCTCGCCTTCTGGGACCGCTTCGTGGTCGCGCGGTGGGACGCATACCACCGCGACGGCGTCATCATCGAGCTCCCGAGCGCCCACCTGGACCTGGTCAACGCCGCGGGACTGCCCATGTGGCGTGCACTCGATCTCGACGAGGCGGTGGCTCAGGCGGTCGCGGCCGCCTCCGAGGTCACCGAGCGCATCGCCTCCCTGGGCGGTGAGGCAGTGAGCCACGCACGTTCGACCCACCGCCCGGCGATGCTCGATCGTAGCCTCCACTGGTCACCGCATCTGGATCAGCTGGCTGGCGCACTGCCGGTGCGCTGAGGGGCGGCGGATTCCGCGACCTCGTTTCTGGCATGCTGCGCCCACCGGACCTCGAGTGGGGAGCGAGCGCGAATACACGAATACACGAATACAAGGCTCCCCGAAATGTCCTCCCATCCCACGGGATAGACCGGCCGGTCCCTCGCCTCGGTTTCTCTCCCGGGTGCTCATGGACAGAAGATTCCCAAAGCCCCTCAGCCCACCGCAAACCTGGCCGCGACCTGGGACTCGCTCAGCTCCCAGAGCCGGCGGGCGGCCGCGTCGTCCCGAGCTGCCGCGCTCGGCTCCACCCGCTTGCGATCCACGAAGTACCCGCCATTCTCGTCCGAGACGTCCGGTGAATCGACCAGCCAGACCAGGGTGTCCGCCCCGCGCTGGGGGCTCCGTGCGAACGGCCTGGCCAGGGTCATGCCCAGGCTCATCAGGGCCCGTTGTTGCGGTTGAAACCGGTGGCCACGAACCCGGGGTGGAAGCAGTTGGCGGTGACCCCGCTCGCCGGCTAGACGGCGTCCCAGCTCGCGGGTGAAGAGGATGTTGGCGAGCTTCGATCTGCCCGTAGCGCGGCCAACCCATGGAGGGGTAGCCACCGTTCTCCAGGTTGATGTCGGCGAAGGGGATGCGGGTGCCCCATGGTGCGCAGCCGAGCTGGTGGTGACGATCCGCGCCGGCGCACTCCCTCGGAGCCGGTCCAGCAGCAGGCTGGTGAGCAGGAAGGGGGCGAGGTGGTTCACCGCCCAGGTCATCTCGATCCCGTCCTCGGTGAGCTTGCGGGACGCATTGATCGCTCCCGCGTTGTTGACCAGGACGTCCACCCTGCGGGTGGCGGCGCAGCACCTGCTCGGCCAGCTGCCGGATCGAGGCCTGCGAGGAGAGATCGGCGTGGAGCACCTCCACGTCGGTGGCGCTGCCTCCGGCAGTCCTGATCGCGGCCACCGCTGTCGCCGCGCGCTGATCGCTGCGGGCCACCACGGTGAGCAGGGCGCCGCGCCGGGCGAGCTCAGTGGCGGCGGCGAGTCCGATGCCCCGGGTCGCGCCGGTGATCACCACCCGCTTGCCCCCAGCCCCGGTCCATTCAGTCACCTCGTTCCTCCGCTGGCGCTGGCCTCGGACGTGCCGCTTGGCTGCTCCGATGTCGAGTGACACCTTGACAGCCGCATGCCGCTCGGGCTCCGCTGCGATTCGGAACGCATCACGCCAGCTGGCCCAGTGGACGCTCGGTGGGTCAGCCATTCACGCCACGGGACCGAATCTCTGCCCGAGCATCTCCAGTGCGGTGTCGAGGTCGCGCTGCCGGTAGCCGTTGGAGCCCACCACCGACACCTCCTTGAAGTAGGTGAGCGTGGTCTGGTGGCGACGGGCTCGCCCGACCCCCACCCGCACCACCGTGCCCCCGGGACGGACGATGGCCAGGGCCAGCTCGGCGGTGGCGGCGCTGCCCACGGCGTCGATGACCGCCGCCGCGCCCCCCGAGACCAGCCAGGGCAGCCCGCGCCAGGGGCGGGTCAGCCGTCCCCGCCGTGATGTCGGCCACCTCGCGAAGCACGGTGAGCGGATGGGCCGAGATGGGCCGGGCGCCGACCGAGCGGACCAATGCCGCCTGGTACGACCAGGCAGCGCTCACCATCACACTCCCATTCCCCAGGTGGCGGAGCGATGCGGCTACCGAGAGACCGATGGTACCCGCCCCAAGCACCACCACCGGAGGTCGAACCAACCTCGGAGCTGCCCCCGAGCGCGCGCTCCCCGGCGTGCAGGCCCACCGCCAGCGGATCGGCGAGGACGCCCGCCCGCGAATCCAAACCCTCGGGGAGCCGGCGGAGCTGAGAGTGGTGGGCCACCATCCGCGTCCCCATCCCTCCCGGGAGGCCGCGGATGTTGCCGGTGTGGATCCCGGCGCCGCCGATGCCGGGGATGGGCTCGCCGCCGTGGGCGCACAGCGGCAGCATCCCGTCGCTGCACGCGGGGCATGGCGCGATGCCGCGCGGGGCGCAGCCCAACCAGGGATTGAGCACCACCGTCTCGCCCGCGCCGAGGTCCGACCCCGCCGGCTCGAGCACGCTCGCCACCACCTCGTGGCCCATGACGTGGGGAAAGGAGACCAGGCCCGAGAGCGGGTTGTCCAAGTCGGCCTGGAGGGTCGCCTGGGTCACGTCGCTTCCGCAGATCCCGGCGTGGCGAGGCTCGAGGACCAGCCAGCCAGGCCCCGGCGGGTTGCGGGTCGGGCAGACTCGCGAAGGCCGGAGCGGGCCGAAGCCGGAGAGAGCGGCCACCGGCCGGACCCGGCTCAGTGCCCCGGCCACGGCCAGCCGGGCCGGACGGCGATCAAAGACCAGCCCTAGCACCGCTCCGGAGTCCCATTGGCGCGCACCACGTCGCGAAAGGTACGCTCAGAGCCCTCAGCCCTTCGGTTCGGCCGACCCCTGATCATGTCCGCGCCCCGGCGCCGGGCGGGGTTCCGCGGAGCCCGGATGGACGCTCCCGCCAATCGGAAGGTCGCGGCAGCAGCAGCGCAGGTCGCCGCAGACCGCCACCCTCACCCCGTTCTCGACGATGCACCCGCATTCGGCGCAGGACATCCTCACGGTGGCTATGAGACCACTGGGACCCCGCTGAGCCACCGGAGGGCGGGCCGGCCCCCTCCGGTCCCCGCGTCTCGGGCGCGGGCGGAGCGGCTGCGCGGCGGGGCGCCGCGACTGAGCAGCGCCACCGCCATCGAGACCGCGACCGGCGGAGCGATGCCCAGCCCGGCCCGAATGCCCCCCTCACGGGGCGTGAACGGCCCGGAGATGCCGGACCGCCGAGAGACTGCGCTGAGGCCCTCGATCATGGCCAGGCACGCTACGGAGCGCCGGGCGGCCTGTCATGAGTACCGCGGTACTCAGAAAGACGTTCCCGGCGCTCCGGTACCTAGTCGGCCGGCAGCAGGGCTAGGCGTGCACCGGTTCGCGGATCTCCGCGCCCGGCTTCTCCACCGGGACGCCCACCGAGTTGCCCCACTCGCTCCACGATCCGTCGTAGTTGGCCACGTGCGGATAGCCGAGCAGGTAGGTGAGCACGAACCAGGTGTGCGAGGAGCGCTCACCGATGCGGCAGTAGGTCACGATGCTCCGGTCGGGGGTGATCCCCTTGCTCTGGTAGAGCTCGCGGAGCTGCTCCAACGGCTTGAAGGTGTCGTCGTCCTGGATCGCCTGGGCCCAGGGGATGTTGGCCGCGCCGGGGATGTGCCCGCTGCGCTGGGCGCCTTCGTTCTGGTACTCGGGAGGGGCCGAGATCTCCCCGTTGAACTCGGCGGGGGAGCGGACGTCGACCAGGGCGTGGTCGCTGCGGCCCAGGATCTCCCTGACCCCGGGGAGGAACTGACGCAGTGCCAGGTCGGGCTCGGACGCCCGATAGGTGGTGGGGGAGAAGGAGCGGAGCCTCTTCGCTGATCGGGCGTCCCTCCTCGAACCACTTGCGCCGACCTCCGTTGAGCAGGCGCACGTCCTGGTGCCCGTAGATCTTGAAGGTCCAGAAGGCGAAGGCGGCGAACCAGTTGCGCATGTCCCCATAGAGGACCAGCGTGGTCTTCGGGGTGACCCCCAGCCGCCCCATCAGAGCCTCGAACTGGTCACGGGAGAGTATGTCGCGGCGCACCGGGTCGTTGATGTCCCTCTTCCAGTCCACGAGCGCGGAGCCGGACACGTGCCCGAGCTGGTAGGCGGAGGCGGGATCCCAGTCGACCTCCAGCACTCGGACCGAGGGGTCGTCCAGGTGGTTGGCCAGCCAGTCGGTGCTGACCAGGACCTCGGGATGGGCGTAATCAGCCACTTCGTTGGTCTCCTTTCAGATGGGTGGTGTTCACATGGGTGGTGTCGCGTCGGTCTCCGCAGGCGCGCCACCGGAGAGGCGCTGGCGCGCCGGTCGTCCGGTGTGGATCAGCGCCTGTCTCAGTGCGGCAGCCGGCCCGTACAGCGGTCCGTGCGGCATCGACCCTGGTCGATCCAGAGGCGCCGGGTGAGGGCCTGAGTCACGTCGCGGACCACGCGATCAGAGTAGCCGATCAGGCGTCACCGCCGAGCCCCCGACCCCCCGCCCGGCGCCCGATGGCGATCACCGGAGGTGTTGCAGCGTCCTCCTGGCGAGAGTGATCAGTGCGGGGCGGGCGCTCACTCCAATGTTTTCCACCGTGATCTGGATCACGCGACCGTCCTGCTCGGCGGTGATGCTCGAGGCGCTCAGCCGAGCGCTCACCCCGGCGCCGGCGGCGTCCCCGGCCCCGCTGAAGGCGGGCGATGGGGCCAGCGAGGCAAAGGATGTGGTGCAGGTGGTCCCGCAGTTGATCTGTATCAAGGAGATCGAACCGTTCGCGGCGTTGGGCAGAGCCCAGACGCAGGTGCTGCCGGACCCGGACACCCCACCCCCCTCGGTGCTCGGCTGCAGGTGGACAGCGGCGTCGATGTCGGAGGAGTCGAGAAGGCTGCACGCTGGAATCGGGCCCGATGCCGTCGGTTGCGCCGGACCGCACCCCGCCAGCATCAGCAACGCCCCGGTCAGGAGGATCCCGGCCCGACCGCCCACGCTCATCGGCGCCCTAGGGTAGCCGGGCACCACCTGAGCGGCACCCCGCCCGGGCTGGTCGCGGAGGTCGGGCGACTGCAATCACAGGGGCTCGAATCTTTGCAGTCACCTGGCCTCCGGTCGAGGCTCAGGAGGGCCCATCGAGACGACCGGTCGGCGGGGTCCACGGACATTCGCGATTGGCAGCGCCGGCACCCACGTGACTGCAATTGCTCGAGGTCCGCTCGTGGGCCCCCGGTCGACCACGACCCGACCCGGCGGCGCCTCCGTCAACCCCCGTCACCAACTCGGCTCAGGACGTGTCCGTCTTTTCACAGGGGCCATGCCATGATGCCGCCGTCAAACAGCCCCACCACCGGCCACGCGCCGGCTGGGCGCCTGGATCCGCCCCTCGGGGAATGCCCAATCGTGATTGCCCCGCCCACTTCTCGACAGCCGACGCCCGGGGGGAGAGGGACCTGACGTGGCCATCATCCCTGCTGAGCCCCCACCGCATCCACGGCCGCCGTCGGCGCGGGCCAGCTCGCCCTGCTGATCCCGGTGGGCGATGACACCTACGCCCTCCCCCTGGCGAAGGTTCGCGAGGTGGCGGTCGAACCGCGGGTCACCGAGCTTCCCACCTCACCGCCTCTGGTTCTGGGCGTCTTCAACCTGAGGGGCGAGATCGTTCCGCTCTTCGACACCGGGCTTCTGCTCGGCCTGCCTGCGGTGCGCCAGGGCAACTATGCCGTCCTGGTCGAGACCGAGCACGGGGTTGCCGGGCTCGCCGCGACCGAGATGCCCCTCACCGTCCGGCTCAGCGAATCGGTGGGTCGTTCGGAGATGGAGGCCACCACCGAGACCTTCCTGGTGGGTGACCGCCGCCTGGCTGTCGCCCTCGACATCGACGCTCTGCTCAGCCCGGCCCGGATCTCGCGGTGACCCCGCCCGACCAGCTCAGCGAGTCGGACTTCCAGCGGCTCTTCGCGGCCGAGGCAGAGGGTCGCCTCGACGCCCTCGTGGACCAGGTCCTGGTTCTCGAGAAGAGCGGTGCCAGTGCCGAGCTGGTGGCGTCCCTCTTCCGAGAGGCGCACACCATCAAGGGGGGAGCGGCGGTGGTCGGGCTGGCCAACATCGCCCGCGTCGCCCATGCCCTCGAGGACCTCCTGGAGGATGTGCGCAGCGAGCGCCGCCAGGTCGATGCCGCTCTGATCGACGCCGTGCTGGGCGGTGTCGACGCCATTCGCACCCTCATCCCCAAGGCTCTCGCCGGAGAGGAGCACGAGCGGGTGGCGGCGGACGCCGAGCAGCGGCTTCGCCTGGCCGGCGGGGCCACGGCGGAGGGCGCTCAGTCGAAGGTCGCCGGCCGCTGCGGCCGTCGTCCCGGCCCCCGAGCACGGTGAGGCGCCCGAGGCTCGAGCCGCCGCTGGAAGCGCAGCCAAGGGAGCCGGCCGTGCCCGCTCGGGCCGCAGCGCCGCCGCGACCTCGCCGGCGCCGGCCACATCGTCCGGCGACGATCACGCCCCGGTGCCGGCCCTGGAGCCGGGAACCTCCGCTGACGACCCGGACCCCGCACCCGCTGCGGAGGAGAGCATCCACCCTCGCGAACCGGTCGCGGAGGGGGCGGGTCGACACCCAACCGGGGACGCCGGCCGCTGGACGGGACCGGAGATGGTCCAGATGCCCGTCCACCGCGTGGACGAACTGGTCCGCCTGATCGGCGAGGCATCGGCCGCGACCCTGCGCATGGGCAGCGCCCTCCTCGAGGAGCTGGAGCGCGACCCGTCGACGCTCTCCGAGTATCGCGACCTGGTGCGCTCTCTCAACGAGCTCCAGGAGCTCGCCCTGCGGGCTCGAATGATCCCGGTGATGATGCTCGCCCCGCGGCTGCGGCGAGCGGTGCGCGACCTCGCCCGTGAGACCGGCAAGCAGGTGCGCTTCGAGACCAGGGGCGAGGACGCCGAGATCGACCGCGGAGTTCTCGATCGGCTCTCCGATCCGCTTCTCCACCTGGTGCGCAACGCCGTCGACCACGGCATCGAGCCGTCCGAGGAGCGCCGCGCCAAGGGCAAGCCGGCGGAGGGGACCGTCCGGCTTCACGCCATGCAGATCGGCTCCGAGGTGATTGTCGCGGTGAGCGACGACGGCCGCGGCATCGACGTCGCCAGAGTTCGGGCCACCGCCAGCCGCAGCGACAGCACCGCCCTCGAGATGGACGACGAATCCGCGCTGTACCTCATCTTCCGCTCGGGGCTGACCACCGCCTCGAGGGTCACCGGGGTTTCCGGGAGGGGAGTGGGGCTCGACGCCGTCAGGGCCAGTCTGAACGCTGTGAGGGGCCGGATCGAGGTCCGTTCCGATCCCGGAGTGGGCACCGAGTTCCGCATCGCCGTCCCCATCACCATGGCGACGCTTCGCTGTCTGGTGGTCAACTCGGCGGGCCGGACCTACGCCATCCCGCTCCACTCGGTGCGCGCCGTGCTCCGCACCGATGGGGTGACCACGGTGGGTGGACGCAGCATGACCATGTTCGACGGCCGGCCGGTGCCCATCACCAGCCTCGCCTCGGTGCTCGGTACCGGCAACGGCTCGAGCGGCCCCGCCGTGGTCATCTCCGGGCTCACCCGCAGCCACGCACTGCGTGTGGACCAGCTGATCGACCAGCGAGACGTCGTGGTCAAGGGGCTGGGCGAGCTGATTCCCCGCCTCCCCGCGGTCGCCGGCGCGGGCGTCGAGCCGGACGGCTCGATCCTGCTCGTCCTGGAGGCGGCCGGGTTGATCGAGCGGGCCCGGCGCAATGACGCCGTTATTCATCCCCAGCACCGGGATGTCCCGGTGGCACCGGCCGACGGTGCCGCGGGCGCGCGCCGCGCCGCCACCATCATGGTGGTCGACGACGCGCTCACCGTCCGCGAGCTCCAGCGCTCGATCTTCGAGCACGCGGGATACCGGGTGCTGGTCGCCGCCAACGGCGAGGAGGCGCTGGAGCGGATGAACGAGGAGCGCCCCGACCTGGTGCTCACCGATGTCGAGATGCCGGTCATGGACGGGTTCGCGCTCACCGAGCGGATCCGCGCCCATGACAGCCTCTCGTCGGTCCCGGTGATCATCCTCACCTCCCGCGGCAGCGACCAATCGCGTCGCCACGGTCTCGAGGTCGGTGCTGACGGCTACATCGTCAAGAGCGGATTCGACCAGAACGCACTGCTCTCTGCCGTGGAGCGGCTGCTGGGGACCGAAGCGTGAGCGCCGCCCGAGGGGACGCCCTTCGGGTCCTGGTGGTGTCCGGCCGCTCCGGCCCCTGGCGGCAGCAGCTGGTGAAGACAGTCGAGAATGACCCCGGCGCCACGGTCGTCGACCATGTGGCACCGGCCGACGCGGTCAGCAGCATCCGGCGCGACCGTCCCGACATCGTCGGCCTCGACATGGCCGGCCTCGACGGCAGCGGGCAGGCGTCGGGGCTGGTCCGTGACATGCTCGCGCTCGGCCCGGTCCCCATCCTGCTGCTCGCCCCCGAGGGCCAGCGGCGCGACGCCTCCATGGCCGCCCTCGTGGCCGGGGCCGTCGAGGTGATGACCTCGCCGGCGAGCTGGGATCTCCCATCCGGACAGGAGCTGCTCCGCCGCCTGCACGCTCTGAGCCACCTCTCCCTGCGGCGCCGCGAGCGACTCCGTGCCGGGGCACGCCAGGCCGTCAGCGCCGGCACCGGCGAGGGCTTGCGCAGCTCCCGTGAGGGGGTGGTCGGGTTGGCCGCGTCGACGGGTGGGCCGCCGGCCCTGGCTCGGGTCCTCAGTGGGCTCGCCGGGCTGCAGCGACCGGTGGTGGTGGTCCAGCACCTCCAGTCCGGATTCGCCGACGGCTTCCTGAGCTGGATGCGCCGCGAATCGGCGCTTCCCGTCGAGCTGGCGGTGGACGGCGCTCAGCTCAAGCCCGGGCTCGTGCTGGTGGCTCCGCCCGGCCTCCACGCCATCGTCCGCCGCGGGCGCCGGGTGGCGCTGCACGACGAGCCGGTCACTCTCCACCGGCCTTCGGCCGACGTCCTCTTCCACAGCATCGCCGAGGTCTGCGGGACCAGCGGGATCGGGGTCATCATGACCGGCATGGGCGATGACGGGTCCTCGGGCCTGCTCGCCCTTCGCCGTGCCGGAGGCGCCACCATCGCCCAGGACGAGCGGAGCTCGGCGGTCTACGGCATGCCCAAAGCGGCCTTCGACTGCGGAGCCGCAGGTCACGTGCTGCCCCTCTCCGATATCGCCGGCGCGGTGCTGCTCGCCGCCGAGACCCGGGTGCCGGCGGCATGACCAGCCAGATCCTGCTCGACAGCGCCAGCGCGGTCCTGGGCCGCAGCGTGGGGCTGCGCCTCGACCCCGCCCAGCGCCACCGTCTCGACTACTGGCTCAAGACCACCGCTTTGGCGCGCGGGATCGCGGATGCCGCCATCGTCCAGGAGATCGCCGCCGAGGGCCCCGCGCTCCAAGCCGTGCTCGACGAGCTGACCGTCCAGGAGACCTCCTTCTTCCGCGACCGCGGACAGTTCGACGCCCTGCGCAATGCGGTCCTGCCCACCCTCGAGCCGCCGCTCACCATCTGGAGCGCCGGCTGCGCCTGGGGCCAGGAGCCCTACAGCCTGGCGATGCTCCTCGACGACAGCGGCTACCCGGAGTGGCGCGTGGTCGCCTCCGACATCTCGTCGCGGGCGCTCAAGCAGGCCCAATCGGCCCGCTTCAGCGAGCACCAGCTGACCGGCCTCAGCGAGACCGACCGTGGCCGGTACCTGAACCGGGTCGGCGACGACCATTGGGAGGTGATCCCCCGGCTGCGCGAGCGTGTCACCGTCTTCCGCCACAACCTGGTCCGGGACCCGGTTCCGCCCCTGGCCCTGGGCTCGGCGGTCGTCTTCTGCCGCAACGTTCTGATCTATTTCGACCGCGCGGACGTCCTCGAGGCACTGGATAAGATCGCTGACACCATGGACCCGACCGGGTGGGCCTTCCTCGGTTACTCCGAAGTCCCTGTGGCAGGTGACCGACCGATTCCGCCTGGTCCGCGTGGGCAAGGCGTTCGCCTATCGTCAGTCGACGGTGTCGGTCGCCGACCCTCCCCCGGCGGCGTCCAAGCAGCCACCGCCCTCGCCCGCCGCCAGTACCAAAGGGTCGCCGTCCCGGGTGCACACCGTCACCCGGACATCGCCCACCCGCATCGCCGCCGCCCGCACCAGCCGTCAGCCGCGCCAACTCCCAGGTGCCGGCGATCGCCTCCCTGCTCGCCGAGGGCGAGGCGGCGCTCCAGGCGAGGGATGCCGGCACCGCCGTCCTCGCCCTGCGCAAGGCGGCGTACCTGGATCCCGACCACGGGGTCGCCCAGTTTCAGCTGGGTCTCGCGTTCGAGATGCTCGGTGACCGCAGCCAGGCGAAGCGGGCTTTCAGCGCCGCCCGGGCCGCGCTCGGTCGCAGCTCGGCGGCGGCTGAGGCGGCGCTCGAGGGTTACCAGATCACCGAATTGATCCGGCTGCTGGACCAGCGCCTGCACAGGGCTCAGCCATGATGACCCTGGTCCACTTCCAGACCCCGAGCGGCGAGTGGGCGGTGCCCATCGACCGGGTCCACGAGGTCCGCCTGCCCGACGGCATCGCCGCATTGCCGGTGCCCAGGAAGGGCATCGCCGGGGTGATCCGGCGCGGCGACGACGTCCTCACCGTTGTCTCCCTGCTCGGCGAGGCCGCCGGCCACGTGATCATCCTGGAGGGCGGCGGCGAGCTCTTCGGCCTGCTCGCCGAGACCGCCGTCGGCATCCTCCGCGCGGACGAATCAACCGTCAGCCCTGCTCCGGCCGGTCAGCAGGGTCCGGTGGTGACCGGGGTGATCCGGCAGCCCGACGGCCGGATGGTGATGCTGCTCGACGTCGACGAGCTGGTGAAGGTGCTCGAGTGAATGGCACCATCCTGATCGCCGACGACTCCATGGTGGTGCGCGCCGTGCTGCGCCGCCAGCTGGAGGCGGACGGGCACACTGTGGTCGAGGCGGTGGACGGTGCTGAGGCGCTGCGCACCTGCCGCGAGGTGCGCCCCGACGTCGTGCTCTTGGACGTCGAGATGCCGGTGCTGGACGGTCACGCCACCCTCGAGCAGCTCAAAGCGGACGAGGAGCTTCGCGACATCCCCGTGGTCTTCCTCACCGGGCGCGTGGACACCGCTGACGTGGTCAACGGACTTCGCCTCGGCGCGCACGACTACCTGCGTAAGCCCTTCGAGGCCAACGAGCTGATGGCGCGGGTCAGCGCCGCACTCCGGACCAAGTGGCTCACCGACGAGCTGCGCTCCCGCAACGCCGAGCTGGACCGGGTATCGCGCATCGACATGCTCACCGGCCTGTACAACCGCCGCCACCTGGACGAGCACCTGCGCCGCTCCATCGCTGGGGCCCGCCGTCACGACCGCACCATCGGCGTGCTGCTCGTCGATATCGACCATTTCAAGCTGGTCAATGACCGTTTCGGACATCTCGCCGGCGACGCGGTGCTCAAGGAGGTCGCCACCCGGCTGCTGGGAACGGTGCGCATCGAGGACGCCCTGGGACGGTGGGGCGGTGAGGAGTTCATCGCAGTCCTGTCAGATACTCCCGCATCATCGATAGCGGTGATCGCCGAACGGATGCGCCAGGTGATTGCGGCGACCCCATTCACCCTCGACAACGGAAGCCAGATCCCGGTCACGGTCAGCATCGGACACACCTGCGGGGCCGACGAGGCCGAGACCATGGTGAACCGCGCCGACGACGCTCTCTACGCGGCCAAGGCAGGAGGCCGCAACCGGGTCGAGGAGTACGCGGCCTAGGTGCCGCTGGGCTGCTGGAAGGGCGAGACCCACGACCGCCACGGGGGGCTCACTGGTCGCGCGGGTCCTCGGGGTAGAGGGGCATCTGCACCCGGGCCACCATCACGTCGGTGCGCGCTCGCAGCTCCGCGGTGAGCACCCGGTCGAAATGGTTGTGCAGAGCTCGGTAGCGGATCTGGCGCGGGACCACCACCGGGAGCAGCACCACGACCTGCTCGTTGTGGCGCTCGCGAATGCCGTCAATGAACCTCAGCAGGGGCCCGGCGATCGAGGCGTAGTCGGTATGCAGCACGGTGAGCGGCACCCCGGGGTTCCAGCGCGCCCACTGCGCCTTCAGATCCCGCTCCCGGGCCGCGCCCGCCTCGCCGTCCTCGACGACCACGCTCACCGCCTCCACGTTCTCGCTGATTGACAGGGCCTCGGAGAGGGCGTAGCGGGTGAGCCGGGAGACGTTGATCAGCGGCACCACCACCACCGACCGTCGGGCCCGCGGCTTGGGGGGAATGGAGCCGAGACCCAGGGCGCGCGCCGACCTGCGGTAGTAGGCCTGGATGCGGGTGAAGAGCAGGATGAAAAGCGGGACCGCCACCACCACCACCCAGCCGCCCGCGGTGAACTTGGTGACCAGGAGGATCCCGGTGCACACCCCGGTCACCCCCGCTCCGAGGCCGTTGATCGCGGCCCGCCGCCGCCATCCGGCGGGATGTCGTCGCCACCAGTGCACCACCAGGCCTGCCTGCGAGAGCGTGAAACCGGTGAAGACCCCGATGGCGAAGAGCGGGATCAGCGAGTCGGTGTTGCCGCCCACCGCGATGAGCAGCGAGCCGGCCAGGATCGCCAGCGCCCAGATCCCGTTGGCGAAGGTCTGGCGGTCGCCCCGCAGCGAGAAGAGATGGGGAAGATAGTCGTCCCGGGCCAGCAGGCTGGCCAGCACCGGCAGCCCTCCGAAGGAGGTGTTGGCGGCCAGGGCCAGGACCACGGTGATGGTGATCGACATCACGTAGTACGCCCACTGGCGGCCGACCGCGTCGGCCATCACCTGGCTGAGCACGGTCTCCCCGGAGCGGGGACGAATGCCGAATCGCTGGTCCAACACGGCGAGTCCGAGCAGCATCGCCCCCAGGATCAGGCCGAGGAGCAGCTCGGTCCGCTTGGCCCTTGCCGCCCTGGGTGGCCGGAACAGCGGCACCCCGTTGGCGATCGCCTCCACGCCGGTCAGCGCGGTGAGCCCGGCGGCGAAGGCCTTGAGCACCAGCAGCACGCTCACCGCCTCGAGGTCGGTGGTCGCGACCAGGCTGCGGCCGGGCTGGGGCTGGCCGAGGCCGAGGGGGTGGATCAATCCCACCGCAATCACGCACAGCAGGCCAACGATGAAGACCATGGTCGGCAGCAGGAAGGCACGGGCCGAATCGCCGAGCCCGCGCAGGTTGAGCAGGGTGATGACCGCCAGGATCACGAGGCAGAGGGGGACGGTGAGCCCGCTCAGGCTCGGGAAGGCCGAGGTCAGCGAGCCCACGCCGGCGGTGATCGACACGGCGACAGTGAGCGTGTAGTCCACCACCAGGGACGCCGCGGCCACCATGCTGACCCGGGTCCCGAGATTGTCTCGAGAGACCGCGTAGGCGCCGCCGCCGCCGGGATAGGCGTCGATGACCTGCCGGTAGGAGGTGACCAGGATGGCGAGCAGCAGGACGATGGCGACCGTGATCGGCAGCACCAGACGCAGGGCGGTTGCACCCGCCGCGGCCAGCACCACCAGGATCGCCTCTGGGCCGTAGGCGACCGAGGTCAGAGCATCGAGGGAGAGGGCCGAGAGCCCCTGCACCGGGGTGATCTCCTCGCCGGCCAGCTCACGGGCTCGCAGCGGCCGCCCGACCAGGAGCCGCCAGGCGGCGGACAGCGCGCTCTGCCCGGCCTGGCCTCGCTCCGCCATCCGGGCACTGTAACCATCGCCGCACTTCGTCATCTCGGCGAAAGGAATCCTCGGCGATGATTCCGACCGGAGAGCCCTCCATGGGCTGCGCCGTATGCGCTTGGGTGCCGATTGGTGAGGTGGACAGACATGTCGGAGACAGCCGCGGAGGGCGGGGTCGCCTCGCGGCCGGCTACCGCCGGGGAGTTCGGTTGAAACGCTTCCTGCGCCGCCGCATCCTGCTTGCTCTCGCCGTGGTCGTGGTCCTGGGAGGCGCCGGGGGCTTCATCTACACACGAGTGGCGTCGGGGGCCACCGTCACCTACCGGACCGCGGCGGCACAGTTGGGGACGGTCATCCAGAGTGTCTCGCTGTCCGGCAACCTCACCCCGACCCAGGAGAGCAACCTGGACTTCGGCAGCTCGGGGAGGGTGACCGCGGTGGATGTGCAGCCCGGCCAGTCGGTGACCACGGGCGCCACGCTCGCGACCATCGACCCCACCCTGCTCAACGCCCAGCTGGCCGAGGCCCAGGCCAATCTCGCCTCAGCCCAGGCGAAGCTCGCCCTGGACCAGGCCGGCTCCTCCATCAGCACCGACGAGACCTCGGTCAGCAATGCCAAGGTCAGTCTGGACAACACCCTGGCTTCCGACAAGCTCAAGATCTCCCAGGCTGAGGCGGCGGTGACCGACGCCCAGGACGCCTACAACGCCGACGGTTGCGCAGCCAACGGCAGCGCCACCGGCTGTTCCGGGCCCAGCGGAGCCACCGCGACCCTCCAGAACGACCAGGACAATCTGGAGTTCGACCCAGATCTCCGCCACCCAGGCCCAGGACCAGGCCGAGGCCCAGGTCACCTCGACCGAGAATGCGCTGACCACCGCGCAGCTGCAGCAGCCCGCTCAGATCGAGGAGGACCAGGCGGCGGTCGAGGGCGACCAGGTCACCGTCCAGTCCGCCCAGACCGCGGTCACTGGGGCCACCATCACCGCGCCGTCGGCGGGCGAGGTGGCCGAGGTCAACATCGTGGTCGGTGAGTCCGTGACCGGCTCGAGCAACCCGACGGGTTCCAGCAGCTCCAGCTCGAGTTCCAGCTCCGCCACATATGCCGTCGTGCTGATCACCCCCGGTGACTTCGAGGTCACCGGAAGCGTCAGCGATGCTCAGGTCGACGAGATCGCCCTCGGACAATCCGCCTACGTCACCCCCGCCGGCACCACCCAGACCTACACCGGGTCGGTCACCGAGGTCGCGCCGGTGGCGACGATCAGCGGCGGGGTGGCCACGTTCCCTGTCACTGTCACCATCAGCGGCACCCACGACGAGCTGAAGTCGGGGATGTCCGCCTCGGTGAGCGTGACCGTGAGTCAGGCGGTGGGAGTGCTGACCGTGCCCACCAGCGCGGTGAGCAACACCGGCGGCTCTTCCTCCGTTCGGGTCATGGACAACGGCGTGGTCGAGACTGTGCCGGTCACCGTGGGGGCCTCCGATGCCGAGGTGACCCAGATCCTCTCCGGGATCTCCACCGGTGAGCAGGTGGTGATCGCCACGGTGAGCAGCTCCATCCCCTCCAGCACAAGCACCGGCACCACCGGCCGGTCGGGCTTCGCCGGCCTCGGTGGTGGCGGCGGCTTCACCGGTGGCGGCGGATTCGCCGGTCGCGGTGGCGGCGGAGGCTGAGGAACCGGCCGTGGCCGCCGAGGTTCTCCGCCTGGATGCGGTGAGCAAGGACTACGGAAGCGGTGACGCCACCGTGCACGCGCTGGTGGACGTCGACCTCGCGGTGACCGAGGGCGACTTCGTGGCGGTCATGGGCCCCTCGGGTTCGGGCAAGTCGACGCTGATGCACATCCTCGGCTGCCTCGACTTTCCTAGCCGCGGCCGCTATCTCTTCGCCGGTGATGATGTCGGCCGCATGGGGGAGACCCAGCTGGCCCACATCCGCAACCGCCGCATCGGCTTCGTCTTCCAACAGTTCCAGCTCCTGCCCGAGATGAGCGCCTGGCGCAACGTCGAGCTGCCCCTGCTGTATCGCAAGGCGCGCGACCGGCGCGAGCTGGCCCTCAGGGCGCTGGAGTTGGTGGGCCTCGGCCATCGTGTCGAGCACCGCCCCACCCAGCTCTCCGGCGGCCAGCAGCAGCGGGTGGCCATGGCCCGGGCGCTGGTCACCGACCCTGACCTGATCCTCGCCGACGAGCCGACCGGCAACCTCGATTCCGCGTCGAGCAAGGACGTGCTCGGCCTGCTCCGCCAGCTCAACGACCAGGGCCGCACCATCGTCCTCATCACCCACGACCCCAACGTCGCCGGGGTGGCCAAGCGCTACTGCACGATGGCAGACGGCCGGCTCCAGCAGGCGGTGGCGGCGTGAGCCTCCTGCACACCTTCGCCACCGGGCTGCGCGGCATCCTCAGTCACCGGCTGCGCTCCATCCTGACCACGCTCGGCATCCTCATCGGTGTCGCCGCCGTCATCTCCGTGGTCGGGATCGGGCAGGCGTCATCCGAGTCGGTCGAGGCCAGGATCAATGCGCTCGGCACCAACCTGCTGACCATCAGCGGCGGGAGCAGCAGCAGCGGTGGCGTGGAGGGTGGCTTCGGGTCCGCGCAGACGCTGACCATGAACGACGTCGCCGGCCTGGAGGACAAATACGACGCCCCCGACATTGCGGCGGTGGCCCCGGTTGTCGAGACCAGCGCGACCCTGGTGAGCACCTCGGGGACCAACTGGACCACCACCGTCCAGGGCAGCACCCCCGCCTGGCTGGCGACCGATGCACGCTCTGTCGCCACCGGGTCCTTCTTCACCGAGAGGGAGGTCCAGACGCACGGCCAGCAGATGGTGGTCGGTGCCGACACCGCGGAGGAGCTCGGGGTGGGCGTTGGTGCCACGGTCAGCATCGGCTCCAACTCGTTCCAGGTGATTGGCATCCTCAACACAGTGGGTAGCTCCAGCTTCACCAACTCCGACGACCTGGCCGTGGTGCCGATCACCACCGCCCAGGACGAGCTGACCGGCGGTTCTCCCACTCGGTGCAGCGCACCTGCTGAGCGCCACCAGCGCCGACACCATCGGCTCCGCCTACAACGAGGCCAACGACCTGCTCTTGAACACCCATGGGATCACCAACGGCGACGCGAACTTCACCATCGCCTCGCAGTCACAGCTGGCCAGCACCGCCTCCTCGGTGACCCAGACCCTCACCATCCTGCTCGCCTCATCGCGGCCATCTCGCTGCTGGTCGGCGGCATCGGCATCATGAACATCATGCTGGTGTCGGTGACCGAGCGGACCCGCGAGATCGGCCTGCGCAAGGCGGTCGGGGCGCGCCGCCGGGACATCCTGCTGCAGTTCCTGGTCGAGGCCACCGCGCTCTCGGTGGCCGGAGGGGCGCTGGGGGTGGGGGTCGCCTTCCTGGTGGAGTGGCTCGTACCCCGCCTCACCAACGGCGGTGTGGCCATCGACATCACCGCAACGCCCATCGTCATCGCCGTGGCCGTTTCGGCCGCGGTTGGCCTGATCTTCGGGGTCTATCCCGCGGCTCGTGCCGCCCGGCTCGCCCCCATTGATGCTCTTCGCTCCGAATGAGCCCATCAAGGAGAACTCCATGACCGACACGGTCAGGTTTCGGACCGGACCCCTGGTGAGAGCCGCCGGAATCGCGGCTCTCGGGCTTGCCGTGGTCGCCTGCGGCAGCGCCGCCGCGGCGGGATCCTCGGCGACAGCCACGCCGAGCGGCGGGGGCGGATTTGGGGCAACGGCAACTTCGCCGAGGGCACCGTGGTGCAGGTGAGCGGCACCACCCTCACCCTGGCCAGTACCTCCGGCACGGATGAGAGCGTGACCTTCACCAGCTCCACGCCGATCACCCAGACCAGCACCGGCAGCTACGAGGACATCACGGTGGGAAGCTGCGTCACCGGCACCGGGACCAAGGATGCGACCGGGGTGGTCACCGTGGCCAGTGTCACCGTGGCCCCGTCCGTCAACGGGAGCTGCGCGACCCGGCCCTTCGGGGGCAGCCCCGGTGCCTTCCCGAGCGGACGTCCGAGCTTCAGCTTCAGCCCCCGGGCCACCCCCTCCGGAATCCCCGCCGACCTCGCGGCGGTGCGCGGCGTGGTGACCGCTGTGGCCGGGACCTCGGTGACGGTGCAGGGCACTGCCGGCAGCCAGACGGTGACGGTGCCGACCACGGTGAAGGTCGACATGAGTGCCCCCGGCAGCACCTCGGACCTGAGCAACGGCGTCTGCGTGCTGGCCACCGGGACCAGGACTCCTCCGGCAGTGTTGCCGCGCGGAGCATCAGCATCGAGCCCCGGACCCTCGGGTTGCTTCACCGGCGGCAGCGGAGGGTTCCCCGGGGGCGGTGGCGGCGGTTTCGGAGGCTTCGGCGGCTTTGGAGGTTTCGGGGGAACCGGCGCGTCTCCCAGCGGCACCACGACCTGATGAGCCCAGATGATCATCGCGGACGGCCGGTTGCGCGAGACTGAGTTGATGCCGACGTCCTCGTCGCCGAGGACGACCCGGACTTCGGGCCGTCCTGGTCCAGGGCCTGGAGGAGAAGGGCTACCAGGTGGACGCCGTCGGCCGTGGCGAGGACGCCATCGACCAGCTCAAGTTCTACGAGTACGACGTCGCGGTCGTCGACTGGCGGATGCCGGGGGCTCGGGCATCGACGTGGTGCGCTGGACCCGGCGCAACGAGCGGCCCACCGCGATCCTGATGCTCACCGCCCGGGACACTCCAAGCGACCGGGTGGAGGGCCTCGATGCCGGGGCCGACGACTACCTGGTCAAGCCGTTCGACTTCGGCGAGCTCCTTGCCAGGGTTCGGGCCCTGCAGCGTCGCCCCGGGCGTCGACGCGCCGGTGATCACCCGGGGACGGCTGTCCCTCGACCCGCTGCGCCGCGAGGTCACCGCCGACGGCCGCCCGGTCAACCTGACCACCACCGAGTACAACATCCTGGAGCTGCTGATGCGGCGCTCCCCGGCGGTGGCCAGCCGCAGGACCATCGCCGAGCACGGCTGGCGCGACGAGACCGACGCCATGGGCTCCAACGCCATCGACGTCCAGCTGAGCCGGCTGCGGGCCAAGCTGCCCAGCGCCGGGATCAGGATCGTCACCGTCAGGGGCGCGGGATACCGTCTGGAGGAGGTTGAGGGGTGAACAGCGGGTCCCCGTCGGGGCTCCGCCGCGCGCTGGGCTGGCTGCCCAGCTCTCCGACGACCGCCCGCGACGCCCTGCAGCGGGTTCGAGGTGCCTCGATGCGGGTGGCGCTGATCAGCACCGCCATCGTTGCGGCGGTCTACCTGGTGATCTCAGTGACCGTGGCGACGATCGTCACATCGCGCCTGACCTCCGGGGTGGACACGCAGCTGACATCCACCCTCGATTCGACTCTCGGCTACGTCCCCGGCATCGATGGATCGCCTCCCCTCCGCGACCAGGCGGAACTCAGTTCGTCTGGCTCATGGACACGAGCGGCCAGCAGTACAGCTACGTGTCGATGAGCCCGGAGATCACCCAGGGGACGGCGATCCCCACACTGCCCGGCTCCGACGCCGGGATCAGCGCGGCGCAGACCATCTCGCTGAATGGGGATGACTACCGCGCGGTGGGTGCCAGCGTTCCCGGTCAGCCCTTGGTGGAGTTCGGCAAGGGTCTTCGACCCTAGCACCGGTCAGGGCGGGTTTGTGCGCTTCAACGTCGCCCGAATCGTGGTCGCGGAGTCGCTATCCAGCGTCAGCAGCGCCGAATCGAACATCATCCTCGCCGAATCCATCATCGGCCCCATCCTGCTCATCGCCGTCTTCCTCGGTGCGCTGACCATCGGCCGCCGGGTGGCGGCGCCCATCGAGCTGGCCAGGATCCGGCAGCTGGAGTTCACCGCCGACGCCTCGCACGAGCTGCGCACCCCGCTGTCGGTGATCGAGGCCCAGACCTCACTGGCGCTCACCGAGCCCCGCGATCCGGACTGGTATCGCGCTGCCTTCCAGCGGATTCAGGGAGAGACCAGCCGCATCCGCCACCTGGTCGAGGACCTGCTCTGGCTCGCTCGATTCGACAGCACCCGCAACCAGGTGCAGGCGGAGCATGTCGACGTGGCGATCCTGGCCCACCAGGCCGCCGACCGGTTCACCGCCATCGCCGAGGCCAAGCACGTGCGGCTCACGGTGCGGACCGCTCCGGTGCCGCTGATCATCCACGCCCCTCCGGAGTGGCTCGACCGGCTGCTCGGAGTTCTGCTCGACAACGCTTGCAAGTACGTGCCCGAGGGCGGTGCCGTCGACGTGTCGGTGTGGGCCGAGGGCAACCGGATCCGCCTCAGCGTCGACGACAACGGTCCCGGCATCCCGGCGGAGGAGCGACCGCGCATATTCGACCGCTTCCATCGAGCCACCGACCGCGCCAGCGGCGCCGGCCTCGGTCTGGCAATCGCCAACTCAGTGGTCCGCGCCACCGCCGGCCGCTGGGTGGTGGGCAACTCTCCAGCCGGCGGGGCGAGCATGGGAGTGATCTGGCCGCGCTCCCTCACCGGATCCCCGGAGCCCGGGCCGGTCACCAGCGGGGCGCCGAACCCGGCTCTCTGAGGGGCACCACTTCGCGTGCCTGCGCCCAATTGCCGTATTTCGTCACGAACATTTCGTCACGAACTATCCAGCGCCTCTCGCAGCACGCGACAACGCAACGTTCACGAATTCGAGGAGGGGCTGGTTATCTCATCGGTGGGAGCGCGAGGCACCCCAAACGCTGCATGAAGCCGCCATATATTTCGTCACGAACATTTCGTGACGAAATATATGACGTATCTTTCTGCTTGCCCCACATGATCCTGGACGATCCGCATGGCTGGTTGGTCCTTGCGCGGGAGGGGGGCAAGTCCACAAACCATGGATCCGGGGCCATTTGATCATCCACGGGCTACGGATCCTGGACCGATTTAATCGGGCGGGTAACCCCGCTCCTGCTGAACTCGGCCTTCGCCAGAGGGCGAAGCCGGCCCGGTGGCATTTCGTGACGAACATTTCGTGACGAAATATCCGTCTTCCGGGCCCTGCGCGATAGCCACTGTCCCCGCATCGGGCCGGATTCCTGTGTCGGTACGGCCCGGCCGAGTGGCTCCCGCCGCCCTCAGGCGGGGAGCCGTAACCGCGGGGCGGGGTTCATGACCGATTCATGATCCAGATGAGCAGAGGTTGACCTTCTTCACCGCGAGCACCTGGTCCACCGCTGAGTCCAGCGTCCCCGGCGATATCCGACCTGTGGAGACCGCCGCCACCAGCGCCTGCACCACCTGCTCAAAGGTCCTGTTGGGGGTGTCGGAGTTGAAGAGAACCATGTCCGCCCCGGCGACCACCGCCTCCACGGCCGCCTGAGGAACGCTGATCCCCAGATCGGCGATGCCCTTGGCCGAGAGCGAGTCGGTGAGCACGAGCCCGTCGAACCCGAGCCGATCGCGCAGCAGCCGGCTGATCACCGTTCCCGAGAGGCTGGCGGGCATGGCGGTGAGGCCGGGCACGCTGGCGTCGCCCACCATCACCGCCGGCAGGCCGGCTCGGATCGCCGCCTCGAAGGGCAGCAGGTCATTGCCCTCCAGCTGGGAGAGGGGAGGGGTGCTCGCCGGACCGTAGTCGGTGTTGGCGCTCGTCGCCCCTTCGCCCGGGAAATGCTTGACGACAGGTATCACCCCGCCGTCCCCCAGCCCCTGAGCGAAGGCCACCCCATAGTCGGCTGCGGTCTTCGGATCCAGGCCAAAGGAGCGCGGTCCGTCGGTGTGCTGGGCGTCGGGCCCGGGCCCCGAGGCCAGGTCCAGCACCGGAGCCAGGTCCATGGTCACGCCGGCAGCGGCCATCTGCCTGGCCACCTGGGCTGCCAGCGACCTGAGGGTGCCCGGACTCATGGTGGCGGCATCGGTGGCCGGCCAGGGGAGCCCCCCCACCAGGTTGGCCATCCGCTGCACGCCGCCTCCCTCCTCGTCGGTCATGACCAGCGGCCGGATCCCCGCGGGTGCCAGCCCCTCCAGCGAGCGCAGGCTCTCGCCAAGGGTCGCGGGCGCCGCATCGCCGAAGAGGATGACCCCGCCCGCTCCCGCCTCCACAGAGGGGGTGGAGCCGGCCACCCCAGTCTCGTCGATCGGCACCACTACCAGCTGGGCGGCACGCTGGGTCAGGCTCCACGACGAGATCACCTGGAGATTTGTGCACAGGGTGGGGGTGGGGGTCGGTGTCGCCCCCGAAGCCGCGGAAGGGGACGGCGTGGCGCTCTCGGGCAGGGCGGCGACGGCGCCCGGTGCCGCGCTCCCGGGGGAGCCCGCGCTGGTCAGCCCGCACGAGGCGGTGAGCCCCGCCAGGCAGAGGAGCACCCCGCCGCGTCGCACTACCGACCGAGGCCAGGCTGTCATTGCTGCGCCTCCTGGCGTTCTCTGGCGATCTCCCTGTGAGGGTATACGGCTAAACACCTTGGACACCGCAAAGCACACAGAGATCAGTCGCGGAAGGCGCCTCGCGGCATGCGCAGCCGGTCTCGACCGCCCGGTGCCCGGCCGCCTCCGACGTGGCAGACTGTAGCCGACAGATGGTCAGCTCAGACGAGTCGGCGGGGGAGAGCCCACCCGCCTCCAGGGCTCCCGGGACCGACCAGCAGCCCGATTCGGGTGGCGCGGCGTCGCCCCTGCGTCTCTGGCTCACCGACCTGCTCCGCAGTCGCGTTGTCGGCCGCTCCGGGGAGACCCTGGGCACGGTTGACGATGTGATCGTGCGCCTCGGCGCCGGCGACCACCCGCTGGTCACCGGTCTGATCGGACGGCTGGCTGGGCGGGAGCTCTTCATCCCCCGAGACCGGATCGGCGAGATGAGGGCAGGACTGGTTCAGCTGACCGGAGAGACCCTCAGCCTGCTTCGCTTCGAGCGCCGCCAGGGTGAGGTCCTGCTCCGCCGCGACGTTCTCGGGCGGCGCATGATCAGCGTGGACACCGGCAGACTGATCGCGGCCGCCGACATCCTGCTCGGCATGTCCCGGGGCAGCTGGCGGGTAATCGGCGTCGACCCCAGCCGCCGGACCACCCTGAGGCGGCTCCTACCGCTGCGCCCGCACTCCGCTCGCGGCAACGGCCACGCCGTCGTTGACTGGTCCAACGTGGAGCCATTCGTCCGCCATGTGCCGACCTCCCGGCTGCTGATGCCGATCCGCCGGCTCCGCCGGCTCCACCCCGCCGAGATCGCCGACATCGTGGAGAGCGCCTCTCATGACGAGGGCGAGGAGATCATCTCGGCCGTCCACGCCGACCCCGAGCTGGAGGCCGACGTCTTCGAGGAGTTGAACACCGAGCACCAGGTCGAGTTCCTGCGCTCTCGCTCCGACGCCGAGGCCGCCCAGGTGCTCGCTGGCATGGCCCCCGACGACGCCGCTGACCTGATCACCGAGCTGGAGCAGGAGCGGCGGGCTCCCATCCTCGCCCTCCTCCCCGCCGCCACGCAGGCCAAGGTGCGAGCGCTGCTCAGCTACAGCCCGGAGAGCGCAGGCGGCCTGATGAGCCCCGATTTCCTGTCGGTGCCGGCATCCTCGACGGTGACCGAAGCACTCCGTGCGGTTCGCTCCGCCAGCCTCTCACCCCCGCTCCTCGCCGACATCTTCGTGGTCGATGCCAGCGGCCGCCTGGTCGGGGCGGTGCCCCTGGTCAGCCTTCTCCAGGCTCGCGGCAACGGCGCCGTCACCAAGCTGGTGCAGCGGGGGGACACCGCCCTGGAGGTGGGCGACGATCTGCCTGACGTGGCCCGGCTGATGACCGACTTCAACCTGGTGGTCGCACCCGTGGTCGACGACGGTCGACGGCTCATCGGCATCGTGTCCGTCGACGACGTGCTGGAGGCGATGCTGCCCGACTCCTGGCGGCGGCGGGGGGAGGCCGACCCGGACTGAGGGCGTTCACCCCCAGGGCTGTTGGCGGGCGTCGATGCGCTCCGGGGCGAGCTCGGCGGCGTCGATCCGCGGCTCCAGGTCTGCGGGCAGACGGTCGTGGAGCAGGAGCCCCGCACCGGCGCGGGCCAGCGCCGGGGCCATCTGGATGCCATAACCTCCCTGGCCAGCGAACCAGAAGAAGCCCGGCTCGCCCTGCCTTTGGCCGACCACCGGCGAGCGGTCCGCAACGAAGCAGCGCAGGCCTGCCCAGGCACGGCGGACGCTGCGCAGCCCGAGGGTCGTGTGCTGATTGACCACCTCCATGGTGCGTGCGATGTCGAGCTCCTCGGGAGTGACGTCGCGGGGAATGTCGGGCGCCTCGTCGGCAGGCGAGACCAGCACCTGGTCGTGCTCAGCTCTGAAGTAGAAGCGCTCGCCGAGGTCGGCGACGAACGGCCAGCCGTGGATGGGCTCCGGCCAGCTGACCGGGCTGGTGAAGATGGTGCGCCGGAGCGGTCGGATGCCCACCGGCTCGACCCCTGCCAGCTCCGCGACCAGATCCACCCAGGCCCCCGAGGCGTTGACGACCAGGTCGGCCCCGAGTCGCTCGGTCGGAGTCCCCACCACCCAGCCGCTGCCGGTCCGCTGCAGGGAGGTGACCGGGGTGGCAGCCCGGATCTCGCCGCCCCTCACCACCAGACCGCGGGCGTAGGCGTCATGCAGCGCCATGACGTCGATCTCGCAGGCGCTTGTGTCCAGGGCGCCGCCCACCAGGCGCTCCGGTCGCAGGGCCGGGCAGAGCGCACAGCACTCCGAAGCGGTCAGTGACCGGAGCGGCCCGCCGGTCGCCAGCAGCGCTTCGAGCCGAGGGCGTGCCTCCTGGTCGGCGATCCAGAGCTGCGCCTGTGGGGTGAGCAGCCGGGGCGTCGCGAGTGACCGCTCGAGCACCTCGAAGCCTGGCTCACTGGCGACTGTGAGAGTGCGTACCAGTGGATTGCCGTAGCTCTGCAGGTACATTGCAGCAGAGCGGCCGGTGGTGTGGTGGGCGAGTTGCGCCTCCCGCTCGAGCAGCACCACGATAGCCTCGGCGGCGAGCTCGTAGGCGATCGAGACCCCCGCCATACCCCCGCCGACGACGGCGATGCGAAGCCGGTTCAGGAGCGCCAGGATACAGGGCTCAGGGAGATCCGACGGCGCGTGCGCGATGACCGCGGTCCACGGCGAGCTGGGATCGTGGCTCAGCCCAGCCTCGCTGATCGGCTCGAAGCGCGCCTGGAAGAAGCGCAGGTGCTCGGGCTCGTACGCGATGCGGAGGCCGCCGATCTGTCGCGCTCGGTGAACACCGAGCCACCGACTCCGCGACCACGTCCATGTGCGCCTGCGTGTAGACGCGGCGCGGGATGGTGAGCCTCACCAGCTCGAGCCTCGGGTAGTGGTGCCGGCCGGTCGCCGTGTCGCGGCCCGCCGAGACGATCCCGCGCTCCATGGTGCGGACGCCCGCGTCGACGTAGAGCTCCGCCGCGAGCGTCTGGGCCGGGAAGTTGTCCTGCGCCATGTCGGGATAGAAGCGGCGCGCGTCGAGATAGACGGCGTGCCCGCCTATCGGCAGCACGATCGGGACACCGTAGCGACTGACAGCAGCTCGCCGAGGTACTCCACCTGCCCCACGCGGGCGCGCATGTGCTCGTCCTCCACCGACTCCTCGATGCCGCGCGCCATTGCCTCCATGTCGCGGCCCGACATGCCGCCGTACGTGTGGAGGCCCTCGTAGACGACGACCAGGTTGCGCGCCTTCTCGCGAGCCGCGTCGTCGTTGAGCGACAGCCAGCCGCCGATGTTCACGAGCGCGTCCTTCTTGCCGCTCATCGTGCAGCCGTCCGTGTACGAGCAGAACTCGCGCAGGATCTCCGCGCAGGTCCGGCCGAAGGCCGGGCTCCCGGGACTTGATGAACCACGCGTTCTCGACCGCGCGCGTCGCGTCCATCATGATCGGGACCCCGTGGCGCGAGCACAGCTCGCGCACCGCGCGGACGTTTGCCATGCTGATCGGCTGCCCGCCCGCCATGTTGACCGTTGCGGCGAGGCACACGTAGGGCACGCGCTCCGCGCCGCGTCTCGAGCACCGCGCTCGAGCTTGGCGAGGTCGATGTCGCCCTTGAAGGGATGGGTGCTGGCCGGGTCGTGCGCCTCGTCGATGATGACGTCTACGAACCTCGCCCCCGCGTGCTCCTGGTGGTAGCGCGTCGTCGTGAAGTACATGTTGCCCGGCACGATGTCGCCCGGCCGGATCATGATCTGGCTCAGGATGTGCTCGGCGCCGCGGCCCTGGTGGGTCGGGATCAGGTGCCGGTACCCGTAGTCGCGGCGGACGGCGTCCTCGAGGTGGTAGAAGTTCTTCACCGCGTAGGCCTCGTCCCCGAGCATGATCCCCGCCCACTGCCAGTCGCTCATCGCGCTGGTCCCGGAATCGGTCAGGAGGTCGATGTAGACGTCCTCCGAGCGGAGCAGGAACGTGTTGTAGCCAGCGTCCCTCATCGCCGCGTCGCGCTGCTCGCGGGTCGTCTTGCGGATCGGCTCGACCATCTTGATCCGGAACGGCTCAGCCCAGCTCCGGCGCGGCAGGCTCATGGAATGGCACCTCCGGCTCCGATGGTCTCCACCCAACCCTAGTCCGGCATGGGCGCGGCGGTCAGAGCCGCGAGGCACTCCCTGAGAAGGTCCACCGGCCCGTCCAGGCTCCCCGCCAGGTCGCGCTGTTAGACTTCGGCGGCAGTCAACAGCCAGAGGTGCCCATGGAAGACGGCAGTAGTCAGCGGGCCGGGTCGTCTACGGCGTCATCGACGTCGAGCCCGCCCGGCGCGTCAGGGCACGTCCGCGACGAGGTGTGCGACCGGGTCTGATCGGGCGGTGACCTCCTAGCGGGCGAGCCCGCCCAGTCATGCTGCCGGTGCGGCAGCGGGAGGTACGGCTTGGTCGAGGAGAGGCTCCAGAGCCCGGCGCCTGCGCGGAGCAGCGCGGTCCTCGACGACGCGCACCAGGGCGACATCCGGGGCGCCTTCGGGACCATCCCCGAGCACGAGCGCGGGCGGTCGCCGGACCTGGCGGCAGCGGCTCCTCGCCCTGGCCGTGATCATGGGCCCGGGCCTGATCGTGATGGTCGGCGACAACGACGCCGGGGGTGTCTCGACCTATGCCCAGGCCGGCCAGAACTATGGCACCAGCCTGCTCTGGGTGCTGGTGCTGCTCATCCCGGTGCTGATCGTCAACCAGGAGATGGTGGTCCGCCTCGGCGCGGTCACCGGGGTCGGACACGGGCGGCTCATCTTCGAGCGGTTCGGCAAGTTCTGGGGCGCCTTCTCGGTTGGTGACCTCTTTGTCCTCAACTTCCTGACCATCGTCACCGAGTTCATCGGCATCTCCCTGGGGGCCAGCTACTTCGGGATAAGCCCCGACATCGCCGTGCCCCTCGGCGCGATCCTGCTGGTGGCCATCACCGTCACCGGCAGGTTCGAGACCTGGGAGCGCTTCATGTTCTTCTTCATCGCCGCCAACGCCCTGGTGATCCCGCTGGTGGTGATCGCCCATACCAGCGCCGGGTCGATCACCCACGACATGTTCGTGCCCGGAATCAGGGAGGGCTGACCTCCAATGCGGCGCTGCTGATCATCGCCATCGTCGGCACCACGGTGGCTCCGTGGCAGCTCTTCTTCCAACAGTCGAACGTGGTGGACAAGCGGATCACCCCCCGCTGGATCAACTACGAGCGCACCGACACCGTGATCGGCGCCGTCGTGGTGGTGATCGGCGCCGCCGTGTTGATGATCGCCCCCGCCGCCGCCTTCCAGGGGACACCCCTGTTCGGCCACTTCGTCGATGCCGAGCACGTCGCCCAGGGTCTGACCCGAACACATCGGCCGGGCGGTGGGGGACATCTTCGCCATCGTCCTCATCGACGCGTCGATCATCGGCGCCAGCGCCGTGACCCTGGCCACGTCGTACGCGTTCGGTGACGTCTTCGGCATCCGCCACTCGCTGCACCGCTCCTGGCGCGACGCCAAGCCCTTCTACGCCACCTTCGCCGGCTGCGTGGCCCTGGCCGCTGCGATCGTGCTCATCCCCCAGGCGCCGCTCGGGCTGATCACCACCGCCGTCCAGGCCCTGGCCGGCACGCTGCTTCCCGGCGCCAGCCTGTTCCTGCTCCTGCTCTGCAACGACCGGGCGGTGCTCGGACCGTGGGTCAATCGACCCTGGCTCAACGTCCTTGCCACCGTCATCCTCGCCCTCCTGGTCGAGCTCTCCCTGATCCTGGTGATCTCCACCATCTTCCCGGACATCAACGTGGCCTTCCTGTTCGTGGTGCTGAGCGGGGTGCTGCTCGCCGCGCTGGTGGTGATCGGGGTGCTCACCCGGGGCGGTGGCGAGGTGACGGCGCCCATCGACCGGTCGGACCGGGAGAACTGGCGGATGCCTCCGACCGCTCTGCTCTCCCGACCCAGGCCGTCACGCGGTCGATCGGTCGCGCTCTGGTCGATGCGCGGCTACCTGCTCGTGGCCGTTCTGCTCCTTCTGGTGAAGGCGGTCCAGCTCGCCAGCGGCCACTGAGTTGCGCACCCGCGCCACAATGGGGCCGATGGCGACCACCGCCGCCCGGCCCCAGGCCCCGCCGCGTCTCGATCCCAGTGATCTTTTCGCCGTCGACGACCTGCTCGGCGACGAGGAGCGGCTGGTGCAGCGGACCGTCCGGGACTTTGTCCGCCAGCGCTTCCTGCCGCTGGTGGCCGGCCACTACTCAGCCGGGACCCTTCCGGCGAGCTGGTGCCGGGCTGGCCCGGCTGGCGTGCTGGGATGCACCTCCGGGGACACGGCTGCGCCGGCGCCACAGCGGTTGCGACGGGTCGCCTGCGAGGAGCTGGAGGCCGGCGACAGCGGGCTGCGCTCCTTCGTCTCGGTGCAGGGCTCGTCCGCCATGTTTCCGATCCCACCGCTTCGGCAGCTACTAGCAGCGCGAGCGCTGGCTTCCCGAGATGGCGGCCGGGCGCGCCTGGGTCGCTTCGGCCTCACCGAGCCGGATGCCGGCAGCGACCCCGGGGGCGACGCGCACCCGGGCCGGCATGCCGGCGGCGACTGGGTCCGTCGGGGACCAAGATGTGGATCACCAACGGCTCCATCGTGGACCTCGCGGTGGTCTGGTCCCAGACCGACGACGGCATCCGCGGCTTCGTCGTGGAGCGTGGCACCCCGGCGTCACCGCCCGTGACGTCGAGGGCAAGCTCTCGCTGCGCGCATCGGTCACCTCCGAGCTGGTGCTCGATGAGGTGAGGCTGCCTGATCGGTCGATGCCCTGCCCCGGCGCAAGGGGCTGCGTGGCCGGCTGGCCGGCCTGGACGAGGCCCGGCTACGGCATCGGCTGGGGCGTGCTCGGCGCCGCCAGGACCTGCGATCGAGGCCGCGGTCGAGCTACAGCCGGAGCCGCCACGCCTTCGGCCGGCCCATCGCCGGCTTCCAGCTCACCCAGGCCAAGCTGGCGGAGACGGCGACCCAACTGGTCCAGGGGCGGCTGGTGGCCACCGCCTCGGCGTCCTGAAGGACGCCGGGCGGCGCCAGCCCGTCCAGGTTTCACTCGCCAAGCGGGCCAACACCCGCATCGCCCTGGTATCGCCCGCCAGGCCCGGACCATCCTGGGTGGCAACGGCATCACCCTGGAGTACCCGGTGGCCCGGCACATGGCCAACCTGGAAGCGGTGCTCACCTACCAGGTGGCACCGAGGAGGTGCACACCCTCACCCTGGGGCAAGGCGATCACCGGAGAGGACGCCTTCTCACAGCCCGTCGGCCCGGTGCGGGCCTCGGTGCAACGCAGGGTATCGTGGCGCCGTGGAGAAGCGGAACCCCGGCGGCACCGGCATCAAGGTCAGCGCGCTCTGCTTCGGCGCGATGATGCTCGGCGCGTGGGGGAACCCCGACCACGACGAGTCGGTCCGGATCATCCACCGTGCCCTCGACGCCGGCATCAACTTCGTCGACACCGCGGACGTCTACTCCGCCGGGGAGTCGGAAGAGATCGTCGGGAAGGCCCTCGCCTCCGGCGACCGCTCGAAGGTCGTGCTCGCGACCAAGGTGCACGGTCACGATGGGGGAGGACCCGAACCAGCAGGGGAACTCGCGGCGCTGGATCATCGCCGAGTGCGAGAACAGCCTGCGCCGGCTCGGGACCGACTACATCGACCTCTACCAGATCCACCGGCCCGACCCGTCGACCGACGTCGACCAGACCCTCGGGCGCGCTCACCGACCTGGTCCGCGCCGGCAAGATCCGCTACTTCGGGCAGCTCGACCTTCCCGCCGATCGCAGATCGTCGAGGCCCAGTGGGTCGCCGAGCGGCGACGGCCGCGAGCGTTTCATGAGCGAGCAGCCGCCCTACTCGATCCTGTGCGCGGGCGTCGAGGCGGACGTGCTGCCGGTCGTGCAGCGCTACCGCATGGGCGTGATCTCGTGGAGCCCGCTGGCCGGCGGTTGGCTCTCCGGTCGCTTCCGCGGGGGCAGGACGTTCCCTCCAGCCGCGCGCTCAGCGGTGCCCCGATCGCTACGACCTGTCCCTGCCCGCGCAACAAGGAGAAGCTCGAGCGGCCGACCGGCTCGGCGCGCTGGCCGACGAGGCGGGCCTGACCCTGGTCCACCTCGCGCTGGCCTTCGTGCTCAGCATCCGCGGTCACCGCGGCGATCATCGGGCCGCGCACGATGGAGCAGCTCGAGAGCCAGCTCGGCGCGCCGACGATCCGCCTCGACGCGGCCACTCTCGACCGGATCGACGAGATCGTCCCGCCCGGCACCAACGTGAATTCCGCCGACACGGGCTGGACGCCGCCCGCCCTCGCCGAAAGCAGCCTCCGGCGGCGCTGAAGCCGACGGGGCGATCATCTCCGCCCCGGCCCTGGTCGAGCAGAAGTGATCGATCTCCACGGCTATCGCCTGCTCGTGACCGGTGGGGGCAGCGGCATCGGCCGGTCGATCGCCGAGGGCGCCTGCGCCGCCGGGGCGCGAGTGGTGGTGGCCGGCCGCCGCGGACAGCTCCTCGAGGAGGTGGTGGCCGGCGCCGCCGGTCCGGGCGAGATCATCGCCGCGCCCGCCGACGTGACCGACGCGGAGGGTGTCGGCTCGCTGGTGCGCACCGTGGTCGGCAGCCTGGGAGGTATCGACGGGCTGGTCAACGCCGCCGGCGTCCACTCCATCGGGGCGAGCACCGAGCTCGATGAGGAGGAGTTCGAGCGGGTGCTCCGGGTCAACCTGGTGGGCGCCTTCCGGGTGACCCGGGAGGTGGCCCGGGTGATGCTCGACGCGGGCGCCGGGTCGATCGTGCAGGTCGCCTCGCTGAGCGGTTTCGGCCGCCTTCCCGGCCGGCTCGCCTACGGTCTCCAAGGCCGGCGTGGTGGAGATGACCCTGACCCTCGCCGCCGAGTGGGGCCACCGCGGGGTGCGGGTCAACGCGCTGGTTCCCGGATTCGTCCGCACCCCGATCCAGGAGTCGCTGATCGCCCGGGGGATGCTGGACGTCCGGGCCCTGGAGGCGAGAACCCCATTGGGCCGAAGGGCCGAACCCGGCGACATGGTGGGGCCCACCCTCTTCCTGCTCTCGGAAGCGGCCCGCTTCGTGACCGGTCACTGCCTGGTCGTGGACGGCGGCTGGCTTCCATTCGTCGGCCCGGTCGACAGCTACGCGGGTGTCGATGCCCGACGCTGAGGCACCCGCCGAGCCCATCGAGCGCGCGTACACGATCGTTACCTCTCCGGGACGCAACTTCGTCACGCTCAAGATCACCACCGGCGGGGATCACCGGTCTCGGCGACGCGACGCTCAACGGCCGCGAGCTCGCCGTGCAGCTACCTGGGCGAGCACGTGATCCCGCTGCTGATCGGTCGCGACGCCGCCCAAATCGAGGACACCTGGCAGTACCTTTATCGTGGCGCCTACTGGCGGCGCGGGCCGGTGACGATGGCCGCCATCGCTGCCGTCGACATGGCGCTGTGGGACATCCTGGGCAAGAGCGCCGGCCTGCCGGTCTACCAGCTGCTCGGCGGGCGTAGCCGCCACGGTGTCATGGTCTACGGGCATGCCAACGGTGACGACGTCCCCGAGCTGATCGACTCAGGTGGGCCGCTATCTCGCCCTGGGCTACCAGGCGGTGCGCGTCCAGGGCGGCGTGCCCGGCCTCGGACACCTACGGGGTCAGCCGTGACCTCTACTACGAGCCGGCGGCCGCGGCGCCTGCCCGACCGAGGAGCTCTGGGACACCGCGCGCTACCTGCGCCCATCCCGGCTGTCCTCGCCGCAGGTCCGCGAGCGCTTCGGCTACGCCACTGCCACCTCCTGCACGACGGCCACCACCGGATGACCCCGATCGAGGCGGCGCGGCTGGGCAAGAACCTCGAGCCGTACGGACCTGTTCTGGCTGGAGGACGCGTCACCCCGGCGGAGAACCAGGAGGGCTTCCGGCTGATCCGCCAGCACACGCACCACGCCGCTGGCGATCGGCGAGGTCTTCAACTCGATCTGGGACTGCGAGCAGCTGATCCGCGAGCAGTCTCATCGACTACATCCGCACCGCGGTCGTCCACGCCGGCGGCATCACCCACCTGCGGCGCATCGTCGGCCTTCGCCGAGATCTACCAGGTGAATCCGGCTCGCACGGCGCGACCGACCTGTCGCCGGTCACCATGGCCGCCGCCGTGCACCTCGACCTCGCCATCCCCAACTTCGGCATCCAGGAATACATGCGCCACGAGCCGATCGTGAGACGAGGTGTTCCCGCACGCGTACCGCTTCCGCGACGGCTACCTGCATCCCGGCGAGGAGCCCGGGCCTCGGAGTTTCGATCGACGAGCAGCTGGCCGCGCGGTACCCGTACCAGCCCGCCTACCTGCCCGGTCAACGGCTCGCCGACGGCACCATGCACGACTGGTGAGCGGATGAACCTGCCCGTCCTCGACCAGCTCGCCCGCCTGACCCTGGTGCCCGTGCTCGAGATCCCCGACCCAGGCGTGGCTGCCCCGCTCGCGGATGCGCTCGCCGCCGGCGGGCTGCCCTGCGCCGAGATCACCTTCCGGACCCCGGCAGCGGCGGCGGCCATCGAGGCGATGGTGGGGCGGCGTCCCGACATGCTGGTCGGCGCCGGCACCGTGCTGACCGTGGCCCAGGTGGATGCGGCGGTGGGGTTGGGGGCTCGGTTTGTGGTGTCGCCTGGTTTCGATCGCGCCGTCGTCGAACGCTGCCGGGAGCGCTCGGTCGCCGTGCTCCCGGGGATCCTCACCCCATCCGAGCTGCAGCTGGCCCTGGCGAGCGGGCTCGTTGTCGCCAAGCTCTTTCCCGCCGAGGCGGCCGGCGGCCCGGCCTACATCCGGGCGCTGTCGGCGCCCTTCCCCGGATTTCGCTTCGTGCCCAGCGGCGGGATCACTCCCCACAACCTGGAGGGTTACCTCGAGCTTCCCCAGGTCATTGCTGTGGGGGGCAGCTGGATGGCTCCGCGCGACCTGCTGGTCGCCGGTGACTTCGCCGAGGTGGCGCGCCGGGTGGCGGAGGCCGTGGCTCTGGTCCGGCGGCTCAGACCGCTGCAGGCCGCCTCCGGGGCGCCCTCGTGACCGGACCGCTGGCGCTGCGGCCGGCGCCCGAGTGCCGCTGGGCCCTGGTCAGCCTCGGCGAGGTGATGCTCCGCCTCGACCCCGGGGATTCCCGGATCTCGACCACCCGTTCGTTCCAGGTGTGGGAGGGGGGCGGTGAGTACAACGTGGCCCGGGGGCTGCACCGCTGCTTTGGCCTGGAGACGTCAGTGGTCACCGCCCTCGTCGACAACCCGGTGGGGCGGCTGATCCAGGACCTGATCTACCAGGGTGGGGTCGACCAGTCGCATCTCCGCTGGGTGGCCTTCGACGGGATCGGCCGCACCGCCCGCAACGGCCTCAACTTCACCGAGCGGGGGTTCGGGGTGCGCGCCGCGGTCGGCTGCTCTGACCGCGGCCACAGCGCCGCTGCCCAGCTCCGCCCCGGCGAGGTCGATTGGACCGCCCTCTTCGAGCGCGAGGGCGCCCGCTGGTTCCACACCGGGGGGATCTTCGCCGCCCTCTCCGAGACCACCGCGCTGGTGGCCCTGGAGGCGATGCAGGCTGCCCGCCGCGCCGGCACCGTCACCTCCTACGACCTGAACTACCGAGAAGTCGCTGTGGCGCTCGGCGGGGGGCCCCGCCCGGGCCCGCGAGGTGAACGCCGAGCTGGTGGGGCTTGCTGACGTGGTGCTCGGCAACGAGGAGGACTACGTCGCCGCCCTGGGTGTGGCGCTAGAGGGCGGCGATGGCGACTACTCGCTCATCGACGCGGGCGCCTACGAGCGGCTTCTCGCGCGGGTCACCGCCTCCTTTCCCGGCGTCAAGGTGTCCGCGGTCACCCTGCGCCGGGCGGTGACTGCTACCCGCAACGACTGGAGCGCGATCTGCCGGATTGAGGGGCGCTCCTACCGATCCGTCCTCCGGCCCGAGCTCGAGATCTACGACCGCGTGGGCGGCGGGGACAGCTTCGCCGCCGGGCTCTTCTACGGCCTGCTCCGCGGTGAGGACCCGCAGCGGGCGGTGGAGCTCGGCGCCGCCCACGGAGCGCTGGCCATGACCACTCCCGGCGACACCTCGATGGCCACCCTCGCCGAGGTCGAGCGGGTGGCCGGCGGCGGTGCCGTCCGGATCGCTCGCTAGGGCAGCGCCCGGCTCCCCGGTCGCAGCCGGACCCTCTGGCTAGGCGATGGCGCGGGCAAACCTCCTGGCTCCGATGGCGACGCCGACCACCGCCAGCGCCGCCATGATCGCCAGGCCCTTGGCAACGTCGGGCGAGCCCCCGCTGCCGTTGAAGACGTCGCGGGCGGCGGTGACCGCATAGGAGAGCGGGTTGGCCTGGGCCACATGCTGCAGCCACGCGGGCGCCAGCTGCAGGGGGAGCAGGACCCCGCTCAGCAGCAGCAGCGGCAGCGAGAGCGTGAACACCAGCGGCGCGTACGAGTCTCCTCATCCTTGAGGGCCAGCGCTGCGGCGTACGCGAGCGATGCCATCCCCAGCCCGATCAGGGCCACCAGGCCGAGCATGACCAGCACCCCGGCGACTGTGGGCTGGAGCCCGAAGGGAATCGCCAGCCCGAGCAGGATCAACGACTGGATCAGCAGCGTGAGGATGTCACGGGCGGCCCGGCCCAGGAGCAGGGCCAGCCGGCTGCAGGGGGTCACCCGGAACCTCTCGATGACCCCGGCGCGCAGCTCGGCGATCAAACCGAAGCCGACTCCGCTGGCCCCGAAGAGGCCGAGCTGGATCAGCAGTCCGGGCACGAAGACGTTGTAGGCGCCGCCGGGCGGGAAGCCGGGGATGTGCACCAGCGACTTGAGCAGTGGGGCGAAGAGCAGCAGGTAGAGGATCGGCTGGACCACCCCGATGATCACCCAGGCCGGGTTGCCCAGAAAGATCATCAGGTAGCGGACGAACATCAGCCAGGTGTCGTGCAGCAGCTTCACAAGCCATCTCTCCTTCGGGTCAGTCCGCCGACTCGCGCAGCGACCGGCCGGTCTGGCGGAAGAACACGTCGTCGAGGCTCGGCCGGTGCAGCGAGAGCGTGGTCATGCTCACCCCGGCGCCGTCCAGAAGCCGGAGGATCTGGGGCATGGCGGTCTCTCCTCTGTCCACGTAGAGGCGAACCGCTGAGTCCTCGATTGTCAGCTCGCGGACAAAGGGCTGGTTGCGCAAGATGCCCGCAGTCCGCTCCGCGGCGCCGTCAGCGCCGACCACCACCAGGTCGCCGGCGACCTGGCGCTTCAGCTCCTCGGGCGTTCCCTCGGCGACGATGCGGCCGTGGTCGATGATGGCGATGCGGTCGCAGAGCGCGTCGGCCTCCTCCAGGTAGTGGGTGGTGAGGAAGACGGTGGTGCCGGACTCGCGCAGGCGGCGGACCTCGTCCCACATGCGAGCCCGGCTCTGCGGGTCGAGCCCGGTGGTGGGCTCGTCGAGGAACAGCAGGTCGGGCAGGTGCATCAGCCCGATGCCGACGTCGAGACGCCGCTTCTGCCCGCCTGAGTAGGTCTTGGTCTTGCGGTCGGCGCAGTCGACGAGCTCCAGGGACTCGATCAGCACCTGGGCCCGCTTGGCCGCCTCGGCGGCGCCCATGCCGTAGAGGCGTCCCTGCAGGACCAGCTCCCGCCGTCCGGTGACGTCCGCGAAGCTGCTTCCCTCCTGGCTCACGTAGCCGATCCGCTCCCGAACCCTGCCCGGCTCGCGCCGCAGGTCGAAGCCGGCCACCGTCGCCTGACCGCTGGTGGGCGGGAGCAGGGTGGACAGCATCCGCAGGGTGGTGGTCTTGCCGGCCCCGTTGGGGCCGAGAAACCCGAAGGTCTGGCCTGCCTCCACGTCGAGGTCCACGCCGGCCACGGCTTCCACCGTCGACCTGCGGCCGCCGAAGGTGCGGCGCAGCGCGCGGGTGTGGATCATGCGGCAGGCTCTCCGTGAGGTGGGCGAAGGGGCGGGGGCGGGGCGTGACGGCCGTGACGGGCGGCCTCGGCATCGTGCATGGCGGCGAACTGGGCGCGCAGGATCTCGTCGTTCCAGCGCAGCCGTCCGGCTCGGATGTCGTCGATGAGCGAGAGGACCCAGCGCATCTCCGCCTCCCCCAGGGCCCGCTCGTGCTCATGCTCGAGCAGGACCACGCGAGGAAGGTGAAGCTCCTCCAGCACGGCGGCGGTGGTCTCCTCGTTCGCGGCCAGCCGAGCGCGCAGCTCCACCACTCGCGTCTGCAGCGCAGTGAGGGCGCGCTCCTGCGGCAGGTAGTGGATGAGGCCGACCGCGGCCGTGAAGGTGGGGTACTCCGCCACGGGGCGCTCCAGCAGGTCGGAGAGCCAGTCCTCGAGGGCCTCGCGCCCCTCGGCAGTGATCTGGTAGACCGTCCGCTCCGGCCGCCGCCCCTCGCGGGTGGTCTCGACGGGCTCCGCCCACCCCAGGGCTTCGAGCTCCTCGATCGCCCGGTACAGGGCTCGCGTCCTACCCTCGGCGTACTCCTTGCGGCGGCTGTGGAGCAACCGCTGCATCTCATACGGGTGCAGGGGCTGCTCGGCCAGCAGGGCCAGGGCGGCGAGGGGGATCAGTCCGGCGGGGCGGGATGGTATGCGTGGCGCCATATTGCGAGTCCGCAATATAGCACGGCGCGTCACCGGCCGCAAGGCCGGGGGTGGACGGCGCCGGTGCTCCACTCGGCAGCCGGGCGCCGCCACAGCGGCGGCGGGGTCCGCCGAGCGAGCCAATACACTCCCGCCCATGGACATCGTGGCCGCCCTCGAGCAGGCGGTCGAAACCCAGCGGCGTTGGCAGGAGCGCTGGCCGGAGTTTGCCCGCCACCCCGCGACCGAGGTCTCTGCCGAACGGGCGGCGGCGGCGCTCGAGGAGCTGGGCCGGCGGCTGGCGGACACCTATCCGTTCTTTCACCCCAGCTATGCCGGACAGATGCTGAAGCCGCCGCATCCCGCAACCGCCGCCGCCTACCTGATGGCGATGCTCGCCAACCCCAACAACCATGCTCTCGATGGCGGCCCGGCCACCGCGGCGCTGGAGCGCGAGGCGGTCGCCGAGCTGGCCGCGATGCTGCACCTCCCCGGCGACTCCCTGGGTCACCTCACCTCCAGCGGCACCATCGCCAACCTGGAGGCTCTGTTTGTTGCCCGCGAGCTCCGACCCGGGGCGGCCATCGCCTACTCCGACGAGGCTCATTACACCCACGAGCGGATGTGCCACCTGCTCGGGGTGCGCGGGATGAAGCTTCCCACCGACCCGCGCGGACATCTCGACCTCGACGCCCTGGAGCGGGCGCTGCTGACTGAGGAGATCGGCACCGTGGTGCTCTCCGCGGGCACCACCGCGCTCGGCGCCGTCGACCCCATCGCCAAGGCGCTGGCGCTGCGCGAGCGCCATGGGGTGCGCCTGCACGTCGACGCTGCCTACGGCGGCTTCTACGCGATCCCCGCCTGGTCAGGTGGTTCCGACGTGCCCGCCATGGACTTCCGGGCGATCGCCGAGTGCAACTCGGTGGTGATCGATCCCCACAAGCATGGGTTGCAGCCGTACGGCTGCGGCTGCGTGATCCTCCGCGACCCCGCGGTCGGCCGCTTCTACCGCCACAACTCCCCCTACACCTACTTCACCTCACCCGACCTCCACCCTGGCGAGGTCACCCTGGAGTGCTCCCGGGCCGGTGCGGCCGCCGCCGCGCTGTGGCTGACCCTGCGGCTGTTCCCGCTCACCGACACCGGTTTGGGGGCGATCCTGGCGGCCTGCCGGCGCGCGGCGCTTGGCTTCGCCGAGGCGGTGAGGAGCTGGACCGGCTCCGTCTCCACCAGGATCCGGAGCTGGACATCGTCACCTACTTCGCCTGGGTCGAGGGAATGTCGGCCACCGATGTCGACCGGACCACCCAGCGGCTCTTTGATCGGGCCGCCTCCGCCGACCCTCCCCTGCACCTCAGCGTGGCCCGGGTGACGGCGGCCGGCTTCGCGCGCCGCCACCCGGACATCCCGCCCGCCGAGGAACCGGTCCGGGTCCTGCGCAGCGTGCTGATGAAGCCGGAGCACGAGGACCACGCGGCAGCCCTGGTCGAGCGGCTGTCGGCGATGGTCGGATAGACACTAGGCCGCCGGTTGCTGGGCGCCGAGCACGGGCGCGGCCGCATAGCTGGCCGACACCTGGAAGCTGGCCCCCATCCCGGGCATGGGGATGGGCAGCTGCACCACTCCCTGGACCGTGGCCTCCACCTCCTGGAGGTCGATGCCGAGCGCTCCGGCGGCGGTGGTGCAGGAGGGCGGACCCGCATATCCACTGGGTGCCGGGGCACACACCGACGGGCTGCTGCACAACGTGGACGCCCCGCCCCCGCTCACCGCGTCCCCCACGGATCCGCAGGCCGACTGAAACGTGCTCGCATCGATGACCGGAGGCCGTCCCTCCTCCGCCTGGTTGGTGCAGGTGGCGGCGAGCGGCGGGCACGTCGCCAGCACATCGCTGGCCCCGGCGATCGCCGCCTGCTCGGCGGCGTCGTAGAAGCGCACGTGCTCCTCGTACAGCTTGGAGAGGTCGACGGCGACCGCGATCAGCCCAAAGATCAGGAAAGCCATGGACAGCGCGAACATCAGCAGGATCTGCCCACCCTCTCTCCCGCGCCTCCCGGGAACCGTCAGCACGGCCCGGTCGCGGTGAGCGCTTGACACTGCCGGTACGAAGAGGGCACGGCTTCGGCGGTCGCGCTCAGATCCACCTTCCAGAACCAGAGGATGCCGATCGGTGAGCGCGAGAAGTCGATCTCGGCGTGAGCCGAGCAGACCACCGGCTGGGCGAACCCCGGCTGCACCTGACCGTCCAGGTAGGGGCCGCTGCAGCTGAGCGGCTGGGTGACGGTCACATAACCGCTCTCGCTCCCGGTCGGGTTCAGCGTTGCCGAGAAGGCGTAGGCGGCATCCTCGAGGTTAGGGCTCCGCTGGTCCGGGCAGGAGGGGCCGGGCGGCTCGCACGAGGCCGGCATCGGCGGGACGATCGACGCCTGGGCGGCGAGGTCCACCGCGCTCTGGAACTCGGTCGCCGCCCTCAGCTCCAGCATCACCCCGATGAACCCCAGGGTGATCACGAACATGATGGGCAGCACCAGGGCCATCTCGAAGGCGGCCTGAGCTCCCTGTCTTCGTCGCAGCGGTCGCTGCGCCCTCATGGCGAGTAGGTCCCGATGCTCACCGACGCCGACTGGTAGATGGGCAGGCCCCACGGCCGGAGCTCGAACAGGCTCAGTCCCGGCGGGATGAAGGAGAGTCCATACCCCGCGACCACCACGGTCACGTGGCCTGCCCCGTCGTTCACCGCGCAGACGTCGACGTGCCCCACCCCGACCGCGTTGGCCACATCGTCCGCGGTGGGACAGGTTCCCGCCGGCCAGCC
Source organism: uncultured bacterium (assembly GCA_963716555.1). Taxonomy (GTDB): domain Bacteria; phylum Chloroflexota; class Dormibacteria; order Aeolococcales; family Aeolococcaceae; genus JAJZNI01. Next base: position 98,334 of record CAVQTJ010000019.1, on the reverse strand, counting down.
CGGTGGTGGATTCCATTGGTCGACGCTGGTCCCGAGCATCGGCTCGCGAATCAGTGAGAGCGCGTAGGGGTACACCCCGGCGGTGTCATTGGTGACGGACGTTGGCGATGCCGGGGGTGCGGCGAGCGCCACCCCGATCCCCTGCTCGACCGCGGCGTCGGCGGCGTTGCTCTCGATCGTCCAGATCCAGGCGTCGACGATCGCGAAGAGCATCAGCAGGAAGAGGGTGAATACGACCGCGAATTCGATCGTCGCCTGGGCTGCCCGGCCCCCACCACGGCGTCGAGGGCCGCGGCGCAGCCGCCCCGCCGCCCCCGGCGCTCGGGATCGCGGCGTGGCGGGCGGTGCCGAACAGAGGCAGCCCCGGACGTCCATGGTCCCTCCCCCTCCCCGGCGCGACGCTATCTCAGCGATCGCTGACTCTGGAGCGTTCGGAAGTATATCCGACGGCGCAGGCCTCGGTCAGGGCTCGACCGGGTAGCGGCGGCGCAGGAAGACGGTGGTCTGCTCCCAGGCCCGGGCGGCCGCCTCCGGCCGCGAGAACATCGCCGAGTCGTGATTGTCGAAGGCGTGCCCGGCGGCGGCGTGGAGGTGAAACTCCGCCGCCGGATGGTTGGCGAAAGCCCGCTCCACCGCCTGCCGCTTCTCGGCGTCGATGTAGTCGTCCGCCTCACCGAAATGGAAGAGGATCGGGCAGGTCACCCGGGGGGCCCGGTCGAGTGCACCGGGGATGGCGGAGCCGTAGTAGCAGACCGCCACGTCGGGGTCGGAGGCGGCGGCCACCATGTAGGCGATTCCCCCGCCCAGGCAGAAGCCGATGACCCCGGCTCGGCCGCCGCGCACCTCCGGCACGCGGCGGAGGTGCTCCAGTGCCGCCACGGCGTCGTCGGCGGCCTGGGGAAAGTCGAGGCGCTGCATGGCCCCGAAGGCGCGCTGCAGGTTCTCGGGGTTGCGCTCGTCGAGCACCAGGTTGGGCTCGATCCGCGAGTACAGCTCGGGAGCCAGGGCGACGTAGCCGAGGCCGGCCAGGCGCTCGCAGACCCCCTTGATGTAGTCGGTGAGGCCAAAGATCTCCTGGATGACGACCATCCCCGGTCCGGAGCCGCTGTCCGGCACCACCAGCCAGCCGCCGAAGCTGTGCCCATCGTGCGCCTGGATGGTCTCCGCGCGAGACTGCATGCCGTTGCCCTCCTCTGGACCTTTTTCTCTACCGCCTAGGTTAGCGGGGTGGGTCGATGGCGGATCGCGGGGGTCGGGGTGCTGCGCTCGGCGTGCGAATACGCGAATACGCGAATACGCGAATACACGCGCCGTCACTGGGCACGGGCACCCCCCGGCAGCACCCACAGATCGCGACGCCGCCAGGGCATCACCGAACTCATCCCGGGGCTGCTCGCCGGTGCCCAGACGGGCGATGCCGGCGGTCAGCCGGTGTTCTGCAGGCCCGCTGCGATCCCGTTGACGCTGCGGAGAATTGCCTCCAGCAGCGCCGGCCGCTCCGGATCGCCGTCGGCGAGAGCCCGATAGCGGCTCAGCATCTGGGCCTGGAGCACCGAGAGCGGGTCGATGTACGGGTCGCGCAGCCTGAGCGTCTCGCGAAGCTGGGGCTGGTCGGCGAGCAGCGCCGCCCGCCCGGTGACCCGGGCCATCGCCTCCAGGGTGCGGGCGTGCTCGCCGGTGACCTCGGTCCACATCCGCTCGCGCAGCGCGCCGTCGGTGACCAGCTCGGCGTGGCGGCTGGCCACCCCGAGGTCGGCCTTGAAGATGGCCATCTCCAGGTTGCCGACCAGGGCGCGGAAGAACGGCCACTCCTGGTACATCTGGTGGAGCAGGCGCCAGCGCGGCTCCCCGACCGGCGGCAGCGGAACCTCCGCCGACGCCGGGGGAGGTGCGTTGAGGTCATCGCCCGCCGAGATGCAGCGGTCCTCCACGAAGGCCACCAGCGACCCACCCACCCCGTACCAGGTCGGCAGCATGAGCCGGGTCTGGTTCCACGCGAACACCCAGGGAATGGCCCTCAGGTCCGCGATCCGGCGGGAGTTGCTCCGGCTCACCGGGCGGGAGCCGATGTTGAGCTGACCGAGCTCGCCGATCGGGGTGAACTCGTGGAAGAAGCGCTCGAACTCGTCCGTGTACACGAACCCGCGGTAGCGAAGGTAGCTGTCGGCGGCGATCTGGGCCATGGCCGCCTCCCACACCCGCTCGCGCTCCGGGGGCAGCGGCTCCTGCAGCGAGCTCGCCTCCCAGATCGCGGCCGCCACCAGCTCCAGGTGATGCTGAGCGTTCTCGGCGCGCGAATAACGGTAGTGCAGCACCTCACCCTGCTCGGTGAGGCGGATGCGTCCCCGCACCGCCCCCGGAGGCTGGGAGAGCAGCGCCTCGTGGGTCGGTCCACCACCCCGGGACACCGTCCCGCCCCGGCCGTGGAAGAGGCGGAGCCGGACCCCGGCGTCGTCGCACACCCGGGCGACCTCGCGGTGGGCGACGTACAGCGACCACTGCGCCGCCAGGTAGCCGCCGTCCTTGCTGCTGTCGCTGTAGCCCAGCATCACCTCCTGGAGGTTGCCGCGCGCCCGCACCTGCTCGGCGTACTCGGGCTGGGCCAGGAGCCGGCGCAGCACCGCCGGGGCGGCGCGCAGGCCGGCGATGGTCTCCATCAGCGGCACGATGTCGACCCGGCTGCCGCGAACCTGGCCAAAGGACCAGGACACCAGGCCCACCAGCGAGCTGAGCCACATCGCGGCCATGACATCGACCGGGGAGTGGGTCATGGAGAGCACCAGGTTCTCGGTGGCCCGCGGCGAGATCGCCCGCTGGGCGCGGCCCATCTCCACCAGGGTCTCGAGCAGGTCGCGGTGGTCGGGACTGAGCTCCAGGGTGCCGATGTGCGGCCCGCGCTGGCGCATCGCCCGGGCCAGCAGGCGCATCGCCGTATCCTCGTCCAGCTCGTCGAGACCACGCTCCAGCTCACCGCACTGGCGCAGGATCGCGGAGGCGACGCCGCGGACTCGCGCGCTGTGGAAGCGCACATCGATCGAATACCCGCAGAGGTCAAAGGCCGCAACCTGGTGCCGCAGGGTGAGCAGCTCGCCGTCGGCGAACACCTCGCCGCGCTGGCGGCGCAGCGCGCCATCGATGACGTCCAGGTCGGCGAACAGCTCGGTTGCGCTCGCGTAAGCGAGGTCGGCGGGCTCCCCGCGCAGCTGAGCCAGGCTTGCCTCCAGGCGCCGGTGGATCAGGGTCAGCTTGCGCCGGTAGGGCTCGTCGCGGTTGCGCTCTCCGAGATCGCGCGCCGCCCCCGCCATCCGCGCCTCGTCAGCGGCTATCGACGCCTCCAGCTCGGGGTCGGTGCCGGTCCAGCGGGTGGACTGGCTGTATTGGACCGATATGTCCCAAACCGCGTCGCGGTAGCGGCGCAGGACATGCTCCTTCTGGGCTCGCAGCGCGTCGCGCAGGGTCTCGGCGCGAGCATGAGGGTTGCCGTCCTGGTCACCCCCCACCCAGGAACCGAGGCGCAGGAAGGGGCGGAAGGGGGGAGGCGCCTCTCCGAAGACATCCCGCCAGCGCCGGTCCAGCTCGGCGTGGACGGCGGCCACCGCGTCCATGAACAGGTCGAGGTGGAAGCGGACGTCGCGGGCCTCGTCGAGGACCCGCGGCCTGACCGTGCGCAGCTCCTCGGTCTGCCAGAGCAGCTCGATGTGCCGGCGCATGGTGGCGACCATCGATGCGTGCCGAGGGCCTGCGGGGGAGAGGTCGTCGAGGCTGTCGAGGGCCACGGCCACCCCGGTGACGTGGTCCAGGACCGAGCGGCGCACCGCCTCGGTGGGGTGGGCCGTCACCACCGGCACCACGTCCAGCTCGGCGAGCGCAGCCCGCAGCCTCTCCTTCCCGCCCTCCACATGGGCGGCGCGGGTGAACAGGTCGTGGAAGGTTCCCGGCGACGCCGGGTCTGAGGCCGGCACCGCCTGGACGGCGCGGACCACCTGGACGCGGTGCTCCAATTCAGCCTGGTTGACCAGCTGGAAGTAGAGCGAGAAGGCGCGGATCAATCGGGTCGCGGTAGCCACGTCGATCTCCCCCAGCTCCCGGTCGAGGGCGCGGCTGACCTCGGCGTCATGGCGCTCTCGGAGCTGCTTGGTCTTGGCCCGGACGCCCTCCTCGAGGTCGAGCAGGCGGCGCCCCTCCTGGGTCACCAGGGTCTCGCCGAGCAGGGTCCCGAGCAGTCGCACATGACGCCGGAGGCGGCGGTCGGCGTCCTCCACGTGGGGGTGGCTGTGGCCGGCGGCCTCAGGCATCCGGCAAGCATGGCGGGTGACCGGCCGGAGGCGCCACGGATGACCTCCGGTGAGCTTTCCGCGGCCGCGCTAAAGTTGTTTGTTGTGAGTACCGAGGAGGCGGGCGGGCAGTCCGCCGAGGCGCAGATCGAGGAGCTGCGGCTGGCCGCGGTGCTCCGCCGCGGGTTCCGGCATGCGCAGCTGCTGATGGCTCATTCGCTCGCCGAGCACGACCTCAGCGCCCTGTCGTACCACCTCCTCCTCGAGGTCGGCGCCGCCGATCGGGAGGGCCTGGTCCAGGGCGACCTGGCCGACCTCCTCCAGTGTCCCGACGCCCGGGTCTCGATGCTGGTGCGCGACCTTGCCGACCGAGGGCTGGTCCGTGCCGTCCGGTCCGCGCAGGACCGTCGGGTGGTCCGCATCCACGTCACCCGCCGGGGGGTCCGACTCACCCACGCCGCGCTGCGCCGGCAGCGAGAGGCGCTGAGCAGCCTCTCCGAGTACGCCGGCCTGCCCAGCGTCACCGGCCTCCTCCAGTCGGCGCTGCGCCTCTACCTCGGGGTGGACGTCCGTCTCGGGGAGGGCGGTCTGACGGTCACCTCGGTGATCCCCCGATCGGGCGCGGGCTCTCCGGCGATGCGGGCCGAGCCGTGCCAGGATGTCGCGGCCGCGGACCGGGGTGGTGAGGTAAGCGCCGAGGCGACGCAGCGCCCGGCCAGGGCGGCGTATCCGGGTGCTCGACGGGCCAATCGGATCGCCTCGGCCCAGCGCCGCGGATCAGGGCGGCGCGTCCCGGCGAGGTCCAGCGCTCCGACAGCTCCGCCGCGGGGGCGTCGATCACCACCCGGATGCTGGCCAGCGCCGCCCCGGTGGGGGCGAGCAGCGCCGTTTCCATCTCCGCCGCGACGAAGCCACGCTCCGCCCAGAGGCGCCGGGCCTCCCCGACCACCAGGCGCCGCGCGGTCAGCACCGGACCCACCACCGGTTCCGTGGCCGCAGGCGCGGGTCGCCGGCGACCAGCGCCGCCACCCACCCGGGGTCGCACGCCACCGGCTCGCCGTCCTCGACCGCCACCGATTCGGCCACCACCACGGTCCCCGGGTCGCAGATCCGGACCGCAGGCCGCCGGCGAGCCCGCAGGTGATCAGCACCGGCAGGGCGGTGGCGGCGGCTCCACCGGCTGAGCGAGATCCCGCAGCGCACCACCGGCGCCGGCGGTTCGCCGGCGGCCGGCCAGCGCGCGCCGGACCGCTCGCCACTCCAACCCCGTCGGCGCCGACCAGCGACCGGTCGCCGCGCCCGCTCCCGGTCAGGCGTAGCCGTGGGCTCGGTACCAGGCCACCGCGCGCCCTGCAGCCTCGTCCACGGACGACGGCCGGTAGCCCAGCTCGTCACGGGCCTTGTCGATGCGCACCAGCATCCGCTTGCGGGCCATCCGGACTCCCTCCAGGGGGACGCGGGGCTGGGCGGCCGGCCAGACCCGGCAGCGCGCCTCGTCGGCCCATCCGGCGGCGAGCGCCACCCAGTGCGGCATCCGCCAGGCCGGCGGCCGCCGGCCCGCCTGGCTGGGCGATGAGCCCCATCACCTCGGCGAGGCTCAGGTTCTGTCCGCCGATCAGGTAGCGCTGCCCGGGCCGGCCGCGCTGGAGGGCGAGGACGTGGGCGCGCCCGGCGTCCTCCACCGCCACCACGTTCATGGCCGAGTTGACGTAGGCGGGGATGCGGCCGCGCATCACGTCGAGCACCATCTGCCCGGTGGGGGTGGGGCGGGCGTCACCCGGGCCGATCGGGGCGGTGGGCAGCACCGTGACCACGGGAAGGTTGGCTCTCAGCGCGGCGCGCTCCTGGCGCACCTTGGAGGCGTGATAGCCGGAAGCCCCGTCGACCTCCGCCCAGTCCGACTCGGTGGCCAGCCGGCCCCCGCGCAGCGGGCCCACCGCCGCCGAGCTGGAGGTGACCACCGCCTTCTCGATCCCGGCGATCCGGGCGGCCTCCAGGAGGCTGCGGGTCCCGGCGACGTTGACCTCCTCCATCTCCCGCCGGTCTCGGTGGCGCGAACGAATACGTCGCCGCCACATGCACCAGGTACCGGCACCCCCGCATCCGGGGCACCAGGGCACCGCCGTCGCGCACGTCCCCACCCACCACCTCGAGACCTGGGCGCGGGTCCATCCGGGCCAGGCCGCCGCGCACCAGAGCCCTGACCGCGTACCCGGAGTCGAGCAGCGACTCCACGACGTGACCGCCGACGAACCCCGTCGCCCCGGTGACGAAGACCTCGTCAGCCATCTGCCGCGACGCACTAGCGCCGACGGGGCACATCGTCCTCCAGAGTCGCGACCCGACGAGGCTCAGGCAATCTCCGCTTCCTCGGCCGTCGTCTCGCCACCAGCCGGGGCCACAGGCACGGAGTTGAGCCGCCCTTCCAGGTGACGTTGGCGAACTGGCCGCGGACGGTGTCGGCGGCGGCGCGCAGCGACTCCTTGAGCGACGCCGAGGTCGCCGCCACCGCGGTCGGCTCGTAGCCGCAGTGGGCCATGCAGTTGGCGCAGCGGGGGTCGCGGCCCCGTCCGTAGCTGTCCCAGTCGGTGGTCTCGAGCAGCTCCCGATAGGACCCGACATAGCCGTCGGCCATCAGGTAGCAGGGGCGCTGCCACCCGAAGACCGAATAGCACGGGATCCCCCAGGCGGTGCACTGGAAGTCGACCTTGCCCTCCAGGAAGTCGAGGAAGAGCGGCGAGTGGTTGAGCCGCCAGCGCTTGCGCCGGCCGTCGGCGAACGCCTCGCGGAACAACGTGTGGGTCTTCTCCACCTGCAGCCAGTGCTCCTGGTCGGGAGCCTTCTCGTACGCGTAGCCCGGCGAGATCTGCATGACGTCGACCTGAAGGTCGTCGTTGAGGAAGTCGAGGACGTCGCGGATCGACTGGGCGCTGTCCATGTCGAAGAAGGTGGTGTTGGTGGTCACCCGAAAACCCCGCCGCCGGGCTTCGCGGGCGGCCGCGACCGCCTTGTCGAAGGTGCCGCGGCGGTTCACCGACTCGTCGTGGCGCTCGCGCAGTCCGTCGATGTGGATCGAGAAGGAGAAGTACGGGGAGGGGGTGAACAGGTCGAGCTTCTTCTCCAGCAGCAGCGCATTGGTGCACAGATACACGAAGCGCCTGCGCTCCACCAGGGCCTCGACGATCTTGTGAATCTCCTTGTGCACCAAGGGCTCGCCGCCGGCGATGGAGACCATCGGTGCGCCACACTCCTCGACCGCGGCGACGCACTGCTCCACGGTGAGGCGACGGGCCAGGATGTCGTCGGGGTGCTGGATCTTGCCGCAGCCGACACAGGCCAGGTTGCACTGGTACAGCGGCTCGAGCTGCAGCACCAGCGCGTACTTGTCGTGCTTGTGCAGGCGCTGCTGCATCAGGTAGCCCCCGACCTTCAGGGTCTGCCGGAGCGGGATCGCCATCTCAGTCCTCCTTCCCGTTGCGCGATGCGGTCGCCATCTCTGTCTCGGTCCGCGCCTCGGCGGCGCGGCGCAGCGCCTCAACCTCGGCCTGAACGGTGCCCTGGGCCCAGTGGTGAAGCGCCCGGTCCAATACCGGTCCGAGCGGCCCGTATCCGAAGTCGTACTGCTCGCGATGGACCAGCCAGGTGCCGCCCTCACGCGGGCTCATCTGGAACACGGCGCGAAAGCCGCGCAGCCGTCCCTCCAGCATAGTCAGCAGCACGTCGTCGCAGACCACCGTGTAGCGGGCCAGGATCGCGGAGCGAAAGGGACCGAGGCTGCCGTGGATCCGTGCCACCATGCCATCGTCCGATCGCTCCAGCACCTCGACCGATCCCACCTTGGTGTCCCCCTGGGTGTACGAATCAGGATCGAGGACCGCCTCCCTGACCCGCTCGATCGGTGCCTGCACCAGGACGCCGGCTTCGGCCACCATCATCGTCAGAGCCCTCCTGCCAGCGCGGCCACTGGGCGCCGATCGCCGGTCGACACCTGCGCGCTGCCGCCCTCGCGCAAATCCCCCGCCAACCCCAGGGCCATGGTGGGGAAGAGATGCCGGTACATCCCGTAGTTGAGGTAGAAGTCGCGGGGGAAACCGGTGCCGGTGTACTCCTGCTCCGGCCAGGTGCCGTCCCGCTGCCGGCTGCGCAGGAAATCGAGGCCCCGGCGTGCAGCCGCGCCATCACCGCGCTGGCCACGCTGTAGCGCCATCACCGCCCACGCGGTCTGCGAGGCGGTGCTCACCCCCACCCCGGCGAAGGTCTCGTCCTCGTAGGAATGGCAGGTCTCGCCCCAGCCGCCGTCCGGATTCTGCACCCGCGGCCACCCAGTCGAGGGCGCGGGGAAGATGGGGTCCGCCGCAGCCGAGGGCGGTGAGCGCGCACACCACGCACCAGGTGCCGTAGACATGGTTGACGCCCCATCGGCCGTACCACGATCCCCAGGGCCGCTGCTCACGGCCGAGGTAGCGAAGCCCGCCGCGCACCACGGGGTCGGAGACCCCGCTGCCCAGGCCCGCCATCATCTCCAGGACGTGGGCGGTGACGTCCTCGCTGGGTGGATCGAGCATCGCCCCGAAGTCGGCGAAGGGGATCCGGTAGACGAGCTGACGGGTGTTGTCACGATCGAATGAACCCCAGGCGCCATTGCTCGAGCGCATCGCCACCGCCCAGCGCGCTCCCTTCTCGGCCGCCAGCCTCACCCGCGCGCCCTCGCCGCCCTCGAGCAAGGCCAGGACCACGATGGCGGTGTCGTCGACATCGGGGTAGATGTCGTTGTCGAACTCGAACGACCAGCCCCCGCACTCGCGCATCGGCAGCCGCACCTGCCAGTCGCCACCGCTCAGGATCTGCTCGCCGAGCAGCCAGTCGACGGCGCTGCGAATCGACGGATGGGCGCGCGGCACGCCCGCGGCCCGCAGCGCCAGCACCGCCCATGCCGTGTCCCACACCGGGGACATGCACGCCTGCAGCCGCCATCCGTGCGTCATCCGACACCGCGAAGCGGTCGTGGAGCCCCCGCAGCCCCCGCTGCATCACCGGGTGGTCGATCCCCATCCCCTGCAGGTTGAGCGCGATGAGCGAGTACACCCAGGGCGGCTGGATCCCGCCCCAGCTTCCGTCCGCCTCCTGATGATCGACGATCCAATCGGTGATGGCACCACGGGCTCGGGTGCGTCCAGGCTGCCGAGGCAGCCGCTCGTAGAGCTTCTGCAGCTTGTCGAGCCACCAGAAGACGCCCGAGCCGGGCACCCGGTGCATGCGCGGCTCGCTGCCCGGCGCGACCAGCTCGGCGACGCTCAGCCCCAGTGGCCGCACCGGCTTTCGGCTCAGCACGATCAGCAGCGGCGCGATCGTCCCCCGCGCCCAGCAGGCGAAGTCGTAGAGGTTGAGCGGTACCGAAGCCGGCAGGTGGACCAACTCCGGCGGCATCGACGGCACCCCATCCCACGGGTACTCGCCGAAGAGGGCCAGCCACAGCTTGGTGAACACCCGCGCTGCGGCCAGCCCTCCCTGGTCGAGGATGAAGCGGCGGGCTCGGGCCAGCGGGTCGGCGGAGGTGTCGATGCCGAGCAGGCGAAGCGCGGTGTACGCCTCGATGGTGGTGCTGAGGTCGCCGGGGCCGTCGAAGTAGAGCGACCAGCTTCCGTCGGTGCGCTGCTTCTCCAGGATGTGGCGCCGCGCGCCCTCGCCGATCTCGGCGTGATCCAGGCCCAGGAAGCGGAGCAGCAGGACGTGCTCGGCAGTCATGGTGACGTTGGTCTCCATCTCCGCCGTCCACCAGCCGGCCGGGTCCTGCCGCTCCAGCAGCCAGCTCACCGCATCGTGCAGCGCAGCGTCAGGCATGCATCACCCCACGTGGCAGGCCACGTGGGGACCCCTTGTCTTCACAGGGGGGTCCTGCGGCCCCCCTCGCAGCGGATGGCGAAGCCACACGCTGCTCACCCCCCAGCTCGGCGGGACTCCCCGCCGTGCGCGCTTCGCGCGCGACGGCCGTCGAACTTGCAGTCAGGTGTGGCAGCAACGTGCGGGCGGCGGCCCGGCCGCTGCGCAGCGCACCCTCCATGGTGGCCGGCCAGCCCGTGTCGGTCCAGGCGCCGGCCACGGCGACATTGCCGAGCGCGGTGGCCGGGCCCGGCCGGCGCAGGCCGGGGGAGGGGACGAAGGTCGCCTCGGGGTCACGGGTCGCGGCACCGCGCACCAGCTCGGCCCCGGCGAGGCCGGGGATGTGGGCGCGCAGCTCTGCGTCCGCCATCTCCACCAGCCGCTCCTCGGGCTGGCCCACCCATCGAGCCGCGTTGCTCAAGCTGCAGCAGAGGTATCCCGGGCCCTTGGCGAACACCCACTGCACCGGCGAGCCCAGCAGCGCGGCGAACTCGAACCCGAAGTGGTTGGGGCTGGCGCTGCGGTCCTTGTAGAAGAGGTGGACGTCCACGATCGGCTCGCTGCGGAAACGTCCGAGGTCTCCCAGGCCCAGCGCCTCGCTGCCGGCGATCCGGCGAAGCCGCTCCGGTGGCACGGCCATGACGGCGCCGTCCACCTCCAACCGGGCGTCGCCGATGTGCAGCGCCTCGAGCCGCCCCTGGCCGGCGCTGAGCCCGGTGACCGGGGTGCGCAGCCGCACCTCGCCGAGCTGAGCCGCGGCCCGTTCGGCGAACCCGGCGAGCGGCACGGTCGTCCAGCCGATCCGGGCGGCCCGGCGGTCGCCCAGGAAGGCGGTGCGGACCACGAACAGACCGGCCGCCGCGCTCGCCGACGCCAGGGAGGTGTTGAGGGCGGGCACGATGAACGGCTCCCAGAAGGCACGCCGTGCCTCGTCTCCCTGATGCCGCCGGTCCAGCCAGGCGGCGAAGCTCTCCGCCTCCTCACGGGCGGGGTGGCGCCGCCGCGCCGCCACCAGGGCCCGGGCGACCTGGAGGCGGGCGCCGAAGCGGAGGGCTCGGAAGCCGAGGAAGGGCACTGCCAGATGCAGCGGCGGGGGCAGATTCAGAGCGCGCAGCCGGGAGGGGCCGCGGTCCGAGAGCATGAGCACCTCGAAGCGCTCCTGGAGCCGGACCTTGCTGCCCATTCCCAGCGCCTCGGCGAAGCTCAGAAAGCTGGTGCAGCAGCCGAGCACGACGTGCTGGCCGTTGTCCACCTCGATCTCCCCGATCCGGAAGGAGGTCGCCTTGCCGCCCAGCAGGCGGCTGCGCTCCAGCAGGGTGACCCGGCATCCCCGCCTGGTCAGCTCCAGCCCGGCGGCGAGGCCGGCCAGGCCCGCCCCCACCACCGCCACGTGGGGGCGCGTTGGTGCCGCGGCGCTCACTGATGCAGCCCGGCAGCGGTGGCGGCCAACCAGGAGCGCACCATCACCCCCGCCTTCTCCCCTGAGGAGAGCCGGACCCGGCGGCGCAGGGGCAGCTCGGGGTCGGCTTCGATCCGATCGAGGATGCCCTCGTAGATGCCGGCCATGGTGCGCACGCACGCCCGTGCCTGCCCTGGGATGTGGCGGCAGACCCCGATCCCCGAGGCATAGAGGCCGCGGGCGCGGGCTGCCTCGAGCTCGACCAGTGCCGGCCAGGCGCCGTCCGGCTCCCCCGACAGCAGCGAGGCTTCGGAGATCCCGAAGCGGGCCAGCTCGTCCTGGGGCAGGTACACCCGCCCCATGCCGGCGTCCTCGCGGACGTCGCGCAGGATGTTGATGAGCTGGAGCGCGGCGCCCAGGGCTTCGGCTCGTTCCAGGGCCGCGTCGTCGTCGTAGCCGAAGATGCGCACACACATCCGGCCGACCACACCCGCCACCAGATGGCAGTACTGGCGCAGCTCGTCCCAGCTGGCATAGCGCCGCCGGGTGAGGTCCAGCTCGACCCCGTCCATCAGCTCCTCCAGCTCGGCGAGCGGAATCCCGTGCCGCCGCACCGCCCTCGCCAGCACCTGGAGGACCGGGTCGTCCCCCGGCTCGCCATTCACGGTCGAGCGGAGCCGGAGCCGCTGCGACTGCAGCGCGGACCGCTGGTTGGCGACACCCGAATGACCATCGGCCCCGACCCCGGTCCCGAAGCGCTGACGGGCACCCGCGTCCAGACGCTCGCGCCCCTCGCGCTGCGGGTCCGTCGAGGCCGGCAGGTCGACGGCGTCATCCACCTGGCGGGCGAAGTCGTAGAGCGCGTAGATGGAGATCCGCTGGGTGCGGGGCAGCGCGATGAAGCCCCAGTAGAAGTTGCCCGCCTCGCGCCGCGCCATCCGCTGGCAGAAGCGCTCCGCCGCCTCCAGCCGGTCGCTCTCCGGGCGCGGCCGCACCGCGGATGCCACCAGGCGCAGCTTGGTGGCGGTGGAGACCTGCGGCCTCCTGAGGTCGGTGCGGAAGCCCTCCTGGCGGATGGCCTCGACGATCGCCTCACCACCCTGGCGGTAGAGGGACAGCTGGAGCCGCAGGCGGGCCGGCATGGTCAGCCGCTCCAGCTCCCGGCCCGACTGCAGCAGGGCCAGAGCGCGGTCGCACATGGCCTCGACCGCACCGGGGAGGCCGAGACGGTCCAGCTCGGATTGGATCAGATAGGTGCGTCCCTTGGCCCGGTCGACAGCGACGTCCTGGGCGAAGTTGGCCAGCTGCAGGCCGATGCACACGTCGTCGGAGAGCCGCTCCGCCCGGGGGTCAGCGATCTCGAAGACCCGCAGCACCATCCGTCCCACCGGCGCCGCCGACAGCATGCAATAGGCGCGCAGGTCGTCCCAGCTGGGGTACGCGGTCACCTTCTGGTCCTGGACGTTGGCCGCGATCAGGTCGAGGAAGGGCTCGCCGGGGATGTGGAAGCGCCGGATGGTGCCGGCCAGGGCCACCAGCACCGGGTGCACCGGCGGTCGCCCCTCGAACATCGCCTCCACCTCCGACTGCCACAGGTGAAGACGCCACAGCGCTCCATTCCCGCTCTCGTCGCCGAGATCGTCGGTGGTCCGGCAGAAGGCGTAGATCCGGGCGAGGTGGAGCCGCAGCGGGCGGGGCGCCACCAGCGACGCCACTGAGAAGTTCTCGTAGTGGCGCCGCGCCAGCCGGACGCAGAGCGCATCGGCCTCGCGACGGCCGGACCCCGCGCGGCGGGCCGCACGGGGACCCCCCGCTTCTTCATGGGGGCTCGCCGCCCCTCGGCGGCCCGGCAGAGCCGGGCTCGCCTCACCCCGCCCCGGAACGACCAGGGGGGAGCGCACCGTGCTCATGCCCGACCGCCCTCCAGGCCCGGTCCGATCAGCCGCTCGCCGTCGGACAGCTGCTCCAGGTCGCCGGCGCCGGCGCAGAACATGGCGATCCTCAGGGTTTCGACGATCTCCGCCAGCGCGGCTTCGAGCGCTTCGCCACCATCGGCGGCAGCTCTCAGCATCGGGCCGGCGATGCCGACCAGATCCGCCCCCAACGCCAGGGCGGTGGCGACGTCGATCCCGGTGCGAACGCCGCCGCTGGCGATCAGGGTGCCGCCGGGCGCGGCCCGCCGGGCGAGGCGAACGGCGTCTGCGGTGGGGATCCCCCAGCCCGCGAAGGCGCCGGCGACCCGGGCTCGCACCGGGTCCTCGATGCGATGCCGCTCCACCTCGCTCCAGGACGTCCCCCCCGCGCCCGCCACGTCCACCGCGCTCACCCCCGCGTCGAAGAGCGCGACCACCAGGTCGGGGGCGATACCCCAGCCCACCTCCTTCACGATCACCGGGACCTCCAGCTCCGCGGTCAGCTCGGCGATCCGTCCGAGCAGGCCGGAGAAGCGGGTGTCGCCGCCAGGCTGCAGCGCCTCCTGGAGGGGGTTGAGGTGGAGCACCAGGGCGTCGGCGTCGAGGAGCTCCACGATCCGGCGGCATCCCGCCGCGCCCACCCCGAGGTTCAGCTGAACCGCCCCCAGGTTGGCCAGCACCGGGACGTCCGGGCAGATCTCTCGCACCGAGAAGGTCGGCAGCACCTCCGGGTGCTCGAGGAGGATCCGGCACGAGCCGAGGCCCATGGCGACCCGGGCTCGCTGGGCGGCACGAGCCAGGGTGCGATTGATCCGCAGAGCCTCACCGGTGCCACCGGTCATGCAGGAGAAGAGCAGCGGGGCGGCGAGCCGGCGTCCCAGGAAGGTGTCTCCAGGCGCACCGCCTCCAGGTCGAGCTCGGGCAGGGCCCGATGCACCAGCCGGTAGCGCTCGAAGCCGCTGGTGACGCCCTTGGCGGCGACGTCCTCCTCCAGGTTGATCCTGATGTGGTCAGCCTTGCGGTCGGCGATGCCGGGTGGATCGGCGGGACGCCGGGACGCGCTTTCGATCGCCATCTACGCCACGCGGTGCCGGGTCGCCATTCAGGCCTCGCGGCGGGCGGCGAAGCCGGCGATCGCCGCGAAGTCCTCCAGCCAACCCGGCTCGAGCCCGCAGCCGGCCACCGCAGCGATCGCCGCCTGAGTGGCGTGGGCCGCTGCCGCCGCCGTCGCCCCCGGCTCGCCCAGGCCGCTCAGGATCTCGCGGATCCGGCGCTCACTGGCCTGGCCGTCCGGCTCCGCGTACAGCTCGCGGAGCTCGCGCTGCTCGCCGTAGGAGGCGCGCGAATAGGCGCTGACCACCGGGTAGGTGAGCTTGCGGCGGGCCAGGTCCGATGCCTTGCCCTTGCCGGTCCTCTCAGGGTCGCCGAAGGTGCCCAGCCAGTCGTCCCGGATCTGGAAGGTCTGGCCCAGCAGACGCCCGGCGTTGCGCAGCCGGTTCACCGTCCTGGAGGGCGCTCCGGCCAGGATCGCCCCCATCTCCAGGCAGGCGCCGAGCAGGGCACCGGTCTTGCCCGTGATCAGCCGTACATAGGTGGAGCGGGGGGTGTCGGGCCGACCCTCGAGGGCCAGGTCCAGGCTCTGTCCCTCGATCACCTCAAGGATCGCCAGGCTCAGGCTGCGCGCGGCTCTCATCCTCCGGTCGGCTCGCGCGCCCGGGGCGAGCAGGGCCAGGTAGGCGGTGGCGAAGAGACCGTCGCCGACGTTGATCCCCTGAGCCTCCCCCCACACCGCCCACACCGTCGGGCGATGCCGGCGGGTCTCGTCGCCGTCCTGGATGTCGTCGTGAACCAGCGTGAAGTTGTGCACCAGCTCCACCGCCGTCGCCGCCGGAACGGCCCACTCGGCCTCGCCGCCACAGGCCTCGCAGGCCCACAGGGTGAGCCCGGCCCTGAAGAGCTTGCCGCCGCCGCTGCTGGCCGGCTGCCCGTCGGGGCTCACCCATCCCAGGTGGTAGGCGCACATCTTGCCGAGCGGCGAGCTGGACGGCGGGAGCACCCAGCGCAGCGCGTCCTCCACCAGTGGAAGGTGGCGGCTCAGCGATCCGGGGAGGGCGGGAGGGGACGTGCCGTCGGGGTCCGCCGCGGGCGGCTCCACCTCGGCGGTTGCGCGGCGGCGGCGGCGGCGGCGGCTGCGTCGGTGATGACGGACATGCTTCCCTCCACGTCCGATGAAAGTTCTCTGATGATAACTATCCGTTCCCAGCCGGGGCAAGCGGCCCTGGGGGAGCACGGGCGCTGCCCTGTCGGGACGCCTGCGCTCGACACCGTCTGACCGCGCGTATACAGTTGTCTCGATGGCAATGATCGAGGGCGAGGTCGACCGGCTGAGCCCTCAGGTGCGCGAGGTGCTCGGCGCCTATCTCGACGCCAGCCTGCTCACCGAGAGCTTCCAGGCCGAGCTCTGGCGGGAGGCTCGGCTCACCCTCCCTCAGCTCGCGGTCCTGCGCAGCCTCCGCGACGGAGGCCCCCAGCTGGCCGGCCGCCTGGCCGAGACCGTCGGTCTGTCGGCGGCGTCGGCGACCAGGCTCCTGGATCGCCTCGAGGAGCGCGGCCTGGTGCGCCGCCACCGCGATCGTGACGACCGCCGCTGCGTCGAGATCCACCTCACCGCTCAGGGGCGCCACCTGGTGGGAGCGGTTCGGGTGCTGCGGGACAGCCCGCTGCGGCGGGCCGTGGAGGCCATGAGCGACCCGGAGCAGCGAGCCCTGGCGGCCGCCCTGCGCAGCCTCGCCCAGACCGCCCGCCGGCTCGAGCCGCTCGCCCCGGGGGGGCGCTGCCATGAACCTCAAGCGCCGCCTGGTCCCCCTGATGGTCGGGATGGCCACCCTGGTCGGGCTGTTCATGGTGATCCAGCCGTCGGCGGTGCTCGGCGCCCTGCGCGGGGTCGACCTCCGTCTGCTCGGCGCGGCGATGCTGGTGACGGCCGCCTACTTCGTGGTCCAGGGGGTCCGCTGGCATTTCCTGCTGCGCGTGGCGGGGGTGCGGATGCGCCTCCACGAATTCACCCTCATCAACCTCGCCGGCCAGACCGTCACCGTGGTCCTGCCCCTGGGTGACCTGACCCGCGCACTCTTCGCCAGCGAGGCGACCGGGGCCTCGTTCGGCGCCACCGCGGCCACCGTCACGGTGCAGGAGCTCACCTTCACCACCCTGCTGGTCCTGAGCGCCACCCCGGCCCTGCTCGGGGTGCCCGGGGGCTGGCTGCTGACCGCCCTGGTCCTCGGCGGCATCGCCGCCATCCTGCTGGTCCTGGTGGTCCCCGGCTTCTACGCCGCGGTGCGCGGCCTGGTGGGGCGGCTGCCCCTGGTGCGTCGCGGGGTCGAGCAGATCGACACCCTGCGCGAGCAGACGGTGGCCCTGCTCACCCGCCCGGCGGCGATGCTGAGCGGGGTCCTCGACCTCGGCCGGGTGGCCCTCGCCGCCCTCACGATGCTGCTCATCCTGCGGGCCATGAACGTGCAGCTCGGCTGGTGGCAGGCTGTCCTCACCGTGGCGGTCGCCTACCTGGGTGGGGCCCTCAGCTTCCTGCCCGGGGGCATCGGCGCCAACGAGGCGACCGTGTTCGGAGTGCTCGCCGGCCTGGGGGTTCCTCATGGCGCCGCGATCGCCGCCGCCCTTCTGGAGCGGATCGCGCTCACCGGGGTGCCCGCGGCCCTGGGGCTGCTGGCCTACGTCGCCGTTCACCGCCGCCTGCACCTCGGCGGACTGATCGCGTCGCCTCGCGCAGCCCGGGTGGCGGCCGGCGGTGGCGCCTGGGAGGCCGTCTGACCGGGCCCGGACGAGCCGCCTCGCGCTCGTTCCGCCACCGATTGCGCCTCGGGCAGCTGGTGCCCACCGCCATTGGGGTGGCGGCGATCGTCGCCCTGGTCCTGGCCAGCAACCCCGCAGCGCTCGGAGAGGATCTGAGCCGGTTTGACCTGCTGCTGATCCCGGTCATCCTGGCCCTCTCCGCCGGCTTCTACCTTCTCCAGGGGCTGCGCTGGTACTTCCTGCTCCGCGAGGTGGGTGCTCGGATCACGATCGGTGACACCATCCTGCTCAACGTTGCCGGGCAGGCCACCGCCCTGCTTCCGCTCGGCGAGCTGACCCGGGCGGTCTTCGTCAGCGAGGCCGCCGGCGAGGTCGAGTTCGGGGACGTCGTGGCCACGGTGACCGTGCAGGAGCTGATCTTCATGCTCATCCTGATCATCATCGCGGTGCCCGGGGTGCTCTCCGTGCACCGCGCTCTGCCCGGCCTGGTTGTCGCCCTGGTCGGCATCGCCGGGGTGATCGCGGTGCTCACCGTGCCCCCGGTCTTCCATCTGGTCCACCGCGCGGTCGAGCGCACCCCGGTGCTGCGCCGCTTCACCGCCCAGGTCGACAAGCTGCGCCAGGAGACCGTGGTGCTGCTCCACCGCCCCGACACCCTGGGCTGGTCGGTGATCAGCGTCATCCAGGCGGGGTTCGGGATCTCGGTGTTCTGGTTCGTCGTCCACGCGCTGGGTGGAGGCAGCCTGAGCTGGCCGATAGCCTCCTTTGTGCTGGCGGCGTCGTACGTCGCCGGCGCGGTCAGCCTGATCCCCGGGGGCATCGGCGCCGCCGAGGCGAGCGTGGTCGGGCTGCTGATCGCGACCGGCATCGACCCCGCCACCGCCATCGCGGCGGCCCTGCTCCAGCGGCTCGCCGACAAGGGCTTCGCCACGGTCTTGGGGTTCATGGCGTATGGGATCGCCCGCCGCCGCTTCCACCTGAGCGGACTTTCCGCGCTGCGCCCGGCCTCACCGGCGCAGCCGTCCACGGTCGCCGCGAGCGCCTCCGCTCAGGCTCGAGACGCCCGCCCAAGCAGGATCCGGATCAGCTTGGTCCGCCCGCCCGAAGCGGGCGAACCGAAGCCGGGGCAGTCTTCGTAGCGACGGACCGGGGATGGGTGCCAACGCGTCAAACGAGCCCAAATGCGCGAGCAGGAGAACCGAACATTCGGTTTCTGACCGATCCTCTGCCCTCAATCATCCCAATGGGTGATACCGGGCGCGGGCCCGAGGCGTACATTGGGGTCCGCATGAGTTGGCACCGAGGACGGGCTGGTTCCGCTCGGCGCGCCGCGATCGCGAGTGCGGGTCGCTCATCGGCGGAGGACGGAGCCGCGGCTCCGTCGGCGCGCCGGGGACCCGCGGCGCGCCACGGTGGCCGAGGTACCCACCCCTGCCCGGTGCTTGTTTGCGTTCGGGTGCCGTCGGGCGGCGCTCGCGGTGTCAGTTAGGAGGGTGTCATGACGTCGGATTCCTCTGTGCAGGGCGGCCCGGTACGCCGGTCTTCGGGGCCCAGGCCCTTCCACCGGTGGTGGGTTCTGGTCGGCGTGGGCGCGCTCGTCGCCGCCGCCTGCGGCAGCAGCAGCACCACCAGCTCCAGCTCCACCTTCACCAGCGTGGTCAACATCAACCCGACGCAGTGGAATGAGTCGACCGTCCCCTGGCTGAAGGCCAATGTCAACGCCACTGGGACGCCGCCCTCCACTCCGACGGGCACCTTGACCATGGCCGGCTCCATCGACGTCTCCGGTTTCCTCGACCCCCAGGGCGAGTACGACACCAACGGTTACCGGGTGCTGGAGGCGCTGGATCGGCAACTGGTGTTCAACAAGGCATCCTCCGACTTCAACACGGCGACGGCGCTCGCCGCGGACGCCGCGAGCTCGTACAGCATCAGCTCCGACGGTCTGACCTACACCTTCCACCTCCGCTCCGGGCTGCGGTGGGCGATCACCGACCCGAGCACCGGCCAGCCCGTCTCCGGGGACGGCGAGGCGGTCACCTCCCAGGACTTCGTGCTCGGCCTGGAGCGGGAGTGCGACCCGACGCTCTCCCCCAACGGCAACCCCAGCTACTACACCGCGACCATCGTCGGGTACGCCACCTACTGCAGCGGGTTCGAGGCGCTCAACCCGAGCTCAAGCGCGGCCCAGCGCGCCGCGTACGTCAATGCCAACCCCATCTCCGGGATCTCGACGCCGGACAGCTCGACCATCGTGATCACCCTGACCTCACCGGCGTCGGACTTCCTCAACATCATGGCGATGTTCTTCGCCGCCGCGGCCCCCCCCCAGGCCCTCACCTACGTCCCCTTCACCGCCGGCAACCCGATCTGGTCGGACGGCCCCTACGAGGTCCAGACCTACACCCCGGGCACCAAGATCGTGCTCGTTCCCAACCCCTACTGGGGAGCCACCAGCGGCACCAACACCACGGCCACGAGCTGGAGTGAGGACCCGATCTCGCACCGTTACGTCGCCCAGATCAGCATCAACGAGACCCTGAGCTCGTCCGCTGCCGAGGACGAGGTCCAGCAGGAGATCCAGGCCGGAACCCTCGACATGGAATGGAACACGGTGGTCCCGCCCTCCTCGCTCGCCGGGCTGGCCAACTTCACCAACCCTGACTTCGGCGCCTTCCCCGCGCCGGGGATCACCAATCCCTACCTGGTCTTCAACCTCCAGGCCAGCAGCCCGCTCCAGAACGTCAAGGTCCGCCAGGCTCTCGAGTACGCCCTCGACAAGGTGGCTCTGACCAAGGTCTACGGCGGCCCGGACTTCAACGTGGTGCTCAACCAGGTGTTCGGCCCGGGCGCCGAGGGCTACGTCTCGGGTTACAACCCCTACCCGACCTCGAACAACACAGGTGACGCCGCCAAGTGCAAGTCGCTGCTCGCGGCGGCCGGCTACGCCAACGGTTTCACCATCACCGACTTCTACCGCACCGACGGCAACCACCCGGCCGTCTTCGAAGAGGTCCAGAAGGACTTCGGGGCGTGTGGGGTCACGGTGACCGGCAAGGGCATCTCCAACGGCTACTACACCTCCCAGGGCATCCTCCAGAGCTCGGCCGCCGCGCTGGCCAGCGCGGGTTGGGACATCACCGAGCCCGGCTGGGTCCCCGACTGGTACGGCCCCAACCAGGCGCGGTCGATCCTCCCCGACCTCTTCGGCAGCAGCAACTTCCCGGGCACCAACTGGGGCGATTTCAGCAGCTCCACCGTCGACAACCTGATCAAGCAGGCGGAGGCCGCTCCCACAACCGCCCAGGCCAACAGCTACTGGCAGCAGGCCAACAAGGCGGTGATGGCGGGGGCGGCGTTCATCCCCTTCATGGGCCAGTACACCACGCTCATTCACGCCTCCTCGGTGCACAACGCCATCTACGACCCCTTCAGCAACGATTACAGCATCACCCAGTGCTGGCTTAGCTGACGTCATCGCGGCACGACGCCGCCTCCGCCCGACCGGGGCGGGGGCGGCGGCTGCCGCCCCTGGTGGAGCAACCTGGAACCGCGTATCGTGTGAGCCGCCGTGAGCCCTGAGGCGGAGGCCCTGGACCGCTTTTCCCAATGAGGCGTGACCCTTGAGCCTGCTGAGCGTCCGGGACCTGACCGTCTCCTTCCCGACCTCCGATGGGGTGGTGCGGGCGGTCCGCGGCCTCTCCTTCGATGTGGAGCCGGGGCAGACCCTGGGGATCGTCGGTGAGACCGGTTCCGGCAAGAGCGTGACCGCGCTCAGCCTGCTCGGGCTCGACCCGGGGCCGACGTCAGCGGCTCGGCGCTCTTCGCCGACCGCGACCTCCTCCGGATGAGCCAGGACGAGCTGCGCCGCGTCCGCGGTGCCGAGATCGCCATGATCTTCCAGGACCCGCTCAGCAGTCTGCATCCCTTCTACCGGGTGGGATGGCAGATCTCGGAGGCGATCCGGGCCCACACTCATGCGAGCCGGGCTGAGGCAATGGCTCAGGCGGTCGACCTGCTCCGGCTGGTGAACATCCCTCAGCCCGAGCGCCGGGTCCAGGCCTTCCCCCACGAGCTCTCCGGCGGGATGCGTCAGCGGGCCATGATTGCCATGGCCCTCGCGCTCCGGCCCAAGCTGCTCATCGCCGACGAGCCCACCACCGCCCTGGACGCCACCGTCCAGGCCCAGCTCATGGAGCTTCTGGGTGGCATGCAGAGCGAGCTGAAGATGGCCCTGATCATCATCACCCACGACCTCGGACTGGTCGCCTCGGTGGCCGACACGGTGCTGGTGATGTACGCCGGACGGGCGGCCGAACGATGCGACGCGGAAAGCGTCTTCTACAGCCCCCACCATCCCTACACCCGAGGGCTGCTGGGGTCCATCCCGGGGGCGACCGGATCGGGCGGTCGCCTGCTGCCCATCACCGGCAACCCACCGAGCCTCATCCGCCTCCCGAGCGGGTGCGCGTTCCGTCCCCGCTGCCCGTTCGCCATGGAGGTCTGCGCACGCGAACAGCCCGATCTGAGGCCGGTTCGGGGCGGCACCGGGCATGTCTCGGCCTGCTGGCTGCCCACCGACCTGGTGGGGACCGGCGTCGCTGTGGATAACTCCCGGCGCCACTACGTGGAGAGCCGCAGCTCAGCCGTCGCCCGCCTCCGGAGTGACGGTGCGGCAGCGCGGGGGGGTGGTGCGGTCCATGGCTGAGCTGATCCCGTCCGCACTGCCGGCCCTGGACGGGGAGGCTCCCCCGGCGCCCCCGGACACCCTGCTTCGGGTCGAGGACGTCGTCAAGCTCTTCCCGATCCGGCGTGGCGTCTTCTTCAAGCGCCAGGTCGGGGCCGTCCACGCCGTGGAGGGGGTCAGCCTCGAGGTGCGGCGCGGCGAGACCCTCGGCCTGGTGCGGCGAGACCGGGTGCGGCAAGTCGACCCTCGCCCGCTGCATCACCCGGCTCTACCCGCTCACCTCCGGCCGGGTGGTCTTCGACGGAGTGGACATCAGCGCTCTGTCGCGCGGCAGTGCGGCCGTACCGCCGCCGCATCCAGATGATCTTCCAGGACCCGTACGGCTCCCTCAACCCGCGGCGCCGGGTCGGGTCGATCATCGGCGACCCGCTCGCCATCCACGGGGTCGCGCAGGGTGCGGAGCGCAAGCGCCAGGTGCAGGAGCTGATGGAGGTCGTCGGCCTCAACCCCGAGCACTACAACCGCTTTCCCGCGGAGTTCTCGGGCGGCCAGCGCCAGCGCATCGGGGTCGCCCGCGCCCTCGCCCTCCGACCGACCCTGATCGTGTGCGACGAGCCGGTGTCGGCGCTCGACGTCTCAGTCCAGGCTCAGATCATCAACCTGCTCGAGGACCTGCAGCGGGACTTCGGCCTCACCTACGTCTTCATCGCCCACGACCTCGCGGTGGTCGAGCACGTGAGCGACCGGGTGGCGGTGATGTACCTCGGCAAGGTGGTCGAGCTGGCCGACGTCCGAGACCTGTTCGAGCAGCCCAGGCATCCCTACACCGCGGCGCTCCTCTCCGCGTCAATGGTGGCCGACCCCGAGCGGGCCCGCTCGTCCCACAGGGTCGTGCTCACCGGCGATGTTCCCTCGCCGATCAACCCTCCCTCCGGCTGCCGTTTCCACACCCGCTGTCCCAAGGCTCAAGCGATCTGCTCGGTGGAGGAGCCGCCGCTCCAGGTCAAGGCCGATGATCCTCCCGGCCACGTCACCGCCTGCCACTTTCCGGTCCAGCCGGGCGAGATGCTGGCCGGAGCCGCGGCCGAGTTGCATCAGGCCGCTGCCGGGTTCGCCGCCAAGTCGCGTCCGAGCGGCGCCGAGGAGATGGGATGAGCATCAGCCCTCTGGAAGTCGCCCCCGCCGCCGCTGCCAACCAGCCTCAGACCGGACTCGGTGCCCCCGAGGCGGTCGCCCGTGCCATCCAGGGTCGCAGCCCGTTCCGCCTGGCCCTGGCCCGGCTGCGCACCGACCGGGCCGCCTGGATGGCCCTGGGGATGCTGGTGTTCGTGGCCCTCCTCGCCATCTGCGCGCCACTCATCTCGGCGGCCACCGGGCACAACCCATACAACCCCAACCTGGACACCGGCACCAACTCCTTCGGGCAGCCGTACGGCCCGGGCCAGGCTGGGTACCTCCTCGGCACCGACGACCTCGGCCGCGACATCCTTGTGCGCATCGTCTACGGAGCCAGGATCTCCCTGCTCGTCGGGGTGCTGGCGACCGCCATCGCCACCATCGTCGGGACCGTCCTCGGTCTTGTCTCCGGCTACTTCGCGGGTTGGATCGATGCGGTCCTGGCCCGGATGATGGACACCGTCCTCTCCTTCCCCTACGTCCTCCTTGCCATCGTCCTGGCCGCAGTCTACGGCGGCAGTCTTCCCCTCACCATCGTGATCATCGCGTTCTTCTCCTGGGCCGCGATCGGCAGGATCGTGCGCGGCCAGACCTTGTCCCTCAAGGAGAAGGAGTTCGTGGAGGCGGCCCACGCCATGGGGGCGAGCAACTTCCGGATCATGTTCATCGACATCCTGCCCAACCTGGTGGCCCCGATCCTGGTGCTCGGCACCCTGCTGGTGCCGGTGGCGATCGTCTTCGAGGCCACCCTCGACTTCCTCGGGGTGGGGGTGGGGCCGCCGACCCCGACCTGGGGAAACATGCTCGCCGACGCCGAGGGCCGGGCCGGCTTCGGGGCGTGGTGGTTCTGGCTATTCCCCTCCGCCGCCCTGCTGATCACCACCCTGGGCTTCAACATCCTCGGTGACTCGGTGCGCGATGCTCTCGACCCGAGGACCGAGCGCGTCTTCGCGACCCGCAGGAAGAAGGTGGCGGTGGTGAGCGCGCTGGATGTCGTCGGCGGAGGCCGACACCAACCGGATGATCGGGGGCGCGGATCAACCATGACCCGCTTCATCATCCGGCGCGTCGCCCAGGGGATCCTCACCCTCTGGGTGATCGTCAGCCTCGTCTTCGTCCTGTTCTTCATGGCCAGTCCCGACCCGGCCCGCCTGCTCGCCGGCAGGGCCGCGACCCCGGGCCTGGTCCAGCAGATCCGCGTCGCCCTGGGCCTCAACCACCCACTCTGGCAGCAGTACCTCAACTTCATTTGGCGCCTGCTCCAGGGCGACCTCGGCACCTCGTACAAGCTCCACGAGCCGGTGACCTCTCTGATTGGCCAGTGGGTGCCCATCGACATCTCGCTGGCGGTGGGCGGCGGCATCATCTGGCTCACCCTCGGACTGAGCGTCGGCATCCTGGCGGCCCGCCGGCCGCGAAGCGTACTGGGACCGGAGCGCCACCGTGTTCGTCCTCACCGGGCTGTCGACCCCGACCTTCGTCCTCGGCCTTCTCCTGCTCTACATCTTCTTCTACATCCTCACCACCCACGGCATCGCCATCTTTCCCCAGGCAGGGAGCTGGACCCCGTTCCACGTCAACCCTCTGGAGTGGGCGCGTGACCTCATCCTCCCTGGATCACCCTGGCCCGATCACCGCCGCGACGTACGCCCGGCTCTCGCGCAGCACCCTGCTGGACACCCTGGGTCGGGACTACATCCGCACCACCCGGGCCAAGGGGCTCTCCAGCGGCGCGTGGTCTACCGGCACTCGCTCCGGCCGCGATCACTCGATCGTGACCCAGTTCGGCATCGACCTGGCCGGGGTGCTCGGCGGCGCCATCATCGCCAAGTCGATCTTCGGCCTGCCCGGCGTCGGTCGGAACGTCGTGCTCGCCGTGGGCCGCCAGGACCTGCCGGTGATCGAGGGCGTGGTGCTGTGGCGGCGGCATTCGTCGTGGTCGCCAACATCGTCGTCGATACCCTGTATGCCGTCATCGACCCGAGGGTGCGCCTCACCTAGCCGGCTCCGCGTCCCGGGGCGCGCCGGCCCGCCCGCTGCTCAGGCGGCCGGCAGGGTCAGCAGGAAGGTGGTCCCCTCGCCCAGCGTGCTGGACCCCAGAACCAGGTCGCCCCCCATCCGCCGAGCGAACTCACGGCTGATGTAGAGGCCCAGGCCGGTCCCCGAGGCGCGCTCCGCTCCCGCCCCGCGTATGAATCTCTCGA
The DNA here is from genome assembly GCA_963716555.1 of uncultured bacterium. Lineage (GTDB taxonomy): Bacteria > Chloroflexota > Dormibacteria > Aeolococcales > Aeolococcaceae > JAJZNI01. The sequence continues at coordinate 72,991 of CAVQTJ010000019.1, read as the reverse complement.
AGATGCGCTCCCGATCCTCGGTGGCCACGCCGAGCCCCCGATCGATGATCCGGATCTCGACCACGCCGGCGGCCTGGGCCGCGATGATCCGCACCACCGACGGAGGATTCGAGTAGGTGATCGCGTTGTTGACAAGATTGTCCATGATTCGTGCCACCAGGGCGGGGTCGCCAGCGGCGCGAAGCCCAGGGGGGCAGGCGTGGCTCAAGGACGCGCCGGCCAGGGCGAGTCGGGGGCGGGCTCGTTCGTGGATGCGCTCGAGCAGCGGCGCCACCAGAAAGGGAGCGAGCTCGATGCGCAGGTCGTCACTGTCCAGCCGGGCCACGGTGAGCAGGGTTGTCGCGATCTCCTGGGCCTCGCGTGCCTTGCCGGCGATCACCCGCACCGCTTTCACCGCTGCGCCCTCCAGGTGGCCGAGGTCGCCGCTGTCGAGCAGCGCGGCATAGCCCTGGATGACGGTGAGCGGGGAGCGCAGCTCGTGAACTGCGATGTCGAGAAGCTCCGATTTGGTCCGCTCAGCATCCGCCAGAGCCAGCAGGGCCTCGTCCTCCAGGCTCTCCGCCTGGCCCGGGAAACGGGTCTCGAGATCGGTGGACCGCACCGTTGGGTTCATTGTGCTGCGCCCCCTGGCGGGGTCTAACCTATCAGTGCGCACTGGCAACATCGCCCAGTCACGCTGTCATGATAGGTCCCCGCCGGTCGGGACGGCGTAGCCTTGTGTCGCTCGTCGACAGGCTGAGGCGGCCGTCTGGGCCGGCCGGCACCACCCGCGACGACCAAGGAGGTCGGTCCATGCCCATCACCCACAGCACCGCCGAGGCCAGCTGGGCCGGGGACCTGACCGGTGGCTCCGGGAAGGTCCGGCCGGGCAGCGGCGCCTTCCCCGAGCTGCCCATCTCCTGGGGCAGTCGGATCCAGCGCGGGCCGGGCGCCACCAGCCCCGAGGAGCTGATCGCCGCCGCCCACGCGGGCTGCTTCGCGATGGCCTTCTCCAATGAGCTGGCCAAGGCGGGACATCCACCCGAGCAGGTCGAGGTGGGCGCCTCGGTGGCCTTCGAGACCGGCCGCCCCGACGGGGCCGCGATCAGCCTCATCGAGCTGCGCGTGCGGGCACGCGTTCCCGGCATCGGGGCTGAGGAGTTTGCCCGCCACGCCGAGGCGGCCCGCACCGGGTGCCCGGTCTCCAAGGCGCTGGCGAGTGTGGAGATCCGGCTCCAGGCGTCGCTGGAGGACGTGTAGTCGCCGAATCCGCGGCACCGCGCGCCACCACCGCCGGACCGCGGCCGGCACGTCTCGCCGTCCCCCTATTCATCCTGAGCGCGGTCTCCCAGTATCTGGGGGCGTCCCTGGCGGTGCGCGCCTTCGGGGTGATGCCCGCCGCGGGGGTCGCCTGGGTTCGGGTGCTGACCGGCGCGGTGGTGCTCTGCGCTTGGCGCCGCCCCTGGCGGGGGCTGCGGCGCCGGCCGCCCGAGGCTCTCCTCCTGGTCGCCGCATTCGGAGTGGCCCTCGCCGCCATGAACCTCACCTTCTACCTGGCCATCGACCGGCTTCCCCTGGGCACCGCGGTCGCCATCGAGTTCGTGGGTCCGGTGCTGGTCGCCGCGGTGGCGGCTCGCGGGCCGCGCAACCTGGCAGCGCTGGTCCTGGCGTCGCCGGGGTTGCGACCCTGAGCCGGATCAGCCTCTCCGGCAGCCCGGCCGGGGTCGCCTTCGCCATCACCGCCGGCCTGCTCTGGGCCCGCTACATCGTCCTCGCCCACCGGGTGGCCCGGCGCGGCCTCGGCACCATCGGGCTGGCGGCGGCCATGGCCGTCGGAGTGGTGGCCATCGCGCCGTGGGCCGCGCCCCCGCGCGGAGAACGCCGGCCACGGCGCGATCCTCGCGCTCCGGTCGGCCGTCGGGCTGCTCTCCAGCGTCCTCCCCTACGCGCTCGACCAGGTGCTGCTCCGCCGCCTCTCTCGGGGCGCCTATGCCGTCCTGCTCAGCCTGCTGCCGGCCACCGCCACGGTCATCGGGCTGCTCCTGCTTCGCCAGGTCCCGGGCCGGCCGAGCTGCTCGGGATCGGCCTGGTGGTGGCCGCCGTGACCCTGCGCACCCCCGAGGCGGCGCCGCCGGCTGAGCGGGGTCAGGCCGCCTGCTGGGTGAAGAGGATCGCGAAGGTGCAGCTCTGCCCCGAATCGGCGGGGTCGGTGTTGAAGTTCGGGCCCTTGGTGATGGTGGCGGTGTACGTGTCGCTCCCGGCGGGCCCTGGTGAGGTGCCCGGCCAGGTGGCTGGCTCCGGCATTGTCCTTGAGGCTGGTGGCGACCATCTGGGTGGTCAGGGTGGTGGCGGCGTAGACCGTGCGGTCACGGCGCCCCGGTTGACGACCGGACGCAGCAGGTCGGCGCAGAGGTTGCCGGTCGCGGCTGCGGCATCGCAGGGTGACGATGCTGCTCAGCGCCCGGTGCTGGTGACCGTGACCGTGCCGGTGGCCAGCGTGCTCGGCGAATCGGGGAGACGCGGTCACATCGATGGTGGCATTGCACACGTTCCCGCTCTGGTTGAGCAGCGCCGTCGAGGTCACCGAGGTGCAGGCGACCCCGCCCGAGGTGTTCGCGTGGGCCAGGCTCTGGGCGGTCACCGTGTCGGGGTTGTCGGTGTAGGCCTGCCATGCGGCCAGGCCGCCGAAGCTCACCAGCCCGGTGGTCACGACGGTGGCGCCGAGCACCAGGGTCAACCGTACCCGGCGGCTGCGCCGCCGGCGGGCCTGCTTTTCCATGATCTTCCCTTACGTTGCCGATCGCTCGAATAGTTCAAATGCACTAGTCGGCGCTGGTCAGCCTATCCCACCGGATTTCGCGAAATCACCCCGGGTTTGGGCACAGGGGCGTAACGGTGGATCGCGCTGGGGCAAAGGGCCCGCCCGCCCAGGGTGCCGGGCCGGAGAAGCAGCTAGTGGGTCACCCCGCGCCGGGCGCGCTCGAGCCAAGCCGCCGCCTCATGGAAGTCGGCATCGGTGGTTCCCCGGCGGGGCACGGGTGACCCGCCGTCAGCGCGCGGGTACGAGCCGCAGAAGCGGACCTCCTCGCAAAAGCGGTGGAGGGCGCCCAGGGCGTCGCCCACCCGGGCATCGGCGATGTGCCCCTCGCAGTCGATGGAGAAGCAGTAGCGGCCCAGGCCATGGCCGGTGGGCCGGAACTCGATCCGGGTCAGGTTGACGCCGCGCACGGCGAACTCGGTGAGCAGCTCCAGCAAGGCTCCGGGGTGGTCCTCGGCGATGAAGGTGACCAGCGTGGTCCGATCCGCCCCGGTGGGCGGGGGAACCGGCCCGGGCAGCACAGCCAGGATGAATCGGGTCACCGCGCCGGGGTAGTCCCCGATGTCGCTGACCAGCTCGGCGAGCCCGTAGCGGTGGGCGGCGGTGGGGGACGCGACCGCCGAGTTCGATTCCGTCCGCGCCCGCGGCGAGCGAGGCCGCGGCTTCGGCGGTTGAGTTGGTCGGATGGATGCGGGCGCCCGAGAGGTTGGCGCGAAGCCAGCGGCGGCACTGGGCGGTGGCATGGGGATGGGAGGCCACGGTGCGTACGTCGGCGATGGCCGTCCCGGGTCGCCCGAGCAGCGAGAGCCGCACCGGTACCAGCATCTCCCGGGCGATGTGCAGCGGCGTGCCGCTGCTCAGCTCGTCCAGGGTGCCGGTGATCGCTCCCTCCACCGAGTTCTCGAAGGGCACCGCGGCACCACGGACCGAGCACTCTCGGACCGCCACGAAGGCGTCGGCCACCGTCTCCATCGGCACCAGCTCGGCGTCCCTGCTCTCCGCAAGCCCGCGCAGGGCGAGCTCGGCGAACGTCCCCTCAGGGCCGAGGTAAGCGTAGCGGGGAGTCGGGTCGGGGGTCACGGCCGGGCAAGCATGCCACCCGGCGCCGTGGCGAGAGTCCCGTTCAGCAGCCGAGGGCGTCGTTGAGGACCTGGCACGCCTGCGCCATCCTGCTGTCCGAGAGCGCCAGGACGCGCCGCCGGAAGAGACCCTTCGGAAGCGCGTGCAGGTTATCGAAGCTGACCACGCAGTCGCTCGGGACGCCGTCGGTCACGCTGGTCAAGGGAAGCTCGGAGACGAGGTTGCGGGTCGTCCGTGTCAGCGCTGCCACGACCACAGACTGAATACGGTCTGCCACCGGGTCTCGGGTGAGCACCAATACCGGCCGATCACCACCGGGGGTGGCGGCGAACCATATTTCACCCCGCTTCATCGATCCAGTCCGACCAGTCCTCCGCCGGCCCCCAGTCGGCCACCTCGCCCAGCGAAGTCTCCGCGTCGGTGGGTGGGGCGAGCTGCCACGTCAGCGCATCGTCTTGGCTTCGAAGCGCCACCAGGTAGCGATGGACAGCACGGCGCAGCAGCTCGGACCGCTCGAGTCCGAGCCGCTTCGCCCAACTCCGCACCTCTTCGGCCTCCGACGGATCAGTTCGAAAGCTCAGCATTGTCATACATTTAGTCTACGACGTATGACGGCCTCTGGCGAGCCCGGCCGGGCACCCCGTGGGCCCGCTGGGCACCCTGTCATGCCCTCACCCATGCCCTCATTTCAGCTTCAGCGGCAGCCCGGCCACCACCAGGTCGACGCGTTCCGCCAGCACGGCCAGACGCTGGTTGACCAGCCCCAGGGTGTCGGTGAAAGCGCGGCCTGCGGCGGTGAGTGCGACCAGGGAGAGGCCGACCTCGCTGCTGACCGCGATCACCCGGGGAAACGCAGCCACCAGCGCCCTCAGCTCCGTGACACACGCCTCGGCATCCCCGAGGGCCACGACCAGGCCGTCCACCGACTCGAGGAGCACCACCTCAGCGGTCTGCTTCCCGGCGATCGCCCCCAGCTCTCGGGTGGTCTCGTGCACGGTCCACTCGGCGGGTCGGGCAGCGCGATGGGCGGCGATCCGGGCCCGCATCTCGTCGTCCTCGGCGGTACCGGTGGCAATCACCGCCACCCGTCCACCGGCCTGCTGAGCCAGACGCACCGCATGAGCGCTCTTGCCCGAGCGGATGCCGCCGAGGACCAGGGTCAGGCCCATCGTCGCCCCGGCGCTGCAGGCCGCCGGGCCGGTTCCACGGCGGTGACGCCGCCGACGTCGAAGGGGAGCCGCCATGCCACCTCAACAGAGGTGCGGGTCAGGTGCGCATGGAGCATGGCCAGGGGACCTCGGTGCGCCACCACCACGACGTCCCCGCGGGCGGCCGGGGCGCCCTCCTCGACCCCGATCAGCGCCAGGGCGCGCAGGACCCTCTCCTCGAAGATGGCGAAGGACTCCCCGAACGACGCCGGCAGCGCTCTGAGGTCCGCTTCCCAGGCGGCAGCCTCCTCGGGCCGCTCGGTCCACAGGTCGCTGAGCCGCCGCCCCTCCCAGGCCCCGAAGTTGAGCTCTCGGAGGTCGGCGGTCACAACCGCCTCGAGACCATGGGCGGCGGCTACGGCCGTCGCGGTGTCTCGGGCCCGCTGGAGGTCGCTGGAGAGGACCCGGCCCACCGGCATCGCGGCGAGCCGGGCAGCCATGGCCGCGGCCTGGCCTCGCCCCGCCGCGCTCAGCGGGGGATCGCTCCATCCCAGCGCCAGCGCGGGGTCATGCTTCGCCGCCCCATGGCGGGCCAGCCAGACCGTCACGCCACCGTCCGCTCCCCGCCTCGCCCCTGGTCGACGCCGATGATCCGGTCAAGCAGGCGGATGTCCAGTGCCCACTCCAGTGCATCGGCGATCGCGTCGTACGGGTCGGGGGACTGCGGCGGTGGTGGTGGAAGCTCCACCCCCTTGCGCTCGGCGAGCGCCTCCAGCACCGTCCGCCGGAAGCGCGAATCGGCGAGCAGGCCATGCAGGCTAGTGCCCACCACCCAGCCGTCGGTCGAGACCGCGCCATCGGTCGCGTCACCCAGCTCCAGGGCGGGCCGGGTCTCGGCCCCGGCCACGGTGCCCATGTGGATCTCGTAGCCGCTCACCGCCATGCCGCGGGCACCAGCCAGCAGCCCGGCGACCGGAAGCACCCGGGCCTCCCGCCGGGCCAGCACCTTGGCGGGCTGGAAGGTGGTCGTGACCTCGAGCAGTCCGAGGCCCGCGGCCGCCCCTCCCTCCACCCCGGCGGGGTCGGAGATCCCGACTCCCAGCATCTGGTACCCGCCGCAGATGCCCATCAGGGCGCTGCCCCACTCCCGGGCCGCCAGGATCGCGGCGGCGAGCCCGGTGGAGTGCAGCCAGGCCAGGTCGGAGACGGTCGACTTGCTGCCGGGAAGGATCACCAGGTCGGGGTGTCCCAGCTGGTCGGGGTCGGTCACCACCCGGAGCGACACCGCGGGGTCGCGGCCGAGCGGCTGCAGCTCGTCGAAGTTGCTGATCCGGGGGAGTCTCGACCACCGCCACCTCGAGCGGCGCGCCGGGACGCGACCGGGAGAGCCGCTCGAGCTCCAGCGAGTCCTCGGCCGGCAGGTCGAGCTCGAGCCAGGGGACCACCCCGAGCACCGGCAGCCCGGAGCGCTGCTCCAGGAAGCGAACCCCCTCATCGAACAGGGATCGCTCCCCCCGGAAGCGGTTGACGATCAGACCGGCGACCCGCTCTCGCTCCGCCTGCTCGAGCAGGTCGAGGGTGCCCAGCAAGGCGGCGAACACCCCGCCGCGCTCGATGTCGCCGACCAGCAGGACCGGGGCGTCAGCTGCCTCGGCCACCCGCATGTTGACGATCTCCCCGTCGCGCAGGTTGACCTCCGCCGGACTGCCCGCCCCCTCGATCACTACCAGGTCGAAGCGGCTCCTCAGCTCCTCCAGGGCCTCCACGACCTCCGGCCACAACCCGGCGCGCATCCTCCGGAAGTCGGCGGCGGCGAAGCTGCCCAGGGGGCGGCCCATCAGCACCACCTGGCAGCGGCTGTCGGTCTCGGCCTTGAGCAGGATCGGGTTCATGACAGCCTCGGCGGGAACGCGGGCGGCCTCGGCCTGCATGGCCTGAGCCCGGCCGATCTCCCGGCCGTCGGCGGTGACCGCCGAGTTGAGCGCCATGTTCTGCGACTTGAAGGGAGCCACCCGCAGGCCGCGCCGGGCGTAGAGGCGGCACAGCCCGGCCACCAGGAAGCTCTTGCCCACCGAGGACGAGGTCCCCTGAAGCATCAGGGCCCGAGCGGGACGTGACCCGGGCTCAGCCACCGATCGCCTCCAGCACGTCGTCCAGGTCGGCGGGGGCCGGTGCCGCCAGCCGCACGTGCCCGGCCAGGCCGTAGGAGGTGCAGTCGCGGGCGGCGACGGCGCCCCGGCGGAGCCGTTCCAGCAGTCCCTCGCCGCGGACCGCCAGGTAGTTGGTGTCCGAGGGGAGGGGATCGGCACCCGCATCCTCGAGGCCGCGACGGACCGCGGCCAGGGTTGACCGAGCCACCTCGGCGCCGCGCTCGACGTGCCCGAGGTCGGTCATCCCTGCGACCGCCGCGGCGATCGAGGGTGCCGACAGCGGCCAGGCCGGCAGCAGTCCGCGCAGGTGAGCCGCCCGCTCTTCGGGGGCGACCAGGTACCCCATGCGCAGGCCGGGCAGCCCGAGCTCCTTGGTCAGCGAGCGGAGCACCACGGTGTTGGCGGGCGGCGGGGCTCCCTCGAGGATGCTGGTGCCAGGCGGGGCGAAGGCGACGAACGCCTCGTCGATGAGGAAGAGGGTGTCGGGGTGCGCTGCGCACAGCCGCCGTACCTCGCCGCCAGGCAGGGCCCGCCCCGACGGGGTGCTGGGATTCACCAGCAGGCAGAAGCGAGCCCCCGCACCGAGAGCTTCCTCCAGCTCATCGGGGAGGCAGCCTCGGGGTGGCCAGTCCCACACCGAACGCAGCCGGGCGCCCACCATGCGCAGGCACCTCTCGTGCTCTCCGAAGGTGGGGGCGACCAGCACGCAGGCGTCGCCCGGGCCGAGCAGGGCGATCAGGGTCACCCAGGCGCCCGCGGCGGCGCCAGGGACCGGAACCACCTCCGACGGGCTCAGCCCATGGCGGGCCGCCGCAGCCGCGGCCAGCGGGGCGGCTCCCGGCTCCGGATACGTGCCGATCGGGCAGCTGCGGGCCGCGGCCAGCGCGGCCGGGTGGGGGCCGAGGGGGTTCAGCGAGAAGCTCAGATCGATCCGGCAGCCGTCCGCGCCCCCGCCGTGGCCGATCCCGGGCTGGGGGGTGAGGCCCGGCGTCGCCGGGGTCATGGGCGCAGTCCACCCGCGCTGCCGGCCCGGCGCCGGTTGGCCGCCAGAGCCAGCGCGGTGAGCCCCATCAGGCCGGCGGCAGCGCCGACCAAGCGGATCGCCCGGCGGATGTCCGCCGCCTCCGGGTCCGGGTAGCCGTCGCCCAGCACGTAGGCGTCACGCTTCTCCAGGCGCCGGCCGAGGGCGCCGGCCATCGCCGCCATGGTCTGACCGGCGTTGGGGCTGGCGGTGCGCTCCGCCTCTTGCTGCCAGCCGTGCCATGCTCGGACCCCCGCCTGGGGTCCGGCGATCAGCCCCGCTGCACCCACCAGCAGGACCGCCGCCAGGCGCGCGGGTAGCCAGTTGGCCCAGTCATCGGCGAGCGCCGCTCCCCGTCCCAGCCAGGCCAGCTCGCCACGGTACCCGTACATGGCGTCGGCGGTGTTGACCACCCGATAGGCCGCGGCCGCCGGCAGCCCCAGGAGCAGAAAGGCCAACCAGGGAGCGACCACCGAGTCGGTGAGGTTCTCCGCCAGCGATTCGCACGCGGCGGAGGCTACCAGCCCGGGCGGGAGGTCGGTGGTGGTCCGCGACACCAGCGCCCGCAGCCGCTGCCTGGCCGACGAGCAGGTCACCGGAGTCGAGCGCCGCGGCCACACCGCGCGCCTCGACGATCAGCGCTCGCAGGGCAAAGGTGGGCTTGAGAGCTGCAGCCTCGAACAGCGGCCTGGGCCACCCGGAGGGGAGAGCGGCGGCGGCCCTGGCCCAGCCGCAGCCGAGCCCGGCGGCCGCAGTCGCCGTGGCCGCGGTGACCAGGGCACCTCCCGCCAGCTGGAGGGGCCGCGGCGCGGAGCGCAGCCGTTCGTGGCCGGCCCTCAGGCACCAGCCGGCGGCGGCCACCGGATGGACTCGGGTGGGAAGCTCGCCCAGGGCCAGGTCCAGAGCCACCGCCGCCGCCAGGGTGACCCCCCGCTGCCTCACCGCGACACCGCAAAGGCCAGCAGCGCGCCCAGCTGGCTGATCTCCGCCACCGCCCCGTAGACGTCGCCGGTCGCCCCGCCGACCCGCCGCAGCGCCACCAGGGCCACGGCCAGCCCGCCCAGGCCGGCGGCGGCCGCCGCCACCGCCGCCCATGGACCTGCCAGCAGGCAGGCGGCAGCTGCGCAGAGCGCTCCCACGGCGAGGTCGGCAGCGGAGCCGGGCCCTCGAGCCGCCCGGCCCAGGCCGGTCCCGCGCACGTAGGGGAGGCGGACCAGCACCACCAGCATGGCGAGCCGGGACAGTCCGCCGGCCACCACCAGCGCGACCAGGCCCGCCGTCGGACGCAGCGATGCCAGGCAGCCGATCTCGGCGGCGAGGACGAGGATCAGCGCGGTCACTCCGAAGGCTCCGGCGCGGGGGTCGCGCATGATCGTCAGCCGCTGGTCGCGGGTGGATCCGCCGAGAAGCCCATCCGCGGCGTCCATGAGGCCGTCGAGGTGCAGGCCGCCGGTCACCACAGCGCCGGCGGCGAGAGCGAGCACCGCGGCGACGGCATGGGGGAGGACCAGCGCGGTGCCGAGGAACACGCCACCGCCGACCGCCCCCACCAGCAGCCCCACCAGGGGGAACCAGGCCCGGCCGAGGCGGGCGGCGGGTTCGCTGCGCCCGAGCGGCAGGATGGTGAGGAAGCTGAGCGCCCCGGCCAGGGCAGCCGGCCCCAGCTCGGTCCGCCCTCCCATCGGAGGCGTCGGAACGCCGGGCTCGACCTGGGGCGCTGCGCCGGTCACGCCGACGAGCGGGCCTCGGCAGCCTTCGGGCCCAACCCGGGCAGGCGTACCCGGAGCAGGAGCGGCCAGGGCAGGGCGATGGCCATGGCGGCGAGGCCAAGACCGCGCAGGGTGTCCCAGGGCAGGGCCGTCGCCATGTAGAACTGGAGGAAGTGGGCGAGCCCCACCGGCAGGGGCACCCCGGCGCCCCAACCGGCGGCGGCGGCGCCCGCCCAGGCACCGCTCCAGACGGTGGCGTTGAGCAGCACCCCGTAGAGGTACCCGCCGGCCAGGCAGGCCGCGCCGAGGCTCAGTCGCCCCTTCAACCCGACGGCGGTGCGGGTCAGCCGCCCGGTCGCGCCGGCCAGCGCGCCCAGCCATCCGGCCCCGATGAGCTGGAAGAACACCCAGGCTCCCGGCTCCACCGTCCCCGCCGCCAGGGCGGTCGCGACGCCGGCGGCGAAGCCGGCGCGCGGCCCCCGCAGGTACCCGGCGAGGGCGGGAAGGAACAGGTAGGGGGCGAAGCCGCCGACCGAGGGCGCGAACCGCAGCGCCAGGGCGGTGGCCGCCAGGGCGGGAAGCCCGACCAGCTCCGGTACCCCACCCCCTCGCACCACCATGAGGACGGCGAGCAGGGAGACGGCGATCGCCACCCCGAGCCCCACGCCCGGGTGGTCGCCCGGGGTGCCCCAGCCGGCGAAGGGGGCGAGGGCCACCGCCCCGGTCAGTGCCGCCGCTGCCACCAGGTCCCAGTTGCGGACCGGCCCCGGCTTGCTCCGCGCCTCGACGCCTCGCTGCGTGGTCATGTCTCTCGCCTCCTAGTGTTCGCGGGCGCTAGCCCTGCGCCGGGGGGACCGCCGGCGGCTCGGGCGTGCCGCTCTGCGGAATGTAGTGCAGTCCGAGGCTCTCGCCGGGATGGATGGTGAGCTTGTCGACGGTCACCGTGCTGAAGACCCAGATGCTCCCGCTGCTGTACCAGACCGACCAGTAGGGTGCGCCCGAGACGATGCATCCGGGGGCCTGGGCGGGCTCGCCACCGACGCTGCAGACGGCGACGCCGAAGCTGAGCTCGGCCGTTTGCACCGACAGCCCGCTGGCGGCCAGGAGCGCCGGGGCGGTGACGGTGGGAGCGCTGAAGCCGACGCAGACGATCCGAGTTCGACCCGGAGCCATGGGTGGCCACGACCCGGGCGACGTGCTCATTCGCCGCCCCGGGGCAGGCCACCGCCGCGATGGCGCGACCTGGCGAGGACGGCGTGGATGCCGGTGCGCCCGAGCCTCCGCAACTGGCGGCGGCCAGCGCCACCCCGGCGCTCGCCAGCCACAGCGGCCTCCGCCACCGCGGCAGCGGGCCGGCTGTCCCCGGCCTGCGTCTCTCAGTCACGATCGATTGCATGCCGCATCCCTCTGTTCTCGATCCGCTCCTCAGCCGGTTGGTCTCCCCCCGCCCGTGCCTCCCCCCAGTCCTCGAGGTAGGCGTCGAGGTCGAAGCGCAGCCGCCTGAGCCGGGCCAGCAGCTCGGGGTCGGGACGCTCCCAGAGCTTGCGATCGGCGGCCTCCAGGAGCCGTTCCACAATCCCCAGCAGGGCCCACGGGTTCTTCTCGCGCAGGAACGACTGCACGGTGGCGTCGAGGGCGTAGGCGCCGGCCAGGCCCGCATACATCCAGTCCTCGGCGCACCCGCTGGTGGCGTCGTAGCCGAACAGGTAGTCGGTGGTCGCGGCCAGCTCGAAACCGCCCTTGTATCCGTGGCGCATCATCGCCCCGATCCACTTGGGGTTGAGGGCCCGGCTGCGCATCACCCGGCGCACCTCCTCGGTGAGGCCGCGGATGCGAACCCGCGAGGGGTCGGCGCTGTCCCCGTGGTACTGCCGCGGCGCCCGCCCGGTGAGCGCCCGTACCGTCGCGATCATCCCGCCGTGGTACTGCAGGTAGTCGTCGGAGTCGAGGACGTCGTGCTCGCGGTTGTCCTGGTTCTTGACCGCAACCTCGATGTGGGAGAAGCGGCGTCGGAACTCCGGCACCGCGTCGACGCCGTGCTCCTCGCGGGAGTAGGCGAAGGCGCCCCAGGCCTCATAGGCGCGAGCCAGGTCCTCGGTGGTCCTCCAGTTGCCCGCGTCGATGAGCGGCAGGATGCCCGCTCCGTACGCGCCCGGCGGGCTGCCGAAGATCCGGTACAGCGAGGTGCGCCGCGCCGCCTCGGTGGCCATCCCCGCGGCGAGCTTGCGGTCCCGCTCCTCGCGGAAGTGCTTGGCAACGTGATTGTTCCTGTCATCCTCGTCGAGAACTGCCACACTGGCGATGGCCTGGTCGAGCAGGTGAACGAGGTTGGGAAAGGCATCCCGGAAGAATCCCGAGATGCGCACCGCCACGTCGATGCGCGGCCGGCCCAGCTCGGCGAGCGGGATCACCTCGATGCCGGTGACCCGGCGGTTCTCGGTGTCCCAGCGAGGCCGCACCCCCAGCAGGTTGAGGATCTCGCCGATGTCGTCGCCCTGGGTGCGCATCGCGGCGGTGCCCCAGACCACGATCCCCACCGTGTCCGGGTAGCGACCCTCCTCCTCGAGGTGGCGGCGCAGCAGGGCGGCTGCCAGCTCGGCGCCGACCTCGCAGGCCACCGCCGACGGCAGGGTCTTGGGGTCGACCGAGTAGAAGTTGCGTCCGGTGGGCAGCACGTGGGCCATCCCCCGGGTGGGCGCGCCGCTGGGGCCGGCCGGGACGAAGCGGCCGGCCAGGGCACGCACCACCGAGTTCGAGCTCCTCGGTGGTGCGGCGCAGCCGGGGCAGCAGCGACTCCCCGATGTAGCGGAGGGTGGGCGCGAGCCCTGATCCGGCCTCGGCGATGGCGGCCGCCGTCCCGGCATCGACGGTGAGGCGCACCAGCTCCCGGGCGCGCTCGTGGGCTGTGTCCAGCTGCTGCCGGGAGGGTGTCCCCCCTTTCTCCTCCAGGGTGGCACGGAGTCCCGGCACCCCTTCGTTGGTCCGCCGGGTCAGCTCCACCAGGAGGTCGACGAGCAGCGGGCCCTCGGGGGGCTCACCGAGCACATGGAGGCCGCCGCGGATCTGCGCGTCCTTGAGCTCGCAGATGTAGCCGTCGATGTGCAGGACGAAGGAGTTGAAGTCCTCGGGCCGGGAGTCGGCGCCGAGATCATGGTCCAGGCTCGACTCGCGGACCAGCGTCCAGATCCGTTCCTGGATTCGGGGCAGCTTGCCAGGGTCCAGGGTCTGCACCTGGTAGTACTCGTCCATCAGCTGCTCCAGCTCGGCGATATGGCCGTAGCTGTCGGCTCGGGTCATCGGCGGGATCAGGTGGTCGACGATCACCGCGTGGGCGCGACGCTTGGCCTGGACGCCCTCGCCGGGGTCGTTGACCACGAACGGGTACACCACCGGTACCGAGCCGAGCAGGGCGTCGGGGAAGCAGTCTCGGGACAGGCCGACCGACTTGCCGGGTAGCCACTCCAGGGTGCCGTGCTTGCCCAGATGGACGATGGCGTCGGCGCCGAAGTCGTCCTCCAGGTAGCGGTAGAAGGCGGCGTAATGGTGGGTGGGTGCGAGCTTGGGATCGTGGTAGATGGCCACCGGGTTGTCGCCGAAGCCGCGGGGCGGCTGGACGGTGAGCAGGACGTTGCCGAACCGCAGCCCGGCGAAGTGAAGGTGGGAGTTGGCGAGGTAGAGCCGGCCGGGGGCGGGGCCCCAGGCTGATTGGATCGCCTCGCGGATGGGGCCGGGGAGGCGCTCGCCGGCGGCTGCATAGGCCGCGGCCGGCTGGCGCGCCACCGCGTTTCGCATCTGCAGGGCGGTGAGGTGGTCGCGGTCGTAGATCCCGGCGGCGATGAGCATGTGGATGAGCTGATCGCCGGACTCCGGGAGCTCGCCGACCGAGTAGCCCTCGGCCCCCAGACGGCGCAGCAGATTGAGGGCGGAGGCGGGAGTGTCCAGCCCCACCGCGTTGCCCACCCGGCCGTTCTTGGTCGGGTAGCTGCTCAGCACCACCGCCACCCGCTTCTCGGCGTTGGGCCGGCGGCGCAGCCGGGCATGGGCCAGGGCCAGCCGGGCCACCGCTCGGCAGCGCTCCGGGGCGGCGATGTAGCGGACCACCCCGTCGACCTCCTCCTTGAAGGAGAAGGGCGGGGCCAGGATGCGCCCGTCGAACTCGGGGAGGGCCACCTGCATGGCGACGTCGAGTGGGGAAAGGCCGGCGCTCGAGCGGGCCCACCCGGCGTGGTCGCCGGTCGAGGTCACCGCCTGGAGGATGGGGATCCCGAGCTGCTCCATCCATGCCGAGGTCCAGGTGTCCGACACGGTTCCCGACTCCACCCTGACCTCGGCGACCGAGAAGCTGAGGGTCACGATCAGGCAGTCGGCGAGGGGGTGACCGGCGGGATCGCAGAGGCATTCGAACACTGCGGCGGGGAGGCCGCTGGGGCCGGGCTCACGGAGGCTGGAGCAGAAGAAGGCGTGGGGCCGGCCGCCTTCGGCCTCGATCGCATCGCAGAGCGAGTCCACGAAGTCGAGATTCCCGCTCATCCAGTGGGCGCGATAAAAGGCGACCGCGATGGTGGGGGGGCCGTCTGGGTTGGCCCGGCCCTCCCGGTGGATACCGTGCCGTGGCAGGGGCCGCGGTGGCTCGGCGCCCCAGGCCGTCCCTCTGATGGCATCGCTGAGGGCTCTCAGCAGGTTGGCCACGTTGTCCACCCCGCCCTCGTCCCAGTACCGCCGGGTCGCCGCCACCAGCGAGCGGGGCGCGCTGGACAGTGCCTCCAGCTCGGGGTCATGGATCGCCTCCCCCGGCCAGGCCAGGAGCGGCACCCCGCTCGTCTGGCACGCCTGCAGGAGGCGGTCGAATCCCTCCGCGAATGCCCGCCGCCCTCCCAGCAGGCGCAGTCCGACCGCCCAATGACGCCGCCCCCTCACAGCGTCCACGAGTTGGTCGAGGGCCGCGCCGTCGAGGCGGGCCGGGTTGTGGGCCTCCACCGGGCCGAGCTCGGCCGGATGGGCCCGGCTCAGGGTCAGGAGGTCGGTGTCCGCGGTGGAGATCAGCAGCAGGCTGGGCTCGGAGCCGCTCATCTGGTCCATCTCAGAACTCGATGCCCCGCTGGGCGGGGATCCCCGCCCGATAGTGGTGCTTCAGCTCTCGCATCTCGGTGACCAGGTCCGCCGCCGCCACGATCGCGGGCGTCGCTCCGCGTCCGGTCAGCACT
The DNA here is from genome assembly GCA_963716555.1 of uncultured bacterium. Lineage (GTDB taxonomy): Bacteria > Chloroflexota > Dormibacteria > Aeolococcales > Aeolococcaceae > JAJZNI01. The sequence continues at coordinate 57,882 of CAVQTJ010000019.1, read as the reverse complement.
AGGTGGAGGTCGGCGGGGCGCGACGCGGCCAGCTCCAGCACCTCGGCCTCCGAGACCAGCCCGGCGGTGATCGAGCCGAGCACCTCGTCGAGCACCACCATCCGGTAGCGGCCCGAGGCGACCGCGTCCTGGGCAGCCGCCCAGGCATGGCGTGCCGCGCTCAGGTGCTCGGAGACCTCCACCCGGGGATCGCGCAGCCGGTCGATGGTGAAGCCGAGGCCCCCCACCTCCACCTCGATCCCGGGGACCCAGGCTCGGATCGCCTCCCGCTCTCCGCTCTTCCAGGAGCCCTTGATGAACTGGATGACCTTGACCGGCATCCGGTTGCCGGCGGCACGCAGGGCGAGACCGAAGGCTGCGGTGCTCTTCCCCTTGCCGTTGCCGGTGTAGACGAGCAGCAGCCCACGGCGCCGCTCCTTGGCGGCCCGCCGCTCCGCCCGCTCCGCATCGGTGAGCGTGGCCACCGCCTACTCCGAACCGGCGACCGGCACGCCTCGGAGAACACCGCGGCCCGGTTCGGCGGCGCCGCCGTCCTCCCGGGTGGACACCCCGGCCTCGTCGAACGTGGCCATCTGGTTGAGGACCGAGACAGCCGCGCGCAGCACCGGAAGGGCCAGCAGGGCGCCCGTACCCTCACCGAGGCGCAGGTCGAGATCCAGGATCGGCCGCAGCCCGAGGGCGGCCAGGGCGGCGGTGTGGCCCAGCTCCTGCGAGCGGTGCGCCGCCAGCAGGTAGCCGGAGCAGCCCGGCGCCAGGGCCGTGGCGGTGAGCGCCGCGGCGGTGGCGATGAAGCCGTCGACCACCACCGGGATCCGTCGCTGGGCGGCTTCGACGATCACCCCCACGAGCCCGGCGATCTCCAGGCCGCCGAGTGCCGCCAGCGCCCCGAGCGGGGATTGAGTCGCGGATCCGTTCACCTCGAGGGCCCGGGTCACGGCGGCGATCTTGCGGGCCAGGCCGGCGTCGTCCACCCCGGTGCCCCGACCCACCACCTGGGCCGGTGCGATCCCGGTGAAGTGGCAGATCAGACAGGCTGAGGCGGTGGTGTTGGCGATCCCCATGTCACCGAGCAGGGCGATGTCGAGTGGCGCCTCCGAGGCCACCAGCCCCCGCCCCGCCTCGATCGCCTGCTCGGCGTCGGCGACGCTCATCGCCGGGCCGCGGGTGAGGTTGGCGGTGCCAGGCCGGATCTTGAGGTCGACGAACCTCGCACCTGTGTCCGCTTCGCTGGTGCGATCGGGGCGGGGGGAGAGGGGCCCCTCTGAGCTTCCAGGGGTCCCCACGCGGCCCGCGGTATGAGGCTGGGGCAGCTCCCCGGCCACCCCCAGGTCGGCCACCACCACCCGGGCTCCGCAGGCGCGGGCGAGCACGTTCACCGCCGCACCGCCGCGCAGGAAGTTGAGGACCATCTGTGCGGTCACCGCCTGCGGGTAGGCGCTCACCCCCTCCTCGGCGACCCCGTGGTCGCCGGCCAGGGTGAAGACCACCGCCCTCTCCAGCGGAGGGTCGATCCGGGCGGTGATGGCCGCCAGCCTGACGCTCAGGTCCTCGAGCATCCCGAGGCTGCCCTGGGGCTTGGTCAGGGTGTCCTGGCGGCCCCGGGCGCGGGCTGCGGCCGCCTCATCGAGGGGCGGGATGTCGAGATCGGCCAGAGACGCGCTGGCCGTTCCGAGCTGCCTGTCCATGGCTCTCTCCTCATGCGGGAACGGCTCCGGGCAGGTCTCCTGGCTCGGGGTCATCGCTGCCGGCCGCCTTCCCAGGGAAGGATCCCCAGTGGCACGCGGGCCGGCCGCTCACCTCTCACAGTTGCGCGACAGCGCCGGACTCTCACCGGCTTCCCTTGACCCGGATGGTGTTCAGGTGTAGCTACGGATTATGCGGCGGCTCCGGGCGCCCCCGCACGGCACGGGGCCGAGGAGTAGCTCCACGGTGTCCGGGCGAGCACCTGGCGCTGGACCAGGATCACCGCGAATCCGTCGTCGTACACCTCCTCCCACTGCGGGTCGACCGACAGGGCCATGGTCAACGCCGAGGCCGTCCGCTCGATCACGTAGTCGACCTGGTTGCGGGCCAGGATGCTCTGCCAGTCCGGCTCGGCATTCTCCACGTCGGCGATCTCCTGCATCAGCGCGTTGCCCATCAGGGTTGCCTGTCCGTAGACGAAGACGCGGCGATCGGCCGGTGGGGTGTCGCTCGGCGAGGTGGAGAAGCGGTGGATGAGGTAACCGCCCCAATCGAAGGCGTTGAGCATTCGGCTGCCGACGTCCGGGTTGTCGGCCAGGCAGTTGGCGGCCACGACCGGGAAATTGGCGTCGGTGCTCGCCGTCTGGCCGCTGAGCGTGTTCGCCATCACTCCCGCGGTGCCGACGGCGACCACCAGGGTGCCCGCGGTGGTCAGAATGAGGACGTCGTGGCCGCGCCGCCGCAGCGCAGCGGCGAACCGGTCCCGGAATCGGCCGCGCTCCCAAGCGGCAGCGCCGGACCAGGCCACCACCGGCGTCACCATTGCGGCAGCGATGGTTCCATTGCGCACGGCCGCGAGTGCGAAGTAGAAGGCCGCCACGACGATCAGCCCGTCCCACAGGCGCTGGCGCCGCAGCGCCATCGCGATGGCGGTGAGGATCAGCAGCAGCTCGAGCCCGCGCTGGGCCAGCATGTGGAAGTTGGGGGACTGCCATTCGGCGATGAAGCTCTGCTGGACGGCGCTGAACTGGATCTCCAGAACGATCGCGTACACCTTGTAGGTGAAGGGGTTGATCAGTGCGGCGAGTGCGCTGACCAGCAGCACCGCCCACAGCCTCAGCGCTCGGCGGCGATGGGTCCCCTCCTGGGTGCCCAGGCCCCACAGGATGCTCTCCGCGACCGCCGCCAGGCCCACCACCGCCAGGCCGTAGACGAACCCGCCATGCAGATTGGCCCAGACCAACATGACCGCGGGCAGCCAGTGGAGGTGGCGGTTGCGGTCACGCAGGTAGGCCTCCACCCAGAGCAGGGTCAGCGCGGTGAGGGTGAAGCTGATCATCTGCGAGCGCGGGCCCCACTCGTCCACCCCGGCAGCGGCGGCGATGAGCAGGCAGATGGCGGCGATCACCGGCGGAACCCGCTCCATCCCGATTCGGCACCAGATCATCCAGAAGCCGGCCCAGGTGACCGCGGTGTACGCGAGACTGACCGCCAGAAAACCTCCGGCACGGAACAGCAGCGCGATCAGGATCTCGTTGCCGTATTCCTGGTCCACCCAGGTATGGCTCGACGCCGTGTAGGTGAAGAGCTCGTGACCGGGGAGTGCGGCGTGGTCGAGGATCCATTCACCGGTCTCGAGATGCCACCAGAAGTCGGGATCGCCCACCCGGCGGCAGAGCACCACCAGCACCGCGACGAGCGCGGCCGCCACCACCAGGCCGCCCGCGGTGAGCCGGCGCCGTCCGGGCTGCGATGGGGAGGCGGCGGAGGAATGGGTGGCCTCCGCGGTGACGACCACGCACGGACGATGCCACATCCCTCACCCCGTCATGGCCGGATCAGCAGAGAAGCTCCGCTCCCCACCGGGGAGGCGTCGGCGCGCTCGCGCCTATCATGGTCCGGAGATGCCGAGCCCCCCCATATCGGATCCGGCTGGGGTCCCCAGCTCGCTCCGATCCAAGGAGCGGCGTCCGCCACCCCGCCTCAGCCCGCGTCTGTCCGCCGCCATCGCGGCCGGGAAAGGCGCAGCCATGACGTCGCGCTGGCTGGGAAGGGGCGGGGGCACCTCGCTCCCGGGCATGGTCGCGCGGCGCGTGCACCCTCGGGTGCTGGCCGAGCTGGTCGGCCGTCGCCAGGTGCCGGCGGTCGCCATCACCGGAAGCAATGGAAAGACCACGACGGCCCGGTTGCTGGCCGCCCTGCTTCGCGGTGAGGGGATCCCCACCGCTCTCAACCCTGCCGGCTCCAACCTCATCCAGGGTGTCACCTCTCTCGCGGTCAGCGTCGCCGACCTGCGCGGACGCATGCCGGCGGGGGTGCTTGCGGTCGAGGTCGACGAGGGGGCGCTCCGCCTGGTGGTTCCCGAGATATCGCCGCGGGCATTGGTCGTCACCAACCTGTTCCGTGATCAGCTCGACCGCTTCGGTGAGATCTACGCTGTCGCCGAGGCCATCAAGTCGGTCGCCGCCGGCCTCCCCCAGGACGTCACCCTGGTGGTCAATGCTGACGATCCGATGGTCGCCGACATGGCCCACACTCGGCGCGGACGCCGGATCACCTTCGGCCTCGAGCTCGCCGGATCCACGGATCGCCTCACCAGCGCTGCCGACACCATCCGCTGTCCCCGCTGCCGCACCGACCTCGTCTACGAGCGCGTCTATCTCAGCCACCTCGGTCGGTACCGATGCGACGCCTGCGGTTTCACCCGCCCCCGCCCTGATGTCGCCGTCACCGCGATCGATCGCCACGGGCTCGAGGGGACCCGGTGCACAGTCACCACCCGTGGGGACACCATCGAGATCTCGATACCCCAGGCCGGGCTGCACGTCGCCTACAATGCCGCCGCGGCGGTCGCCGCCTGCGTCGCGCTCGGCGTCGCAATACCCCACGCAACCAGGTCCCTGGCCAGGGTCGCTCCGGCGTTCGGCAAACTCGAGGTCATCCAGGCCGGGTCGCGAGCGATCGTCCTGGCCTTTGCCAAGAATCCCACGTCGTTCAACACCACACTGCGCACCCTGGGCGATGCCGGCGAGCCTCAGCACCTGCTGGTGGCGGTCAGCAACACCCTGGTCGACGGCGAGGATTTCGGATGGCTCTGGGATGTCGACTTCGGGGATGTCGTTGGTCGCGTCCAGCGGGTCACGGTCTCGGGTTTGCGCATGGATGAGATGGCAACTCGGCTCAAGTACGCCGGCGTGGACCCGCGGCTGATGACCCTCGTCGAGGACCGTCGCGCTGCACTCGACACCGCGCTTGCCGGTGTGTCCGACGGGGGGCGGCTGGTCATCGTGGCCAGCTACACGCCCACCATCGAGCTGCGTGACGAGATGCACCGGCGCGGCTGGGTCGGCCGGTACTGGAAGTCATGAACCAGGCCGAGATCGAGCCGCTTCGCATCGCGCATCTCTACCCCTCGCTGCTCAACGTGGCCGGCGATGGCGGCAACATCACCGCGATCGTCCAGCGCTGCGCCTGGCGGAGCATCCCGACCACCGTCGTCGATATCGGTCTCGGCTCCGCCCCCGACCTCGCCGGCTTCGACATCATCTTTTTTCATGGCGGCCAGGACGTCGAGATGGGAGTCGTCGCCGCCGACCTCGGCACCAAGGCTCCATCGCTGCGGGAGGCGGTCGCCGCCGGTGTCCACGTCTTCGCGGTCTGCGCCGGCCTGCAGCTGCTCGGCCACCGCTACATTCCCTCATCAGGGCCGGCGATGAGCGGCGTCGGCATCCTCGACTTGGAGACCAGAGCAGGCAATCAGCGCTTCATGCAGCACGCCGCCTGCCAGGTGACCCTGGAGGGCGACACCGAGGTCGTGGTCGGCTTCGAGAACCACAGCGGGCTGACCGAGCTGGGGCCGGATGCGGCGCCCTTCGGCCGGGTCGTGGCGGGTGCCGGGAACAACGGCCAGGACGGCATCGAGGGTGCCCGGAGCGGCAGCGTCTATGCCACCTACCTCCATGGACCCGTGCTTCCCAGGAACCCGTGGTTGGCCGACCATCTGATCCGAGCCGCGCTGAGCCGCCGCACCGGCTGCCCGGTCGATCTCGCACCCCTCGATGACGCCCTGGAGCGCCGCGACCACCAGGCGGCGCTGCGCCGGGCGCTGGCCAATCGTGGCCGTCGCACCGCCCTCGAACCGGCGGTGCTGGGCCGCGATCGCAAGCCGACCGAGGTTCGCCTCTAGCCGCGCCGCCTCGACCGCGGCCACACCGGCTCGGGCAGCTCCGGGGTCGCCACCCCCGGCGCTGCCGGAGCTGCCACCGGGACGGCGGATCGGGCTGAGGCGGTGACCTCGGCCCGGCGCCCGCGGGCGACGAGCCATGGCTCCAACGTCACCACCGCCAGGGAGCCGGCGATCAGATACGGGAAGAACTCGGAGCCCGACGAGGCGCCGGTCGCCCAACCGAGCATCGCGGCGCGCCACAGCCCCGCCGCCCACGATCTCCGCCGCCACAGCCCGAGGATCAGTCCCGCAAATCCGATCGCCGCCGCCGCGAGCAGCGGTGGCCGCACCCCAGAGAACATGGCGAGGGTGACCGCGCCCACCACCGCGTAGCGCCAGATCATGGCCCAGGCGACCGCGACCACGTAGGGGCTGCTGCGCAGCTCCGACTGGAGATCGCTGGCGCGGGCGGAGGCGGCCGGCAGCGGTCCCGGCCGCGCCCTCGCCTCCCTCCGGTTCCGGGTCTGAAGCCGCGCCCAGTTCCGGCTCTGCGGGGTGGCGGCACGGCGTGACCGGGGCGCCCGGTTCTCAGCCCGCCCGTCTCTCTGTCCGCTCTGCGGTCGCATGGCCTCCGAGGGTACGCGCCACCCGGGGGGTTGGTCGGTGGACGAACTGGAGTGTCGCCGGCCCGGCTCCCGGCTCGGTGCGACCTACGCCAGCCCCGCCATGAGTGTGTCCCACGCTTCCCGGCTCGGCCGCAGCTCCTCAGCCCCGAACTCGGCCAGCGGACGGGATGGAAGCCGCTCCCGGGTGCAGAGGTCGTCGGCGTCAGGATTGACGTACAGCAGCCCGGTGACGATCTCGCCGCTGTGCCGGGCCTCGAAGAGCAGCCGCATCGCGCCACCGGGTCGCGGGCGTCGTGGTCGGCGCCGATCTTGCGGAGCACGATGTGGGAGCCGTCGTGCAGCTCGACGTCCTGGACGCTCCCCGGCTCGTAGTCGACGCGTGATCTCCTCCAGGGGAGCGATGAAGTCGGGGGTGTTGACCGGGGCGTCGTGGTCCTTGACGTAGGCGTAGCTCTTGGTGCTGCCCTCATGGTCGTTGAAGGTGACGCAGGGGCTGATCACGTCGAGCACCGCGGTGCCGCGGTGGGCGAGCGCCGCCTGGAGCAGGGGCACCAGCTGCTTGCCGTCGCCGCTGAAGCTGCGCGCCACGAAGCTGGCCCCCAGCTCGATGGCCAGGGCGCAGACGTCGATCTGCTCGTACCGGTTGGGCCGGCCGCGCTTGGGCCGGGTGCCCAGATCGGCGGTGGCCGAGAACTGCCCCTTGGTGAGCCCGTACACCCCGTTGTCCTCGATGACGTAGGTCATGTCGAGGTTGCGCCGGATCATGTGGCAGTACTGGCCCAGGCCGATGGAGGCGGTGTCGCCGTCGCCGCTGATGCCGAAGACGATCAGGTCCCGGTTGGCCAGCTTGGCGCCGGTGGCGATCGACGGCATCCGTCCGTGCGCCCCGTTGAAGCCGTGAGCCCGCTCCACGAAGTAGGCGGCGGCCTTGGAGGAGCAGCCGATCCCGCTCATCTTGGCGAGCATGTGCGGCTCGATGCCGCTGTCGTACATCGCCTTCACGATGTGATTGGTGATCGAGTTGTGCCCGCAGCCGGCACAGAGCGTGGTGTGGGCGCCCTTGTAGTCGTCGCGGTTCAGCCCCAGGCGGTTCAGCTTCTCGACGGAGACGGCCATCGCGCTTCCTCCTCGTTCAGCCGACCGGGGCCGGGCTGGTGGTCGCCGCCTCTCGAGCGGCGCCGGGCCCACCGACAGCTCACCGGCCAGGACCGGGTCGCCGATCGCCTCCGCGTCGATGGGGACGCCGTTGAAGTGGCGCACGCTCCGGAGCCGGTCGGTGAGCGCACCGGGGAGCTCCTGGCGGAGCAGCGCCTCGACCTGGCCGTCACGGTTCTGCTCGGCCACGTAGACCCTCTCGTGGCGGGCGATGAACGCGGCGACCTCCGGGTGCAGGGGCAGGCCCCGGATGCGGAGGTAATCGGTCGCGATGCCGTGGTCCTTGAGCTGCTCGCGGGCCTCCACCACCGCGTGATGGGTGGTGCCGTAGGCGAGGATCGCAGCCCGACTGCCCGCCTCGTCGACGATGGGGGCCGGCAGCAGCGTCCGGGCTCCCTCGATCTTGCGGCGCAGCCGGTCCATGTTGGCCTGGTAGACCTCCGGGCTCTCGGTGTAGAGCGCGTTCTCGTCGTGGCCCGAGCCGCGGGTGAAGTAGCCGGCCCGCAGGTCCGGTGTCCCCGGCAGGGTGCGATACGGGATCCCGTCGCCGTCGACGTCGCGATAGCGGGCCCAATGCCCGAGCTCGGCCAGGGCCGTGGCGTCGAGCACCTTGCCGCGGTCGATGGCGCCCTCGGGGTAGGCGAGGGGCGGGGTCATCCACTGGTTCATCCCGAGGTCGAGGTCGCTCAGCACGAAGACCGGGGTCTGCAGCCGCTCAGCCAGGTCGAACGCCCCCTGAGCGTCCGCGTACACCTCGGTGACCGTCCCGGGGAGGAGCACCGGATGGCGGGTGTCGCCATGGGAGAGGGTGTGGACGAAGCTCACGTCCCCCTGCATCGTCCGGGTGGGCAACCCGGTCGAGGGGCCCACGCGCTGGATGTCGAAGATGACCGCGGGGATCTCGGCGTAGTAGCCGAGACCGGTGAGCTCCGCCATCAGCGAGATGCCCGGCCCGGAGGTGGCGGTCATGGCCCGGGCACCCGCCCAGCCGGCGCCGAGCACCATCCCGATCGCGGCCAGCTCATCCTCGGCCTGGATGGCGGCGGAGCGCCTCTCCCCGCTCGCCGGGTCCACCCGGAAGCGCTCGGCGTAGTCGATGAAGGCCTCGCAGAGTGACGACGAGGGGGTTATCGGGTACCAGGCGAGGACCGTGCACCCGGCCATCAGGCTGCCCAGCGCGGCGGCGCGGTTGCCGTCCAGCAGCACCAGGCCGCGCGTGCCGTCCATGGGTGCCACCCGGAAGGGGTCGCTTTTGACCAGGCTCTCGCGGGTGTAGTCGACCCCGATCCGGATGGCGTCCAGGTTGAGGTCGGCGGCCTTCGGCTTGGTCCGGAACTGGTCGCGCACCCCCTGCTCGATCGCCGCCGGGTCGAGCCCGATCAGTTCGGCCAGCACCCCCACGTAGATCATGTTCTGGAGGTACTTGCGGAGGTCGGGCTTGGCCTCCAGCTTCTCCCGGGCCAGCCGGGCGAAGGGCACCGGATACCAGGCGACGTCGTCGCGCGCCGCGGCGCCCAGCCGGGGGAAGGTGGCCTCGTGGATGATGGCCCCGCCGGGCCGGACATTGGCCGCGTCCGTCTCCCAGGTGGCCGGGTTCATGGCGATGAGGATGTCGACGGTCCGCTTGCGGGCCTGGTGGCCCTGCGGCGTCACCCGGATGTCGTACCAGGTGGGCTGCCCCTCGATGTTGGAGGGGAAGACGTTCTTGGCGGCCACCGGGATGCCCATGCGGAAGAGGGCCTTGGTGATGACGAGGTTGGAGGACTGCGAACCCGACCCGTTGACGGTCGCGGCCTGGATGCAGAAATCGTTGACGACGTCTCCGGTCATGGGCTCTCCGGATCTCCGTGCCTACAGCACTGCCACGTTCGCCCGATCCACGAACGCATGTGCATGCCGGTATCATAGTCGTGCGCATTCACGCGGCAGCGCAAACATCCGTGCGACCAAGCGCCGGCGCAGGTCGGCGGTGACGCCCGCCGCACGGAGGGCCATCCGGTGACCTACGTCCCCGCGTCCGATCGCTACCGCTCGATGTCCTACCGCCGCTCGGGCCGGAGCGGGCTTCAGCTGCCGCTGATCTCGCTCGGTCTCTGGCAGAACTTCGGCGCGGAGCGGCCCCACAGCGAGAGCCGGAGCATCGTGCTGCACGCCTTCGACCGCGGGATCACCCACTTCGACCTCGCCAACAACTACGGACCGCCCTACGGCTCGGCCGAGGAGACCTTCGGGCGGATCATGGCCACCGACCTGCGACCCCACCGCGACGAGCTGGTCGTCTCCACCAAGGCCGGCTACGACATGTGGCCCGGACCGTACGGGGAGTGGGGCTCACGCAAGTACCTTCTGGCCAGCCTTGACCAGAGCCTGCGGCGCATGGGGGTGGACTACGTCGACATCTTCTACTCCCACCGCTACGATCCCGAGACGCCGCTCGAGGAGACCATGGGCGCCCTCGACGCCGCGGTGCGCCAGGGCAAGGCTCTGTACGCCGGGATCTCCTCGTACTCCGCGGCCCACACGGAGGCGGCCGCGGAGATCATGGCCGGCCTGGGTACCCCGATCCTCATCCACCAGCCCTCCTACTCCATGCTCAATCGCTGGATCGAGGGCGGTCTGCTGCACGTCCTGGACGAGGAGGGGATCGGCTGCATCGTCTTCTCCCCGCTGGCCCAGGGGATGCTGAGCGATCGCTACCTGAAGGGCGTCCCCGCGGGGTCGCGCGCTCATCAGCACGGCTCCCTCACCCCGGAGATGCTCTCCGCCGAGACGCTGGCGAAGATCCACGGGCTCCACGAGGTGGCCGCGCGGCGCGGCCAGTCGCTGGCTCAGATGGCCCTGGCCTGGGCCCTCCGCGATCGCCGGGTGACCTCGGCGCTGATCGGGGTGAGCAGCGCCGCCCAGCTCGACGAGAACGTCGCCGCCCTCGAGCGGTTGGACTTCAGCGACTCCGAGCTCGCCGAGATCGACCGGCTGGCGACCGAGAGCGGGATCAACCTCTGGGCGGCGTCCAGCGAGAGCTGAGGCAGGCCATGACGAATGCGCGCAGCCCCTTCCCCCTGGAGCCCGACCGGGATGCCGGCGACCTTCCGGCTCGACGGGGTAGGGTCGCCCTGGTCACCGGGGGCAGCCGGGGGATCGGCCGGGCCATCGCCCACGCCCTCGCGGCCCACGGGGCGGCGGTCGGGATCTGCTCGCGCAACTCCGAGGCGTGTGACCGCGTGGTAGCCGAGATAGAGGCACAGGGTGGCCGAGCGCTCAGCGTCCCCGGCCACGTGGGCCGCGCCCAGGATTGCGCCGCCGTTGTCGGTGGGCTGGTGTCGGGGTCCGGGCGGCTCGACATCCTGGTGACGATGCCGCCACCAACCCCCAGTTCGGCCCGCTTCTGGATGCCGAGGAGGCGGCGTTCGACAAGGTCTGGGAGGTGAACCTCAAGGGGGCATGGCGAATGTCCCGGCTGGCCGTCGAGGCCTGGATGGGAGAGCATGGCGGCTCCATCGTCAACATCGCCTCGATCAGTGGCATCCGCGGCGACCCCCTGATCGGTGCCTACAGCGTGAGCAAGGCCGCGCTCATCGGTATGACCCGGGTTCTGGCCCGCGAGCTCGGCCCCCGGGGCATCCGGGTCAACGCCATCGCTCCGGGCCTGGTTCGCACCGCATTCGCCCGAGTGCTGCTGGAGACCGGAGCTGAGCGAGCGGTTCACCCGGGCCAGCGCCCTGGGCCGGGTGGCCGACCCGGACGAGATAGCCGGCGCGGCTGTCTTCCTCGCCTCGGATGCCTCGAGCTTTGTCAGCGGGAGCGTGCTGGCGGTCGACGGAGGATCGTTGTGAGGTCGGCCCCGGTGGCGCGAAGTTGAGCTGGTAGAGACCATCTCGGTCTCATGGGCAGGCGCGCCCCGGATACATCGACAGGTGGCGGTGAACCCGCTGAACCGCCGTGGGCGTCGGAAGCCAGGCTGATTTCGCCATTCTCTTGTCCATGGTTTGGTCATCGGCCTAGACTTCGGGGAGCCTTCTTCCTGAGCTGCCGGCGACCCGGCGCGGGCGCCGCCACGTGCCGCAAAGGCGAACCACGAGCCTCCCACTGGGTGACGGTGCTGCCACCCCGCGCGGGTGGCAGCGTTCGTCCGCTCCGCCTACTCGACCCACCTGGCTGCTCTCGATGTCGAGCAGGTCGCGCCGGTGGCGGCGACCCTCGCCGAACGGCTGGGGGCGAACGGGGTGCTCCATGTCCTCGGCTGCGGACACTCCCAGAACTGGGCGCTGCTGGAGCACTGTCCACACCTGGCTCCGCTACGAACGGCGCGCTGATGGCCGCCGAGATGGCCGAGCAACCGGGGGTCCTGGCCCGTCTGGTCGAGCGTGAACGCGAGGTCGCCGCGGGAGATCCGAGCGGTGCGCCCCGACCGCCTCGACGGAATCACCCTGCTGGCCCGTGGCTCCTCCGACAACGCCGCCATCTACGGCCGCTACATCCTGGAGATGGCGGCGCGCCGGCCGGCAGGTCTCACTGCGCCCAGCAGGCACACCCTGTACCACGCTCCGGTCGACCTCGCCGGCTACGTTGCCGTGGGCATCAGCCAGTCAGGTCGCACCCCGGAGATCGTCACCGTTCTCGGCTGTCTCCGCGACCAGGGCGCTCGGACCGTGGTCATCGTCAACGATCGTCGCACCCCACTTTCGGAGGTGGCCGAGGTGACCATCGAGATCGGCGCCGGCGAGGAGCGGGCGGTGCCGGCGACCAAGTCCTTCACCGCCACCCTGGTGGCGCTGGCCCTGGTCGCAGCCGGGCTGGGCGAGGTCTCATGGCGCGAATCCGAGCTCCGAGCGTTGCCGGCCAGGTCGCCGCGCTGCTCGACGACCCGGGCTGCGCCCACCGGGTCGCCGCAGACCTCGACGGCGCCGACCGCCTCCTGGCCACCGGCCGGGGGCTGCTCCTCGTCGCTGCCCTGGAGACCGCGCTCAAGCTGCGGGAGACCTCCGGGATCCTCGCCGAGGGGATCTCGCCGGCCGATCTGCGTCACGGGCCGATCGCTGCGGTGGGGGAGGGGTTTCCGGTGCTCGTCTTCAGCCCCGGCGCGGCCGCGGACCCCATGCCTTCCGACCTGGCCGCGGCCCTCAGCCGGCGTGGCGCCCGGGTCGTCTCGGTGGGCCCGGTGGGCGGGGCGGATTGCTCGCTCCCCTCAGGGGTGCCGGCTGCGCTGCTGCCCGTGCTCGCGGTGGTTCGGGGTCAGCAGCTGGCCGCGGCGCTGGCGCTACGCCGCAACCTCGATCCCGACACCCCGGCCTCACCAAGGTCACCCTCACCCACTGAGGCCGGCCGGCCAGGGTACCTCGGGGGCGCGGAAAAAGTTGATCCTCAGCGCCTCCCAGCGCCGTGCCTGGGCGGCGAGCCGTGCTCGGGTGTCCCAGGCGTGCGTCCACTTCGGCGACCAGCCGATCTCGGCGATCCCCGCAAGCCGGGGGAAGGCCATGTACTCGATGTCGGCCATGGTGGTCAGGGTCTCGCTGAAGAGCGGCGCCTCGATCCGCTCTCCACCTGGCCCGCGGGAATCCCATAGTCGCTGGGGCTCCCAGGCGTACGCCGGTGAGCGTCGAGGGAGGGTGTCCGGGTCGTATTTCTGGTTGAGGTAGCCGTGGTCAGCGGGGGCCAGCACCAGCTTGACCCCCTGGGCGGCGGCCATCCGGGCGCTGGCGCCTCCGTCCTCGCCCTTCCAGTACTTTGCGATGGCATCGCCCTGGTAGTTCGCGGCCCCGATCTCCGCCCACCCCACTGTGTCTTGCCGTGCGAGACCACCATCTGGGTCACTCTCTCGACGAAAGCTGTGTAGTCGGCAGGCGGGGTGCTCTGGGCCTCGTCTCCTCCGATGTCGATGTACGGCCCCGGAGTTAGGGAGGCCAGCTCGCCGATCACGTCGTCCAAGGAACTGGTAGGTGATCGGCGTGCGCCATGCACAGGGAGCTGAAGCCCACGTTGATCCCGGTGTACAGCGCGGGCGCCGTGCCCTCGCAGTTGAGGTTGGCGTAGGAGGCGAGCGCCGCATTGACGTGCCCAGGGGTGTCGATCTCCGGGACCACCGTCACATAGCGGCTCGCCGCGTAGGCGACGATCTGCGAGTACTGCTCCTGGGTGTAGTGGCCGCCCGGGCCACCTCCGACCGCGCTGCTGCCGCCCACCGCGGTCAGCTGCGGCCACCCCGAGATCGCTATCCGCCATCCCTGATCGTCGGTGAGGTGGAGGTGGAGAACGTTGATCTTGTAGAGCGTCATCTCGTCGATGTAGCGCTCGACATCGGCCACGCTGAAGAAATGGCGGGCCACGTCGAGCATCGCCCCCCGCCATGGTTAGCGAGGGTAGTCGAGGATCTGCCCGCCGGCGACCGCCCAGGGTCCGCGGCCGGGCGAGCTCTCGATCGTTGCTGGGAGCAGCTGGCGCAGGGTCTCGGCGCCGTGGAACAGGCCCGCCCCGGAATTGGCTCGCAGCGCGATCTCGGTCCGGGAGACCGACAGGGCGTATCCCTCGCCACCGACTGCGGGGTCGGCGCCACCCAGGGAGAGGGAGATGACGCCGCTCGGGCGGCTCCCCGCTGCGACCACCGGCAGCGGGAACCCGGTGCCGCGTCGCAGCAGCGCTGCCAGCCACTCCACCGTCGGCGTGGTTGCCGATCCAGCGGCCGCGCTGATCACCGTGGACGGCTCGAGAACAAAGTCAGCGGCGGGATCGGGGTGGGCCTCGACGGGGGCGGGGATGACGTCGGCCATGGGAACCGGCATGCTGCTGACCTCCGGAATGAGAGCTGAGTTGGAGCAGGCGCTGAGGCCGGCGCCGCCGCGAGAATGAGACCAGGGTGACCATGGCCCGCGATGTCGCGGTGCGGCCGGCCGACGCTGTCACCGGGTGGAGTAGACCTCTCTGCCACCCACCAGGGTGCGCTGGACGTCCAGCGAGTTGCCGAGCACCAGGAGGTCGGCATGCCCACCGACCCGGAGGTCACCGAGGTCGGGGCGGCCGATGAGCCGGGCCGGCACCCGGGTCGCGGCACCCAGTGCCGTCTCCAGCGTGGCCCCCAGCTCGACCAGGTTGCGCACCGCTTGGTCCATGGAGACAACGCTGCCGGCCAGTGTCCCGTCCGATAGCCGCGCCTCGAGGCCGCGGACGTGGACGGTGCGGTCGCCGAGGCGATAGCTGCCGTCTCCCAATCCGGCGGCCTCGATCGCGTCGGTGATCAGAACCAGCCGGTCGGCGGCGCTGGCCAGGATGAGGTGGACGGTCTCGGCCGTGAGGTGGACGTTGTCGACGATTGCGGTGACGAAGACGTCGGGACGGAAGAGGGCCACCCCGGGCAGCCCCGGGTCCCGGGGCGCCCACCGGCGCATCGCGTTGAAGATGTGGGTGACGGCTCGGGCGCCCCGGTTGAAGGCGGCCGTAGCCACCTCGCCGTCGGCATCGCTGTGGCCCAACGCGACCACCACCCCCCGGTTCGAGAGGTGCTCGACGAGCTCCAGCCCCCCCTCGATCTCGGGGGCAAGGGTGAGGTAGCCGACCGGCCCGGCGGCACACAGGGCGTCGGCCAGGTCCAGATCGGCCGGCAGCAGGTTCCGGGGGTTGTGTGCCCCATGGTGGAGGGTGGACAGGAAGGGCCCCTCGAGATGCGCCGGGAGCACCCGCGGTCCGGGAACCTTGCCGTCGAGGCCGGTCAGGGTGGCGACCGCCTCCCTGCACACCTCGACCGGCGAGCTGATCAGGGTGGGCTGGAACGAGGTCACTCCGGTCCGGTCCAGGGCCTCGCCGGCCTTGGCGTACCCGTCGGCGTCGGTCACCAGGAAGTCGACGCCAGCGAAGCCGTTGACCTGAACGTCGATGAAGCCGGGCACGGCCAGCCCCCGGGGCCCGGCCGGGCTGAGGCCGATGGCGCTGACCGTGCCGTCGTCCAGGGCGACATCGCCGGCAAGGACGGAGCCCCCCACCAGGGCTGCGGCGACTCCCAGGCGCACCGATTCCCACTCCCGATGTGACGTCGCCGTGGCGGCCTCGTACTGGTCTAGACCATTTTGGTACCCGGGGCGACCTGGGCCGGGATGTGGCAGCGCTCCACGCCCATCGGCACCGAGTCCGCGGTGCGGAGGCGGACGATCACGTGCCCCAGGTCGCCGGGGTTGAGCGCGAGGGCCCGGGCCAGGAGCTGCGAGTACTTGGGCACCGAGCTTCCCGGATCGATGGTCACGCCAGGCATTCGGGGGAGCACTCCTCTCTGCACAGCCCTGGGACGCGCACCGTAGCGTGCGCGCCATGGTGCAACGATTATTGCCGAGCCTGGGCCCGGCGATCCTCCGGTGTCGTGGCGCGGATCGAGGGAGGCGGCGTACAGCCGCCTCCCTCACCCTCCGCTTCCCGCCACGCCGCGCGGCGCGGCGGCCTTCCGACCGGTTATTCGGCCTTGCCGAAGGCCTCGATCTCCGCCTGCTCCTGGGCCGAGAGCTCACGGGGCAGCTGGCCCCGAGCGAGCTTCTCGCTCTGCACGTGGTGCTTGATCTGGTCAACGATCTCGGGGTTGGCGAGGGTGGAGACGTCGCCGACCTCGGTGAAGTTGGAGATGCCGGCGATCACCCGGCGCATGATCTTGCCGGACCTCGTCTTGGGCATGTCGGCGACGATCCAGACGTTCTTGGGACGGGCGATCTTGCCGATCTCGCTCTCGATCGCCTTGATCACCTTCTCCTCGATCTCGGGGCTCGCCGTGTAGCCGGGCTTGAGCGCGATGTACATCTCCACCGCCTTGCCCCGGAGCTCGTCGATCACCGGAACCGCCGCCGCCTCGGCGACCTCGGGGACGGTGATGCTCGCCGACTCCAGCTCCTTGGTGCCCAGGCGGTGCCCGGCGACGTTGATCACGTCGTCGACCCGCCCCAGGATGCGGAAGTAGCCGTCGGCGGCCTGGACGGCTCCGTCCCCGGCGAAGTACGGCCAGTCGTGCCAGTCCTTGCTGTTGGGGTCGCGGTTGTACTTCTGGTAGTAGACCTGCACGAAGCGCTCCGGCTGGCCCCAGATGGTCTGGAAGATCCCCGGCCAGGGGTTGCGGATGCAGATGTTGCCGGCCCTGCCGCTGCCGGCCTCCACGACCTTGCCCTCCTCGTCGTAGATGATCGGGTAGACGCCCAGCACGCCCGGCCCGCAGCTCCCCGGCTTCATCGGTTGAAGGGCGGGCAGGGTGCTGCCCAGGAACCCGCCGTTCTCGGTCTGCCACCAGGTGTCGACGATCACCGCCTCGCCCTTGCCCACCGACTGCTGGTACCAGCGCCAGACATCGGGCTCGATCGGCTCGCCGACTGTGGTCATGTGCTTGAAGTGGTAGTCGTACTTGGCCGGCTCGTCGGGGCCCAGCTTGCGCAGCATCCGGATCGAGGTCGGTGCGGTGTGGAAGATGGTCACCCCCAGCCTCTCGGCGATCCGCCAGGCGCGCCCGGCGTCCGGATAGGTCGGCACACCCTCGTAGATGACGCTCGTGGTGCCGAGCGAGAGCGGCCCGTAGACGATGTAGGAGTGACCCGTGATCCACCCGATGTCGGCCATGCACCAGTAGGTGTCGGTCGGGTGGATGTCCTGGTAGTACTTGGAGGTCCCGGTGACGTAGGCGAGGTAGCCGCCGGTGGAGTGCTGGGCCCCCTTGGGCCGGCCGGTGGTGCCGCTCGTGTACATCAGGAAGAGGGGGGCCTCGGCGGGCATCGAGACCGGCGGGACCACGGCCCGCTGGTGGTCCTTGATGATGTCGTCGACGAAGAAGTCGCGGCCCTCGACCATCGGCGTCTTCGACAGGTACTGCCCGGGGTGACGCCGGAAGACCAGGACCTTGTCGACCTTCTGACCGAGGTCGGCGGCCCTGGCCACCGCCTCGTCGGCCTTCGCCTTGTGGTCCTCGATCTTGCCGTTGCGGTAGTAGCCGTCCATGGTGACCAGGATGCGGCTCTGGGAGTCGGCGATCCGCTCCCCGCAGGCGTTGCCGCTGAAGCCGCCGAAGACCTCGGAGTGGATGACCCCGATCCGGGCGCAGGCCAGCATCGCCACCGGCAGCTCGGGGACCATGGGCAGGTGGAAGGTGATCCGGTCCCCGGTCTCGACGCCGCCGAAGCCGCGCAGCAGCGAGGCGAACTCGTTGACCCGCCGGTACAGATCGCGGTAGGTGATCGCCTGGGTCTGCTCGCTCTCCGGCTCCGGCACCCAGAGGATGGCAGCCTGGTTGGGCCGGGTCTCCAGGTGACGGTCGACGCAGTTGTAGCAGGCGTTGAGGCGCCCGCCGACGAACCACTTCCAGAAGGGCGGGTTGCTGGTGTCCAGCGTGGTCTGCCAGTAGCGGTCCCAGCTGAGCAGGTCGGCGTACTCCCGGAAGCACTCGGGGAAGTTCTCCTCCCGGAACCGTTCCAGGATGGCCGGGTCAGAGGCGTTGGCCTGGCCGATGAAGCGCGGCGGCGGCTGGATGTACTCCTCCTCCCGCCAGTGGACCGCGATCTGGGCCTCCGAGACCTCCAGCTCTTCGCCTATTGCCATTCGCTCACCCTCCGCACCCGGCTTCCGGTTGAGCCGGAACCGGGACGCATTCGTCCGGCCAGGAGCCCATGGTGGATCGACGCGGTTGCTTGGTCAAGCGCCAATCCGCTCGGCGTCTACGAGCGGTACGGTTGGATCGCTTCGTTAGCTCTGATTCAGCGTTGATAGGTCGCGGTGAGCCGGGCCCTGGCGATGGTGTGGAAGGCGAGGTTGAAGCCGACGATCGCCGGGCGACACCGTCCTCTCAACGTGAAGATTGTCGGTGTCGAGGGCGTGCACGGCGAAGATGTAGCGGTGGGGCTGGTCGCCCGGCGGCGGTGCTGCGCCCCCGTAACTCAGGGTGCCGAAGTCGTTGCGGACGTGAAAGGCGCCCGGAGCAAGCGGGGCTCCCGACGTGCCCGCGCCGCGCGGCAGCTCGGTGACCGAGACGGGGAGCCCAACCAGGACCCAGTGCCAGAAGCCGCTTCCAGTCGGGTGCATCGGGGTCGAAGCAGGTGACCACGAATCCCCGGGTCGCGTCCGGATGGCCGCTCCAGCGCAGCTCGGGGCTCAGGTTCATTCCCTCGGCGCTGTCGTGGACGAATTCTGCCGCGAGCGGCTCTCCATCCTTGATGTCGCTGCTGGTCAGCGAGAACCCGGCGATCTCGGGGAGCAGGTCATATGGGTCGGGTGCCTCTGGTGCGCATCAGTGCTGGCATGCTGATTCCTCCTCGACTCGAAGAGCTTTCCTCCATTGTGCGCCGCCGGACCGCGGGCGTCCTCGGCGCCGCCGACTCAGGCGTACGTGTAGCCGTCGGGCAGGGGTCGCGGGGCCGCCGGGCCGACGTACAGCGCCGAGGGACGGATCAGCCGGTTGTTGGCGGCCTGCTCGGCGATCCCCGCGGTCCAGCCCACGGTGCGGCTGCAGGCGAACGTCGGTGTGAACATGTCACGGGGCAGTCCGACAGTGTTCATCACCACCCCCGAGTAGAACTCGACGTTGGTGTAGAGGCGGCGGCCGGGTTTCAACTCGTTGAGCACCTGCAGGGCGGTGGCCTCGACGTGCTCCGCGAAGTCGGCCTGGGCGCCTCCGATGTCGCGGGCCACCTCGTGGAGGAGCAGCGAGCGTGGATCGTCGGTCTTGTAGACCCGGTGGCCGAAGCCCATCAACCGGCGCCCGGCCATGATCTCGTCGCGCAGGTACTCCTCGGCGCGGTCCGGCGTGCCGATGGCGTCGAGGGTGTCCAGAGCTCGCGAGGGCGCGCCGCCGTGGAGCGGTCCGGCCAGCGCGCCGATCGCCCCGGTCAGAGCCGAGCCCATGTCGCTTCCCGTCGAGGTGATCACCCGGGCCGTGAAGGTGCTGGCGTTGAAGCCGTGGTCCATGACCAGGATGAGGTACTTCTCGAGGGCCGGCGGCCAGCTTGGGGTCGGGGCGCTTGCCGCTCAGCATCTGCAGGTAGGCACCCGCGTAGCCGAGGTCGGGATCCGGCTCCACCGGGGGCAGGCCCTGGTGGGCCCGGTGAAGCCGCATCAGCAGCACCGGGGTGAGCGCCGCCATCCGCAGTGCGTCGGCGGCGACCTGTCCGGCCTCGAGATCCAGGGTCGGGCGCAGCTCCGAGCGCCGCGGAGCTCACCGAGACCGCGCTGCGCAGCGCCTCGAGCGGGGAGTACCCGGGCAGCCGGGCGATCCGGTCGACGATCTCGTCGACCGCCGTCGGGCAGGCGCCGGCCCTCCACCGCTTCGGCTCGGAAGTCGCGGAGCTGCCGCGGGTCGGGAAGGGTGCCGCGCAGCAGCAGATGCCAGACCTGCTCGAACGAGCAGCGGCGCGCCAGCTGGGTGGCGTCGTAGCCCCGGTAGTGGTAGAAGCCCTCCTCGCCGCGGACGTCTCCAACCGAGGTCTCGGCGACCGCCACGCCCTCGAGCCCGCGCGGGGCCAGCCCCGGCGGCGGGGCTCCGGCGGGCAGCACCTCCTCGATGTGGGCGACCCGGACCACGTGACGGATCGACAGGATGCCGGCGACGCCGCCGTTCTCCACCACGGGAAGGTGCCGGAAGCGCCGACCCCGGAAGATCTCGAGCGCTCGCGCCACCGGCTCGTTCGGCACCCACGCTGACCGGCTCGGAGGTCATCACCTCGCCGACCGTGGTGTTGTGGGGGTCGATGCCGTGCCCCACCGTCCGGAGCACGTCGCGCTCGGTCACGATGCCGGTGAGCTGACCACCGTCGGCGACGACCGCGGCCGCTCCCACCCTGCGATCGTCGAGGATGCGGGCCGCCTCCGAGAGCGTGATGGCCGCACTCACGGTGACCGCGGGGGTGTGCATGAGGTCACGAACCTTGAGCGCCTCGCTCACTGCGCAGCTCCCTCCATCGGCATGATCCCGGGCCAACTGTACACTCGCGCGCCGTCGGGTCCGCGAGCGCCGACGGGCGGGGTGGATCCCTTCGGCCGTCGCTCCTTTCGCTGCGATCGCGCGATGGCGGCGTTACACGGGTGTTACAAGTCGCTGAAGTCGGACCCAGGTTCGCCGGTGCGCTGTTAGCCTCGCTCGGCGACGCTGAACTCAGTTGGACATGCGAATTCCCATCCTCGCCGCCCGA
The DNA here is from genome assembly GCA_963716555.1 of uncultured bacterium. Taxonomy (GTDB): domain Bacteria; phylum Chloroflexota; class Dormibacteria; order Aeolococcales; family Aeolococcaceae; genus JAJZNI01. Next base: position 37,126 of record CAVQTJ010000019.1, on the reverse strand, counting down.
CGCCTCGCCCTCGCGCTCCTCGTGGTCGCCGCCTTCGTGGCGGCGGCGCCCGGCTCCGGCCGGGTGGGGCTGCCGGCGATCCGCCTGACTGATTCGTACGACCAGAAGATCGCCGCCCTTCAAGCCCAGTACAACACCCTGGGCGGGCAGATCAGCAGTCTCAAGGGCCAGGAGGCGCAGGTCGGCGCGCAGGTCGCTGCGGTCCAGCAGCGAGTCGCCGGCACCGAGCAGAGCCTGGCCACCGTCGAGGGCCGGATCACCCAGCTCGACATCGCCCTGACCGAGACCGAGTCGGCGATCCAGGTGGACACCGCCCATCTCGACACCGAGAGGGCCCAGCTCTCTCAGGTGATGGTCGAGATATACACAAACGGTGGGACGAGCGTGGTGGCCGGCCTGGTGGACAGCCAGGACGTCGACGCCTTCATGAACCAGCTGGACAGCGCTGGCGCGGTGAGCCAGAAGTTCCAGCAGCTGATCACCACGGTCAAGGCAGACGAGGCCCGGCTCCAGGTTCTCGAACTGGACCAGCAGACCCAGCTCGCGGAGGCCAGCCAGGCGGAGCAGCAGCTCCAGGTCCTCGAGGCCCAGCTCAAGGCGCAGGAGGCGCAGCTTCAGCAGGAGGAGGCCGGCCTCACCGGGCAGGCAGCTCAGCTGGTCGACCAGCGCCAGTCGATCATGGGCCAGATCGCCCAGGTCCGGGCCCAGCAGCGGGCCGCCGAGGCGGCTGCCGCCGCGGCCGCGGCGCGGGCTGCCGCGGCTGCGGACAGCGGCGCCGGGGTCACCCTCAATGGTGCGCTGGCTCCCTTCGCCTTCGGCCCCACCATCGACTACTTCCCCTGGGGTCAGTGCACCTGGTATGTCGCATCGCTGCGCAACGTCGAGCTGGTCGGGAAATGCCGATCGACTGGTTCGCCAACGCCCAGGCGGCGGGCGCCTCCACCGGCCAGACGCCAAGGGTTGGAGCGATCGTCGTCTGGGGATCCGGCGGCGGCTACAGCGTGTTTGGTCACGTCGCTTACGTGGTCGCCGTGCGCGGGCCCAGTAACTTCGTCGTCGACGAGGGGAACTACTTCGATATCCCGGGCGTCCTCGATCAGCGTCAGGTCACCACGCTCGAGGACGTCGAAGGCTTCATATACTGACCACGGGTCCCGAAACGCCTCCACGTTGTTGATGACGGGGCCCGCCCCATCCTGCCGCCTTGAGTGGAAGTGTCCGGCCGGAAGCGTCATGACAGCTCTCGCGCCACCCACCGTTCCCCGTGATGTCGCCGCGGCCGGCGACCTCGAGCTGCCCGGGCGTGCCGCCGCCGTCTTCCGCGAGCGCCACGGCGGGCTGGGACCCAACCTGCCGCGATCCGCGGTGCCGCCTCAGGTCCTGGCTCGCGACCAGGCGGAGGTCGAAGAGCTGGGCCTCCGGCTCCTCGCTCTGCTCGGAAGGGAAGGCCGCTCTCGGACCTGGCTCGGGTCGGGCGCCGCCGGTGAGCTGAGGGTGGCCCGGAGACTTCCCGCCGGCTCACGCGGCGACCTGGGCGCCGAGGTGACCGACCTGGTGCGCCTGGTAGCGCTTCGCGAGCCGAGCCTGCTGACCCCCACCCAGCTGCTCGGCGGTGACCCCACTTGGGTGGTGCGGAGGTTCAGCGAGGGTGTGGCCCTGCGCCGGCTGCTGACGGTCGTCGGGCTGAGCTCCGCTCAGGTTGCCGCTCTCGCCCACGATCTCATCGCCGCCACCCTCGCCCTCCATGCCGCCGGGTTGGCTCACGGCTCTGTGCACGGCGGCAATGTGATCGTCGGCATCGACGGCTGGGCGCGGCTGTGCGACGCCGCGACCAGCCCCCGCCAGGATCCTGCCGTTGCCATGGGACCAGGACATCGAGGACCTGAGTGGCGTCCTCGAGGCCGCGTTGGCGAGGCGCTCCGGCTCCGGCCGCCGCCGCGCCCCGGAGGCCAGCGGCCTGGCTCAACTCGAGGCCGTGCTGGGGGGCTTCATCGCTGCCCGCCGCCTGCCCACAGGCGGGTTGGAGTTGCTTCTGACCGACCTCGACTCAGCGTCTGGCGGGCCCACCACGGCGGTGCGCCGTCAGCTCAGCGCCCTGGTGGACCGGGTGCAGCCGCGGGCCGCCGTGCCGGCGGGTCAGCAGGGGCACCGCCCCACCCGGTGATGTCCAGGCGCGATTGGCTGGGGAGGTAGGATTCGAACCTACGATTGGCTGATCCAGAGTCAGCCCATGAAGCTGGGCGGTCATCGCCGAATTCAACAGCAGTGGCTGAGGATTGGCCAGCCGCGGCTGAGAACTCCATGATTGACAATCGTTCAATCAAGTCCAAAGCCGCACGATAAAGCGCCTGACTCGGCCGGGCCGAAGGAATCCATGCTCATCAGAAGGTGACGCTGGATCAGCCCGGCTTGCCGATCTGTGGAGAGCCCCGGTTGGCCAGGCCAATCCGGCACCAGCGCCCACCCTTCGGCGCTCGCCGTGGGCGTCGTCCGGGCCAACCTCCCGGTGACCCAGGGTGGTGCCGATGCAGCCGGCACGTGGGCTACGGTGGGACGCCGCTCGCATCGCGCCGGTAGCGCCACGAACCCTGCGTCAGTACGCGCCCGCAGGGATGAGGCCGACCTCCGACTGGGGGAGGTTGGGCACGATCCAGACGTTCCCGGCACCGTCCACCGCCAGCACCATCGGGGTCTGACCGCACTGCACCCCATTCGCGGGCAGGCTGGGAGGTGGCACCGGAAAGGAGATGAGGTTGCCTGTGCAGGTCCATGTCGGCAGGTCCAGGTAGAGGGTGCTGGGCCCGTTCACCACCGCGATGCCTCCGCCCGTTCCGAGCACGATCCGGCCGTCGCCGAGGATGGCCCCCTCGTCCGGGTTGATCCGCTGGTCGCGGCCGCTGGTCGGGGCCACGCTGACAGGGGTGATCCCCCCCGCGGCGTCGATGGTGGCCCACGTGGTCGCGCCGGCGAGGAAGAGGTCTCCATTGCTTGTGACGTACTCCGACCCCGTGTCCAGGCTCTCCTCAGAGCCGCTAGGTGAGATGAGGATGAGGGCGTCGGCCTGGAACGGGTGCTCCGTCTGATTGACCATGGCCACCGCGACCGTGCCATCGCGGAGAGAAGCCAGTCCCTGTATCCATCCAATCTGGGGCAGGGGGATGGTGCTGAACGCCTGAGTTGCCGGGTTGAAGGCTTCGAGGTCCGCCGCCGACGTCATCCCGATCACGATGACGCCCCCTGCTCCGATGGTCAGGGCCATGACCTGGTGATCGCTCGGCTCTTCGGCGAACGGGCTCTCCGGCGGAAGGGGGATGGACCACGAGGTCACCGCTCCCGACGCGGGATCGAGCCTGGCGAGCGTCTCGTTCGCCCCCACCCAGAGGTCGCCGTGGGAGTCGACCACCATGCCCGCCGAAGCGTCCATGTGCGTGACCGGAGCCGGCTCGAGCGTCCAGGAGCTGAGCGTGTGCCTCCTCGCATCCCAGAAGCACGCCTTGGCCCCGGTCTGATCTCCACACATGAACCAGACGCCGGCCCTGGACGGGTCCGTCGCCAGAGCGCTGATCGGGTCGTGCCCTAGGCCGAGAGAGACCGGCCAGGCCAGGCCGGCAGAGGCCGCCGACTTGACGACCTCTCCGGGTTTCGGCGTCGTCGTCGGTGCTGTCGCCGCAGCCGCCTGCCCAGCGCCTGAGTTGGGGGCGTGCGTTCCAACGCCGCAACCGACGAGCACCAGGGCGACGAGGCACACCGACGCGTTGATTCGTCTCATCACGACACCCATGCTGCGGGTGTGACCGCCGGCCTCACACCTCTTACTCATGGGCTACCATCGTCGGGATGTGGTGACAGCCCGTCGATCGCACCCTCGAATGCGTTGTAGAAGCTGGGGTTGCCAACCTCCCAGGCGCCGATGCGCCCGTTGTCAAGGGTCTCGCACCCGCTCGTCGTCCACCACAGCCCCACATCGGGCCGCCCTGCATACCTAAAGCCTAGCAGCGCCACGGAGCCGAAATCGGCGGGGCAAGCGACCGTGCCGGACGGGGCCGCGAGGTTGATGTCACGGATGACGCTGGCGAGTTGCCGAGCCTGGGCCTCTTCCAGCCGGGTTGAGTTCATCAGTAGACCCCGGCCGCCTCCGTCTGGGCCAAGGCCCACACCCGGGCCGTAGCGGCAGATCAGGCCTACGGTGGGATCTGCCGGCACCACGGGAGGGCCGCGGAAGGTGTTGACGACATCCCGGTAGCCCCCGATGGAAGCGGGACAGCCCGCTCGTACGCTGACCTCCAGCTTGGGACTGCTGGGAATGAACCATGTACCAGCGGCGGGACCCCCGGTTGCCATGACTGCTGCTGCGGTCCCAGCTCCAGCCGCGATGACGAGGATGGCGACCACCACCCACAGCGATCGGTGTCGGCGGGGTGGCCACCGGAGCAGTCGCGGCGCCGCGGCCTGACGCTGGACCAGTTCACCCTCCTCCTCGTCGGCGCTGGTGGCATCGTTCACGTGCACGCTCCGTCTCCCGCTGCCACTGAGGGCCCAGACGTGGGCCCGCCGCAGCCGGTCCGCCGTACTGTTGACGCCGCTGGGCCGCGCTTGGTTCCCGTGGTCAGTTCCTGCCCCCACTTCCGGGCTCTCCCCAGCGTCCTGAATTTGCGGAGCCCGGATACGGCGACCGGTCCCGCTCTTGAGGAACAAACCCGTACGCGTTCTCGTTCCATGGATGTGATTCGACCAGTGGGGCAGTCTGGGGCCGTCCTCGGCGCCCTGGTGTTTCTTGCCGGCTGTGCCGCGGGGTCGCCGCAAGCCGATGGGACGGTGACCGGTACCCTCGAGGCGGTCGGCGGGCCCGTCGCCAGCCCAGCCCCGGGCACGCCACGACCGCTGCCGGGCACCATCACCCTGCGCAGCCCGGAAGGTACGACCTTCACCGCCACCGCGACTTCTGACGGCACCTTCTCGATTGGGGTGCCAGCGGGCTCCTACACCGCCACCGGCCGCAGCCCCCTGTATCAGAGCGGGGCGGTGGATTGCCAGGCTTCCGGCCCGCTGACTGTGACCGCAGGAGCTACGAGTTGGGTCGACGTCACCTGCCAGGAGAGTTAGCCGGCCCAAGACGGGCTGCGGGCTCCAGCGCAGCGTTCGTTGGCTGATCCGCTGACGCTCGATTCGTTTGCCTTCTTCTTCTCCCAATCACTTTGCCTCGTTTGACACCTAGTACGTTCGCAGTACGCGCGGCTCTGTAGCACTGCCGCGTCGGTCATTTCCCGATGCGGACCCTTTGCTCGGCGAGGCACCAAAGTGGCGATCACAGCGACCACGGCGTACGGAGAGGGCCGGTCGTGATCCGCGGCCAGAAGGTCATGGTCAGCACCCAGGCCGCCTACGACGAGTACCACGAGAAGCCCGTCCGCCAGTGGCAGGCCTACTACGAGGGTCTCTCGGCAGGCGAGTTGGGCCCGGAGCAGGAGGTGGCGGAGGGGCGCACCCAGGCGGTCGGCGACCCGGCCATCCTGGCCGAGCTCGGGCTGGCGGGAGGCGGCCACGTCAGCCTGGACCAAGTCGGCGCCCTCGGTGCCGGGCGCAGCCCCGCCACCGGGGAGCAGCTGGTGGCGGCGCGTCCGGGGAGCAACCCGGCGACCGGCCAGCCGTGGGACCGCATCGCCTACAACGACCTGGTCTTCTCGGTGCCCAAGAGCGTCTCCGCGGAGTTCGCCGCCGCCCGGGCGGCGGGCGACGAGGGCCGGGCACAGCTCCTCATCCACGACGTCGAGGAGGCGGCCCGGGTGGCGGTGGAGCGCTTCGCCGAGCTGCTGCCGCTGGCGCGGAGGGGTGCCGGGAGCAGGGAGCCGATGATGGCCAGTCCGGTCGTCCTCTTCAACACCCATTCGACCGCCCGCCCGGTGCGAGGTCAGTCGATCGGCGACCCCCAGCTCCACGTGCACATGCGGGTCCTCAACCTCGCCATGGGCGAGGACGGCAGGTGGAGCTCGGTCAACTTCCGCGTCCTCTACCACAACATCCGGGTCCTCAACGGGCTCGCCGAGAGCGAGCTGCAGAGCCGCCTTCGGGCTCGGGGCTACGAGACGGTGCCCGCGGTCCACGGCGACCGCCGGCAGTGGCAGTCCTTCGAGTTGGCCCGCGTTCCCCAGCCGGTGATCGCCGCGGTCAGCACCCGCCAGGCCTACGTCGAACTCCTGGCTCAGGAGCTGTGGAACCATCAAGCGGACGAGCTCCTGAGCAGGATCAACCAGGCACGGGAGACCGAGGGTCTTCCGCCCAGGGCGTTGACCGCGGCCGAGTACGCGTCGCAGAAGCCGACCCTCAGGCAGGTGCAGGCGCTGAGCCGGGCCAACCGGGAGGACAAGCTGCCGCTCACCCGTACCGAGCTCGCCGCGGAGTGGGGGCGCGTCCTTGGCGAGCGCGGGTACAGCCACCAGACCGGGAGCGGCGGCGACCTCCGCCCGCGCCCGGCGGAAGTCGAGCGTGCAGTGGCCGGGTTGGCCGCGTGGGCACTCGGGTCGGAGGGGCTGACGTCCCAGCGCTCGGTGTGGACCCGCCCCGACCTGCTGGAGGAGGTGGTGCAGCGCGGCCTGATCGCCGGCCTCGACACCACTGGGATCACCGAGCTACACAGGGTGATCGAGGCTCGGGCGATTCACCTCGGTGCCGACGGGTGGAGCCAGAGCGGCAGCCTTCCCGGCATCCAGGCAGCGGTGGCGGCGTGGACCACGCTGGAGATGGTCGCGGTCGAATCCGAACTCGCCGACAGTGTGGCCCGCCTGGCGGGGGAGTGTCGGGTCTCGGTGCCCGAGAAGACGATTCTCCGGATGCTGGCAGACGAGGCCTCGAAACGCCGGCCGCTCGATCCCGAGCAGGAGCGGGCGATGCGCGCCCTCTGCGGGCCAGCGGGTTACGCGGGCGTGGTCGGGGTCGCCGGCGCAGGCAAGACGACCGCCTGCCGGCCGGCCGTGGCCGCCCTCGAGGCGTCGGGCTACCAGGTCCTTGGCCTCGCGATCAGCGGTGGCGCCGCACGCGTGCTCGAGGCCGAGACCGGGGCGCTCTCCTGGAACATCGCCGACTTTCTCACCCGGGCGGAGACCGGCGCCCTCCGCGATCCTCACGGCCAGCCGGTCCAGCTCGGACGGCGCATCGTCCTCCTCATCGACGAGGCGGGCGCGGTGGACTTCTCGCACCCTCCACCGGCTGCTCGGCGTCTGCGACGCAGCAGGCATCGCCGCCCTTCGCGCGGTCGGCGACCCGAAGCAGACCCAGCCGGTCGGCGCCGGCGGGATCTTCGGCTGGCTCAGCCGCCAGCTCCCCGTCGCCCAGCTCACCGTCAACTACCGCCAGGGGCAACCCGAGGGCACCCACGAGGCCGTCGCCAGTCAACTGCTCCGCGAGGGCAGGGGGGACGAGTACCTCGGACTCAAGAAGGCGGCGGGGCGGCTCCACATCGACTCCACTCTGGAGGCGTCGATCCTCCATGCCGTCGAGGACTGGGGCGCCGACATCGGGGGCGGCGGCGATCCGGCCAAACACGTGATCCTCAGCGACCTCAACCTGGTCGTGGACCGGGCCAACGAGCTCGCCCACCACGACCTCATCGCTCAGGGGCTCCTCGGCGAGCCACGGGTGGTGCTGGGTGGCAAGGAGTTCGCGGTGGGAGAACGAGTTGCCTTCGTGACGAAGCACGTCGAGCGAGTGCCCACGCTCGGCACGGAGGGCACTCTTGGTGGCGACCACGGCGTACCGAGGATGGTGACCATCACAACCCCGAAGCGGACCCGCGGCGAGGTCGTCGAGCATCGACCTCGCCGCAGCAGAAGAGGTGGCCCTGCACGGTGCGCACGGACGAGCGCGGACGTGCTGCCTGGACGCACGGTGCGGCTCAGCGCCGATGAGGCCTCACGAGAGCTCGGCTGGGGCTACGCCATGACGACGGCTGGATCTCAGGGCAGGACCTGGGACAAGACCTACGCGGTCTGGACGGGCTCGCGGCTGGCCGGACTGGAGCCGAGCTACACCGCGGCGTCGCGGGCCACCCGGGCGACCGTCACCTACCTGAACAGCGAAACGGTGCAGGCTGAGGCGTCACCCGATTGCACCTTGGAGCAGGACACCATCAAGAAGAAGAGTGCTCTCATCAGCCGGCCGACGGCAAAGTCGACCACCCTCGAGTACACGGTTTCGGCGACGCCGGATGAGCAATGGGCGTCGACGGACCGGTCAGCGTCGCCACCGCTCTGGGGGAATACGCCAGGCACCGGCGTGCGCTCCCGCCATGACGACCGGGAGCGACGGAACCGCCGGCGGCTCGCCTGGGAGCACGCGACGCGGCACATCCAGCGGCAGTCGGGTCCGTACGCTCATTGACAGTCGCGTCGACCACCGGCCTGACCGAGCAGACCTGATCATGGATAGGCGAAGTGAGCCGAGTGCAGGATCGCCATCGCGGTCGAGACCCCGAGGTCCAGCTGCGGTCCCCTGATGCAGGCGTCGAACTCGTAATAGTTGCCGGGGGCGCTCCTGGCCATGACCACGCTGACCGAGGTGTCGGCGCCGAGTTCCGGCGAGGCAGCCCGGGCCTGACCCAGAGGTCTCCTGGATCCGCGCCTGAAGGCCGTCGACGGTGGCGGGCGTTCCCGGCTGACCGGCGATGCTCCAGCGCGGGGAGCCGTCGCTCCACCATTCGACGAGGACAGCGCCCGCCTTGAGGCTGTCGAGCGGTTCGCCGCAGGTGAAGGAGTTGCCGGAGACGGTGCAGGGGTCCCTGAGCGGCTGGTTGCTGACCGCTGCCACCATATCCGAGAAGCTGCCGGGGAAGCTCGCCGCGGTTCGATACCAGCCCGTCGGATAACTGAAGGTGATCCCGCTGCAGCTCTCTTGAACGGTCGCGGCCGAAGTGCCGATCGGGATCAGCGGGCCTGTCGACGCCGAGCTCCCGACGCAGCCCGACGGCTGGTGTGTCGGTATCGAGCTCGCGCCGCAGCCGACGACTAGGACGGCCGCCACACCGGAGATGAGCCGTCGCCCCATCACTCGAAACAACGCCGGGACGGTCCGAGTTGTTCCGGGACGGCTCACGGCCAGGCTCCGAGGCACCATAGTGCGCAGGATCGCGGCTGGCGTGGAATCACAAACCGGCGGATCGAGGAGGGCCAGAAGCGCCGACGAGCTCCGCGGCAACCGCCTGCTGAGCCAGCTGCCCGTGCCGCTGGCGCTGGCGTGGGCAGAGTACGACGTCCGCGAGAAGCGGGAGACGGTCACGCGCTCGTCCGCGGGGTCGGCGTGCTCCCTCCCGTCCGCGGAACGGCGCCGCTTCGCACCCGATCGGGTCCAGGTCATCTGGGCGCTGCGACCCGGACCGTCACGGAGGGTGGTTGCGGCGGCGCCTTGGGGAGGCCGCTCGGGCCAGGGTCCGGGCGGCTCAGTCGGCCGGGCGCCGGCCGGCCAGGATGTCCTTCTGCCAGGGTCAGCCACTGATGGACTTCGGCCACGGTCGGGAGGCCGACCCGACCCACCTCCCGCTCCCACTGGAGGCGGGCGAACAGGTAGTCGAGGAGCATCGAGTCGTGGAGGACGACCCGCGGGGGTGTCGGCGGTGGGTAGGGTGCTTGCATAGCCGCCGAGTGTAGTTCGGCCGGCCCGGCTGGCGTCAGCCGGGGCAATCGGGTAGGCTGCGACTGCTCGTTTCGTGAACCATGACCAGCAGAGCTCCTTCTTCGTCGCCACTCGAAGACCAGGTTGTCGTTCAAGCTCTGAGGTCCGAGGCGTCCCGACATCGGCCCTTGGTTTGGTTCCGCGACTCGAGCGAAGATCACCTACTCGTCGCCTATGACTGGTTCGGCCATCTAGCCGGACACCTCCGAGTTGCCAGCTCGGAGCCGTACGGAGCGCTGCAGTCGCCAGACGGCAGCGCATTGGTCCTCGTCCACGCGCAGGTGGTCTCAGGCGGAACGATGGTTGGCCGTGCCGTCGGACCGGTCATGTGGGGGCGAGACAGCCGCCACCTATGCTCGTTCCGCCACTTGGATGGATCCCCTCACTACGGCGGCCGGCGGGGCCCCACCGCGCCAGGCGCGCTCTTCATGGACGACCCTCATGCGGGCACCAGTCAGCAGATCTGCAACTTTGGACGGTTCGGGCCACTCGGTCGTCCGACGGTCTTCGCTTGCAGTGTTGCCGACGACCGAGCCATCGTCGGTCAGACGGCCCCTGGCAAGGTCGCTCCGATCCAGATGGTGGCCCTGAGTACCGGTGTGACACGTCCCATCTCGCCAACTCCCGCGCCTCAGCGCAACTCTCCGCGGGATCTGCTCGCTTCCAGCGACGGCGCTTTGATCGCGTGTGGATCCACTGCCTCCGCGTGGGCGTCTTCACCCCAGTTCACTGTCTACGATGCCCAAAGCGGCGCTGCGCTTGCGACCGTGAGTGGTGGCGGAATGGTGGCTTTCACCGATGATGACACCAAGGCGGTGACCGTTGAATACCTGCACAACTCGACTGTCGAGGCGGACTACCGGCTCGTGGAGTGGCATACGGGCAAGGTCGTCTGGACCGCGCGGCTTGGGCCAAGCCGGGTGCTCGTCTGCCCGAACTCCGCGGACGTCCTCGTCGAGCCCTATTCGTACCGGGAGATTCCGGGCTCTGGCGGCACGCGCCGGCCCTTTACGACGCCGATCATCGCCCACGCTGACGGAACGACCCTGACCCTCCCCGAGGTGCAACCGCTCAGCTACTGAGATTGGTGCTGCGCGGACGGCGGGGCCTCGACGGTGAGTGCCCCGCCTCGAGCGCGCTGTGCCTACGAAGCTGGCCGATATCCTGCCGCTCCCTGTCCTCGTAGCCGGCGACTGCGGGCTTCCGGTCGTCTCCGAACTCGTGGAGCTCGACCAGCCGGTTCAGGTCGTGGTCGAAGACCAGAAGGAAGTGTTTGATCGTCTTGCCCATCGGCTGTCCAAGCCAGATCGGGTACCATGATGGCATCCCCCCAGCGGCTTCGGCGGCTGGGTGCAAGACCCGCCTTCGGGCGGGTCTTCGCGCATTTGCAGGGGCGTCTACCAGCCGGCCGGGCGGTGGATGGTCCCGCGCGAATCGCGCAGGACCGCGGGAAGCTGGCAGGCGCGGAGGGCCTTCTCGCGGATCTGCTTGAAGAACGCCGGCTGAAAGGCCCGGCTGCGACGGCTTGGCGGGTGGGGGTTGACCACCCCCACCGCGAGGCCGAGCTCGCGCTGGGCGACGTCAATGGGCTCCTTGAGGTCGGAGTCATTCGAGATGACCACCGCCGTCTCGCAGTCCTGGCGGAAGGCGTCCAGGCGCAGGTAGGTGGCGAGGTTGACGTCCGATCCCTTCTCCTCGGTCTTCATCACCTCCACTGTCGTGGAACCGCTGGGCCGGGGCCGGGCCAGAGGGATCCTCGCCGGGTGGCTGAGGAAGTGACCAAGGTGGATCGTGAGGTGAGGGATCGTGTTGAGGGCCCGGAGGTAGGCCTGCTGGCGCTGCGGCGACTGGGGGTTCGTGGCCCTGGGATTCACCCGAGCCGTGAAGTACCGGATGCGATGGATGGCGTCGTTGGGAAACAGCCGCCGGGCGAGCGCGTCAAGGTCGAGCCACCGGTACGGCGTGCCGCGGAGGCAGCCGTAGTACACGTTGAAGCCGTCGACGTAGACGTTGACGATCGTGGCAGGAGCGGAGCCCACGGGTCAAGCTCAGTCCCCGCTCACGAGCACCCGCAGCGCGGCCCTGGTAGTCATCGTCCTGGGCCAGACGGGCTCGATGCCTCCGCCCGGCGATCACCATACTGAAAAACTACCAGTAGGCTGGTTTGTTTGCAGTAAGGCCCCCACCCCGGGACGACCGGGAGCGGTGCCGTCGTCAGCAACTCGCTCGGGACCACGCGGCGCGGCATGTGGAGCGCCAGCGTGGCCCGGTGATCCGCTGAGACGACTGTCCATTATCGCGATTTCTAGAAATCTGGTATGGTGATGCTATGCCCGTGACCAGGAGAAAGACCGCCCTCTATCTCGACGAGAAGCTTCTCCAGAGCGCCAAGCTCATGGCGACCGCCAATGGCAAGCACGACTACGAGGTGATTGAGGAAGCGCTGCGGGAGTACGTCACAGCCCGGCGTCTGGAGGCCGGACGTCGGATGCTGCGGCTGCTCGAGGACGTCGCCAGTCGCCAAGAGCGCGAGGGCGTTCCCACCCTCAGCGACGGGGAGGCCGCTGCCATCGCCGATGAGGCGCTCCGCGAGGTGAGAGCCAAGCGAGGACGGCGGACCTAGGTCGCCGTGCTCCGCGTCGTCGTTGACCCCAACTTCCTCATCGCTGCTTTGATCAACCCACATGGGACACCCGGGCAAGTGGTGGCCGCCGCCGCTCAGGGGCGGTACGTATTGGTGGGGTCGCCGCTCCTCCTCGCAGAGGTCGACGAGGTTCTCGGACGGGAGGCCCTCAGTCGCTGGGTGACGCCGGAGGAGGCGAGGCGCTTCCTCGTCGAACTGCGCGGCCTCGCGGACCTTGCTGCCGACGCGCCGCCGCCGTGGGCCCGGGTGACAAGCGATCCCGACGACGACTACCTCGTCGCCCTGGCGCACGCCGTCGGTGCCGACGCGCTGGTGTCGGGTGATCGTGATCTGACCAGCCTCATCGCGATGGTCCTGCCCGTGCTCACCCCGGCGGCATTCCTCGCCTCACTCGACGCGACCGATGCCGCGTCCGGCACCTGACAGCGCGAACTCCGGCCGGCCGGTCGCTTACACAAGCCGCGCGCTCGGTGCCGACCGGGTGGCCTGCGGGAGCCAAACGCGAAGGCCGTGGCTGTGGCCGGCCGCGGCCTATACACCGAGCCGCGTACCGCCGATGACCCCTCGGCGTACCGCGGACGTCCCGGCGACGTGATGATCGGCGTACTTGAAGCTGTTGAGCCATCGTACGCCGGCGGTACGCGGCCCATGCTGAGGTGTCCGTGCCATGACTGTGATCATCGACACGGAGGCCCTGCGGCACGAGCTTGCCCGCCGCGGCCTAACCGCCGCCGACTTCGCGCGGATCTCACGGGTGAGCCCGGCGACTCTCTCCCATGCCTTCGGCGGGCGGCGGCTGGCCATGGGCACCGTCCGGTCGTTCACCAAGGCGCTGGCCGCCGCCCCGGTACTCGACAGCGCCGATGCCATTCTCCCTGCGCCCGACCGCAGGTCCGTGCGCCCTACCTGAGGCCAGCCAGGTACCTTGAGACCGGTCCGGGGCCGACGCAGTAGTTAGCGTGGGCCACCTTGAAGGTGTCGAGCGAGTCGGAGCCGAACGAGGACGACCTCAACGGGCTTCTCGCGGACCACGCCAGTCTCCCGCTCCTCCCCCTCAGAGCCGAGGCGCTGCGGGACCGCCTGCGTGGCCTGGTTGCACGTGCCCCCTCGGACCCAGCTTCACGACCGTCAGCGGCAACTCGCCTATCAGCGTCTCCTTGCATGCGTCTTCGGACCCTGCGGCTCCCCGATCGATCCCTGACGGCGGTGCGGAAGGCCGCGATACCCTGCGTCGGGGTCTGTGCCTTGGAGGAAGCCCAGTCACATTCGCTCGGAGCGATAGGATCAGACTGTTGCGGTTCGCCCTTGCGTTTCGCTGCTATGATGGCGAACGAATGTACCCCTGGGACCGAACGCGACCTCCAAAGCTCAGCGAGGAGGCATGACCTTGGCTGAGGTGGGCGGACGGCTGCCGAGCTACCGGCAACCCCCGGTCAACGAGGTCGTGATCGCCGTCAGCTTCGCGCACGTTCCGGGCCTGACGACCCCCGTCCTCTCTGAGTTCTGGCGCGATCATCTCGCGGAGGCGTTTCCTACCTCCGAGGAGCAGCCGCCCTACGTGCCGCCCATCGAGCGCTTTGACACCCCGGACGTCACCGGCGATCTCTCCTTCATGTTCGCTCAGGTCACGCCATCTCCGCGCCTATGGTTCATTTCCAAGGATGGCCAGGAACTCATCCAAGTTCAGCGGAACTGGTTCGCGTGCAACTGGAGGAGAGTGCGACCGGAGGACACCTACGGGCGTTGGCCGAGTAGACGCGCGGCCTTCACACGCTGGTTCGGCGAGTTCACGGACTTCGTCAGGGCCGCCGGCCTCGGCGAGATTAGCGTGACCCAGTGCGAGGTGACCTACGTTAACCAAGTCTTACCTGGTGAGGTCTGGTCGCATCATGGCGAGCTGAACAAGGTGCTCACGATAGCTGGAAGCAGCCGTGGGGGATTCCTCCCTCCCGCTGAGCAAATGCGCCTAGCCTGCGAGTACGTCATTCGCGACGAGGATCAGGTTCCCGTGGGACGTCTGCACGTGACGGCCGAACCGGCCCATCGGCGCGAAGACAAACAGCCCATCTTCGTGGTCAATCTAACCGCACGAGGGGCTCCGGAAGGGGCGGGCATCGAAGGAGCCATGGCGTTCCTTGACCGCGGTCGCGTTTGGATTGTGAACGCTTTCGCCGACATTACTACCTCTGAGATGCAGAGGTCCTGGGGACGTGAAGATGCTTAGCGGCTACTCCATGACTATTGAGACGCAACCAGCGAATCCCAGGCTGACACTTGGTGAGGCGGAGTGGTACACGGTCGCTTCCGCGACGACGCTCGGTCCGGAACAGACTCTCTCGGGGAGAACGTTCATTTTGCGCTCCGCTCCTCCGCCGCGCGAGTCCGCAGTCACGACGACCACCACCGACTGGTCTTGGATACCACGCTTAGTCGATCGCGTCCGGGAACTCCTCGGGCTTGCGCGAAACTGGGACAGCTATGACGCCGAGCCGATCGGTGCTGAGGCGGCCATGACTGCTGCACTCATAGCTCACGCTTCCATCATGAAGGGGGCTCCGTACCCGTTCATCGTTCCGACGGTCGAAGGCGGCGTCCAGTTGGAGTGGCAGCAGCACGACAGGGACCTCGAGGTGGAGATTCTCTCGCCCACCGAGGTGAACGTCCTCTTCCGCGAACACGGAGTCTCCGTGTGGGAGGGCAGCCTCCTGCGAGAGCCCCAGAGATTCGAACAGTACATTGCTCGCGTCATCGCAGGGCAATGACGACGGCGCCAAGGTATGGGAGTGTCGAATCAGCCGTCCCCATACCAAGACAACGCTGACATTCCAGATGGAGACGAGGTATTCCGAAGGGTCAGCCCTGAGTGGATTGACTGGGATGCCATCGACCCCGAGGGGCGACCAGGAGTAACTAGCCAAGCCTTTCAGGACCAGACAGAGGCGGCGGCAGAGCGCCTGGGCGCACCCGCTCCCGGCATGTCAGTGGGAGTTGCGTCGATTCTCATCGCTCGGGGCCATTCTCATGAGCGAATGTTGGACGAGGTCGACCCAGAGACGTACGGTCTCGTGGGTGTCTTTGCAGGCACGTTGCGGGCCTTAGGCCAGGGAATCCATCCGTGGCCGACGGATTCCGAGCCCTGGCACGCGATTGTCTTTGACCTGCATCGACCTCGCCGGAGCAAGACCACGCGCGCCGCGATTCGAGACGCGGCGCGCTGGATTATCGTACCCAACCGCCGCGCTGCCTGATTTAGAGGGCGGCGCCGTCCTAGCTGCCGGCTTTCCACCCACGCATACGTCACGTCAATGCCCAGTACGGCGGTCTCCCGTACTTCTGGACTATCTTGGCGCTGTTGTGAGATCAATCCGCCCCCATCAGCACACGCATCGCCGCCTGGTAGTCGTCACTGGTGTCGAGGTGGGCGTAGACGCCCTGGATCATCGTCAGGTCGGCGTGGCCGAGGACCCGCTGTAGGCTGATGATGTTGCCGCCCCGCCGCAACCATTCCGTGGCGAAGGAGTGGCGGAGGATGTGCGGGTAGACGCGCTTCTCGATACCGGCCTCCTTGGCCAGGATGCGGACCGCCTGCTCCACCCCGCTCTCGGTGACCGGCGCGCACCGTCCGTCCAGCCCCTTGCGCAGCGACACGAAGAGGCGGTCCCGCCCCTCGGCCCGCCGCCCGGCGAGGTAGCGGCGCAGCCGCCGGACCAGCGCCGGCGCCACCGGCACCAGCCGGTCGCGCGAGCCCTTGCCCCGCACCTTGAGAGCGAACTCGCCTCGCCGCGGCTCCCAGATGTCCTCGACCCGCAGCCCGAGCAGCTCCCCCAGCCGCAGCCCGCAGTCCGCGAGCAGTCGGAGGATGAGCTTGTCCCGCTCGGTCTTGGCGGCGTTCTCCATCCCCTGGATCTCCTCGCGGCTGAGCACGTCGACGATGCGCCGCTCCGTCTTCGGCAGCTTCGGCGCCGCTCCCACAGTGGCGGCCCCGCCCTCCGCCTTGCCCGCCCAGCCCAGGAACACCCGCACCGACCGGACGTAGGAGCGCACCGACGACCGGCTGAGCTGGCCGCGCTTGCCGCCCACCTCGAGCAGCCGCGTCGTGAACCGCCCGGCGAGCTGCGGGGTGAGCTGGGCCGGCTCGGTGATCCCCTCGCCCGACGCCCAGGGGAGGAACTCCTGCCGCACCGGGTACTCGTAGGCCTCCACCGTGCGCGCTGACAGTCCACGGGCGCGGCAGTCGGCGAGGAAGTCGTCGGCGAGCGACGAGAGCGCGGTTGGGACCGGGCGCTCGACCACCGAGAGGCGTCGCCTGGGCATCTTCCGAACCCCCTGGTAAAGCGGCTGACTCCGATCAGCGACTTCCCGGAGGCTTCGCTATCCAGGAGCGGCTGACACCGCCGAATGATACCCGATTAGCAGCGGTTTTGACAGGTGGTAAAAGCAGGCTTAACCGCTGCTATTGAGTACACATGGCTGGGGAGGTAGGATTCGAACCTACGATTGGCTGATCCAGAGTCAGCTGCCTTACCACTTGGCCACTCCCCAGCGTCCATCCGAGTGTATAGGACGCCTTCGCCGGGTCGGGAGGGCCCCTGAGCCGGTTGACCGGCGCCTCCCGAAAGGGTGAGTGAAGCCTTGATCGCGCTCCAGACCTCGATCGGGAGACCGCCAACCTTTCCCCGTTCTCCATCCGCGGTCGCGACCTCGTCGATGACGTCCGTGAAGCCCTCGACACCGCCGGTGTCCCCTCCCACATGCTGACCATGGAGGTCACCGAGTCGGCCCTCCTGCGCGACAACGAGACCACCGTCCGCACCCTTCGCATGCTCAAGGAGATCGGCATCCGGCTGGCCATCGACGACTTCGGTGCGGGCTACTCATCGCTCACCTACCTGACCATGTGCGACTTCGACGTCCTCAAGGTGGACCGCGCCTTCATCAAGAACATGGTGGGAGCCGGCGAGGCTGCCCCCATTGCCCGGGCCATCCTCTCGATGGCCAAGATCCTCAACCTGGAGGTGGTCGCCGAAGGCGTCGAGACCATCCACCAGCTGGCCAGGCTTCGCGAGATGGGCTGCCCGCTGGCCCAGGGGGACTATTTCTCGCGTCCCCTCGACCTCGCCGACCTCGCCGCCCACCTGCACCGCGACTACGCCAGGGATGGGCGCAATGTGATCGTGGAGCTGCCGCTCCTCGCACCCCAAGCCGCCGGCGCCGGCGGGAGCTCCCTGAGCGGCTAGGGCCCAATCCGGCCGTCCCCGCCCGACGATCCAAGCGATCCCTCGCTCACGCCTATACTGAGAATCGTGGACCTCGCCGAGCTGCTCCGTTCCCGCGCCCGCCGCTATCGCTGCATCCAGTGCGGCGAGAGCATGGCCGACTGCCGCATCAACGTGCTCGACCAGCGCGGCAACCGGGCCCTGGTGAGGGTGACCTGCGCGTCGTGCAAGGACGAGAACCTGCTCGAACTGATCTTTCAGACAGATGCCGACGCCGCCGCCCGGCGCGAGCGCGAGCGCCTCGATGAGGGCCGGCCGCAGGATGCCGCCCCCATCACCGCCGACGAGGTGCTCGAGCTCCACGAGCTGCTGGCCGGGCACGAGGGCGGCTTCACCGAGCTGCTGGCCCGCCGCTAGGTGGACCGCGGCCCGAGAGGACGCTGACCTCCGGGGAATGAAGGCGTCCGCCTCTCCCGCCCGCCCCCTTCGTCTCGCCGTGGCCCAGTACGAGCCGCGGGTCGGCGAGCTCGACCACAACCGAACCGAGGCGGTCGCCTGGGTGGAGGCGGCCGCTGATCAGGGCGCGCAGCTGGTCGTCCTCCCCGAGCTGGCATCCTCCGGCTACGTCTTCGCCGACTCGGCCGAGGCCGACCGCCTGGCTGAGGACCCCGATCGCGGCGCCACCGTCCGCGCTCTGATCGATGCCTGCCGGCGCCGCCATGTTCACGTGGTGGCCGGGCTGGCCGAGCGAGGCCGGGACTGCCGTCACAACAGCGCCGTGGTGCTGGGCCCGGCGAGGACGGCTGGCCACCTACCGCAAGGTCCACCTCTTCCACGACGAGCAGTCGTGGTTCCGGCCGGGCGACCAGGTCGTGGTGGTCGACCTGCCCTTCGCCAGGGTCGGGGTGGCCATCTGCTACGACCTCTGGTTCCCCGAGCTGCCCCGAGCCCTGGCCCTGCAGGGCGCCGAGGTCATCGCCGTGCCCACCAACTGGGTTGCCTCCTTCCGGACGCGACTGCACGACGAGCGCGGCTACTGTCAGGGCGACATCATGGCGATGGCGAGCGCCGCCGCCAATGGGACGGTGGTGGCCTGTGCGGACCGGGTCGGCGAGGAGCGCGGCACCCGTTTCCTGGGAGCGTCGATCGTGGTGGGCCCGGATGGCTGGCCGGTCGCCGGGCCGGCGAGCCCAGACCGCGCCGAGCTTCTGGTCGCCGACGTCGACCTCGCCATGGTCCAAAAGGCCAGGCGACGCACTCCTCGCAACCATCTCCTCGAGGACCGGCGCCCTCAGGTCTACAGCGGTCCGGTGCCTGCGTAGCCGTCGTCGTCGGGCGTCCCGGACCGAGCCCGGTCCCCGGCCCCGTGACGACCTGTGAGCAGGCCGTCACGCATCCTCACCCCCTCTTCACGCCGCCTGGTGCTACATCTGGATGCCGAACGAATGCCATGCCGGCTGGGTGTGGCGCGCACAGCGGGGAGCCCTCCCAGAATGCTCAACCTCGGAGCGACAGTCCGGCGGGTGGCGGGGCGGGCCAATGGCCGCGTCTACCTTCGAGTGGTCGGCGGTGTGCTCGGGGTGGGGGTCGCCATCACCGCCCTGCTGATCGCCGCGGTCTTCACCGTCACCGGGCAGGCCGGGGTCACCGCCTCGGCCGCCAGCCAGCTGCGCACCGAGGTTGTGGTCGTCGCCGTGGTCGGGCTGTTCCTGCTCGGCGGGGTGACCGCCCTGATTGCCATGGTCGAGACCCGGCCGATCCGCGCCGTTGTCGATGCGGCCCGCCTGATCGCGGCCGGCGACGTCTCGGCTCGCGCCGACACCCGGGGCGCCGGGGAGCTGAAGGAGCTCGCCCAGGCCTTCAACGCCATGGTCGACCGGCTGGGCGGGATGGTCGAACGGGTCCGCGACGTCAGCACCGAGCTCGCCGACTCGGCGGCCCGGCTCTCCGCGGCCTCGAACCAGCTGGTGAGCACCACCTCCCAGCAGGCCTCGGCGGCGGTGGAGACCTCGGCGAGCATGGAGGAGCTGGCCCGGACCTCGGCCCACATCGCCGACACCGTGGACAGGGTGGCCTCCCAGGCGGGGGAGACCCGCGACAACCTGGACCGGGCCCGCGAGCGGATCCTGGTCTCCTCCCAGCGCACCGTGGCGCTGACCGAGAGGGTTCACGAGATCAGCAAGATCCTCAGCCTGATCAACGAGATCGCCGACCAGACCAACCTGCTGGCCCTCAATGCGGCCATCGAGGCGGCCCGGGCCGGGGAGGCCGGCCGCGGCTTCGCGGTGGTGGCCGACGAGGTCAGGCGCCTGGCCGACCGCTCCAAGGCGCTCGCCGCCGACATCTCGACGATCACCCAGAGCGCCGAGTCCGAGACCAGCGCCACGGTGCTGGCCATGGACGAGGGCGCAACCCAGCTCCGGGTGGGGCTCAGCCTCATGGAGCAGGTCGCCGAGGCCAGCTCCAACGTGCGTCTCGCCACCCAGCAGCAGCGCTCCGCGTCCGAGCAGGTGGTCGAATCCATGGAGCAGGTCAGCGTGGCCAGCCGCCAGGTGTCCGCCACCGCCCAGGAGATCGCGGCCGCGGCCGGCGGTCAGGCGGTGATGGCGGGAGATCTCCAGCTGGTCGCCGAGGTCGCCTACGTGGACCGGACGGCGTGGGAGGACCTGAGCGCCCCCGCATCGGCCGCCGATCCCGGCGGCTCCGACCTGGAGCCGATCGCGGTCTTCAACCCCGATCCGAGCTGAGCCGGGCCGACCCTCTCGACCCGACCGAGGACTGGATCTAGGCGCTGGCGTCCCGGGGCAGGCGGCGCGCCGGCAGGGACCGGCGGATCCGGAAGCGGAAGAGCACCAGCTCCTTGATGGCCCGAGCGATGGCCCGCGGCCTGGCCCCGGAGCGCCGGCCCGCCACCCGGGGGTGATGGGGCACGGGGACCTGGGCGATCCGCCAGCCGGCGTGGCGGGCCTTGTAGTACAGCTCGGCGTTGATCAGGGCGCTCCTGCGCCTCCAGGGTCAGCGAATCCAGGACCTCCCGCCGCATCAGCTTCATGGCGCAGTCCACGTCCCGGTAGGGGAGGCGGTAGAGGATCGCGACCAGGGTGTTGAAGACCCAGCTGACCACCTCGCGGGCCCGGGCGTCCTGGCGCTCCCGACGCCAGCCGGCGGCCAGGTCGGCCCGGTCGAGAAGCGGCACCAGCAGCGCCAGGTCGGCGATCTCGAACTGCCCGTCGGCATCGGTGAAGGCGACGAACTCGGCGGTGGCGGCGCGCAGCCCGTCCCCCACGGTGATGCCATAGCCGCTCTTCTGCGGCATGGCGCAGCACCCGCAGGCGCATCCCCAGCTCGGCCGGCCAGGTCGGTGGCGAGCTGGCCGCTGCCATCGGTGCTGCCGTCGTCGACGATCACCAGATCCCAGCTCCGGGCCAGTGAGGGGAGCACCGTCGGCGGCATGGGGGAGCAGCCAGGTGAGGTTTTGGCTCTCGTTGTGGACCGGGAGGACGAGCGTGAGACTGGTGAGCGGCGGGGCCGAAGCCCCCGGCTGCTCGGTCGGCCCGGCCGGCTCGCCCTGGTCCACGGCTGACTGCCGGGCGGTCACCGGATCGGTGGCGGTGGCGAGAGGACGGGCCCCCGAACCCCTCGCGTAGAGACCGCCTCCCTTGCGCCAGTCGACCGCCGCGGCGATGGTCTCCCGGCGCACCCGCGAGATGTTGGCCTCAACCGCCTGGACGACGCTGTCGATCAGCGTGTCGGAGAGGCTGTGGGGCTCCAGGCCGAGGTCGAGGAGGTGCTGGTGCTTGGCGTTGTAATAGTGGTCCTCCTTCTCGCGGCGCGGATTGGGCACGTGGTGGATGACCGTCTCCAGGTCGTGGGCGGCACGCGCGTGGGCCACCTTCTCCGCCAGTCCGAGCACCGAGAACTGCTCGGTGAACTGGTTGAAGACGCGGTACTCACCGGCGGGCGGCGGGTTGAGCGCGGCCAGCTCGATGCAGCGCACCGTGTCACGGATGTCGAGGAAGCCGCGGGTCTGTCCCCCCTTGCCGTACACCGAGAGCGGCTCGCCGACCGCGGCCTCGACGCAATAGCGGTTGAGCACCGTCCCCCAGATGCCGTCGTAGTCGAAGCGGGTGATCAGCTCGGGGTGGAGCGCGGTCTCATCGGTGGCGACCCCGTACACCACCCCCTGATTGAGGTCGGTGGCCCGGAGATCCCAGATCCTGCAGGCGAACTCCAGGTTGTGACTGTCGTGGACCTTGGAGAGGTGGTAGACGGAGCCCGGCTGCTTCGGGTAGAGCATGCGGTCGCGGCGGCCGTTGTGCTCGATCTCGATGAAGCCCTCCTCGATGTCGATGTTGGGGGTCCCGTACTCACCCATGGTGCCCAGCTTGATCAGGTGACAGTCGGGTGCGTGGTCGCGCAGACGGTAGAGGAGGTTGAGGGTGCCCACGATGTTGTTGACCTGGGTCTCCACCCCGTGGCGTGGGCTGATCATCGAGTAGGGGGCGGAACGCTGCTCGGCGAAGTGCACCACGGCATCGGGCGCGGTCGCGACGATCATCCGCTCCAGGGCGCTCATGTCACAGAGGTCGAATTGATGCCACTCGATGTTCCGTCCGCCCACCGCCTGCCAGCGGGCCAGCCGTGCCTCCATGGAGGCGATCGGCACCAGGGTGTCGGTGCCGCACTCCTCGTCCCAGCGGCGCCGCACCAGGCTGTCGACGGCGACCACGTCGTGGCCCCGGGCGGAAAGGTGAAGTGCCGTCGGCCACCCGAGGTAGCCGTCAGCTCCGAGGACAACGATGCGCATGCCTATCTCCCCATGCTCGTCGGGACCGGCGCCGGCCGGCGATTCCATCTCCGTCCGAGCTCGCGAAGTACCGGTAGGTCTCGGCGAGACCGCTCTCCAGCGAAGTTTGCGGCTTCCACCCCAGCGATCGCCGGCGCGGTCCGCGTCCAGGCAGGCTCGGGCGACCTCACCGGGTCGAGCCGGCAGGTGCTCGGGGACCAGGTCGGTGCCCGAGGCCCGGACCAGCTCGGCGACCACCTCGTTGACCGAGGTCTCCCGGCCGGTGCCGACGTTGAGCGGCCCGCTGACCTCGGCGGCCAGGGCGGCCACGGTGGCGGCCACCACGTCGGAGACGTGGACGAAGTCCCGGGTCACCGACCCGTCGCCGTAGATGATCGGGGGGAGACCTCGGGCCAGCCGGGTGGCGGAGATCGCCACCACCCCGGCCTCGCCGGTCCCGTCCTGCCGTGGCCCGTAGACGTTGGCGTAGCGCAGCGCCACCGTCCTGACCCCGCCCAGCCGGTAGGTCCAGAGATAGGTCTCCTCGCACAGCTTCTCGGCCCCGTAGGCCGAGCGGGGTGCCGGGGTCAGCTCCTCGGAGGCGGGGAGGCGCTCCGCGTCGCCGTAGACGGCGCCGCCGGAGGAGGCGATCACCAGTGTCCCGCAACCCGCCGGCGGCGGCATTGTCGAAGCACGCCACCGAGCTGGCCAGCACCCCGCGGACGTGGTCCTCCGGGATCGCGCAGCGCCCGGTTGACCCCGCCCTTGGCGGCGAGGTGGACCAGGCCCTCGGGCCGGAAGCGCTCCAGCGCGCGGGCCGCCTCCGGGCTCCCGCCGTCGGCCTCCACCAGCTCGGCCGATGCCGGGAGCTCGACCCCGCAGGGATGGCTGATGTCGTCGATGACCAGGACCGAGTCGCCGGCGGCGACCAGGCGTTCGACCAGGTGGCTGCCGATGAAGCCGGCCCCCCCGACCACCGCCACCCGGCGGGTCACCTGTGCCGCTCCGCCGCGGCCTCGCCGCCCAGAGCCCGCCGCTCACCCCCGGGCAGTGCGCCATCCGTCGATGGCTGGCCCGACGGCCGGTCATCGGGCATCCGGGACGCTCCCGCCGCCGCCTCGGCCGGCAGCCGGGGCCGGCCGAGCACCAGGATGCCGATGGCCCCGGCGATGCCGAGCGGGAGGGTCAGGGCCAGGCGGACCAGCAGGGTCACCACCACCGCGTCGACCTTGGCGACCCCGCCTGCCACCAGCAGAGCGGTGGTGACGGCGTCACTGGCGACGATGCCGAAGGGCAGGGTCGAGAGGCTGCCGGCCACCTGGGAGAGGCAGTAGGCGGCGATCACCACCCCCAGCCCGACGCTGACCCCGACCCCCCAGGCCAGCACCAGCAGCTGGAAGCCGCTGATCACGAAGACCAGCACCGTGCAGACGGCGAACAGCCCGGTGAGCCGCAGTGACAGCCCGAGGTGCTCGAGCTGGTCCAGGGAGCGGAGGATCCCGCCGATCAGCCCCTGCGCCCCTCGCCCGCCCCGTGGACGGCGAACCGGCTGGTGATCAGGCTCACCCACCAGGGGGCGATCAGCAGCGCGGCGGCAGCGACCGCCAGCCCGGCGACGGCGGCGGGCGGCAGGTAGAGGGCGGCGGCGAAGACCCCGCCGACCAGGGCCAGCTGGAGCAGCGTGGCCAGGCGCTCGTAGACCACCACCGCCACCCCGGCGCTGACCGGCAGCCGGTCGTGGGTGCGCCACAGGTAGGGGCGGGAGAGGTCGCCGGTGGCCGCCGGGGTGAGCCAGCTCAGGGTCTGCCCGGCCAGGTCGACCCCGTTCATGCGCAGGAAGGGGACCCGGTGTCCCAGCCTCTGCACCAGAAGCTGGGAGCGCAGGGCACGCAGCAGGGTGGTGGGGATGTTGAGAACGATGGCGAACGCCACCAGCCTCCAGGAGACATGGCCGGCGTCGTGGAGTGCCTTGGCCCACTGGACCTTGCCGACCAGCAGGGCGATGGCAAGGACGCTGATCCCGAGGACCAGGACCTGAATCCCGACCACAAGGAGCCGGCGCCGGGTGAGCCACCGGGACCGCGCGGACTGCCCCACGACGGGTTGTGAGCTGGCCAGGTGGCCCGTCAGCTCAGCGGCCGGCTCCGTGACGGCGCCATGCCATAGGGCTTTGGGGACTGGCTTCGTGGTCGCAACCTCTCCAGTGACTGTGGGGTAAGGCGATCGATGCTGCTCAACCAAACCTTACAGGAGCCTTACCCGGTGTGGCCGCAGAGGGCTGACTGATCGGGGATTTGGACGCATTTGCGGGCCAAGACGAGGCTGAACCGCTGGACCCGGCCCGCCATGGTGTATGACAACGGCATGCTCCGGCTCTTCCGCCGCGCCGACCTGCGGCCCAAGCACCATCCGGCACCCGCACTCCGTCCCGTCTGCCCGATCTGCGAGCGGCCCATGGAGCGGCGAGCATCAACGGTATGGTTGTGCCCCGACTTCCCGCGCTGCCCCGGCAGCGTGGCGGCCGACTGAGGGCGCGCTGCGCCGAGACCAGGTCACGGGGATCGAGCCTCACCCTGGGTCCCCACCCCCGGGGTGGCCGCAGCGGTCGCCCCTGCTGTCGGCGCGGAGCTGGGGCTCGGCGAGCTGAGCGGGGGCGGGCTGGGGGTGGGCAGCGCTGACGGGGAGGCGCTGGGGCTGAGCGTGGGCGTGGGGGACGGCGACGGGGTCGCCGACGGCGATGGGGTCGGGGTGGTCATGGGCAGGGCGCCGGCCACCGGCTGGAAGGGCGCCGGCCGGGGCAGCGAGTCGATGAACGGCTCGTCGATGTACTTCCCCGGCCCGGTGGTGCCGAAGATGTCGTTCATCGGGCCCTGGCGGTTCTCCGCCCCCACAGTGTTGCCCACCCAGGTGGCCACCACCCAGCTCGGGGTGTAGGCCATGTACCAGGCGTCCAGGTAGTTGTCGGTGGTCCCCGACTTGCCCGCGGTCGGCCAGCGGAAGTTGAGATCCCAGTAGGCCGGGTACTGGCGGAGGATCTGGGTGACCGTCCACGCCTGCGACGGGGTCATCGCCTGGGTCTGGCCGGCGGTCGAGGCGGGATTGGTCCAGAGCAGCTCGCCGTTCGCGCCCTGGATGCTGAGCACCGTTTGCGGGGTCACCGTGTGGCCCCCGTTGGCGAACGCCGAGTAGCCGATCGCCTGGTCGAGCACCGAGGTCGCCGAGGCGCCGATCGCCGAGCTCAGGTCGTCGCTGATGGGGGTGGTGACGCCGAGCTCGTGGGCAAAGGCGATGATCTTCGACATCCCGATGATCTGGGCCGCCTGCTCGGTCGGGATGTTGCGGGAGTGGAGCAGAGCGGTCGCGGCGGTGATCGGGCCCTCGTACTTGCGGTCCCAGTCCTGGACCCCGCCGAGGGCTTGGGACTCGGCGGCGGTGTCCTGGAGGATGGTGGTGGGCGCGATGCTTCCGTCCATGAACCCGGTCTCGTAGTCGTACGGCTTGAAGCTCGAGCCCGGCTGCAGTCCGGGGAGGGTGACGAAGTCCTCCTGGCCGTCGATGGACGGGTCGTCGTAGTTCGCCGATCCCACCCAGGCGAGGACCTGGCCGTTGCTCGGGTTCATCATCAGCAGAGCTGCGTTGTTGGCACCTCCGCCGATCCTGGGCAGTCCCTGCGCCACCGCTTGGTCGGCGCTCTGCTGATAGGTGAGATCGAGGGTGGTGGTCACCGTCAGGCTGCCCTCGAGAGCGCTGGGGTCGTTCTGCAGCAGCTCGGGAAGCTCATCCTCGACGTACTGGACAAAGCTCGGTGCCGGGCCGAGCTGTGGGGGGCTGCCGTGACGCAGGTCGGCGAGGATGGCCGCCTGGTGGGCCGGGTTCGCAGTCCCGTTGGGGTTGAGGGGGTCGACCGCCTGGGCCTCTGACTGGCTGATCTTGCCGGTCCCCACCAACCCGATGAGCACGTAGTGCATCCGCGCGAAGGCGTTGCCGGGATTGACATAGGGATCGTCGGCGGAGGGGGCCTGAGGCAGCCCGGCGAGCAGCGCGGCCTCGCTCAGGTCGAGGTCGGCGGCCGGCTTGCCGAAGTAGCGTTCGGCGGCCTCCTCGATCCCGTACGAGCTCTGCCCGAAGTAGGTGAGGTTCAGGTACATGTCGAGGATCTGCGACTTCGAGTAACTGCCGTCGAGCTCTTGGGCGAGCAGGGCCTCACGCAGCTTGAGCAGCACCGACTTGGTGGCGTTCTGCCCGTAGAAGGCCTCCTTGGCCACCTGCTCGGTGATCGTGCTGGCACCCTGAGCAGGGCGCTGCAGGATCACATCCACCACCAGCGCCTTGAGGATCCGAGCCGGATCGAACGCCCCCTCAGAGTAGAAGTTGCGATCCTCGGCGGCGACGATCGCCTCCTGCATGATCGGCGCAACCTGATTGATCGGCACCCAATCGCGCTGCTTGCCGGTGTCGCTCACCTGGGCGAGCAGCCGGCCGTCCCGATCAACGATCCGGATCGTCCCGGTCGCCGCTCCGATGCCACTCAGGCTGGGCAGCGTCATCGCGGCGTAGGCGACCAGCCCCCCCAGCACGACGACGACGGCCCCGATCAGGGCGATCACCGCCCAGACGATCCGCCGCCAGGGGAACCGGCCCCGGCCGCCGCCCGGGCGTCCCTGGGTATCCAGACCGGCCCGCCGCCGCCGGGGGCGTGGCCGAGGCGCGACGCGAGCAGGATCCGCGGGCGGCGCCGTCGGGGTCGCCGGGAGCCGATCGCCGACCGCGGCGTCGGGAAGTGCATCCGACCTCATATCCCTTCCTTGTCGTGGGAGCGCGTGCTCCCGCGGGTCAGCCTGCCGGGGCCCGGGCCGGCACCGGCTCCGATGCCCCCTCGAACCTCTGCATGGCCCGGCGCGCCGCCGCGCCGCCCGCGCCGGCTGCAGCCGCGGTCGCAGCCCGCACCGCCAGCTTCTGCCACAGCGGCCCCTGGTCCTTGCGCCGCCGGGTCAGCTCAGCTCGGATCTCGTTGAGCTCGCGGGCGATGTCGTCGAGCGAGGCGACGGTCACCTCCGGGGTCTCCTTCTTTGGCCTGCGCGACCGGATCAAGATCACCGACGTGGCGATCACCAGGGCCGCGCTGCCCACAACTGCATAACGCAGCCCGTCCCGGCGGAGTTTCGCTTTCCAGTCGAGCTCGCTTCTCACCCGGGCGCCGAGGGACGCCACCCTCTCGGTGAGCGCCTGCTTGCTCAGCTCCCGTTCGCGCTCTGCTTCGGCAACTCCCTCACCCATTCGAGATCCTCCTTGACGATGGTGCCCACCCGGCGCCCCTCGGCGATGGCCCGGCGAAGCTTTCGATAGCCGGCCAGCCCCAGGATGGCGGTGATGACCAGGATCAGACCGGCGACGCACAGCCAGCCCAGCCAGGGGTGGCCCAACGCAGCCCCCACCGCCTCGGCGCCCGCCCCGAGCAGGAGGATGACGGTCAGCATCAGGCCCAGGGCGGCCGCGAACAGCAGCCCTGCCGCGAACGCCCCCCGCTTTCCCGCCTCCACCCCCTCGGCTTTGAGCAGCCGGACCTCGGCGCGGACGAAACGGAGCGTGTCGCCGACCACCTCTCTGAGCAGGTCGCGTGGCGAGGGTGGGCTCTCGGTCCTCACATCCGCAGCGCCGACACGTCGATTTCCTTGAGCGGATCGGGAGGCGCGATCCCGTGGTCGTGAAGGGCCTTGAGCAGGACCAGCACGTAGCGCACCCCGGTGAGATTGACGCCGTGCTGTCGGGTCAGGCTCTGGATGGTCTGCAGCTTGTAGATGTCGCGCTGCGAGTACCGGCGACGGTTCGTCGACGTCCTCTGCGGGACGACCAGGCCCATGTTCTCGTACATCATCAGGGTGCGCGGGTGCGTCTCCAGGATCTCGGCCGCCACGCTGATCGTGTAGATCGGCTTGTCGAGACCGGGTGCGCCGGGGAGGCGGCCGCTGGCGGGACCCTGGCCGGCTACTCCTTCAGCCACTCGTTGATGCCCTCCGACAACGAGAGCGGGGACATCTGGGCCTTGACCAGAAACTCCATGGCTCCCAGCTTCAGGCCCCGCTCCACCAGCTCCTTCTCTCCGAAGTTGCTCAGGATGATCACTGGCGTCTCGGTGGTGCGGGGGTCGCGTCGCAGCTCCTGGAGCACCTCGAAGCCGTCTTTCTTGGGCAGCCGGATGTCGAGGAAGATGATGTCGGGGAGCAGCTCGTAGGCGCGTTCGAGACCTTCAACCCCGTCGAGTGCGACGTGGACGCGGTACCCGTCCAGCTCGAGCTTGGTTCGGTACATCTCCAGGGTGTCCCGGTCGTCCTCGATCAGAAGGACGTCGATGACCGACTCCTCTTCCACCGCCATTGCCTCCGCTTTGCTCCCTCTGCCCTCAGCGCGTCTCTGCATCGGACGTCTGTGCGGCAGTATACCTGGGGTGATACGCGTCAGTCAGATTGACGCTTTTCAGGATAGCCGGGCACCCACCAAGTCCCCATCGCTGCCCGTCGGGTTCTCTTTGCCGCCCTCAGATGCGCACGTGGCTGACGTCGACGTCGGCCAGGAAGTCGGGCCGCGCGATGCGATGCCCGTCCAGAGCCTGGAGGAGCCGGATCACATGCCGGGCACCGTTGAGGTTGAGGCCGTGGTTGCGGGTGAGGCCCTGGACCGCGCGCAGGCTGAGGACGTCGCGCTGGGAGTAGCGCCGGCGGTTGGTCGGGGTCCGGCGTGGCACCAGGAGGCCGAGGTGCTCGTACATCATCAGGGTGCGGGGATGGGTGCCCAGGATCTCGGCGGCAACGCTGATCGTGTAGATCGGCTTGTCCAGACCGTGCCGGGAGGTCACTCCCTTGCGGGGCTCGGTCGTCGCTGCGGCCACGCTTCTCTCACCTCTGGCGCGGGGCCGGTCCTGGTCGCCGGGCCCGCGGCGATGTTCGTCATAGGCATGGTAGCCGCTGTCAGCACTTGCGACGGTTCGTTGGTTGATTTGGTACCCGGGCGAAGCCTGGCCAAGCTTCCCGAGCTTGGGTGCGTCGCCGCCCTCTGGAACGTGTCACCATTGCCCCTGCTCCGGGCTGATCCCGCCGTCTCGCCGCGGCCGGCCACCTCCGGATCCGACCCCGCGTAACCCGATCGGTCCGGCCTCCGTTGCACCCACCGTGATGCTCGAAACCCCCCGCGCCACCCCCGAATCCGCCCCCGCCCCCAGCGGCCTCGACGATCTCGAGGTCCGGGAGCGCTGGCTCAAGCGCCAGCGCGCTCGGGCGTTTGCCGGGCGGCGCTCCGGGCTCATCGCCATCTGGGTGGCGGTTGCAGCGCTGGTGTCCTGGCTCTTTATCGCCGGCTTCGCCGGCTTCGCTCGCTAGCGGACGGATTCGCTCAGGCTAGCCGATCAGCTCGCGCAGGTCCTGTAGTTGATTGCCGATCCAGCGCGTGACGTCATTGCTGCGAATGGTGTCCCGCATCCGTTCCGCCCGCGCTGACTTCTCAGTCGCATCCATGGCCAGCCCGAGAAAGAGCGCCTCCGCCGTCTCGTCGATGTCGAAGGGGTTCACCGTCAGCGCGAAGTCCCCGATCTCCTCGTGGGCGCCGGCGTTCTCACTGAGGACCAAGACCCCGTCACGGGTGTTGCAGATCGGACCCTCCTTGGCCACCAGGTTCATGCCGTCGTAGATCGGATTGACCAGCAGCACGTCGTAGCTCTTGTAGGCGGCGATCGCCTTCGGCATGTCGTCCTCCACCTCCACCCGGATCGGGGTCCAGCCCCCGGAGGAGAAGCGCCGATTGATCCGTGCAGCGACTGAAAGCACACTTCCCAGATACGCCCGGTAGTCGCCGATGTCCTGACGGCTGGGCTGCAGGAAGGCCCAGAACTGCACCCGGCCGTGCAGCTCGAGGTGGGTCTCGAGGAGCCGCTCGTAGGCCAGGAAGCCGCGCACGATGTTCTTGCTGAGGTCGGTCCGGTCCACCCGGACGATCAGCTTCTCCGGCCGCCAGCCCGCGATGCGTCGCTCCTCCTCGATGACCTCGGGGCGGGTCGCCTGCTGGATGAAGCTGGGGACGTCGATGCTGATCGGGTAGTTGCGCACCCACACCGCCCGGCCCTGGTAGTAGACGGTGCGCTCCCGAAGGTCGACGCCGAGGCCCAGGTTCTCCTCGCAGGTGAGCAGGAAGTTGCGGACGTCCCGGCGGGTCTGGAAGCCGATGATGTCATTGCCCAGGATGCCGTGGACGATGTCGTCGCGGATCGGCTTGGGGAGGATGGTCCAGTACTGCGGAGTGGGCCAGGGGATGTGGACGAAGTGCTGGAGGCGCACCCCCTCGACCTGCTCACGGACCATGCGGGCGACCAGGTACAGCTGGTAGTCCTGGATCAGGACCAATGGCGGGCGATCGCTGCCGGCGGCCTCCCGGACCACCCGATCCGCGAAGAGCCGGTTGACCGCGACGTAGCCGTCACGCCACGCCCGGCGGATCGAGGCGTCCACCAGGGGCTCGCGGGCGAGGTCCCAGAGGTAGTGCTGGATGAACCAGAGCAGCGGATTCGAGATCACGTTGTAGTGGAGGTCGAAGGCTTCCTGGGATGCCTGGATGAAGGCCACCCGGTAGTCGGTGCCGTCCTCGGTGCGCAGCTCGGCGGGGTCGCCGCGCTCAGCCAGCCGCCGGTCCTGGTCGTCGCGGGCGGAGGCCACCCAGAGCGCCCCGGTCGCCGCCGCCAGCGAGGAGAGCGCGGTCACCAGGCCGCCGGCTCCCTTGACCAGCCGCTCCGAACCGCCCCGGATGGGGTCCGCGGGTACCACGGCGAGGGGCGCCCGGTTGGCCACGATGATCGGCCTCACGTGGCGCAGCAGCCGGCGGGTGTAGGGCTCGAGCGGGGACAGAGGACGGTCTCCTGAGGCCGCGGGGTCGCGCCATCGTATCAGGCGGTTCCGAGTGCTCCCCAGGCGGCGGACGCGCGGCACGCGGCGCCATGGATGCGACTTACACTGCGAACGCGATGAGCTTCTTGGGCCGCCTCTTCGGATCCGGGCGGGCGGCGCCGGCTCCGGCGCCGGTCCCCAACCTCGTGGTCATCGCGCCCGACCTGGCGGCAACCCTGACGGCGTCGGGTGGCCCTCTCGACACCGCGGTCGACTCGGCGCTGCGCAGTCACCTGGAGGCGGAGCGGCGCGCCGCCGAGGCCGAGCTTCGGGGCGAGAAGATCCCCTTCTGGTTGCGCCGGGATCAGGGTTCCTCCCCGGAGATGGAGGACGCGCTCCGCGACCGGATCGCCCAGCGCCGCTCCGGCGAGGAGGACCGCTGACATGCGGGGGGCTCTGCCTTCCCCAGCCCCGCCGAGTGGGTCGAAGAGGGGGGCGCTCCCCGCAGGTACTCGGCGCCGGTGAGGGCCGTCCTCTTCACCGGTGACGGCGTCGTCGTGGACGAGGTCCCGTCACCGTCTCTGAGCGAGCCGGGCGATGCCCTGGTCAGGGTCACCACCACCGCCATCTGCGGCAGCGACCTGCACGTGATCCACGGCCGCATCCCCGGGATGAGCCCGGGCAGCGTCCTCGGGCACGAGTTCGTGGGGGTGGTCGAGGCGGTGTCGCCCGAGGTCAAGAGGTTCCGGCCGGGCGACCGGGTGCTCGGCTCCTTCACGGTGCCCTGCGGGGAATGCTGGTACTGCGGACGCAGGCTTTTCAGTCGCTGCATCGAGCAGCGGGTCTTCGGCTACGGCGCCTTCTTCGGCGACCTCGCCGGGGCGCAGGCCGATTGCGTCCGCGTTCCCAATGCCGACCTCGCCCTCCACGTGCTCGAACCCCAGCTCGGTGACGAGCAGGCGCTCTTCGCCGGAGACATCTTCACAACTGGTTTGGAGGTTGCCGCCGAGGGGCGGATCGAGGCCGGCGACACCGTCGCCGTGATCGGCTGCGGCCCGGTCGGGCTGATGGCGATCCAGGCTGCCGCCGCCTATCGCCCCGACCTGATCCTCGGCGTCGACACCGTGGCCGCGCGGCTCGGGATGGCTCGGACCCTGGGCGCCGAGCCGGTCGACGCTGCCGGGGTCAACGTGCCCACATTGGTCCACGAGCGGACCGGGGATCGTGGCGCGGATGTGGTGCTGGAGTGCGTCGGGTCGGTCCCGGCGCTGAACACCGCGCTCGACTCGGTACGGCGCGGCGGCCGGATCAGCGTGATCGGGGTCCACGCCGACCCCGAATGGACGGTCGAGCTCAACATCGTTTTCGTCAAAGCTGTCGATATCAAGTTCTGCGGCACCGCCAACATCGTGGGCCGCTGGGATCGGGCCCTGGAGCTGATCCGGGAGGGCGTCGCCGACCCCCGGGCGATCATCTCCCATCGCCTGCCTCTGGAGGAGGCGGTGAGGGGTTACGAGCTCTTCGAGTCCCGCCAGGCGCTCAAGGTGGTGCTGACCCCCTGAGGCGAGCCTCGGGAACTTCCTGCGCGGACGGCGCGTACTCCGGTGCGCCAGATACGCCAAGGAGTTCTTCCTGATGTCCGATCCCGCCAGCCCACGTTGGTCGTGGGGCAGTCGCTCTCACCTCGCGCTTGCCGCCTACCTCCTCGGCGCCGCCGCCATCGTCGCGGCGCTCCTGTTCACTCGCACAACGCCTGGCGCCTCGCCGGCCACGCTGGACATCCGCACCACCAGCAGCGGTACCGCCGTCGACCCGCCGGAGATCACCGTCACCGGGATCGGACTGGTGACCGGCACTCCGGACACCCTGACCGTCACCTTTGACGTCGACACCCAGGCGGCGCATGCCAGTGACGCCCTGAGCAAGAACGAGACCGAGACCTCACAGCTCCTCGGCACGCTGACCGGGAACGGGGTGAGCCAGAGCGACATCCAGACCGTCGGGATGTCCATCCAGCCCAGCTACGGGGACGACGGTTCCATCACCGGCTACGAGGTCGACGAGACCCTGACTGTCACTCTTCACGACCTCACCACCGCCGGCGCGATCATCGACGCCGCCTCGCGGTCGGTGGGTGACGACGTGCGCATCGACGACATGTCACTCTCCATCGCCGACAGCAGTTCGCTGATGGCCCAGGCGCGCCAGGCGGCGATGGCGGACGCTCAGTCCCAGGCGAGCGAGCTCGCTTCGGGGGCGGGGACCAGCCTCGGCCCCATCGTGAGCGTGAGCGAGCAGAGCACTCCGACGCAGACCCCCATCCCCTTCGGCCTCGCCGCGCCCGCAGCATCGTCCGCGGTTCCGGTGCAGCCGGGCTCCCAGCAGCTGAGCGTCGACGTCACCGTGGTCTACCAGCTGGGGAGCTGACCCGAGCCGAGGACCTGGGCGGAAGGCCCTGGAGGCCCTCGAGATTTCCCAGTGCGGTCCGGTCAGCGCTGTCCGGTCAGTGCTGTCCGGTGAGCGCCTCCACCTCGGCGAGAGCTGCGGCCCTATCCGGGTCGGCGAAGTACCGGCGCGCCGGTTCCAGGCGCTCGACCAGGCGTTCGGCCAGCGCGGTCTTGGCGTCCATGGGGTGGAGTGCGCCCGACGCGTACGCCTCGCGGACCTCACTCATGTTGCTGAACGCCATCGGGCCTCCGTGATCCTGGGTGCGCTCGACCAGGAACTCGTCGTCGCCGAGGCCGAAGCAGAGCTGGTCGATCCAATCCAGGACGGGGTTGAGCTCCACCTCCCCCGGGGGGCAGAACGCGCCCTGTACCTTGGCGCGAATCTCGTCGGGGGTGTCGTGGACGAAGACCGCCGACCGCGGTTTCGACTTGCTCATCTTCATGGCCGCCAGGACCTCGGCACGCTCCTCCGGTGGCACCGGCCAGCGGTCCGGCTTGAGCAGGCCGGTCAACAGGCGGTGATGCGCGGCCACCGGCTTCAGCGGATGGCCGGCGGCGTCGAGAAGCGGGTTGATCCGCAACTTGGTGGCGACGTCGCGAGCGACCACGTGGGCCTTGCGCTGGTCCATTCCGGCGTGAGCGATGTGGGCTCCGAGGGCGAAGATATCGGCCGCCTGCATCGCCGGGTAGAGGAGCTTGGCGAAGTCGACCTGCTCGCCCTCGCCGCGACCCATGATGGTGATGCTGCGCTGCATTCGGGCCAGCGAGGTGTGCTTGGCGACCTCGATGACGGTGGCCCAGTAGTCGTCGGACCGGTCGTGGTAGAGGTCAGAGGCGAGCACCACGCGCACCGCGATCGGGTCGCCTCCGACGCAGATGAGTCCGGCCTTGAGCGCCTCTCCGAAGTAGCCCAGCGCCACCCGCCGGATCCGGTCGCGGTCCCCGCCCAGCTTGTCGTTGATCCAGGTGTGCCAATCGGCCAGAAAGAGGGTGCAGTCGATCCCCGCCTCCTGGAAGTCGCGCACCTTGGCCATGGCGACCAGGCCGCCGCCGAGGTGGACCCGCCCCGAGATCTCATATCCGATGTAGTGGCGGATGGGCTGGCCGCCGGCCAGAAGGGCCCGGAGCTCGGCGCCGGTCAGGAGCTCGGCGAGGCGCCGCTCCACCAGCGCGGCACGGCGGAGCACATCCTCGTCGATCGGGGTCTGCATCGGTCCCGGCATGGTACCGGGGCCGGCTCAGGCGCGGCTCGAGCGACGAGCCTCCCAGTTGCACGGGTCTCCGAGGCCTGACGTCTGGGGCGCCACGACCGCCGGAAGCTGGTCCCAGGGGCTGGAGTCGAACCAGCGATACACGGTTTCACAGCCCTTGGAGCCCCCCCGTTTCGACCAGGGGCTCTCCGGGCCGATCGGTATTCAGAATCGCCACGCCGAGCATCGCCGAGCACCGCCATTCGCCGCCCCGTTGGGGTCAGTTTGCGGGGTTCGACCCGCTGGGCCATCCGGGCGAGCGGGGTGCGCACCGCGCTGACGACCGGCTCGGGCACGGCGTCGTCAGCCAATGATCCCAGGCGCCGCCCCTCCCGTGCCCGTGCCCGTGCCCGTGCCCGAGCCCGTGCCGTCCACCGGTCGCCGCGCGGAAGAGACCAGACCAGCCCCGCCCGTACCAAGTTCAGTAGACCCTCCGTACAAGGGTTCAGCACCCGCCGGGTGGCGCGTTCGGATTGGGGCACTTACGATATTCGCGTTGAACCAACGGCAGCCGAGCCGTCGGTCAGTGCTAGTTGCCGGTGAGTAAGGGGGTCCCCCACATGGGAATGAAAGAACCCATCAGGCGTCTGCGGACGCTCTTCCTGGCGCCCGTCCTGATCGGTGGGTCGCTTGCGGCGGTTGGCACTTTCGGCCCGACCGTGGTTGGTGCCACGGGGACCGGGACGATCGAGGTCTGTAAGACGGCAAACAGCTACCCGGGCACCTATTCCTTCACCATCAGTGGGGTCAGTGGCACCTTCTCGAAGTATCCGGGACAGTGCAGCAGCCCGGTCTCGGCATCCGCCGGAGACCACACGGTGACGGAGGCTCCCACCGCCGGCCTGGCGGTGACCAAGATCACCTCAACGCCCACTGGCCGGATTGACAGCAGGGACCTGGGCGCGGGCACGTCGGTTGCCGATGTCGTCGCGGGAACCCAGACGGCGGTCAACTACACCAATGAGCCGTCGGCGGCGGAGTTCAAGGTCTGCAAACAGGCGGGCTCGAACTCAAGCCAGCTGGTCGGTGACCCCTTCAGCTTCTCGGTGAACGGAGGCGCACCCTTCAGCGTTGCCGCCGGTCCGTACGGGTCGCCGGTCTGCAGCAACCCGATCACCGGCTACACCGCCGGGACCGTGATCACGGTGCAGGAGCTTCCGACCACCGGGGTGTACGTGAGCAACGTCTCGGCGCCGTCGGGAGCGAGCATCAACCTCGGGGCGGGGACGGTGTCCTGGACCCTCAGCGCCGGTCTCCATGAGATCACGTACACCAACTCGATCGAGGTCAGCTCCACGCCGGGGTACCTGAAGATCTGCAAGGACGCGAGTGATGGCTACGTCTCCGGCTACTTCTCGTTCTCGGTCGTGAACTCCACCGGCACCAGCTACGGTCCGTTCAACGTGCTGGTCAGCCAGTGCAGCGACCCGATCCAGCTGGCCGCGGGTGACGCGACGATCACCGAGGCGAGCAAGGCGCCCTACTACCTCGGCAGCGTCACTCTCGAGCCCGGCAGCGCCGGTACGCTCGGCCCGGTCAACCTGACCAACCAGACCGCGGTCGCGAGCATCGTCGCCAGTGCGACCACGTCAACCATCACCATGGTGGACTTCATCAACGACACCCACCTGGGCCAGCTCGAGATCTGCAAGGAGCTGACCAGCAACAGCGCGGCGCTGGCGGGAACCACCTTCGACTTCGGCTGGACGGCAACTCTGGCGAGCACCACCGGCGGGACCCAGGGCGGCTTCGCGTCGGTCGTGGCCAACACCCCCGGCCAGTCGGCCTGCACCAACCCGCCCGCCGTCAGCCTCCCGGTGGGCACCACGGTATCCATCAGTGAGTCCCCATGCCCTACGTGCTCGACGAGAGCGGTTCCCAGAGCCTCACGATTACCTCAGGTGACAACACCGCCACCTTCACCAACGAGGCCGAGGGCACCTTGGAAATCTGCAAGGACGCCAACGGCCCGACAACCACCTTCCACTTCGTGGTCGATGGCTCCATCCCGGTGTCGATCACCACGTCCAACGACGAGATGTGCTCGCTGCCGATGACGGTGCCGGCCGGGGCGAACACGGTGGAGGAGCTCGCGACCGCCAACTTCCACCTGCTTGGTTGGGCGGTCAGCCCCTATTCCAACTACATCGCGGGGTCCGGTACCGCCACGGCGATGGTGGACGTCACCTACCCGGGCGGCACCGCCAACGAGACGCTGGTCACCTTCACCAACGCGGTGAACATCGGCCAGTTCAA
>CAVQTJ010000018.1:0-474137 GCA_963716555.1 uncultured bacterium | reverse complement strand
CGCGTTGAGCGGGCGCAGGTAGCGGCGCTGCTCCTCGGGGGTCCCCCCGGTGATCGGCAGGGAGCGCAGGTGGTCGTTCCAGGCGTCGGTCGGCCAGATCACCAGCCGGCCCTCCGCACCGATTGAGATGACCGCCCCACCGGCGAGGTCGCGGCGGAAGGTCGAGGGGACCGCGGTGCGACCCTTGGCGTCCACGGCGTGGCTGTACTCACCATGAAACATCCCGGCTCACCGGCCCCGCCCGGCACGCCGCCGGTTGGGGGCTGGAGCAGGGCAGCGATGGGCCTGTTCACCACTTCGCGCCACTTCTCACCACCACGGTGGCAGAAGGTTACAGCGACGACGCGCGGCACGCAATAGGAACGTATGTACGCGTCGGTGCGTGCTGGTCGGACGGCGTCTGTGGGGCGACCGGAACGGATGTACGAGCTACACGAGGGGCAGGGCGGCCTCTCGGCGCAGATGTCGTTCCAGGGCCCCCAGCAGCTCCGACACACGGATCGGCTTGGTCAGGTATTCCTGGGCTCCGGCCTCCAGGAAACGGGTGACCTGAGGGCTGGTGTCGTCGGCGGAGAGGACCAGCACGGGCACGTGGGCGGTGATGGGATCGGCTCGCAGCCGGTCGAGAACCTCGATGCCGTCCATGTCGGGCAGGTGGGCGTCCAGGAGGATGAGGTCCGGGCGGTGATCGTGGGCCATCTCCAGGGCGCGCTGACCGTCCCTCGCCGACACCAGGCTGAGCTCGGGCCGGCGGGCAATGACACCCTCGACCAGGCTGACGTTCGACAGCGCATCCTCGACATAGAGGATGAGGCTGACGGGCAGCTGCGGACCGCCCCACCGGGCCCGGGTGCCGGCCTCCGCGTCCTCCTCCAGCCCGTCGATCTCCGCCATCTGCAGCTCGACCCAGAACGTGCTGCCGCTGCCGAAGACGCTGTCCAGACCCATCCGCCCGCCCATGGCCTCGGCCAGGGCCTTGGAGAGGGCGAGGCCGAGACCGGTCCCCTCCACCTCGGACGCTGCCGCCGAGAGCCGTTCAAACGGAGAGAAGAGGCGTCCGATCTCCTCGCTGCGCAGGCCGGGTCCGGTGTCCTGCACCTCGATCCGGCTCCAGCCGCCCGAGGTCGTGACCCTGAGCTCCACCGCGCCGCCTCGGCGGTTGTACTTCACGGCGTTGGAGAGGAGGTTGACCAGCACCTGCTTCAACCGACGGTGGTCGGCCTCCACGCGCAGGCCGGCCGGTGGCTGATCCACGTGCAGGCTCACCTCATGCTGCTGCGCCGCCGGGCGGATCAGATCGAGTGCCTCGGCGACCACGTCGCCGAGCGCCACCGCCTCCAGCGACAGGGCCAGCCGTCCCTCCTCGATGCGAGAGATGTCCAGGACCTCGTTGATGAGATCGAGAAGATGCTCGCCGGCCTTGAGGATGGTGGCGATCTGGCGGGCTCGCTGCTCGTCCGGCTCGGTGGCCAGGAGGAGATCGGCGAAGCCGATCACGGCGGTGAGGGGGGTGCGCAGCTCGTGGCTCATCTGCGCCAGGAACTCGTTCTTGGCCCGACTTGCGCTCTCGGCCAGGTCCCTGGCGCGGCGGAGCCGTGCCTCGTTCATCAGGGTGAGCTCGGCGACCCGAGCACGGTCGAGGGCGATCGCCATGGAGGCCGCGTAGGCGGACAGCCACTCCACCTCCTCGGTACCGAAGGTGGGAGACAGGGCGCCAGCGACCACCACCAGCAGCCCGCTGCCGGTCTGGACCGGCAGATGCTCGATGATCGCGGCTCTCGACGCCGGACCGGCGGCGATGAGACGAGAGCCCGAGGATTGCAGCGCCTGCTCGAGCAGCCGGCGAGCATCCTCGTCGAACATCCCCTGGACGGCGAGCAGCCGGCCATCGGGATCGGCGACCAGGCCGGCCTCGGCGCCGACCAGGCGGATGGCCCACTCCAGGCTGCGCCGCGCCACCGTGGCCCGGTCGGGGGTGGAGAGGAGCAGGTCATGGATGGCCCGGCGCAGCCTGACCTCCTCGGTGCGACGCCACACCCAGGTGAGCCAGCGGGGCGTGGCCAGCCCGAGGTAGAGGGGGACCACACAGAGGAGGGCGACCACCTGGAGGACCAGGGACAGCTGATCGCCTCCGAGCGACAGCGCCGCCAGGGTGAGCGTGGCCACCCCGACCAGGCCCAGGTAGCCGACGGCGAGGGACTGGACCCGGGCCCGCTGCACCGGAGGGAGGTTCGCCGCCAGCCGAGCCAGGCGGTAGGCGGGCTCGACCACGGTGAGCGACCACACCCAGAACAGGACCAGTGCGGCAGCCAGCTGGAGCCGATTCAGGCCCCCGGCGAGGCTGGCCGCGGGCAGGCCGGCGGCCAGGCCGAAGGCGGTGGCGGCAACCAGGCCGGAGGCGGCGGTCACCCGCACCCAGACCGGCAGGCTGACGATCGAGTGGCGGTACACCAGCAGGCCCGCCCCCGATGCCATGAAGAGGATGACCACGGTGATCGTGAGCCAAGGGCTGGGTCCCAGGATCAGCTCCAGCTCCCAGCCGACCGCCACCAGGCCCAGGCTCCCGAGGGCGATCGCCAGGTAGGCGTGGCGCCGGTCGCGTTCCCGCCACCAATCGCGCGCACCGAGCACGGCGATCACCAGGAAGGCCGTCGAATTGGCGATCTGCAGCGCTGTCAGCGCAGGACTATCCACCGCGAGCTCCCGACCTCAGCGTGGTGGTGAGGTACGCACCTGTACCACGCCCACGCGCTGGTGTCCAGAGCGGCGCCGGGCAGCAACAGTGACAGCGCCGCTGTACGACCCACCCCCCGGCGCGGCCGCCGGTGTCAGAGGGTGTGGAGGATCCAGGCCACGTTGGAGGCGTCGTTGAGCCACATGATGGCGGCGAGAACCGCGGCCACGACCACGGCGAGCCGGCGGGGCAGGAGGGCGAGCAACGGCAGCATCACGGCGAGCACCGCGAACTTGAAGGCCCACAGAGCGCCGGCGCCCCACTGGTAGTAGAGGCGTGCGGCGATCGGATTGTTCTCGCCCAGGTGATGGGCCAGGGCGTAGGCGGTGGTGAGGCAGTCGACGCCGCTCAGCACGACGTAGGCCGCCCAGGCGGTCAGAAAGGCGCGACCGGTGAGCGACGGCGCCCCCGCCGGTCGGGTGAGGCGGAAGGTGCGGTGAGCTCCGTGGGAGGGCTGGAGTGCAGCCTGCATGGTCTTCACCGTAGCTCGCGGGTACTTAGCGACGGCGCGCCGATCTTTCCCGTCACCGCAATGCGACACCGGGGTGGGGGTGGGTGTGACCGCTCCGCGGCGGCGCTACACTGGCGGGGCAAGCCGGTCGGACGGCCGCGGGTGGTTTCGACCGCCTGAGGAAAGTCCGGACTCCGCAGAGCAGGGCGCTGGGTAACGCCCAGTCGGGGTGACCCGAAGGAGAGTGCCACAGAAAAGACACAGCCGCGGCTCCGGCCGCGGCGACGGTGAAATGGTGGGGTAAGAGCCCACCGGCGGCCGGGTGACCGGCCGGCCTGGCAAACCCCGCCCGGAGCAAGGTCGAACAGGGACGGACGCGGTCCGCCGCATCCAGGGGCTGCTCGTCCCGGTCCCGGGTCAGACCGCACGAGGCGCCGGGCAACCGGCGTCCCAGATGGATGGCCGTCCCCCACCTGCGGGTGGGGACAGAATCCGGCTTACAGACCGGCTTGCACCATTTCCCCGGTGCCGCTTGACTGACGCACTCCGGCGCGAGGGGTCGAACTGCGCGGCGCCACCCACCAAAACCCTGGGCAACCACCCCACGGGCAGGGGCGGTCTCTCGTCGCGCCGCGGTGACAGACAGGTCACGTGCAAGGGCGCCTGCTGTCGCGACCCGGTAACGCTCCGGCAACAACGTGTGAGATGCTTGGTCACGCTCTCGCCCGCTGACAGCAGGCTTGGGCCGCACACCTCGCGGTGAGGGGTGCCACGCAGCCGACCCGGTCTCGTCTCGAGGAGGTCTCCCACATGGTGGTGCGCCCGCCTGCGCCTCGACGCCGTTTCTGGAACCCTCTGGTGGTCGTCACCATCGCCGGCATGACTGTCGCCGCGGTCTCCACCTACGCGGGCTTGCGCCTCGCCGGGTCCCCGAACTCGACGCCGGCTGCGCCTGCGGGATGGACGACGGCGTTCAGCGACAGCTTCTCGGGTGCCGCCGGTTCGACGGTCGACTCCCAGTGGAAGTTGGATGACGTCGATGGTACGAGCAACGGTAGCGTGCAGAGCTACGACACCGCGACCGCCAACCTCTCCGAGGACGGCGCCGATCACCTCGACATCACTCCGGTGGACTCCAACGGCTCGTGGACTTCGAGCCAGATCGCGACGGTGGCGGACAACTTCTCCGCTCCTGCCGGTGGAGAGCTGGAGGTGTCCGCCTCGATCCAACAGCCGAATCCGGCCAAGGGGCAGGGGTATTGGCCCGCATTCTGGATGCTGGGCTCCGCGGAGCGCACCGAAGGCGGCGCGGCCTGGCCCGAGAACGGCGAGATCGACGTTATGGAATCAATCAACGCTCAGAATGAGAACGACAACTCGTTCTGGTCGGGCAGCGGCACCAATGACACCTCGGGGCTGTACTCGTGCTCGGGTTGCGACAGTTCCTACAACACCTACTCGGTGATCATCAACCGCACGGTCAGCAACGAGACCCTCACCTACTACCTCAACGGCACCCAGACCTACCAGGTCAGCGAGAGCCAGGTGGGGACCGCCCAATGGCAGGCGGCCATCGACAACAACGGTGGCTTCTACCTGATCCTCGACGTGGCCATGGGCGGATCGTGGCCCGGCAACCCCACCTCGTCGACCACCAGCGGCGCCGCGATGGGCGTCGGCTACGTGGCCGTCTACGAGACCACAGGAGGCGCCACGGCATCACCAGCGCCAACGGCAACCCCGAGCCCCAAGGCCAGCGCTCGCCCGACCAGCAGCGCAACCCCCGCGCCCTCGGGCAGCTTCGTCACCGGCACCAGCACGGTGGGATCGTCCCTCAGTCTCCAGGCCACAGCGGGCGATCTCCTGGTGCTGGGTGAGGACAGCAGCGGCACGGCCACGGTCACCGACTCCGCAGGCGACACCTGGGCCACCGATGCCAGCACCGCCTACGGCAATGGGGAGGTGCAGACCTTCTCCACGATCGCCAGGGGAGGCAGCGACACCATCAGCGTGTCCCGAGCAGGGGCGCTGAGCTTAGCGGAGTATTCCGGCTACGGGCCGCTCGGCCAGACGGCCACGACGTCGGGCGTGAACACCACGAGTCTCACCGCCGGGCAGACCGTGACCCTGTCTGATTCCGGCGATCTCGTGGTGGGGGTGGCGGGACAGAGCTACAACGGCTCCGGGTTCAGCGCAGGGTCCGGGTTCACCCTGCGGGAGCAGGCGGCCTCCGAATGGGACGAGACCGTGGGCCTCGAGGACACTGTGGCGACCAGCCAGGCCGGGCAGTCGGTGACCATGACCTCGGGAGGAAGTGGCTACTACGGCACCGTGCTGGCGGCATTCACGCCCAGCGACCCTGCTTCGACCACGCCCACTCCGGCACCCAGCCCGACGCCGAGCCCCACGCTGACGCCCGCACCGACAGCCACCCC
This sequence comes from uncultured bacterium, assembly GCA_963716555.1. Classification (GTDB taxonomy): domain Bacteria; phylum Chloroflexota; class Dormibacteria; order Aeolococcales; family Aeolococcaceae; genus JAJZNI01. The sequence continues at coordinate 468,517 of CAVQTJ010000018.1, read as the reverse complement.
AACCCCCGCGCCTTCTCCGTCACCCACGCCTGGTTACCACCGCCGGAAGCGAGGTTGAGCGGCACGCAACTTCCGCGAGGTCGGCTGCCGTTCGAAAAGGCAGCGACACCCGATTGGCGGCGGCGCGGTGGCAGAGCGGCTTGCACCATCTCCTTCGTTTGCAGCGTCCTGCCCCCGGGCTCGAAGTAGCATCGTTCCGCCCTCGGCCTTCGAGCGTGCCCTGAGCGGTTCGCGCCAGAGAACGCAAATGGGGGGAGCCGCGACCAGACATGACGGGGTGATGAGACCGTGAAGGACTCGCCCGTCTTCTGGTCGAGCATTGCCTCCACCTTCGTTGCTGATCCGGGGGTTCTGTTCGATCTCTTCAACGAGCCCCACTCCTACTGGACCACGGCCCGGGAGAACGAATGGCAGTGCCTGTGGCAGGGTTGCACGCTCACCGAATACATGACCGGGGGCTCGCCCTGCACGCTCACCACCACCGCCTGTGTCCGACCATGACGGGCCGTAAGATCCCATCTCCGCCTCGGTCCCTTGGGGAGCCCAACCGCATGCCGACCCCGTCAGCCCCGGCGCCGCGCCGAGCGTCCCCCCGACTGCTCGCCGGAGGGCTCGCCCTCGCCGCCGTCAGCCTGGGCTGCCTATCCGGCGAGCCCCTCACGCCGGTCCAAGAGATCAGCGCGGATGCAGCGACCGCGCCGACAGCGATGCCCATCGTCAGCACCGGCGTGCCCGCCTACGCCTCCGCGGGCAAGGCGTCGAATGCCAACGATGCGAGCTATGACGACGCCTGGCAGCCCGGGACCACCTCAGGCTGGTTGGCGTACGACCTCTCCGGGGTGCCCGCCGCCGAGCGCGCCAAGGCCGTGGTGTGGTGGGAGAGCGATGCGTACGGCTACACCATCGCCGCGCTCCCCGGGGTCTGCTCGGGCTGGGAGGGCGGCTACCCCACGGCCTACACCATCGATGCCAACGCCGCCCCAGGCGGAAGCTTGCCGGCAACGGGATGGGCGACGCTCGAGAATGTCACCGGGAACCAGTACAAGTCCCGCCAGGCCCTCCTCGACCTGACCGGCTACAACTGGATTCGCCTTGACATCTCGAGCACCGCCAACAGCAGCAACAACCCCGACCCGGACATTTCGATCAACTCCTTCGAGGTCGCAGACGCCGCCCAGGGGGTGACCGATGACTGGGTCTTCCTCGGTGATTCCATCACCGCCGGAGCCATGAATCACACCGCACTGACGGCCCCCGATGGCAGCACGGTGCTCAGCTTTGCCGGCATGGTCGCAGCGGGAACCGGGGGCGCCAACCACCCCATCCAGGAGAATGCCGGCCTCCCCTGCGTGCGGGCCGACCAGGCGTCCACCTTCATGAGCGGCGACCTGCTGACGATGTGGCCACCGGGCATCTACGTCGCCGTGACCCTGGGGACCAATGACGCCTGGGGAGGTGACGGGACCCCATCGGACTATCAGGCCGCGCTGACCTCGATCGTGCACCAGCTGCTCGGCGCCGGTGATCACCCGATCCTGGCCAGCATCCCGTGGCCCAACACCACCGCTGCCTGGCAGCAGAACGTCGAGGCCATGAACGCCGTCATCCCGGCGGTGATCGCCGCCAATCCGGGCACCCTGGCCGGCCCCGACTTCTACACCTTCTTTGAGCAGCAGCCGAGCCTGATCACCGCCGGCGACGTCCACCCGACCAGCACGGGCTACGCGGCGATGCGGCGGCTGTGGGGCAGCTGGGCCCTGAACACGGTGTACGGGCGGCCCACCTCGACCTCGGCTCCGGCTCCGGCATCAGCCACCCCCGTGGCCAGCGCAACCGCACGGGGGACGTCCTCCCCCGCCGGGGTTTCCCGACCCGCGACCAGCCCCAGTGCGGTCACCGGCAAGAGCTCATCGACCTCAGGGGCCTCGACCGCCGATGCCGTGCCTGCGAGGCCGGGGCCGGGCCCGACCGCCCTGCTGGCGGCCGCGGCCGTGGCAGCAGCGGGAGTGGCCATCTACATGCTGCTCCTGGCCCTCGGCGTACCGGTGGTGCGTCGCGCCGCCCCCGCCCGGTGGTTCCGCCGGCGAATCCCTCCGCCGGCTTAGCCATCAGCGAGACGAGCCTCGCGGGCCTCGCCGGCGCCGGGCCCCATGGAGGGAACCCGGCGCCAAGGAGCTCAACTCAGACCGACTGCGGGCGCCGCCTGATCAGCAGACTGCCGAGGAGAAGCGCCGCGCCGATCAGCATCAGGATGACTCCGATGGGAGAGCCCGGAGTGGCGGCACCAGTCCCCGGCGTCGAGGCCGCCCCCACCCCGCCTGTCGGTGTCGGGGTGGTGCTGGCTCCGGCCACACCCCCGCCCGGCGAGGTGCTCGGCGACGGCGTGGGAGTTGCTGTGGGGGTGGGCGTGGGCGTCGGAGACCCAGCCCCGATCCCGCCAGTCGGCGAGGGGGTGGGCGTGGGGGTCGGCGTGGGCGTGGGAGTCGGCTCGGGGGTGCAGCCGACCACGCGGAGGAAGCCGGTGGTGAAGAGGCCGGAGTTCGAATCGGACTGAGGCGACCCGAAGGCGTCCATCTGGTAGTAGCCGCAGCTGTCCACGGTGAGGCTGAAGCTCAACGAAACCGTCACGCCGGGGGCGAAGCTCACCGAATCCAGGTACTGCCGGACCGTTGCCGAGAAGTCCTGGGTCGTACCACCGGCACCCAGCTGCACGGAGGTGAACGCCGGGTAACCGCTGGTGACGTCGGTGCCGTCGTAGGTGAGGATGGGCGTGGCATCGAACTCGACGTCGGTGATGATGGTCGAGCTGGTCAGGTTCTTGGTGGTGAAGGAGAAGGTGACGGTCACCGGCCCGCCGCTGATGTCATAGCTGGACGGCGCGCCGCTGTAGCCGCCCGATTCGGAGGTCAGGAAGGCGTCGGAGCTGGCCGCAACCACCACAAAACCCGCCGCCATGAAGGCCGCCCCCCCGATCGCCACTCCGAGGCGCCGTGGAATCCGCAGACGTCTGGTCATCGCTCCCACCCTGAACTGAGGCTCGGTACCTTTACTCTCCCGTCCGGTCAACGCTCGCGGAGCGGTCCCCCTTGCGCTGCGGCAACCATATCGTAATACGATTGCAACGTTCTCGTCTTACCCCCCAGGGAGCAATGGGCGGACGCGGCCAGGAGCGGGACATCCGCCCCCGGGCACGGAGGGAGCCGGCCATGCCCGGCCGCGAACCCCGGCGTCTGGCCCAGCCGGGCCGGGACCGCAACCCGGTGGTGGCCCTTCATCGCCGATTGGCGGGTGCCGGCGCGGTACGTAGACTGGCAGGCATTCAGGATGGGGATGAGATTGAGCCGCGCCGGCGCCCGGCCGACCCCGACCCTCGCGGCGGTCCTCCTGGCCACCCTGCTGATCGCCGGTTGTGGCGGCGCCACGACGTCGCGTTCCCCAGGCTGGGATGCGCACGTGCTCCACGTCGAGGGGAACCGACTCGTGGACCCCTCGGGGCAACCGGTGGTGCTCCATGGGGTCGACATGTCCGGCACCGAAACGGCGTGCGCGCAGAACTGGACAACCGACCCTTTCGCCGGTCAGCCCGAGAACAGCTCACCGACCATCGCCGCGATGATGGCCTGGGGCGTCAACGCGGTGCGCATCCCATTGAACGAAGACTGCTGGTTGGGCATCAACGGCGTGGAGGTGGGCGGCGGGGCCTATCGCGGGCCGGTGGAGCAGCTGATCAAAGCCCTGGAGACTGCCGGGCTCTATGTGATCCTCGACCTTCATTGGTCAGCCCCCGGGTCACAGCGGGCTCTGAGTCAGAACCCGGCTCCCGACGAGGACCACTCCCCCGCGTTCTGGGAGAGTGTCGCGGCGACCTTCAAGGATGATCCCGATGTCCTCTTCGACCTGTACAACGAGCCCTATTTCTACTGGCTCACGTCGGGTGAGAACCAGTGGACCTGCCTGTGGCAGGGATGCACCCTCACGAAGTACGTGACCGGCGGAAACCCCTATACGGTGAACGCCCATTGGACGACGGCAGGGTTCGACCAGCTCACCTCGGTGATCCGGGCGACCGGCGCGGCGAACGTCATCATGGCGGGATGCGTCGACTGGGCCAACGACTGCTCGGGCTGGACCGACGCCTCGGGCGACACCAACACCGTGGTGAGCTGGCACAGCTACCCGGAGGAGACCTGCGACACCGCCACCTGCTGGAACTCGGCGATCGCTCCCCTGGCCCGGCAGTACCCGGTCGTGGTCGGGGAGACCGGCGACTCCAGTGACGGCCCCGAGACCTACCTGCCGACGTTTCTCCCCTGGGCTGACGCGCACGGACTGAGTTATCTGGCGTGGACCTGGAATGCCTGGGCCAACCCCAGCGACGTGCTGGTCACCAACATGGAGACCGGTGCACCCACTCCCGGCGAGGGCGCCTTCTACAAGCGGCACCTGGTCCAGCTCGCCGCGGCGGGCTGAGGGATCGACCTCAGCCCGCCGTGCCCACGCCGGACAACGCGACTGACGCAATCAGAAGCGACGGCGCAGCGCCGGGTAGCCGAACCCGATCCCCAGGATGGAGAGGACGACCAGAAGGGAGATGAGGATTGCGGGCGCGGCGCCCGGGAGCGGCGCACCGGTGGATTGCTCCGCCACCGGGACCACCCCGCCGGCGGTCCCCGCCTTGTGCTGCCCTCCCCCCTGGCTGCCATGCGGATGGCGGTGGGACGGCCGCAGAGTTGGGCTCGCCCCGGCTGAGGACGGCGTCGGCGTGCTGGTCGGATCAGCCGTTGGCGATGGCGTGGGAGTGTGACTGGCGGCGGGCGTTGGGGTCGCTGTATGGGTGGGCGTGGGAGTCCCGCTCGGTAGCGGGGTCCCTCCGAGACTGAGGAGGTGCGCCTTGAAGTAGGCGCCCTCCCCCGCCGTGGGGTCTCCATTCCAGTCGGTGATCAGGACATTGCTGGAATACGTCCACGGATTCCACGTCCAGGCCAGGTAGCTCCACCCGTGACTGTCCGCGTAGGCAAGGAAGGTGGGAAGGAAGCTCACCGCCGAGGTGGTGTTGTCCCCCGTCTCGGTGACGATGAACGGGTGACTTGCTGAGATCGGCGCCTGCTGACTATTCCAGCACGACGTGGTATCGCAGGATTCTTCGGGGTAGTCGTGAGCCCCGGCGATGAGCTGGCCGTCGGGGTCGGTGGGCGCGTATTGGAGCCACCCCGAGTCGTCATTGGCCCAGTCCAGCCCGTTGACCTGGATGGGCTGGGCGGCGCCGGTACCCCGGATGGCGTTGATCAAGGTCTGCATGCCGGCCGTGTTCCAGGTGTACGAGGTCGTGTAACCGGTCGTGGATCCGTCCGGCCCGATCTGATCGCCGGAGATGAACTGGTTGAGAGAGCAGCCGTCCAACCAGCACTCCCAGGCATTCTGGGATGGGTTGGTGAAGTAGCTCCCGTAGAAGAATGGTTCGTTGAAGAGCTCGAAGATCACCGCCGGGTCACTCTTGAAGTAGGTGGCCACCGACTGCCAGAAGGTGACCGAGTGGTCGGCGTCGGCCATCGGCTGCTGGGCGACCGCCGCGTAGGCTCCGGGAGACGTCCAGTGCAGGTCGAGAATGGCGATCATCCCCGCCTGGTTGATGAGGTTGACCTCCGTGGCGATCGCGCTCTGGTAGTTGCTGCCGGCGTATGCCGGGTTGACCCCGTTGATGTCCTGCCAGCAGTCCTCGTTGAGCGGCACCCGGACCACGTTCATGTTCCAGGCCGTCATGTCCTGGTAGGTGCTCAGCTGACCCAGGGGTTGGCCGCCGTAGATGCTCCAGCCCCGGTTGGTCGGACCACCGCCCTGATCGCAGGCGAACTCGGTGCCGGAGATGTTGGCACCGTGGAGGGTGACCGCGTCTCCGGCGCCATTGACCAGGTGGTTGCCGGAGACGTGGATGGCGAGCGGTGCGGCGGCCACGCCCACAACGATCGCCTGGGTGGCCGCCAACGCGATCAGTCCGAGGGTCACAAGACCGGCCGCGCAGCGTGTGCGAACCCGGCTTCGCGGCAAGGAGAAATGCGTGGCCATGTGAGGAGCCTCCATCGAACAGATCGGTTGGGATCGCTTCCCCCTCACACGGGAGGTCCGCGAGGCAACCTTGATCGGAGCACCAAACGACGGCTCGATGTGTCCCGCGGCTTGTTTCAGCCCCGTTACCCAACCGCAACGGTCGAGCCGCCGTGGCGCGACCCGACCGTTACCGGGCCGCAACGGGGGGCCGGGCTCGGCGCCGGGCTCCCCCCTCCACCCCTGAGGTCAGCGGGAATGGCGCCGGAACGAGATCCTCCGGCGCAGCCCCGAGGCGGCGTAGCAGGCCGCGACAATGAGGAGCAGCACCGAGCCACCCAGGGTCGCCAGCAGAACGGTGCCGGCGATGGGTGCACCCGAGTCCCCCTCCGGCGCCCTCACGACCTGTGCGTTGTTGGCAAGGTGGGGCGGGCGGGCACCGGTCGCCGGCGACGGCGGCGAGGAGGTGGGCACCGACGTCGGGGTGGGCGAGGCGCTCGAGGTGGGTCGAGAGGTGGGACTGGACGTGGGCTTGGGGGTGGTCCTGGGACTCGGGATCGGCGACCGGTTGGGTGTGCGGCCGCCCTGGGTGGTGTAGACGGCCACGTAGGCGACGCTCATGGATGCGCCCGACGTGGTCGATGAAGTCGGGTCGCCGGGCCACGAGCCGCCCATCGCGATGTCGAGGATCAAGTAGAAACCGTGGTCGACCGCGGTCTGCCAGGCGGAGGTCCCCACCTGGCTCTCGCTCACGGAATAGGTGCTCTTACCGTTCAGATACCAGGAGATTGACTGGTCGCTGGTCTCGCGGTTGATGATCACGCTATACGTGTTGAAGCTTGTGTCACAGCCAGGGCACGAGTACAGTCCGCTCGACAAATGGGCATCCGACCTGCAGTTTGTCTCCGAACCGCCGGCGCAGTACCAGAAGGTGTTGTCGTTCTCGTTCTGAGCGTTGATCGACTCCAGGACGTCAATCTCCCCATCGGCGGGCCACGCTGCCCCACCGTCCGAGCGCTCGTCAACGCCGAGCATCCAGAAGGCGGGCCAATAGCCCTGCCCGTCCGCCGGATCGGGCTGTTCGATCGACGCGGACACCTGCATCTCGCCACCCGCTGGTGCGGAGAAGCTGTCCGCGACCGTGGCCACCTGGCTGGAGGTCCAGGCGCCGCCCGACTTCACCGGAGTGAGGTGGAGGTGACCTGAGCCATCCTCGTTCAGGTTGGCGGCCGCGGTGTCATAGCTCTGCACCGACCCGTTGCTGGTGCCATCAACCCCGTCGAATTCCCACTGGGAGTCTACCCTCGAACCGGCGGCACCCGAGAATGTGTCACTGAACACCGTGGTCCAGCCCGCCGGTGCCGGCGGCGGGCTGGCGGCCGACACCGGAGTGGAACCGATGGCGATCACGGCGGCCATGACGGCGGGGGCAACGAGGCGGGCGGCCCTGGCCGGCTGGCGTCGTGGTGCCGCGGTCACCGGCGGGTCCATCAGCTGACGGGCGGACATGGGGCGACACCTCCCATCGGGCTGGCGGATCGGTATTGCCGTGTTTGTGGCGGCCTCCGCGCTGACACCTTGATGGTCGGCGCAGCCTCCCCCACCCGATGGTCAGGCGGCTCGTTGCAGGAACGTTACGCCATCGACACAGCCCCGTGTCCGGTCCCGGGCGCCGCCTCGGTCACCCTTCCGCCGCCGCACGATCGCCGGTCACCCCCGCGCGTACGGTTTTCTCATCCCAGACGTTGAACTCTCGACGGCTAGCGCGCTTTGATCTCGGACGGGGCGACTGAGCGGCCGTCAGACCAACTTCGAGTACGTCGTAGCACGAGAGGGGGAAACTTGGCAACACTCGCGATTCCTGACGCGATGGCCGGGCCGCCTGCCGGCTATCCTGAGTTCGCGCTCGAGGAGGCCCGGACCTGGCTGGCACGCGAGCTTCACGACGGAGCGGTGCAGCGCCTGACCTTGGCGGTGGTCGAGCTCGAGGGGATGCGCCGCCGGCCCGGCGCCGGCCCGGAACTGGAGCGAGTGCAGCATTCGGTTCGAGCCGCGCTCCACGACCTCCGGCGGCTTCTCTTCGATCTCCGCGACGAACCCGCCACCGATGCTCATTTCGTTGAGACCGTCCGCGACCTGCTCTCCGAGCTCGCAGCAGAGACCGGCATCCAGGCCGAGCTGACGGTCCGCTCCTGGCCTGAGGATCTGCCCTCACATCGGGCGGTCAACCTGCGCCGAATCGTAGGAGAAGCCCTCAGCAACGTGAGACGACACAGCGGCGCGACTCGCGTGGCCATCACGCTGCAGGCAGTCGGAGGCTCGTTGGCCATCACCATCACCGACAATGGCCGCGGCATCGCCAGTAAGGAGGACGGGTTCGGACTACGGGGCATGTCGGAGCGCGCTCGTCTCGTCGGCGGCCGCATCTCCCTGGACAGCGCCCCGAGGCGGGGCACCACGGTCCGCTGCCTCGTCCCGTACGGAGAACCTCAATGATCAATACCAAGCCAATCCGGGTGCTCATCGCCGACGACCAGACGCTGTTCCGGGCAGGATTGGCGCGGCTCCTGGACGAGGACCCGCGGGTCACCGTGGTGGCCCAAGCTTCGGACGGCGTCGAGGCCGTCCGCCGCTGCCGCGAGTCCGAGCCCGACGTCGTGCTCATGGACATCAAGATGCCAAACCTCGACGGGATCAAGGCGACTGAGCAGATAGTGGCGTCGTGTCCAGAAATCCCGGTGCTCATCCTCACCTCCTTCGAGGCTGACAGCCACGTCCTGGCCGCCCTCCGGGCGGGGGCGAGCGGCTACGTTCTCAAGGACTCGGAACCGGAGGCGATCATCTCGAGCATTCAATCGGTGAGGTCCGGCGAGCGAGTCATGGCCGGCCCGGTGGCGCAGCGAGTGCTGGGCATGCTGACCGGCGACACGACACCGAAGGACTTCTACGACGGCTTGACGGCGCGGGAAATTGAGATCCTCAAGCTCATCGCGGGCGGCGCTGCTAACAAACAGATCGCCTACAAGCTTTCAATCAGCGAGAAGACCGTTCGCAACCACATCAGCAACATGTATGAGAAGCTGCAGATCTTCGACCGATCCCAAGCTGTACTCTACGCCGCACGCAAGGGGCTGGTGCAACTGTAGGGTTGGCCCTGCCTTGGTGACCGGCTGACGAGGTCAGGAGCATCGGAGTGGCGATCGGTAAGGGGGTGTTCGTGCGTTCCGGGCGCGAGCCACGGCCGCGCCATCTCGAGTGGGGCGGCACCTGACCTTGGCACGGAGAGCGCTCGCAGCCGGCATGGCTGCCGTGGCGCTGGTCCTGGCACTGCTGACCCCAGCCTCCACCGCTCGCGAGTTCGCTTCCCAGCCGGCCACGGCCGCGCTCGGACAGCAGCCGTCCGCCGGGCGGCCAGGGGGCTCGTCCAGCACCGGGCCCACGCGCTCTCCAAGCGCCGGCGAGAGCTCAGCGACACCCTCTCCATCCGCAACCCCCGCGGCGGCCACAACGGCTCCTCCGCCCCTCATACGGCCGACCGCCCGCCAGCCCGAGCTCGCGGAGTCCGGCCTCCACGTCAGGGGGAACCAGCTCGTGGACGCCGCCGGCGCAGCGGTCACGCTCCGCGGTGTCGACATGAGCGGCACCGAGTTCGCCTGCGCTCAAAACTGGACCACCGACCCATTTGGCGGCGAACCGGAGAAGAACCCCGCCACCTTTGCCGCCATGCGGTCCTGGGACATCAACGCGGTCCGGATCCCTCTCAACGAGGACTGCTGGCTGGGCATCAACGGCGTCGAGATCGGCGGGCCCGCCTATCAGAGCGCGATCGTGCAGCTGGTTGACAACCTCAAGGCGGCCGGCTTCTACGTGATCCTCGACCTCCACTGGTCCGCTCCGGGCACACAGCGGGCGCTATCCCAGAATCCGGCCCCTGACAAGGACCACTCCCCCGCTTTCTGGCAGAGCGTCGCGTCAACCTTCAAGAGCGATCCCGAGGTGACCTTTGACCTCTACAACGAACCCTACTTCTACTGGCTGACCCCAGGGGAAAACGAGTGGCAGTGCCTCTGGCAGGGCTGCACCCTCACCGAATACGTGACCGGAGGGCAACCCTACTCGGTCAACGCCGACTGGCAGAGTGCAGGGTTCGACCAGCTAACCAGCGTGATCAGAGGCGCCGGGGCGAACAACGTGATCATGGCCGGCTGCACTGATTGGGCAAATGACTGCTCAGACTGGGCATCGTCTTTTCAGAAGTGGGGGTCGGGCGATCGCAACACCGTGGCCTCGTGGCACAGCTACCCCCTGGAGAGCTGCGACACCCTCACCTGCTGGGATGCCAACCTGGCTCCGCTGGCCGCCCGATATCCCGTGGTGGTCGGCGAGATCGGCGACTCCGCCGAGGGTCCGGAGACATTCCTGCCCACCTTCCTGCCCTGGGCGGATGCCCACGGGCTCAGCTATCTGGCCTGGACGTGGAACGCGTGGGGCGACCCGAGCAACGTGCTGGTCACCAACATGGAGACGGGGACCCCCACGCCCGGTGAGGGCGCCTACTATCAACGGCACCTACTGAGCATGGGATGAGGCGCCCCTGCTCACTCGAACGCCGCCCGCAGCTGATCATTCAGGTAGTAACCCAGACCCACGGGATCGCGATGGCCGATCACCCGCGCCGGAACGCCACCCACCACCGAGAGCGGCTCGACATCTCGGGTGACCACAGCGCCTGCCGCAACCACAGCGCCGCGTCCGATCCGAACTCCGGGCATGATCATTGCTCGCATCCCGATCCAGGCTCGTTCCTCGATCAGCACCCGCCGGTGTCGCAGACGGAACCCTTGTAGATTGGGATCGTGGTCACAGCTGAGGATGACCACCTCGGGCGAGATGCTGACGTGCTCCCCGATGTGGAGCCCACCGCGCATATCGAGCGTGCAGTCGCGGTTGACTCTGGTGCCGGTCCCGATGGACCACCGCGCCCGACGAATCGTTCCCGGGCTGTGAAACCAGATGTGGGCCCCCAGCTGAATCTCCACACCGCGACCGATCCGCATGCCAAGTACGCGACGGTACCAGAGTAGGCGTAGCCAGTGGCTGGGCAGATGGTTGACAGCGTGGTTGGTCAGGTACTTGAGAAGCTGAATGCCCAGCCAGTGGGCGAGCCACCGTGCCGCGCCGCGGTTTGCCCGAAATGCGGCCAAAACATCCGCCGGGGGTGCTTGAGTCTGTGCCGGCCGCGGGCGCGGTGAAGGCGCAGCGCTCATCTCGCCCCCGTCACCGCGCCGGTCGCCCGAGCCGTCCGCTCCCTTTCAACACTGGCGTGGAGAACTCCCAAGAGGACCCCGAGCGCGAGCGCGACGCGGAACCACCAGAACCCCATGTCTGTGTATCCCATGATCACCCATCCGACTACGGTGCATGCTACCAGAGTGCCGACAAGAGCTACCTCGCGATCCCTTGATCTCGAGGCTCGAACACCGGCAAGCAGACCGACGGCGATGAGCATCCAGAGCGCCAGCTCCCCAGGCAGGCCCATCCGGACCCAGATGTAGAGGAGCGTGTTGTGGGGCACGTAGTTGATGAACGTGTCCGATGCGCTGATGGTCTGCACCGGAGTCAGGTTGTACTGAATGGGAACCCCGAAGCCAGTGCCCAGCAGCGGATTCTGCTTGATCATGGCTCCCAGGTCCGCATCCTCGTCGATGCGGTAATCGTTGGACTGGGCATCCCTGGGGTCAGGAGAGATCCCAGAGCGTATCGCCTGCGCCACCCCGGAGAGGGTCCCGGTTCCGTTCCACTCCAAAGGCATGTAGACGGCGAAGAGGACGAGCGCGACCGCGCTGATCCGGGCGATCAGGCGCCGCTTCGCGGGCAAAGAGATGTAGGCGAGCACACCGAGCACGATCAGCTCGGCACCCAGGATCAGCACACCGTCGCGCCGGTCGTTGCCCAGGTCGGCGATGATCACGATCGGAAGCAGCACCGTGGCCGTGGTCCGCAACCAGCCTCGCTGCCCGAAGATCCAGAGGCACATGGTCAGGATGATGAAGATCGCAAAGAAGACCGATTCCTCATGGGCCAGGATGGCCTCCGGCCTGGGGATCTCGTTGCGGGTCTCGAAGAAGATGTACACGCCCTGCACCGCCTTGAACCCGGTGCCCAGGACGAAGGCCCAGAGCACGGCCTGGACCGCCCGTCGAGTGCGGATGACCTGGGACGAGAACAGGAAGGCGGCGGCCATGTAGATCCAGGGTCGGTACTCCCACAGGGAGGCCGACGCCGCGCTCTCGCCCCCGGCCCCGGGGGCGGTGCTGGTCAGACCCCTCAGCAGCGCCAGGGTGGCGAGCAGCAGCATCACCCCGATGGCGGCGGCCACCTGGGTTCGCGGGATCCTGAGGCTCCGCTCAGTGACTCCCCGGGTGAGCCAGACCAGCAGCAGGACCACCACCGCGATGTCCATCGGGCTCATGAACAGCCCGGTCGCGTTCAAACCGCTGGAGAGGCTCGTGAAGACCGGGATCTTGTCGGTGAAGGCGTCGAGCCCGGGGATGCCAACCGAATACTGGAACTGCTCGATCACCGTGGAGCAGCCCAGCAGGGTGACCACGCCAGATGCCGGCGCCCGCCACCACACAAAGGGCACAGCCAGGGCCAGTACCACGCCGATAGCGAGGAAGGAGCGGCCGCCACTCAGCATCCCCGCCAGGAGACCGAGCAGGATGGCCAGAGTGATGGCGATCGGCGCCGCGAGCCACGCCCGGTTCTTCTGCGCCTGTTGGAAGTTGGCCGCGGAGAGGGTGGCGAGCGCCACGGCGCTCAGACCTTGCCCAGCCCTAGCCAGGCATAGCTGAGACCGACGACGATCACCAGCAGAGCGACAGCCTGGGCGCGCCGGGGACGCTCACGCCAGAGCAGGCCGGCCGTCACCAGGCCTGCGAGCATGAGCATGGGCCATATCACGACCAGTCGCCCGCAGCCCGCCGCAACCAACGAGGGATGCGGGTGGACACGCCGTTGAGCACCACCGGTGGCTTGACCGAGAGAAGCTCCACCGCTTCCTTGACCCGAGGCAGAGGGGTGACCCCTGCCCTCACCACCATGACTGGCGTGGTGCAGAGCCGGCTGGCCTCCAGTCCGGTCGGCGAGCCGAGGAGTGGCGGGAGATCGAATACCACCGCCTCCGCCCACTCGCTGAGCTGCGAGAGCAGAGTGCTCTGGGCAAACCGGTTGAGGGCGCGCGGGGCATCGACGCCAGGTGCCCCGGCGCTGAGCAGCCAGACGTCGCCGATGGCTCGCTGAACGTAGTCCTCGACGTGTGCCTGCCCGTCCACGACCTGCTCGAGCCCGGGCCGCTCGCGCAGCCCCAGCCGCCGATGCAGCGCGGGCGCCTCGAGATCCAGGTCCACGATGACCGTCCGGCGTTCGTGGTCGAGCCACTCTGCCAGGGCGAAGCCGAGTGCGATGCTGCTCCGACCCTCCCCCCGAATCGCGCTGGTGACGCCGTAGCTGGGGGGATCTGTCGAGACGAAGCGCTGCAGCGCCTCTCGGCACGCGCGCAGAACCTCGGCCGGCACCAGCCGCTCCGCCTCCGCCAGCCCAAAGGACCGATCCTCGACCGGCTCACGGCCCCGACGGCTGGGATGCAGCGGGGACACGCGGGCGAGGTGATCAGCCCGGAGCGGCTCGCTGCTCATGTCTCCACCAGCGGGGCGCTGGGCAGAGTCCCGCGGGGGAGGTCCTGGACGCTGGCGGCCACCTGGAGACCGAGACGCTGAACATCCTCGGATCGGCGGGCCGAGCGGTCCGCCGCGGTGAGGGCGGAGATCAGAAGGATGCTGACCAGCAGGCCGGCCACGAGACCGGCGATCCCGGCCCCGAGCAGCTTCTTGGAGATGCTCACCGGAGAGCCGTTGGCGGTCGGCGAGTCGAGGACCTGGAAGCCGGTCTGGGCGTTGACGTCGACCAGGTTCAGCTGGGCCTGCTCATACTGGTTGAGCACCGACTGGTAGGTGGTGGTGTCAAGAGTGACTGCCTGGAGCAGCTCGGTCGCTGTGGCGTTGCCCAATCCATTGGCGGGGACGGTGGGATTCGCCTTCTGGAAGCTGGAGAGCGCGGTCTGCGCCTGCTGGAGGGTGACCTGGGCCTGGGAAAGCTGCTGTCCGTAGTAGGTGAGCGAGGTCTGGTCGGTCGCCTTCTGAGCCGCCACGGTCTGCGCCGTGTACTCGGTCAGGAAGGCCTTGGCCGTCCCTGCGGCGACCGCCGGATCGGGCGCGGTCACGGTGATCGTCACGACCTGGGGTCCCGTGCTCTCGACGTCGATCATGCTCTCGAGGTCATTGGCGATCTGGTCGCTGACCGACGCCCGGGCACTGCTGCTGAACATCGATCCGAGACCCGGGATGGCGCCGAGACCGGTGACCTCGGCAGCGGGATGGGAGGCGAGGTAGCCCGCCAGCGGCCCTGAATCTCCGACCGCCAGCGAGAAGGAGCGGCTGGAGAGCAGCTGCTGCATCTCGGACTGCTCCACGGTCGAGGGGTCGACGTACTGGTCGCTCGAGTTGTTGAGACCGTTCCCAGGAACGGAGGCGTCAACCCAAACGCTGGCCGTGGACGTGAATTCCCGAGGCTGGCACAGCTCGTAGCCAGCGGCAACCACCAGCCCGAGAACGATCGGCACGATGGCCAGGAGCCGGTGGCGGAATAAAGTCTCCAGGAACCGCATGACGTTTTCCAGTCTCGGACCTAGGACCCGTGGAGGGAATGGGAAGATCATCGGCAGCTGTGGGTGCTGTCCCTCCTCGACTGGGCGCATGTCCCGGGGTGGCCCCGTGGTCCCGGATGGCGTTGTGAGGAGTCGGGACGCTGTCCCGATGAGGATGGGACGCACAATCTACGCGCGACCACACGCCCATTCGCCCCTGCCCTGGGCTGGCGGTAGCCTGCCGGGGTGAGCGAGCCAGCCCCGTCAAAGCTCCCGCGGATCACTGTCTGCCTGGCGACCCGGGACCGAGGGGTCACCATCGCCCCCACCCTCGAGAGTCTTCGGCGGCAGAAGCACGACAGCTACGAGGTCATTGTGGTGGACCAGAGCGTCGACGAGCTTTCGGAGCGCGCCTATCGCAAGACAGTCGGCGATGATCCGCGCTTCTCGTACATCCCCTCGGAGACCGTCGGCAAGCCCATCGCCTGCAATCTCGCCCTGGGCCGCGCGAGAGGCACGATCCTCGCCTTCACTGACGACGATTGCGTGGCCCCGCCGGACTGGCTCGCTGGGATGGAGAGCGCGATGGAGGTTGTCCCGCGGGTGGCAGCGATCTGCGGCGGCGTCACAGCCGGTCTGCCCAATCGCGACCGAGGGTTCGTGCCAACCTTCACACCGCCGCGGCCGCGATTGCACCGCTCGGTGTTGCTGGCGTACCAGTCCAGGGGCATCGGGGCGAACATGGCGGTTCGCGCCCAGATGCTGCGTGACATCGGAGGCTTCGATGAGATCCTGGGGCCGGGGGCCCCCGTGGGCGCGGGAACGGACTCTGACGTGCTCTGCAGGCTGCTGCGCCGCGGCCACTGGATCCTGGACGTTCCAGAGCCAGCCGTGGTGCATTACGGTTACAGGGTCGGGCAGCAGATCAGGCCGCGGCTGTGGACGTATTCGATGTCAGACGGCGCGATATGCATGAAACACCTTCGGTGCGGCGATGCCGCCTTCGTCCCCTCTCTGGTCGTCCGGGGTGCTCGGCAGGTCAAGTGGGCCAACATCGCTCAGCTTCGGCGACCCACGGGGGTGACCACCTTCACCGCCTTCGTCGCGGGTGCGCTCATGAGTTTCCGCTATCCGATCGACCGGAGTTTCCGGACCTACGTTCGAGTTCAACGCAGCGGTTCGGCGAGGAAGAGGCGGCGAGCTCTCGACCCCGCCGAGTGGTGGCGCACCAGCACGTCGCCCACGGCGCCAGAAGCAGACCCCGGACTCCCTATCACCGCAACTGCCCCGAACCCGCCCGCCTCGGATCGGGCGCCTCGTGCCACCGTCTGCATCCCGACCCGCAATCGCGGCGTGGGAATAATCCCGACGCTGGATAGCCTGGCTCGTTTGGAGCACCAGAGCTTCGAGGTCATCGTCGTTGACCAGAGCCAGGACGACACCGCCCAGCGCGCCTATGAGCAGACTGTGGGCGACGACCCGCGTTTCTCGTACGTCCGCTCGCAAACCGCGGGCAGGTCCACCTCCTGCAACCTAGGACTGGCTCGAGCCCGTGGCGAGCTCATCGCCTTCACAGATGATGACTGCGTGGTTCCCCGGGGCTGGATCTCCGACATGGAGCTGATCCTTGCCAGGCACTCGGAGGCGGCCATGGTCTGCGGGGGGATCACCGCAGCAGCCGATGCTTCGGACGCTTACTACACGCCCTCCTTCTCCCCGACGGGGGAGTGGGTGTACCGAACCCGTTGGTTGGCCTATCAGGTCAGCCGGCTGGGAGGGGCCAATCTGGTCTTTCGAACCGAACCGCTCCGTACGGCGGGAGGCTTCGACGAGCTCCTCGGCGTGGGGGCTCCGCTCAAGGCCGGCGAGGACTTCGACCTCATGTATCGGGTTCTGCAGCTCGGGTACGCGGTTGTGGTGGTTGCTCAGCCGGCGGTGGTGCATCATGAGCTCAAGGAGTGGAAGACGGAGGGGCGCCGGCTGCAGGCCGGTTACTTGTTCTCGCAGGGCGCACTGGTTATGAAGCACATCCGCCGAGGCGACCCGGCCGCGGTTTTTTGCCTGGTTCTCATATGGCTTCGAACCATCAGCTGGAGAAGACTCGTCCTCCTGCGGCCTGCCTCGGGGGTGCGCAGCTTCGTGGCCTTTGGTCGAGGTGCCGCAACCAGCTTCCGCTACCCCATCGATCGCCGCTCACGAACCTACATTGCGCCCAGATTCCGCAAGACTGTCTAGGAAGGGGCCCCGTCGGCTCGCTCCTGCGCCGGACCCTCGAATGGCAGCGCCGTCGGGCTCTGGTTCTCACTGCTGCGCCGCAGATGCCGCGCCAGCGACCACAGCTGGCGACGCTCCTCACCACTGACCACGCGCAGCGCAAGAGCCAGCACCGGGAAGCTCACCAGACCGCTGACCACCCCGATCCCGAGGTTGACCCGGAGTCCCAGGACCACAAGGGCCGCCATCCCACCGGTCGCCACAACGGCCCGGGCGAGGCGCGCACCCATCTGCCGAGTGAAGGCGTCGCGTATCAGGAAGATGGCGATCGCCGCCAGGATGACCTCGGTGATGACCATCGCGATCGCGGCGCCGATCGCGCCGTCGCCCTGAGTGCGCTGGAAGTAAGGGATGAGAAAGAAGTTCGCAACCGGGTTGACGACGGTGGCCAGTATCATCATCTTGGTCCAGATCACCTGCTGGTCCCGAGCCACCATCACCTGATTTGCCATCATGTTGATGTACATCGGTGGGACGCAGAGGGCGAGAAGGGCAAACACTGGGCCGGATTCGGCAAAGCCAGAGCCGTAGAGCGCGTGGACGAGGGGATCGGCCACCAGCACGGAACCAGCGCAGACCGGCAAGCTGAGGACCATCGTCGTCTCGATGGCGGGCCTGGCCGCGCGGAGCAGCTGCACCTTGCCACCGCCGGTGTGTGCCCGGGCCAGCTGGGAGAGCCATGCAGTGGTGAGGATGTTGGGGATGAAGAGCAGAGTTCCGAAGAGGCGAGTCGGAACCCCATACCATCCGAGCACCGAACTCGTGGTCATCGCACCGAGCATCAGGGAGTCGATCCAGAGGTAGATTGTGTAAAACGCGGCGAAGCTCCAATAGGGAAGGCTGCGCACCAGGAGGCTGGTGAGCTCCTGCCGGGTCACCCTCCATTCAATCCGGAAGTGAGGCCGGGCCCACACCAGCATCAACGCGGCCGACAGGGCGCCGATGGCGAGGCCGTTGAGCAGCAGCCCGATGGCGCGCACCCCGAGGGTCACCAAGGTGATGCTGCTCACCGTCCCGAGAACGCTTCCCAGCACAGTGAAGTAGGTGAGATAGCGCATCTTCTCGACGCCCTGAAACCCCGCGGCCACGGGCTCGGCGAGGGCGCCGAGTACGCAGGCGCACCAGCCGAGCAGAATGGCAATCGACTCCTCTCCGTGGAAGGGACCCAACCAGGCCAGGAGCACGGCGATCACGAGGGCGGGAACCGCGAAGAGCGCGCGAAGCACCATGGCTGCGCCGATGAGCCGGGGAGCGCGATCTGGGTGAGAGGCAATCTCGCGGACCAGGAGCGGTCTCATCCCCAGGCCGATGATCACCATCAGAACACCGGCCACGGCGGCGCTGAGGGTGAAGATCCCGATCTGGGAGGATCCCAAGCGGCGCGGCACGTAGACTGTCCAGACCAGGGTGAGGGCCCAGGTCGCGATCTGGCCCACGGTTAGCCAGGAGATGCTGCGGGCCAGCGTCCCCTGGGATGACTGGGGTGTCGAGCCCACCGGGATGGCCCCCGTCCCTAGGACACCGGCAGCGCCGGCCGATGCCGGGGCGCCGCCTTCCTGGGCCGCGGGCGGTGGCGTAGCCGGTGCGAGACTCACCGTCGCACCACCGCTCGCGAAGCGGCCCACAGCACTGCGGGATGGGAGAGCGAACGAAACGGTGGCCTCAGTATCTCGGAGACGGTGACCATGCGGAACCCGCGACGTCCCGCCTCACTCAGGATCCGGGGGACCGCCATCACGGTGCCCTCGCGGCTCATCTGACTCTCCTCGGCGGCGTCGGTCGCCGCCCGGCCGTCGTGGAGAAGAAGGATGGCCCGATGCCGCAATCCGGCCACCGCCCGCTCCACCACCTCATCCGGCCCGGCGATGTAGTCCCTCGTGTCGACCGTGATCCAGACCTCCCGGAGCCGCAGCGCAGCGCAGACGGCACGAACTCGGGTGTCCGCCCTCAGCTGGGGCGGCCTCCAGAGCCGAGGTCGCTGACCCGTCGCCTCCTCCACCAGGGCGATGGTCCGGCGCATCTCGTCCCGTATCTCGTCGCTGGACAGGTCTGTGAGGGGCCGGTGAGAGTAGCCATGGACCCCCAGCTCACACCCTGCGGTGATGACTTTGCGGAGAACCTCCTCTCGACCTTCGATCGCGCAGCCGAGAACAAAGAAGGTGGCCTTGGCTCCGCGTCGCTGCAGCGCCTCGAGAACCGCATCGGTCCAGGCCGAGGGTCCGTCGTCGAAGGTCAAGGCGGCGCGAGCAACGCCCGCGCTCCGGCCGCCGCCCTGGTGTTTCACGGTCCGCCGCTGCTCGTTCACCTGAGCCCCATGCGCTCGAGCCCCGGCCTTGCGTTCCGGCTCGATGACGACTCGCGGGATGGGTCAGGCGCTGGCGCTCCAGGCGCGGTGCGGCTCTCAAGGCTGCCAGATCGGTACCGGCGGCGGGAGTGATCGATGCCGAGACGTAGGGACGACGTCGCTCCGACCGAGTACGCCCACAACGCTCGGAGGCCAAGTGGCCGTTTGCCGGTGACCAGACCCAGCGCCGGCGCTCGGAGCATCCGCCACGTGTTGATGAGCGCGTACTCCATCGCACGAGGATCGCCGCACCGGACGTGCTTCATGTACATGGCGCCAGCGCCGGCGGAGTACCTCATGGAGAGCCGAGCTGCCTCAGCCTGAGGCCTGAACCCGTCGTGCACAACGGGCGGGCCGGCATGGTGGATTAGCTCACCTCCACCCCGGAGGACACGGTAGGCGATGTCGCTCTCTTCGGCGCCAGCGTAGTGGCTGCCGACACCGAGGACTTCGTCGAACCCGCCCACGTCCCGCCAGGCCGCACGCCGGATCGCCATATTGGCCCCGAGACCGAGAGCCTGCGGCCCGCGCCGAAGAACACCCATCCCATGGCGGAGGTCCCTGGCACCGGGGTCGAAACCGGGGGTGAAGCCGCCGCCCCAGTCAGGTTCAAGGGCTCGAACCGGGCCAAAGCCGATGTCCGCGGTGGGAAGCCCATCGAAGACACCGAGCCAGGCCTCGACCCACCCCGGCGCGACGATGCAGTCATCGTCGGTGAACAGCAGGAGCTCGCCTCCGGCCGCGGCGGCGCCATCATTGCGGGCGGCGCAGGCGCCGCGCCGTGGCGATGGAAGGTAACTCAGTCGTGCCGCAGCGGGGATCTTCTCGCGTGCCAGGGGGTAATCGCTCTGATCGACGCAGATGATCTCCGCTTCAGGCGGAAGGGCGGCCACCAAGCTTGAGAGGCAGCGACTCAGGCTCTCGGGCCGGTTTCTGCTGGCCACGATGATGCTCGCGCGCGTCGCCCGGTCCGCTCAACTCTCCATGCCACCTACGAGGTTAGGCGCAATCCGGCCAGGCGATCCATGGGATGCCGCAGCCCGCGGTGGGCGCCTGTCTCGGCGCCGGAGCCCCCATGGCGAAGAGTGTGATCTCGATCGCCTTGGGACATTCGCCCAGGGACATTCCAACAACCCCCAGGTCGTCGCCCCCATCCCGTCCCATCACCAGGTGATTCTCCCGGCGCGATGGGACCCATTGAGCCCGCCGGACCACCCGTCATCCCATGGTTCGCATACCCCGAGGCCAATACGATCGGCACAGTGAGACCAGAGTTCGTCTTTGTCCTCGAGCAGTCACTGGGAGGCGGGGTCTACGGCGCTCGTCTCGAGCGGTCGGTCGCCGCCGACCGGCGAGTGTCGTCGACCTTCATACAAGTTGCCCCGACCCACAGCGGCCCGACGCGCCACATTCCCGGGCTTGCCAACCACACTCTCCAGACCAGCTGGCAGACGCGATCTGCCCTCAGGCGCCGCCCGAGGGGCACACCCATCGACGCCCTCTTCATCCACACCCAGTGCGCTTCGCTGCTGGCGCGCGACATGATCCGTACGGTTCCGACGGTTATCTCGATGGACGCCACCCCGGCCAACTACGACCGGCTCGGCGCCGCCTACCACCACCGCCGCCAAGGCTGGCTTGCTGAATCCGTGAAGCTCCGGATCTATCAGGCGTTGTTCGGCACCGCTGCGGCACTGATCACCTGGTCCTGGTGGGCCGCCGAGTCACTGGTGAACGACTACGGGGTGGCTGCGGAGAAGGTTCACGTCATCCGCCCAGGAGTCGATCTGAGCCGCTTCTCTCCCCGGCCACGCAGGCTCGAGGGACCCGTCCGGGTCCTCTTTGTCGGTGGGGATCTCGTTCGCAAGGGTGGCACCGATCTCCTGGAGGCGATGGCCCTGATCGGCGACCGGGCAGAGTGCGACCTGGTGACCACGGCCGCACCGCGCCACATTCCCCGGGGAGCTCGGGTTCGCGTCCATCAGGGGATCGCCGCCGATTCCCCCGAGCTGATCGAGCTGTACCGCAGGGCGGACATCTTCGCCCTCCCGACACGAGGCGAATGCTACGGGCACGTCATCGTCGAGGCGATGGCGTGCGCGCTGCCCGTGGTAACGTGCCCCGTCGGCGCTGTTCCCGAGCTGGTGAGCGACGGCGACAACGGCCTGCTGGTACCGCCTGCGTCACCGGAGGCACTCGCGGTTGCGCTGGGGACCCTCATCGACCACCCCGAGCTGCGCCACGTGATCGGGAGCCGGAACCTCGAAAAGGCATGGGCGGAGCACGATGAGCTGCGGAGCCACAGCTCGGTCGTGGAGGTGATGACCAAGGTGGCCAGGCGCGACGAGAGGGTCCGGGCCGGAACAGCGGTCGCCTAGAGTGACCCGGATCATGCTGGTTTCAGCTGACGTGACTCCACGTCTCCGGTCCGAAGTTGCCGACCTGCAGCGGCCGTGCCCCGAGTTTCTGAGGCTCGAGTTGGCGTACGGGGTGCGCCTCCTGGATTGGTCGGCTCTGGCCGATCGGAAGGGGGGACACCGCAGCATGACCCGATCCCTCCGCCACGTCGGGGTGGCGCTGCGCCCCGTCGCCCGAGCCGAGGCGGTGCTGACGGATGGCGAGCACCTTGGAATCCCGCTCGCCCTGGCGATGCGTGCCCTGGGCATCAGCGCCCCCCATCTGATGATCGGCCATCATCTGACCACAACGGCCAAAGTGCCCTGCTTCCGCGTTCTCCACGCCGAACGGCGTATCGATCGGATCCTGGTGCATTCCACGCGCCAGCTCCGACTGGCACGGCGCCGCCTTGGGCTCGCCAATGGGAAGGTGGAACTCGTGCACTACGGAGTCGACACCGACTTCTGGGCGCCGCAGGCCGTCGCGGAGGAGCCTCTGATCGCCGCCCCCGGCCGCGAGCACCGAGATTACCGCAGCCTGGCTGAGGCCTGTGCCACCCTGCCGGCACGGGTCTTCGTCTCCGATGCCAGCCTCCACAATCCTGGCGCCCGACGCTCGGCGCCGATCAACTGGCCGGTGAGCGTGCAACGCGGGAGAGTCGGCTACCAGGAGCTCCGCCAGATCTACGCGCGGGCTCAGGTGGTGGTGGTTCCGCTCATCGAAACGGACTTCCCTGCCGGGGTAACCACGGTCTTGGAGGCGATGGCGATGGGCAAACCCACCGTGGTGTCTGCGACGCAGGGCCTGGCGGGAGTCGTCCTGGACGGAGAGACTGGGGTGCTGGTGCCGCCGGGTGACCCTCGGGCGCTTGGATCAGCGCTGCGGACGTTGCTGGAAAGCCCAGCACAACGGCGCCGGCTCGGCGGCAACGCCCGGGACGAGGCGGTGGCCCGGTTCAGCCTGCGGCTGTATGCCGGTCGCCTGGCTCAGGACCTCGCCGACCTGGCGTCGCATCGATAAAGGAGGATGAATATCGCGCCGCCTGTGATCCGACGGTCACCGTCCTGACGGTGTCCAAGGCGTCGTTTCAGCCGAGACGTTTGTCCCGCCACCGCCCGCCCGGTCCCATGGTTCCTCGAGTGGCGCCCGCCTAAGATCGCGCCATGCGCGGCGGACAATTGCTTTCTCACGCTTGATGATGCTGACCCGAGGAGACCGGTGCGTGGTGCCCGCGGCGGACGTTGAACCGGAGGCTCGAAGAGTGCTGCTGGTGTGTCCGGAAGCCCCAGCGCCGCCGACCTGGGGCTTCGGAGTGCGAGTCTTCCATCTCGCGACCCAGCTGGCACGTCGGCACCGGGTGACCCTCCTCGCCTATGCGTCCTCCGCCCAGCTCAGCGACTGGTCGGAGCTCGCCCGCAGCCTCCACCGGGTTCGCCCAGTCCAGCCGCCGCCGTCCTTCAGGTCCCGACGTCGGCGCCAGCTCATCTCGCTCTGCGGCCGCTCCTCCTTCCACCTCAGCGCGCTTCGATCCCAGGCGATGCAGCGGGCCATCCAGGAGGAGCTGGCTGGCGGCGGCTTCGACATGGTCCAGGTCGAGTCGAGCGCCATGATGTGCTTCGACTTCGGCACCACCGCAGTGGTCTTGGATGAGCACAACATCGAGTACGACCTTCTTCGGCAGGTGGCGCGGGTGGAGTCCTCTCCGGTCCGGCGCCTCTATGGCGCCGTCGAGGCCAACAAGGTCCGACACGACGAGCGGGAGGCCTGGGGTCGGTCGGATGGCTGCGTGACCACGTCCCTCGGCGACGAGGCCGTGGTCAGGCGGACGTGCACCGGCCTGCCCACGACGGTCGTGCCCAACGCCGTGGATACCGATCGGCTGCGGCCCGCCAGGGCGGCTGCGGACCCGGAGCGGATGGTCTTCGTCGGCAAGATGAATTACCGGCCCAATGCGGACGCGGTCGCCTGGTTCGCCCGGCGTGTCCTGCCGCGAGTGCGACGGGTCAGGCCGGGTGCGGTGCTCGAGGTTGTGGGCGACGAGGTCCCGGCGTCGCTCCGCGGGCTGGCAGGAGTTCGTTACACCGGATGGGTGCCGGACATCAGGCCTTTTCTCGAGCGGGCCGGCGTGGTGGTCGCTCCGCTGCGAGCGGGAGGAGGCACGCGGCTCAAGATCCTTGAGGCGCTCTCCATGGCAAGGCCGGTGGTCAGCACCACAGTCGGTGCCGCGGGCATCGATGTCGTTTCCGGCATGCACCTGATCCTTGCCGATGAGCCGGACGCGATGGCGGATCAGATCCTCCGCCTCATGGCCGACCCCGCGTTGGGCGCCCGCCTTGGAGCGGAGGGCCGTTCGCTGATGGTGGACCACTACGGGTGGACGGCCGCCGCGAACCGTCTCGAAGCCTTTCACGCTGAGGTGACCGGAGGCCCGGCGCGGCGGCGATGACTGACCAGTCCTCCCGCCGCGCAGTTGTGAACCCGCAAGCATGATGACCGGCACCTCGCCCGGTAGGCATCCATTCACACGGTCGGTGTTCACGGGGGGCGAGTACGTCGACCTTTTCCGACCGGAGGATCGGCACAACCCATTCCGCCACCTGTATGCGGCCAAGCGAGACGCGGTCGTGGAGATCGTCGGGAGGCTGCCAGCGGGAAGGGTGCTCGACCTCGGCGGCGGGCCGGGGCGGATGGCGGTCCCTCTGGCCCAGCACCACCATGTCACGCTCGCCGACATCTCTGAGGAGATGCTGGAGCTGGCTCGCAGAACCGCGGCGGCGGCCGGGATCCAGCCCTCCGCCTTGCAGACCGTTCGCTTGGACGCGGGAGCGGCCCTCCCCTTTGGGGATCGCTCCTTCGACGCAGCCATCGCGGTCGATCTCATCTGCCACCTCCCCGATCCGACAGCAACCCTGCGCGAGCTGTCCCGAGTTGTCGCGCCGGGCGGGCTGATCCTGGCCGAGGCAAGTAACCGCAACGCGCTTTGGATGCTGCGGTATCCAACGTATGTGGGCCGGCGGCCGGCCCGCTGGCTTCAGACCTGGCGAGCCGGCGGTGTTCTCCCGGAGTGGGCCGCCACCGTCACTCATCACAGTCACCGGGAGTTCCAGGGCATGCTCGCCGACGCCGGCCTGCGCGTAGTCGAGGAGCGTACGTTCGGGCCGAGCCTCGCGCCGAAGCACTTCCTCGCCGTTTGTCGGACGGATCCGTAGGCTGGCCCGCATGCGAGCGCTCACTGGACGGCCGGTCACCGCGCTGGGCGAATGTCCCGGTCCAGTGAGACAGCCGTCCGCCACTCGGCTGAAGCGACCCTTGTCATAACCAAAAGAGCTGGTTAAGGTCATAACCCATGCGGATCGCCATGATCAGTCCGGGGTCGCCTCCGAGCGGAGGCGGGATCGGGGCATATACGGACAAGACCGCTCGAGCGCTGGCGGGGTTCGGACACGAGGTCCATGTGATCGTGCCAGGCTCCAGCCGGTTGACGACGGAACTGGTCGACGGGGTCCAGATCCACCGGGTCCCCAGTCCCAGCGTTCGACCCAGGGCTCTGGCACGCTCGTGGGTCGTCAGTCGGACGCTTCACCACCTGGGTCGGCTTGACGTCGTCCAGGCGTGCGAATGGGGGGGAGAGGCCTGGTGGTACTCCCTGCGAGCAGGCGGCAAACTCGTAACCCGGCTGGCGACCCCCCACTTCGTCATCGACGCACACGATCGCGCAGCCGGACGGCGCCCCCCAGTGGCGCTCGTCCGACGCTGGCTGGAGCGATCTCAGACGCGCCGAAGCGCTCGAGTTCATCTCACCCTCCAGGGTGCTCGCGGACGAGGTGTCCCAGCGGTGGCGGCTCTCCCCGGGCGCGGTGACCATCGTTCCAACCGGCATCCAGACCCCCCGCGCCGACGCTGCTCGCCTGCCCGCGAGCCTCCGTGGGCTCGACTATGTTCTTTATTTCGGGCGCCTCGAGCGACGCAAGGGCGTGGACACGTGGATCGAGGCGCTCCCCACCGTCCTCAAGAGCCACCCAGAGATTCATGCCGTCTTCGTCGGTGAGGACCTGGGCATGCAGGGACGGCCGTTCGCCGACATCGCTCGCGAGCGCTGTGGTGACCAGTGGGCTCGTCTGCATTTCTTGCCCGCCGCGACGCAGAATCACCTCTTTCCGATCGTGGCAGGTGCGAGCCTGGTGGTCATGCCCTCGCGCTTCGAGAGCCTCGCCAACGCATGTCTGGAAGCCATGGTCCTCGGACGCACCGTGGTGGCAACAGAGGGAACGGGCCTGGCGGAGATGATCACCGACTCAGTCGATGGCTTCTTGGTCGCACCGGGCGACTCCACCGCTCTCGCCCAGAAGGTCGACAAGGCGCTGGACGACCCTGCTCTGCTGGCGCGGATCGGACGGGCTGCCCAGCGGCGAGCCGCTGACTTCGACCTCGACCTCATGGTGGAGAGGCTGGTCGGCGTCTACGAGGACATCGCCGGACCTCGCGCGCTGGCGGCCAGCGGCCTCTCGGCATGATGGATGTCGTTGCCGCGCTGCGCTATCGGGCATCGGGCGCGCCCAAGGGGAGCGAGCCTCTCGTGGTGCCCATCGCGGGGGGTTTGGGCGCCTTCCTGGGTGCCCGTGATCGCAGACGCCTGGTCAGCCTCCTCGACCCAGCCGCGGTTCGACCTGTCGGCCATGGTACTCGAGCCTGGTTGGAGCGCCGTCAGGCCAGGCGATCCGCCGTCCTCCTGGTCCCTGAACGGGCCACGGCGATGCGCTTCGCGGCGCGCTGGGGGCTGGACTTGGCGCGCGTCCGTATCGCGTCGGACCTCAGCAACCCACCCCGACACCTCATCACCCTGGCGTGCGCGCCTGGGGGATCGGAGGGGTCGAGCGCCCGGCCCTGGTACTCGCGTTAGTGACTGAGAGGCCCCGGCTCCTTCTCTTCCTCACCTCGGCCCAGCATCCGCACCGCGACACCGTGTGCGCCACACTCGCCTGGCTCGCCGCTTCTGAAGGGAAGCTGTTCGAGTGTTATTACGATGCCCGGCCGACCGGCATCCACTTCGGCGGCCTCCCTCCTGGGTCCGACCCGAACCAGATGCGCGGGGGGCTTCTGACCGGAGCTCACCACCTGGAGCAACTCCTCCTGCTGTTGCTGCGATTCGACTGTGAAGCGGCCTCTCTGGGCCCGGCAGTCCTCGCAGCCACCCTCGACGACGCTGGTGTCAGCTTCCGTTCGCGCAGCCCCGATGTCGGCATCTTCTATCAGGAGATGTTCGAGTCCTCACCGATCCCCGTTCCCGACACTCTCCTCGTGATCGGAGGGGGTCGCTGCCCCGGATCGTCACTGACGCCATTCGCATTCCCCGAGGTCGTGAACCGCCGGTTGTTGGCGATCTCCGAGGGAGATGAGGCCGCCCTTGCCGCGCTTCGCGGTGGCAGGGAGGTCGAATCGCTCTGGGCCTCCGACGTCCCTTCTCCCGGAGCGAAGGAGCTGAGACTCGCGCAGACGACGTCGGTCGCCGAGGAGACCGCCTGGATGGCCGAGCGCTGGGCCACGGCGACGCGCGGCTTCGTTCTCGGAGATGCTGAGCTTGTCGGCAGATGGATCCCCACCGCCACCCGCGAGGGATGGGCACCCATCCACGGGTCTCCGCAAACGGAGGTGATCGAGCGTCTCGCGGAGCCGCTGGGCCAGACCCCCGTTGTCTTCGGCCGCCAACACCACGATGACGACTTCCTCGCTCTCTCACGGTTGGGCGCTGCCTTCCAGGTGATTGACCCGGGGAGACCTCCCTTCCCCGTGCTTCGCGAGTTCGGCACGGCATGGCGTACCCCTCTCCCGGGCAACCCCTGGGCCGGCGATGAGCCTGACGACGCGGAGCTGGCGATTTGGGCGCGGCAACGCAAGGTGGTGTCAACCCTCATCTTCTGGACTGGCATGGCGCGTGAGCTCGAGAACCTCTACCCGCTTGCGGACATCCTGAGCCTCACCGGAGCGGCGGGCGGGTTGGTGCTGACCACCGAGAGCTTCGCCCACATGCCCCATCCGCCGCTGACCCTCACTGAGTTCCCGCTCAGCTCGGGCGGCCTGGCTCCCCGTGTCGAGCCGCTCCTCGGCTGTGCCGGCCTCGGCGTGTTGCTCGAGTTCGAGGCACCGGCGGACCGGTTCGCGGCAACGCTGAAACGGGCGGTCGACGACCTCGGCAGCCGCCTTGGAGGGCGAGAGCGTGTCCCTCGAGGATGGTGGCCGTTGATGGACGCCGCGCTCATCCGCCAGCCGGCGAAGCGGCTGGCCGCCCACCCCGACCCTCCATACGTGCGCCTGCGCTACCAGCCCCGGCCGCCTTCAGCGGTCGGCGAGTCCGGAAGGAGCGAGCGTTCGCGGCGATCCCTTCGGAGCACCGTCGGCCAGACGCCCGTCCGCCGTCTCTTTGAGCCGATCCGTCCCTTCACCGACTTCCGCCCGGGCCCGCCCGGCCGGACGGTGCTCGAGGCGGTGCGGGACGCGGGCTTCGAATACGCCTTCACTGCCTCGTCCTTCTCCGGCCCTCCCCGAGTTGTGGTTGATGTCCCCGGGATCGTGGCCCTCACCTACACCGCTGGAAGGTGGGACGGCTGGTCGCCCTTCATCACCGTGAACCACCTCTCCGACCTGCGACGAGCCGAGCATCGGTTGCTCCGTGGCCGCCGACCGGGATGGCTCATCGGCACCCTTGACACCTGCCTGTGGGCCTTCACCGGTGAGATTTGGCGGCGAGGTGGGGCGCTCTTCGAAATCTGCCGCTGGATGGCAGCTGGCGGGTCGTCCGGGGAGCTGGTCAACGTCACTCCGAGAACGGCTGCACGATATGCCCGCCACCTCGCGGAGCGTCGCCTGGTCGATACGCTAGCCTCCGCTTGATCGGGCCAATCGGGGACCGGCGCCGGGACGGACGCTCGTCCCACGCGAACCGGGCGATCGTCCCAGAAGGTGGCACAGTTCCTATTCCGCAGCGTCTCGGGGCCGGTGATGATCGAGACATGGTCGGAACGTCCGCACCGCCGCGCAGCGAGCCGGCGCACACGCGATCGGCGATCCCGGGGACGGCGCCACGTCCAGGCGGCGAACCTCCTCATCAGCTTCGACACCGCCGCTGGCGCTAGCGGCTGAGGCGGTGCGGCAAGAGGACTGGGCGAATGCCTTTCTCCGTCTCGCCGGTTTGAATCAGGTCGCCGAAGACCACCTCCAGCGGGACCTCGCCGGGACGCGAAAGGTCATCGCGCTCGTGCGGCGGAGATCGCCGATGCTCGCCTCGACTGTGGAATGGGGCCGGCGAGGCGGACTCCGGCTCCGCGCCATGGGCATCGGTGATCGTCGCCTCGCCGCCTGGCAGGCAGAGGCCGAGAGGGTCGTCAGCCTTGCCGCCGACGCCGTCGTGGACGGAGATGCCTTCGCCGACGGCGCCCGGTTCGCGGAGGCGGTGAAGTCGCTCGTCCGGCGCGTTTCCCGGCTTCCGCGCGCGCTCAGAGGCGAGATCCTGCGCCTGCCCGCCTGCTTCCGCTCCGCGGACCAGAAGCCAGCCGACTGCGTGGCGCTGGCGGAGGCATTTGCGGTGACTTGGAGCGAGCGGAGCCGGCCACTCATCGTCCTCGGCGTCAGGACATCCGGGAGCTACCTCGCTCCATTGGTGGGGGCGGCCCTGCGGCGGCTGGGATTCACCCACGTCGAGGAGCTCAGCTGTCGCCCGGATCGCGGGTTTGGGGCACGTCAGGCACGGCGAATGCGCGCGGCGGCCGGATCGGGCCTGGTTCTTGTCATCGACGACTCGCCGGTCAGTGGGCGGACCTACCGCTCAGTCGCGCAGCAGGTGGCCGCCGTGGGAGTGCCCGAGGCAGGGATGGTCCTGCTGGTCCCGGTCATGTACGGCAAGGGTGAGCAGCAGCTGCCCGAGGGCCTCCGCTCCTTCCAGGCGGTCGTGCTCCCGTGGACGGAATGGGCCATTCACCGCGAGCTGGAGGTCAGCGCGGTGCAAGAGAGCCTTGCCCGGCTGTTGATCGGGCGCCGAGTTCGAGATCGTGAGACCAGACGGAGGCCGCA
The DNA here is from genome assembly GCA_963716555.1 of uncultured bacterium. Taxonomy (GTDB): domain Bacteria; phylum Chloroflexota; class Dormibacteria; order Aeolococcales; family Aeolococcaceae; genus JAJZNI01. The sequence goes on along the minus strand of CAVQTJ010000018.1, from coordinate 438,692 downwards.
CCTGGGTCACAGTGGGCGCCGTCGTCAGCATGCGCCAATTGCCCCTGCTCCCGGTGCCTGACATGAAGGGCGGATCGCGACTTCGACGTCATGTGCGGGGCAGGTATCAGGTCCGACTGACCGAGAGCGAATCCAGCCGGCTGCACGACGCCGAGATCTACGTGAAGGGCGTTGGCTTCGGTCATTTCGGGGTTCATTCGCTCGCCCTGAGCGATCCCCTGACTGAGTTCCATCCACCGGTCTATGGAATTGAAGGCGGCTGCCTCTTCCGGGGATACCTGCCGGAGACCGAGGCATTGAGCGCGGAATCGATCGCCGCGCCCGACCTGGCCAGTCGGGTGGCAGCTTATGCAGTCGCCCGTCGCGATCACCTCCGCCTCGCGTCCGATCCGACCGAGAGGCTGGGTGAATGGCTTCCAGCTTGGCGACTCGCCGCCGATTGGCTGCAGCCGCCATTCCAAACCAGTCGGCTGCTGGCTCGCCCTTTCCTCTACGCTGCGAGTAGGCGACTGCTTCGGCCCGCGGTTCCGGCCGTCATCGATGGCAGCATGGCTCTGAACCGCTGGTACGGAGCTGGAGCATCGGCCGTGAAGGTCGACTACGACGAGCGGGGTTTGGAGACCTACTCGAGCGACCCGGCCCTCGACGTTGCGATCGCCGCCGCCGATTCGTGCATGGTGCTCAGGGAGCAGCCGGGCTTCTCTGAGGCGGTGCGCCGCGGCTATACGCTCGCGGGCGGGGAGATCATCGATGATGAGCGATGGCTGCTTCTTCGCACGGTCCACCTGACGGCCTATCTGGCCAAGCTCGGTTGGGCTTGGATAGTCTCTGATCTGGATGACGAAGAGCGTCGAAAGATGGTCGTCGAGGTCGAGTTGGTGCGTCGGGCCCTGTCCCGGGTGCACCAGGAGTATCTGTCCGCGGTCTATTTCGCCGACCTGACCGCCCCAGCTGGGGGGCCGATTTGCGCCATCGACATCGACGGGGTTCTGGAGACCGGTACCTGGGGCTGGCCCACGGGCTACCCGGTGATGACCCCCGTGGCGGCGCTCGGCTTGCGTGCCCTGGCCAAACATGGCCGTCGAGCCGTACTGGTGAGTGGTCGCACTCTGCCCGAGATCAGGGAGCGCTGCGAGGCCTTCCGGCTGGCTGGGGGCGTCGCCGAATATGGAGCTGTCACATATGTGCACGAGCCAGGCGGCGCCGAGGTACTGACCGACAGCCGCGCGGATCATACGGTCGAGGCCGTCCGAGGCTGGCTGCGCACCCAGCCCGTTCACGTCGATGCCGGCTATGAGCACGTTGCACGTGCCTACAGCGTCGACGGCGAGGGTGTTCGGCGCAGGTTGCCCGACGACATCGTCGCTGGCGCCGTCGGGCATGCCAATGGCGCCGTCACCCCGGTCATCGGAACTTCCCAGGTCGACTTCCTTCCTCTCGGAGTTGACAAGGCGTCGGGGCTCCGGCGCCTGCTCGAGCGGATGCATGCCGGTGATCAGCTCGAGATGGCGATCGGCGACACTGAAGCCGACCTGCCGATGCTGCGGCTTGCCAGGCGGGCCTACGCCCCTGCCAACTCCGCCGAGGCCCTGCGCAGCTCCGGCATCAGGACGGTGAATGGATCCGCTCAGCGGGGATTTGCCCAGGCGGTCGCCGAAGAGATCGGGCATCGTCCCGGTGGGTGCGGAGTTTGCCGTCCTCAACCCCTCTCGGCCAGAAGCCGGCTGCTGATCGCAGCCCTGGAGGCCGCTGATTGCGGCCGCGCAGGCCGCCTGGCCCAGGTGCTGAAGGTGGCAGTGGGGCTGTGGCGCTGAGCGAGCGGCTTGGGCGCCTGGTACGCCGATGAGCCAGCTGGCCGGGTGCCGCAGGGTTCTGATCATCGCCTATGGCCATCTGGGCGACAGCATGGCAGCCACGCCAGCGTTGCGCAGCCTTCGAGAGGCGCTCCCGGGGTCGCGGATCGATGTGCTTGGACTCCGTTGCGCTGAGCCCATCCTCGGTCGCTCGCCCCATGTCGACCGGCTGCTGCAATGGGGAGACTTCCGTCGCAAGGGGCAGCCGCTCGCTCGAGTGGAAAAGGCGGCCCTGGTCGCCGCTCTGGCCGCGCGGCTGCGTCCGGCGCGGTACGACGCAACCGTCGTCCTCCACAACGGCGTCCGCGCCATGCACCTCCTCGCCGATGCCGTCGGATCCCCCATCCGCGCCGGCCTCGCCTATGGCTCGGAGACCTTCAGAGAGCGGATCCCGCTGCCGACTGAGCCTGAGTTCGCGCGGCGGGAGAATGCGCGGGTCCTGGCTGCCCTCGGTGTGCCGGAGGACGGGGGGCCGGTCGAGCTGCCCACCACAGCAGACGACGTCGCGGCCGCGGAGACCCTGATCGGGAGCGGTTCGGGGCCTCTCGTTGGCATCCACCCTGGCTCGGACTGGTCATGTCAGCAGTGGCTGCCGGAGCGCTTCGCCGAGGTGGCCACGGCACTTCAGGACCACGCCAGCGCCCGGATCGTTCTCACCGGCTCCTCCAACGAGCTGGCGCTGCAGGCCGAGGTCGTGAGGGCGATGCCACGGCCGCCGATCAGCGCAGCCGGTCGCACCAGCTTCGGCGCCCTGGTCGAGGTCATCCGCCGCCTGGATCTCCTGGTCTGCGTGAGCAGCGCCGCGGCATCGGTCGCGGACGCCGTCGGGACCCCGAGCGTGGTGCTCTTCGGTCCCGAGGACGCCCGCTACACCGGGATGGTGGAGGGCCCGATTCGCCGCATTCTTCAGCCGGGTGGCAGCCGCACGGCGGGAAGCTGGTGCGAGCTGGGACGGTGGGGAGTGCTGTCCGGGTGCGAGTCACCTGCATGCCGCGGCGTGCTCGGACTGGATCGGCTCAGCACCGCCGAGGTCACCGCGGTTTGTCTCGAGGTTCTCGGCGCCCCGGCCACGGCGGCACGGAGTTCATCGCGGCCGCGCTTCGCCTCTCGCCTGGACGCGACCGGTTGAGCCAACCCGGATCAGCCGGCGGCAGCGGCCGACTCCACCTCCGGGGTGACGATCGGACGGTGGGGTGACAGGGCCTCCCGGACGGCATCGATGACCAGCTCGGCAATGCGGGCGTGGCCCTGGTCATTGGGGTGCATCTCGTCGGAGACCCCGAATGGTGTCCGCCGCTCCGCCGGGCCACGTGCGGCGGCCTCCTCGTACACCGGGGAGAGAGTGACCATGACGCCACCACGCACCTCGCAGGCTGCGCTGATCGCCGCCTCGTATTCGGCCAGGCGACCGCCGATCCGGCCGCGCTGCCCTTTGGGCCCCCAGATGCCGAGGCACACCAGGGCGGCGGCGCGGCCATCGTCGACCCGATCCAGCAGCTGACAGTAGCCGGCCGCGAACGCATCCAGCTCGGTCGGCGGGCAGGGCCCGGCGGGCCGCTGACCCAGCCAGTCGTTGGTGCCGGCCTCGACAATCGCCACACGTCTCGCAATCGGGAGCTCTCGCCCCGCCAGGTCGACGACTCTGGCTCCGCTCACCGCGGTCACCCGGAAGCTCAGCCGTCGATTGGCGTCGGCGCTCAGGGCGGCGTGGACCAAGCGTGGGTAGGACCGGAAAGGGGACGAGGCGTGCTCGCCGACGGTCAGGCTGTCTCCGACAATGGCGATGTCGGGATGCTGTTCCCGCCCGTTGAGCCAGAGCACCGCGGTCCGGCCTCAGTACGCGCCGCGGCCGGTGACCACCGCTCGGAACGTCTTCCAGAGCACCACCGCATCGAGAAGCACCGACCAGTTCTCGACGTACTGCAGGTCGAGGCGGACGGTCTCCTCCCAGGAGAGGTCGGCACGCCCGCTCACCTGCCACAGCCCGGTCATCCCCGGCTTCACCAGAAGCCGGCGGCGCCGGAGGTCGAGTGGGTAGCGCTCCACCTCGGAGCGCAGCGGGGGGCGTGGTCCGATCAGCGACATCGAGCCCCCGATGACGTTGAACAGCTGGGGCAGCTCGTCGAGGGAGTAGCGACGAAGGAATCGCCCCACCCCGGTGACCCGTGGGTCCTCGCGGATCTTGAACAGCACGCCGTCGTGCTCGTTGAGCTCGCGCAGGTTCTCGGCGTCGGCCTCAGCCCCGTCGCGCATGGTCCGGAACTTGAGCATCGAGAAATCCCTGCCGTGGAGGCCCACGCGGGACTGCCGGAAGAGGATCGGACCCGGGCTGGTCAGCCGGATGGCCACGGCGATCCCGACCAGCAGCGGGCTCAGCACGGTGCAGAGCAAGAGGGCGGTGAAGCGGTCGAGCGACGACTTGAGCAGCCAGCTCGGACCCGAGAAGTCAGCCTCCTTGACGCGGAGCAGGGGCAGGCCCCCGACCAGGTGCACCAGGAGGCGCGGCCCGGCCAGCTCGGTGGCCCCAGGGGCGACCAGGAGGCGCAGACCGGTACCCTCGAGATCCCAGGAGAGGCGGCGCAACTCGGCGCCACTGAGAACCCCCGACCCGGTGACCGCGATGGTGTCTGCTCCGGCACGCCGCGCGGCCTGGATGATGTCATCGACGGTGCTTGCGGAGGTCGCCGCCGGCTCGTCGGAGCCCGCCCGCTCGGCTTCCGCAAGGCAGATGCCGACCACCTTGAGCCCGGAATGGGAGACCCGTTCAAGGTGGTCGACGAAGTCGCGCACCTCCGGAGCCGGCCCGACCACCACGGCGCGGTGGATGGCCCCCCCACCCCGGATGCGCCGGCGCAGCAACAATCGCCCGGTGAGGTGCACGGCCAGGGTGAGAGCGCCCATCGCGACCACGGTGACGGCGGTGACGGTTCGGGACATGTCGCTGCGGGTGACATAGGAGGCTGCGACGATCGCCGCCACCATGTACAGCGCGGCGTTGGCGATCCGGCCGAACTCGGCGCCACCGGTGCCGATGCGGCGCTCGTCGTAGACGCCGCTCATGATCAAGAGGCAGACCCATGCCAGGGGGCCCGCGATGATCAGTGCCACGTACGGCCCGCTGGGGCCGAGCGGCTCGTCGACCCCGAAGCGGCCGACGACGGCGGCGAGCGCCGCCCCCAGGCCGGCGCCGAGATCTGCGGTCATCAGCGCCGACCGCCACTGTCGCGAGGAGATCCTGGTCACCGGGTTGCCGGCAGCCAGCGCCGGTACGGCGCTGAGCCGCAGCCGATGCTGCGTGACCGGCACTCCCAGCAGGGAGACCTCACCCTCAGTGATCACCTCTCCATGGTGACTGCCACCGTTTCGTGACGCGATGGGAAGTTTCCGTTACAACCTGGGCGAATGTCCTCCCCCATCGGGCGAGGGCGCGCCCGACCGGGAGCCGGCCGGCCCACGAGCCTCACCCCTCCCACTCGGGGTGTGGAAAAGCCCTTCCAGGGTGTGGAAAAGCGCCTGCTATGCGAGAATGGCGGGCGAGAGTAGATGCGCCGCGGGGGACGGTATCTGGGACATGGCTGAGGCTGTGGCGGCGGCGTCTGCGCTGGTGGCGGGGGTGCGCGCCGGGCGAGGTGGTGGCCTCTTCATCGTCGGCCGTGCGGGGCTGGGCAAGACCAGCCTTCTGAGCGAGACCGCCGAGGCTGCGCGTCGTGCCGGGCTCGAGGTGGTGATCGTCCGAGCCGCGGCCCTGGAACAGGAATGGCCGTTGGCCCTCGCCCGTCAGCTGCTCGGCTCCTCAGGCTCCGGCCCCGACGGTGACGGAGCCGGAGGGGTCGCCGCCGCTCAGCGGCTGGCCCGCCGGTTGGAGCAGCGCTGGTCGGGCCCGACCCTGGTCGGAGTTGACGACCTCCAGTGGGCAGACCTGGAGTTGCTCGCCGTGCTCAGCTACCTCTTCCGGCGCACCGAATCCATGGGGGTGGGATTGATGGCCACCCTCCGCCCCTGGCCGGCCGGTGCGGCCAACCTCAGCGCCGAGCTGAGCCGAGACCGGATGGCCACCGCCGTGGACCTCGAACCGCTCACGTTGACCGAGGCGGCGGGGGTCCTCCGGGAACGCGCCCGCGAGCTGAGCGACGCGACCGTCGAGACGGTCTGGCGCAGCTGCGGCGGCAATCCACTGGTCCTTTCCGATGCGGTCCGCGCGTTGAGCGGGTTGAGCAACGGCGCCGGCGCAGAGGCGGCCATCCGCCTCTCACCAACCACGGTCAGGTCTTTTCTGGCCGGGCTCGATCCCGATTCGGTGCAATGCGCACAGGCGGCCACGGTCCTCGAGGCGCCATTCGCTTCCGACCTCGTCACCGAGATCGCGCGGATGGATGGAGCGCCGGGTGACAGCGCGCTGGACACCCTCTGCCAGGCCGGTGTCCTTCGAGAGTCGTCCGACCTATCACTCGACTTCGCGCAGCCGCTGCTGCGCGAGGCGCTGTACGCCGACCTCTCGCTGCCGATGCGCCGGCGCTTCCATGCTCGGGCGTTCGCAGCGCTGGCTCGTCGCGGGCTCGAATCCCGGGCGGCCGACCACGCCCTGAGCGCCGATCTGTTCGAGGTCGATGGGGCCGTCGACATCGTCCGCCGGGCGGCGGCCAAGGCCCTCGAGGACGGGTCCACCGTCGCTGCGGCGCGGCACTTCCGAGCAGCGGTCGAGCTGGCCGGCGCCTCGGCGAGCTTCGATCTTCGCCTCTCGCTCGGCCAGACACTGCTGCTGTCGGGCCGGCCGGTGGCTGCCGGCAGCGTGCTCCAGAGGCTCCAGCGCTACGGTGAGATCCCCGACGACGCGGCGCGGGCGCGCGTCCTTCTGACCCTCGCCGACGCCTGCTGCGCTTCGGGGAGGCGAACCAGCGCCGCGAGCCACTACCTGCGCGCCGCTGAGGTGGCCGGCTCTTCGGCCCCCGAGCTGGCGGTGCAGGGCCTCGTCGGTCACGCCCTGATGCTGTGGCAGCAGAGCGGCGTACCCGCCACCCAGCGCGCCCTGACCGAGGCCGAGGCACGATGCCCGGATCAGACCAGCCGGGCCCGGGTGGCGGCGGTCGCAGCCTACCTTGCGAGCGTCGCCGGCAACGCCCCCGGCCCGGCGGCCCACAACGATCCCGCCTGGCGCGGCCTCGAGGATCCACGGCGGCGCCCCGACGCGCTGGCCATGCCGCTGGGGAGTGCGGAGCTCTTCGGAGCGGTGGCGATCTACGCGGGGCAATCGGCAGACGCGGACAGTTTCCTGCAGGTGATGGCGACCATCGCCCGCCACGAGGGCGCCCCCCTCGCCGCGGCTCAGCTCATGGTCACCCGGGCCGACGCCAGGCTCCGCCTGGGCCGCCTCGACGACGCGGCCTCGCTGGTCACGGCGGCTGAGCGGTCCGCCGAGGCGGCGCCGGGGATCCGGGCCCGAGCCGCCGCGCTCCGGGCCGCGATCCTTTTCCAGCAGGGTCGACTCGAGGAGAGCGAGGAAGCCTGCCAAGCCGCGCTGGTGGCGACGCGGATCGGTGAGGAACCGCTGGCCGCCCTCTGGGTCTCCCATGTGAGAGCGCAGCGGTACCTGGCTGTGGGCGACCCGCAGAGGGCGGCCACCGGCTACCGAGAGGTGGAGCGCATCGCCGAACGCCTCGGCATGGAGGAGCCGTGCGTCGTCCCCTGGGGTCTGCGGGCCATCGAGGCTCATGCCGGCTCCTCCGATGTGACCGCCGCCACCCGGCTCACCGAGAGGCTGGAAGCGGCCGCCGCCCGCCTGCCCTGCAGCTGGCCGCGAATGGCAGCCGCCCAGGGGCGGGCGATCCTCGCCGAGCTGGAGGGCGACCTGCCCGCCGCGGAGGCGGGCCTTCGCGCCGCGATCCGCGCCGCGGACGCGGGCGGGCTGGAGGTGGACCGGATCGCGGGCCTGCTCCAGCTGGGCCGGTTGCTGCGCCGCACCGGGCGCCGGGTGGAGTCCCGAAGCCCGCTGGCCCAGGGCCTGCGCCGAGCCGAGCACGCCGGAGCCGATCTTCTCGTTGGACAGCTCCGCGACGAGCTCGCGGCGGCGGGGGGAGCGCGCTCGCGCCGGGTCACCTCAGGGATGGAGCTGACCCCGCGAGAGCGCCGGGTTGCCGAGCTCGCATCTCGGGGCCGCACCAACCGGCAGATCGCCGCGTCGCTCTCGGTGACGGTCAACACGGTCGAGACCCACCTCCAGAGAGTGTTCACCAAGCTGAGTGTGCGATCCCGGATGGAGCTGGCGGCGGCCCTGACGGCGGAGGATGCGGTCGAGAGTCACGGTAAACCATGATTCTTCGTCATCTCTGAGCAGGGCTGTTCACATGGGGGACTCGCGGGTTGTCACGGAGGCAGTCGCGCATGTCCAATGGGACCCCCCGCGAACGGAAAAGATCGGATCGGGACTGTCCCGGTCTGATTGGGAGGGCTGCCCAGCCTGACCGGTGACGTCACGGTCTTCCCTGATGACAACACCCACCCGGATGACGTACTCTGCCCTGCAGAGGAAGAGACTTCAGGGGGCTGGCTCGTGGGGGAAAGCTCGTGATCGAGTACTCGCATAGCGCGGAGGATGCTGCCTCCCGGCGGCCGCTTCCAACCGGCGATCGAGGGGTCCTCGATCTGCTGATGCTGAGCGACCGGCTTCGCGGAATGTGCTGGAACTACCTGCACGACTGGGAGACCGTCGAGGACGTCCTCCAAGACACCTTCTGCCAGACGTTCGAGAAGATCTCCGGGATGCCTGGGGACAGCGACATCGGTGCTTGGACCCACCGGGTGGCGGCCAACCTCTGTATCGATGAGCTGCGCCGCCGGACCCGGCGGGCGCAGGCCCATCTCGGTGCCGCCGCGTCGGAGCTGGCGATGAGCACCGCCATCGACGAGGATCGCAGCGCCCGCCCCGAAGAGGCGCTGGAGCTGAACGTGACCCGCCGATTGGTCCGCGCCGCCATCCTCTCGGTGCCCGATCGACAGCGTGATGTTCTGATCCTGCGCGACGTGATGGGACACTCCGAGGCCGAGGCAGCGGCCGCTCTGGGCATCACCTGCGGCTCGGTTCAGGGCCTCCTCCACCGCGCCCGAGAGAGTTTCAGGACGGCGTACGTCAACGTCGAGGCGGGGGCATCGCTGCCCGCGGAATGCCGGGAGGCGGTCTTCGTGTTCGAGAACCTGCGCCTGGCATCGCTGCGCAAGGACCGGCTCCGCGCTCTCGAGGGCCACCTGACCGAGTGTCCGCGGTGTGATGCGCGTTTCGGCGCCGCGGTGCGCAGCAGTCGCGCAGCCGCACCGGCATCGTCCGCCGCCTGATCAGCCGCTGCGCTGCTCGATCGACAATCGCTCTGACCCCCGGCGGCGTTCCGCGCCGGCACGACCCACCAGATCGATGGGACCGACGTCCTCGACGGTGAAGCTGACCGAGACATCGCCCTTCGAGGCCCCGAAGCCGTGGTGCATCGAAGAGGCGATCCAGCCCTCGGCCCGCGCGTCGGGATGGCCGAAGATGCGGCGCACCATGGTCAGGGCCCCCCGAGCCTCGCGCCAGGGCAGGTCGGAGGTGAGATCCGTGCTGGACCCCCCAGCCAGGGTCATCCGCACCACGTAGCGCGGCGTCCCCCTCCGGTTCGGCCCGCTCATGCGGCGTCGACGACGGTGGGGGTCACCACGCCGCGACGACGCTTGAGGAGATTCAGCGGCGTGAGCAGCAGGGCCTCAGGACTTCCCGGCTCCGCCGAGCCGGAGGCGCGGAGGGTGCGGCGCTCCACCGTGACGAAGAGCAGCCAGGCAACGCCGATGATCGCGGGCAGGAGCAGGAGCACCTCCAGGAACACCAGTCGCGGCGATCCGCCGAGCCGCAGAAAGATGGCGGAGAGCGAGGCGACAATCGGCTGGTGGACCAGATAGAGGCTGTACGACATCACCCCCACCGCGGCCAGCGGACGCCAGGACACGATCCGCGACACCCAGTTCTCACGTGCCAGGACGATGCAGAGAAGCAGAAAGAAGTCAGCTCCGAACAGCAGGTGCTCGAGGGGGCTTCCGACCGAGATCAGCGACAGCCCGGTCAGGGGGATGAGCCCGAGCACCGCCCAGCCGGATCGGTGAGCCCACAGCGCGATCCGCCGGGACGCATACAGCTGAGCGGCGACCATGCCGAACGCGAACTCCGCCCAGCGGCCGGGGAGCAGGTTGGGCAGCACGTCCTGGCCGAGGGGCGAGGTGGGGGAGACGGCATGGAGGTCGAAGGCGAACTGCAGGCCGAGGCGGTATGCGACGTTGACCATGACTGCCGCCGCGATGGTACGGGCAAAACCGAACCTGCGCACACCGAAGACGAGAATCGGCAGGGCCAGGTAGAGCTGCCATTCGAGCCCCAGCGACCAATAGGCCCCGTTCAGGGCATAGAAGGTGCTGGGAAATAGCGAGTGGGTCATGGTCAGGTGGGTCGCGGCCTGGATCGCGATCTGGGTGCCGCTCAGGGGAGCGAGGCCCAGGGGGCCGGCGGCCACCACGGTCACCGCCAGGATGATGATCAGGGAGACGTAATAGGCCGGGAGGAGGCGGGTGGCGCGGCGGCGCAGGAAGCGGCCCACCCCGAAGCTCTGGGTCCCTGCACGGGCGACCGGAATGTAGAGGCAGAAACCGCTCAGGACCAGGAACAGGCTGACTCCGGTGGAGCCGCTGCGGACGAGGATGTCCAGCGGTCCGAGACGCGCTCCGCTGAAGGCCCGGATGTGGAACAGCACGACCCAGAGGGCTGCCAGGGCGCGCAGGCCGTCCACGCCGTCGAGGCGGCGGGAAGCTCGTGCGGGCAGCTCCGCCGATCCCACGGCGCCGCTCACGGGTACACGCTCCCGCCCTGGGCTTCGACCGCCACCACCTCGGAGCCCGTGGCCGCCGTGGTGACGTTGGCGCCGGCAATTCGCTGCCACGCTGCCATGGGCACGAGCACGCCGATCAGCCAGGTCGCGCAGGCTGCGTAGCGGAGCGCCAGCCGGCGCGGCTCCTGCGCCAGTCGGAAGCACCACTCGAGCCCACTCCTCCGTGCCCACCGGGGAGCGCGGCGCAGACGCCCCGCCAGAAGGTCGAAGGTGCCTCCCACCCCGATCGCCACCGAGACCGGAAGCATGTCCCGGTGCGCCGCGATCCAGAGATCCTGCTTGGGATGTCCAAAACCGACCAGCAGGATGTCGGCAGCCGCTTCCTCCACACGGCTGAGGAGGGCCGCGTCGTCCATCTCCGCGACCGATGCGAAGGGCGGTTCATGAATGCCGCATACGATGAGGTCGGGGTGCTCCCGGCGCAGTGCCGCCGCGGCATCGACAGCGGCGCCATCCCTGCCACCCAGCAGGAAGAGTCGGGCCCCCGTCTGGGCCGATCGAGCCGCCAGCGCCGGGACCAGGTCGGCGCCGGCCACGCGGCCGGGCAGGGGTCGCCCGAGCAGCCGGGCCAGCCAGGTGACCGGCGCGCCGTCGGCCAGGTTGAGACCGGCATCGCCGAGAGCTCGCCGAACCTCCGGCCGCCTCCGGGCCGTGACCAGGAATTGGAGGTTGACGGTGCACACCTGGAGAACGCTCCCCGATCCCACGGAGGCCAGGATGCGGTCCACCGCCTGGGCCCGGTCAACCGGGTCGATGGGCACCCCGCAGACGTTGAGCCGCTGCGCGCCGGTCGGCGGGTTCGGTCGGTCGACGCCGTGGCCCGCCTCCGATGGGCGTTCGGTGCGCTCCCATCGGTCGGCCCGCAGGCCCCGCGACATCCGCAGGTAGGTGCCGAGCTTGACGACCAGGAAGCGTGGCGTCTGCAGCAGCGCCCGATAGGCCGAGGCCGGCGCTCTTGCCGCGCGCAGGCCGATGAGGACGTGTCCGGCAATCGCCAGCAGCGCCGCCCACCAGATGATCCCCACCCACAGCGGGGTGAGCCCGGCGACCCAAAGGGCGAGGCCGGCCGCGCCGCCCAGGAGGGCGAGCATGACCAGCAGCCCGAGGGGGGGCACCGCCAGGTCGGCCGCGGCGTCCAGGAGCGACCAGTCGCGGCGGCGGACGGCTGAGGTCATCAGGTCGGGAAGTCGGGTCCGGGCGACGTGGAACCGGCCTCCCTCCCAGCGCATCCGCTGAGTCGCGGCCCCCCTCCCGAACCCGGCGGCCGGAGCCGCCACCCCCGCCGCGGAGGTGAAGACCGGCCGGACCCCGCGAAGGCGGAGCTCGGTCGAATACTCCAGGTCCTCCGCGCCCGTGAATGCGTTCCACGGCATCCTCTCGAGCAGCGATCGGGTGAAGAGCATTCCGTTGCCGACCAGGCTGCAGGCCATTCCCAGCGCCGCCCTTCCGGCAAATCGCGTGCGGTGGAAGAGCAGAAACGACGCCTGGCGCAGCGTGGCGCCCGACGACGCCTCGCCCAGGGCGAGGTACTCGGCCTGCACGGCCTCGGCTCCGGCGAGCATGGCGCCCTCCAGGGACCGGAGCAAGGCGGTGTCCGCCACCGAGTCGGCGTCGACGACCACCACCGCATCGGGCGGGTTCGCCGAGCTCAGCAGGCTGTCCATGGCCCAGCGCAGCGCCCGGCCCTTGCCGCGCAGGTCCGGCTGGTCGCGAACCAGAACCCGCGCACCCCCGTCCCGAGCCACGGCGGCGGTGCTGTCGGTGCAGTTGTCGGCGACGACGAGGACCTCGAAACGATCTGGGGGATAGTCCTGGGCGCGCAGCGAAGCCAGGCAGCGGGGCAGCAGCTCGGCCTCGTTGTGGGCGGGCACGATGACGGCGAGGCGGCTGTGGCCGCCACCCAGGGGGGCGGCCCGCGGTGGGCGCAGGGCCGCAAGCGCAAGTCCCAGAAGGTAGAGCGAAGCTGCCCCCACGATCGCGCCGGTCGTGGCGAGCAGCAGAGTTCCCGCCCATCCGATGTCCAAACGAATCCCCTCAAGGTCAAGCGGCCACCGCGAGCGTATGCAGTGGGGCCACCGCCCGTGAATGGGCCATCACGCGGTCCTGGGCGGGGCGACCTCTGGGCCGCCCCCGATGTCCTCCGGCGCCCTGGGACTTGCGCCTATGGCTTGGGCGCGAGTCGAGCGGCAGCAGGCTCAGCGTCGAGCTGTCCCCGGTCGAACATCTCCCGTGCACGGAGCCGCTGAAGCTTGCCGTTGTGGGCGGTGGGGATGCTGCCCCGCGCGACCACCAGAACCTCTCGCGGGGTCAGCCCCACGGCGTTGACCACGGCGGCACGCGCGATCGCGGGGAGATCCTTCCGATCGGTCCCGGGCACCTCCTCGAGGACCACGATGACATCCCCCTCCTCACCCCGGACGGGCGAGAAGGCGACGCAGCTGTTGGCCGCCGCGCCGGTGGCCCGCAACACCGCCCACTCGACGTCCTGCGGGTAGTAGTTGCGTCCCAGGTGAACGATCATCTCCTTGGAACGACCGGTGATGAACAGCTCGCCATCGGCCACGTATCCGAGGTCACCGGTGCGCAGCCACCCGTCGATGAACAGATTGTCATTGCCGGTGTTGACGTATCCGTCCGTGGAGGCAGCGTTGCGGAGGTGGATCTCACCCACATGACGCTCCGGAAGGGGGGCCAGCGGCGACCCGATCACCAGGTCGGTCCTGGGCGTCACCGATCCGCAGGAGGCGATCCGCTTCACAGGACGGCCCGGCTTTGGCGGCAACGCCGTGTCCAAGCTCACCAGCGCATCGAGGTCGACGGTGTCGATCCTGATCCCCTTCCCTGGGGGCGTCATCGTTCCGCCACCGGCCTCCGACAGTCCATACGCCGCCGAGAGGGTCTCCGGACGCAATCCCAGCGGCCGGCAGACCTCGATCACCCTTTCCACGACGTCAGGATCGACCATCTCGAGGCTGAACCCGGCGAATCGGATGCAGGAGAGGTCGATCTCGCCGGGTCGGTGCGCCAGCGCCCTGACTGCGGCCGCCCATCCCGAGGATGGGCCCCCGGTGAGGTGCGCGCGGGTGAGGCTCACCAGGCGCAACCACTCGGCCGGATCGCTCACGAAGCGCTCCACCGGGAGTATGTGTCGGTCCGCGGTTTCCGACGATAGCATGGAGATCGCGGACAGGCCGCCGACATGATAGAAGGGAAGCCAGGACACGCTGACAACCGGTCCCTCGATGCCGAGGAATTCCCCGATCTTGACCGCTTCCGACCGCGCCAGCAGCATGGCGTGGCTGACCCGGATCCCCTTGGGCTCGGCAGTGCTTCCAGACGTGCACATCACCAGAGCCGTCTCGGAAGGCGCCGGCTCGGCAGGCACAGCGGCTGCGACCCCCGTGGGCTCGACAGACCAGTTGATCAGGACGCACCGCTCCGGAGCCAGCGCATCGAGATACCGGGCTTCGCCGACCACGTGGGTGCACCCCGAGGCCTCGAGGAACGTGCCGACCTGATGGACAAAGGCGTTGCGATCTCGAACGCGCACTGGGGCGGGCAGCGGGACCAGGGCGGCTCCGGCGAGCCAGATGCCCCAGGCCCATTCCGCCCATTCCGGAGCATTGCGCCCCACCACGCCCACCGCGTCACCCCGTCCCACCCCCTGCGCAGCGAGCTGGGAAGCTCGGAGCAGCGCTCTCGGATACAGCTCCGCAATCGAGATCGATACCGGTCCGGCCTCCTGATGGAAGACGAGCTTCCCCCCCTCCCTCCGCCGCCAACCGCCGGAAGCGATCCAGCAGGGTCGTCTCCGCGGTCGCGGTCGCCTCGATCATCGGGCTGCCCCGGCCGCCCGCTTGGCGTCAACCAAGCTGGCGAGTGCCGTGACGCTCGAGAAGTTCTCGGCAACCGTATCCTCGTCATCGAAGGTGATGCCGTAGTGGTCGCTCAGATACGCGATCAACGTCTCCATGGACAGGGAATCCAAGGCTGCCAGCGGGTCCCCACCGCCAGGGGCGCCATCGAGGAGCTCTCTCTCGATGAAGCGGGTTATCTGCTTGTCGGTTGTCATGCTCACCTCATCCTTCAGGCGGAGATCGACGAACTCGAGCTGACCGCCGAAACTCCCGCTGACACATCGCTCATCTGCGCAACCATTTCAGGAGGTGGCCCCTCCCCCGTTTGGGCAACAAGCAGCCGGCGGATCGCCCACGCTTCGGTGGCCTTGACGACCTCTGCGGTGCCCGGGAGTCGACCCTGGCCCTGCGGGCGTGGGATGACCTCCAGCTGGTAATCGACGCCGGCGGCGAGCCGGTCGTGCACCGCCTGGAGTTTGGCGGTCGAGGGATCGGCCGCGCTCGACAGAATCCACAACGGCGCGCGCTTCGAGATGCCAATCAGCAGCTCGCCGAATCCATCACGTCCTCGACTGAGTTCCTCGAGGCTTCCACCGCCGCCCAGATAGGCACTGGACGGCCACATCGTCTGCAACCTCGGATCAGGGGGACCGTATCGCAGCCGGAACAGCTTGCTGCGCGGCCAGCGCTTGACCCGACCGGCGATGCGGCGCGCCCGCCTCCCCCCGGCCGGCGCGGAGGTCGCCGTGAGGCTGAACATCGGCGGGAGGACGTGGCCCACGGCCAGCACCTCGCGGCCGGTCAGGAGCTCGACATGGGCCGAGAGGATGCCCGCGCATTCGGCAACCACCAGGGGACGATCCGCTCCCCAATTCTCGCGAAACCAGCCGACGACCTCGGTGCTCACGTCAGCCCACCGGCTCGGCTCGCCGAGATGACTCTCGCCGATCCCGACATAGTCGAACCGCAGGCTGCGGATGCCGAGGCCGGCAAACGAGATTGCCATCCGGGTCTGCAGCTGGTTGAGGCCCGAACGGGTGCATCCGGCGCCGGCCTGAAAGATCAGCGCCGTTGCTCGAGGCGGACCCGATGGTGACGTGACCATCGCTCCGACCACCCCGCCCGATGTGTTGATGAGGACAGGCTCAATCTTCATGAGACAGGTCACCGCGCCTGTTGGGTGAGGTACTTGAGGGCCTGCCGGCGCAGGGGGCGATGATCACCCCCCGGTGGAAAGTACCAGTTTCCGGGCACCACGATCTCCGCGACGCTGTCCGGCAGCGGAGCCAGCTTGGGAGCTGCATGGCGGATCACCGCCGCTGGGCAGGTCAACGACCCGAGTGCCTGTTGGACCAGCGCGGCCGCGTCCGGCTGGCGAAGTCCCGCGGGCATCGGGGTGCCGAAGGCCCACCCCGGATGCGGGTCGCCCCTCAGCAGATTGAGGCGCTCGGAACGCGACGCGTGGTCGAAATAGGCAACCGGGTCCAGGTCGGGTTGGACCATGGCGATCGAGCAAGCCCGGGCCCGGCCAGCGGCCAGAGCCGCCACCGCACCGCCCAATCGAAGCCCGGCGAACGACCAGCGCGCGCCGGGGTGGCGCAGCCGTCCGGCGGCCACCGCATCGGCGGCGACCTCGACCAGCCGGTCGAGGGTCACCGCATCGACGTCTCCCTCGCTGTCCTCGTTGCCCGGCCATTGAATCAGGACCCCGCATCCCCCGCGCTTGGCCAGACCAAGCGCGAGTTGGTGGCTCCACTCCAGCAGGTAGCGGCCGTCGCGAGCCCAGCCGGGGAGGATCACCACGCCGTGGGTCGGGTTCGGCGCCGAGTACAGAGATGCGCAGACGCGATCTGCACCCGAGGCGATCAGAAAGACCTCACGATCGTAATCCGCACCCTCCCACCTCGACACCGCCGTCAGTGGCGCGCCGGGGCGGCCATCGACCCGGCCCCCAGCGGTTACTGTGGGGCTGGGACTGAGCTTGAGTTCGGCGGGCACCCTGACACTCTCCGGATGAGGCCCACGGCACGTGACAACGTCCCGAATCGAGGGCTCGGCGGTATCCGGGAGCGTAGGGGCGGCCTGCCCTTGACGCGATCAGCAGCGTCATCGACCCGTGGGCTGTCGTCCCGTGAGTGCTGGGCACCTGTCCTGGACGTGCAGCGAAGCCCGAATGGCGCCCCTAGGGGATTGGCCAACTGAGGCCGTCGACGGTGTCCTCAAGGGCGGTCGGCCGTGCACTGACGCCGTAGCTGAGCCAACCGCTCACGCACTGGCCGGGAGCCATCTGCTGCAGCGCCAGTGCTGGCTGCAGGCCCTCTCCGGGCCCGGAGGCGATGCCGACCTGGCTCTTGTCGGGTTCGACCATGACAAACGCGAAGGGCGACACGTCCACCCCCGCCGCCGTGGTGGCACAGATCCTCAGATCCGCGGCGGCGTAGAAGCCACCGGCCGGAAGTGGGTTGTTGATGAGGCTCCCGGGCGCAAAGTGGTCGGAGTAGGCGAGCAGGTCGATGGTGGCGCCGGCCGGGGCGGTCTCGGTCACGCCGATCGTCACCTCATCCGCGCTGGTCGAGGCGGAGGTGGCCGCGGTGGACGGCGAGGCGTCAGATGCGGAGGGGGTACCGGCCGGCGCGGTCGGTGGGGGTGATGCCCGGTGAAGGCTGACGGCCAGTGCGACCACGGCGATCAGCACCGCAGCGGCCGTTGTCAGAACAAGGACCACCTGCACCTGCACGCGGTGTGCTGGTCCGCGCGCCAGAGGCGCGCGGTGCACGGGGACCGGAGGCGGTGCCGGGCGCCGAGCTGGCTCGCGGAGCTCAGGCCGGCGACGAGGGTGATGGCGGCCGGCCGGCGACGCGACCGGTGGCGGCGCGACCCTGGTGGCGGCCGCGCGCCTGCGACCCCGCTCCTCTGACCTCGTGATCAGCAGGTTCCGCTGCAGGTTGAAGGTGAGCTCCGAGATGGTGCCCGCCTGGTGCTGGCGCTCGAGCTCCTGCAGCCGCGCTTCCAGCTCCGGCGCTTGCTCCACCCGCCCATTGTGCCGCCTCTCCCGAACCGCCGCCACCACCCAGATTCGGGTGTTGGGCACCCCACAAGGAGCCCGGCACCCGACCCGTCTTGAGCGCTCAGGAACCCCGCTCGGCGACCAGACGGCGGATGGCCGCCACCGCCAGCTGATCCACCCGCTCGTTGCCCGGATGCCCGGAGTGGCCGCGCACGTGCTCAAAACGCACCCGGGAGTCCACCATCGGATCGATCTCGGAGAACAGGTCGAGGTTGACGTTGCGCCGCCACCTCCCGGTCAGCCAGTTGAGCACCCCGAGACTGTCGGTGCGGACCACGATCAACCACTCCGGCGCCGGCCCGACCTTGCGCCGCACCGCACGCAGCGCTTCGCGGACCGCCTTCAGCTCCTCGCGGTTGTTGGTGGTGGCGGGGTCGGCGCCGGTCGCCTCATCCACGGTGCCGTCAGGCCACTCCAGCCGGTACGCCCAGGCCCCCGGCCCCGGGTTGCCCGAGCAGGCGCCGTCGGTGTAGGCGATCACCACTCCGGGCAGGGGCGGGGACGGGACCGGTCCCGGCCGGCCCGGGTCGGTGCGGGCGAGGTCTCGTTGGGGCTGGGGCGCCTCGCCGGGCCCGTCGAAGGCGCCCGGCATCGTCTGGAGAGGTTTCGCCCCGGTCATCTCCGCAACTCTAGGCGGCACGAGGGACGCAACGCGGCGCTTGGGGTCAGCGGGTCACCACCCGGTCGCACCGGCTGCACTGGACCACGCCGTCGCCGTAGCGGGCCTCCCGGACCTCGCGGACGGCGAGCGGGAGGTGGCAGCCGCCACAGCTGTCGCCCTCCAGGTGGACCACCGCCGGCTGGCGGCGAGCGGCGATCCGATCGTAGACCCGGAGGTCAGCGGGGTCGATCGCGGCTGCCGTCTCTGCCCGGGCCGCCTGGCGTGCTCGGCGAGCTCCCGCCCCGCCGCCGCCAGGCGGTCGCGGCGGGGACCCTCCTGGGAGCGCCGCTCCTCCTCGCGCTCCGTCACCGTGGCGCGCGCCTGGCTCAGATCCGCCTCGGCACGCTCGCTCACCTCCATGGACTCGAGGAGGCGCCCCTCCAGCTCCTCGATCATCGGCCGCAGCGAGTCGAGGTCGTGCTGCATCCCGAGCAGCTCCTGGGGGTTGTGAACCGAGCCGTCGTAGAGCCGCTTCTCGAGGGTGCGGGCGCGATGGCGGATCCCGGCCAGGTCCTTCTCCACGCTGCGTCCGGCGAGCTCGGCGGTGCGCCGGGCCGCCTCGGCCTCGGACTGCTCGCGGAGCCGGTCCGACTCGGACTCGCCGCGCAGGACCGCCTCCAGGTCGGCGATCTCCCGGCGCAGGGCGGCGATCCTCTCGTCCTGCTCCTGAAGGGCGAGAAGGGCGCGGCCCCGGGTCACGCCGCGGCCTCGGTCGAGACCTGGACGAGCAGGTCCAGCCGGGCCTGGGCGGCGCCCCGGTCGAGGGCCCGCTCGGCCTCCTCCATGCCGGCCTCGATGCTCGGCACCCGCTCCGCCGCGTAGAGGGCGGCCCCGGCGTTGAGGAGCACGCAATCCCGAAGCGGCCCGGCATCTCCGGCGAGCACCGAGCGCATCCGCTAGGCGTTGTCGGCGGGGTCCCCGCCGGCGAGCGCCGAGAGCGGCGCGGAGCTGACCCCGAGCCGGGCGGGGTCGATGATCGATCTCCTCGACCCTCCCCTCCTCCACCACCCAGGCGCGGGCAGGGAGCGTGGAGGACCAGCTCGTCGACGCCGTCGGGACCGGAGAACACCACCGCCCGCCGGTGCCCGAGCTGGAGCAGCACCCCCGCCATCTTCTCCGCCAGCGCGGCCGAGGGGGTGCCGATCAGCTGGTGGCGGACCCGGGCGGGGTTGGCCAGCGGCCCGATGACGTTGAAGACGGTGCGAATGCCGAGCTCCCGGCGCACCATCCCGACGTGGCGCATCGCGGGGTGGTAGACGGGTGCCAGCATGAAACCCGATCCCGGCACCTCGGATGCAGCGCACCACCCCGGCCGGGGGCAGCGAGATGGCCACCCCCAGGGCCTCGAGGACGTCCGCGCTGCCGCACTGCGACGAGCTGAGCCCGGTTGCCGTGCTTGGCCACCGGGCATCCGGCTCCGGCGACCACCAGGGCGGCCGCGGTCGAGATGTTGAAGGTGCGCGAGAGGTCGCCGCCGGTGCCGCAGGTGTCGACCGCCGGAGCGCCGAGCTTCGACCAGGACGGCGTGGTCGCGCATCGACGTCACCATCCCGGTCAGCTCGTCGATGGTCTCGCCCTTGACCCGGAGCGCGGCCAGGATGGCGCCCATCTGGGCCGGGGTGGCCGCCCCCTCCATGATCCGTCCATCACCTCCCGGGCGGTCGCGACGTCGAGGTCGTGCCCCTCGACGACCGATTGAGGGCGCTACGATCACGTCGGTCATGGCAGGCGCACGGTAGCACCGCCGACTACACTCGGCACGGATGGCGGCGCGCACCGACAAGCCCTTCGACCCCGAGGTGGTGGCCGGCTGGCGGATCGGAGCCGGCCGCGAGGGGTGCTCCTGCTCCACGGCTTCGCCGGCACCGCGCCCGAGCTGCGCCGCCTCGGTGAGCGGCTGGCCGCCGACGGGTGGCGGTGTCACGGACCGCTGCTCGCCGGCCACGGCACCACCCCCGAGGCGCTGAGCCGGACCAGCTGGTCGGACTGGGCCGAGTCGGCGAGGGCGGCCCTCGACCGTGCTCCGCGCCGAGTGCGCGAGCGTGGTCATCGCCGGCCAGTCGGCGGGGGGCGCGATCGCCCTCCACCTGGCCGCCACCGAGCCGGACATCGCGGCGGTCGCCTGCCTGGCCACCCCGGTCTGGCTCACCGGACCGGGCCCCTGGCTTCTCCCCGTCGTCAAGTACGTCTACCGCTGGGACCGTCCCCACGGCGAGATCGACCTCTACCGCCTCCGAGGGCATCGAGGAGCTGTGGTCCTACGGCCGCCGCTCCACCCGCTCCATCCACGAGCTGATGCGCCTGCTCGCCCAGGTCCGCGACGAGCTGGTCTCGGTCCGTGCGCCGGTGCTCATCCTCCACGGCGAGCGCGACCAGGTCATCGATCCCGCCAACGCCGCGGAGATCGAGCGCCGGCTGCTCTGCAGCCGCGCCGTCGCGCCGCCGGATGTTCCCGCGCAGCGGCCACGGCATGTCCGTCGACGTCGACCGCGACCAGGTCGAAAGCGACGTTATGGCCTGGTTTGACCAATACTGCCCAGCTCCCGGGGCGGTTGAGATTCCACGCCCCGCCTAGAGCAGGGCGCTCACTCCTCGGGGGCTCGGCCTCGTCGCCCCCCAGCTGAGCGGAGCAGCCGGTCCGCCGTGCTCGGGTCGAGCACGAAGTTGTCCGGCTGGCCCCCCTCGGGCATCGGCCGGCGGCGACCGGTGGTCTGACCGGGTCGGTCACGGTCGGAGCGCTGCTCGCCCCTGACCTCGCCACCGCAGGCCCGGCAGCGCAGCACCGACGCCGAGCGACCGAGCCTCGCGTACTCCCGGTGGGAGAAGCGCAGCTCGCCGCCGCAGAGCGGGCACGGGGGCCGTTCCGGACGTGTGACGGAGCGTGGCACGTCCGTTTCGAAAGACACTTTTGGTCCGTCAGCCGCGGGGCCCGTCTGCACCCCGTCACAGTCCGTCGCACGTCCTTGAACAGCCTTCACGGACCTTCAACGAGCCTCGGAGGGGACGTGACCCGAATCCCTCCAAGGCCGGCGTACGTTTCATGGGAACCGGGCCCGCACACCACACGGCGGGTAAGGATACGAGGAGAGCCCCAGAATGATCGCCAAGAGGCCGGAGCAGATCGCGGCGGACGCCGACGAGACCGAGGCGGCCCAGCGCTACGTCCGCCAGCGTCAGTTCGCAGGGCTGCTCGGCGAGGCGATCGCCAGGGCCGACGCGATGTGGCGCCTCGAAACCGCGCTGGAGCACGCGGGCTCGCAGCGCTGACGGCGCCCCGGGGTGGGTGGGTACTCGGTCCGCGGTGATGGCCGCGACCGCATAGTCGGGGAGTGACCCCGGAGCTGGTCGACGAGCTGCGCGGCGCGGTGCAGGCACTCGGCGCCTCGCCGGCGCCGCCACCCGGCCGGCGCGAGGCGGCGGTCCTCATGCTCGCCGATCCCACCACCCCAGGACTGCCGCTGCTCTTTGTCCGCCGGGCTGATCACCTCCGCCTCCACGCCGGCCAGATCGGCTTTCCCGGTGGATCGCGGGAGCCCGATGATCCCGACCTGGTGGCCACCGCGCTGCGTGAGGCGGGAGAGGAGGTGGGTCTCGACCCCGCCGGCGTGGAGGTGGTGGGCACCCTGCCGGCCCGCCTCACCGCTCGCTCCGATCTCTGGCTGACCCCGGTTGTCGCACTGCTGAAGCGCCCCTTCGCAGTCCGTGGCGACGGCTACGAGGTGGCCGAATGGTTCTGGCTGCCCCTCGCCCACCTCCGCCGCGCGCCCCACACCGTCCGTGATCTGCCCACGGCCTCGGGCGAGGCGCGCCTGGTTCACTTCTACGAGGCCGGGGGGCGGACCATCTGGGGGGTCACCGGCGGCATCGTTCACGACCTCCTGGAGCGCCTGGGGCCGGCCTGACCAAAACCGCGATCGGTGCGGCTGAGCCTTTCATTCCACGGAGGCCGGCTGCGGAGGTTGTGGCGGCTGGGACTTGTGGCGCGCGGTGCGGCAGCGTACATTCTCCTGGTCGAAAGGGCACCCGCCCTCGACCAGAGAGGAGGTTCGGGTGCAGGAAGGAGGGCGCGAGGTGGCCACACGGCTTCTCCGACAGCGTTGGTGGGCGGTGGTGGTTGGCACCGCCGCGAGCGTGATCGTGGCCACCGGCGCGGGGCCGACCGCGGCCCAGGCGGCGAGCGGTCCGACCATCCCCAAGACCTATCTGTCGGCCCTCACCCCCCAGCAGATCCAGTCCCTGTCCCAGAACGAGAACCAGAAGGTGATCGTGCTGCTCAAGGATCAGCACCCGGAGGCAGCCGCGCCGGGCTCCGGTCGAAGCGCCCTGCTCGCCGCCGACCAGAGCCCGATCACCCATGAGCTGTCGCAGCTCCACGCCCCGGGGATCCACGCCAACTCGTTCGTGAACGCGGTCTCCGCCACCGTGTCCACCGCGGAGGTGAGCCGCCTGGAGCAGGACCCGGCGGTGCTCGCGGTGGTCCCGGACACCCAGGTCGAAGCGTCGCCGTCGACCCCGCAGTTGGTTGCCGTGCCGTCCGACACCTCGGTGACGGCGGGGGCGGACAGCTCGTCGAGCGCATCCTCCACCACAGAGGGCTCGGGGACGCCGGCCCAGGCCTGCCCCTCCAACCCATCGAAGCCGCTGCTCGAGCCTGAGGCGCTCCAGTCCCTGGACGTGGACTTCGGGCCCGGTGGCCCACCTGCGGCACACTCGCTGGCCAACGGCGCCGGGGTCAAGGTCGCCGTCTTCCCCGACGGTCTCGACCCCAACATCCCCGACTTCCAACGCGGCGGGACATCGGCGATCTTCGACTACGAGGACTTCAGCGGTGAGGGGACCGGAGGGGTCACCGGCGGCGAGGAGGCATTCGGTGACGCCAGCTCGATCATCTCCCAGGGCAACGAGGTCTTCGACCTGAGCGGAGAGGTCAACCCCGCCTATCCGCTGCCTGCGGGCTGCAACATCAAGATCGAGGGTGTCGCCCCCGGAGCCAGCCTGGCGGTGATGAAGGTATTCGGCGACACCAACTTCGCCTTCAACAGCGAGATCCTCCAGGGGATCGACTGGGCGGTCAACGTCGACCACGTCAACATCCTCAGCGAGTCCTTCGGCGAGAACCCGGTGCCCAACCCCGGTACCGACCCGATCGCGGTCGCCGACCAGGACGCCGTGAACGCCGGGATCACGGTGGTGGTCAGCAGCGGCGACGCCGGCAGCACCAACACAATCGCCACGCCCTCGCTCGACCCCGGGGTCATCTCGGCGGGTGCCACCACGGATTACCGGCTCTACCAGCAGACCACCTCGTACGGCATTCAGCTGGACGGCAGCGGTGGCTGGCTCAGCGATCAGATTTCCGGCCTCAGCAGCTCCGGAATCACCGAGGGCGACCAGACCATCGACGTCCTGGCTCCGGGTGAAGCCGGCTGGGCTGACTGCTCGACCAACACGGCTGTGTTCACCGAGTGCGCGGACATCTACAACGGCACTGCACCCCAGCCCATCGTCGCCTTTGGCGGGACCAGCGAGTCGGCTCCGCTCACCGCCGGCGTGGCGGCGCTGGTGATCCAGGCCTATCGCGAGAAGCACGGCGGCGTCACCCCGTCGCCGGCGGTGGTCAAGCAGATCCTGATGAGCACAGCGCGCGACCTCGACACCCGGGCCGATGACCAGGGTGCCGGCCTTCTCGACGCCTATCGCGCGGTCCAGGCCGCTCTCTCCTACCAGCTGCCGACCAAGACCGGGAACGCGCTGCTCTACTCGACCAACTCCATCAGCAGCGTCGCCACTCCCAACACCTCGAGCACGACCATCGAGACCGTCACCAATGACGGGAAGATCGCGCAGACCGTGTCGCCGTCGGTTCGCGCTCTCGGGCCGGCCAGCACCATCGCCAGGGGGACGCTGGCGCTCGATCAGGCGACCGATCCGACCTTCGTCTACCAGACCGGTCAGATCGTCGGCGACCTGCACTACGTCAAGTTCAAGGTGCCGGCGGGCACCGACCGGCTGGCGGCATCGATCGCCTGGCAGCAGTCTCTGGCGGCCAACCCGGATTTCCAGACGGTTCGTTTCGACCTGTTCAACCCCGAGGGCCAGCTGGTCCTGCAGTCACGACCGCAGGGCCCGGTGGGCTCAGCCGGCGGCGGATTCAGCCAGGACGAGGTGCACGACGCCCAGCCGGGAATGTGGGAGCTGGTGACCTTCGACACCGCCTTTGCGGGACCCGACCAGTACACCGGACCGCTGACCTACTCGATCACCTCGCAGTCGTTCCAGACGGTGCACGGTGCGGTGTCTCCGGCGTCGGCGGTGATCCTCCCCGGGGCGTCGGCGAACTTCGCGGTCACCGTGACCACGCCGGCGACCCCCGGCGACACCTCTGAGTCCCTGGTCTTCGGTCCCGCCCCGGGCGGCGACCCAGCCCGGGCCACGGTGGCGATCACGCTGCGCAGCCTGGCCAGGGTGGGCAAGACGTTCAGCGCCACCATGACCGGTGGCAACTCGAGGATGTCCTTCTACGGCCAGGAGCTCCCCTACCAGTTCGACGTCCGGCCCGGCCAGAGTGACATCGAGGCCAATGTCACGATCGACAACCCCGGTTACCAGGTGCTCGCCTTCCTGGTCGATCCCGCCGGCACGCTGGACGACGTTCAGAGCTCGGCGCAGTGGAACGGCAGCGGCGCCCAAGGCCAGACGATCTCCCTGTTCTGGCAGGACCCGGCGCCCGGTCGATGGTCCCTCGACGTGGTCCAGGTCAACGATGTCGAATCGGTGCTGACCAGCACCCGCTTCACGGTGTCCCTCGCCGACAACCAGGTCCAGGCGCGGGCGCACCAGCTGCCCGACAAGGCCAAGACGGTGATCCCGCAGGGCAGCAGCGACACGGCGACGATCAAGGTGACCAACACCGGCGAGCAGCAGGAGGCCTTCATGGTCGACGCTCGCCGCGACCAGCAGACCATCCTTCCGCTGACCGCCCTCTTCGCCTCGCCCGCGAATGAGCCGCTGCCGATCACCAACGGCGGCCTCATTCCGCAGTTCCTGGTCCCGCCGTACAGCCCGGAGATGGAGATGGCGGCGACCTCGACTGTGCCGATCACCCTCGATACCAGTCCCGATTTCGGCACCCCGGACGTGGAGGCCTTCTCCTTCGGCGACGCGGCCATCGCGCTGGCGACGGCCGACGACCTCCCGGCCTCGATCTGGTCGTGCGCCCCGTCGGAGCAGGGCCCGTTCGCGACCACGGCTCCGAACACCACCTACAGCTGCGGGGCGCTGGCGGTCACCAACGCCTTCGCTGGCGATGTGTCCACCTCGGCCGGCAACCTCTGGGGCGACCTGGAGCTCGGCACCAGCACCTACGACCCTCTGGTGCTGAATCCCGGTCAGAGCGGCACCATCTCGGTGACGATCACCCCGACCGACCCGGTGGGCACCCAGGTCAGCGGGTTCCTGAGCCTGGAGACCTTCAACTTCAACACCCTCAGCTCGGACCAGCTGGTCTCCTTCCCCTACGCGTACACGGTGGGCGCGTAGCCGTCCAACCCGTAGCCAGCACTCGCCTGTGACCGGGACCATCCGGCGATGGTCCCGGTCCACGGGCAGGGCTCAGCGGTAGCGCGGATGGCGGACGAAGGGGTTGGACCGCATCTCCTCGCCGATCGTGGTCTCCGGACCGTGACCGGGATGCACCACCGTCTCAGCAGGCAACGGGTAGAGGCGATCCTGGATCGAGACCAGCAGCGCCTCCATCGAACCGCCGGGCAGATCGGTGCGCCCGATGCTGCGGCGGAACAGGGTGTCGCCGCTCAGCAGATCGGGCGAGACCAGGAAGGACACCGACCCCGGGGTGTGCCCGGGCGTGTGCAGAACTGAGATCCGCAGCTCCCGCCAGGCGATCACCTGTCCGCCGGTCAGGTCTTCATCGCACTCCACCGTGCCCACGTCGCCGTTGGTCCCGCGTAGCCTCGGCGCGCCCTCCAGCAGGAAGCGGTCATCGGGATGGATGGCGGCGGAGCAGCGGTGTGCCGCCCTGACCGCCGGCACTCCGGCCACGTGGTCGGGATGCCCATGGGTGACCAGGATGCGGTCGCAGCCCCAACCCTGCTGCTCCAGGAGACGCAGCGTCTCCTGGACCTGCAACCCCGGGTCGACGACCAGACAGCGGTCGGTGTCGCGTCGCCTGAGGATGTAGCAGTTCTGGTCGAAGATCGGATCGACCACCACCTGCAGCTGGACCAGATCGGCTGTGATGTCTCGCATCTTCGTAGTATGGCATCATGATGCTATGAGAACCACGCTCACCCTCGACCCCGACGTGGAGCGAATCCTGCGCCAGCGGATGCGCGACCGAGGCCTCAGCATGGCGCGGTTGGTCAACGACGCCGTCCGCCGGGCGTTCTCGGGCAGCGATCCCGAGCCGACGCCGTACGACTTCCCCATCCACGACTGTGGCGGCCCCTTCCTGGTGGACATCACCAAGGCCAACCACCTGGTTGGCGAGCTCGATGACCAGTACGCCCTGGCGAAGCTGCGCGAGGGCCGATGAGTGGACCTTCTCGATGTCAACGTCCTGCTCAGTGCCGTCAATCCGCATGATCTTCGCCACTCCGCCGCGAACCCCTGGCTCCGCCGGGCCTTGGGCGGGCCGCCCGAGTCCCTCGGGCTGCCGTGGCACAGCCTGATCGGCTTCATCCGCCTGGTGACGGGCCGGCAGGTCTTGCGCCGGCCGTGGACCCTGGAGGAGGCGATGGACACCGTCGATGCCTGGCTGGCGGCTCCGGCAGCCGTGGTGGTGCACCCCGGGCGGCGGCACGCCCAGCATCTGCGCCGGCTGCTGGCAGCCGCGGGGCGCGGCGGCGAGTTGGTTGCCGACGCCCACCTCGCCAGCCTGTGCCTGGAGCACGGCGCCACGATGGTCACCTTCGACAGCGACTACCGACGCTTCACCGGCCTTCGCTCGCACTCTCCCGCGTGAGCAGCGGGGTGCTCATGGCGCAGATGCCCCTCCTGTTTCGGACCGGATCGCAGGCGTCGGATCAGGCGCGGCCGGGACTGGCGACGGAGATCCCCAAGCCCCGGGCGGCCACGAGGAGCCGGTCGTCGTAGGCGACGAACGCCTCCAGCGGTTCATCCCCGCTGGCAGCGAGTTGGGCGGTTGCCAGGTGGATGGCATCGAGGCTGCGCAGGCGCGGGTCAGGATAGCCGGCAGCGGCCGAGCGGACCAGGGCATCGACGTCCAGGAGGTAGAGGCTCGCCAGCACCGCGGGCACCTGGCCCAGGGCTTCGGGTGCGTGCCGGCGGAGTGCCCGGGGCAGCTCGACCTCGACCAGCGCAGAGGCCACGAGCGCGGCGGAGCGGCGCTCCCCAAGCCATCCCGCGAGGTCGTCCGACGCCGGTTCCGCCCTGGTGAGCTTCACCAGTGCCGAGGTGTCGAGATAGATCACCAGCGTTCGGAGGCGCGGTCAGCAGCCAGCAACGCGGCCACATCCAGCTGCGGATCACCTGCTGATGGCGCCGGCTTCAGAGGTCCGGAGCTGCTCGGTGCCACCGCCCGTCCGGCGGCGACCAGACGGTCGAGGGAGGGCGAGGTGGCGGGCAGGGGCACCAGGCGCGCGACCGGCGTTCCGCCCGAGGTGATGGTCACGGCCCGGCCGCGGCTGACCTCGGCCAGCACAGCGCTGGTCTGCTGGTTGAGCCGGCGTACCGAGACCCGGCGTTCCATACGGTCACTGTAGCACGGACCGTTCTACATCAGCTACCTGCCCCCCTCAAACGCCTCCACGCACTCGACGCCGCCCCCACCCGCGGTCGCCTCGTGGACCAATCCCGCCGGGATCACCATCCCCGCCGGCGCCGTGAACACCATCCCGTTGAAGCTGATGCCATCATCCATCGAGCGAGTCGATCTTCGCCGCCAGGATGAAATCGTTGCGGCTCAACCCCCCGATGGCGTGAGTGCTGAGCTCGATCTCCAGGTAGCCCCAACCCAGCCCCAGGTCGGGATGGTGCCCCTCGGCCTCGGCCAGCAGGGCCACCTCCATGGCCCGCCCCGCCGCCCGGACGAAGTCGGGGAAGCGCATCCGCCGGCGCAGCCGTCCCTCCTCCACCCGCCAGTCGGGGCCCAGCTCGCCACGCAGGCGCTCCAGCTCCTCTCCCTCCACCCGGGGCGTCCCGGAATGGCAGGCCTCGCACCTCTCGCCGGCCAGCGGGCTCATCGCCGCACCTCCGCCGGCCGGCCGCCGACCACCCTGACGCCGGCCTCTTGCATCTCGTCGAGGGCACGCCGGCCATCACCCGCCTGCAGGTCGACCGCCCGCACCGCCCCCTCCGCCACCTCGGTCTCGAAGCCGGAGCGCAGCGCGTCGAGGGCGGTGGCCCGGACGCAGTAGTCGGTGGCCAGGCCGCCGATCACCACCCGGCCCACCCCCCGGGCCCGGAGCAGGGCGGCCAGCTCGGTGCCGTCGAAGCCCGAGTGGGCGTCGCGGGAGGGGTCCTGGCCCTTGCTGACCACCAGGTCGGCGATGGCGTCGATGCGCGGGTGGAGCGCGGCGCCGGGGGTCCCCGCCACGCAGTGGGCCGGCCACGGCCCCCCACTCTCCACGAAGCTCGAATGCCCCGGCGGGTGCCAGTCTCGGGTGGCGACCACCAGGTCCACCTCCTCGGCCAGGCGGACCAGCTCGCCGACCACCAGGTCGCCGCCCTGGACCGCCAGCGAGCCGCCGGGGAGGAAGTCGGTCTGCACGTCGACGGCGATCAGCGCGGTCCGCGGGTCCTGTGGCTCGCCCTGCATCTCATCCTCCATGCTGTCCGCAGCCAGCAGGTCGGCCCGCAGCCGGATCAGGCCGGGGCTGCGGCGCACCGGCCACACGCTGAAATCATCGAGCCTGCGCACCGCGGGGGGAAGCGCCTCGCGCTCGCCGCGGCAGCGCTCCCGGATCACCGCCAGCGAGGGCAGCGGCGCCACCAGCCCCCCCCGGCGCATCACCGGCTCGAGCAGCGGCCGGCCCGGCAGCCCCTCGTCGACCAGACCCACCGTGTCCCCCTCCGGGCCCCGGAACACCTGGTGGACACCGGGATCCGAGACCTTGGCCGCGCTCCACTTCATGACCGGCACCAGCTCGCCGTCCGCGCCGCCCACCGCGACCATCTTGTAGACGCCGCTCAGGTTGGGTGCGTCCGCCGAGGTCCCCAGCATGGTGCCCACCCCGAAGGAGTCGACGGGGGCACCCTCTCGGATCAATTGGTCGATCCGCCACTCGTCCAGGTCTCCGGAGAGGATGATCCGGGCGCCGCCCATGCCGGCGGCGTCGAGCCGGGCGCGCGTTTCCCGGCTGAGCCGGTCGAGGTCGCCCGAGTCCAGGCGGACCGCGGTGAGCGCCACCCCGGTCGCCCGTGACGCGGCGATGGCGTTCTCCACCCCGCGGGCGGTGTCGTAGCTGTCCACCAGGAGGACGGCCCGGTCGGGGTAGTCGCCGAGGAACTGCTCGAAGGCGGCGCGCTCGCCATCCGGCCCGAAGCCGAGCACGTACTGGTGGGCCATGGTCCCGCTCAGGGGGATGCCGTAGCGCTGCCCGGCGGCGACCGTGGCGGTCCCCGCCGCCCCCGCGATGAAGGCGGCCCGGGCCACCCCCAATCCGGCCTGCACCCCGTGGAGGCGGCGCAGCGAGAAGTCCCACACCGGCCGGCCGCGGGCCGCCTCCACGACGCGGGCGGCCTTGCCGGCCACCATCACCTCATGGTTGACGATGGCCAGCAGCGCCGACTCGAGCAGGGTGGCCTCGATGCGGGGCGCCCGGATCCTGAGCAGCGGGGTGGCCGCGCCCACCACCGTGCCCTCGGCGATGGCGTCGACGTCCCCGCTGAAGCGCAGGCCCCCGAGGTGCTCGAGGAACCCGGGGTCCCAGCCGCCCAGCCCGGCCAGCCACTCCAGCATCCCGGGCTCGAAGCGAAGCTCGGTGAGGTACTCGACGGCGGGCTCGAGCCCGGCCGCGATCAGGTAGCCGCGGTGGGCCGGCAGCTCTCGGACCGCCAGCTCGAAGACGCTGGTCCGATTGTCCCGATGGCGCCAGAAGGACTGGGCCATGGTGAGCAGGTACTCGTCGCAGAAGAGCGCCAGGCTGGCGGGGCCGCGGCCCCGGTCCGGATCGGGCACGATGGAGGGTGCCTCCGCGGTTTAGGTCAGATTGACCGTAATTGTATCAACCAGCCCGACGTGCCGGGGTGAGAATCGCCGGCGGCCGGGAGCGGCGCAGTGACCAGGCCGGCTGACGTGAGACGAACTCGTAGAGCGCGGCCGGCCTGCCCGGTCCCCCCTTGGCGAGCATCCCGGTGGCCCGGACCAGCCCGCTGCGCTCCAGCTCGCGCCGGAAGTTGCTGGGCTCGTGGCTGACCCCGCTGATGGCCTCGAAGACCCGGCGGGCCTGGGGCATGGTGAAGCGCTCGGGAAGCAGGCCCACGCTGATGTTCGACCACCACAGCTTGCCGCGCAGCCGGTCCACCCCGTCGCGGATGATCCGGCCGTGGTCCAGGGCCAGGGTGGGCAGGTCGTCGACCGGCCACCAGCGAGCCTGGCTCTCGTCGGCGCGCAGCACCGCGGCGTCGATCAGGGCGAGGTAGGCGACGGTGGGGATCCACCCCCTTGGATCGCGGTCGGGATCACCGTAGGTCTGGAGCTGCTCCAGGTACACCGCTCCCACCCCGGTCTTCTCGGTGAGCTTGCGCTGGGCGGTCTCCTCGGGCCGCTCGTCGCGGCTCATGAAGCCGCCGGGGAGCGCCCAGGTCCGCGGCTCGCGCCGGGCCAGCAGGACGTGGAGGCGGCCGCTCAGGGGAGCGAGGACCACCGGCAGCGCGGTCATCCCCGCCGGGGCTTCGAAGCCCGCCGAGTTGCGGGCGCTGAGCTCCATTCAGGCGGGGGGCCAGCCCCCCGCCCACCCCCCGGGTCGGCGTGGAGGCCTCGAGTTGCTGGCAGGGGCCGGCATCGTGACCACGCTAGCATCATCGGGCAGTGAGGTCCGGCCGCTGCCTGCTTCTCTCCGTCCTGGTGGTCGTCGCCTTTGGCGTCGACGGCTGCAGCCTGCAGCAGAGCATCGCCAACCTGCCTGGGTCGCAGGTCGCCGGGACCACCACCGCGGCGGCGGCGATCGTCGGCAACTCCACCACCGGCAGCCCGGTCGACATCACCGTGCTTGGCGGGGTGACCGCGGTGGATTTCTGGGGTTCGTGGTGCGGCCCCTGCCGCGAGGAGCAGCCCGCCCTCAACCAGCTCGCCTCCCTCTACAGGTCGCGCGGGGTCACCTTCATCGGGGTGGACATGGACGACGACAACGACTCCGCCAACGCCTACCGGAGCAGCTACCACGTCCCCTACCAGAGCGTCGCCAACTCGACCGGCAGCATCTCGGCGGCCTACGACGTCGCCGCGCCCCCCACCCTGGTGGTGGTGAACCGCAGCGGCAGGATCGTCGGACGCTTCCTGGGCACCCTGGTGGGAGCCGAGACCACCCTCAACCAGGCCCTGACCTGAGGGTTCTCGAAGGCCGCCGGTAACGGTCTGGTTGGGGCTGACGGTGTGATCGGTGCGATGTTTCCCTTGTGTTACCGGGCCGCCACAGCCGGTCACGATCGGCTGGCTAACGTGGCATCCAGATGACGTACCTGGGCGGGTCTGACCTGGGAGCGGCCGAGGCCGTGGCGCGCGCCGAGGCGGTCGACCGCCGGGTGCACACCGCCATCGCCACCTGCCAGTGGTTCCTGGTGATCAGGATCATGAGCGTCCTGGTGATGGTGAGCTTCCTGCCGCAGCGGTTGCCGACGGTGAGCTTCAGGCTGGATGCGACCCATGTGCTGGTGGTGCCGCTGGGGGCTCTGGGACTCACCAGCGGGATGGCGCTGATGGTCATCGCCGGGCTGTCGGCGATCGAGATGTACCTGGTGTACCGGCTCGCCGACCGGGTGCGGCCGGCGCGCTTCCTGGTGATCCTCATCGAATCGGTGGGGATCCTGGTCTGGGCCAGCGCCCTGGCGGTGGGAGCCACCCTCGCGGCGCTGCCGCTCGGCCTGGCCGGCGGAGCCATCGGCCTGCTGCTGCTCAACCAGGTGCGCTGGGCCTTCCGCCTCCAGCACCAGCGGGAGCTGACCGGACGCCGCTTGGGCGGGGTGTTCGCCGGCTACGCGGGCAACGCCCTCGACAAACCCAAGGCGGCCCAGCCGGTCGGTTACAGCGTCAGGGACGGCCAGCCTCCCCGCTGACCGGAGACCCCCACACTGCGCCTCGCGTGGGGCATCATCGGGCCCTGACAGCGGCCCTGCGTGATCTGGGGCCACCGCGCCAGGGGTGCACAGCGTGGCGATCGACGACAGCGCGACCACCGGGACCGCCGATCCGGCGGGGCATCATCACCTGCTCCAGTTCCTGCGCGGGCTGAGCGGGCTGGATGATGCGCTGGGACGGTGGCGTCCGGACTACGGAGGACTGGCGGCACGGGACGCCCCGGATCCCGGGGCGATCGGCGACGTCACCCCCGCGCACCGCCAGTACTCGATCGGGCTGCGCTACTTCGCCGACCACCCCGAGCTGGCCTGGGCCCTCGGCGAGCCATCGCGCGACGATGTGGCGGCGGCCATTGCCGACGCCCGGCTGAGGTTTGGGTCTCCGGTCGTTCCCATGGAGGGGTTGATCCGGGGATCGGATCCGGCTCTGGAGGGTCATGCCCCGGCGGTGGAGGGTTATGCCGGCGGCGATGGGGGCGCTCCCCTCTCGGACCAGTGGGATCGGGGCGCCTCCGCCGGCGCCGACCGGTGGGATCGGGGCGCCACCGGCTTTCCGGACCAGGCCGCACATGACGCCCCACCCGCCTTCCAACCGCCGGCACCGCCGGTCGTGGAGGAGCACCCCTGGGCCGAGCCCCCCGTCCCCCTCCCCCCGCGCCCGGCGGGGGACGGCGAACCTCCGCGCCGCCCTCCGGGCAGCGGCCTGGCAGTGGCGGCGGGCATCGCCGCCCTGCTGGTCACCGGCTTGATCGTGGCCGTCGCGGTGGTGGCGGCTCACTACTTCCTCGGCCCCGGCCCCACCGCCGGCCCGGCGGCACCAACTCCGGCCCCGACCCCACCTCCCTCCAGCGTCGCCACCGTGGGGCCCCTGCCGACGCTGTTCGCCGCAGCCGAGAGCTGCAGCTCCATCCCCACCGGCCAGGTCCCCTCCAGCCTTTCGATCACCTCCACCGCGAGTGGCATCGGCACCGACCCGGCGACCGGGTTCGGAACCCCCTATGTCTCGATCACCCTGGCCAGCCCGGTGAGGCCGAGCACCCCGTCGGTCACGCTGATCACCGCCGTGCTTCCCTACAGCGCCACCGCCCCGACCTCAGGATCGCCCATCGACCGTGCCGGCACGGTGCAGCTGGTGGCCGGTTGGGAGGGTGGCGACTGGTATGGCGGGCTGCGCAGCTGGTCGGCTCCGGCGTGGAGCTCACTCTCCGACCCGTCGAGCACCCCGGTGGATGTGACCCAGAATGGCGACGTGGTGACCGTGTACTGGAACGGGCTGACCAATGGCGACAGGTTCGGGGTGGTCGTGGCCACGTCCACGGGCTGCACCGCCCTCGACCTGTCCGGCGGCACCTCCCCCACCGCGACCTACGCGGGGTAGCTGGGGCCGGTCTCAACCGGTAAACCAGGGGGTTCGTCGCCGGCTGCCGCGAGCTGCGGATCACCCCGCACGTCGCTCCTAACACCAGCCACCGCCAGAGTGCGATCGATGGACGGACAACCCGCCATGCCGGGCACCTGGTCAGCCAGCGCATCCGCAAGCGGATCGACGGGCCCTTTGGCTGGCTGAAGACCCTCGGCGGCGGCCGCAAGCTCCGCTACATCGGGGTCCGGACGAACCGAGCGTGGTTTCTGGTGGCGGGAGCCGTCGACAATGTCATCCGGATCGCTGCACTGGACGGCCAGCTGGCCTGACAGGCCAGGACCATGGCTCCAGGGCGGTCATCAACAGATCTTGATGGGGTGCTGAGAGGGGTTGTATCCCCCTCGGGACGCCCGCCCAACCAACTCAAACCCCGCCCAACCCGGCGAGGCGGAGTTCAACACCTGGTAGAGGAAAGTCGTCGTCTGGCCCGCCTCGCCTGGCTTCACTACGCAGGCTGGCTGCGAGCCCTCGGGCTCCAGGCCCACACCCCGGCGGGGCTGCGGAACAGGGCCAGCTCCTCGGCGGGGCGCGCGCCGCTGAAGAGGAAGCCCTGCCCGCCCTGGCAGCCGAGGTCGCGGAGAATCGCCGCCTGGGTGGGGGTCTCCACCCCCTTGCCGACCGAGAGCCAGCCGGCGGCATGGACCTGGGCGACCATGGCGGCGACGTGGGTCCGGCGCTCGGCCGCGCGCTCGATCTGATCCAGCAGTCCCATCCGCAGTTTGACCATGCGAATGGGAAGGTGGCGGACTTCGTCGGTCAGATCGCCGTCGTAGTCGTCGGCGAGGAGGGTGACGCCCAGCGAGGCGAGGTCGCGGAGGATGCTCCGAGCCGAGCGCGGGTCCTGCGAGAGCAGCCGGAAGGGGACCTCGAGGATCAGGCGGTCGGCCTGCAGACCGACCTCGCTGAGGATCCTGCCCACGCTCGGCATCAGCGTGGGCATGAAGTACTCCTGGGGCGACAGGTTGACCGACAGCGCGGGCGGGATGGCGTCGGGGCCGGCCCACCCGGCCGCCTCCGCTGCCGCCTCCTGGAGGATGGTCTGGCCGATCCGGGTCATCAGCCCGCTCCGCTGCGCCGCCCCCACGAAGGAGCCGGCGTCGAACAGCCCCACCTGCGGACGCTGCCAGCGCATCAGCGCCTCGAAGGAGCCCAGCCCTCCGCCGCTCAGCTCCACGACCGGCTGGTAGAAGACCCGGAACTCGTGATTGTCGAGGGCGTGGCGGAGCGCGACCTCGGTGCGGCGCTGAGCGGTCACCCGCGCCTGGAGATCGCGGTCCGCGAGCTCGTAGCCACCCCGCCCCTGCGCCCGCACCAGGGCGACGCGCGCGGCCTCCAGGAGAGCGGCCGGAGAGGTCGCGGGATCGTCCTCGCGGCGGCCCCGGATGGCGATTCCGATGCCCATGGTGATCTGCACCCCCTCGGCGCCCTCCCCACCGATGGGAATCGGCTGCCGGCAGCTGCGCAGCAGACGGTCGGCGAGCGCGGCGACCGCCAGCTCATCCGCGTCCTGGCGGGCGATGAGCAAGCAGTCGTCAGCGGTGCGTGCCATCACGTCGCTCGGCCGCAGCAGGGTGCGAAAGAGCGCCGCCACCGGCATCAGCAGGCTGCTGACGTCGCCGTTGGCATGACGGCCCGCGAGGGTCTTCAGGTTCTCCAACTTCAACACCAGCACCGCCAGTGGCCAGAGGGAATCCAGCGAGCCGAGCAGCTCCCGATCGGGTGCCGGGAGGAGAACGTCGTCGATCGCCCGGGTGCGAGCCCGACGCTGGGCGGCCTCCAGGACGGCTTCGCCCACCGCCTTCCAATCCTCGGCGAGGCTCACCAGGGCATCGGCACCCGCGTGCGCGGCGACTGCCTCGCGGCTGGCACCGCCCTGGTCGTCCAGCACCACCAGCGCGATCCCCGGGCAGAGGGCTCGGGTGGCGGCCACCGTCTCGTGAAGGTCCGCGAGTGAGAGGCCGCGCCGGCACAGTGCCACCGCCCGGGCCCGACCGGGCTCGATCAGCCCGGTGAGATCCTCGAGGCAGGTGACCTCTCTGAACTCGAAGCAGGGTGGTGGCAGCGAGACGCTGGCGCAGCGGTGCCGATCCCGGGTCGTCGTCGCGAACGACGATCACCTCGTCGTCGACGGGTGCAACCTCGTCGATGTTCGCCTGGGCCAGCTTGCCGATCAAGCCAGTCCCGGATCCCCGAGCAGAGGCCTTCCAGGTCATGCGCTTCCCTTGCGTGCCGTGGTTGGAGGTCAGGCGACCAGGTCCGCCGTGGGCCCATGGTGCCCCACCATTGCGCGGTTCGACCGCTCCCGTCGGTGTGGAGTGACAGATATGGGGGGTCCCGTCACATCCGTGTTGTGTTGACGATGGAGGTTCCGTAACGTTCGAAGCGAACGACGCAACACTCGGCGCGGGCCATGCACGGCTCCCATCCACGTCACAGCACGGCCGCGGCGGTGCCCCAGCCTCAGCTAGGCTGGTATCAGGCCAGTCTTCGAGGAGCCGCAAATGACTGAGACAACTCGCCACCTGAGCATGAGCGATGCCGAATGGAGATCCCGGCTCACCCCCGAGCAATACGCGATCCTGCGTCGGAGCGATACTGAGCCCGCCTTCACCGGGAAGTACTGGAAGAGCCACGAGACCGGCGCCTATCACTGCGCCGGATGCGGAACGGAGCTGTTCAGCTCCGAGACCAAGTTCGACTCCGGCACCGGCTGGC
Source organism: uncultured bacterium (assembly GCA_963716555.1). Taxonomy (GTDB): domain Bacteria; phylum Chloroflexota; class Dormibacteria; order Aeolococcales; family Aeolococcaceae; genus JAJZNI01. The sequence goes on along the minus strand of CAVQTJ010000018.1, from coordinate 401,945 downwards.
CCAGCTTCTTCGAACCCGCCGACCTGGAGGCTGTCGAGCTGCGTCCCGACCGCAGCCACGGGACGGTGCGCACCGAGGTGGTCTGTCGCAACTGCGGCAGCCACTTGGGCCACGTCTTCGATGACGGGCCCCAGCCCACGGGCCAGCGCTACTGCATCAACTCCGCGGCACTGGAGCTGAAGCCGCTGGAATGATCGGCACCGCCGCACGCCCCAATTTCGAGGGCGAGTCGCCGGACCCGGCCGCGGCTCTGGGCAGCGAAGCGGCCCCCGGGGGCGTCGAGGTCCGAGCGGTCCGTCCCGAGGAGGAGCTGGCGGCGGGCCGGGCCACCCGAGCCGGCTACGCCGCCCTGTACGGCGACCGCGATGAGGACGGCTATCTCACCAGGATCGCCGACGTCGCCGGGCGGTCAGGCCGCACCGCCGTCCTGGTGGCGGTGGAGTCGGGCCGGGTGCTGGGCTCGGTGACGCTGGAGCTACTGCGCCTTCAACTACGAGCTGTCGCTCGACACCGCGCCTCAGCCGTCAGCGGTCCCCGCTGATCCTCGCGGGGTCTGAGCGGGCCCGCGACCCGGGCCGGCCGCAGCGGCGGCTCAACCCCGAGCCGGCTCAGGCGACGGCTTGCTCAGGAGCCTCCGTCGGGGCGGTGGCCACGGCCAGCCGCGAGGGCCACCAGGTCCACCTCCCCACCAGCACGACCACCGCGGGGACGACGATGGTCCGCACGAAGAAGGTGTCCATCAGGATCCCGGCGGCGATCCCGAAGGCCACCTGCTGGACCTGGCTGGCGCCGGCCGAGCTGCCCGCGGCCCAGCCGAGCACCCCGAAGGTGCCGCCCAGGACCAGGCCCGCGGTGGTCACCGTGCTCCCGGTGGCGCCGATGGCGGCGATGACCGCCCGCCGCAAGGACAGCCGGTGGCTCTCCTCGCGAATCCGGGTCATCACCAGCACGTTGTAGTCGGAGCCGAGCGCCATCAGAAAGACGAACATCAGGAAGGGGAGGATGAAGTCGACTCCGCTCTGTCCCCCGATGTGCACGAAGACCAGAGCCGTCAACCCCAGCGCCGCCAGGTAGGAGAGGACCACGCTGGGAACCAGGAAGAGCGGCGCCACCGCGCTGCGCAGGACGATCGCCAGCAGGATGGCGATGATCACGGCCACGGTGGGAATCACGTGGACCAGATCGTTCTGGGAGATGTTGGACACGTCGTAGGCAAAGCCGTCGAGGCTGAAGATCCCGCTGCTCGTGGCCCCGGCGCGAGCCGCGGCGGCGGCGACCGCTCCGCGCAGCGCCGGCACGTTGGCGGTGGCGACCGCGCTCCCCGGAGGACCGACCGCCGGCGCCACCGACCACTGCACGGTCCTCCCGTCAGGGCTCAGATACCGGACCAGCGCGGCGTACTCCTGGGCCACGGTTCGCACCGCCGCGGGTGGAAAGCTTCCCGCCAGTCGCGCAGCTGCGGCGGTGAGGTCGGCGGGGCTGACCGGCCAGCCCAGCAGCTGATGCAGCTCGGCCAGCTGGCTGGCGGTGAACGTGGGCTCGGACGGACCATCGGGGTCCAGCGGCCCGGTGACCGAGGTCAGCGCGCTCGAGCCCTGCAGCGCTTGCTGAGCCGCGGTGAGCGCTTCGGGGTCGTCCCACACCGGGGAGGGGAAGCGCATCACGGCGGCGGTGGAGGTCGCGGCTCCGGTGGTGGGGAAGTGCTGGGCCAGGACGGCCTGGCCGGCCGCCGAATCGCTGCCGGAGGGTCCGGCGGTCTGGTCGGCGAAGCCGGCGGTCGAGGTCCCCACAGAACCCACGGCAAGGGCTGCAAAGATCAGCAGTCCGCAGATGGCGGTGACCCCGGGGCGGCGGATGAACGCTGCCGCAACCCGACCCCACCACCCGCTGGTGGGGGAGCTCCGAACCGTGAGCCGGCTCGGCCAGAAGACGGCCCGCCCGAGGATGGCGAGCAGCGCCGGGAGGAGGGTGAGCCCGGCCAGCAGCATCAGGGCCACGCCGATGGCCAGCGCCGGGCCCAGACCCTGGTAGATGCCGAACTGGGCGATGAGCAGGCTGATCAGCGCGCCGATGACGATGAGCGCCGAGAAGGTGATCGACTCCCCCACCGTCTCCACCGCCCGGACCACGGCATCCCGGGGCGCGAGCCCGCGGCGGATCTCCTCACGAACTCGAAAGACCAGGAAGAGCCCGTAGTCGGTGCCGGCGCCCAGCACCAACACCACCAGGAGCAGCTGGGTGATCGCGGAGACCTGCACCCCCACATGGGAAAAGAGGGTGATCACCGGACCCGCGAGGGCCAGGACGATCGCGGCCGGGAGCAGGGTCACCAACGGCGCGAGCAGCGAGCGGAACGCCAGCAGGAGCAGCAGGATGATGAACACGATCGAAAGCCGCTGGGTGGCGCTGAAAGAGCTCGCCGAGCCGGCCTGGGTGTCGACCGCGGTGGGCAGCTCCCCGGTCAGGTGGATCTGCAGACCGGACGGAGCACCCAGGCCGGCGGCCTCGCCGCGGATGGCGTCGACCAGGGTCGCGCCGGCGCCGCTGCCGTTCTCGGGGGGGACGCTGGCCTGGATCTGAAGCTGCAGTGCCTCGCCGTCCTGGGATACCCCGAGCGATCGCACGCTCACCACGTTGGTGGTGCGGCGGACTGTGGCGGTGAGCCGGGTGATCGCTGACTGGTCCGCGGTGGTCAGCTGCTCCCCACCACGCGCGACCACCAGGGTCGCGGTGGCGAGCCCGGATTGCTGGAATGGATTGAGCAGCTGAGCAGCCTGCTCGCTCGGGGCGCTGCTGGGCAGGAAGCTGCTCTCGCCATTCTGGCTGACCGAGGAGAGGCCGGGAAGGGCACGAACGCAGAGGATGGTGACCACCACCCATACCAGGACGATCGGGTAGCGGAAGCGGACATCGAAGCGGCCGAGGAGGGAGAAGAGGCGGCTCACCTGGCCAGCTTCTCCAGCAACCCGACCAGGGTCTCCAGCTCACCATCGCTGAGCGAGGTGGTGACCCCCTCCACGGCGCGCACCCGGGCCACCATCACTTCCTGGAAGCGCTCCAGCGACGACGCCGAGAGCTGGACGCGGACCACTCGGCGGTCGCCCTGCTCGCGGAGGCGCTCCACCATCCCCAGGCGGATCAATCGGTCCACCATCTGGGTGGCCGAGCTCGGTGTCGAACCCTGCGCCGCGGCCAGCTCGTGCATGCTCAACCCCGCGGGATGCTCCCGCAGCAACATCAGAGCCTCGACCTGGGGAGCGGTCACCTGCTCCATGGCCTCCTGCAGCCGGGCCCTGGCCTCGGCAGGGAAGGTGGCCCGAAAGCGCTGCCGCAGCGGCCCCTGAACCGCGATCAGGCGCTCCAGCAATTCCGCCCGGGGTATGGCCCGGCCCGGGGAGGAGGCGTGGGCTGTCATGAAGTCTCCTGATTGTTAGGTTCATGAAGCTTATCGGGTTGGGGCTTCGGCGTGAGTCACGGTCCGGCGACGGTGAGCGGGTGGCACCCCGCAACCGGCGGGTGCTGGCGCCGCCCTGAGCGGCTCAGACCGCGGACGGTCTGGCGGCAGCGGGCTGAGGGATCCCTGCCGGCCGGGAGTTGGGCGCGACCGCGGTGCGAACCGATACCGACGGCGGATCGGCCAGCGAGGCCCGCACCGTGCAGTGGGCCACGGCCCTGCGGACAGCGGCCACGCGTTGCTCGGTCGTCCCCGGCGGAAGCATGACCTCCACGCTGATCGCCGCGACCCGCCAGGGCGGTTCCTCGCTCATCGCCCAGCTGCAGCGCACCCCCGGTCCCGCACCACCACGGCCGAGACCGCGACGCGCGTAGTGGGCGACGCACGCGGCCAGGGAGGCGACGAAGAGATCCACCGGAGTCGGTCCGGCATCCTCGCCCCCGGACTCCCGCGGCTGGTCAACGATCAGCTCGTGGCCGCGCACCCGGATCCGATGGCGGTCGCCACCCAGGCTGTCGACGGTCAGCTCCATGCTGCGCTCACGTGAAGATGATCTGCCCGCCCGCCGCCTTCTCGTAGAACTCGCCGACGGTGATGATGTCCTGAACCTGGGGGATGAAGTCCTCCCTGGTCAGCCCGAACAGGTCCACCGACGCCCTGCAGGCGTAGAGCCCGCAACCGGTGTCGGCGATCATCTCGACGAACTCGGGAATCGAGGGGATGTCGAGCTTCTCCATCTTCGACGACAGGTAATGGGTCATCACGCTCGACATGCCGGGAATGCCGCCGAGCCAGGTGGAGAGGTGCAGCCCCGGGTTTCCCACGGTGGCGATCTTGATGTGCTCGTGCCGTGCCTTGTGGATGGCGTCGAGCCCGAAGAAGGTGAAGAAGAGATTGGCCTCGATACCCTCGGCGCGGGCGCCGTTGGCCATGATCAGACCCGGGTAGACGCCATCCAGGGAGCCCTTGGAGATGATGATCGACACCTTCTCGATGGTCGCCGGCATGAATTCCTTGGCAGCAACTTTGGCCTCGATGGTCATGGTGGCCATGGTCAGGTTCTCCTCATCAGATGCAGCCGCGCGGCTTGGGGATACCGGCGATGCGTGCGGCGACCTTGGCCGGACCCTTGGGAAACAGCTCGTACAGCTCTTTGATGGCCACGCCGGAGGTCTTGCCGAGAACCCGGACCGTCGGTCCGGCTCCCTTCTCCAGGTACTCGCGGCGCATGAAGCGGATGACCTGCCAATGGCGCTCGGTCAACTCCCCGATGCCCTCCTCGGCAGCGAGGTCGGGCACCATCTCCTCGGACCACTGCGACGGGTCCACGAAGAAGCCCTCGTCATTGCGCGCCACGTCAGCGACACGGATGCCGGCAACTGCCATGATCATCTCCTCAGGACACAGCGACGGTGTGCTTCCCGGCCGTCGGCATCTCGGACGTGACCCCGGGAAGCGAACGTCCCGGCAGCAGAGCGTGCCAGTAGAACCACTGGAACATCAGCTTGCCGAGATGGTTGAGGTGGGATTCCTTCAACAAAGGGAGCCCAAGTCGGGTGGGGAAGTGTCCTGGCAAGGGCTCGGTGTCATAGTTGAAATCGATGAGCACCGCTTTGCCGAAACCGGTCTCGATGAAGCAGTTGGCGTGGCCGTCATAGCCGGCGTCCAGCTCCTCACCGGCGAGAAATCGCCGGATGTTCTCAGCCAGCACTTCGCTCTCGAAGTGGGTCACCGATCCGGCCTTCGACACCGGGAGCCCGGCGGCATCACCGATGGCGAAGATGTTGGCTGCCGCCGCGGACTGGAGGGTGTGCTCGTCGGTGGGGATGAAGTTCAGCTCGTCGCCGAGACCCGGGGAGCGGCTGACAAACTCGGCACCAGCGTGGAGCGGCACCACCACCGCGAGGTCGAAGGGCACGACCCGGCCGTCGTATGACGTCAGCTCCCCGGCCTCACCGTCGACGCTCCCGGTGTTGAACTCGGTGACGACCTTCACCCCCTTCTTGGCCAGGAGCTCCCCCAGCCGCTGGGCGGCGACCGGCTTGGTGAAGGCGCCGTCGAGAGGCGTGACGTAGGTGAGCTCCACATCGGCGCGGGTGCCCTTCTCGTGGAAGAACCAGTCGGCAAGGAAGCAGAACTCGAGCGGGGCCACCGGGCACTTGATGGGCATGTCGACGACGTTGACGACGATCCGGCCGGCGCTGAACCGGGCCAGCGCGGCCTGGAGGGCGCGCGCTCCCTCCAGGGAGTAGAAGGTGAACACCTTGCTCCCCCAGCCCGGACCGTCGAGGCCCTCGGTCTCCCCGGGCATGAGCACCGCGCCGGTGGCGACCACCAGCACGTCGTACGCCGCGGTCCGACCGCCCTCGAAATGAACTCGGTTGGCGCGCACGTCCACACTCTCGACCGTGCCCTGCAGGTAATCGATGCCGTGGTGCAGCTGCTCGCCGCGCGGGCGCACCAGGTCGTGGCCCTCGGTCAACCCGAAGGGGACGAAGAGCAGGCCCGGCTGATAGACGTGATCGTCATTGCCGTCGACCACGGTGATGCCGATCGACTCTGGCAGTACCCGGCGCAGGCGGTTGGCGGTGACCGTCCCCCCGGTGCCGCCACCGAGGATCAGAACCTGCTGGTGGCCGCTCATCGCCCTTTGACGATGGCATCAGCGCGGTGAACCCGCCAGGGCCGGATCGCCCCGCTCCGGCCGCCGTTCGACCCTGCGGAAGGTGCCCCCGGGGTGCCCGGCCGCCGTGCTCGCGGGTGGCACCCGGTTGGGGGGCCGAGGGAGTTGCTTCCTGGGCACGTATTCGTGTATTCGCGTATTCGCGTATTCGTGTATTCGGGCGGCCTGGGACACAGGTGTGCCCGCCGCAGGCGTCGCTGCGGGGCCCCGGTCCTCAGGCCACGGTCACCTGGATCTGGTCGTAACCGGTCGCACCCCCAGGGAACGGGTAGGTGAACCGGGAGACCTGGAAGGTGCCGGTGTCGTCCGCGGCCCTCACCTCGAGCGTGTGCGTGCCCGCCGTCGCCTGCCAGGCCAGGCGCCACTGCCGCCAGGTGTCGATGCTCAATTCACCCGCCAGCTGGGCATCGAGCCAGGGCCCGGAATCGACGCGCACCTGCACTGCGCTGATCCCGCGGTGCTGGGCCCAGGCGACGCCGGCGACGATCACGCTGCCGGCCTTGACGTTCGCGCCGCCCTGGGGGACGTCGATGCGCGACTCGGTGACGATCACGCCCTGCTGGGCCCAGCCGCGCTGCACCCAATACGCGTCGTAGGACGAGAGGGTGGTGAGCTGGATCTCGGTGAGCCACTTGGTCGCGGACACGTATCCGTAGAGGCCGGGCACCACCAGCCGCGCGGGGAAGCCGTGGTCGATGGGGAGCGGCTGGCCGTTCATCCCCACCGCCACCAGGGCCATCCTGCCGTCCAGGGCCAGCTGCGTGGGAAAGCCGGCGGAGAAACCGTCCACCGAGATGCCGACGACCTGGTCGGCGCCGGGGAGGACGCCGGCCATGTCCAGCAGCTTGGCGAGTGGCACACCCTGCCAGCGGGCGTTGCTGATCAGGTCGGAGCCGACGTCGTTGCTGACGCAGCAGAGCGTGATGTCCGCCTGCACCTGGGGAATCTTCATCAGCTGGTCGTAGGTGAGGGTGATGGGCTTGCGCACCATCCCCTGGATGGTGAGGTTCCAGGTGGTCACATCGACGGCTGGGGGCACGAACTCGGTGTCGACGCGGTAGAAGTTGTCGTTCTCGGTGACCAGGGGGGAGAGCCCGGGGACGTTGAAGCTGTCGGCGGCGGGGACTGGCGGCAGCGGGTCGGCGACCTTGGGGAGATGGATGGTGGCCCGCATGGCTTGGACCGCCGTCGAGCTCATCGAGGTGATCAGCGAGGCGATGCCCTGGCCGACCGCCGCCGCTCCGGCAACCACCGCGGCCAGGAGGGCAAATTGGCGGCGGGTGATCTCCTTCTCGGCCCACGACCGGGGCGGGGTGTGGAGGGTCCGGCGCACCCGCTCCGGCCGGGCCGGCGCCCCCTGAGGTTCGGGACGGCTGAGCCGCTCCACGGTCCAGGCGGCGGCGATCACCGCCCCGATTGCGGCCAGGACCGCGGCGGGGATGGCTGCCGGGGCGCTGTCGATGGTGGCGGCGAGGCCGATCACGATCATGACTCCGCCACCGAGTGCGAGCGGCAGCCGGTCGTGACGCGCGGCCAGGCCCAGCAGCCCCGCGATCACCAGGGTCAGGACGCCGACCGAGAGCAGGATGACCGGTTTGTCGGCGGTCCCGAGGACGCCGATGGCCGCCTGCCGGACCCCCGCCGGCGTCAGCGAAACCACCTCGTCGCCCACCGACGTGATCAGCGGCTGGCCGTTGGGAATCACCGCGCCGATCAGCGACGAGGCGGCCAGCCCCGTGCCGCCAGCCACCACGCCGATGATGGTGCGGCGTTGGGGGGAGGGGAGCACCCGCCATTGGAGCGCCGACGTCAGCCGGCCTCCGCTGCGTGCGGTGTCGCCGCGAGCCGGGTGAGTCCCGCCGCTGCCACGCCTGTCCTTGGGCACGAGGGCATCATGGCTCGCCCCATCACCCCTGGGCGGTCCGCAATACGGCCCGGGGTCCCGGCCCCTCCACCCTCAGCCGGCGCTGCGGCCGCCGGACTGCGGGTTGCCCTCGATACCCCAGCTCGGTCCCTGGTCCAACGCAGGCAAACGCCTTACGATGTCAACAGCAGAGAGCCCTGCGGCGCCATCGGTGAATCAGAGCCTGCCGCCCGCCGGCGGACACCTGGGAGTCGACCCGTGAGCTTTGGGAGCCCGCCCCGCCGGCGATCCAACCTGGCGGTGGCGCTGGTGCGCCACCGGCGGGCGCTGCGGCTGACCTTCACCGCGCTGGTCATCCTCTACGCCGTCTACCTGCTCCTGGCCTGGATGGTCGGGGCCGACCTGACCAACTCCGGGGCGACCCCGCAGAGCGTCGACCCGGGGACCGCCACCCGAAACATCGGGACGGTGCTCCCCCAGATCCTGCGCACCGTCTTTCCGCTGATGCTCTACGGCGTCTTCCTGATCGGCGCCAACCTGATGATGTTCGTCGCCATCTTCTGGTTCCTGAGCAAGGGCGTCAGCTACACCATCCTGCCTGGCGAGTTCAGCACCGGTTTCAATGACGTCCGGGGCATGCCCCACGTGGTCAACGCCACCCAGGAGGTGATGCAGCTCTTCCAGGGCTACAAGCAGTTCCGCCGAGTGGGCGCCTACCCGCCTCACGGCATCCTCTTCGAGGGTCCGCCGGGCACCGGAAAGACCCTGCTGGCCAAGGCCATCGCCGGCGAGACCGGGGTGCCCTTCATGTACGCGAGCGGAGCCGGTTTCGCCAACATGTTCATGGGCATTCCCCAGTTCCGGGTCAAGATGATGTTCCGCAAGGCGCGGCTGCTCTCCAGCAAATGGGGCGGCTGCGTGATCTTCATCGATGAGCTGGACTCGATCGGCGAGGGCCGAGGCGGTGTCTCGGTGAAGCGCAGCATCGACGGCCGGGGCATCACCGACCCCCAGATGATGGGTGGAATGTTCATGGGCGGCGGCGCCGGCATGGTCAACATGCTGCTCACCCAGATCGACGGGATCGAACAGCTCCCCCGCCACCGGCGCTTCCTGCGGCGCACCCTGCATCTCCGCCCCGGGGCGGTGCGACTCTCCAACCTGCTGGTCATCGGCGCCACCAACCGGGCGGCCAGCCTCGACCCGGCGCTGCTGCGCCCGGGACGCTTCGACCGCAAGATCCATGTCGGTCTGCCCGATGAGACCGGGCGCAAGGACATCGCCGCCTACTACCTCAACACCGTGGCCCACGAGCCGATCGACATCGACCGCGTGGCCCGGGCCACCGCGGGGTATTCCGGAGCACGGATCAAGAGCCTGATCAACGAGGGCATCATCTTTGCCCTCCAGGACGGACGCGAATCCCTGCGCTACGACGACATCTGGAAAGCGAAGCTCACCGACGAGATCGGCCTCGCCGAGCCGACGGTGTACAGCGACCGCGAGAAGTACGCAACCGCCATCCACGAGAGCGGGCACGCGGTCGCGGCGTATTTCATGCGCCCGTGGATGCCGGTGGAGGTGATCTCCATCCGCAAGCGAGGCGGCGTCCTGGGCCTGGTCCATTCGCAGGAGGACGAGGAGCGCCACGCCGGCCGGCGCAGCGAGGTCCTGGTCAACATCAAGGTCTCGCTGGCGGGCATGGTGGCCGAGGAGATCTGGTTGGGTGAATCGACGGAGGGCACCGCCGGAGACCTCTCCAACGCCACCCATCAGGTGGTCCGCATGCTGGCTCACACCGGCATGGGATCCCAGCTGGTCTCGATGGCGTCGCTGCAGGGGCGGGCCATCGGCGACGACTTCAGCACCCTGCTCGCCGATCCCGAGCTGCGTGGCGAGGCCGATCGCATCCTTCAGGAGTGCAAGACCGAGGTGCGGGCCCTGCTGGAGAGCCGGCGGGACGCGGTCGAGGCGGTCTGCCGGGCGGTCATGGACAGGGGCGAGGTGAGCGGCGACGAGTTCCGCCACGTGCTGTGGGAGATCGGGGCTATCGACGAGAAGCCGCGCACCCTTCCACAGCTCCCGGTGATGAACGGGCATTCGGGTGGCAACGGCTACCCGAGCGGGGGCGTGAACGCCGATGGAAACGGTCATGCCGGGGGAGCAGGCCATGCCGGGGGAGACGGTTCCGCCGGGGGAGACGGCCATGGAGAGTGACGAGGCCCCTTCTCCCAACCCGGCGCCGTGGCACTGGTGCCCGAGCTGCCGTCTGGCGTCGTCAAAGCAGGGCAACTGCCCGGGCTGCGGGTCGCCGTACCTGGCGGTCCCGCCGAGCGGCGTGCCCGGCGAACCCTACCGACCCCGGCTGCCCCGGGCCGGCGGCGTCCTCAGCGGGGCCGTGACCACGCTGCTGGTGGCAGCGGTGCTGGTCGGTTCCGGCCTCGGGGTGTGGGCGCTCTACTCATCGGGCAAGGTGATCGGGCCCGGCGGCCAGCTGGTGTCGGCGGGCACGGGGTCGGCGGGCGCATCCGCCCCGACCTCGCCCTTCCAGGTCGCCGCCTTCGGCAACGCGACCCTGGCGCTCCCCGGCTCCTGGGCTCCGGACGGCGACCAGTACGGAGACGGCATCGCCAACGAGGTCTCCCAGGTGGGCGGCCCGGTGAGCGTGGAGCTCTCGGTCGAACACGGCAGCACGGCCCTGGCGATCGTGAGCGTGGCCTCCACCGACGCCGGCCAATCTGCCACCGAGCTCCTGGGGCTGATGAGCTCGACGGCGGCTGACGGCAGCGGCGGCACCATCACCTGGAGCCAGACCCGCGACCTGGTGATCGCCAGCTACCCGACGCTGGCCCAGGACTTCGCCGACTACAACTCCTCCAAGCAGCTGGCGGACAAGGGCACCGTGTACTGCGTCGACGACACCGCCCGCGGGGAGCTCGTGGTGATCGCCGCCGATGCCACCGCCACCAGTGCCGGCGAGCTCACGGGAATCGAGAAGGCGCTGACCGCGATGGCCTGAGGGGTTGCCGGCGGGGTGGGGGTTGGATATACTTTGCCGATCAAACTATTTGACTGACAAAGGCTCCATGAACCACACCTCCCACCGCAAGGCCCTCCTCCACCGCTTCATCGGCCTCCAGCCGGTGCTCCGGGCGCGGTTCCGCTCGACCCTGCCACCCGAGATCCGAGCCAGGCTCCAGGAAACCTCTGGGGAGCTCACCGCATCTCAGTTCGAGATCCTCACCCTCCTCCAGGCGAACCCCGAGGGGCTGACCATGGGCGAGCTCGCCGCGGCGCACTCGTCCACCGCCGCCACCGCCACCCAGCTCGTTGAGCGGCTGGTTCGGATGGACATGGTCGAGCGTCTTCGCGACGGCGACGACCGGCGGGTGGTCAGGGTCCGGCTCTCTCATGCCGCCGAGCAGCGCTGCGGGGAGCTCACCCGGCTGGGCATGGAGCACCTGGAGGGAATGACCGCGGTGCTCTCCGACGAGGAGCTGGAGACCCTGGTCGAGCTGCTTGCCCGGGTGGCCCGTCCCATCGCGGTGCCCGCCGAGGTGGCGTGATGAGCTCGAGGGCGCGAACCGGGGTTGGATCGCCGAACCTGCCGGTGGTCTTCACCGCCCTGATGCTGGCGATGCTCCTGGCCGCGCTGGACCAGACCATCGTCTCCACCGCGCTGCCGACCATCGTCGGCGACCTGGGTGGGCTCACCGAGCTCTCCTGGGTGGTGACCGCCTACCTGCTGACCTCCACGATCAGCACGCCCCTCTACGGAAAAATCGGCGACATGTTCGGCCGCCAGCGCATCTTCCAAGCCTCGATCGTCATCTTCCTGGTCGGCTCCATGCTCTGCGGTCTCGCCCAGAACATGGACCAGCTGATCGCCTTCCGCGGCCTGCAGGGAATCGGTGCCGGGGGCCTGATGGTCGGCGCCCAGGCGATCATCGGCGACCTCGTCTCCCCCCGTGAGAGGGGCCGCTACATGGGCTACTTCGGCGGTGCCTTCGCGGTGGCCACGGTTGCGGGTCCCCTGCTCGGCGGCTTCTTCGTCGACCACGCCAGCTGGCGGTGGGTCTTCTACGTCAACGTCCCGCTCGGGGCCCTGGCCCTGGTGATGACCCAGATCGCCCTCCACCTGCCAACCCAGCGCCGCCAGCACCGCCTCGACTACGCGGGGGCCGCGCTGCTCGCCGCCGGGGTGACCTGCATCGTCCTGCTCACCACCTGGGGTGGGACCGAGTACCCGTGGGGCTCGTGGCAGACCTTCGCCCTGGGTGGTGCGGGGCTGGTTCTCCTGGGCGCCTTCGGGATGGTCGAGCGCAGCGCCGCCGAGCCGATCCTCCCCCTCTGGCTGTTCCGCAACTCGGTGTTCACCCTGGTGAACGCGGTCGGTTTCATCGTCGGCCTGGCGATGTTCGGCTCCATCATCTTCCTGCCTCAGTACCTGCAGATCGTCAAGGGGGACGGGGCCACCAACTCCGGCCTCCTGCTGGTGCCGATGATGGCCGGGATGCTGGTCACATTGACTGTGAGCGGCCAGATGATCAGCCGCACCGGCAGGTACCGGATCTGGCCGATCCTGGGCACGTCGGTGATGACCGTCGGGCTGTTCCTGCTCTCGACCATGGGAGCTTCCACGCCCGCACCGGTGACCGCCGCCTACATGGTGATCGTGGGACTGGGCATCGGCGGCGTGATGCAGGTGCTGGTGCTGCTGGCCCAGAACTCGGTGTCCCAGAAGGACCTGGGAACGGCCACCTCGACCGCCACCTTCTTCCGCTCCATGGGCGGCTCGATCGGACTGCCGATCTTCGGTGCCATCTTCAGCAACCTGCTGGCCGGCAACCTGGCCCGGGTGGCCCTCCCCGCCAGCGTGCGGGCCGGGCTCGCGGGGGGAGCCGGCAACGCCAGCCCCCAGGCCCTGGCGGCGCTGCCCGCGCCCATCCACAGCGCCGTGGTTCACGCCTTTGCCCAGTCGATCGGGCCCGTCTTCCTTGCCGGCGTCCCCATCGCAGTCATCGCCCTGATCCTGGTGTGGAAGCTCCCTCAGGTTCCGCTGCGGACCCGCAACGCTGCTCCGCTCGAGGGCATCGAGGAGAACCTCGGCTTCGCCGGGACCACCGCCGGGCAACCGGAGCCGCAGAGCGCGGCGGCGCCGTCCTGATGCCGGTGGACGTCTGAGGCCGACGTGGGCCAGCTCCTCTGCGCCCAGCAGCGATGACGGCTCGCGCGGTGACCTTCGCCGCCGCCGGCGTGACCCGGCGCGGCTACCTGGCCGTCCCCGAGGGCGAGGGAGCGCATCCCGGGCTGGTGGTCATCCACGAGGCCTACGGGCTCAACGATCAGATCCGTGACGTCAGTCGGCGGTTCGCGAGCGAGGGATATGCGGCCCTCGCCGTGGACCTCTTCGACGATCGCAACCGGGTCGTGTGCATGGCCCGTTACATGGCCGGGCTGATCGCGGGACGAGACACCTACCTCCCCGACCTCTCCGCGGCCCTGGCATTCCTGATGGCGCAACCGCAGGTTGACCCCGACCGGGTCGGGGCCATCGGCTTCTGCATGGGCGGCGGTCTGGCCATCGCCTGGGCCCGCCGTGACCAGCGGCTGCGCGCCATCGCGCCCTTCTACGGGGTCAATCCCCGCCCATTGGAGGCGGTCCGCCGGATGTGCCCGGTGGTGGGCAGCTACCCCGGTCGCGACTTCACCGCGCGCTCCGGGCGCCGTCTCGATCAGCATCTCGACCGGATCGGAGTGCCCCACGACATCAAGATCTACCCGCAGGCGCGGCACTCCTTCTTCAACGACCAGCGCGGCTCGTACGACGCCGCCGCCTCGGCGGACGCATGGCGCCGCACCCTCGAGTTCTTCGCAACCCACGTGGCCGGCGAGCCCGACCCGGCATCGCCAGGGTGAGCGCTGCGCCAGGTGCGGCGAGTGAGGCCGGAGTCGAAGCGCCCCGTGCCTCAGAGGCTCATCTGGGCTCGCGCGATCGCGGCCAGCGCGGCGTCGCTCCCCGCAACCGTCACCTCGGCCGCCGATCGGCGGCCGCTGAGGAACAGGAGCAGCTCGGTGGCCGGACCGGTCAGGGTGGCCGTGGCCACCCCCCCGAGGCGACGGTGGGTGCCATCGGGGCGCACCAGGTCGAGCCCGACGGGACGCAGCCGGCGAGCCAGCCGGCGTCCGAGAAATCCGCTCGTGCGCCAGGCGAGTCGCTCCAGGTCGTCGATTCCGGTGCGCGGGCCGCGCCCGTTGGCCCGGCGCACGTCCTCGTGATGGATGTAGTACTCGACTCCGTTGAGCAGGGTCCGTGCACCGGGAATGCGCCAGGGGATCAGCGGCGCCCCGCGACGCAGCCGGGCGACCAGCGCCGGCCACCCCTCGGCCTGCTCGGCCGCCATCCGTCTGTCGGACCAGCGGCCGAAGTGCTCTCGAATCACCAGGTGGGCGGCGAGGTCGGCGGTCGTCCATCCCTCGCAGAGGGTTGGGGCATCCGGACCCAGCTCCAGCAGCAGGTCGCAGAGCTCGCGGCGCTCACGAGCGTCGATCGGTTCGGTCCGGCTGGGCGTGGCCTGCTCCCTTCTCCACCGGCCAGTCGAGCGGATGTCCTCGACTCTACAGAGCGTTGGCGCCTGACCGACCAGCGCAAGCGAGGAAGCACCAACCCTGAACCCGCAGGGAGGCAACGAGCATGAGCCGTCTGTCGATCCACAGCATCCCCGGCCGTCTGGCCACCGGGGCCTTCATCCTCCATGCGGGAGTGGGGAAATGGAACGCGCCTCCCGAGCGCGCCGCCGGCACCCACGGCATGGCCGCCGGCGCCTTCCCGTTCCTGAAGCCCATCCCGCCGGCTGTGTTCATCAAGCTGCTCTCCGTGACCGAGGTGATCGTGGGTGCGAGCCTGCTGAACCCGCTGGTGCGCAACCGTTTGGCGGGGGCGGCGCTCACCGCCTTCTCCGGGACCCTGCTCACCATGTACTGGCGGACCCCGACGCTGCGCCAGCCGGGCAGCATCTGGCCGACCCCGGCCGGCACCGCGGTCAGCAAGGATGTGTGGATGCTCGGTATCGGCCTCAGCCTCATCGCCGATGACCTGGGCGGGAAGGGCCGGTCAGAGAGCTGACGGCATCCCTCCGCCGGGTCAGGTCGCCTCGGGACGGACCTTCACGGAGCGCATCACGTCGCCCTGGCGGATGGCGGTGACCACCTCCATGCCCTTCACCACCTGGCCGAAGAGGTTGTAGGAGCGAGTCAGGCTGCGCCGGTTGTCCACCGTCGAGATGAAGAACTGCGAGCCGTTGGTGTTGGGCCCGGAGTTGGCCATGGCCAGCGAGCCGGGGATGTAGTCACCCTGGACCGGCTCGTCCTCGAAGGAATAGCCAGGTCCACCGCGGCCGGTGCCCTCCGGGCAGCCGCCCTGGATCACGAAGCCGTTCACCACGCGGTGGAAGGTGAGGCCGTCGTAGAAGCCCTCGCCGGCGAGGAAGACGAAGTTGTTCACCGTCTTCGGAGCGCGCTTGGCGTCGAGGGCGACCTCGATGTCGCCGCGGTCGGTGGCGATGGTGGCGATGTATCGAACGCTCGGATCGGTGACCTGCTCGGGGCGGGCGTAGCGCTTGGCCATGGTTCCCCAGTCTAGTCAGGACAAGCCCTTCACGCCCAGCCCTGGCAGGACGGGTCCGAAGCGAGGGCCCTTCCGCGACACGTCCCGCGGTGCTTCGCTGCGTGTGGCCGGATCCTGAGAAGCTGCTGCAGCGGGCCTGATCGCCAGGGAAGGACCGCGCTGCGACTCCTCAGCTGCGCTCGATGGCGAGGCGGACTCCGAGCCCGATGAGCACGAGGCCGGTCACCCGGTTGAGGACTCCGCGGATGCGCACGCCGGCCCGACCCCGCGAGGTGCGGACCACGAGATATCCGTAGAGCGTCAGCCAGCCGAGCAGGATGGCCTCGAAGGTGGCGAGCATGAGCAGGAGCCGCAGCGGACTGTCACCGGGCCTGATGAACTGGGGAAGCACGGTCACGAAGATGATCCCGGCCTTGGGGTTCAGCAGGTTGCCGAGCAGCCCCTGGGCGAAGGCGGTGCGGTCGCGGCCGGCCGGCGCCCCGCGCTCGATGTCGGCGGCGTCGGTCGCCGCACCACTCCGGTGGGGACGGCGCACCAGCGCGATCGTGCCGAGCACCACCAGGTAGGCCGCGCCCACCAGCTTGAGGACCGTGAAGGCGACCGCTGAGCTCTCGAGGAGCACGGCCAGCCCCAGGAACGAGGCCAGGCCCCAGATGGCGATGCCGGTGGCCACCCCGTATCCGGTCAGCAGTGCCGCGTGCCGCCCGAAGCGCAGCGCGTTGCGGGTGACCATCGCCATGTCCGGACCGGGACTGACGATCAGCAGCGCCGAGATGGCAACGAATGCGGCGAATCGTGCGTCCACGGGGGAATTCTAGGGCGCCCGATCCTGGGAGACCTTCCCTTCTCGCTGCGCCCTCTATCTTGATCTGTGTTAGCGTGTTCACAAATACTCTGATTAGTATCAACGCCGATGCCCGGCCCCCAAGCAGGAGCACGTCCATGGAGATGATCCCCGGCCCCCCCAAGCTCTCCACCGGACCTCGGGTGGTGGCCCTGGCCTGCGGTGTCGCCGTCGCCGGACTGACCGTGACCGGGATCAGCGCCGCCTATGCCGGTGCCGGCTTCCCAACCTCGGCAATCGCCGATTACGCGGTGAGCCACTACGCGACCGGGACCACCGGGGGCCAGTGCATCATCTTTGCCGAGCAGGTCGTCGACGGCACCTACGCGGAGCACGGACTGTCCCACACCTTCGAAGGCGCGGATGCCAACGGCTACTACGCCGTCTACGCGGCGGCGGGGGCGCAGCTGGTCGGGGTCGCCACATCGGGCGGCCCTGAGGCTGCGCTGAGCGCCGCCCAGCGCGGCGACATCATCCAGCTCTCGCCGCTCTCGCCATCGACCTCTGCGACACCGTGGTTCGGTGGCGCGAGCGACCACCAGCACACCGCAGTCCTGCTCGGTGCCTACACGACCGACACCGAGGTCATCGACTCCAACTGGGACGAGGACGGGCTGGTCCGGGTGCATCCGCTGCAGGATGTCCTCCAATGGGCTGAGCGCTGGGGTCTGGAGCTCGCCGTCTGGAGCTTCGGCCTGCCGTCCGGCTGACGACCAAGGGGGAGGAGACCAGCTCTGTCATCACAGTCTCCCTCTGCTGACGGGGTCGCCGGGGGGGCCAGGGGACGGCATTCTCACCGGCGCCCCCTGGCCGGAAGCGTTCCATCCGGTGCTGCACAGGCCGTCTACCGGGTCAGTACCCCAGCAGCTGGCGAACCTTTGCCGGAGCTCCGGATGACCACTCACCGGCCTGGGCGGTGATGCCGTTCAGACCGTTGGCCGACTGACCGCCGGTCACGGTCACGCTGTGCCCGGGGGGCGGGTGATGCGTCCATGCGCGGCCGACCCGAGGGTTCGCAGCACGCGCATCCAGGCTCCGCTCACCCCCCACCGCGATGACGTGGATCCTCCGCGTACTGATAGGGCGGACGAAGATGGTCGAACATCGGGAAGTGACGGACGTTCATGGTGACGAGCTCGGCGCCCAGCGCGCTGACCGTGCCGGCGACGACATAGTCCACGACCCCTATGCCCTGATGACTGCCGCGATACACCCTTGCGTAGTCCCCTGCCCGGCGGGCGACCTCCTCGGTCACCGGGACCCACTCGATGGCGGCGAAGAAGGTCTCGAGTAACTCGACCTCACGCGGGTGGACACCCGCCAGCAGCTCAAATCGGGTCAGTTCGCTGCCAGCGACGGCTTCGCCAGACCCCACCAGACCCTCCAGCAGCGACGTCGCCGCCGCATGGCCGCGCAGGTGGTCGACTGCCACCGACGTGTCCAGCAGCTTCACCCGAGGCCGACCTGCGCCAGCCGCTCGGCCAAGTCCGGCCGAAGCTCGTCAACATAGTCAGCGCCGGTACCGAGCAGGCCTCGCCAGACGCCCGCCGATGCACGCAGGGCGGCCAGACGCCGTTCGGGAGCGGACTTCCCGTACTGAGCGCGGACGGCCCTTCTGAGAAGCTCGGAGCGTGAGGCGCCGGAGCTCCTGGCCGCCTCCACCAGGAGGGCCACCTCCTCGTCATCAAGGTAGATTTGAGTTCGATGCACGCCATCATTATACATCACCTGGTGTCGCTCGACCAGGGAGATCCGGGGCGGTGGGCTGTGCCGTGACCGGCCGGATGGAACCCGCGGGAAGCTGCTTAGGCGCCCCCGCTTTCAAGAATCCGCTTCAACTCCCCCAGCGCACCGACCTCGGCCTCCATTGTTCTGCGCACCACACGCCCCATGATGAGACGCTTGAGACCTCCCAACTCGGCGGTCAACGTGAAGCTCACCGCGGTTCCCAATCCATCCGGCGACAGCTCGTAGCGACCCACGGGCCGCACTGGTCCGGTGAGCGTTCTGAACCCGATCAACTGGTCTTGACGGTAGTCGGTGATCTCGATATCCGCGACGACCGACCGCCCAGCCGGTCCCCGCACCACCTGGTGGTAGCGGGCACCCGCTCCCTCACCCGACATGCGCTTGATCTCCACGACGCCCCGCCGCCATTGCGGGTCGTTCTCGCTGTTGGCCAGAAGCGCAAAGACATCTCGGGTTGGGCGGGCGATCACAACCCTGTTCGCGGCCTCAAGCATGGGCGGCTCTCCCGCTCGCGTGCAGATCGAGCTTGCCGAGACCTTCCTCCCACCCGGTCCGGTAGGGGGAGAGGTCATGGGCCGCCGGGAATTGGCCGTGGCTCACGATGACCTCGGTCCGCTCGCCATGATCGCGAAATTCCACAGTGACCAATGACTCGTGACCCGGATCCTCCGGCCCAGCTTCCCACTGCCATGTGTACACGAGAAGCGATGGCGCCACGATCTCGTGATAAATCCCCGTGACGATCATCCGCTCGCCGCCCGGGGGTTGCATGACCAGCCGGTAGCGGCCCCCGGGTTGCAGGTCGACCTCGGCCTCGGGGCAGGTGAACCCGCCCGGCCCCCACCACTGACGCAGCAGTGACGGAGTGGTCCAGGCCTCGTAAACCCGTTCCCGGGGGGCATCGATCATCCGGGCGACGCGAACCTCGGCATCGTCGCTTCTGGCATCGGTCATGGGATCCCCTTCTGTGATGAGAAGAAGTCGTTCAGAGAGCTCAACCGAGTGTCCCAGAAGCTGCGATAGCCCTCCAGCCATTCCGCGGCCGCCCCCATCCGGGTGGCAACCAGCCGGCAGTGCCGCACACGTCCACGCTTCTGACAGTTGAGAAGACCGGCACGTTCGAGGACATGGAGGTGTTTGGTCACCCCGGGGAGCGAGAGGGGGAAGGGCTTGGCCAGCTCGGACACCGAGGCCTCCCCGTCCGCCAGCCGGGTCAGGATCGCACGGCGCGTCGGGTCGGCCAGGGCCTGGAACACCTGGTCCAGGGCCTCTGCTTCGCTGGACAGATACAAAGCCATTTGGTTTAGTATACCCTCGGGTCGGGTCGTCGCGCGAGCAGGTGCGGGCGGGTCTCCTGGCAACCGCCGTGCACGTCTGACAGGGGCCGGAACTTCGGCCTGCCGAGCCTTCGAGCAAGGGAGCCCCGACACTGGCTCCGAGCGGCCATCAAGAAAGCTTGATGGGCGGCTGAAGGAACTCAGATCCACCCCCGTAGGAGGCCGCCCAACAAACGCAACCCCGCTCACTGGTCATTGGGGCGAAGTTCAACCCCCTGCGAAAGCCCGGATCACCAGTTCAGCCCCGCACCCACCCTCGCACCTGGGCGGGTGGCCGCCCCGGAGAGACCAGCCGGCGTTTGCCGTTTTCCTCTACAATCCGTCGGCGCGTAGGCCGCACCGGACCGGTGAGGCGTGGATTGAGCCTATGACTGACCAGAGGCTGCCAGGAGGGGATTTCGCCGAGGCGTTCGTCGAGTTCATGCGGGCGATGACCGAGGCGGCCGAGGCTCCCGAGCCGATCTTGCAGGCACGGATTCGCGAACACCTCGGCGTGGAGCCGGTTGAGCTGCCGGTGACCTCGGCGGAGTTCGGGGTCGCCGAGCGTCCGAATCTACAGCTGGCGCTCGACGCGGTGCTTTCCGAGCGGGAGACGATCGGGTTCGCCAGCCCGCACGTGGGGCCAGGGGACAGCGCCTTCAAGCAGCTGTTTTTTCGCTGGGGTCCGGGCCGGCGCCCTGGCCTCGTCCCGGTGGAGTACGCGGATGTCGAGCTTGGCGACGGCAGGGTGGTGCGCTGCATCGCCTCCGCTCTTCTCCTCAGCAGCTTTGACGGCCATCCGGTGGCTCTCGTTGTCACCGGCGGCGACGGCCACCACCCAATGGGTCAAATGGGAGTCAAACTCGAGGGGATCTCGCCTCGCGAAGGGACAGTCCCAGAGTTGCTGCGCGCGCTTCGCCAAGCGATGGTCGAGCATAACGTGTTCCGCGGGCGGGTGATCTCGCTGACCCCGTCGGGCTCGGTGGTGTTCCCGTCGGTCCCGCGGATCGAGCGCGAAGCGGTGGTGCTCCCCGAAGGCACCCTCGAGCGCCTCGAGCGGCACGCGATCTCGATCTCCGAACACGCGGATGAGCTGCGCGGCGCGGGTCGCCACCTGAAGCGGGGCGTACTTCTTCACGGACCGCCAGGAACCGGCAAGACGCTGACGGTCAACTACCTGCTGTCGGCAACCGAGGGACGCACGAGCGTGCTCCTGACCGGGCAGGCACTCGGGCAGATCTCAGCGGCTTTCTCCATCGCGCGCGACCTCGCGCCGGCGACAGTCGTGCTCGAGGACGTCGACCTGGTTGCTGCCGAGCGCACCATGCCGGGCAGTCACGGTGGCGTCCTGTTCGAGCTGCTCAACCAGCTCGAAGGGCTCGCCGAGGACTCCGACCTGCTGGTCATCCTCACCACCAACCGGCCCGACCTGATCGAGCCGGCCCTCGCAGCCCGACCTGGCCGCGTCGACCTTGCGCTCGAGCTGCCCCTCCCCGACGAGGAAGGTCGCCGGCGGCTCCTCAGGCTCTACTCCGGCGAGATCGTGCTTGATGCGGAGACAGAGCGCGAGCTTGTCGAGCGAATCGAAGGTGCGACCGGTGCGCTGATCAAAGAGCTGATGCGGCAAGCGACACTCAGGGGGGCCGTCAACGGAGTGGCCCCGACCTCAGCCGACATCGTCAGAATCCTCGATGAGCTCCTCGAGGAGCGCGCGGCCTTGACCAGGCGGCTCCTCGGCCAGCCACCTGGAGGCGACGGGCCACTGACCCCTCCGCCTGAGGCGATGACTCGCGCGTTTGTCGCGGCCGGGCTGCCAATGCCGCACCGCCTTCACCAAGGGCCGTAAGGCGCGGTCGGTCATTCATCGCGACGGTTGCGACGTTCGCCGATCCAAATCCGGTGCTCCCACCTTCAGAGCTTCCATTTGTGACCACCACGGCTTGAGCAGGAGCCTGACAGCGGGAGACGGGGCTCGAACCCGCAACTTCAACCTTGGGAAGGTTGCACTCTACCGTTGAGTTACTCCCGCCCGGATCCAGGCTTCGGAGGATAGCGCCGAGCCGGATCAGCCTGCGCCGCTTCCCTTCGCAGTGAGCTGCCCGGTGCCCGGGGACCGATCCGGCGGGCCACCCACCACCACCGCGATCCCGGCAACTCCCACCCCGACGATGCCAACCACCACTGCGAGCAAGCCGGTCTCGGCCCACAGCTGGGTCGCGAAGGAGCGGTTGAGCAGGGCCAGCGCCGACAGGAACGAGGCGCCCTCGCTGTGGCTGTAGGCGGCGAGTGCGGAGAGGACGAGCCCCAGGGCGATCGCCACCATGGCCACCAGGCCAGAGCCCAGCGCAGCCGTCAGGCCGGCTCGCGGTCCGAGCCGGCGCATCGCCAGGCCGGCGGCGGCGCCCACCAGCAGGGCGGCGGGCGCCAGCTCCTGCCCGGTGGCCACGGCGGCGGCCACCCAGACGGCGGCGATCAGCAAGCCGCACACCAGCCCCGCCGCAGCTCCGACCAGGAGTTGAGGGCCTGAGCGGGAAAGAGACGCTTCGGAGACCGCTGGATGCGGGGATGCCGCCGGGACCTGGCCCGCGTATCGATCCGCTCCAGCAAACGGAGCAGGTGGAGGCGCCGGCCACAGCGGCAAGGGGTCCACCGGTGTCGGGGTTGGAGCCCGGGTGACAAGGCTGGCGGGTGCTGCGGTCGCCACGGCGGGAGCCACCGAGTTGGCGGGCGGCGCCGGCATCGTGGCCGCTGCCATCGGCATCGGTGATCCGGGTGGAGGCGCAGCGGCAGGCACGATCGCCCGGGGAGCCCAGGCCGGAGACGCCCCGAGGCCCACCGGAGGCGCCGGGCTGGGAGTCCCACCAGCACCGACGCGGGGCGCCGGACCGGGAGCCCCGCCAGGACCGACCGGGGGCACCGAAGCACCCGGTCTCTCGCCGCCGCTCGGCGACCCTCGGAGAGCCCAGGTGGGAGAGGCGGAGGGCCCAGCCTCCACCGGCGGCGCAACGGCCGGGACCTGGTCCTCGGCTGGACGAATCCGCCACCGGGCCATCTCCGGCCCCGGCGGCGCCTGCGGGGCCACGGGCACCTCAGCTGGCACCGGGGGCGGGGGCGCAGCGGGCGGCTCCCCGCGCCACCGCGTCCCACCGTCGGGCCCATCCGGCGGCGCTGGGGAGGGAGGCGCCCCGCCATCCGAGGGCGAGGCCGAGCACCCAGCGAGCCGGTGCGGGCCGGTCGGCGCCAAGGGGCGCCGGCACCGCCTCGGGCGGCTGAGCCTCGGGCACGGCAGGCGGCGCCTCCCCGCTCCGGACCAGGTAGTCGCTGACCTGCAGATGCTCTCCCGTCAGCCCCGAGGGATACCCGTGCACCGGCGGGACGCCGGGCGCAGCGGCTCGCCCGGCCGCGAGCCCACCCGCCACCGGGGGAGCGAGGCGGGAGTTCTCCGAAGCCGTCGCGGCCGGACCGGGCGAGCTGACCGCAGAGCCGCTCACCGGATCGACAAGCGGCCGCCTGCATGCAGGACAGGTGGTTCGCCCGTCGTACCAACGCCAGCAGCCGGTGCAGACGAGCTGATCAGGCATCTCGGCCCTCATGATGAGCCCCGGGCGCTGCAGCTCCCCGGCCTGTCACGCGGGCGTCACTCGCCGCGACAGCACCGGTCGGGTGAGGGCCGCGCAGTACGATCCCGCCGGATGGTCACCGCCTTTCTCATCATCGTCTGCGCGCCGGGGGCGATCAGCCGGTTGGGCCAGGCCCTGGCCGACACCGCGGGGGTCACCGAGGTCTACACCACGACCGGATCGGCCGACTTCATCGCGGTGGTCCGGGTGGCGGATCTCGATGAGCTGGCGACGCTGGTCACCCAGCACATCGCCAACCTGCCCGGCATCGTCCGCACCGACACGCACATGGCCATCCGCTCGTACGGACGCAGCGACGAGAAGGCCGCCTTCGACATCGGGGTCGATTGAACCCGCCCGCACCGCCCACCATCACCGCCCTGACCGGGCGCGAGCGTGTGGTCGCGGCGCTGCGCCGGCAGCCGGTGGATCGCACCCCGGTGTGGTTCATGCGCCAGGCGGGCCGGTGCCTGGCCGCCTATCGCGAGCTCAGGGAGCGTCACGACATCCTGACCATCACCCGGACCCCGGAGCTGTGCGCCCAGGTGACCCTGATGCCGGTGCAGGAGCTGGCCGTGGATGCGGCGGTGATGTACGCCGACATCATGCTTCCGCTGGTGGGGATGGGGGTGCCCTTCTCCATCGACCCGGGCGTGGGACCGATCATCCACCAGCCGGTGCGTTCCCGCGCAGACGTCGCCCGTCTTCGGGTGGTGGAATCGGCCGAGGAGGCGACCCCCGAGCTCTTCGCCGCCATCCGACAGGTCGGTCAGGCCCTGGGCGGGAGCGCCGCGGTCATCGGCTTCGCCGGAGCGCCGTTCACCGTCGCCTCGTACCTGATCGAGGGCGGGCCGTCGCGCGACCATCCCCGGACCAAGGCGCTGATGCACGGCGATCCCGAGCTGTGGGACCGGCTCCTGGAGACCCTGGCCGAGGTCACCGTCCGCTACCTGCGGGCCCAGGTGGCCGCCGGGGCGGACGCGCTGCAGCTCTTCAACTCCTGGGTGGGGGCGCTGAGCCGGCGCGACTACGAGACCCGCGTCCTCCCCCACGTTCGCCGGATCTTCGCGGGGGTCGAGGGCGCCGGGGTCCCGCGGATCCACTTCGGGACCGGCTGCTCGCACCTCCTCGAGCAGATGGCGAGCGCCGGCAGCGAGGCGGTCTCGGTGGACTGGCGTCTGCCGCTCGACGTCGCCTGGGATCGGATCGGTCGTGGGCACAGCATTCAGGGCAATCTCGACCCGGCGATACCGCTGGCGCCGTGGCCGGTGGTGGAGCGGGAGACCCGGCGGGTCCTCGCCGAGGCCGGCGGCCGCGACGGCCACGTCTTCAACCTCGGCCACGGCGTGCTCCCCGACACCGAAGCCGCCACCCTGCGCCGGATCGCCGAGCTGGTTCACGAGGAGACGGCGCGCCCGTGAGCTCCCCCACCGGCGTGCTGCTGCTCACCTTCGGCTCCGCGGTCACCGCCGAGCAGGTCCCCGCCTACCTGCGCAGCCTGCGCGGCGGCGGAGACCCGGACCCGGCCCTGGTCGCCGAGTTCCAGCGCCGCTTCCGCCGGATCGGGCGGTCCCCATTGATCGACATCACCGAGGCCCAGGCAGGTGCATTGCAGCGCCTGCTCGACGAGCGCCACGGTGCCGGCAGCCATCGTGTCCGGGTGGGGATGCAGCATTCCGAGCCCTGGATCGACGGGGCCGTCGACGCGCTGGTGGCGGATGGTGCCTCACCCATCCTCGCCATCGTCCTCGCGCCCCAGTATTCGCCGCTCATCCTCTCGGGATACGAGCGCGCCGTCGACCGGGCGCGGCAGCGCCATCCGGGTCTGGAGATCGCGGTGGCCGGGGCCTGGCACACCGTCCCCGGGTGGGTCGAGAGCCTGAGCCAGCGGCTGAGCGAGGCGCTGGCCGAGGGACCGGCTCCGAATCGCGGAACGACCTCTCTGGTCTTCACCGCTCACAGCCTGCCCCGCAGCGTGGTCGAGCGCGACCCCGGCTACGTCGACCAGTTGCACCAGACCGTGACCGCGGTCGCCGGCCGCCTGCAGCTCGCCGAGTCGAGCTGGCGCTTCGCCTGGCAGAGCGCGGGTCACACCCCCGCTGAGTGGCTCAAGCCCGACCTGCTCGACGTCCTCCCCGAGCTGGCCGCCGCCGGGACCACCGAGGTGCTGGTGGCGCCGGTGCAGTTCGTCGCCGATCACCTCGAGACCCTGTACGACATCGACGTCGCCGCCGCCGAGCAGGCGCAGGCGCACGGCCTGCACTTCCGGCGAATCGCCATGCCCAACACCTCACCCGCCTTCATCGGCGGCCTGGCCGAGGTGGTGGAGAGGGAGTTCTCCGGCAGCCTCCGCTGAGCGCCGCCCGATGGGGCTCCACGCCTGCACCCGGTGAAGGCCCGGTGACGGACGGTCCTTCTCCCCCGTGAAAGCACCTATCGTGGTGCTCCGATCAAGCGCACGACGGAGACCGGATGCAGCAGCCACCAGCGGATTGGCCCCCCCCGCCCCCGCCCTGGGCGACCGGCGACGAGCCCGGGCGGCGGCGCCGTTCCCTGGCCGTCGGCCTGGCCAGCTTCGTGCTGGCCGGCGGAGCTGCCCTGGGGGCGCTGACCGCCTTCACCCTGCTGCGCGCCCCCGGCGACGCCCTCGGCCCGATGGTGCCGGAGAGCAGCGTGATCTACGTGAACGCCGAGATCCAGCCATCGGGAACCCAGGCGCTGACCCTCTCCGCCCTGGCCGCCAAGTTCCCCATCCTCAGCAACTCGGTGAGCCGGGCGCGGTGGGTGGATTCCCTGATCGACGACGCGCTGAGCGGATCCGGGCTCGACGCCGGCGACGTGCTGCCCTGGCTGGGCCCGCAGGTGGGGTTGAGCGTGGACCCCGAGGTGCTCTCAAGCGGTGACTCCGGCGGCGGCTATGCGGTCTACGTGAGCACCGACGACGCCTCCGCGACCCAGTCAGCGCTCCAGAAGTACCAGAGCGCGGAGTCGGCCAGCACCGGCGGCGTCAGCCACAGCTTCACCACCCAGGCCTATCAGGGAGTGACCATCACCGCGGTCACCGAGAACCCGGGCGGAGTGGTCGTGTCCTACGCGATCGTCGACAACGTGCTGGTGCTGGCGGGGTCGACCAGCTACCTGGAGGAGATCGTCGACACCGAGCAGGGACGCGACCCCAGCATTGATTCGAATGCTGACTACCAGCAGGTGATCGGACAGCTCCCCACCGACCGGCTGGGCCTCTTCTTCATGGACTATCCCAAGCTCGTCTCGATGCTGCAGAGCGAGTCCTCGAACCTGCAGGGCGAGGGCGTCTCGCTGCAGCCCGAGCTCGATCTGCTCCAGGCGTACCGAGGCATGGGCGCGGGCGTGGAAGCGCAGCCGGACGGCCTGGCCATCGACTCGGTCACCGACTACGATGCCAGCCAGCTGGGCGCCGACGAGCAGGCGCTGCTCGGCACAACCCCCGACCACAACGCCGCGGCCGCGCTCACCCCCGCCGGTGTGGTCGCCTTCTACGGCTTCACCGGGACCCAGTACCTGGTCCGAGAGCTGGTGGACGCCCTGAAGAACCTGTCTCCTGACGTGGGCAGCTTCCTCGGTCAGAGCGGCGTGGGCACCGCGCTGGCCGACCTCACCGGCGATCTCGGCATCGAGCTGGACGACCACGCCGGCACACCCGCCGGCGCCCTGATCGTCGGCACCTCCGACCCGGCCGCGACCCGCCAGTTCCTCAACTCCACGATCCCGTCGGTGATCGGTCAGACGATCGTCCCCGGTGAGACCGGTCCGGCACCCAGCCTCACCCATGTCACCGATGACGGAGTGGACATCACCGTCTACTCGCTGCCCGGTGCCGGCCTCAGCCTGGCCTGGACGGTGACCGGCGGTGAGGCCATCCTCGCCACCAGCCCCGCCGAGCTGGAGGCGATCATCGCCACCACCCAGGGCGCTCCCAGCCTGGCCCAGTCCACCGGGTATGCGCAGACAGCGGGGAGCCAGCCATCGGTCGCGGTCGGCTACATCGACATGTCCCAGCTCACCCCGCTCATCGAGCAGATCCTCGGAACAGCGAACCAGGCGTCGTTCGAGGCCAACGTCCTGCCCAACCTGCGGCCGATCAGCTCCATCTCGGTGACCGTGACCAACGGCTCGGGTGAGATCGGCGATCACACCCTGATCGAGGTCCCGTAGCCATAGCTGTGACTCCAAGGGTCATCAAGAGAAGTTGATGGGCCGCTGAGGGAGTCGGATCCGCCCTCGGGGCGCCCACCCCACCACCTCAGCGGGCTCGCGACGCGGCGGCGGGGTGCGTCTGCTACGGTCGGGCGCGTGGGCTGGTGGGGCCGCTTCGTCTACCGTCGGCGCCGCTGGGTGCTGCTCGCCTCGCTGCTCGTCTTCGCAGCCACCTTCGTGCTGCTTGCGGGTGGGGGCTCGCTGATCAACAGCAACAGCTTCCACTTCGAGGCCAGCGAGGGGCTGACCTTGGAGAGCCAGCAGCTCCCCAGCTCCATCGCCAACGGGTTTGACCTGGTGCTCGGCAGCCCCAACCTGTCGGTCGGCAGCCCGAGCTTCGCCGCGGCGGTGGAGTCCGCGCTGGCCCCGCTCAGCCGTGACCCCCGGGTCCACTCGATCGTCCTTCCGCCTTTGGACGATCCCTCCGCCCAGAGCCCGCTGATCTCCTCCGACCGCCACCACGTCGAGGCCCAGGTGGGGATCACCATCACCAACTTCGCGACCGCCACCGATGCCTACCCCAGCCTTCGCGCCGAGGTGCATTCCTCGGTGCTCACCATCCATGCCGCCGGTGACCTGGCGCTCAACAGCGCCTTCAACACCCGCAGCGAGCAGGATCTGCAGCGCGCCGACGTCTCGGTGCCGGCGGCGCTCATCCTGCTGGTGCTGGTCTTCGGCTCGGTGGCGGCGGCGTTGCTCTGCCTCGGGGTCGGGGTCGTGGCGGTGGTCGGCGGCCTCGCCGCCATGTACGTGCTGGCCCATCACACCGACGTCTCCACCTACGCGCTCAACGTGGTGGCGATCGTGGGGCTGGGGGTGGCCATCGATTATTCGCTCTTCATCGTCAGCCGGTTCCGCGAGGAGCTGAGCCGTGGTCGCGATGTGGAGGCGGCGCTGGAGGTGACCATGCACACCGCCGGCACCGCGGTGGCCTTCTCCGGGATCACCGTTGCGGTCGGGGCCACCGGCCTGCTCTTCTACGCTGGCACGGTGCTGAGCAGCATGGGGCTGGCGGGCAGCTTCGTGGTGGTGTTCGCAGTGGTGTACGCGCTCTCCTTCCTCCCCGCCCTGCTCGCGGTGCTCGGCGATCGAGTTCAACCGCTGGCGCCCGGCCAGCCTGCTGCGCGTCATTCGGCGGAGTGCGCCGGTCGCGCCGGAGGCGCTGGGCCCCGCCGGCACTCGGGGGTTCTGGGCCCGGCTCGCCAACCTGGTCATGCGCCGGCCGCTGGCGGTGCTGCTGCCCTGCCTCGCGGTGCTGCTCCTGGCCGGCTCACCGCTCTTCCAGATGGACCTGGCCCAGGCCGACGCCTCGCTGCTTCCCCCCTCCGACAACTCCCGCCAGGGAACCGAGCTGCTCTCCCAGGACTTCGGCCAGGGCACCGCCATCGATGTGGTGCTCAACTTTCCCGGCTCCCCATTCAGCCCGGCGAACGTCGCCGCCGCCTACACCATGGGGCAGCGGCTCACCACGGTGTCGGGGATCTCTCAGGTGACCAGCTACGTGAACCTTCCCGGGGTGAGCGGGCTGGCCGCATACCAGCAGCTCTACGCCGGCGGTGTGGACTCGGTGCCGGTCTCGCTGCGCGACCAGCTGGTCCAGCTCACCGGCAGCCACATCGCGGTGCTGCGCGGCTTCACCCCCGCTGCGCAGACCAGCAACCAGGCCCAGGCGGTGGTCCGCGACATTCGCGGCCATGACAGCGTCGCCGGTGCGCAGGTGCTGGTCACCGGGGCCACCGCCTTCGACATGGACTATGTCCAGTACATGCTGCAGCAGACCCCCTGGGCGGTCGGCTACGTGATGATCACGACATTCATCCTGCTGCTGATCCTGCTCCGCTCTCTGATCCTCCCCTTCAAGGCTGTGCTCATGAACCTGCTCTCCCTGTCGGCGGCCTTCGGTGCCCTGGTGTTCGTCTTCCAGCAGGGCCATCTCAGCGGGCTCCTCGACTTCAGCGCCGCGCCGCTGGACCCCACCATCCCGGTGCTGCTCTTCTGCGTGGTCTTTGGCCTCTCCATGGACTACGAGGTCTTTCTCCTCACCCGGATGCAGGAGGCCTTCGCCAAGCACGGTGACAACCGGCGGGCGGTCGCCGAGGGGCTGCAGGCCAGCGGCCGGCTGGTCACCGGGGCGGCGGCGATCATGGTCACCGTGTTCCTGGTGTTCGGCCTGGTCTCGACGGTCATCGTGGTCAAGTCACTGGGTCTGGGCATGGCCATCGCCATCTTCGTCGACGCCACCATCGTGCGAGCCCTGGTGGTGCCGGCGCTGATGCGCCTGCTCGGGCCGGTCAACTGGTGGGCGCCGCGCTGGCTGCGCCGGCGCTCAGCAGCGGCGGACGTGCCTGCGGCCGCTGCGTAGCTGCCGCGCGCGGAAGCGAGGGCGCGTCAGGAGGAGGGAGAGCGGTCGCCGAGGCCCGGGCCGACCTCCGCACCGTCGCCGCCGCGGGCGTCGCGCACCCGCCGGGTGTACTCGTCGATCAGCAGCCTCCCCTGGCCCTCGTCGGCGACCGAGGCGACGATCTGGCAGGCCGGCTCGTCGGGGTCGGGACGCACCAGCACGAATCCCGTGTTGACGAAGACCTTGATGCCGTCCACCAGGTCCACCGGCCGGTCGCGATGCTCCTCGAGCAGCACCCGCATCACCCGGCCCTTGGCATCCCAGGGGACGAACTCGGTGGCGGTGAGGTAGGCGGTGCGGGGCAGCCGCGCCCGCGCGGCTGACAGCGATTCCCCGGTGTGGGCGCGCAGCTCGAGCAGCTTGACCAGGGTGTGCATGGCATCGAAGGAGTTGAAGAAGTAGGGCCAGATGAAGCCGCCCTCGCCGTCGGTGGCGAGACATGCCTCGGGAACCGCCGAGGCGCGCAGCACCTGGGACGGCTCGCCGATGGTGGTGACCAGGCTGGCTCCGAACTCCTCGATGACCGTGGTCACCCATTGCGGCGAGCTGGCCGGAGCCAGCAGCACCCCTGGACGAGCCCACCAGCGAGCCATCAGCGCGAAGAGCTCGTAGGGGGTGAGCGGCACCCCCTGGTCGTCGATCACGCTGAGCCTCTCCCCGGTGGGGTTGAACAGGCAGCCGAGGTCGGCCTTGATGGTGCGGGTGATGAGCGCGGTCTCTTCGGGCACGGTGCGGTGGCGGGGGCCCTCGGCAAGTCCGGCATTGAGCGGGACCGTGGTGACGCCCAGCTCATGGAGGACGTCGGGAAGCACCTGGGACACCTGGCTGTAGTCGTAGTCGATCAGCAGCCGGAAGCCGGCCCGGCGGATCGCCGCCTGGTCGACGCTGCTGAGCAGGTGGGCGACGTACTGGGGCAGCGCGGCGACCGGTTCGATGTCGCCCATCTCGTAGAAGGCGGCCCGCCGGAAGTCCTCACGGAAGAAGAGGTTCTCGAGTTGCCGCTCGGATCGCTTGTCGATGGGCAGGCCGTCGCGGTCGAGCAGCCTGATGTCCGCAGAGCGCTGGTCCAGGGGTGAGACCAGGACATGGAGGCCGGCATCGGAGTTGCCGTTTCGGGTGGCGAACTGGCAGACCGGCACCGGCAGCTGGTCGAGGTCGGCCACCCGGGCTCCGGCGCTCACCATCCCCGCGGTGATGGCCCGAAGGATCATCCGTGAGCTGCGCGCCTGGTCGCGGGCCACCGAGATGGTCGCGCCACGCGGCAGGGTCGCGGCGAACGCGGCGCCCAGCCGGGCGCAGAACTCGGGGGTGAGCTCGACGTTGATCAGCCCGCTCATTCCGTAAGAGGAGAAGAGACCGCGTCGCCACTCCCCCGCCCACACCACCAACTCGTTGACCGTGGACCCGGGCTCGATCTGCTTGTGCGGCCACAGCTTGACGCCGGAGCGGATCCTCGAGCCCTGCCCGATCACGCAGTCGTCGCCGATCACGGCTCCCTCCTCGATCAGCGAGTTGTTCTTGACCGTGACCGAGCGGCCCAGGATGGCCTCGCGGATCCGGCAGCTCTCGCCGACGTACACGTGGGGCCAGAGCACCGAGTTGGTGACCATGCTGTTGGCGTCGACCACCGCGTACTTGTCGACGATCACCGGGCCCACCAGGTGGGTGCCGGCCTTGAGCTTGACCTCGTCACCGAGGAAGGCCGGACCTTCGATGGTCGCCCCGCTGCCCAGCTCCACGTCGGTTCCGATGTAGGTGTCGCCCTGGCGCCGCCCGGGGATGCGGCAGCGCACCCGTCCCGCCAGGGCGTCCCAATTGGCCTGCAGCAGCGACGGTATGGTGCCGATGTCACACCAGTAGCCCTCGGCGACGATCCCGAACAGGGGCTGGTGGCGGGCCAGCATCTGGGGGAAGACGTCGCCCGACCAGTCGGAACCCGCCTCGGCGTTGACCAGTGCCAGCACCTCGGGCTCCACCACGTAGGTGCCGGTGTTCACGTGGTCGGAGAACACCTCGCCCCACGACGGCTTCTCCAGGAAGCGTTCGATCCGCGACTTGGGGTCGGTCACCACCACCCCGTACTCCAGCGGGTTGGGCACCGCGGTGAGCACGATCGAGGCCATCGCGCCGCGGCGGCGATGCTCCGCGATCACCGCCGAGAGGTCGATGTCGGTGAGGCAGTCGGCGCTGATGATCAGGAAGGTCTCGTCGAGCAGATGGGCGGCATTGCGCACGCTTCCCGCGGTGCCCAGAGGGTGGTCCTCGACCACGTAGTCGATCGACATCTCCAGGTCCGAACCGTCGCCCAGCCGGTTGCGGATCTCGGCTCCCAGGTAGTGCAGGGTCACCACCACGTCGGTGATGCCGTGATCACGCAGCAGTCTCAGGTTGTGCTCGATCACCGGTGTGCCGACGATCGGCACCAGCGGCTTCGGGTAGCGACTGGTGAGAGGGCGAAGCCGCGAGCCCTCGCCCCCAGCCATGACGACGGCCTTCAAGACTCCTCCTGGCGCACCCCGATCATACGGGCTCAGGGTCGGCGGTGATACCTCGGTTCCGGCACCGCGATCTGCTGGTGAAGGCACATGTAGCGCAGCCGTTCGATCATGCCCTCGAGCACCGCTGGCCAGGCGAAGTCCCGAGCGTCGCGGCGAGCCGCTCGACGCAGGCGTCTGGCCAGTCCGGGGCGATCGACCAGCCCCCGAAGCGCCGCCGCCACCTCGGCCCCATCATCGGTCTCGATGACGATGGCGTTGCCGTAGGGACGCGCGTACTCCTCGCCGGTGGCACCGACGAAGGCCACGGCCCCCGCCGCCATCGCCTCCAGCCCGACCAGCCCAAAGGGCTCGTGACCCGAGTTGGCCAGCACCGCGGTGGCGGCGACAGCGGTCTCCGCGACCACCGGGTCGGGAATGTAGCTGCGCAGGTTGATCACCGCCGCTCCGCCACTCTCGGCAAGGGCGCGGACCACTCCGCCGGCACCGTCCAGCGACTCCGCCCAGTCACTCACCTGGAGCCCTTGCTGCCGCGCCCGCGCCAGCACCTCCATTCCATGCGGCTCGATCCCGCCGCGCATCAGGAGTCGGGCGGGAAGGCCGTCGGTGCGGAGCTGAGCGATGGCGTCGACCGCCTGGATCCAGCGCTTGTCAGGTGTGAAGCGCCCGATCTTGACCGCCAGGCAGGGGGTTTGAGCCGCGCCCGCGATCGCGGAGACCGCCCCGGTGTCGACCGGACGCAGTTTGGACTCGGGGATGCCGTTGGGGATCACCACCGACTCCACCCCCCAACCGCGCAGGAGCTGCTTCATGTACCGGCTCACCGTGGTGATCGAGGCCGCGGAGGCCAGCGCCCGCCAGTCGATCTCGTCCCAGCCGAAGTGGTTGTTGGCGTTCCACAGCAGCACCGCTTTGCGGCGCAGCCCGACCACCTCGAGGCGATCGCTGAGCCGCCGGCAGAGCGCGGCGGTGTGCCACTCCTCGCACAGCACCGCGACCACCCGGTCGCGCTCCACCGCCGGAGCGATGACCCCCTGGATCAGCGCATCGGGAAGGCTCCAGGTGATCGCCTCCAGCTTCTCGCGCTCACCAGCGTAGACACCGCTGGGATGACGGCGGCTCACCTCCTGCCCGACCCGAATCAGCCGGACGCCCTCAGAAAGCTCCTCCGGCGCAAGCTGAGGGTCGCCGACGAACACCAGGGTGGTGTCGTGGCCCGCGGCCGCGAAGGCCCGGGTGAGCTCTCTGGCGCGCACCCCGAGCCCTCCCGCGAGGCTGTAGGGATCCGGGCCCTCGAAGGAGACCATGGCGATCTCCAGGTTGGCTGGGGAGAGGTTCACCGGGCTGGTGTCCGGGAACGGGCGGGCATCGAGCAGATCGTGGCAGGTCCATGTGACGAGATGGTGGTGACGGGGCGCCAGTCATGGTGCTGGCGACCTGTGTTGGGGTACTGTATGCGCAGCGTCGAGGGCACCACGACACTCGGCTGGGGATACTCGTGGTGAGGGACGATCATGGCTCCTGCGAAGCTCATCTCTACGCGCCTGGGGATCTGTCCGGTGTGCGGCCACGAGGCGCGACTGGTGGCGGCGACGTCAGACGAGGTGCTGAGCCGCTGCTACGCGTGCGGTGACGTCACTCGCACCCCGCAGGAGATCCAGCCGGCGTGGTCGGCGGCGGACGCGGTGAGGCTGCAGGGAAAGGCGCAGCCGGCGGCAGCAGAACCGCACACCGAGAGGCTCGCCGCCGGCTGAGACGCCGGGTCGCTCAGCAGGTGGACTCGCCACCTGGGACGAGCAGGCCGGGTGAGGACGCCCGCGCTGGGCTGGTGGTCACCGCGTAGAGCACGACCGGGTCGTCGCTCTGGAAGGTGAGCTGGGAATCGGCCCACACGAATTGATAGCCGGGCCCGGCGGCGACCGATGCGCCGGGCAGCATCGATGAGGCGCCGCTGCAGCGGTTGACCGCCATGAAGCCCCAGGTCACGGTCTCGGCGATTGGTGGAGGGGTGAGCTGGACCCGGACGGTCAGCAGGCAGGATGCGCCGGCCGTCGCCGTGCAGACAGTCGCCCTGGCGAGGCTCACCGAGAGTCCGGCGACACCACCGGCGGTGGGGGGGGCCGGCAGCCCCGGATGCGCGACCACCGCCGGGGTTGGCGGCGGGGAGGGTTGCTGCGCCTGGGGCACCGGGGTGCTGGAGGTCGCCGCCCCGGTGGGCGAGGGACGAACCGCTGCCGGCTGGGAGCCGGAGGCGGTCCGGCCGGCATCGAGGGCGACCCCCACGCTGGTCACCGCCACGGCGACGGTCACCGGGAGCGCCCAGAGAAGCGCGCGCCGGCGCGCGAACGCGCGAAGGGACGCTGCATCCCCCATCCGCCGTGCCGCCACCGCGGCGGCGGCGCGCGCCCGCCTCCAGCCCCTGGCGATGGCTGCCACCCCGGCGGCCAGGAGGGCCGCGAGCGCGGCGCCCCCCCGAGCCAGCTGAGTGGCGGGCGGGGCCGCCACGCCGGCTGGCAGCGGGTCCGGGGTGACCTGGGGCACCGGCCTGCTCCGAGCGCTCGGGTTGCCGGCCGCCTCCGCCCGGCGGCTCGCGCGCCGACCGGGCGGATGAGGGGCGGGCGAGCCGGCGGGTGGCTTCCGCTGGGAGGGCGGCGGGGGAGGCGGGAGGGGCCCGCGGGCGGGAGTCGCAGCGGGACTTGCCGGCGCCACCGGCGGGGCCGGGGGCGCGGCGTCGACCAGCTCGCGCAGCGAGGCACCCAGCCTCTCGCCCCGCAGCGGAGTGGCCAGCGCGGCGAGCTGACGGTGGATCGTGGCCCCCGCCTCCCCCACCATCGCGGCGAGCATGGCCTGCGCCGACTCAGCGGTCACGGCTCCGCCAAACGCCGCGCCGGGGGCGCCGAGGAGCTGGCTCAGCTCGGAGGCATCGGCGGGCGCCGCCGGCGAGACCCCGCGGCGGCCGGCGGGCACCAGGGCGGCGCGCATCGCCGCCGCGGTCGCCTCGAGGTCATCGCGCTGATCGGCCTCGGATGCGGCCTGGTGCGGCGGGGTGGGGGCCTCCTCCAACCCAGCCGCGCGCAGCCCGATGTCGGTGATCCGGGCCCGGCCCTGATCGCTCATCAGGATGTTGCCGGGGTGGAGGTTGCCGTGGGTCAACCCCGCGACGTGCAGTGCGCTCACCCCGGCGAGGACGTCGGTCCCCACCGCCGCGACCTGAGCAGGGGTGAGGCGAGCGACGGCCGTCAGGCGGCGGAGGCTGACCCCGGGGTCGTGGGACCGGGCCACCCAGATGGCGCCGCCCTCGACCCAGGCCTGTGCGGGCGCCAGCAGGGAGGGATCCTGCAGCGACTGCAGGCCGGTCAGCCTGCGCAGCAGGCTGACCTGCTCGAGGGGCGATGTCCCGGCGATTCGGCGGACGACACAGAAGTCCGGCAGCGCCGTCCACCGCCAGCCAGGTGCGTGATCGGTGCCCGGTTCCCAGCAGCGAGACCAGGGTGAGTCCGCGGTCCCCGACCTCGCGCTGATCGCGCTCGCGCAGCTCGTCGCTCACGTCTGTTCAATCCATGCGCACGAATGCGCGATGATCGACAATGGCTTGACTCGGGCGCGGTCACATGCGCTCGTGGATCCGCAGGAGGTGGTTGGGCTGGCCATGTTCTCGGCGCGCTTCGGCATCGACCTCGGGACCGCCAACACCGTGGTCTGCAAACCGGGGCGGAAGATCATCCTCAACGAACCGTCGGTCATGGCCGTGCGAACCAATGGCCATGGCGGCGCCCCGGTGCTGGTCGGCCGCCAGGCACGCGAGCTGATCGGTCGCACCCCGGTGGGCCTGACCACGGTGCGCCCGATCCGAGACGGGGTGATCACCGACCTCCAGTCCGCCCGGAGCTTCGTGGTGGCCATCCTGCGCCGGGCCCTGCGCCGGCCCTGGGAGCGAATCCGTCCCCACGCCGCGGTGGGCGTTCCCGCCGGGGCCACCTCGCTGGAGCGGCGAGCCCTGGTCGAGGCTGTCGAGGAGGCCGGGGTGAGCCGGGTCGACCTCGTCCCCGAGCCGGTGGCGGGAGCGATCGGCTGCGGGATCGACCCTCTCCAGCCACGCGCCCACATGGTGGTGGACGTCGGCGGCGGAACCGCCGAGGTCTCGGCGTTCTGCTTCGGCGGCATCCTCGCCACCCGCTCCTGCCGGGTGGCCGGGGACGAGATGACCCTGGCGCTCCACCAGTACCTTCGCCAGGAGCACCAGCTGGTGGTGGGCGAGCTCACCGCCGAGGACATCAAGATCCGGCTGCGTGACGCCGCCGCCGAGGGACAGCCCCTGGTGGTCGAGGGGCGCGACCTGCTCAGCTCGAGGCCGAGGCTCATAACCCTCGACCCGCGCGAGGTCGCCGAGGCCCTTCGCCCAACGGTCGACGGCATCATCGACGCGCTGACCGGGTGCCTCGAGGACCTGCCTCCCCAGGCCGTGGGGGACATCATGCACGAGGGCGTCATCGCCTTCGGGGGGGGCTCACTTCTGGCCGGGTTCGAGCAGCGGCTGGAGGAGGAGTTCGGCTTCTCCGTCCAGCACGCGGAGCGGCCGCTGACCTGCGTCGCCGAGGGGGCTGCCCTGGTGGTCTCGATGCCCGCAGTCACGGCTGCGTTCTCAGGGGGCTGAGCGGCGCGACGGTCGGGCCTTCCGCGGCCGGGCCCGGGCTGGCGGGGAGCGGGGTGGTGGACATGATCTCGGCCTGGTTGGCCGCGAAGTACTGGAGCAGCTGGTCGACCGAAGGCTCGCAGTCGTAGTAGCCCTGGCCACCGCCGTGCACCCCACAGAGCACCACCACCTGGGGGTTGTTGATCGGGTAGACGGCGTCATACCAGCCGTCGGGGCCACCGTGAGGCGCCGAGGCGTCCTGCGCGGTACCGGTCTTGCCTCCCGCCGGCTGGGGCAGGTTGCGCAGCATGGTCCCGGTCCCCCGGGTCACCTCGAGGGCCAGACCCTCCTGCACGGGACCGAGCTTTCCGGCGAAGGAGAGCGGCGTCGATGTGAACGAGAGCGTGGTCGGGCTGCTCGTGGTGGAAACGGCGAGGCCGAGATGAGGGGTCACCAGCTGCCCGGTCGCCACCGCATCCAGCCAGCGGATGTTCTGGATCGGGGTCACCGCCGTGTAACCCTGGCCGATGCCCATCATCGGGGTGACCCCCGGGTACCAGAGGTCACCGGCGGGCATGTGGCCGGGGTAGTAGAACTGTCCCGGGTTCTGCATCTGGGTCGGGAGGTCGATCCCGCTCAGCTGGCCCACCCCGAGCTCGGTGGCCATCTGCGCCAGTCTCTGAGGTCCCTCGGCCAGAGCCAGCTGGTAGAAGTAGACGTCGTTGGACCAGGCGATCGCCTCGGGGAGATCCTGGGGAGGCAGGCACTCCCAGTTGGCGTAGTGAATTCCCTCGTAGGTGTATGAGCAGCCGGTGGTGATCACCCTGGACGGCGGGATCGCGTTGCTGGCCACGTCCTCCGCAGCCGTGACCAGCTTGAAGGTGGAGCCGGGGGGCATCTCGGCCTCGACTGCGTTGGCCGCGCCCTCACCGCCCTGGCCGGCCATGGCCAGGATTGCCCCGGTCTTGGCGTCCATCACGATCATCGTGCCCCAGTCCCCGGATTGGCTCTGCGGGTAGGCACCGGCCATCGAGGGCTGGAGCACAGCGGCCGCCTCCTTCTCCAGTCCGAGGTCGATGCTGAGCTGGAGGTTCTGGCCGGCCACGGGTGCCACCGTCCCGCTCATGGCGACGGCGCTGCCGAAGGGGTCGACCATCACCCGCTGCACGCCGTCCTGGCCCCGCAGGTCGCTGTCGTACTCCTCCTCCAGCCCGGAGTGTCCGACCACGTCGCCGGGAGGGAGAAGGCCGAGCTGCGCAACCTGGTCGGCCCATTCGGGTCCGGTGGTGCCGATCAGCGAGCCGAGCAGCGAGGCGTAGGGGTCGACCAGCTGATAGGACGGGTTGAGGATCACCCCGGGGAGGTTGGCCGCCTGGATCTTGACCTCGACCGCGGCGCTCACCGAGCCGGGCAGGTCGAGAGAGAGCTTCGACGCGGCCGCGGCGATGCTGTCGAGGAGCTTGACCGGCGGCTCGCCCAGCAGCCGGGCCAGCCGGGTCACCGCCGCCGAATCGTCGGCCAGCAGGCCGGGGATGACCACCACCTGCCAGGCGTTGACGTCGTACACGATGGGCTGACCGTGGCGGTCGACGATCTCGCCTCGAGGCGCGGGGAGATCGACGCTGCGGGTGACCTCGGCGAGGGCTGCGGCCCGGAGCGCAGCGCCATTGGTGGTCTGCAGCTGGAGCATCCCGATCCCCGTCCCGATCAGCGCCAGGGCCAGTCCCAGAGCGCTCACCCGGACCAGGCGCGGCATCCGCCGCATGGGCCGCGGCGCGCGCCAGAGCACCCGGGCCCGGGCGTCCCGGGCGATGCCGAGGGCGATCCCCACCGCCGCCAGATGGGCCACGGCGCTGGAGCCGCCGGCGCTGATGAACGGGCAGGGCACCCCGGCCAGTGGCAGCAGGCCGATCCCCCCGGCGGCGGAGACCACCACCTCGATGCCGAGCAGGACCACGAAGCCGCTGCCCACCAGGCCGGCCGCCTGGGTTCGCGCCTGCCGGGTGATGGCGATCATCCGCCACATCACCAGGGCGGTGAAGACGAAGACCGCGGCTCCCGCCGCCAGCCCGCGCTGCTCGACCAGGCTGACCAGGGCCAGGTCCGTCTCGCGGGCGGGAAGGTATTGAGACAAGAGCGAATAGGGCACCAGCGAGCCGCGGCCGAGGAGCCCGCCCGAGGCCACCGCGATGTGGGCTTGGAGCACGGTCCACCCGGAGCCGAGGGCGCCGCTGCCTCCGCTCAGGAACCCCTGGAGTCGCTGCAGCTGGTAGGGCTGGAGCAGGTGGAGGCCGATCGGGGCGAGGGCCATGGCCCCCAACGCCGTCGCCAGCAGGCTGCGGGCCCGCACCCGCGCCTGGATGCTGACCGCGGCCAGGATGATGATCAGCAGTCCGGAGGTGCTGAGATCGGGCTCCACCAGGGTGAGACCGATGGGCACCGCGGCGACCGCCAGGGCGATGAGGTAGCGATGCCTGCGGCCCTGGTTGCCGAGGATGTCGGCGAGGACCAGCAGGAGGGCGATCTTGGCGAACTCGGAGGGCTGGAAGAGGGTGCTTCCCACCTCCAGCCACCGCTTGCTGCCGTACACGCCGTGGCTGCCCGCCACCACCACCGCGACCAGGAGCAGGACGGACACCGCGTAGGCGGCGCGGGCGAGCACCACCCACACCCGCATCCGAGTCCGGGACAGCAGCGCCGCCACCAGCACGCCGATCCCGAGGGTGAGAAGCTGGTGCGCGGCTGCGTTGTCGTCACCGAGTCCGAGGAGGTTGACGATGCCGAGCCCCGCCAGTCCGGCGATGCCGAGCCACAGCAGCGGATCAGCGCGACCGAGTCGGTGCCACCCCTTGCGCGACGATGGGTCGTGCCGCATCTCGGTCGCCGACGGTTCCCAGGGGTGGCGCCGCATGCATCCCTTCCAAGAATCACCCGCAATGCCAACGACCGATGAGGGGTGCGCGGCATCATGGACCCCGCGCCTTTCCCCGCGTCAATGGTACTCGCGCCGACGCGAGTACATACGCGTTGCGCTGCGAAATTGTGACGTGGTTCGTGTCGCCGAACCGATGACGAGCGCGCTGAGCCAACTCATGATGTCGCCACCGCGACGCGGCCGCATGCGTCGCGCTCGCTGCCGCGCGCCGGGACGCCGCATGCGTGCGCAGCGAACCTGGTCAGGAGTGGCGGACCGTCAGACACGGCAACGCAGCAATCGAGGGGCCGCCACGCGTCTCGCCGCGCGCGGAACCCCCGAGCGCGGGATCCGCCAGCGGGGGGTGAGCCGAGCGCGGCGTGGCCGCGCGGGCGCGGGGGCGCGGTGCCCCCCTGCGAAATCGAGGGGCCCCACGCGGCCCGCCCCGAGGGGAGCCGTTCGGCTCTGGCGGACGGCGCGCCCCATCGGCTTAGATGGCCACGGATGAAGCCCACACCCAGCCCAGCCATGGAGCTGGACCCGCCGCACAGCGGGGCCGGTACCATTCCGGCCCGATGAGCGGCAGCGCCGAGACCTCCGGCCCGGCCGGTCCGAGCCTCCGCCTGGCGGTGCCGCGGGAGCGCCAGCCGGGCGAGCGCCGCGTGGCCCTGGTTCCCACCGCGCTCCGTCCCCTCCTCGCCGCCGGCATGGCGATCGCGGTCGAAACCGGCGCCGGTGAGCAGGCCGGGTACCACGACGCGGCCTATGCCGAGGCCGGCGCCCCAGTGGCAGCCGGCCTGGCAGATCTCCTGAAGGACGCCGGGGTGATCCTCCACGTCACCCTGCCCGGCGACGACGAGATCGGACAGATGCCCAGGGGGGCGACCCTGGTCGGCCTGTTCCGCGCCGCCGCCCACCGCCCCGCCATGGAGCGGCTGGCCAAGCGAGGGGTGGATGTGCACAGCCTGGAGCTCCTGCCCCGGATCAGCCGCGCCCAGGACATGGACGTGCTCTCCTCGATGGCCACCGCCGCCGGCTACCACGCGGTGCTGATGGCCGCGGTGCGCCTGCCCCGCTTCATGCCCCTGCTGATGACCGCCGCCGGCACGGTGCGCCCGGCCCGGGTGCTGGTGGTCGGCGCCGGGGTCGCCGGGCTGCAGGCGATCGCCACCGCCCGCCGGCTCGGCGCCGTGGTCGAGGCGTTCGACGTCCGTCCCGCGGTGCGCGAGCAGGTCGAGAGCCTGGGCGCGCGGTTCGTGGAGGTCGGGGTGGAGGCCGCCGAGACCGGCACCGGGTACGCCCAGGCGCTGACCGGCGAGGCCGAGGAGCGGGAGCGCGTGGTGCTGACCCGCCACGTGGCCGACGCCGACGTCGTCATCACCACCGCGCTCATCGCCGGTCGCGAGGCGCCCAAGCTGATCAGCGCCGAGATGGTGGCGGGGATGCGTTCCGGCTCGGTCATCGTCGATCTCGCCGCGGAGGGTGGCGGCAACTGCGCGCTCACCAAGCCCGGCGACGAGATCGAGGTGTCGGGAGTCCGGATCTGCGGCCAGACCGACCTGCCCAGCCGGATGGCGGGCGACACCAGCCTGCTCTATGCCAACAACCTGGTTCGTTTCCTCCTTCAGCTGGTCCGCGACGGGCAGGTCCGCGACGACCTCGACGACGAGATCCTGGGGGCCACCTGTGTCGTCCACCACGGGTCGCTGCGGGGGCCTGTCGCGCCTCAGCCCGCACCGATCGCCTAGGAGCCTGCGATGTCCCAGACCGACCTCGTCCTGATCGGGTTCTTCATCTTTGTGCTCGCGGTGTTCCTCGGCCTGGAGCTGATCAGCAAGGTGCCGTCGCTGCTCCACACCCCGCTGATGTCGGGCACCAACTTCATCCACGGCATCGTGGTCATCGGCGCCATCACCATCGCCTCCACCGTGCAGGACGCCCTGGCCGGGGTGATCGCGGTGATCGCCGTCTTCCTGGGCACCCTCAACGTGGTGGGCGGCTGGGTGGTCACCGACCGCATGCTCGGCATGTTCCGAGGCGCGGCCCAGCGACGTGCTCCCCAGGTGGAGGGCCAGCCCCCCACCGCCGTCGCCGCCCCACCCGAAGGGACGACCCGATGACCGTCGCCCTCCCTCCCGCCTGGGCCGTCCTCGGTTACCTGCTGGCCATCGTCCTGTTCATCCGCGGCATCAAGATGCTGACCTCGCCGAAGACGGCGCATCTCGGCAACCGGGTCGCCGGGGTGGGGATGCTGGTCGCCATCGGAGTGACCCTGGGCATCTTCCACACCGGCTGGCAGTACATCCTCCCGGCCGCGGCGATCGGCGCGGTGGTGGGCTCGGTCTGGGCCCTCCGGGTGCCGATGACCGCCATGCCCCAGATGGTCGCGATGTTCAACGGCATGGGCGGCGGCGCCGCGGCCCTGGTCGCCCTCGGCGACTTCCACCGCCTGACCGGTGGCGGACTGACCCTCGGGCTCATCAACTCCGGGACCATCCTGCTCAGCTGCCTGATCGGCGGGATCAGCTTCGCGGGCAGCATCATCGCCTTCGCCAAGCTCCAGGAGCTGATGACCGGGACGCCGATCACCTGGCCGTACCAGCATGAGCTGAACGGGGTCCTGCTTCTGGTCCTGGTGGCCCTCGGCATCGTGGTCATGGTCAGCGGCGGAGGGGGCCTGCTGATGATCCTGTTCTTCATCGGCGCCCTGGCCCTGGGAGTGCTGGCAGTGCTGCCGGTGGGCGGTGCCGACATGCCCGTGATCATCGCCCTGCTGAACTCCTTCACCGGGATCGCCGCGGCGGTGACCGGGTTCGTCATCGCCAACGACGCCCTGGTGGTCGCCGGAGCCCTGGTCGGGGCCTCGGGCTCGATCCTGACCGTGCTGATGAGCAAGGCGATGAACCGTCCGATCACCAACGTCCTCTTCGGCGCCTTCGGCCAGGCGCCGGAGGCCGGAGCCCCGGGAGTCGCGGCGGTCGCCCACGCGGTCCGCGCCACCACCGCCGAGGACCTGGCGGTGCTGCTCAGCTACTCCCAGCAGGTGATCTTCGTCCCCGGCTACGGCCTCGCGGTCGCCCGGGCCCAGCACGAGGTGAAGGAGCTGGCTGACCAGCTCAAGGCTCGC
Organism: uncultured bacterium; assembly: GCA_963716555.1. Taxonomy (GTDB): domain Bacteria; phylum Chloroflexota; class Dormibacteria; order Aeolococcales; family Aeolococcaceae; genus JAJZNI01. The sequence continues at coordinate 358,982 of CAVQTJ010000018.1, read as the reverse complement.
GGGGTCCGGGTGCTCTACGCCATCCACCCGGTGGCCGGCCGCATGCCCGGGCACATGAACGTGCTCCTCGCCGAGGCCGACGTCCCCTATGAGGAGCTCAAGGAGATGGACCAGGTCAACCCCGAGTTTCCCCGCACCGACGTTGCCGTGGTGATCGGTGCCAACGACGTGGTCAACCCCGCCGCACTCAACGACCCCAAGAGCCCAATCTGGGGGATGCCGATCCTGCGTGCCGACCAGGCCAAGACCGTGGTGGTGCTGAAGCGGAGCATGCGGCCAGGTTTCGCCGGCATCGAGAACGAGCTCTTCTACCGGGACAACACCCTGATGCTGTTCGGCGACGCCAAGGATTCGCTCAACAAGCTCGTCGCCGAGGTCAAGCAGCAGGCGGCGGCGTAGGCGGCGAAGGTGGAGGTGCGCGAGCGGCGACCCCTGGACCGCGGGGTCTGCGTGGTCACCGGGGGTGGCCGGGGAATCGGGGCGGCGACGGCTAGCCAGGCCGCGACCGCGGGCTGGAGGGTCTGCCTCTCCTGGCACTCGGATCGGGAGTCAGCGGAGGCGGTGGCCGCCGAGATCGGCGGGCGCGCGGTGCGAGCCGACGTCGCCAGTGACGAGGACGTGCGCGGCCTCTTCGCAGCCGCCGCCGAACTGGGCCCGGTGACCGCGGCGGTGGCCAACGCGGGCGCGGTTCACGCCCAGGCCCGCCTGGATGAGATCGAGGCCGACCAGATGCGCCTGATGCTCGAGGTCAACGTGCTCGGGGTGATGCTGACCGCCCGCGAGGCGGTGCGGCGGATGTCGCCCCGATACGGAGGCTCGGGCGGCTCGATCGTGACCGTGTCCTCCGCCGCCAGCCGGCTGGGCTCGGCGTTCGAATACGTCGACTACGCCGCCAGCAAGGGCGCGGTGGACAGCTTCACCCTCGGTCTGGCCCGCGAGGTGGCCGGGGAGGGGATCCGGGTCAATGCGGTCCGCCCGGGGATCATCGAGACCGAGATCCACGCCAGGGGCGGTCAGCCCGACCGGGCGGCTCGCCTGGGGGCCCAGAACCCGATCGGCCGCCCCGGGCGATCCGACGAGGTGGCCGCGGCCATCGTCTGGCTGCTCGGCGACAACTCCCCCTACACCACCGGCGCCATCCTGGACGTGACCGGCGGCCGTTGACGGCTCGAGGGCGCGGGGGTGGGCACATCCCGGCAGGGCTCATACCCTCACACCCTCATACCTCTTCACACCCTCACAACTCCTCATACGCTCATAACTCTTCATACCGTCATAACTCTGCACACCCTCATAACTCCTCGGCTGCCACACCCCCATCCGCTCGTGCGGGCGGCGGTCCGCCATTGCTCAAAGCCTCCAGACCGTGGCCGCATTGCCACCCAGCACCAGCGCCCGCTCGGCGTCGGTGAGCCCGGCGCCGTCCAGGGCGCTGCGGTAGCGTTCCATGCCGAGCAGGGGGAAGTCGGTGCCCACCAGGAGGCGTTCGGCGCCGATCAGGGCGACCGTGTCCCTGATCGCGGAGGGCCGGTAGAGGAAGGGCAGGGCGGCGGTGTCGAACCAGATCCCGCGGCAGAGCTGCTCGACCTCGGGCATGTGGGCGTAAAAGGGCAGACCGCCTCCGAGGTGAGCGGCGACCACGCGCAGACCGGCGGCCCGTTCCAGGAATCGAATCAATCGGTCGGGGGTCGACGTCCCCTTCCCGGGGTAGCGGTGCCCGACCGGCTCACTGCAGTGCAGGGTCCAGGGGAGATCCAGCTCGGTGGAGGCCTCGGCGAGGCGGATGAGGGCGTCGCCATCCAGGTCGAAGCCCTGGGCGTCCGCGTTCAGCTCGCCGACGCCGCGCAGCCCGATTCCCGCCAGCCGGCGGAGCTCTGCGACCGCGTCTGGGGAGGCCGGCTGGACCACCCCGCAGCCCACCACCCGGTCGGGAAGCCGGCGCTGCAGCTCGGCGATGAAATCGTTGGCCTCGGCGCAGAGCCGGGGGTCTGCGAACGGCCAGGTGAAGACCACGGCGCGGTCGATGGCATGGGTCTCGAGGTGAGCCAGCAGCTCCCGCTCCCCAGCCACGATGCGCCCCCGCTCATGGCAGGCTCCGAACCAGGGGTCGTTGAGCGCCGCCCGGCGGGACAGCGATTCGGGGATGACGTGAACGTGGGCGTCGACCACCGGCGCGGTCATCGGGTCTCCGCCGTCACGTCGTAGATGACCGTGCTGCCGGCGGAGGCGGTGACCGGGAGCCCCTGGGCGGCCCACCACGCGGAGCCCTGTGGCGGCACGGTCTGATCGACCTCGACGTAGCTGACCTGGTAGCGACGCAGGATGCTGAGAATGGTCGGGCAGGCGTCGAGGCTCTGGGTGCCGCAGCCCTGGTAGGCGGTGTCGACGTCCTCCTGACGGGGACCGTAGTCGAGCCCGTAGCTCCACAGCCAGCCGGTCCATCCCATCACCACCGGACGTCCGGTGAGCAGGGCCACCGGGTCGTCCCACGACGAGCCGCTGCCGGGTATCAGGAAGACGGCATCGCTGGCGGTCCGGGCGTCGAGCTTGCCCGCCAGCTGCTCATCGGCGGCCGATGCCAGTACGAAGGGGCCGAGGAGTGGCGACGTCGGATGGGGGATCAGCCGGACCACCACCAGGGTCCCGGTCGCCACCATGCTGGCCACCAGCACCACCGCCAGCAGGCGCCGCCAGATCCCGGCCCACAGCCGCACCGCGATGGTTGCCACCAGCAGGGCCACGCCCAGATACCAGTACAGCAGGAGCTTGGTGTTGTCCCAGTCCCAGCTCTGGAAGACCACGATGTTGGCGAGCACGAAGACCGAGAGGCAGGCGAGGAAGAAGCGCAGCAGCGGTGGCGGGATCGCGGCCAGGGCCCGATCGGTGAGCCGCCCCACGCCCCCGAGACCAGGATGGGGTAGGGATCGGCCGAGGCCGCTGAGCACCAGGGCCAGCACCACCGCGAGGCTGAGCGGGACTGCGATTCCGAGGTTGACGAGCCAGAAGCTCCAGAACGTGCCGGTGAGCGGCACCCGCAGGACGTCTCCGACCCCGGCCAGGATGTTGCCGCCGCTGATGGTCTGGGGGAGCGCGGTGCTCCCCAGGGCGTTGGACATCCAGCCGGGCTCGAACCAGGGGTACCGGTTGGCGGTGAGGGCGGCTCCATGGGGGGCGCCCAGCAGCTGGATGGTGCGGGGCAGAGCCACCAGCACGGCCGCCCCGGCAAAGACCAGCCAGGCCGGCCGCCAGCGCATCAGGGCCAGCCCGATGCAGATGATGCCGAGTGCGAAAAGGCTCTGCACGTGGATCACCGGCAGCATCCCCGCCAGCACCCCGGCGACCGCGAGGTCCCAGCCGGGGACGCGGGCCGCGCCCAGGGCCACTGCGAGGAGCAGCAGCACCGCCAGCACGGTGTCGAACCCCTCCACCAGGGTCCGCTGCGGTAACCACCAGGCGAAGAGCGGCGTGTACCACTCCTGGTCGGCGAAGACCGGGGTCCCTGCGTCCGGCGCGGTGGTCATCCCGTCGTAGCTCCGAGGCTGGTCGGCAACCAGGCCGGGGAGAGCCCGGAGGGTGCTGGCGGTGATTGCCACGCCGTCACCGGGATGGGTGATGACGTACTGAGCGTTGCACTGCGACGCCGGGTTGCCCGCCTGTGTGCAGGCGTCGCCGAAGGCGCCCACGAAACCGAGACCGCCGCCCAGGAAGCAGATGACGATGGCGATCACCCCCACCGACCGGGGGGCGCCCAGCCGCGCCGCAAAGCTCACCAGCAGCACCACCAGGGCGATCCCCAGCACCACCTGGGGAACCCACAACGAAGGGCCCGCAGCCAGGCCGAGACGCATCAGCATCGCCGAGCTGAAGTCGGGAAGGAAGGGGTAGTAGAGCGGGGTGCCGCTCATCAGCGGATCCTGGGGCGGCAGGTTCTGGGCCACGCTGAAGCTGGACGCGGTGATCAGGTGTCCGGCCCAATCGGGGATCCAGTAACCGGTCACCAGGTCGCCGGCCGCATCCTGGAACATCGCGCGCGAAAAGAGCAGGCTGAAGCAGAGGGCGGCAAAGCAGGCCAACCCGGCCATCCCCACAGCGACCTGCACCGAACCTCGGGCGCCATCCCAGGAGTCCCGCCAGACCGTGACCGGGCTCATCCCCAGCAGCCGTGCGATTCCCAGCGAAACCCCGGCCACCAGCACCGGCGCGAGCAGGATCGAGGGCGGACCAAGACCGAGCGGCAGGCTGAGCAGGAAGGCGGCGATGCCGTCCAGCACCAAGGCGGCCACCACCGCGATCGCCACTCGCTCCTCAACTCTGAGCGGCGACACCACGGTGCCCAGCACCGTGAACCCCGAGGCAGCCACCAGCACCACCAGGAGCAGGAGCTGGACCGCGGTCATCCGATTACCGCTTGGGCCGGTGGACCACCGGACGGCGCATCACCAGGCGTCAACCCACAGGCGCATCTGGCTGTCGGCGCTGGTGAGGGGGACCGCCGTCCACACCGGGTAGAAGAAGATGAACGCGGCCACCACCAGCCCCATCACGGCATAGGCGAGCGGCGCCAGGGACCACCATCGCCCGGCCGCGAAGAAGCTCACTCGCCGCATCAGGGTGAGCGCGTAGGCGAGAGCCAGGGCGGTGAAGATCAGGATCCCCAGAGCGTGATAGAAGAACAGCACACGCTTGGCGTTGCCCGGCACCCACATCAACCAGGACGCGGTGTAGCCGAGCACGATGAAGGCTGGCACAAAACGGCGCGAGACCACCGCGAAGATGGTGGCGGCCAGGGCGAACACGAACATGCCGGCAAAGCTCAGGTAATAGAGCGGTGAGAGGTGGCCGAGCGGGCCGCTCATCTCGTAGCCGGTGGAGGGATTGGTGGGCGGTTCGGCGTTGTGGAAGGTGATCATCAGGGTGGTCAGCGACACCACCATCAGTGCGCCGACCGCGAAGCGCAGCCAGTTGGGCCCCGCCATCATCTGCCAGACGCAGAAGAGCACCGCCAGCAGGCCGATCCACCACACCGCCGGGTTGCCCATGTTGGTGATGATCCCCACCCCCGAGTAGGCGGAGTTGTCCAGCAGCGTGGCGCTCTGGTAGTACATGAGCACCGGCTGCTCGCTGATGGGCCACGTGTACCAGCGTGATGCCGAAGGATGCCCGTGACACTCCAGCGACTGGTAGTTGAGGTCAGCGGAGAGCTTCTCCACGATGTTGTCGATGGCCTCCGGGATGTCGGGCGCCTCATGGCCCGCAACGGTGGTGACCGGGACCTGGAGGTGGTACACGTTGTTGGGATAGGGCAGCGTGGTCAATCCCGTGGTCGCCGGGTTGCAGGACACGAAGCGGTACACGTCGTTGTGGGGAACGGTCAGATAGCGCGAGTAGCCGGCGCAGAAGACGGCGCCGACGATCAGCGCCCCGGCTAAGTAATGAAGGACGGCGCGGCGTCCCGCCGCCTCTCGCCAGAGCACTGTCTCGTAGCGCCGTGGTCCGGCCAGCCGGCGCAGCGGTGGCACCGCGGCAGCGACGTAGGGGGCGATGGCGCGACCGATGACCAGGGCTGCGATCACCGCCAGCGGGGCGATGGCGGTGAGCTTGGCCGCGAACGCCACACCGAGTGCCACCGCGGTGATGTAGAGGGTGAGCCGCCATTGCCGTCGGGTGCGGGCTTGCCAGTGCAGCAGGAAGAAGTACCACACCAGCACGGTGAAGAAGATGGCGGGCATGTCGAGCAGCCCGATGCGTGACTCGACCAGGGCCAGCCCGTCGAGACAGATCAGCAGCGATGCCACGACCGCGAAGAAGCGATCCCGACGCAAGCGAAGCGCGACCAGGTACAAGAGCCCGACCAGGAGGCTTCCGGTCACCACCTGGGTCATCCGCCAACCCAGGGTGTTGAAGCCCAACCAGGCGATCGACGGGGTCATCAGCAGCTTGACCAGCGGAGGCTCTGGGTCGAAGTAGCTGATCGCGGGAGAGTGGAGATCGTCGGCGGCGTCGGTCGGGAAGTAGACCTCATCGAAGACCTGACCGCAGGCCTTGATGGTGGTGTTGCCCCAGGCAACCTCCTGACAGGCGCTGGCACTGCTGTTGTAGGCGGCGCCCACACCGACGACCTGGATGGCCGGCGCGCCGGCGGCCGCGCCGCCCAGGAAGTTGGGCAGGATCGGGCTCCAGAAGCGAAGCGCGAAGGCCAGCAGGGTCAGGCCGACCACCACGGCGACATCGACCCGGGAGAGCTCGAGGAAGCCGCGGAGCCCCGCCCTCACCAGGGGCCGGTCAGCCCGTCCCGGCGGTGATGCCGCGCTGTACGCCTGCCCATCCGTTCCGGTGCCGGCTTCGGTCCCCGCCGGCACCTGCACGCCCCCCTGCACCCGCGTCTCCGGCTCGGCCTCGGGCTCCTCCACGGCTGCCGGCTCCGGTTCCGCAGGCTCGGGCGTTTCGCTCATCGCCTCCGGCCCCGGCGCCGAGGCTGCGCTCGCGGCGCGCTTTCCGCGGTCGCCCGGAGGGGAGCCATGGCGACCTCGATCTCACGTTGCAGCAGCGCGGCGTCGCCCAGGGGGACCACCACCTCGTCCTCGAAGACGCAGCGGCGGCTGAGCAGGCGGCGCAGCCGCCCGTCATCCGGATGGCGCAACCGGAGAACCAGGGCGTCGGCGTCCCGCCAGCGCCGGGGCGTGCGCATCGGCCGGCCACCCGGGCGTCTCTCCAGCGCGGCACCCAGCCTGGCGACGCGGGCTCGGCGCACCTCCGACAGGTCGATCCTCTGGGTCACCAGCAGGACGCGGAGGAAGAGCTGCTGCCCATCGAGACGCACATAGCTGAACCGCTGACGGAGCCAGAAGGAGGTGGCCAGACCGAGGGCCAGCGCTCCCAGGAGAAGCCAGTTGCCGGCGGGCTGCTTGCCCTGGACCGCGACCAGGGCGACGCCCACCGCCAGCGCGATGATCGCCACCACCGTGAGCGCAAACCCGTATCGACGCCAGCGGTCGCGGTCGTACAGGTTCGGGTAGCGCCGGGCCATCGGTGCGGTCGAGCATACCGGGGCCGAGGGGAGCACCACCGCAGCGAGCCCCCAGAGATGACCCCTGACCTCAGCTTCATAACTCTTCACCGAAATTCAGGGAATCTTTACTGCGAGGACTTACCGCAAGCTCCTATAGTCCCGGTGACGGAGTGGCCGTCCATACCCAGAAACTCATTCCCTTCCTGAAAGACCCGGGGTTTCGGCCCCGGGTCTTTTCCTTCGCCGGGGATCCCCAGCGCCCTGAGACGCGGCGTCAGGCTGCCGCGCGCGGCTGAACAAACCGGTACACCCGCCCCTCTCGCCAGGCGCTGAGCTCCGGGTGGTCGGTCGCCTCCAGGGGGCGGATGCGGCCCGCCAGCGAGGTCACCGGATGGGCCTCGAGACCCGCCGCGGCGCAGGGGATGTCGAGCGCGCGCCGAGCGGTCGAGAGGTAGGGGAAGGGATGGCGCTTGCCCACGATCACCAGGGTCCTGGTGCCGGGCAGCGCCGCGCTCGGGACCAGCAGCCCGTCCAGCTGCGCGGCGCCGGCCATCATCGTGCCCAGCCATTCAGAGCACACCGGGTAGCTGGAGGGTGGACCCACCAGCGCGCCCGGATCCATTCCACCGGCGGCGGCCACCTCGAAGCTGAGCTCGACCACGTGCCCCAGACGGACCCTGAGCGCGAAGACGTTGCGGCGCAGCTGGCGAAGCTCCTCGGGTTGATCAACCCCGGCGTGCCGGGCCTGCTCGGCCAGCGGCCCCATCGGGTGGGTGGAGAGGTACTGCACGGGAAGCGGCTGTCCGGCTCCGTGCCAGCGGCCGAAACCCAGGTTGGGCGTCCACCACAGCGGCCGCAGCCCGCTGATCCCCCGGTAGGCGACCAGCTCCAGCGGTGCGGTGGCCGGCCTCATCCGTAGCGCAGTGTCGCGGTGAGCCTCTCCAGCGTGGAGCCGGCTCCGGGCTCGGTGGCTCGCACGGCATCCAGGGGGGTGCGGCCACCGAGGTAGGGGGTCGGCCTTGCCAGCCACGCCATCACCCCGTCCGGGGTGAGCGTGAACCGGGCCTCGTTGACCACCCCGGCCAGACGCCGGACCAGCGCCCCCTCCTCCACCCCGGGCCGAGCGTCGCCGCGCAGCCAGCGCTGCAGGGTGCGCAGCGAGACTCCGACCAGCGCGGCGATCGCCGCCTGGGAGACGCCCAGGGTCTCGCCCAGCCAGCCGAGCAGCTCGGCCGGGGAGCGATCCTCCGCCACCGGCAGACCCTCTGCATAGGCAAGCAGGCACTCGAGCACCGTCTCCAGGTCGTCGACCGCCGCGTCGTCGGCCGCTTCTCCCAGCTGACCTGAGCGGAGCAGCCAGCCCAGCCGCTGGTAGGCGGCCACCAACCGGCGCGCCACCGCCGGGACGCTGACGATGGCCGAATCGAGCACCGCCGCGAGGGCCGGCTCAATCTGCGCCCAGGCATCCGGACGGACAGCGCCCAGTCCCTCCGCCTGGATCGAGGTCATCAGGGCCTCGGCCTGGTCGGACACCCGGGCGAGGGCGGCGGTGGAGACCGGCTCCGGCGGGGCCACGGCCAACATGGCGCACATCTGTCGTGTGAGTATGACAGACAGAAGCCACCCGCAAGGTTCAGCCGCGAACCCGGCCCACGGCTTCCAGCCAGCGCCGGTAGGAATCCTCCGGCCGCTTCCCCGGGGTGACCGGCTCGAAGCGGCGCCCGGGTCGCCAGGCGGCGGCGGCCTCGGGGCCGTCCACCAGCCCCTCCCCCACCCCGGCCAGCCAGGCTGCACCCAGGGCGGTGGCCTCGGCGGAGGCCGCCCTGGCCACCGGGATCCCCAGCAGGTCGGCCTGAAACTGGCAGAGCCCGTCCATCACACTGGCGCCACCGTCCGCCCTCAGCTCGGTGAGGGCAATCCCCGACGCCGACTCCATCGCCTCGACCACGTCACGGGTGCGATAGGCCATCGATTCGACCACGGCGCGGGCCAGGTGGGCCCGGGTCACCCCGGCGGTCAGGCCCAGGAAGGCGCCGCGCGCCTCGGCGTCCCAGTACGGTGCGCCCAGCCCGGCCAGGGCGGGCACGAAGATGCAGCCATGAGTGTCCGGAACCGAGTCGAACAGCGGGCCCACCTCCTCGACCCGCTCGATGAGGCCGAGCCCGTCGCGCAGCCAGCGCAGCGCCGCGCCGGTGACGAAGATGCTGCCCTCGAGCGCAAAGGTGTCTCGCCCTCCCACCCGCCAGGCCACGGTGGTGAGCAGACCGTGACCGGGCTGCACCGGCTGCTCCCCGACGTTGACCAGCACGAAACACCCCGTGCCATACGTGTTCTTGCTCATCCCCGGGCGGATGCAGGCCTGCCCGAAGAGCGCCGCCTGCTGGTCGCCGGCGACCCCGCTCACCGGCAGCCGGCGGCCGAGGAACGCGGCGGGATCGGTGAAACCCAGCCGGCCGGCGCTGGGCGCCACCGCGGGCAGGAGCGCCACCGGGATGCCGAAGGCGGCGCACAGCTCGGGGTCGAAGTCACCGCGGCTCAGGTCGTAGAGGAGGGTGCGGCTGGCGTTGGAGGGGTCGGTGGCGAGCACGGTCCCACCACAGATCCGGGCCATCAGCCAGGTGTCGACGGTGGCGGCGCACAGCTCGCCCGCCTCGGCCCGGCGGCGCAGCTCGGGGTGCTCGCGGAGCAGCCATTCGATCTTGGTGGCCGAGAAGTAGGGATCGAGGAGCAGGCCGGTGCGCCGCCTCAGCTCCGGCTCCTCGCCGGCCTGGCGGTGAGCCTGGCAGAGCGCGGCGGTGCGGCGGTCCTGCCAGACGATGGCGGCGTGCACGGGCTCCAGGGTGCGGCGGTCGAACAGCACCACGGTCTCGCGCTGGTTGGCGATGCCCAGGGCAGCGGGCTCCCCGGCCGCGAGCACCTCTGCGGCCGCGGCGAGCACCGAGGCGACCAGTTCCTCGGGGTCCTGCTCCACCCAGCCCGGAGCCGGATGGTGGATCGCCACCTCGCGGTGGGCGCGGGCCAGGATCTCGCCCCCGGGCATGGCCACCAGCAGGCAGGTGGTGCCGGTCGTCCCCTGGTCCACGGCGAGGAGCAGCGGATCGGCCATCAGCGGCCGATCGGCACGCGGTCAGGCATCGCCCCGGCGTTATAGCGCGTCGAGGCTCATCTGGCGGGCGAGGGCGACCCCGCCCAGCACCCAGGCCCGTTCACCCAGCTCCCCAGGGAGGACACGGACCGAATCGGCGACCACCGGGGTGGCGTGGCGGTCGATGGCCTCGCGGATCCCCGACATCACCGGCTCGCCGGCGGCGCCGAGGCTGGCGTCGACCACCACCGCCGCCGGGTCGAGCATGGTGCAGAGGGTGGCGAGCGGCCGCCCCACGCTGCGACCCAGGTCGGCGAACACCCTGCGCACCCCGGGCTCGTGATGGGCCGCCAGGGAGAGCACCTCGGGAATGCTGAGCCGCGCCGCGGTGGCCCGGGCCGCGAAGTCGAGCAGAGAGGGCCCGACCAGGAGCCGCAGGCAGCCGCGGCCGCCGCAGACGCAGAGGCCACCCTCCTCCTGCACCTGGACGTGACCCAGCTCGCCGGCGAAGCCCGCCGCCCCGCGGTGGAGCCGGCCCCCGAAGACCAGCCCCGCGCCCACGCCGTGGCCCAGCATCAGGAAGACGAAGCTGTTCAGCCCGCGACCGGCGCCGAAGGCGGCCTCCCCGAGAGCCCCGAGGTTGGCGTCGTTCTCGGCCACGACCGGGACCGCGAGGCGATCGCGGAGCGGGGCGAGGTCGATCTCGCCGGCCAGCGGCCGGGCCACGCTCACCACCACCCCGGCCAGGCGCTCCTCGCTGATCGCGGCGTCACCCAGGACGGTCCTGAGAAGGTCGGCGGAGGGCTCCAGCGCAACCGCCCGGTCGAGCAGCCGGTGCAGGTCGGCCTGGGGGTCGCGGGCGACGTCCACCGTCTGCTCCCCGCCCTCGAGCGGCTCGCTGCGCTCGACGAGCACGGTGCCGCCGAGGGTGGCGACGGAGGCGCGAAGCCGGCCGTCGCGAAGGCCGAGGACCCCCACCACCCGGCTCGGTCCCGACGGCTCCAGGGTCCGGGCCGGGCGGCCCGCTCCGCCGTGGGTGGTGGTTGGGGGCCTTTCGACCACCAGGCGGGCCCGGAGCAGCTCGGCGACGATCCCGGCCACGGTGGTCGGAGGCAGGCCGGCGAGGGCCGCCAGCTGGCCGCGGGTGAGGGGACCGGAGCACTCCAGCAGGGCGATCAGACGCCGCCGGCTGCTGGTGGCGACTTTTGCGGGAGGGGGTGCCAGCATGTCCTGCGATGCTAGCAGATTTCGACGGATTTGATAAAAATGGTGTCGACTTTTGGCTGATATGATGCTGGGTGTGGCATCCGAACCTCAGCCAATTCAAACTATCCAGTGATAATTTCGGCGGCCATCCCCCGGCCCCGGCTGGGACCCGCGATGGGCTCGCTGCGCGCGCCCGCCTTCCGCTGGTGGTTCATCAGTCAGGTTCTCTCGGTCTCAGGGACGTTCACCCAGGCTGTGGCCATCTCCTGGCTGGTGCTCCAGCTCACCGGCAGCGGGCTGGCGCTCGGGCTGCTCGGCTCCTCCTCGATGCTGCCGCTCCTGCTCGGCGGCCCCCTCGCCGGGGCGCTGGCGGACCGAGTGGACCGGCGAAGGCTGCTGGTGGTGACCCAGAGCACATTCATCCTGCTGGCGGGGACCCTCGCCGTGCTCACCCTCAGCGGCTCGGTGCGGGTGTGGATGCTGTTTGCCCTGGCCTTCGCCACCGGAGTGGTGGCCGCGCCCGACGGCGCCGCCCGGCAGGTGTTCGTGCTCGACCTGGTCGGTGGGGAGCGGCTCACCAGCGCCATCAGCCTCAACGAGGTGGTGATCAACCTCTCCCGGGTGCTCGGCCCCGCCCTCGGGGGAGTCTTCCTGGCCACGCTCGGGACCGGCGCCTGCTTCGCGGCCAACGCCGCCTCCTACCTCCCCCCGCTCATCGTCCTGCTCGCCCTGGGGCGCAGGCGCTCACCCGCCGCCACGGCGCCGGCCCCCCGCCGTGAACCCGCGCCAGGGGCGGTGCGGGCCGGCCTGCGCTATGCCTGGCGCACCCCCGCGCTCCGCTACTGCCTGCTGATGGCGGCCGCTTCGGCGATGCTCTTCAACCTCGGGGTCGGGCTGCCCCTGCTGGCCACCCGGACCTTCCACCTTGGCGGCGCCGGGTACGGGCTGATGATGGCCGCGTTCGGTCTGGGAGGGATCGGTGGCGCCCTGCTCGCCGCCGGTGGCCGGGCGATGCCGTCGGGTCGCACGGTGCGGCTCCTCTGCCTGCTCACCGGCCTCTCGGTTCTGGCCACCGCCGGGGCACCGTTGGTGGGTGTGAGCTTTGCCGGGCTGGCCGTGACCGGCTGCCTCTCGATCTGGTTCATCGCCCGAGCCAACACCCTGGTCCAGCTGCGCGCCGATCCCTCGATGCGCGGCCGGGTCATGGGCATCTGGGTGATGGCGCTGCCCGGCACCTCGCCGGTCACCAGCCCCGCCATCGGCTTCACCGCCGATTCGCTCGGCCCACGCGAGGGCTTCGGGCTGGCCGGGGCGGCACTGATGCTGGCCGCCGCGGCCGGGTGGCGCTCCCTGGCTGATCGCGGGGAAGCGGTGTGGTCGGCTCCGGCCGCGGCGGGCGCCGGTGTGCCCGCCGAGACGTGGATCAACGCCCGCCCCGAACCCGCCGTCGCCGAGCCCTGAGCCTTGGGGGCGGCTGAGCCCAGCTCATCGGGACTGCGGCTGACCTATCGTCGCAGCTCGTGATCACGGTCGCCGACGGCGCGCTGCTCCTCGGCGCCGGAGTGCTGGCCGGGGTGGTGGGGACCGCGGGGGGCATCACCTCGCTGATCTCGTATCCCGCGCTGCTCGCGGCGGGTGTGGCTCCGCTACCAGCCAACGTGGCCAACATCGTTGCCCTGGTCGCCTGCTGGCCCGGCGCGGCGCTGGCTTCGAGACCGGAGCTCAAGGGCCGGGCGGGGTGGGTGGCCCGGTGGAGTGTGCTCACCGCGGTGGCCGGGTTGGCCGGTGCCGCACTCCTGCTCTCCACGCCCACCACGGTGTTCGGCCGGGTGGTGCCCTTCCTGGTCGCGGCCGGGGCGCTGGCCCTTCTCCTGCAACCCAAGCTGAGCGCGCGGCGGCGGCCGGACCGCGCCCATGGGAGCCCCATGCTGCTCGCCGGTGGAGTTTTCCTGGTGTCCGTGTACAACGGCTACTTCGGCGCCGGCGCGGGGGTGATGACGCTGGCCCTGGTGCTGGACACCGTCGATGAGCACATGGCCCGGGCCAACGCGCTCAAGAACATGCTCATGGGGGCCGCCACCGCGGGGTCGGCCGCACTCCTCGTGGTGTTCGCCCACGTCGAGTGGGCGGCGGTGGTGCCGCTGGCGGTCGGGTTGTTTGCGGGAAGCACGATCGGACCGCTGGTGGCCCGGCGGATCCCCGGCACGGTGCTGCGCTGGGTGGTCGCGTTCATCGGGTTTGCCCTGGCCGTGAAGCTCTGGCTCTCGCCGAGCTGAGGGCGACGCGCCTCCCGCCGGCGCGCCAAACCTCAGTGCGCCACCAGCCGCCTATCCTCGGCGTCGTGGTCGGGCACGTACCCGACTGCTTGATAGATGGAGTTCGAGGTCGGGTTGGCCAGATCGGTGTACAGCACCACGTGGGTGGCGCCGGCATCGAGCGCGGCCTGGGTCGCCACCGCGGTCACCGCGGCTCCAAACCCGTGGCGACGATGCTCCGGGGGCGTGTACACGGGGCCGACCAGCGCAATCCCGGAAGCCGTCGCGCTGCGACCCGCCAGGGCCACCGGCGTTGCGCCCTCCCACCAGAGCCAGAGCTGACGGGCCGCCAATCGGCGCTCGACCACGCTGGCCACCGGCTCTCCCGGCCGTCCCGGATTCGCCTCGGGGTGGAACTGGTCCAGCCAGCGCGTGACCATCGCCCGATCGCCGTCCTCTGCCACGCGCGCAGTTCCCGGGACGGCGGCGGGTGGGACGAGCTTCTCCAGCGGTACAGACGCATCGCCATCAGCAGCTGCGACGTCCCTCCGGTCCGGCTGGTCCAGACCTCGACGAACTCGGCAACGGACCGGGTCACCCCGTTCACGCCATCGGGCGTGCGGCCGGCGTCCACCATGCTGACGGCGATTGCCACCGCAGCGCCACCGGGGAGCCCGGGCAGGACCACGTGATACGGAGGCGTGTGCATCGCGGCTCCGACCACCCGATCCCCGTCGCTGACCACAACCCAGAGGGCATCGTCACCAGCCGGCCGTTCGCCGCGCAGGATGGCGTCCAGATTCACCGCGATGACGTTGGTGCTCAGCGGGTCTGCCGCCAGCCACTCTGACGAGACGTCGGAGAACCGACGCGGGTCTCGGAGCAGCTGAACCTTCATGCGGGAACCCTAACCCGGCGTGCCCGCCTTCCGTGGGTTACGGCCAATGGCGTGGCCGCCGCAGCCGTCGACGAGGCGACATTGCCAGTGCAATGAGGCGACATTGCCAGTGCAATGATGACTCATGGCAGGCCGAGGAACATGGATCTGGAGGTGCGGGCGAATACGCGAATACGCGAATACACTCTCCGGCCGATTGCCCTTACCTGCCAGCGCTGGATGACACACTCAGATCCGCGCCGCTGTGGGCCGTGAGATGAGAGGGCCGCGCTGGTCCGACCAGCTCGACGGTTGCGGGCTGCGGCTCAGCCGGTGATCGACACCATCCGGTCGAGCGCCCCTCGCGCCCGCGCCGCCACGTCCGCCGGCACGGTGACGCGCGGAGCCATCCGCTCCAAGCAGGTCGCGACCTTGTCGAGGGTGATCTTCTTCATGTAGGGGCAGACCGCATGGTCCGAGGCGGCCACGAACTGCTTGTGCGGCGCCTGCTGGCGCATGCGGTGGAGGATGCCCACCTCGGTGGCGACGATGAAGGTGCTGGCCGGTGATTCGACGGCCCTGCGGACCATGCCCTCGGTGGATGCCACCACGCAGGCGGGGCCGGCCAGATCACCCTGACCGTGCCGGTAGAGGGTGGACGTGGTGCAGCCGCACTCCGGATGAATCAGCAGCTCCGCATCCGGGTGCTGCCGTCTCGTCTCCTCCAGGTCGTCGGGGCCGATGCCGGCATGGACGTGGCACTCCCCCATCCAGACGTGCATGCGCCGACCGGTCACCCGCTCGAGGTGCGCGCCCAGGAACATGTCGGGGCAGAAGAGGATCTCGCGATCCTCGGGGATGGCCCTGATCACCGCCTCCGCGTTGCTGGAGGTGCAGCAGTAGTCGGACTCGGCCTTGACCTCGGCCGAGGTGTTGACATAGGAGACGACCACCGCACCGGGATGCTCGGCCTTCCAGCTTCGCAGCTGGCCGGCGGTGATGGTGTCGGCCAGCGAGCAGCCCGCCTCCAGGTCGGGCAGCAGCACCGTCTTCTGGGGCGAGAGGATGGCTGCGGTCTCGGCCATGAAGTGGACGCCGCAGAAGACGATCACATCGGCGGTGGTCTCGGCCGCCTGGCGGGAGAGGTTGAGCGAATCGCCCACGAAGTCGGCGACGTCCTGGACCTCGGGACGTTCGTAGTTGTGGGAAAGGATCACCGCGTTGCGGGTGCGCCGCAGGTCGTCGATGTGGCGGACGACATCGGTGGCGCTCTCGGGGGATCCGGCAGGCGCGACGGCGAGGGCCATGACGAGCTCCTGAGGCTTGCGGCCACGGGCTCCGTGTCCCCGTGGGCTCTCCGGTCGGGATTTAGGTCATCCTGACTTTATCTATTATACATACGTGCCGCTTCCCGTCGGTCTGCTGTTCCACCCTCGACGCTTCCTCGACGCCGTGGCCGCGCGGCCTCTGATGATCCCGACCGTCCTGGTGGTGGCAGTGGCGGGCGCGGTCTCTCTCGGATTCGACCTGCTCGCGGCGTGGCTGGCACCAGCTGCGTTCGCCGCCCCGAGCCCATCTCTCTTTCTCATCATCCCGGTCCTGCTGCTGTGCTTCTGGGGGCTCTGCGGATGGCTGATCGATGCCGGCGCCGGGATGATGGCCCGGCCCTCCCGCCGGCGCGAGATCCTCGCCGCCGTGGGGCACTGCTTTGCCCTCCTCGCTGCCTACGGTCTGGTGGCCGCCCTGCAGGCCCTCGCGCTCCGCCTCGGGGCGGGGTCGGGAGCATCGTCGGCCCTCGGCTGGCTCGATGCTCCGCTTCTCCTCTGGTTCGTCGCCCTGCTGATGGTGGCGGTGGTGAGCGTGTACGAGCTCGAAGCCCCCAGCGCGCTGGCTCTGGCCCTTCTCCCCTTCGCCGCCCTGATGGCCGCGCTGCTGCTCTTCGAGGTGGGGGCCGCCACCCTGGCCGCTTTCCGGGTGGGCTGACCCGGCACTCGCGCGCGCAAGATGGCGCGATGCGGGCGCGTCGCCATCCCGACCTGCGCGAATCGCTCCTCACCACCGTCGGGACCCTGCTCCGCGAGAAGGGCATCGAGGGCCTCTCGCTGCGGGAGGTGGCCCGCCGAGCCGGTGCATCACCAGCTGCCCCCGCGTATCACTTCGGGACGCGGGCGGGGATGCTCACCGCGTTCGCGGTCCGCGGATTCGAGGGGTTGACCGAGGCGGTCGACGCCGAGGTCAGCCGCAGCGGTGCGGTGAGCCCACCGGATCGTCTCGCCGCGCTCGGGCGCGGCTACGTGGGCTTCGCGGTGGCCGATCCCGGGCGTTGGGAGGTGATGTTTCGCACCGAGCTCCTGGTCGCCGGCGACCCGGACCTGGAAGCGGCCACGGCCAGCGCCCGCCGGCGGCTGCTCGGTGCGGTGCGAGGTTGCGCTGAGGCGGGACTGCTGCCCGCGGCCGACGTCCCCACAGCGGCGATCGCCGCTTGGTCGCTCACCCACGGCCTCGCCGGACTCTGGAGCGCGGGCCGGCTGGGCGACCATTGGGGCCAGCCCGAGGTGGAGCAACTCGCCCGGCAGGTGACGGACCTTTTCGTGACCCGGGTGATGCGACCCAGCTGAACGAGAGACCGGAGGGCGTGGCGGTTGGCGGTGGATCGGCTGATTGATTCGAGAGGAGAAAGCAGATGATCTTCGGAGCCCACGTGATCGTGTACAGCGCGGATGCCAGGGCTGATCGTGACTTCCTCCGCGACGTGCTTGGATTTCGGTCGGTTGATGCGGGCCGCGGCTGGCTGATCTTCGCGCTGCCTCCGGCTGAGGTGGCCGTGCATCCAGCCGAGGGCGCGTCTCCCGTCAGCGAGCTGTACTTCATGTCCGACGACCTGGAGGCCGAGATGCGCGCTCTTCAGGCTCGGGGCGTGAGCTGCTCGGAGGTGGAGCAGCTCCGCTGGGGTTCGCTGACCAGGTTGCGGCTTCCGAGCGGCGGCCGGCTCGGTCTCTACCAGCCGAAGCACCCCTCGCCACTCCTCCCCTCGGGGAGCTGACCTCACGGCCAGCGGCTTGACACCCGAGCCGTGTACATGACAGTGTTCAGTTCGCCGCTGACGGCGGTCCGCCGCGGGGTCCCGGCAGACCGTTTTCGACCCAGCGTCCACCCGCCCTCAAGGAGCCCTGTCCGATGGCGAAATATCTGCTCATCTATCACGGCGGCGGCATGCCCGAGTCCCAGGAGGAGCAGGCCAAGGTGATGGCCGCCTGGGGCGCCTGGTTCCAGGAATCCGGAGGTGCGATCACCGACCCAGGGAATCCGGTGGGTCAGACGCGGACCGTCGCCAGCGACGGCTCGGTCTCCCAGGGCGCCGGCGGCAACGGCGCCAGTGGCTACAGCCTCCTCGAGGCCGGGAGCATGGACGCGGCGGTGGCGATCGCCCAGAAATGCCCGGTGCTGATGGGCGGCGCGACCATCGAGGTGGCCGAGACCTTCAACGTGATGTGAGCTCGCGCTCCCACTGGCGAGGAGCGCATGCCGGCGACGCTGAGCAGCTGCCTTCGCCGCCTGACGTCTTCGACTAATACGTCTCGACGTCCACCCGGCTGGCCCCGCCACTCAACTCGAGCTCGTAGCGATTGACCGCCCCCTCGTAACCCGGGCTGTCGAGCACGCTCGTCCCCCCGAGGGGAATGGGCCTTCTGCCGTCAAGACGCAGCTTGCTCAGCCCCCCGCTCACCCTGACCCTGACCGGGGCGCCGGTGGGACGTCGGATGGTCACCCGGCTGGCGCCACCCCGGATGCGCAGGGGCACTGTCCCCACCGGGTTGGCGAGCCGGAACTCGACCTGGCTGGCACCACCGGTCAGCGAGAGCTCGCTGAGGCTGGCTCCGGACAGATCGGCCTCGAGATTGGAGGCACCACCGCGGATCTCCACCGCCCAGGGGATGGCATCGTTGAGGATGACCTCGCCCCGGCCTGGCGTATGCCAGATCCCCGGAAAGCTGAGGCTCACGGTGCCACCGCTCACTCGAATCCGCGGCATGCGGCGCTCGAAGCTGGCCCGATAGAGCTCGGCCATCCCCGAGGCGGTGCCGATCCGGACCCTGGAGATGTTGGCGACGATCTCCAGACGCCCGCTGCTGACGCCGGCGAGGGGGGCTGAGGCCGGTCCCTCCGTGTCCGTGGCAGCCAAGCCGGACGTGGACCGCATCTCGGTGGTGAGCCCGCGGGTCAGCTCGGCGCTGCGTTCCGCGTAGTCGATGAGCAGTGCCAGCTGGCCGTCGTCGTACCTCGAGTACATGACTTGGGCACCCGAGCCGACCGCGGCGAAGGCGGCCCTGACCTTCTCCATGCCCTCGGGGACCAACCGGGCTATGACCCGGCGGCGATCGCTCGGATCGGCCTCGCGCCGTACCAGGCCGGCGCGCTCGAGGCGATCCAGCACGCCAGTCACAGCGCCGGTGGTCAGCGCCAGAAGCTCCGCCAGCCGGCCCGCCGTCATCGGTCCCTCCAGCTCGAGCAGGTTGATGCAGTGGAGGTCGGTCACGGCCAAGCCCAGCCGGTCGGCGATCGCCTGGTTGTGGAGCACCGTCCAGGCCACCTGGCGTCGGACGGCTGTGATCAGCCGCCGGATCAGCTCGGGGCGGGGGGTGGTTGACGTAGCTTCGGCCATCAGCTTAGTATATGGTTTACTTAGTTACTAAGATATCATGTTGGCTAATGGCCAGCTCAGTATGACAGGAGAAGGAGAACCGGATGACCGAGCTCGATGACCACGATGCCCCATGGACTGTCTTTGGCCGCTGGTACGGGTTCGGATCACCCGTCGGCCTGGCCATCCTGCTTGCCGGACTCGGGGCCTTCCTTGCTCTGCTTGGCCTGGCGGTGGCGCTGCCGCTGGGTGCGCTGCGATGAGCGCCGCGCCGCGCCGGCGGCTTCTGCTGCCCGAGATGGAGGGCAGGTCGGCTCGCTGGTATGCCCGGGTGCGGGGAACGCCAACCGCCCGTGCGGAGACCCGCCGGGACGCCGCCCGGCTGGCCGGCGGCCTCGCCGATGGCGCCTCGGTGCTGGAGGTCGCTCCCGGCCCCGGCTACCTGGCAATCGAGATCGCGCAGCTGGGGCAATTCCGGATCACCGGCTTGGACATCAGTCGCACCATGGTGGAGATCGCCACCGAGAACGCTCTGAACATGGGCGTGAACGTCGAGTTCCGCCAGGGCGACGCCTCGGAGATGCCCTTCGACGACGCCTGCTTCGACCTGATCGTCTGCCAGGCCGCTTTCAAGAACTTCCGGCAACCGCTCAGCGCCCTCAACCAGATGCACCGGGTGCTTCGCGCGGGAGGCAGGGCGGTGATCCAGGACATGAGCCGGGATGCCTCGAACGCCGAGATCAAGCGTGAGGTCGCCGGCATGGGACTGTCACCGCTCAACCGGGTGATGACTCGGTTGATCCTCTCGACCACGCTGCGTCGACGCTCCTACTCGCCGGCGCGCTTCCGAGCCCTGGTCGCGCAGAGCGCGTTTGCAAGCTGCGAGATCAGCACCGCGGGCATCGGCCTCGAGGTCCGGCTGACCAAGGGGACCCAACCGTGAGCCCACCCGCCACCCTCACCACCGATGCAGTGCGGGTCACCGCGCTGCGCAAGACCTTCCGAGCCGGACGGCAGCAGGTCGAGGCTCTGAGCGGCGTCGATCTCCGTGTCGCGCCCGGACAGATCTACGGCTTCCTGGGGCCCAACGGAGCTGGCAAGACGACCACGCTGCGCATCCTCACCACCATGCTCCGCCAGGATTCGGGCGAGGCGGTGGTGGCAGGCATCGACGTGCGCCAGCGGCCCCGCGAGGTGCGGCGCCGGATCGGCTACGTGGGTCAGCTGGGCGGCGCCGACCTATCAGCCACCGGACGCGAGAACCTGGTGCTCCAGGGCCGCCTCTACGGGATGGGCGCTGCCGAGGCCGACCATCGGGCCACCGAGCTCGCCGGTCTCCTCGACCTGTCCAGCTTCCAGCACCGCATCGTGCGCACCTGCTCGGGCGGGCAGCGACGCCGCCTCGAGGTCGCGCTCGGGATCATGCACCGCCCGGAGGTGCTCTTCCTCGACGAGCCCACCCTCGGGCTCGACCCTCAGAACCGGGCCAACCTCTGGGATCAGCTGCGCGCGCTGCGCGAGCGTGGCACCACCATCGTGATCACCACCCATTACCTCGACGAGGCCGACCAGCTCTGCGATCGGGTGGCGATCATCGACCACGGCCGGATCGTCGCCGAGGGAACCCCCGGCGAGCTGAAGCATCGGCATCCCGCGGCGGTGGTGATCCTCCCCCGCCCCCACGGCTCGGGTCTCGAGTCGCTGGCGGAGCGGGTGAGCCATGCACCATTGGTGCGCAGCGTGCAGGTGCAGGATGGTGCCCTGCGCGTGCATGTCGGTGATGCCACCTCGGCGCTCGCGGCCATATTCGACCTGCTGCGCTCCGAGCGCATCGACGTGCTGAGGGTATCGCTCACCGAGCCCTCGCTGGACGACGTCTTCCTGCACGAGACCGGACGGTCGCTGCGCGATGGCGGTGACCCGAGCCGGGCGGAGGCGGCAGCGTGAGCCAGGCCAGCGAGTTCGTGGTGCAGACGGCGCTCCTCTCCCGCCGGCGGATCCTGGAGACGCTGCGTCAGCCGATCTGGCTCTTCATGGGGCTGATCACTCCCCTCCTCTACCTGGCTCTCTTCGCCCCCCTGCTCAAGCCCCTCGCCGGTGGCCCGGGATTCCCGCCGGGGAGCGTCCTCAACGTCTTCGTTCCCGGGATCCTCGCCCTGCTCGCCTTCGGCTCGGGAATGGGGGCGGGGTGGATCGTCATCGCCGAGCTGGACACGGGCGTGATCGAGAGGCTTCGGGTGACCCCGGCCAGCCGGGTGGCCCTGGTGCTCGGCACCGTGGTCCGCGACGTGGTCGCCTTCGCCGTGCCCGCCGGGGTGGTGGTGATCGTGGCCCTGCCCTTCGGATTCCACGCCCATTGGGCCGGCATCGCGGTGCTGCTGGCGCTGCTCGCGCTGCTGGCTGCCGCCTGCTCGGCCAGCTCAGCGGCGCTGGGCATCGCCCTCAAGCAGATCGGGAGCCTCGCGGCGGTGGTGACCGGCCTCCAGCTCCCGCTCACCCTGCTCGCCGGTGTCCTGCTGCCGCTGTCCCTGGGTCCCGGCTGGCTCCAGGGACTGGGTCACGCCAATCCCATGTACTACGCGGTCCAGGCCGCCCGCCAGCTGGCCGCCGGCACCCTGGGCTCCGGCACCGTCGCCCTCGGCTTCGGCGTCACCGGAGGGGCCGCACTGCTGGCGCTCTGGTGGGGCACCAGCACGTACCGACGGGCGATGGCCTGAGCCGGCTCAACCCCCGGCGGGGCGGGGCAGCGCGGCGCTGATCGCCGCCGCCGTCCCGGCAGGATCGTCGACCCCGATCACCAGCTTGGCGTAGTGCTCGTCATGGAGCCGGACAGCGATGGCGCGGTCGGGATCGTGGACGTCCCAGAAGGCCCATTCCCCGTGCTGGAGAAAGCGACCGGCGGTGACCACGCCGGGAAGATTGGAGCCCACCCTCATCCCGTGCCAGATCTGGTGGGCCTCGGGCACCGAGGCATCGACTCCGGCGATGTGCTCGAGGGGCACCTCGACCCGGCTCTTCAGGGCCAGGAACTTGTCGGCCCCCTCGACGTGCACCACCAGGCTGGTGGGGGTGAGCTCGATCCTCGCCATCGCCGGCAGGATAACCTGCTCGATACCATCGGGCGATGCGCATCCGGCTCGCGTCCGAGGCAGATGCCGCGGCCGTCCGCGACGTCTACGCGCCGTTCGTGGAAACCACCACCATCTCCTTTGAGCTGGTTCCACCGCCGGTCGACGAGATGGCGCGCCGGATCGCGGCTCGTCGGGACACTCATCCCTGGCTGCTTGTCGAGGACGGCGCTCGGATCCTCGGCTACGCGTACGCGGGGCCTTTCTCAGCACGGCCCGCGTACCTGTGGTCGGTCGAGACCAGCGTCTACGTCGACGAGTCGGCGCAGCGCCAGGGCGTGGGCCGCGCCCTGTATGCCGCCCTCCTCGGCCTCCTCGGAGCTCAGGGATACCACCGCGCGTTCGCCGGCATCGCGCTTCCCAATCCAGCAAGCGTGGGCCTCCACGAGGCGATGGGCTTCCGCCCCGTCGGCGTGTACCGCGGGGTAGGTTGGAAGTTCGGGAGGTGGCACGACGTCGGCTGGTGGCAGCAAACTCTGCCGGGCGTCGGACCCGATGATCTACCGGAGCCGCCACGCCAGGTTGGCGCGCTCGCCGCCGGGTTCCTGGAGGCACTCCTCCACCCAACCTGAGAGACACGAACCCTCGCGACCTCCTGGGGGACCGAGGAAAAGGCGAGCAGCTCGGACCACTTGCCGATCGGCTTCCGCTGCTCGCCTGAACAGGCGTCAGCTCGCCGCGGCTGCACCCAGCGGGTGCGTCGCCTGCGCCCCGCTCATTCCGGGAGCCGTGCTGAGCTGATGCGCACCGGAGTGACGAGCCGGTGCCAATTCGGTCAGCCGGCCCCGCCATGCCGACCCTGGGGCCACTACACTGCCGGCGTGTCCAACCGGCTCACCCGCGTTCCCACCGGTGCCCCGCCTTCGCCACCTGCCTGGGGGTCCCCGGCGGTGCAGATGGCCGATCTGTTCATGCGCGCCATGCTTTCCCGGCCTGCCACCGGAAGCCTGCGGAACACCTGGGTCACCCCGGCGAGCATGGTGCTGTCACTCGTCTCCGGCCTCGGAGCCACAGCGCTGCTCATCGTCTGCGCCGCGGCCTTTGTCCATGGCGGCGGCTGGGGGTGGTTTGCTGGAATCCTTCTCTGCGGCGGGTTCGCCGCCGGCGCGCTCTCGGTGGGCGAGGTCGGTCTCACCCAACGCCGCCGGACCTGACGCAGAGCGCGGCGCGCCCCGGACACGACCCGGCCACCAAGCTCGTGAATCGGTTGAAGTGGCTCTATCCTTCCCTCGGATGGCCCAACGGGTGACCGCAGACCCGCCCCGCCTCTCGGTGGTCGTCCCCACCCGCAACGAGTCCGAGGCCATCGGCCTCCTGTGGGAACGCCTCGAGCCGGCCGTTGCCGGACTGGACGCCGAGATCTGCTTCGTCGACGACAGCGACGACGGGACCCCCGAGCTGCTCCAGTCGCTGGAGAGTGAGCGTGCCGAGGTCCACTGCCTGTTTCGCGCCGGGGAGGAGCGAAACGGTGGGCTCAGCACCGCGGTGGTCGCCGGCCTCCACATGGCCCGTGGCGAATACGTCTGCGTCATGGACGCCGACCTCCAGCATCCCCCTGAGCTGATCCCCGACATGCTCGCCGCCGCGGCGGGGGGTGCGGACCTGGTGGTCGCCAGCCGCTACATGCAGGGCGGCAGCAACTCGGGGCTCGCAGGGTCCTTTCGCCACCTGGTCAGCCGCGCCGCCAGGTTGGCCGCCCGAGCCCTCTTCCACGAGGCCCGGCGGAGCACCGACCCGCTCTCCGGGTATTTCCTCTGCCGCCGCCGGCTGCTCGATGGGATCGAGTTCCGACCGGTGGGATTCAAGGTGCTGCTCGAGCTGCTGGTCTGCGTCCCAGGACTGCGGGTGCAGGACGTGCCGCTGCGCTTCCACCCCCGCTCCGCCGGCTCCAGCAAGGCGAGCGCGGCCCAGGGACTCCTCTTCCTCCGCCACCTCACCTCTCTCTTTCTGGGCGTCGATGGGTCGGCGCGGCTGTGGAAGTTTGGGCTGGTGGGCATCTCCGGGCTCAGCCTTTTCCTGCCCATCCTCTGGGTGCTCAGCGGACCGGCGCGGGTGCCGCCCCTGGTCGCCTTCCTGCCGGCATTCGCCCTCAGCTTCGCCTGGAACATGCGCTGGAATCTGCGCTGGACCTTCGCCGACCAGCGCCACCGGCCGAGACCGGGACACGTCCGCCGCTTTCTGCTTGGCACCCTGGTCACCAGCCTGATCGCGACCTTTTCGATCTTTGCCCTGCTGGGCCTCACCGGTCTGCCACCGCTCGCTTGCGGAGCGCTGGCGGCGGCGGCGGGCATGATGGTCAACGGCGCGGTCAACCGCCGGACCGCCAGCGTGGCGCCGACCATCTGGGGCCAGGTCGCGGTCGACGCCGGGGTGCGACTCGGGCTCAGCCGCCTGGCCGCCGCGGTGTCGGCCGATCGCGCCGTGGCCCTGCCCCCGGACGGCGCCGTGACCAGCGCCACGGTTCCGGCCGAGCTGCTGAGCCGGGTGCGACGCAGCCGGCGGGGAGCGATCTGGACCGAGAGCGTCTCCCATCGTCCGCAGCGGCGGCGCGGCATCGACCTCAGCTCCTATCTCCTGCTCCCGGTGGTCGACGCCCGCGGCCTGGCCGGGATCGTGGTCTGTGAAAGGCGGGCGGCGCGCCCCTTCGACGCCGCCGAGCTGGAGACCGGTCTGCACGCCGTCGGCGACCTGGTGGAGGCCCTCGCCGGTGCAGGTCTGGTGAATCCCATCCCCGGTTTCCCCCGGGTTGCGGAGGCGGAGGCGGGGGTGGCCGCGCAGGCCTGAGCGGAAGGTCGGACCCGGCCCCCGGCTGTCCAGTACCCTGTGCCGGGCGTGGCCGCCACTCAGACGTTGGACGCACCGAGCAGGGCCGCCGAGCCAACCGCCACGGTGAGCTCGCGGCGCCTGTCGGGGGTGGTCGTCCTCAGCGGCGCGGCCGCGCTCGCCACCGAGATCTGCGCGTCCCGCCTGCTGGCGCCATTCTTCGGGACGTCGACCGTTGTCTGGGCCAACATCATCGGCCTCATCCTCCTCTACCTCTCGGCGGGTTACTGGCTGGGAGGCAGGCTCGCCGACCGGCATCCCAGCCGCCGCACCCTGGGCCTGATCGTGCTCGCCGCGGCCTGCACCATCGCCGCCGTGCCCTTCATCGCCAAGCCCATCCTGGGCGTCGCCCTGCAGGCCTTCAGCGGCCTCTCGGTGGGCACGACGGTGGCGTCCTTCTTCGCCACCCTTTTGCTGTTCTCGGTGCCGGTGACCCTGCTCGGCATGGTCTCCCCCTTCGCCATCCGCCTGGCGGTCCGAGACGTCTCCCGGGCAGGCACGGTATCCGGCCGCCTCTACGCGCTGTCGACGATGGGAAGCATCGCCGGCACCTTCGCTCCCGCGCTGCTCACCATCCCCCTGGTCGGCACCCAGCGAACCATGATCGGCGCCGCCATCGGGTGCGCGGTGGCGGCGACGCTGCTCCTGGGCTGGCGCTGGCTGCTGCTGGCGGTGCTGATCGCGGCGCTGCTGCTGATCCCACCAGGACCGGTGAAGGACGTGTCCGGACTCATCGCCGAAGCCGAGTCGCAGTACCAGTACGTGGACATCGTGCAGAACTCCGACGGGGTGCGCTATCTCGAGCTCAACGAAGGACTGGTGGTGCACTCGGTGTGGCGCGCCGGCACGGTGCTCACCGGCGGCGAGTGGGACACCTTCCTGGTGATACCTCGACTGCTCGATCACCCGGTGCGCAACGTGCTGGTCATCGGCAACGCCTGCGGCACCATCGCGCGTGCCTTCAGCGTCTTCTATCCGCAGGCGCACGTCGACGGTGTCGAGCTCGATCCCACGGTCAGCCAGCTCTGCAAGCAGTACATGGGCGAGGCGGCGATCCCCAACCTGACGGTGATCACCGCCGATGGCCGTCCCTATCTCGACACCACCACCACCAAGTACGATCTGATCATCGTCGACGCCTACCAGCAGCCCTACATCCCCTTTCAGCTGGTGACCCAGGAGTTCTTCGATCTCTGCCAGCATCACCTCAACCCGGGTGGAGCCCTGGCCCTGAACGTGGAGCGGATACCGGGAAGCGACACCCTCGACGACACCATCGAGAGCACGGTCGCGGCGACCATGCCGGACGCGTGGGTGTGGCCCGCTCTCCGGCTCAATGAGATCATCGTCGCTTTCAATCGCTCGAGCGACACCACCCCGCGCCTGCAATCGGCGCTCGACCCGAGGATCGCCTCGCTGGGACCGCTCTTCACCACCGAGGTGAGGCGGGCTCACCGCAACCAGACCCCGATGACCGACGACCGGGCTCCCATCGAGTGGCTGACCGACCAGGCCCTGATCGCCTACATCGTCTCCGGAGGCACCGACGTGGAGCCGCCCCTGCCCACCTATCCGGGTTCTGGCTAGCACCTCGCAGGTTCGTAGGAAAATATCCGCGTTGGTTGAGGAATCGGGTGAGTTCCGGAGCGCTGACGGGCGCCGCGTCGCTTTCAGCCGTTACGGACCGGCTGGCGGTCACCGGGTGATCTTCCACTACGGCACTCCCGGAACTCGCCATCTGGGGCCGCGCATGACCGAGGTGATGGAGCGCCACGGCGTTGAGATGCTGGTTCTGGATCGTCCCGGATATGGAGCGTCCACCCGATGGCCGGGCCGGCGCATCGCGGACGTGGTCGAGGACGCTGCCGTCCTGGCGACCATGCACGGATGGGAGCGCTTCGCGGTTTGGGGTGGCTCCGGGGGTGGACCGCATGCTCTGGCCTGTGCCAGCTTGCTGGCCGACCGGGTGGAGCGGTGCGCCTCGGTGGTCGGGCCTGCCCCTTTCGACGCCGACGGGCTGGACTGGTTCGAAGGGATGTCGACGGGCAACGTCGACGAGTTCACTCGTGCACTGGAAGGCGAGGATGCCTACCGTCCGCTGGTCGAGCGGCTCGCTCGCGAGGCGGTGGAGGCGACCCGGGCTGGAGAGGTGTCAATCTCCGCAGACTACGAACTACCCGACGCGGACGTTGCCGCGTTGCGATCCCGCCTCACCGACCCGGGCCACCTGGAGAGGACCATCGCCGCTCACACCCACGGTGTCGATGGTTGGATTGACGACTGCATGGCCATGACCCGCCCGTGGGGATTCGATGTGGCCGGCATCCAAGTTCCGGTGAGCGTCTGGTACGGACCCGACGACGTGCTGTGTCCTCGAGGTCACGCAGAGTGGCTGCTGTCGCGGATCCCCGGTTCCGAGCGCCACGAGCTTCCCCACGGTCACATGCTGGAGGCTGACGAACTGGATGCCATCTATGGCTGGCTGCTCGCGCCGTGAGGAGCTGAACGGACACTGAGATGCCGTTTCGGTGAGCAGCATGATGTCCGGAGGCTCTGGCTCTCACCCCGGACTCAGAGTCGCCATCTCAGCACCCTGCTCAGCGGGCGCGCTGGGGACGCTACATCCGGATTTGTGGAGCTCTCAGCCAGCCCTCGAGCTCGGCGATCCAGCGCGGTCCGGGCGGCCCCATGCCCGCGCCGGGCACCCCCAGCCGCTGCAGGACGCTTCTCCGCGGACCCATCCGAAGCAGCCGGCGGTGGGGCAGCCCGGCCAGCTGCTGGGCCTCGCGCACCGCCGAACTCCTCGTCGTTGCAGAGGCCGTCGACCAGGCCCAGCGAGACCGCCTGGTCTCCCAGCCAGACCTCCCCGGTGGCGACCCGGGCGAGCTGGGCGTCGTCGAACCCGCGAGCCCCGGCCACGGCCTTCGTGAAGCGGACGAATATGGCGTCGACCAGCTCTCGCTCCTTTGCCCGGTCCTGGTCGGTCGGCTCTCTCCAGGGCGCCCCCAGATCCTTGAAGGGCCCGGTCTTGGTGACCTCGACGGAGGCTCCAAGGCGGCGCAGGGCCTCGACCGCGACCGGGCGCACCGAGATCACCCCGATGGAGCCCACGATGGACGAGGGGAAGGCCAGGATCCGGCTGGCCCCGCAGGCGGCGAAGTAGGCGCCCGAGGCGCCGGTGCTGCGGATCCAGGCGACCACCGGCTTCTCCGCGGCGACCCGCCGCACCGCCAGGTGGAGCGCCTCCGACTCCCCCGCGGCGCCGCCGGGTGAGTCGATCTCCAGGACCACCGCCCGCACGTTGCGATTTCGACGGGCCGTCCCCAGGGTCCGGATCAGCTCACCGGTGCGGACCGCGCCGCCGATCACACCACGAAGGCCGATGAGGGCGATCCGGCGACGGTCGGCGAGGGCGGCGACCCGTCCCATGCCGGTGGGGGCGTCATCCATGGCTCGGGATCGTACGACGGCGCTGTTCCCCGCCGCCCCTCCAGGCCCGGCGCGGCCTGATCCCGCCGCAGCCTCAGTGCTCGGCGGTGATGCGAGCCCGCTCCGCCGCGGCCAGGGTCGAGGCGGTGCCCGCCGCGGAGCCCCCGAGCAGGATTCCCTGAACGTTGCCGTCGATCCAGGCACAGAGGACGGCCCCGCTCACCACGGTGTCGGGGCCGCAGTAGAAGGTCACGCCGTCCTCGATGGTGGTGCTCGCCGAGGAGAAGTCGAAGGTCGGCTCACCACGAGCGATGTCGGTGGTCAGATCGGAGAGGGTCAGGCCGTGCTTTCCTGCCTGCAGGTCCAGGAAGAAGAACCGGGTGCCGGTGTCGCTCCCGTAGAAGGCGACCGCCGACCCGGCGTCGTTGCTGTCCTGGGCATAACGCGCCTCGATCTGCGAGGTGAGGGTGGCGGCCGCGCTGCTGGTATCCCTGGTCATGCCATCGAGAGTGGTCGGGGCACTGACCGTGTGCAGCGTTGGAGCCGCCCCGGGACCGTAGGTGAAGAACCAGAGGCCGCCGGCAAAGGCCAGCATCACCACCACCAGCAGCATGAGAAGGACGGGAAGGATGCGCGAACCCGGCCGCGCCGCGGCTGCCCGGGGCATGGCCCCGCCCGGCGGGAAGCCGAGGCCGGGGTGTCCGGCGGCCCCGGCACCCGGGTGGGCACCGGCATCGGCTCCGGCCGGTTCCGGCAAGACAAGAGCGGATCCAGGAGCCTCGCGCTGCTCGCGGATCCCCCAACCGCGGCCGCCCGATTGGGAATCTCCGCCGGCGGCTGGGTCGGCCGCGGGGTCGACCGCTGGGGGGACTGCGGGGGCCGCCACGGCTACCGGCGCCGCCTGGGCCGGCATCGGGTCACTCAGACTGAACGGAGGGCGGCTCGGGGGAGCGGCCAGGGGCGCCGGTGCGGTGGGCTGGTGAGCCGCAGCCAGGGCTGTGCCTGCTCCGACGTCGAGATGGAATGAGAGCGGGCCGCGCGGGGGAGGTGATGGAGAGGGAGGAGGTCCGAGGCCGGCCCCGCCGGCGCCCCGCCCGGGAGGGGTCGGCAGCTCGGCAACGACGGGAGAGCGCGGTCGCGGCTCGAGCACCGGCTGGTCCGGGTACGGGCCCTGGGCGCGCGGCACTCCAGCCCAGCGATCGGCCGAATACCTCGCCGCCAGGCCGCTCGGGGTGAGCTTCGCGGCCGGCCAGCCCTCGGCACCGCCGATCCCCGCGCCGAGCCCCTGGCTGCGGGGGGTGGGCTCATAGTCGGGGAGAGGCCGCGGGGTCAGCGATGCGCCGCAGCTGCGGCAGCTGGGAGCGAAGCTCGAGTTCGGAGTTGCACACGACGGACAGATCTGCTCGGAAACCACGGGCCGGGGGACCTCTCCTGACGGGGTTGGCTCAATTGCCAGCCTAGGATTGGCCTGTCGGACGGTTTGCTCCCATCGGAGCAATGAGGCGACCACGTTACCCCTGCGAGACATCGCCTCGGACGGGTCGTAAGGATCAATCAACCCATCCTCTAGCGAAAGTCGTGGGAGTCCGGTGATCGCCATGCAAGCGGCTCGTGCGCAGCCCGCGGCTGAGGCCGGCCGTCGCCGTCGAGGGCCGAGACCGCATCCACGAGCAGGTTGAGCCGCCCGGCGTTGACCTCCAGGGTCCCCTCGGCCAGCAGCAGCGCGCTGGCGTTGGCCACCGCCCGAGTGCGTCGCGCCACCTCGGGACGGAAGACCAGATCGAGGTGCGCGCCCTCGTCGGCCAGGGTGAAGAAGCGGAAGCCCCGGGCCGAGACCGGGGCCTGGCGGGCGATGACCAGGCCGGCGACCCTGATCCGGGCCCGGTCGGGGAGGTCGCGCACCCTGGCCAGGGGCACGCAGCCCAGGGCGTCGAGCGATCGGCGGAGAAAGGCGACCAGGTGGGGGCCGGTGGTCAGCCCGTTGACGGCATATTCGGCCGCCACCCGGTCGCGATCGCTCATCGGCGGCAGCGCCGGGGCGGGGGCGGGCAGGTCGAGGAGCGGCCCGAGAGGAAGGGCGCTCTCAGTCGGGCGTGAGGCAATGTGACCGCGGCCTCGTGGTGGGGCGGGTGCGGCGGGCGCAGGGGACGGGCTGGTCCTCTCCGCCCTGGAGCGGCGCCGGGAGGGCAGCGAACCCTCGGCCTCCACCAGCTCCCAGAGCAGCTCCCGGCGCGGCCGACCGGGGTGGACGCGATCAAAGGCGCCGCATCGAACCAGCTGCTCCATCGCCGGCCGGTCGAGCCGGGTGTGGCGCCAGAAGTCGGTGACGGAGGCGGTGGCGCCGGCGTCGACCGCGACCTCGCAGGCGGCTCGACCCACCGGGCCGAGCCGAGTCACGTAGTTGAAGCCCAGCCGCACGCCCCATCCGCCAGGCCATGCGCCACCCCCATCGGGCAGGAGCCCGATGGGGACCCCTCCCCATCTCACAGGGGCTCGCCGCCCCTCAGGGGGGCTCTCGCCCCCCTCCGGCGCGCCCGACGATGCGCGCCTACCCCCGCGGAGCCGGGCTCGGCTCACCCCGCCCCAGGATGCGCTCACCCCCTTGTCCTCGAAGGAGGCGGTCTTCATCGCCACACGCACCGCGGTCTCGGCGGCCCGCTCCGCCTCGGTCAGCCCGGTGGCATCGGGATCCAGCCACTCGACGGTGCAGCGGGCCCGGCTGCGGACGATGTCGACGGGCAGGGTGCGAATGCCATGGCGCTTGGCGTCGTCGACCAGCACCGAGGGGTGGTAGAAGCCCATCGGCTGGGCGTTGAGCAGAGCGCAGAGCCAGTGTGCGGGATGCTCCAGACGCAGCCACGCGGTCTCGTAGACAGTCCGGGCGAAGGCGGCGGCGTGAGACTTGCAGAAACCGAACTCAGCGAAGCCGGCGACGCTGCGGAACAGCTTCTCCGCGACCTCCGGTTCGAGACCCCCCCGCTCGGCGCAGCGCCGGCTGAACTCGTCGTGCAGGGACTGCATCTCCATCCGGGAGCGGTGCCGGTTCATCGCCCGCCGGAAGCGGTCCGCCTCGCCGGCGCTGTACCCCGCGACCTCCATGACGATGCGCAGGATCTGCTCCTGATAGAGGATGACCCCTTTTGTTTCAGACAAAATTGGCTCTAAGCTGGGATGCAGGTAGGTGACCGGCTCCAATCCCTGCCGGCGGCGCAGGTAGGGGTGCACCGCGTCACCCTGGATGGGTCCGGGTCGGATGATCGCGACCTGCACCACCAGGTCGTTGAAATCCCGAGGCTGGGACTGGAAGAGCGACTGCTGCTGAGCGCGGGATTCGATCTGGAAGAGGCCGATGGTGTCGACGGCGCAGATCATGTCGTAGACCCGCGGATCGTCGAGGCTCAGGCTGTCCAGGTCGGGGCGGGTGCCGTGGGTCCTCTCGATCAACTCCAGGCACTCGGCGACCGCGGAGAGGGTGCGCAGTCCGAGCAGGTCCATCTTGATCAGGCCCAGGTCCTCGACGTCGTCCTTGTTGAACTGGACCACCACCCGTCCTTCCATGGTGGCCCGCTCCACCGGGACCACGTCGGTGAGCGGCTGGCCGGTGACCAGCATCCCGCCGACATGGATGGAGAGGTGGCGCGGGGTCCCCTCGATGGCCCGGACGATGTCCAGAAACTGCTGCCAGGGCAGGGATTCCTGGGCGACGTGAGAGCGCAGCCCGGCCACCTCCAGGGCATCGTTCACGCCCCCCTCGTGCCAGCCGTCGACGGCCCTGGCCAGGCGGTCGATGATCGTCTCCGGGAAGTCCATCGCCCTGCCCACCTCGCGGACCGCAAGCCGGGGGCGGAAGGTGACCACGTTGGCCACCATCCCGGTCCGCTCCGCTCCGTACTTGTCGTAGACGTGCTGGATCACCTGCTCGCGGTGGTCGGTGGAGAAGTCGATGTCGATGTCCGGCGTCCCCTGATGATCGACGTGGAGGAATCGCTCGAAGAGGAGGTTGTGGGCGATCGGGTCGACCCGGGTGATGCCCAGGAGGTAGGCAACGATGGAGTCGGCGGCGCTGCCCCGCCCCTGCCCCGGCACACCATGCTCTCGAGCCCAGACCATGATGTCGTGGACGATCAGGAAGAACTCAGCGAGATTGGTCCGCTGGATGACGTCGAGCTCGGTCTGCAGCCTGCGAGCCACCTCGGGGGTGAGCGGGTGGTAGCGGCGCTGCACCGCCTCCTGGCACAGAGCGTAGAGGACCGAGAACGGGGTCTCGCCATCGGGGACGGGAAAGCCCGGGAATCGCACCTCGGTGAGGTCGAGGTCGAGGCTGCACTGCGCCGCGATCCGTGAGGCGCAGTCGAAGGCCTCGGGGTGGGCGACGAGCCGCCGGCGCAGGGTGGTCTCCCCGAGCAGGCGATGCTCGGAGTTGGGGAGCAGGAGGCCATGGGCCGCGGCCCGGTCGAGGGTGGTGCGGTGGCGGATGGCGGTGAGGACATCGAGGAGCGGCTTGTCGGCGCGGGTGGCGTGGACCGGGGCGTTGGCGGCGACCACGGGGAGCCCGGCGCTCGCCGCCAGCTCGACCAGCTCGGCGGCGAGCCAGCGATCCGCGGGGTGGAGGTGGTTGGTGAGCAGGAGCGCCGTCCGATCCTCACCGAAGCATTCGCGAAGCCGTTCGGCGAAGCGCCGGGCGCCCCGCCGGTCACCGGCCACGAGCGCCTCGACCACCGCGCTCTCCGGGCCTCCCGCGATGGCCACGCAATCATTGAGCTCCGCCGGGTCGATCAGCGCGGGAGGGGTCTCCACCAGCTCCCGGGTGGAGGCCAGCGAGGGCCAGCCCTCGGGGAAGGGACCGGCGGTGGGGCGGAGGGCCTGCGGGCGGGAGGGTGGCGGCAGGGTGGGACGCCGCCGCTGGAGGCGCGGGGGTGGTGCTTCGCTACGGTCCGGGCGTCCGATCGCCGTGACCGGCGATCGGCGCCCTTGCCTCGGCAGCATTGCATCTGCTGCCTTCGGCAAACCTTCGCTTCGCACGCACCCCCGTGCCTCCTCTCTTGCAGACCATCCGTCTCCGACCTCCGCAGGCTCTCCGCCGCCATCCGGCTGGGGGTCGGTGAGCCCGGCGATGCGCAGCCGGGGCTGGCCCTTGGCGCCGGCGAGCTGGGCGGCGCTGATCGCCCGGCAGAGCTGGCCGTAGCCGCGGCGGCCCCGGGCCAGGAGGCGGAGGCGGCCGGCGTCGAGGGTGTCCAGCTCCACCCCCACCACCGGGTGGATGCCGGCCCGGCGGGCCGCCTCCATGAAGGCGACCGCCCCGTAGAGGCCGTTGCGGTCGCAGAGGCCGAGGCTCGCGATTCCCAGCTGTGCAGCCACCGCCACCAGGTCCCGGGGCGAGGCCGACCCCTCCAAGAAGGAGTAGTGGGAGCGGGCCGCCAGCTCGGCGAAGGGAAGGCTTGACATGGTCGACAGATCTGTGTAACTATTCCAGTTAGTTTTTCTGCATCAGCAGAGAAGAGCAGCGCTGTTCCCCGGGTCGCCGGTCCCCCTCGGCCGGCGGCCCCCCTCCCCTGCATCCCCCTCTAGCACCGCCCCCGCGAGGTTGGGCGACTTGCGCGGATGCATCTGATGCAGCATCATCATCACCATGGCCGGAATCAGGAGGACCACCGTGGCGGCAGGGGACGACGATCTGGCGGTGCTCGCTGATGACGCCCGTTCGCGGGGGATCTCCCTCAGCCGCGCGCTGGGAGAGCTGGTATCCGAGCGTGCCCAGGAGCTGCGTCGCCACCGGCGGCCAAGGGTGGCCACCTTCCACGTCGACTTCGATATCGCCAGCGCGATGGAGCAGGAGAATCCGGCGGCTCGGCCCCTCAGCTCCTGATGGCCCTGCTCCTGGACGCCGGACCGATCGTCGCCACGCTGAACGGGGGCGATGCCAACCACCGGCGCTGCGCCCCTCTTCTGCAGAGCGGCGAGGATCTCGTGGTACCCGGCCCGGTGCTGGTCGAGGTGGACTACTGGCTGGTCAAGCTCGTCGGCCCTCGCGCCTGGGCGGACTTCATCGCCGATGTCGCGGCGGGCGCATACCGCGTGGTCCATCCCACGGACGCCGACCTCGCGCGAGCTGCCGAGCTGGAGCTCGCCTATGCCGACCTGGGCCTCGGGTTCGTCGACGCTTCGGTGGTCGCCCTTGCTGAGCGCCTCGGAGAGACCCGGGTCGCCACCCTCGATCGCCGTGACTTCTCGGTGGTCCGTCCGCGCCACTGCCGGCACCTCACCCTGCTCCCGGACTGAGTCGAGGCGAGTGGCCTCCTCAGTCATAGCGGCGGGACCAGTGCCACTCGCCGGTCTCCAGGTCGTGGTAGAGCTCAACGCACTGGTCCCGGTCGAGGAGCAGGCGGAGGTAGTGACGGCGGACCGCGGTGCGCCACCAGTCGGTCTCCACCACCCAGCGGTTGGCCACCCGGCTCACCATCCGCCAGCGCCCGGCCAGGCGGACGGCGCGAAGGCCGCCGGTCTGGTCGATGCGGACCTCGGCGACGCCGCTCAGCAGCTCGGTGATCGCACGTTCCCTTTATTGATCCTCATCACCGTTCATCGCCTTCTGCGCTCATCGCCGCAGTGCCGGCATCCCCGTCGCCACCACGTCGCCCTCCGTGCCCGCCTTGGAGCGCCACTCGCGGCCTCCTGACACCTCCGCTCCCCGCCGCCGAGCTGCATCACCGGCCGGGAAGGCCGCCGCCGGACCCCCGCGGGAACCGGCGGTCGCGGCTTCCATCACCGGCTCCGCCCAGCGAAAGCGCCGCTCGGGCAGGTCGCCGGGATCGACGGCCAGCTCGGCCCGCCGCACCGCCGCCGCACCGAAGCGGGCGCGCAACCGAGAGGCGGCGCCGCTGATCTCCTCGGCGGCGGCATCCCCGCGCCAGAGGTCGACCTGGCGGCCGGCCCCCGGCTCCAGCCCCTGGACCTCCAGGCGGACGGCGGTCACCGGGGCCGGCAGGCGCAACCCGGCGAGCAGCTCCAGGGCCACCGGCCACAGCTCCGCTCCAGCTCCCGGCGGCTGCGCCGGGATGGTGCGCAGCCCCACCGGCTCAGCCGCCTCCAGCTCGCAGATCAGGGTGACCGCCGCCGCCCGGAAGCCGCGGTCGCGCAGCCGCTCCCCCACTCCCATGGCCACCCGGTGGACGGCGAAGCGCAGCGCCTCCAGGTCACCCACGCCACCCTCGAGGATCAGCCGCTCCCCCAGGTGCTGCCGCGAGCCCGGCTGGTCGGGCCGTTGGGCCGGTTGCCCCTCCCCCCTCCCCTCCTCGCCCCGGGCTCGGCGCCAGAGCTCCAGGCCGGCCGGCCCGAACTGGCGCTGCAGGTCGGCGGCGGAGAGGCCGGCGACCGCCCCGGCGCAATCCAGACCCAGCGCCGCCAGCCGGGAGGCGATGGCCGGATCGATGGGGAGCACGCTGAGCGGCAGCGGGGCCAGAAAGGCAGCTTCCTCGCCGGGTGCGACCCGGCGGATGCGTCTCAGTCCCGCCTGCCGGGCGGCGACCTCCGCCACCAGGCGTGAGGCCGCAACTCCGACCGCGACGTCATCGCCAAGCTGACCGGCGAGACCGCGGGCGATCGCCACCGCCCAGGCGGCCTCGTCGGAGTGAGCAGCATGGCGGCCGGTGAGATCGCACCAGGCGGTCTCGTCCCCAACCTCGGCGCTGGGGGCGAGCCCGCAGAGCAGGCTGAGCAGCTCCGCGCGGAGTTGCTCCACCGCCGCCTCGTCGGCGGCCACGAAGGCGGCGGCGGGGCAGCGCTGCTGGGCCTCGCGCAGCGGCTGGCCGGGCCGGACTCCCGCGGCCATGGCCGGGGCCGACGCGGCGATGACCGGCAACCGGAGCTCGGGGGCTCCGCCGATGACCACCGGCTCGGCCCTCAGCTCGGGATGGCGCCTCCAGGCGGCGACCAGGGCGAGGTGGGGATGGCGGGCGCAGAGCACCCGCATCTGGCTCATCCCGCCACCTTCGCGAGGCTGGCGACGGCCGCGGTCTCGGGGGCGGGCAGGTCCACCACCGCCGGCCGCGCCACCGCCCCGGCGGCGGCGAAGGGGCGAGGGTAGCGGAGCAGGATTTGAGCCATGTCGCCCGGGGCACCGACCTTGCTCTTGACCACGGTGAGGCGGGTGCGCAGGCCGACCACGTCGCCATGGGCCTCCTGCCAGCCGGCGGCTGCGCATTCCAGGGTCAGCGAGGCGGCATGACCCAGGGCCGGCGGCGGCATCGCGGTGGAGATCAGGCAGACCGCCCGGCGGGCGGCGACCACCTCGACCAGCCCGGTGAGGCGATGCTCCCAGCCGGGATCGGCCTGGGGACGCGACCGCCTCGGCTGATCAGGGGGCGCGGACCAAGCTCCCGCCACGGGCGGAGCGGCAGTTCCCGCCGCGGGTAGCGCGACGGCGATCCAGGGAGCGCCGGCGGCCACCAGGCTCCGGGCCATGGAGAGACCCTCCCCCCAGCGGCCCGATGGCGGCCGGATCACCAGCAGCGAGGCGAGATCGGCGTCGAGGTCGGCGAGGAACCCGGGGTCCAGTCCGCCGGTGAGGTCGACATAGACGGTGGGTCGCTCCCGGCTGGCGGCGGCGGCCAGCGCCTGGAGCAGGGTCAGCCGGCCGCTCGCCCCCGGTGTGGCGGCGGCCAGCAGGCTGACCCGGCCGAGGGGCAGCCCTCCGGGAGTGAGCCGGTGGTCGAGGGCCGGGATGCCGGTCGGCCAGGCCTCGACCCCGCCCAGGGTGGCGCCCGGCCGGATCACGCCGTCGCCGTGCCGCCGCCGCAGCGTCGCCAGGGCCTGGGACAGAGGGGTGGGCATCGCTCCTTCGCCTTTGGTGCTCCCGGCTCGGAGGGATGACATGGGCGAGAGCGCGGCCGGGGAACCAGTGTACCGAACTGATGTTCGATCTTCAACCCGGCCCACCCGGGCGGGTGGCGGTCAGCCGGCGGCGTGCCTCAGCGCCACCAGGCCAGGGCGCGCCGCTCCGCAACCAGCGTCGCCGGCTCGACCAGATCGATCAGATTCGTCCTGACGTGGTCGAGGTGCTGGCTGACCCAGAGGGCAAGGCCATGGTCGCCTGAGGGCGACGGGGCGTCCGGAAGGCCCGCCAGCTCGCGGGCCACCGACGGCGGTGTCCGCCCCAGCCGTGAGGCGAGGTCGTCATACAGACCGGCCAGCCGGATGGCCTCCTCGACCAGGGCGCGCGGGGTGGGCTCGGGCGGCGCATCGGGTCGAGGCATCCCGGCCAACGACTGGGCGGTGAGGCGCAGGCGCATGGCGCCCCCGACCAGCCGCCACAGCTGCTCCTTCGGCACCCGCCTGGTCCCCTGCTCGGTCAGCAGCGCTCTCAGGCCATCATCCAGCCGGACGCCCGCCCGCACCACCGACGCGCCCGCGTCCGGCCTCGAAGCCCGCAACCCGAGCGCCCATGCCGTCGCCTGCACCAGATAGATGCCGCCACGATGAAAGGCCTCGGCGAGGTCGTCGCCCACAACCGAGGTCGCCCCCCGCGGCCAGAAGAGCACGCCGACCACCGCGCTCACCGCGGCGCCGATGGCGACATCTTCGACCCGAACCACCCCGACCTTCCACCCGATCGGCACCAGGATGTTGTAGAGGACGCTGAGATTCACGGTGAAGGCTGCCTGACCGATCGCGAAGGGAGCGGTGCCTGGCGTGTACGAGGCCACCAGGATGGCGAACGGCAGGGCGGCCCACAGCGCCGCCGTATTGGTGCCGATGGCGAGGATGAGGCCCGCGCCGATGAAGAACCCGAGCACGGTGCCTCCAATCGCGCGCAGCGCGGTGGCTCCGGTCGACGCTGCGCTGGTGCGAAGCACCGACAGGGCACCGAGCACCACCCAGAAGCCATGCTGCACGTTGGTCAGATCAGCGATGGCCACGGCGGCGGCCAGCGCCAGCGCGCCGCGGGCGCAGTTCAGTAACCAGACCGATCGCAGGCTGGCGTTGCCGCTCACCAGTCGGCGAGCGGTGTCGACCAACGCGCTGCGCCCGGCGGGCTCGGGCTGGGTGTCGAGAGAGCCATGCCACCGCACCCGCTCGGCCCCGACAACTCCGGGACCCACTCGTCGCGCCGCGATCAGGGCGTCGGTGGCGGCGGTACGAGCGGCCGCGGCCACCATGCGCGAGTGGAAGGAGACATGCGCCGCCGAACTCGGTGGGGGAGTCGCCGTGGCTGAGCGCGGCGATGCTGGCGTCGCGGGCGCTCTCCTCCAGCTCGTCGAGGCGGGGACGTGCACCGGCTCCCTCCAGGACCCGAGCGGTGTCGCGCAGCACCCCCGCCGCCTCGCCGAGCAGGCGTTGGTCGATCGCCGCGATCGCGGTGAGGTCGGTGCCCTCCCGAACCGTGTCATCGATCAGGGCGGCGCACCACTCCAGGTCCTCGATCAGGTTGGCGAGCGCCTGGTCGGTGACGGCGAGGCCGGTGGGACGGTAGGGAGCCGAGGTGAACGCGGTCATCAGGGCGTGCTTGGCCGCCACCGCCGCCTTGGTGTGCGCCGCGGTCAGCGAGCCGCCGAGGGCGGCCTGAAGCTCATCGGCGAGCGCCGTCGCCGATGCGGCGGCGGCAGATCGCAGGCGGTCGCCGGCGGGCCGCGGCGCCAGCACCAGGACCGCGACGGTGCCCGCCACCGAGGCGAGCCACCATCCGGCGAGCCGTGCCGGGATCATCTCGAGGGTCCCGGGTGAGGCAGCCGGCAGCACATAGATGAGCAGGAGCGCGGTGGACGCCGAGGCGACGTTGGGCCCGATGATGCCGGCGAAGAGGACGCAGAAGACGACCGGCAGGGTCACCGCCGCGGCCAGTGCCGCCGTCGAGCTCGCCGCCGTGCCGATCACCAGGAGCACGCTGCCGGCCAGCGCCATGACGAGATGGGCGACGAGCTTGTCGCGACGGCTGCCGCCGAACCCGACCATCACCAGGGTGGCGAATCCGCCGAAGGCCGCGAAGGTGGCCATCTGAAGATTGCCCAGCACCTCGCTGGTGAGGGCGAACAGCGCCGGGATGACCAGCGTCGCGCGCAGGGCGCGCAAGCCGGCCGCCCGCGACCAGACAGGCCGGAGCTGAGCAGCGGCCTCAGCTATTCGACCGCGGTGCGGCTCCCGCAGCGGGATCGGAGCGGCGCCAGCGGGAGCGGCCACCTGGGTAGTGTACGTGCGGTCCTCGCGGCAGGCCGGGCGGTGGCGCCGCGGCCGGCGGACGGGTAGCTGCGATGGCGGCTCCGGCCAGCGACCGGTGTGGCGCAGAGTCCGAGCGGCAAACTCGGAGTGCGAGGCCGGCCAGCGTGGGCAGAGCCGCTCGAGCCAGCCCGCGAGCCTCCTCCGGGGTGTTCCCCGCGCGTGCTCCTGCCGCCACCGCGCGGCACTGCTCCAGGCTGTGGGCCCGGAGGCCGGCCCTGACGAGGGCGAGCCTGCGGGACTCCACCTCATCATCGAAGGCAGCTACGACGCGGTGGCGCCGTTCGCGGCGCTGGGGAGCGTCGGCTTACCTACGAACCACGTGGCGCCGAATGGTGTCGTCATCAGGGTCCACCGCGGTCACGCGAACCAATCGTGCCTCAAGCGGCGGTTCGAGGGCCAACCGCGGGTCGGCTGGCGGTAATAGCGCTGGGCAGGCCGTTGGTCTCTCTGCAGGGCCGTCAGATTGATCTCGCGCTCGGCCACAACCTCTTCAGGACCGATCCGCCAGGGGTCGCCGTGCCCGGCTTTGCCGCCCGGGTCGCAGGGACCGTGCGACCCGGCCAGTCGTCCGGGGCCAGCGTCGCATTTCCACCACCACGGGGCGCACCAGCGTTGCCAGCCAATGTGGCAATAGACTGAAGATCGTTCTCGTCAACTCTCGAACAGGAGCGCGAAGTATGGCCCCAACCAAAACGGCGAGCAAAAGCACACCGAAACGTGCGAATCGCACCAGCGCGAACGGCACGGCATCCTCGGGATTCAGCGCCGAAGAAAAGGCGGCGGCGCGCGAGCGTGTCCGGGAGCTCAAGGCCGAGGCGGCCAAGGCGGATGGGAAGGCGGAGCTGCTTGCGGCCATCGCCAGGATGCAGGAGCCGGATCGCGCCATTGCCAAGAAGGTCCACGCACTGATCACAGCCGCGGCACCGGCTCTCACCCCGAAAACGTGGTACGGA
The DNA here is from genome assembly GCA_963716555.1 of uncultured bacterium. Taxonomy (GTDB): domain Bacteria; phylum Chloroflexota; class Dormibacteria; order Aeolococcales; family Aeolococcaceae; genus JAJZNI01. The sequence goes on along the minus strand of CAVQTJ010000018.1, from coordinate 318,364 downwards.
ATGCCCGCATACGCCAAGGACGGCAATGTGATCTGTTACTTCCAGAACGCAGGGAAGTTCAAAGTCAGATACCAAACGCTCGGCTTCAGCGACAAGGCGAAAATCGACGACGGCGCCATGTGGCCGATTCAGTACGCGCTCAGCAAGTTGACCGCCACCGAAGAGGCCAAGATCACCGCGCTTGTGAAAAAGGCAGTGCGCTGAAGGCACCGTCGCGGTCGCCTTTGCGACCGCCGCCCTCATCGTTCTGCCGGGACCAGCTGCTCGATCACGTCGTCGGGAGCTGGCTCGGACCTCCCCTCTCGCCGCTTGGGCGGGTCTGGCTCATCCGGCCTGAGCGACCCTGGGTTCGGGCGCCGTGAATCCGGAAAGGCCGAACCTCTCTGTCGGGGTGCCTCACGCCGCCCGGGGCCGCTGTGCCTCACGCCTTCGCGATAACGGCAATCGACACACAGAGACCAGCCACGTCAATCGGGAGCTTCGCACCTTGCCTGGCGGGCGGGTCCGTCGGAAACCACGCCCGCCACTCCTCATTCATCTCCGCAAAGTCCTCGGGGTCGCGCAGGATGAACGTGGCGCTCACGATGTTGTCCACTGAGCTCCCCGCGGCATCCAAGATCGCTGACACGTTTTTCAAACACTGGCGCGTCTGCTCCTGGACGGTGGTGCCGGCAAGCTCGCCGGTGGCGGGATCGAAGGCCGCCTGGCCGGAGACGAACACCAGGCCCGCGGCTTTCACAGCTTGGCTGTAGGCCGGCGACTTCGGGGCCGCGGCAGTGGTCACGCAATCCCTGGGCATATCTCTCCTCCGTAGGTGTCGACCACTTGACGCGCCTGGTTACCCGGCCCCCGTTCCATGATCCTCCCTCTATGAGGCCGCGCATCCGACCACCAGCGATAGTCCGCGGACATCCAATAGCCGGTGGCGAGGCCGGCGCGGATCGTCTGCCTGACGTCCCGGTTGGAGCAGAACCACGCTGTGAGGAGGCCGACCGCCCAGAGGCCGGCGACTTCGGCGTCAGTCTGAGCGAGCTGATCAATAGGCTCCCGTCCTACCGATCACCACCTCGGCCGATGAAGCAGCGCCGCCGGTCCCTCGACCGAGGAGCCATTTGGCCCTGGTGCCGAGGATGACTTCTGTGGGTCAATCGATCCCATGGTGGCTTGCGATTGGATGGGCGGAAGGGCTCGATGTCAGCGGCCCTCGACGATCGAGCTCATCTTTCCACCCTGCGCCGGAGGGCGCCGGCTGCTCTGCCACAGCCATGCGGTGGTCGTCCTGAACTTTTGCGCTCTGGCTGGTTCCGCGGTCGCAGAGCCCACCGAACTGACCGCCTTGGGCACTGGCCCGCCCCCCGTGGCAACGACCGAGCCCTACGGCTGGCGTTTGGTCGCATCATGACCCCGCGGTGCGACTGGCGCGACGCTCCGAACTGCGAGGAACCTGCGGTCGCCGATCTCATCCACCTCCGTCCCGGCGGCGCCACAGTGGGCGAGCGTCGCCCTTTCTGCCGGGTCCACGGTATGGCGATCTTGGAACACTGTGTCCGCAATGGGCTCCCCGTCCCGTCCCTTCAGATGCGGACGCCGAGCGGCGAGTTGGTCGGAGCGGTGAAGGTCACTGTCGGACGGGTCGTCCGAGCAGCGTAAGCCCGAACGACCACGTCGGCCCGCGTGGGATCCAAACCGGATGTCGACGGTGGTGGCGCTCGCCTGTCACGGCGTTGATGGGCGCATCTGTTCTCCGGCCGCACGGACGATGCCCCAACCTCGTGGTGCCGATGGTGCGGAGGGGGAGATCGAGCGCCGCAACCGGCGCGGCCCGCTCCCTCGCACCCTGCTCAGCAATCTGCCGCCAACGCCGGCACCGCGCCGTCCTGCCATACCGGGCTGCTGACGCCCAGTTAGAGCAGGTTTGCTGCTCTTGAGGCGGACGCACAATCGCCAGCGCACGAGCCGTTTGGCATGCAGTGTTAGGGCCGTCGGCCTCTAGGTCAAGCACTTCGAGCGCTGCAAAAATGTCACTCGTGATAGTCCTCGGTCATGACTCGCTCAACGACCCTCAGGCTCACGCATCGACATCGGGGCGCACCTGGAGGGTCTATGCGGCCCTCGGGGCCGCGGCGATCCTCGCGTATTACCTGCTGCCAAGGGCGAGTTGGGCGCAGGCGGTCCTCCTGACCACGGTGAACGCCGTGGCGGTGGTGGCCACGCTCTGCGCCGCAGTGCGCGCCAGCCGTTTCAACCGCCTGGCCTGGGCCGCCCTCAGTGCCGGGATGACGCTCGCAACTCTCGCCAACGGTCCCTATTACGCTTATCGGCTCATCACTGGGCACGCGCTGCCCTTTCCCGGTCCGGTCGATGTCCTGTGGTTGATGATGTACCCGTGCTTCGTCGTCGCGCTCCTCGCCATTGGCAGGGAGCGCGGTGGCCGGCAGGCGGGGGACCTGCTCGACGCGGCCATCCTCACGGTCGCCGGCGGGACGCTCATGTGGGTCTGCGTTCTCGGCCCCATCCTTCGAGTGCCGGCCGAATCGGCGCTTGCACGGACCGTGTCGGTCGCCTACCCAGCGATGGATCTCATCGTCTTCGCGGTGCTCATGAGCCTGCTCGTCTCAGGCCTGAGCAGGAGTGGGGCGTCGCGCCTGTTGCTGGCGAGCTTCACCGCGCTGCTCACGGCCGATCTGGTCTACGCGTTCGGACTGCTCCATAACACGTACGCGATCGGAGGGCCGACCGATGGCCTGTGGATGGCGTCCTACGTGCTGGTCGGCGCCGCGGCGGTGCACCCGGCGGCTCGCGCCCTTGCGCGCCGATCCTCGATGCCCCGCGCCACGCTGAACAAGGGTCGCCTCGCGTTCCTGAGCCTCGCCGTCCTCACCGGCCCTTCAGTGCTCATCTTCGACAGCGTCGACGCCGACGTCGCCGTCGTCGCAGCGGCCTCGGCCATCACCTTCCTGTTGGTGATGGCCCGACTGACGGGACTGAACTGGCGCCTCACTGCGCTCGGGGGTGAACTCGAGGCGCAGGCCACAACTGACGCGCTCACAGGGCTGCTCAACCGGTCGGCGTTCTCCCGCGCCACGGTGGCCGCGCTGGACAATGGACCGGTCGGGATGCTCATGATCGACCTGGACGATTTCAAGCGTGTTAACGACCTCGCCGGGCATGCCGCGGGTGACGCTGTCCTCGTTGAGGTGGCGCAGCGCATGCGTGCCACCGGCCGCTCGAGCGACGTCATGGCGCGCCTGGGCGGCGACGAGTTCGCCGTGCTCATCATTGGTGACACCGACGCTCGAGCATTCGGGGAGCGCCTGATTCAGGCGCTGCGGATCCACTTTGCCGTGGATGGCCGCGTGTTCACCGTCGGAGCGAGTATCGGTTTCGTCGAGGCGAGTGCCGAGGTGGAGTCAGAGCGTCTCGCGCAGCAGGCCGACATCGCGATGTACTCCGCCAAGGAGCAGGGTAAGAATCGCATCGTCGCGTATCGGAATTCGATGTACACCGACGCCGTGCAGCGCGTCGAGTTCGCGCAGGAGCTGGCCACGGCACTCGACCGCGACGAGATGCACGTGGCGTATCAGCCCATCGTGCGGCTCAGCGACCGTGCCGTCGTCGGCTTCGAGGCGCTGGTTCGATGGACACACCCTCGCTTCGGCGAGGTCCCGCCAGACCGCTTCATCCCCGTTGCCGAAGAGACGGGAGCCATCGTGCGCATCGGTCTCTGGGTCCTGCGCACGGCGTTGCGAGACTTCGCTCGCATGCAGGCCGAATCGGAACGCGCGTTGCGGATGAACGTCAATGTCTCCGTTGTTCAACTGCTAGAGCCGGCCTTTACAGACGAGGTTGGCGCAGCGCTTGACATCTTCAGGGTGCGAGCTGACCAGCTCGTGCTCGAGGTCACCGAGGGCGCCTTCATCAACGAGACGAGCATCGCTGGCGGGCAGTTGCGCGACCTCCACGCTCTCGGCATCAGGATCGCGGTCGACGACTTCGGCACTGGCTACTCGTCGCTCGCTTACCTGCAGCGGCTCCCAGTGGAGGAGTTGAAGATCGACCGCTTCTTCGTGGACGGGATCGACAACGGACGGCCCGAGGGCTCGGCGGCTCGTGCTATCGTCCGGATGTGCGATTCGCTGGGTCTGCGATGTGTGGCGGAAGGCATCGAGCGCGAGTCGCAGATCGCCCCGCTGACCGACGCGGGCTGCGAGCTCGCCCAGGGGTTTCTCTTCGGTCGGCCGATGCCCAGCGTCGAGGCACTGAGGCTGCTCCGAGCGATGCCATCGGAGCGCCACTGCGACGGTGACAGGTCGCGGCTCGCGAGCATCGCCTGACCGCGGGGCTTACATTGCTTTTCTCGCTGAGCCGGAGAACTTGAGAACCACCCGTGGAAGGCCGGTGAACCTGCTGGGCAACTCGGCTTTCTACCGTACCGACACGCCCGCCACGTATGCGCTAGCGTCTTACGGCTGGCCGACCCCGGCCCTATGGAAGGCTAGACGGTAGCTGCGAGACAGGGTCGGCCAGCTGCGGTCAAGCGTCAACCAAAGCCACGATCTCCTCAATCCGCCAGACGTGCTTGGCAACCCAGCCCAGTTCTTGCGCAACTCATCCGACAAGCGTCCGAGACGCTCAGGACCGGTCAGGCGGGCACGATGCAATGACGGCAGTTTGTCATAGGGATCTCACGCCATGTCAAGAGCAGAGCGATCTGACCAACCTGGTCACCATCTGCCGGGGTCACCACTGGAAGGTGCACGAGGGCGGCTGGCGGTTGATCCGCACCGCCGACGGCTTCCGCACCCTGGGCCCGGTGCCCGCCGACCCGCCCACGCTGCCACGTTGTCAGCCCGCCTCTCACGGGGACGGCCCTCCGCGTATCCTTCGCGCCAGGTGAGTGCAGAGCAGAGCTTCCGCCTCGTCGCCGACATCAGCAGCGACGCTCCCCAAGCGGTCCGACCGCTCCTCGACGAGCGCTTCCCCGGCGCGGTGACCAGCACCGATCATGGCTTTCACGTCGAGGCCACGGTCGCCGGCCAGAGCGCCCGCGACCTCAATCGCGACCTGCTCACCGCGCTCCGCCAGAGAGAGCGCCGCACCCGGCTGCGCTCCGAATGGACCTCTTCCGGAACCGCCGAGCGGTTCTTCGACTACGTTCCCAAGGGACGACGCACCGCGTCCTGAGCGGCGGCGCAGCGGGTCAGACCACCTCCATCCCGAAGCGCGCCATCAGGGCCCGCTCCTCATCCGGAGATGGAGCCCGACCACGATTCCACAGATCGTGCAGCGCGGCGAAGTAGCGATCCATGGCGGGCGCGTGGATCACCAGCAGCCGAGCCTCCTCATCACCTGCATTGCCGAAGGTGTGGGCCGTGCCTCGAGGCACCAGCACAAAACCCTCCGGCCCCAGCGTCAACTCCTCCGCCTCGACCATGACGGCGACCCTCCCATCCAGCACGAAATAGGCCTCCGTGGTATCCACATGCCGGTGCGCGGGCGGCCGGCGCCCGCCGGCGGGCAGGGTGCGCTCCATCAGCGAAAGGTCGCCGCCATCCTGCTCGGCCAGCGCCTTGAACAGCATCACGCTGCCCCGGGCGGTGTAGCGCGCGCTGCCCTCGCCGCGACCGATGACGCCGGCGGTCACGAGCTTCGGACCGCCCCCGCCCCAGCCTCCGCCGCCTCGGCCTCCGCCGCAGCCGAACGACCGGCCGCCTCGACGCAGCCATCCATGATCGCCGTCATCACCCGGGCGACCGAGTCGGCGGAGAGCCTCGGCACCCGCGAAGCCACATGAGTGATGACGTCCCTCTCGCGCGCAGGGTCACGGACCGGAAGACCACTGCGGCGCTTGTCACGCTGGACCGCATCCACCGCACCGGCCCGGCTCTGCAGCACAGCTCCGAGGGCGAGATCGAGCGAATCAATGATCCGCCGATGCTCAGACAGCTCGGTCGCCTGATGCCCGCGCAGCATCGGCGCCAGCACGTCCGCCCCGGCGATGATCGCCTCGAGGGTTGAGGGGGTGATCGCCTGGGCGGCGTCGCTCCAGGACTCGGCGGGGACCGGGTGCGATTCGATGAGCAGCCCGTCGGCACCAGCGGCAACCGCGGCGAGGGCCAGCGCGGGCACCCAGTCGGCGCGGCCGGCCGCGTGGCTGGGATCGACGATCACCGGCAGCGGAGTGCGCTCTCGCAGCACCGGCACCGCCGACACATCCAGGGTGTTGCGGGTGGCGGTCTCGAAGGTGCGGATGCCCCGCTCGCAGAGGATCACCCGAGGGTTGTCCTCGGCAAGAACGTACTCGGCCGCGGCCAGCCATTCGTCATAGGTGGCGGCCATTCCGCGCTTGAGCACGACCGGAAGACCGGAGCGGCCGGCGGCGCGCAGCAACGGTGTGTTCTGCATCGAGCGCGCGCCGATCATGAACGCGTCCACCCGACCGCTGAGCATCTCGACATGCTCCACCGACAGGGGTTCGACCAGGATGGGTTTTCCGGTCAGCGCGCGCGCGCGCTCCACCAGCTCGAGCCCCGCCTCCCCCATTCCCTGGAAGGCGTCGGGACGGGTGCGCGGCTTGAAGATGCTGGCCCTCAGCAGCGAAGCACCGGCGTCGCGCATGGCCAGGGCGTGGCTGACGTAGTCGGGCTCGACCGCACATGGCCCGGCGATGACCGGCACTGCCGGACCGCCGAAGACCACGTCGTCGATGGCGACGCGACGGCGCTCAGGCGACGACAGGGTGGGCTTCAGCAGGTCGGTCAGCATCGGAGCCTCCAGTGTGGTGAGGGCCGGGCTCCGGTTCGCGGTGATCCGGGCCGGCCTCCTGGCCGCCCGGACCTCGGCGCGGGTCTACCTACTCGGCAGCACCCCGCACCGGCCTGGCGGCCGGCGAGGCGTACTCAAAGGAAAAGTAGAAGCGCGACGCGATCGCGAACATTGGCGGCGATGATAGCAGGAGTCCGCGATCACTGGGAGATCGAATCAGGCCGCGCTCAGCCCCGTGGGCCGTCGAGCGGACGCCCCCGGTATCGATCCACGGCCAGCCAGGTGAGCAGGGCGCCGGCGATCACGATCAGGGCGATGGGCCAGGCCCAGCGAAGTCGAACCAGGGTGTCGGCCTGGCCCACCAGCAGGAAGCCTCCCACGGCGGCGAAGATCAGGCCAAAGACCAGGGAGACGGGATCCAGAATTCGTCCAGTCATCGTGCCGCCCTCAACTTGCAGAACCGAAGGTGGGTGAACCCTGCTCGACGGTCACCTGGCCCACGCCAACGCTCACGTCGATGTCCAGGACGCCGGTGGACGCTCCCGTGCCGGGCGAGCTCACCCGGCTGCTGACCTGGTAGCCGCCGTCGACATGGCCGAGGACACGCAACTCGCCGGCACCGGCCGAGGCGGTCACCTGGACATCGGCATCCGAGGGAACGATGACGATCACCTGACCCGCCGCGTCGGTGACCGTTATGGGGATCGCGGCGCTCCCCAGCTCCACCTGGCTCAGGTCGACGATGAGCTGCCCGGCGGCCAGGTGGTACTCGGGCCGGATGGCGGAGACCGTCTGCGGCGCATAGCGGACCTGGCCGGTGCCTCCGGTCAGGGGCTCGTCGATCACCGTGGCGGCCGTCGCAAAGGGCAGCAGGATGAGCCCGAGGGCGATCAGCCACCAAGACCGGCCGAGCCAGAACCCGGCGACCAGCCCCGCTCCTATCACCAGGAGCACGAGCCCGAATCCGGCCGCCGGACTGATCGTCACCAGCCCCAGGTTGTCCAGCAGGGCGGCGATCCCGATGGTCAGCAGCAGGGCTGCGGTTGTAGCCAGACCTGTCGGAAACCGCCGCGCCGTCATGATGGGCGCCGCCGGGGCGGGCCCGCGGGGGGCGAACTCGGAGATCGGGAGGGCGGCCGCCTGGGCGGTGCCGCTCCAGCCTGACGAGGGGGGCATGGCGGGCACGGTCGGAGGTGTCCAGTCGCCATATGGCGGCGCTCCCGGCCGTCCGGCCCCCGCGGGCCAGCGTGCCTCGACGACCAGGAGCACACCGGCGGCGACCAGCACCGCTCCCCAGACCAGCCCCCAGTGCTCGCTGCTGAGGCTGCCCGCGAGCACCAGGGCCGCCAGCAGGAGAAGGCCGACCCCCACCACCAGGCGGGCATCGGCGTGCGGTGCCCAGACCCGTGCCGGCCCGCCTCCGACCGGGCCGGGGTGGTCGGAGACCGGCATGGCCACCCATCCGACCAGGTAAGCCAGGATGCCGATGCCTCCGAAGAAGGTGGCGGCGACGAAGGCGACCCGGATCCACACCGGGTCGGCGCCGAGGTAGTCGGCGATGCCGCTGGCCACTCCGGCGAAGACCCGGTTGTCCCGCCGCCGGCACAGCCGGCGGGGCGGGAGCGGTGGCAGAGGTGGTGGCGGCGGGGGCGGGACGAATCCCGGGTCGCCGGAGTCGGAGGTGGGCGCCTGCCCCATGGGATGTCTCCTGAATTTGGTTCGCGTCCGGTGAGCCGGCCGCTGAACCGCTGACGTCGCGATTGTGAGCGGCTCACTGGGAGCCCGACATCGGGGAATCCCCTGCCTTCTCCCTGGTCACACCCCGAGTTGCCTCAGGGACGATCTGGATGGCGGCGCCGTCCGAGGCGTGCGAACCTGTGAGCGTGACCAGCCGACCGCTCACCGACAGCCTGGCCCGCGAGGGTCCCCCGGCTGACGGCCGGGCGTCCGGCGCCCCGGGGCCCGCCGAGCCGTCGATGCTGAGCCACCGATTCGCTCGCAGCGAGTCCGACCGGGTGGTGCTGGGGGTGGCCGGTGGCCTCGGCCGCCACTTCGGTGTGGATCCCCTGCTCATCCGCCTCGGCTTTGCCGTTCTGGTCGCCGCGGGAGGTCTGGGCATCGTCCTCTACGTGGTCGCCTGGGGAGCCAGCGTCGCGCCCAGCCCCACCCCACCCGACCATTCGGTGCGCTGGCTGCCCCGCAACCGCCAGATCGCCGCCACCGGCTGCATCGTGGTCGGCCTGCTGCTCATCGCCCGCGACCTCGGCCTGTGGTTCGGCGACCCGGTGGTCTGGCCGCTCGCCCTGGCGGCGGGCGGCTCGGCGGTGATCTGGGGCCGCGGCGACGACGGCGGGCGACGATCGTGGCCGGAGACCGGCGCGCGCAGTCCCGCCGGCCCGTTCGCGTCGGTGCTCGCCGGACGGGCGTCGCCGCTCCGGATCGGCGTCGGCGCGCTGCTGGTGGCGGGGGGGATGGCCACCTTCCTGGAGGCGAACCGGGCCCTCACCTCGACTCGGGCGGCGGCGCTGGCGGTGGTGGTGACCGCCGCCGGCCTGGGCCTGATCCTCGGCCCCTGGATCGTCCGGTTGGCGCGGGACGCCGCCGAGGAGCGGCGGCAGCGAATCCGCTCCGAGGAGCGCGCCGAGATCGCCGCCCACCTCCACGACTTCGTGCTCCACACCCTGGCCCTGATCCAGAGGAGCGAGGCGCCCGCCGAGATCACCGCGCTGGCTCGCCGTCAGGAGCGGGAGCTGCGCGCCTGGCTGGGGGGCCGCCCCAGCGTCGAGGCCGAGGTGGACCTGCGCGGGGCGGTCGACGCCATGGCGTCACGAGTCGAGGAGAACCATCACCTGACCGTCGACACCGTGGTCGTGGGAGACGCGCCCGTCGACGAGCGGGTCCGCGCCCTGGTCCTCGCCTGCCAGGAGGCCGTGACCAACGCCGCCCGCCACGCCGGTGCGCCCCGGGTCTCGCTCTTCCTGGAGGCCGACTCGGACGCCATCACCGCCTACATCCGCGACCAGGGACGCGGATTCGACCCGGCCGCAGTCCCCAGCGACCGTCGCGGAATCGCCGAGTCCATCGTCGGACGGATGCGGCGACAGGGCGGCACTGCGACCATCGTCAGCCGTCTCGGCGAGGGCACCGAGGTCCAGCTTCGCCTGCCGAGGACCGGCGGATGAGCCCGATCAAGCCGCCCACCCGGCTCTTCCTGGTGGACGACCACGAGCTGTTTCGCAGCGGGCTGCGCGCCGAGCTGGGCGACAGCTTCGAGATCGTCGGCGACGCCGGTGACGTCGACTCGGCGGTTGCGGGCATCGTCGCCAGCCTTCCCGACGTGGTGCTGCTCGACGTTCACCTCCCCGGCGGGGGCGGCGCCACGGTGATCGATGCGGTGCGCCGCCGGGGGGTCGACGCTCCCAGCTTCCTGGCCATCTCGGTATCCGACGCCCCCGAGGACGTCATCGCGGTGATCCGGGCCGGAGCTCGCGGCTACGTCACCAAGTCCATCACCCCTGCCGAGCTGCGCGACGCGATCCGGCGCATCCGCGGCGGCGACGCGGTGTTCTCGCCACGACTGGCAGGATTTGTCCTTGACGCCTTCCGGGGAGAGCTGCCCACCGCCATCGACCCTGAGCTGGACCAGCTCACCCCGCGGGAGCGCGAGGTGCTGCGCCACATCGCCCGCGGCTTCACCTACAAGGAGATCGGAGTCCGCCTCAACCTCTCGGTGAAGACCGTGGAGACCCACGTCTCGGCGGTGCTGCGCAAGCTGCAGCTGTCCAGCCGTTACGAGCTGACCCGCTGGGCGATGGACCGCCGCATGGTCTGAGCGGTTTCAACCGCCGATCGTCCAGCGGCGAAGCCCACCCTCGGGAGTCCAGGCGAGGCCGTATCGCTGCTCCTTGAAGACCACGAAGCCCGCCGATTCCACGTCGATGGCGAAGCAGTGATAGTCGGGCTCGGCCGGCTCCCAGCCGGTGCGAGCTCTGATCGCCGCCCGGTAGCGGGATCGACGCTCGGGGTCATCGACCTGGACGGCACGGCCGTAGAGCTTGAAGTCGCCGCCTCCGCCCTCCCGGTCGGAGACCACGCTGTGGATCACGCAGCGTGGATCGCGGAGCAGGTCCAGGGCCTTGGCAGAGCGCCACATCATTCCCAACATCAGCTCGCCGTCCACGAAGTCGGGCTCCACCGGGCTGATGCGGGGATGACCGTCACGCCGCAGGGTGCCGACCAGGCACAGGCCGTGGCTGCGGAAGCGCTGCTCACCCAGGGCCGCGAGCTCTGGGCAGATGGCGGCGAATTCCTTCCAACGCACTCCCGGTGACTCTACGAGCCCGACCGGAGGGAGCTGGCCGGCGGATCGCTCCGCGCGGAGACCCGTTGGTCAGGCGGCGGGGTTGGTAACCGGGCTGATCTGCCGGTGCTTCCTGCGGCCCACCAGGGTCACCGGCTGCTCGCTCGGTGGCATGAGATCCTCTCCGTGGATCGCCGCCAAGAGCAGCTCGATGTCGGAGCCCTTGATGACGTACGCCGCGACACCGGCCGCGGCGAGTGTTCGTGGGACCTGAGGGTCATCGACTGCGGAGTAGGCCACCAGCCGGATGCCGGGGACGGATTGCCGCAACCTGCGCGCCAGCGCCCAGCCCCCACCCCCCGGCATGTTGACGTCGATGACGGCAACATCAGGGCGCAGCTCGCGGGCGGTCGTGACCGCGTCGCCGATTCGGATGGCGTTTCCGACGACAGTCAGCGAGTCATCCGTTCCAAGAACATCGGAGATCGCCTTCAGCATGAAGGGGGAGTCGTCCACGATGAGCACGGTTGTTCGCTCAACGGCCGCAGTCGCCCTCGAGGCTGCAGCGGTAGGTTGCGCACGATCCATCACATGGACACCCCGATTGGTTCGAACATCAAGGCCATGCTGGCCACGATCGGCCGGGGCGGCAATGGCGTTCGGCCTTCTGTTACAAACGGCTGCCGTGAGGAATATCCGATCTAAGACGCCAGACGCCCCGAACGATGCGCCCGCCACGGCCCCTCCGATGAGCATGATGGTGGGCGGCACCGGGCGCACGTGGGGGCGGACCCGCAGCCTCGCCGGCCGATGCCCGCGTGGTCATTTGCCTTGCACGCGAATAAGTCCGGTCAGGCGAAGACCCGATGGATTGCGCCCGGTTATTCGTAGGAATGCGCCAGCCCGAGTCGCCGCCCACGAACCCACCCGCGAACGTTTCCACGGAGCGCGAATATGGGCGCGGAGGACATGGCGACGGTCCGACACCGCTTCCAGATGCCGACGCGAACTTATCCCAGCGCACCCTCGCAGTCTTGGGCGGTGGGGCTAGGCCGAGTCCGGCTGGGCCGCCTGAACCTGGGAGAGATCGAACATTTCCAGGTGGCCGCAATAGGTGCAGCGGTATGCGTCGATGAACCAATCTCGCTCCGACACCTCGGCCAGTTGACCGAAGAGCAGCTTCGCAGCCCCTGACGAGCCACCCGTTACCACCGGGATCTTGCCGAGATACGCTGTCGGGTTCTGGCAACGGAGGCAGACCACCCCCGGAGGGGATGGCGTCTCAGTCACCGGAGCGTGTCGCGCCTGGCAGGGCGCCCTCGTTCACCCGGGATGCGACCGATCCTCCGGGTCGCACCGGCCGGGTGACCGCGCCCTCGCTCGCCGAGGCGACAGACGCCGCGTACTTGGCGAAGGCTCCCGTGGGGTATCGCGGCTCGGGCGCTCTCCAGTCGCGCAGGCGGGCGGCGATCTCCGCCTCGGGAATCTCCACCGACATCGCCCGCGCGGCCACGTCGATGCTCACAACGTCGCCGTCGCGAAGCACCGCCAGCGGTCCCCCCAGGGCCGCCTCGGGGACCACGTGGGCGACCATGAAACCGTGGGTGGCGCCGGAGAAGCGGCCGTCGGTGACCAGGGCCACGGAATCGTCGAGACCCGCCCCCGCAAGCGCGGCGGTGACCGAGAGCATCTCCTGCATCCCGGGTCCGCCCACCGGCCCCTCGTAGCGGATGACCACCACGTCGCCGGCCTGCACCCTGCCCTCGCGCACCCCGGCAAACGCCAGGACCTCGGAGTCGAAGACCCGGGCTGGGCCCCGGTGGGTGGTCCGGTCGTGGCCGGCGAGCTTGATGACACAGCCTCCCGGGGCGAGGTTGCCGCGGAGGATGGCGATGCCGCCATGCGACCTCACCGGGTTGGCGGCGGAACGGAAGACCTCCTGTCCCGGCGTCTCACGAGCCGAGGCGGCGATCTCGCTGAGGGTCCGGCCCTCGACGTTGCGCTCCTCGCCGTGGAGCAGGTCGAGGCTGAGCAGGCGCTGCATGAGCACCGCCAACCCGCCCGCGCGGTGGATGTCGGTGGCGACGAACCGCCCTCCGGGACGGAGATCGGCGAGGATGGGAGTGCGAGCGCAGATCGTCTGAAAGTCTTCGATGTCCAGCGCAACCTCGGCCTCGGCGGCGATCGCCAGCAGATGCAGCACCGCATTGGTCGAGCCGCCGGTCGCCGAGAAGTAGGCGATCGCGTTCTCCAGGGCCTCGCGGGTGACGATCGAGCGGGGTCTGACGTCCTCGGTGACCAGGCGCATCGCCAGCCTGCCCGCGGCCTCGGCGACCGCCGCCTTGTCAGGGTGGAGGGCGGGGACCCCGTTGGCTCCGGCGGGACTGAGGCCCAGGAACTCCAGCGCTCCGCTCATGGTGTTGGCGGTGTACTGACCGCCGCAGGACCCCGCGCCCGGGCAGGCCGCCTCCTCCACCCCGCGCAGCTCGGCGTCGTCGATCCGGCCGGCGTTGAAGGCGCCCACCGCCTCGAAGACGTCCTGGATGGTCAGGTCGTCGCGGTCGCGCAGCCGGCCGGGGGCGATGGTCCCGCCGTAGAGGGCGAGCCCGGGAATGTCCATCCGGCACAGCGCCATGGCGGCGGCCGGGATGGTCTTGTCGCAGCCGACGATGAGCACCAACCCGTCGAAGCTGTGGCCCCGGGTCACCAGCTCGATGGAGTCGGCGATCACCTCCCGGGAGACCAGCGACGCCTTCATGCCCTCGGTGCCCATCGACACTCCATCGCTCACCGCGATGGTGTTGAACTCCATCGGGGTCCCGCCCGCGGCCCGGATCCCGGCCTTGACCCGCTCGGCGAGGGCCCGGTGGTTCCAGTTGCAGGGCATGGTCTCGATCCACGAATGACCGACCCCGATGATCGGGCGCTCGAGGTCCTCGCGGCTGAACCCGATGGCGTGGAGCATCGCCCGGGCCGGGGCACGGTCAGGGCCGTGGAGCATCACGGCGCTGCGGCGGGAGTGGCCGTTCTCACTCATGGCCGCAAGAATACAGAGCCCGTCGACCTGATCAGGTCGCTCCCGGCCCCGTACCGCGGCCGGAGCCGGGGTGACGCTCCGAGCGCCGTCGCTCCGCCCTGAGACGTAACGTCGCGGCATATCTCTGGTGGGCGGCTTGTGGCGACATCTCCAGCTGCTCCGCGACCAGGGCCCACGTGGCGCCGGTCCTGATCGCCTCCTCCACCGAGTTCAACAGGGCGGCGTCAGCCTCCCGTCGCATCTCCCAAAGGAGGCGCACCCGGGAAATGGGTTCCGGCGTCATTCCACGATGCTGAAGGAGCCACTGGAGAGCAGCTTGAACGGCGCGCCGGGTGTCCGGGACGTAGCTGCGCCGGGGCCGGCCACCTGTGTGGAGCACCTCATCAAGTTATCTTGATAAGCCGCGAATCAGTCCCCCCGCGGCCGGCGGCGGCCCCTGGGCGGGGATGCCGGCGTGACTCGGCAGGGGTCGGCGAATCCGCCCGCCCCATCCGTCGCCGGATCGTGACCCCCTTCGGGTGGTCGCCCAAGTCGTCCGCCTGCTAAACTCCTGCCCCACGATGACCTACGCCGCCGTCCTGGTACTGCTGCTGGGCCTGCTCCTGATTAGGGGCGGGGCTTCCAGGCTTCAGGCCGGGCACGTGCGCACGTAGGCTCACCAGACCAGACCGGAAGAAGCCAAGAGGCCCCCTCCCACGAGGGGGCCTCTTCTTGTATCCGGCTTTCGAGCAGGAGGCAGAGGCATGACCAGGAACGGCCAGGGACAGGGACCACGGCCGCGAGGCGGCGACAACCCCCGGCGCGGCGGGCGCAGTCTCGCCGCACAGTGGCGGCTGGCGTCCACCGGGCGTGACCGGGATACCGCCGCCCCGGCCGCGACTTGGGGGGAGACACGGTTGCTCCGGTCGCATCTCACGCCGACCGCCCCCGCATCGGCAGAGGCCCGGGCCGATGAGGGCGCCGACTTTGTCCGGCAGGCGATCCAGGGCATCTTCCAGTGATCGGCGCCCACCCCAAGCCCGCCACCTCCCCCACCCCGGCCCCCGAGCCCGAGCCGGCTGAGGCCTCGGCCCCCCGGCGGATCACCGGCGCCCAGGTGCTCCTCGAGTCGCTCCTCAAGGAGGATGTCGACACCATCTTCGGCTACCCCGGCGGCGCCAACCTGTTCATCTACCGTCATCTGCCCGGCTATCCCCAGCTGCGCCACGTGCTGGTCCGCCACGAGCAGGGCGCCGCTCACGCCGCCGACGGGTACGCCCGCAGCAAGCGGGGCTCGGTGGGCGTCTGCTTCGCCACCAGCGGCCCTGGCGCCCTCAACCTGGTGACCGGCCTGGGCACCGCCTTCATGGATTCGGTGCCGGTGGTCGCGGTCACGGGTCAGGTGCCCACCGCCGCGGTGGGCACCGACAGCTTCCAGGAGTCCGACGTCATCGGCTCGACCATGTCGGTGGTCAAGCACTCCTACATGATCACCCGGGTGGAGGACATCGCCCCCACCGTCAAGGAGGCCTTCCACGTCGCCCGCTCCGGCCGCCCCGGACCAGTGGTGATCGACTTTCCCAAGGACCTCCAGGCGGCTCTCACCGAGTTCAACTACCCCGAGGGTCCCGTGCGGATGCGCTCCTTCCCGGCCACCCCGCAGCCCGACCCCGCCAAGCTGCACCGGATCGCCGACCTGATCCGGGGGGCCAAGCGCCCGGTCATCCTGGCCGGCCGCGGCGTGATCATCTCCCAGGCCGAGGAGGAGCTCCGCGAGCTAGCCCACCGCGCCCACATCCCAGTGGGCTGGACCCTGCTCGGTACCGGCGCCTTCCCGCTCAAGGACCCACTGGCGCTGCAGATGGTCGGTTTCATGGGTGCCGGCTACACCAACAAGGCGGTCTGCGACGCCGACGTGCTGATCATGATCGGGATGCGCTGCGACGACCGGGTCACCACCCGGCTGGATTCATTCGCCCCCCGGGTCGAGCACCTGGTGCACATCGACATCGATCCTGCCGAGATCGGCAAGAACGTGGTCCCCCACGTCTCGGTGGTGGCCGACGCCAAGACCGCGCTGCGCCAGCTGATCCCCATGGTCGACCCCAAGCGTGAGCACGAGTGGCTCACCCAGATCGACCAGTGGAAGGAGGAGCACCCGGTTCGCTTCGTCAACCACAACGGCCTGCTCCAGCCTCAGGAGGTGCTGGAGGAGATGTACGCCCGATGCCGCGACGAGGCGATCGTGGTCGCCGACGTCGGCCAGAACCAGATCTGGGCCGCGCTGTGGTTCAACTACGCGAAGCCCGGCCTTTTCCTCAACTCCGGCGGCCTGGGCACCATGGGCTACGCCTTCCCCGCCTCGATGGGGGTGAAGTTCGCCAACCCCGACCGCACCGTCTTCTGCGTCAGCGGGGAGGGCGGGTTCGTGATGAACATGCAGGAGATGGCGACCATGGTCGAAAACCAGGTCGACGTCAAGATCCTCATCCTCAACAACCTCTCCTTGGGCATGGTCCGGCAGTTTCAGGACGACTTCTACGACGGGGTGCGCAGCGCCGTCGACCTCACCTTTTCGCCCGATTTCGTGAAGCTCGGTGAGGCCTTCGGGATGAAGGCGATGAGCACCAGCAAGCTGGAGGAGGTCGGTCCCATGATCGACGAGGCCCTGGCCCACAAAGGACCGGTGCTGATGAACTTCGACATCGACCCCAACGCCAACGTCTATCCCATCGTCCCCCTGGGCAAGGGAATGCTCGACTTCGTGGAGGCCAGCTGATGAGCCAGAGCCGCCTGCTCTCGGTGCTGGTCGAGAACCGTCCCGGGGTGCTCAACCGCGTGGCCTCGATGATCCGCCGCCGCGGCTTCAACATCGACTCACTCTCGGTCGGCCCGACCGAGGACGAGGCGGTGTCGCGGATGACCATCACCGTCCACGTCGGCAAGCAGCAGGCGGAGCAGGCCACCAAGCAGCTCGCCAAGCTGATCGACGTCATCACCATCGACGACATCACCGGGCTGCGCAACGTGAGTCACGAGCTGCTCCTGATCAGGATGCACGCTCCCCCCGAGAAACGGCCCGAGATCATGAACGTGGTCTCGATCTTCCGGGGGCGGGTGGTCGACGTGGCCCCCAGCTCGCTGATCATCGAGGTGACCGGGAGCTCGGAGAAGGTCGACAACTTCATCGACCTGATGCGGCCCTATGGGATCAAGGAGCTGGCCCGCAGCGGTGCGGTGGCGCTGGTGCGGGGCGACCACGCGCGGATCAGCCTGGTCGCGCTGGGGATGAATGGCGAAGCTTCCGACGATGAGGAGCCGGCCCGGCGCCTGCTCCGGATCGGGGCCACCGTGGACACCACCGGGGACATCTAGTTGCGCAGACCGATGCGGGGGAGAATTCACGCCGTGAGCGAAAGGGAGAGATCGAAATGACCGCGCGGATGTACTACGACCAGGACGCCGATCCGGCTGCGCTGCAGGGACAGCGCATCGCCGTGCTCGGCTACGGCTCCCAGGGGCACGCGCACAGCCTCAATCTGCGCGACTTCGGCTTCGACGTGCGCGTCGGACTTCCCGAGACCAGCAAGAGCCGCGCGGCCGCCCAGGACGAGGGGCTGCGGGTCCTCTCCCCCGCCGAGGCCTGCGCCGAGGCCGAGGTGATCATGGTGCTGACTCCGGACACCGGACAGCGCGCCCTGTACGAGAGCGTGATCGCGCCCAGCCTCAAGCCGGGCGACATGCTGATGTTCGCCCACGGCTTCAACATCCGCTACGAGCTGATCCACCCGCCCGCGGGGGTGGACGTGAGCATGGTGGCGCCCAAGGGCCCGGGCCACCTGGTCCGCCGCACCTATGTCGAAGGCCAGGGCGTGCCCTGCCTCTTCGCGGTCCACCAGGACGCGACCGGCAACGCCCGCGCTCGCACCCTGGCCTACGCCCGCGGCATCGGCGGCACCCGGGCAGGGGTGCTCGAGACCACCTTCGCCGAGGAGACCGAGACCGACCTCTTCGGCGAGCAGGCGGTGCTCTGCGGCGGGGTCTCGTCGCTGGTGAAGGCGGGCTTCGAGACCCTGGTCGAGGCGGGTTACCAGCCCGAGCTCGCCTACTTCGAGGTGCATGCACGAGCTCAAGCTGATCGTCGACCTGATGTACCAGGGCGGGCTCTCGTACATGCGCTACTCGGTGTCCGACACCGCCGAGTACGGCGACTACGTGAGCGGCCCCAAGGTGGTCAACGAGACCAGCAGGCTGGCGATGAAGGCGTTGCTCAAGGACATCCAGGACGGCAGCTTCGCGCGGCGCTGGATCGAGGAGAACCGATTGGGCCGCCCCAACTTCCTGGAATACCGGGACGAGGACCGGCATCATGAGGTGGAGCACGTCGGTGCCCGGTTGCGGGCAAAGATGACGTGGCTGGGCGCCAAGACCGCGCCGGGAATGGAGGACGTGGCCGCGGAGGCGGCCGGCAAGGAGGCGGCCCAGGCATGAGCAGCCCAGACGTATCCGGCGCATCCCTCGGCAACCCACTCTTCGGGCTCCAGGCTCCGGAGCACCCGGAGCAGCTCACCATCCTCGACACCACCCTGCGCGACGGCGAGCAGTCCCCAGGGGTCTCGCTCGCCGCCGAGGACAAGCTGTCCATCGCCCATCAATTGGCCCGACTCCGGGTCGACGTCATCGAGGCCGGCTTCCCCTACAGCTCCCCGGGAGACTTCGCCGCCGTCAAGGCCATCGCCGAGCAGGTCGAGGGCCCGGTCATCGCCGGATTGAGCCGCTGCTTCGAGGAGGATGTCCGGGCCTGCGCCGAGGCCCTGAAGCCCGCCCCGCGGGCACGTATCCACGTCTTCATCGGCACCTCCCGGATCCATCGCGAGGGCCAGCTCCGAATGACCCAGCAGGAGGTCCACGAGCGCGCGGTGGCGATGACCCGGCTGGCCAAGACCTTCCGCGACGACGTCGAGTTCTCGCCGATGGACGCGAGCCGCACCGAGCCCGACTACCTGGCCGACGTGGTCAACGGCTGCATCGAGGCGGGCGCGACCACCATCAACCTGCCCGACACGGTGGGCTACGCCACCCCCGAGGAGTGGCGCCAGCTCATCGAGTGGCTCTACCAGCGGGTGCCGGCGCTGTCCAGCACCACCCTCTCGGTGCACTGCCACAACGACCTCGGCCTGGCCACCGCCAACTCCCTGGCCAGCATCCGCTCCGGGGCCCGCCAGATCGAGACCTGCGTCAACGGCATCGGCGAGCGCGCCGGCAACGCGAGCCTCGAGGAGGTGGCCATGGCGGTGCATCTCCATCCCGAGGTGTTCGGGGTGGCCACCCGCCTCGACCACTCCCAGCTCTACCGCACCTCCCGGATGGTCTCCCAGCTCACCGGGATGCTGGTCCAGCCGAACAAGGCGGTGGTGGGGGCCAACGCCTTCGCCCACCATTCCGGCATCCACCAGGACGGAATGCTCAAGGACCGCCGCACCTTCGAGATCATGGAGCCCGAGGAGGTGGGGGCGGGGTCCAGCCTGGTGCTGGGCAAGCTGAGCGGCCGTCACGCGCTCCGCGAGCGGCTCGCCCAGCTCGGCTACCGTCTCGATGACGAGGACCTCAAGCGGGCCTTCGTCCGCTTCAAGGAGCTGGCCGACCGCAAGCGTGAGGTCAATGATCGCGACCTGGAGGCGATCGTCGCCGACGAGCGCCAGGGTGTCGCCGAGGTCTTCCACCTGGAGCACCTCCAGGTGAGCTGCGGCACCAACCTGCGGCCCACCGCCACCGTCCGCATGCTGCTGCCCGACGGCGAGAGCCGGGAGTCGGTGGCGATCGGCGACGGGCCGGTCGATGCGGCGTTCAAGGCCATCGATTCCCTGGTCCATGTCGAGGGTGAATTGGAGGAGTTCGCCATCCAGGCGGTCACCGCCGGCATCGACGCCGTGGGTGAGGTCACGGTGAGGCTGCGCCACGACGGCACCATGAGCCTGGGGCACGGCGCCGACACCGACATCATCGTGGCCGCGGCCAAGGCCTACGTGCACGCCCTCAACCGAGTGATCGCGTCGCGGCGCAGCGGACCGCGGATCACCCCGGAGCGGATGGGGGCCAGCGCGGTCTCCTCCGAGGCTGCGAGATGAGGGCCCGCGCGCGATGAGCGGACGCACGCTCTTCGACAAGATCTGGGACTCGCATGTGGTGTTCCAGGAGCCGGACGGCCCGGCGCTCCTCTACGTGGACCTGCACCTGGTCCACGAGGTCACCTCGCCGCAGGCCTTCGAGGGGCTGCGCACCGAGGGCCGCCGGGTGCGCCGGCCATCCCAGGTTGTGGCCACCATGGACCACAACGTGCCGACCACCGAGGATGTGCTGGGCGGCGCCGACGAGGTCAGCCGGGCTCAGATGGAGGCGCTGCGGCGCAACTGCGACGAGACCGGGATCGCCTGCTACGGCGTGGGCCATCGCTGGCAGGGCATCGTCCACGTCATCGGCCCCGAGCTGGGGCTGACCCTGCCCGGGACGGTGATCGTGTGCGGCGATTCGCACACCGCCACCCACGGCGCCTTCGGCGCCTTTGCCCTGGGGATCGGCACCTCCGAGGTCGAGCACGTCCTGGCCACCCAGTGCCTGCGCCAGTTCCGGCCCAGGACCATGGAGGTGCGCGTCGAGGGCGCCCTGCACGACGGGGTGACCGCCAAGGACGTGGCCCTCGGGGTGCTGCGCACCATCGGCACCGCCGGCGCGGCCGGCCATGTCGTCGAGTACACCGGCGAGGTGGTCCGCAGCTTCTCCATGGAGCAGCGCATGACCCTCTGCAACCTCACCATCGAGGGCGGCGGACGGGCGGGGATGATCGCCCCCGACGCCACCACCATCGCCCACCTCAAGGGCCGGCCGTTCGCCCCCACGGATGCCGCATGGGAAGCGGCGGTGGCCGCCTGGAGCGAGCTGCGCAGCGATCCCGACGCCAGCTACGACCGCACCGTGGTGATCGATGCCGCAGCCCTCGAGCCCACGGTGACCTGGGGAACCACGCCGGCCCAGTCGGTGCCGGTCACCGGCAGGGTGCCCGACCCCGAGTCCTTCGCCGACCCGGCCGCCCGCGAATCGGGGCGGCGCGCCCTCCAGTACATGGACCTGATTCCGGGGACTCCCATCGAGGAGATCCCGGTGGACGCGGTGTTCATCGGCTCCTGCACCAACAGCCGGATCGAGGACCTCCGGGTCGCCGCCTCGGTGCTGGATGGCCGCCGGGTCAAGCCGGGGCTGCGGGTCCTGGTGGTCCCCGGCTCAGCTCAGGTCAAGGCCCAGGCCGAGGCCGAGGGCCTGGACCAGGTCTTCCGCTCAGCGGGAGCGGAGTGGCGCAACGCCGGCTGCTCGATGTGCCTGGGGATGAATCCCGACATCCTGCAACCGGGAGAGCGCTGCGCCTCCACCAGCAACCGCAACTTCGAAGGGCGCCAGGGTCGGGGCGGGCGCACCCACCTGGTCTCTCCGGCGATGGCCGCCGCGGCCGCGGTCGCCGGCCACTTCGTCGACGTCCGCCACCTCAACGTGCTCCAGGAGGTGGGGGCATGAGGCCGTTTCGCTGCGAGCACGGGGTGATCGTCCCGCTCGACCGCTCCGACGTCGACACCGACCAGATCATCCCCAAGCAGTTCCTCAAGCGGATCGAGCGGGCCGGCTACGGGGAGTTCCTCTTCTACGACTGGCGGCGCGATGCCTCCGGTGGCGAGCGGCCCGACTTCGTCCTCAACCGGCCCGAGTACCGGAGTGGCACGGTGCTGGTCGCCGGGCGCAACTTCGCCTGCGGCTCGTCGCGAGAGCACGCGGTGTGGGCCCTGAGCGACCACGGCTTCCGGGCGGTGGTGGCACCGTCCTTCGCCGACATCTTCCGCAACAACGCGCTGAAGACCGGGTTGCTCCCGGTGGTGCTGCCCGAGGACCAGGTGCGCCAGCTCCTCGACCTCGCCCATGAGCAGCCGGGAGTGGTCGCCATCGTCGACCTCGAGGAGCAGAGCGTCTCCGCCGGAGACCTGCGCTTCCGCTTCGAGATGGACCCATTCGAACGCCGATGCCTCCTGGACGGGCTCGACGACATCGGCCTCACCCTGGTGCACGAGGCCGCCATCTCGGCCTTCGAGGCGGGTCGGCCGGGCTGGATGCCCGACCTCTCCCGCGCGGGGGCGGGCAGGTGAGCGCGCGAGTCGTCTCACTGCCCGGCGACGGGGTCGGCCCCGAGGTCATCGAGGTCGCCCTCTCCGTCCTCTCCGCGGCCTGCGGCGCGGCCGGGATCGACCTCTCCGTCGACGAGCGTCTGATCGGGGGGCAGGCCATCGACGAGCTGGGAGCTCCGCTGCCACCCGAGACCCTCGAGGCCTGCCGTGGCGCCGACGCGGTGCTGCTCGGCGCGGTGGGCGGGCCACGCTGGGACCACCTCCGGGGCGCGATGCGCTGCGAGGCGGGACTGCTGGGGCTGCGCCGCGGCCTGGGCGTCTTCGCCAACCTGCGCCCGGTCCGGGTCCACCCGGCCCTCGCCGGCCGGACCACGCTCCGACCCGAGGTGGTGCGGGGGACCGACCTGGTGGTGGTCCGCGAGCTGACCGGGGGCGCCTATTTCGGCGAGCCGCGCGAGCGCAGCGGCAGCGGGCCGGATGAGACCGCGCGCGACAGCACCGTCTACACCGCCCGCGAGATCGAGCGGGTGGCCCGGATCGCCTTTGCGCTGGCGGCGGGAAGGCGGGGGCGTCTCACCTCGGTGGACAAGGCCAACGTGCTGATCACCAGCCAGCTGTGGCGGGACACCGTGACCCGGGTCGCCGCCGAGTTTCCCGAGGTCAGGCTGGAGCACCAGCTGGTCGATTCGTTCGCCATGCGGCTGGTGCAGCGCCCCTCGGACATCGACGTGGTGGTGACCGAGAACCTGTTCGGCGACATCCTCAGCGACGAGGCCGGGGTGCTGGCGGGCTCGTTGGGGATGCTCCCCTCGGCCTCGCTGGGTGACGGCGGCCCCGGTCTCTTCGAGCCGATCCACGGCAGCGCGCCGGACATCGCCGGACGGGGGATCGCCAACCCCTACGGGGCGATCCTGTCGGTGGCGCTGCTGCTCCGCCACTCCCTGGGCCGCGACGACCTGGGCAGGGCGGTGGAGGCGGCCGTGGACGGGTGCATCTCGGAGGGTGTGCTGGGCGCCGACCTGGGCGGCAGCGCCGGAAGCGCCGAGATCGGTGAGGCCGTGCGCCGGTTGGTCGCGCACACGCTGACCACCGCCGGGGCGGCGCGATGAGCACCGAGGAAGGACCCACGCCGGCATTGCAGATCTACGACACCACCCTCCGCGACGGCGCCCAGGGGGTGGGCATCAACTTCTCGGTCTCCGACAAGCTGCGCATCGCCGAGCAGCTGGACCGCCTGGGGGTGGCGGTGATCGAGGGCGGCTGGCCCGGCTCCAACCCCACCGACACCGAGTTCTTTGCGCGCATGCGCGAGGTCCGGCTCAGCAACAGCGTGCTGGCCGCCTTCGGCGCCACCCGGCGCCCGCGGGTCAGGCCGGAGGACGACCTCCAGCTCCGTGCCCTGCTCAACTCCGGGGCGCCCATGGTCACCCTGGTCGCCAAGAGCTGGGACCACCAGGTCCGCGACGTGCTCCGCACCACCAACGACGAGAACCTCCTGATGATCTCCGACTCGGTGCGCTGGCTGGTGGACCAGGGCCGCCGGGTGGTGCTGGATGCCGAGCACTTCTTCGACGGCAACCTGAGCGACCCGGGCTATGCGCTGCGCTGCCTGGAGGCGGCGGTGGAGGCGGGCGCCGAGGCGGTGGCGCTATGCGACACCCGCGGTGGGATGCTCCCGGACCAGATCGAGGCGGTGGTCGCCGCGGTGATCTCCCGCTTCGGCCCGCTGGCGGGGATCCACTGCCACGACAACTCCGGCTGCGCGGTGGCCAACTCGCTGGCCGCGGTGCGGGCCGGCGCCACTCAGGTCCAGGGTTGTGTCAACGGCTACGGCGAGCGCACCGGCAACGCCAACCTCTGCACCCTCATCCCCGATCTCCAGCTCAAGATGGGGATGCGGGTGGTGAACGAGGAGCAGCTCCGCGAGCTGACCGTGATCGCCCGGGACGTGGCCGAGATCGCCAACGTGGCACCGCCCCACTCCGCTCCCTACATCGGGACCTCCGCCTTTACCCACAAGGGCGGCCAGCACGTCGATGCCATGGTCAAGGCCGGCTACACCTATCAGCACATCGACCCCGAGGTGGTGGGCAACCGGCGTGAGACGGTGGTCAGCGAGCTCTCGGGCCGGGCCACGGTGCTGACCAAGGCCGCCGCCTTCGGCGTCGACCTCGGCGACGACCCGGCCCTGGCGCGGCGCGTGGCCGAGGAGGTCAAGCACCTGGAGCACCAGGGGTATTCGTTCGAGGGTGCGGAAGCCTCCTTCGAGCTGCTGGTCCGCCGCTCCCAAGGCCATCAGCCCCCCTTCGCCCTCATCGACTACATCGCCCTGGTGGAGCAGCGCGAAGGTCGGGCCATGACCTGCGAGGCCACCGTCAAGGTGCAGGTGGACGGCACCGCCGTGCACACCGCCGCCGAGGGCAACGGGCCGGTCAACGCTCTGGACGCGGCCCTGCGCAAGGCGCTCACCTCGTCCTTTCCGGATATTGCCAACACCCAGCTCTTCGACTACAAGGTCCGGGTGCTCGACGGGCGTGACGGCACCGCCGCGGGAGTGCGGGTGCTGATCGAGAGCGGCGACCACCACCAGCGCTGGAGCACGGTGGGGTGCAGCACCAACATCATCGAGGCCACCTGGATCGCCCTCGCGGACGCCTTCGAGTACGCGATCGTCCAGGCGGCGCGGCGGCGCGAGGGGGAGACGGAGCTGCGCGCCTCGGCCGGGTGAGCTCTCAGGCGGGCTCCGCGACCGAGCTCCCCTGACGAACCCCGGCCACATCGACCCGGCTCAGCGACAGATACGCCACGAAGACCACGATGGCCCCGGTGAACAGCAGGCTCACCGTCCCCCTCCCCCAGTTGAGCCCGCCCAGGCTCGCCGGCACCCCGATCCAGTCCGCGAATGATGCCCCCAGAGGCCGCGTGATGATGTACGCGAACCAGAACGCCACCACGCTGTTGAGGCCCGCGAGGCGGGCGATCCCCGGGATGGCGAACACTGCCGCGAACAGCAACCCGGCCCCCAGGAAACCGAGCTTGAACGTGTAGGCGGTCAGGTCCCCCCACGCCGTCCCCAGGGCAAAGGTGGCGAGCACCGCCGCCCAGTAGAAGAGCTCACGTCGCGGGGTGACGATGCTGTGGATCGAGAGCGTCCCCTCGGTGCGGCGCCAGGCGACGAAGACCACCGCCACTGCGATCGCGAACCCAATGGTCGAGACCGCGTAGGGGATGCCCAGCTGGATGTGCAGAGCATCGGCGACCATGGTGCCGAAGACCGCCACCATCACCACTGCCAGCCAGTACATCGCGGCGATGTACCGGCGGACCGAGAGCTGCAGGGTCATGACGATGGCGAAGCCCACCGCCCCGATCCCCACCGCGGCATACGGATTCATGGCGTGGACCATGAAGTCGGAGGTGGCCTCTCCCATCGCGGTGGTGAGGACCTTGATGATCCAGAAGTAGGCGGTGATGACCTCGGGGACCTTGCTGGGGCCGCGCCGGGTGAGCCGCATGGGTCGGAAGTTAGCAGCCGGTCGCGCCCGCCCGGGTGCTCGAACCGGCTGGCGGCCGGCGGGCGCAACCCAGCGGGGCGGCCGGGCATCCCGGCGCCGGCTTTCCGTACCCTGTGCCGGTGCGGATCGCCATCACCGGCGGCACCGGGTTCGTCGGCAGCCACCTGACCGCCCTGCTCTCGGAGCGGGGGCACGAGCTGGTACTGATCTCCCGCGGCCGGCGGGTGCGCCGGGCCACCCGGCCCAACGTCCGCCTGGTTCGCGCCGACGTGGTCAGCGGCAGCGGCCTGGTCGAGGCCCTCGCCGGTTGCGACGCGGTGGTCCACCTGGTGGCCATCATCGTGGAGCGGGGCTCGCAGACCTTCGAGAGGGTCAACCGTCAGGGCACCGCCAACGTCGCCCGAGCCGCCAGGGAGGCGGGCCTCGCTCACCTGGTCCACCTCAGCGCCCTGGGCGCCGACCCCGACCCCCACTTCGCCTACCTGGCGAGCAAGTGGGCGGGCGAGCAGGCGATCCTGATCTCCGGCGTCCCCCACACCATCGTCCGCTCCAGCCTGATCTTCGGCCCCGGCGACGGCTTCTTCACCAAGCTCACCAAGCTGGTGCGCCGCACCCCGCCGATGGCGCCGCTGCCCATCGCCGGGGACGGCCGGACCCTCTTCCAGCCGATCGCGGTGCAGGACGTGGCCCGCTGCATCGCCACCGCGCTCGAGCGGGGGCCGTCCGGGCAGGCGATCGAGATCGGCGGCCCGGACCACCTGAGCTACGAGCAGATCATCGACATCATCAAGGGTCAGGTCGTCGTCCTTCCCCGGATCAATGTCCATGTTCCGGTCATGGCCATCAAGCCGATGGCCGCGGTGATGGCGAAGCTCTTCCGCGACCCCATGGTCACCCCCAGCCAGCTCGACCTGCTGGGACGCAACAACATCACCATCACCGAGGCGGTCCGCACCGCGTTCGGATTCACCCCCAGGCGCTTCGCCGAGAGCTGCGCCTACCTCCGGGACTATTAGTTGACCGTCACCGAGCGACTGGCCGAGCTGGGCATCACGCTCCCGGCCCCAACGGCCCCGATGGGGAGCTACGTGCCCGCCCGCCGCGCCGGGGCGCTGCTCCACGTCTCCGGCCACCTGGGCAAGCGCGGTGGACGGGTGGTCAATGGCCGGGTGGGCGAGGACCTGAACGTCGAGGAGGCCCACCAGCTGGCCCGCTCCCTGGCCCTCGATCTGGTGGCAACCGCGGCCGAGGCCGCCGGCGGCGCGGACCGGCTGGCCGGCGTGGTCAAGCTGGTCGGCTTCGTCCGGGGCGCGGCGGGCTTCGACCAGCAACCGGCGGTGGTCAACGGGGCCTCCGCCCGGCTGGTGGAGATCTTTGGAGAGGCCGGCCGCCACGCTCGCAGTGCCATCGGTGTGGCCGAGCTACCCCTCGGCGCCGCCCTGGAGATCGAGGCCATCTTCCTCCTGACGGAGCCGTGACCAAACCACCGCCCGAGAGCGAGATCGCCCGATTCGACCGCTGGGCGGCCGACTACGACAGGGGCCCAGCGCCGCTCTTCTTCCGGGCCATCCACCGCCCGGTGGCCCGGGCGCTGAGCGCGGTGGCGGGTACGACCCAGCGGGTGGTCGACATCGGCTGCGGCACCGGGCAGCTGTTGGAAGCCCTTCGCCGGCTCCTGCCCGAGGCCGAGCTGATCGGTATCGACCCCTCCGAGGGCATGATCGCGGTGGCCCGCGGCCGCTTCCGCGACGACCCGCGGGTCCGGCTGGAGGTGAGCAGCGCTGATCACCTGCCGCTCGGCGACGGCAGCGTCGATGCGGTCACCACCACCCTCTCCTTCCACCATTGGGAGCAGCAGGGTGCATCGCTTCGCGAGGTGGCCAGGGTGCTCCGGCCAGGAGGCCGGCTGCTGCTCGCCGACATCCTGGGCTTCGGCGTCATCGGCCGGCTCATCCGCCCTCATGGCAACCGCCATGGGAGTGGCTACCGGACCGAGCCCGAGCTCGGCGGCATGCTCCGCGAAGCGGGGTTCCCGGTCTGGCGGCGGCGGGCCATCCTGGCCCCGGGGGTGCCCGTCTTCCTGGTGGAGGCGGTGCGGGCTACGCCGCGCTGAGCTCAAGCGTGCAGGCGGCCCCCGCCGGCACCGAGACCACCAGCCGCGCGATCGAGGCGTCCCACGAGGTGGTGGCGGCACAGCTCGACCGCACCGTGGGCGCACCCAGGGTCAATGCCGACCACGCCACCTCGATCGCCCCCTCCCCGTGGCGGGCGGCCACGCTGACCTCAAGCCGGCCATTGACCCCGTCGCCTCCCGAGGCACTGGCGCCGGCGGGGGCGGAGGCCAGGTAGGGGCGGGCGAGGAGGCGCAGAAAGGTCAGGTTCATGGACTGGCCGTTGCGGCTGCGGATGCTCCAGGCGGGGTTGAAGCCGCCGCGCCACTGCCACCAGGCCCATCCGGCACCGTCGGCCCCCAGGGCGTTGAGGGCGTCGGTTGCCCATTGAGCCGCGTCCGTGGCGTTGGTGCCGATCCCGAACTCACCAACCCACATCGGAGCCGGCAGCTCACCGGCCTCCTTCTCCAGCTCGGCGACATGGGTGTCGAGCGCCTGAGGGCTGCCGTCGAATGCCGGCGGGAAGAGCACCCCGGTGTACAGGTGCGGGGAGTAGACGAGGTCGGGGGCCGAGAGCGGCACCACGCTGGTTGGCAGATCGCCGAGGGCGTCGCACTCGAGGATGAACAGGTGGTTGGGGTCCTCCGCGCCCAGGCCGGTCACCGCCCGAACGTAGAAGGGGAACAGCTGGTCCTTGTCGAAGCTCAGCGGCGGCAGCGGGACGGCATGCGGCTCGTTGATGATGTCGTAGCCGGCGATGCCGCTGTCATTGCGGAAGCGCTGGGCCACGAACCGCCATGCCGCCAGGAACTGGTCCTGCCAGTCCGAGGTCAACCAGAAGTAGGCGGTGGAGGCGTTGATGGCCGGGGAGAGCAGCCGGGTCACCGAGGGCATCGGGCCCCACCTGATGTCGGGCACCCAGCCGAGCGTGGCCCAGGCCGGTGCCCCCGAGCCGCCGAATGCAGGGCTCCAGCCCAGGAAGTGCATGTCCAGGACCACGTAGAGACGGTGGGCGTTGAGCATCGCCACCAGGCTCGCGATCTCGTTCAGGTACGAGGTGCTGAAGTGGCCGCGCTGGGGCTCGAGCTTGGACCAGGCGATCGGCAGCCGCACCACGTCGAATCCGGAAGACTCCATCAGCTCCGCATCGGTGGCATCCAGCGGTGCTGGGTACTGGGTGGACTCGAGCAGGGTGTCGTCGTCGAACCCGTGGAGCAGCACCGTCTGTCCGGAGGAGTCCACGATGCGGCCGCTGGCGGTCGAGAGCCAGGGAAGGCCGGGCTGGGCGGTGGGCCGGTCGGGAGGCGGCACAAAGGCACTGAGCGCCGGTACCGGCAGCACCAGCCAGGTGGCGATCGCCACCGGCACGAGCAGAAGCTGCAGGCGCAGCCGGGGCCCACCGCCCAACTGATCCGCCCACAGCGGCCGGCGGTGACCGGCGCGCCGGGCCCTCACCCCCCTGCCTTCGCCCCTCCTTCGCCCATTCCGGCGCATCGCAACGGGATGACCGCTAGCGAAGGCCCAGGGCGCGCCTCACCGAGCCGATCTGGAGCAGGGACCAGAGTCCCGCGGCGCAGACCGCCAGGGCAAAGCCGGCCATGGCGACCACCAGCAAGATGGCGAGGATCGGTCCCGCCTGCGCGGCCCATCCGGCGGCGAGGGCCATCAGCAGGATCCACGCGATCAGGGCGGCGACCACCGCCGCGGCGGCGACCACCAGCAGCCCGATCCCCACGGTGAGGCCCAGCAAGCGGTCCAGAGGGGACGCTGGGGAGAGGTTGGGATTGGGGTGGAACCGTCCCTGCACCGTCTCAGTCTACGTCACGCTCCGGAAAGGCACTGCGGGTAGAGTGGAGAACGTGAATGACGATCAGCCGCCGGCCCCGGACGAGAATCCACCGTCCACTCCTGAGCAACCGTCCGAGCCGTGGGGATCGCCTGGTTGGGGCGGCGCTCAGTGGGGTGGCGGGGCCCCGGGCGCACCCGGACGGAGCGGCGGCTGGGGCGTCCAGCTGCCTCCTGACCAGCCGGCGCAGAGCGGCTGGGACCAGCCTCACCAGGGTGGCTGGAGCCAGCCCCCGCAGAGCGGTTGGGGCCAGCCCCAGCAGCCCTGGCAGAGCCCCTACCACACCGGGTACAGCGGCTACACCGCCTATCCCCCGCCGCCTCCGGCGCCCGGCTCGGGGCGAAGCCGGCTGGTCCCGGTCACCATCGCCGCGGGGCTGGTGATCGCGATCGCCTCGGGGGTCGTGGGCGCCGGGATCGGCCTGGCCCTGCGCCAGACCGCCACCCCGGGGACATCCAACTCGGGTGGGACGAACACCAACCCGGGCGGAAGCGGCACCTCCCCGACCACCAGCCTCAACGTCAACCAGATCGAGGCCAAGGTCGATCCCGAGGTGGTCGACGTGGTCAGCACCCTGGTCGACCAGGGGGGCCTGGCCGAGGGCACGGGCACGATCATCAACACCCAGGGATACATCCTCACCAACAACCACGTGATCGAGCTCGAGTTCGTCCCTCACCGTCCAGATCGACGGCCAGGGCCCGACCTACGCGGCCACCGTGATCGGATATGACGCCAGCGACGACGTCGCGGTGATCAAGATGAACAACCCGCCGTCCAGCCTGGTCGCGGCGCCGTATGGGAATTCGTCCTCGGTGAGCGTCGGTGACTCGGTGGCGGCCCTGGGCAACGCCTACGGCCGTGGTGGCACCCCCGCGGAGGCCAGCGGGACCATCACCGGCCTCGACCAGCAGATCACCGCCAGCGACGGCGACCTCTCCGAGAACCTCAGCGGAATGATCGAGACCGACGCCAACATCGTCCCCGGCGACTCTGGCGGTCCCCTGGTGGACAGCGCCGGCAAGGTCATCGGCATGGACACCGCCGGCTCCCAGAGCAGCACCCGATTCGGCGACCAGTCCGCTTCCACCGACGGGTTCGCGATCCCCATCGACGCGGCCCTGCAGATCGCCGGCGAGATCATGTCCGGCAAATCCAGTGGCAGCATCGTGATCGGCCAGTACGGACCGCTCATCGGCGTCGATGTCACGGACCCGTCGTCGGTGACCACCCCGCCGCTGCCGCCGGTGAGCTCGGGGGCCTACGTGGCCGGTGTCCAGTCGGGCAGCCCGGCCGCCAAGGCCGGGATCGCAGTCGGCGACGTGATCACCGCGGTGAACAGCAGCTCGATCAGCGACTCGGCCGACCTCTCAAACGCCCTGGTGAACATGAAGCCGGGCCAGACCGTCAAGCTGACCTGGGTGACCGCCTCGGGCAACCAGCAGTCGGCCTCCATCACCCTGGGCACCGGCCCTCCCAAGTGAGGGTGGCTGCCGGGCGGGTGGCTCGAGGTTTCCTCGTCCCCTGGCGAAGCTGGACTGCAGCTTGACAGCCCTGAGTGGGGAAATCATGATAGTCGGGCACGGGTGTTAGCTCCCCGGCTGGGGGAGGAGGGCGGGCGGGGCGGCGTCAACTGATCGCCGCCCCGACGTGCCCCCCGGGGGCCAGGATCGGGAAGGCCCGCACTCCGGCAGCTCGACGCGAGGGGTCGCTAGCCTCCCGCGGGCAGCTCGACGTGGCCGCCGAACTCCCGGCGCATCGCCGAGAGCAGGCGATCGGCGAAGTCGGCCTCACCTCGAGAGCTGAAGCGGTCAAAGAGCGCGGCGCTGAGAACGTGGGCAGGCACCCCTTCGTCGACCGCCGCGAGCACCGTCCATCTCCCCTCGCCCGAATCCGAGACCCGGCCGGCCAGGTCGGCGAGGTCGGGCGAACGGTGCAGCGCATCGGCGGTCAGGTCCAGCAGCCAGGAGGCGATGACGCTGCCCCGCCGCCAGACCTCGGCCACCTCGGGGAGGGGCAGGTCATATCTGTAGTACTGAGGTTCGCGGAGCGGCGTCTCCTCGGCGCTCGCGCCGTGAACGATCGCCCCGACGTTGGCCTTGTGGAGGATGTTGAGCCCCTCGGCGTAGGCGGCCATCATTCCGTACTCGATCCCGTTATGGACCATCTTGACAAAATGTCCGGCACCGTGGGGGCCGCAGTGCAGGTAGCCGTGCTCGGACGGGGAGGGATCGCCCTCGCGGCCGGCGGTCCGGGGAGCGGCGCCCACCCCGGGGGCGATGCTGCGGAAGATGGGGTCGAGCCGCTGCACGGTCGCGCTCTCGCCCCCGATCATCAGACAGAAACCACGCTCCAGCCCGAACACGCCGCCGCTGGTGCCGACATCCACGTAGTGGATGCCCGAGGCGGCCAGCCGCTCCGCCCTCTCGATGTCGTCGCGGTAATAGCTGTTGCCGCCGTCGATGATCACGTCGCCGCGGCTCATCCGCGCGGCCACCGCGTCGGCGGTGTCGCCGGTCAGACCCGCCGGCACCATCAGCCAGGCGGTGCGCGGGGGGGAGAGGGCGGCCACGAACTCGTCCAGGGAGGCGGTGCCCGCCGCACCGTCGGCCTTCAGCCGGGCAACCGCCGCCGGGTCGACGTCGTACACCACGCATTGGTGCCCGTCGCGCGTCAGACGGCGCACGAGGTTGGCGCCCATGCGCCCCAGACCGACCATTCCCAACTGCATGCTCGGCTCCTCCTTCCGTCCCCTCCCGGGCGCGCACCAGTATGGTTGAGACGGCACGGGGACCGGCACGACGACGGATGGGAGGCTCGGGTGGCCAGCACCGCACGCGGCAACGGGGCGCTGAGGGGTGGGATCGACCTGGGCGGCACCAAGATCCAGGCGGTGGTCGTCTCCCGCTCCAACCAGGTGGTCGGCGAGGCCAGGCGCCCAACCCCCACCGAGGGCGGTCCCGAGACCGTGACCGAGGCCCTGGCCGGGGCCATCGGCGACGCCGCCACCAAGGCGGGCACCGCCTCCCGGCACCTGATCGGCGTCGGGGTCGGCTCGCCGGGCAGCATCGACGCCGTGGCGGGGACAGTCTCCCAAGCGCGGAACCTCCCGGCGTGGGAGGGCACCTTCGCGCTCGGTGAGCGCCTGGGCCAGATCATCGGCTGTCCGGTCCGCCTCGGCAATGACGTGCAGGTGGCCAACCTGGCCGAGCTCCGCCTCGGGGCGGGACGCGGTCGCGGGTCGTTCCTCGGGGTCTCGTGGGGGACCGGGGTGGGCGGTGCCGTGATCCTCGACGGCCGGCAGTGGAAAGGCCGGGGTGCCGCCGGTGAGATCGGCCACATGGTGGTGGTCCGCGACGGCGCTCCCTGCACCTGCGGGCGGCGCGGCTGCGTCGAGGCCTATGCCGGGCGGGCCGCCATGGAGCTGACCGCGCGCCGGCGGTCGGACCGAGGGGACAAGACCGTCCTCTTCCGGTTGATGAAGCAATTGGGCCGGCCGCGGCTGACCAGCGGGGTCTGGGCCCGGGCCCTCGAGGAGGGGGACGACATGGCCCGCGACCTCATCGACGGCGCCGTCTCCGCGCTGGGCACGGGGATCGCCTCGGCGATCAACCTGCTCGACATCGGGACCGTGATCATCGAGGGCGGGCTGGGGATTCGCCTCGGCCAGCCCTACGCCGAGCGGATCGCGGGGGCGATGCGACCCCACCTCTTCCTCCCCCAGCGGGCCCCCGAGGTGCTGGTCGCCGGGCTGGGTGACCTGGGCGGAGCGGTCGGCGCCGCCCTCCTGGTGACGGCAGCTTCCTGACCAGGCTCAGACCGTGACCGGCACCCAGGTGTGGCCACCGTCCTTGGTCATCAGCAGGCTGCCCAAGTTGCTGCCCGACCCGGCATCGACGGCGACTCCCTGGCTGGAGGTGGTGAAACCAAGGTAGGTGATGGCCCCGCTTCCCGAGAAGACGCTGGTCCAGGTCGAGCCGCCGTTGAAGGTGGCCTCGATGCCGGCTCCGCATCCGGTGGCCGCCACCGAGCTGCTCGGGCTTGCCAGCGCCGCGCCCTGGCAGGCGGACGGCAGCGGTGCCGCCAACTGGCTGAAGCTGGCTCCTCCGTTGGTGGAGGCGTAGGCGCGTTCGGTCGGGCTGCCACCGCCCCACAGACCGTCGTCACAGACCGCGATCAGGTTCTGCGAGCTGGAGGCCGCCAGGGTCGCCGGCCCTTCCACGGTGGAGCAGGGCGGTGTCCATGCGACCCATGCGCCGGCCTGCAGGCGAGCGCCCCCGGTCGCCACCCGGTCGTTCTCGACCGCCCAGCCGGCCGCGCCCTGGACCACCAGCTGGGCCGCGGGCACCGGGCCGGCGCCGAAGGCCACCCCGGTCGCCGAGACCGACCAGGAGTTGCCGGCCACCGAGCTGGTGGCGATGCGGAACCCGCTGCTTCCGAAGTAGACCGCCTGGACCTGGCCGGCGGAGGTCTCCAGAGCCTGGATGGCGGGATTCTCGCCGGTCGAGCTCAGGCCTGCGAGGGCGACCTCGGTCCAGGTGGTCCCGCCGTCGCGGGTGGCCCACAGCTGTCCGCCGTAAACCCAGCCATCCTGCTGGTTGGCGAAGCGGATCCCGGAGACGCCGGTGCTCGCCCCCTCGGTTTCGAAGCTGGTCGGTGGCGGGCCGACGCTGGTCCAGGTGCTGCCCCCGTCCTGGGTGCGGGCGATGGCCAGGCAGCTCCCCGAGGAGCAGGTTGCCGTCCCCAGCACCCATCCGTCCTGGGCTGAGACGAAGGTCACCGAGGCCACCTGGAATCCGGCGATGGGGGTCGGGGCGGCGGTGGGCGTGGCCGCGGAGGATGTGGGGCCTGGCGATGAGGACGGGGTCGACACGGTCGAGGTGCCGGTGGTCCTGAGCGAGGAGGACGGACTTCCGCAGCCGGCGAGCAACCCTCCCAGGATCAGGGGGGCGGCCGCCACCCCCACCAGGCGGTTGATCGGGTGGATTGCCACGGTCATCTCCAGGAGCGGCTCAGCGGGTCACCGCGCCAGGCCCTCCGGCCGCGCACTCGGCCTGGCGTCAGTAGTGAGACGTGGCGACGCCCGATTTGATTACGGTCTGCGCCGCGTGGGGCCGGCTCCGCCCACTCCGCCTCCCGACGGACGGGGGGCCGGCGCGGCCGGCCCCCAATCCCGGGCGAGGCCCGGATCAGCCGGCGAACGGCTTTCCGACGGGAAGTATCACGCGCTTCAGGTTGGCGTTGAGGACGTCCGCGAAGGACGCGTAGAGCGCCGCGATGGCGGTCAGGATGCCCACGTAGCCACCGAGGGTGATGAGGCCGTCGGCGTTGGCGGCGAAGGCGGGAACGTTGTTGCCGGTGAACCAACCGATGGCCAGGACCACGAAGGTCAGGGTCAGCAGGACAAATACAACGGTGACAGCCTTGCTCGCCCCGAGCGACGCGATGGTCATGTAGGCGGTGAAGATGCCCCAGGAGAGCAAGTAGAGCCCCACCCAACCCAGGGTGGCGTTCGTGCTCGCCTTGTTCGTGATCATCGGAACGAGATAGTTCTGAACGAGCAGGTAGAAGCTGAACCAGAAGGCGCCGTAACTGCAGAACGCGGTGCCGGCGAAGGTGTTGCCCCGACGGAAGGCCCAGAGGCCGGCCACGAACTGGGCCAGGCCCCCGTATGCCACGGCCATCGAGAGTGTCGACGAGGTCAGTTGCACGATCGCGCCGTTGCTGAACCAACCGGCGTTGACGATCGAGAGGATCAGGGTGGTGAGACCAAAGCCGGCGAGCCCCAGCGGCGCCGGGTCGCCGATGGCCGGCGCGGCGACGGGGCCCATCTCCCCCTGCACGGTGGGCGTAACCGCCGGCCGACCGGGCAGTTGCGCCTCTGGGCTTCCTGGTGTCCTCTGCATAGGTTCTCTCCTCACTCTCACGGCGCGGGAAACGCGCTCGGATCCATTCGGCAATGAGCCGCTCGAGGCGGCGGTCGATCAGGGCGGTGGGCGACGGGGAGCCTCCGGCACCACCGGAAGCGGGTCGCAACCAGCCTGGGCACACCTCATGAGAGGACCTCCCACAACCCACGGACGGGCTTCCCTGAGCACGCATCATGCTCCGAGCGGAGCCGTCCGTCCA
Organism: uncultured bacterium; assembly: GCA_963716555.1. Classification (GTDB taxonomy): domain Bacteria; phylum Chloroflexota; class Dormibacteria; order Aeolococcales; family Aeolococcaceae; genus JAJZNI01. The sequence goes on along the minus strand of CAVQTJ010000018.1, from coordinate 282,517 downwards.
GATGCTTCGCTTGCGCACCCGCCGCGGGTCGGCGGCGGCACCGCAAAAGGGGGCGCGCACCGGCCTGTATCCTTGCCGGGTGCGGCCCTATCTGAAGCTCGGCGAGGTGCCCCGGAAGCGGCACATGCGCTTCCAGAAGGACGGGCACCACCTGCATGAGGAGCTGTTCGGCCGGGAGGGATTCACCGGCCCCTCCTCGCTGCTCTACCACCTTCACCTGCCCGAGGCCGCCGAGGACGTCGTGGAGGGGGTCGAGGACGACATCTCCATGGAGAACGAGCAGGTCCACGCCCACGCCCACCTCCAGGGCTTCCGCATCCAGGCCCACGGCGACGCCATCACCGGCCGCCAGTGGCTGCTGGTCAACGACGACATCCGGATGGGCCTGCTGGTCCCGCAGCAGCAGCAGAAGGAGCTGTTCGTGGACGGCTCGGCCGACGACGTGCTCTTCGTCCATGAGGGGTCGGGCACCCTGCGCACCCAGTTCGGCCGGCTCCGCTTCGGCCCTCACGACTACCTGGTGATCCCTCGAGGGACCATCTATCGCGTCGAGTTCGACCATCTCGAGAAGACCCGGGTGCTGATCATGGAGGTGGCCGGCGAGGTGGACTGCCCGGGCCGCTACCGGTCTCGAACCGGTCAGCTCACCGAGTTCGCGCCCTTCAGCGAGCGCGACTTCCGCGGCCCCGAGGCGCTGGAGCAGGAGGAGGGGCCGGCCCAGCTCTGGCTCAAGCGGGACGCCCGGATCTCCTGCTACGCGATGGACCACCACCCCTTCGACGTGGTGGGGTGGGACGGGACCGTGTACCCGGTGGCCTTCAACATCCACGACTTCGAGCCCAGGGCGGGACGCTTCCACATCCCACCGCCGATGCACCAGACCTTCGAGGCGCCCAACCTGGTGATCTGCTCCTTCGTGCCCCGCAAGCTGGACTGGGACCCGGAGGCCGTCTTCCTCCCCTACCACCACTCCAACGTCGACTCCGACGAGGTCCTGTACTACGTCGACGGCAACTACGCCGCACGGCGGGGGATCCAGCACGGATCCTTCACCCACCACGTCGGCGGTCTGCCCCACGGACCCCAGCCCGGGGCCCTCGAAGCGTCGCTGCAGCGCCCCCCGGAGACCGACGAACTGGCGGTGATGGTGGACACCTTCCGGCCCCTGCACCGCACCCAGGTGGCCCGCCAGGTCGTCGACGCCGGCTATCCCTTCTCATGGCACACCGGGGGGATGCGGGGGCCGGAGTCGATCGCGTGACCGAGGTGGCCTCCAGCGACCTGCTCACCCGCTGGGTCCGGGGCGAGGTCGAGGCGGGGGGCTGGGTGCGTGCCGGAGCGGCCGCGGCTCAGCGCCTGCGGGAGATCCACGGCGCCGGCGCGGTCGCCGATCTCTCGCTGGGCCAGCCGCTGGAGGCGCCGGAGTCGGTGCGGCTCGCCTTTCAGGCGGCGGCTGCGGAGGTGCGGCCGCGGCGCTTCGGCTACATGCCCAACCTCGGCTATCCCGAGCTCCGAGAGCGGATTGCCGAGGACGTCGACTTCTCCGGAGTGACCGCCCGGTCGATCGCGGTGACCGTGGGGGCGGCGGGAGCCATCTCGATGGCCCTGCGGGCCTTCGTCGAGCCGGGCAGCGAGGTGATCGCTCTGGCCCCCTATTTCTCCGAGTTCCGGCTCTACAGCGCGGTCTGCGGGCACCGGCTCAGGGTGGTTCGAGGCGGCGACGACGGTGAGCTGGACCTGGAGGCGGTGGCCGGGGCGCTCAACGGCTCGACCGGCGCCGTGATCCTCAACACGCCGTGCAACCCGAGCGGCCACGTGATCACCGAGAGCGAGATGGCCGGGCTGGCCTCGCTGCTCGATCAGCACCGCCGGCGGGTTGGCCGCCGGGTGCTGCTGGTGGTCGACGAGGTCTACCGCCGGATTCTCTACCCGCCGCACCGGCGGGTGGAACCCTACGCCCACCATGCCGACACCGTCCTCTGCCGTTCCTTCTCCAAGGACCTCGGGGTGGCCGGCGAGAGGATCGGCTACCTGGCGCTCCACCCCTCCATGAGCGGGGCGGAGGCCGAGGCGGGCCTGGCCCTCTGCCAGCGGGCCCTCGGCTATGTGAACGCCCCCGCGACCCCCCAATTGGCCCTGATGAAGATGACCGACTGGGGCTGCGACATCGGTCCCTACCAGGCCAGGCGGGACCTGATCGCGGGCGCAGTGCGTGCCGCCGGCCTCGACGCGTCCGAGTGCCAGGGGGGTCTCTACCTCTGGGTGCGCAGTCCCTGGGAGGACACCATGGCCTTCTGCGCGGGGCTGGCCGAGCGGCGCACCGTGGTGGTGCCGGGGGTGGCCTTCGGGGTGCCCGAGCGCTTCCGGATCTGCTTCAGCGTGGAGATGGGGGCGCTGGAGATCGCCGCGTCAGCGCTGGCTGAGACAGCTGCCGCGGCTCAGCCGGCCGGGTAGTCGACGGGCTGGGAGCCGCCTGGCGGGAAGGGAGGGATTCGAACCCTCGGAGGAGCTTAACGCCCCTCACCCGCTTAGCAGGCGGGCGCTTTCAGCCTCTCAGCCACCTCCCCGGGTGACGGCAAGTATACGGTCGGATCGGGCGGGGCCAGGGAGGGATGACGCAAAATCGTCGCCTCCGCCACCGTTGTGCCTCCGGCTTCGGCGCAATCCCATCTTCGGAGGGACCTCCCCCAACCCGCGTGAGCACCGCATCTCCGGACCCAGCCGTCGACTTTCAGCGGCGCCTGGCCGCCATCGAGGTGCGCCTGCGAGACCTGGCCCGGCGACGCCTGGAGGGCACCACCGATGCCGATCCCGGCACCGGGGAGCGCTGGGACGCCGGCCAGGTCTGGGCGCACCTGGGGGAGTTCATCCCGTATTGGATCGCCCAGTGCGAGAGGGTGCTCGCCGCGGAATCGGTGGACCCGGTGCCATTCGGCCGGACCAAGGCGAACCCCGATCGGATCGCCGCCATCGAGCGCGACCGCAACCGAGGCTCCACCGCTCTGTGGCACGACGTGCGCGAGGACCTCAACGACCTTCGCGCCTTCCTGCGCAGCGTCACCGCCCGCGGCTGGCAGGCGCGGGGACTGCATCCGACCCTGGGGGTCCTGACCGTCTCCCGGATCGTCGAGCAGCTCCTGATCGGCCACCTCGAGGAGCACGCCAGCCAGCTGGAGGGGCTGCGAAGTCGCTGAGTATCGCGGGCGCGTGGGACACTGTGAGGTGCCCGCGGAGGGATGCCGGAGTGGTTGATCGGAGCGGTCTTGAAAACCGCAAGGGCCGCCAAGCCCTCGGGGGTTCGAATCCCTCTCCCTCCGCCAATCTCCCCTTGATACACCAGGGTTGTGGCGCTTTAGGGCGTTTGCTCTTATATCTCGCCTTCGAAACCCTTGATCGGTTGAAGCTTTGGCGAAGCGGCCCCCCATTGGGTATGGTGACGGCCGGGCAGGTTGCCGCTGGCAGCAAGGAAAACGCTGGATGAAGATGGTCGCTCTGAGTGCCCCGCGCTCACCGTTGGGTGGCTGGCGAATGCTGGCACTTCCAGCTTCCCGCCCCAAACCCGGGAGGCTGAGGACGTGACCGGGCTGCTTCGACGCCTCGCAGCGGTCATCGCCGCGACCGCCATCGGGGTCGGAGTGAGCACCATCGTGGTGGACGCCGCGGGCTTGCCTAGCCTGGTCTCCGGTCACTTCACCGCTGTCCCCAAGGACCAGCTGCCTGCCGGCGCCACCTACGACGATGCCACCTGCCCCAGTGAGTCGCAGTGCTACGGGGTGGGCACCGGTAGCACCGGGGGCGTGATCACCACCACCGCCAACGGCGGCCGCTCCTGGACCTCGAAGTCCCTCCCCGACACCGCCGGCGTCACCGACTTTGCCATCTCCTGCCCCTCTGCCAGCGACTGCTACGTGGCCGGAAGCGCCGGCACCACCTCGGTGATGCTGGCGACCAGGAACAGCGGCCGCACCTGGGCCCGCCAGACCGTCCCCGACCCCTCGGTGATCACCTCCATCGGCTGCGCCACCCCCGCAGCCTGCGTGGCGGTGGGCAGCAACCTCCAGGCCGCAGCGAGCACCGTGCTCAGCACCACCGATGGCGGCACCACCTGGGTGCAACAGGCCTCCCCCACCGCCGACTTCACCACCGTGCGCTGCCTCGACCTAACCCACTGCTGGGCCGCCGGATCGGGGGCCTGGTTCAGCGCCGACCTGGGGGCGAGCTGGGTCGACCGCTCGCCGCCCTCGACCACCGATTGCCCCACCCAGACCGGATTCGGGCTCTGCAGTCTGAACTACAGCGAGACCATCGACATCGAGTTCCAGTCGGTGAATGACGGCTGGGTGGTGGGCGGCAACCAGTGCGGCGGTGAGGGGGTCACCCAGTGCCCCGGGGTGGCCTATCGCACCACCGATGGTGGGGCCACATGGGCGGCCTCGCCTGGCTCGACCCGCTACCCCTTCAACTGGCAGATCGCTTGTCAGGGCAACGCGTGCATCCTCGTCGGTCAGGCCTTCAGCGGTTCGGTCATCGCCGCCACCGGTGATAGCGGGTCCACCTGGCATGAGATGCAGGCGGTCCCCAGCTTGGTCAACGCCCTGGCCTGCACCCCGCTGCGCGACTTCTGCATCGCCGCCGGCGGCGAGGGGGGGGTGGCCGTCCTGCTGACCCTGGGCACCCCCGCTCCCGCCCCCTCCCCCGCCCCTGTGGCCTCGCTGCTCTCCTCGGTGGCCACCGCCCTGGCCACTCCGGCCCAGCTCCTGGCCGCCCCCACCAGCGCGCTGGTCAACGCCCTGATCGCGGTGGCCCTGATCCTCCTGATCACCTTCCCCTCCCAGCTCTTCAACCGCACCTACGACGAGAACCAGGAGCTGATCCGAAAGTGGTGGGAGGCCCATCTCCCCGGGGTCAAGCGCCTGACCGAGCAGGGCCAGAAACTTGGGGGTGGATGGCGGGCCACGATCAGCGCCCTGTTGGTGCTGATCCTGGGCGCCGCCCTGGCCACCCTGCTCGATCCCGGCGCCGGCCCCAACCTGCGCTCTCTGGCCCTCTTCCTGGGTGCCGCCCTGGCCATCACGTGTGGCGTGGCGGTAACCGGGGTGGCCGGTGGCGCCTACCGGGCCCTGCGCCACAAGGTGGGCGACTGGCACATCCGCGCCCTGCCCTCAGCGCTTCTGGTCGCCGGCCTCTGCGTTCTCATCTCCCGGCTCACCGCCTTTGAGCCCGGCTACCTCTATGGGGTGATCGGCGGGGTCGCCTTCACAGGCCGGTTGAGCAAGCACGAGGAGGGCCACGAGGTGGCGGTGGCGGTGCTCTGCACCCTGGCAGTGAGCATTGCCGCCTGGCTCGTCTGGGTGCCAGTGACCAGCGCCGCACAGGCCCACCCCTCGAGCTTCGTCTGGGCGCTCCTCGACAACTTCCTGGCCGCGCTCTTCCTGAGCGGCATGGTGGGCCTGGTGGTGGGCCTGGTGCCGCTGCGCTTCCTGCCCGGGGCCCGGCTCAAGGCCTGGCACCTGGGGGCCTGGACCGCCACCTTCGGGGTGGTGATCCTGGCCGTGCTCGAGGTCATCCTCCAGCCCCAGACCCATGCCAGCCGAGGCGGCGTTGCCCCCTCCTGGACCACGCTGGCCCTGTTCCTCGGATTCGGTGCCGCCTCGGTGAGCTTCTGGATCGCCTTCCGCAAGCAGGACCTCGGCCCGAAGTCGGTGGCTGCCCACCTCCAGCCGGCGGCGGAAGTCCCCGCCCCCGGACCGGAACCGCCCCCTTCCCACGCCTAGGAGCCGTTCGAGCCCAACCTCAGGGTTTCAGTCGACCGCGCCCCCGATCGCGTTGATCCGTAGCGGGGTGGGGTGCGGACGTCGGGCGGAATGGGAGCGTGCCTGGTCCCCGGTGTGCAATGTCAGCGCAGTGCTTCACCTTGCCGGGGCCCACTCCCGGATGGCACCATCACGCGGTGCCGGCTCGAGAAGACGCGCTCGCCCTGCTCCAGGAGCACACCAAGACCGACAGTCTCCGCCGGCACGGCCTGGCCGTCGAGGCGGTGATGCGCGAGGTGGCCCGACGCCGGGGCGAGGACGAGGAGCTCTGGGGCATCACCGGTCTCCTGCACGACTTCGATTACGAGGCCCACCCCGACGACCACCCCCGTTGGGGTCGACCCGTTCTTGAGGCACACGGCTACCCGGAGTTGGTGGTTCGCGCGATCCAGGGCCACGCCACCCACGGCGACGTGCCCCGCGACACCGATCTGGCCCGCTGGCTCTTCGCCTGCGACGAGCTCACCGGCTTCGTCCTCGCCGTGGCTCTGGTGCAGCCCAACCGCGAGGTCGACCGGGTCTCCGCAGCTTCGGTGCGCAAAAAGCTCAAGGACAGGGCGTTCGCGCGCAGCGTCAACCGCGAGGACATCACCCTTGGCACCGGTGAGCTAGGAGTGGAGCTGGAAGAGCTGGTGCCGACCATCGTGACGGCACTTGCCGGGTCAAGCCGCGATCTGGGATTGAACCGTGCCGCCGAGCTCAGCCCAGATTCATCGTCCGGGTGGCCGGAGTGATTGATGCGCCCTCGACCGATTCTCGCCAATAGTTCGCCGCGCCACCCCGGCCGGACAGCCTGATCCCGGCCGACCACCCCATCCGGCGGATCAAGACAGTCGTGGAGGGCGGTCATCAAGATCTTGATGGCGTGCTGCGAGCAGTCGGATCCGCCCGGGGCGCCCGCCCGACCACCTCAACAACGCCTCCCGTCCAACGCCGACGGAGTTCAACACCCTGGTCGCCGGCGATCCGCAAGGAGATGACGGCGATCGGCTCAGGCTCGCGCCGACGCCGCCACAATGCCGCTGTGAGACCCAACCACGGCGTGAGGCAGCTGCGGGGCAAGGGAGTGGTCGTCACCGGTGCCGGTCGTGGCATCGGCAGAGCGATCGCCGCGCGGGTGGCGGCGGAGGGCGCCCGGGTGGTGGTCAACGACCTCGACGCCGATGCCGCCGCCGCCGTCGCGGCCGCCATCGGCGGACACGCCATCGGCGGGGATGCAGGCTCGGAGGCGGGGGTGAGCTCCCTCATCGGCGGTGCTCGAGAACACCTGGGCCGGATCGACATCTACTTCGCCAACGCCGGGGTCGAGAGCGGCGGCGGCCTGGAGACCTCCGAGGCCGACTGGGCGTCGTCGATGGAGATCAACCTGATGGCCCACGTTCGGGCGGCCCGAGAGCTCGTCCCCCTCTGGGTCGAGGAGGGCGGAGGGCGCCTGGTGGTCACCGCCTCCACGGCGGGGCTGCTGACCCTCCTGGGCAGCCCGGCGTATTCGGCGAGCAAGCACGCGGCCGTCGCCTTCGCGGAGTGGCTGTCGGCCTCGTATCGCCATCGGGGGGTCATCGTCCAGGCCATCTGCCCGCAGGCGGTCAACACCCGGATGCTCGATCCCTCCACCCCAACGGGGCGCCTCGTCGCCCACGACGGGTCCTCGAACCGGAGGCGGTCGCGGAGGCGGTGGTGAGCGGGCTGCGGGACGACCGCTTCCTGATCCTCCCTCACCCCAGTGTCCAGGCCCACTATGAACTTCGGGCCGGGCAGACGGATCGCTGGCTGGCGGGGATGAACCGGCTTCAGCAGCGCCTCGACCGGGAAACCCCTCGGTCGACGTCAGGGCGGCAGAGCGCGGCAACTGAGGCTGAGCCGGCTTGATGCCAGGTCAGTCGCCGGTTGCGCCCATTGTGGCTGGGTCAGATGTTGATCACGACCTTGCCGCGGGCATGCCCTGTTCCCATGTAGGTCATCGCCTCAGCGGTCTCGCTCAGCGTGTAGGTTCGCCCGATCACCGGAGTGACCGTGCCGGCTTCGATCATCTCCTTGAGGGTGATGAGATCCTCGCGATGCTTCGCCACCAGAAACCGTCCCAGCCTCTGGCTCACGAAGCGAAATGACACCATCGCGCCGATCAGGCGACCCCCGCTTGCGAACCACCGATGGTCGAACCCGCCGCCGTTGGGCACGAGCGTCCCCGTCGGGGTGAGCGAGCGTCGGAGGCTGGACAGCGGCAGGGTCGCTGCATTGTCGAGGATGACGTCGTAATGCTCGGCGTTGCGAGTGAAGTCCTCGTGGGTGTAGTCGATCACGTGATCCGCGCCAATCGAACGGACCAGGTCCAGGTTGGCCGTGCTGCACACCCCGGTGACCTCAGCTCCAAGCGATTTCGCGATCTGCACCGCGAAGCTCCCGATGCCGCCAGAGGCGCCGTTGACCAGGACCTTCTGCCCGGGCTTGACATGGGCGTGATCGCGAAGCGCCTGGAGGGCGACCGAGCCCGCCATGGGAACCGCAGCAGCCTGTTCGAAGGTGAGGTTGGCCGGCTTCGGCGCCAGCCCATCTTCGGAGGCAGCTGCGTACTCGGCAAACGAACCCTTGGACCAGCCGAAGACCTCGTCGCCCGGGTGAAACCGAGTGACGCCGGCACCGACCGCCTCCACCTCGCCTGCCACATCCGTGCCTCTCACGCCATGCTTCGGCTTGCGCAACCCGTACAGCGGCGCGGGGCGAGCGATAAATGGCAGGCCGTTCATGATCGCCCAGTCACCCGGGTTGACCGCGGCGGCGCGAACTCGAATCCGCACCTCGCGGTCACCAATGGCGGGCCTGTCAATCTCGCGCAGCTCCAGGACCTCGGCCGATCCGTACCTCTCCTGAACGACCGCCTTCATCGTCTTCGCACTGACGACGGAAGGCGCCAATTCCGTCGGGCGGTCGAGCGTTGGTATGCTCATGGTTGCTCTCCGAATGCGGTTCGCTACGTGGGTGAGTGCGGCTATGAGCTGAGCGCGAAAGGCGGGTACTGGTCGTTGAGCAGGCCGACGTACGCCTGCAGCCGCAGGTTGTACCGGTATACGCCGACCAGGAAGTTGCGCAGCCTGACGGGATACTCGCCGGAGAACACGACGGCGAAGAAGCCGGCGATGATCACGAAGATGGCCGCCACCCAGAGGCCGAAGAGGACCACGAAGAGAGGAATGGCGAGAAACCACTTGTAGAGGGGCTTCCACCGATTCAGCTGGTCTGGATAGGTGAAGGTGACCACCGTGTGCGGATCAAGACCATCATCGCCGGCCGCCGGCTGGAAGTCGAACGGTGGGTAGTCCTCACGGAGGAACAGGGCGTAGCTGGCCGCCCGCCACTCATACCGGTAGGACATGGCGATCATGTCGAAGAGGGGACGGGGGATCTGCTTGGTGAAGAGGACTGTGAAGAAGCTGATCACGGTGAGCACACTCCTGAGCATCCCCAGAGCGCCCGCGATGAGCAGCTGCGGGATGGCGAGCAGCCACTGAACCAGTGGTCGCCAACGGGCGATGTGGAGCTGACCCTCGAGTCCGAGCTGAGCGGGGTATGAAGCAGCGGCAGTCGACATGGGGGGCTCCTCCGGGTTCTCTTGTGCTTACGTTGTAAGTAGGATATGCTTACACCGTAAGTTTGTCAAGCCCTGAGAACCGGAGAGCTGAGATGCGGTCGCGACCCGGCCCCACTGGAGAACCCCGAACCCCGCTCAACCGGGAACGGGTGCTCCGCGCCGCCGTCGCCTTTGCCGACCAGAGCGGCGGGTCGCTCAGCATGCGCAAGCTGGGCGAGGCTCTGGGGGTCGAGGCGATGTCTCTGTACAACCACGTCACCAACAAGGACGAACTGCTCGACGGCATGGTCGACCAGGTATTCAGCGAGATCGATCTGCCTCCGGGAGGGGCAGATTGGAAGACCGCGATGCGGGTGCGGGCGATCTCCGCCCGTGAGGTGCTGTCGCGTCATCGCTGGGCGATCCGGTTGATGCAGTCCAGGTCATCACCGGGACCTGCAACCCTGCGACATCACGATGCCGTGATCGGGAGCCTTCGCCAGGGAGGCTTCTCGATCGAAGCGACGGCTCACGCGTTCTCCGTCCTTGACAGCTACATCTTCGGCTTCGCGCAGCAGGAGTCGAGCCTGCCGTTCGAGACCGGCGAGGAGACCGCCGCATTGGCGGAGGAGATCATGAACCGGTTCGCCGCCGGCGACTATCCCCACCTCGCGGAGCTGACCGTCAACCACGTCCTCGAGCCCGGCTACGACTATGGAAACGAGTTCGAGTTCGGCCTTGATCTCATCCTCGACGGTCTGGAGAGAATCCGAAATGCGCGGCCCAGAACGCCGATTGGGCGTCAGACCCACCCCACGCAGAGCACGTCCACGAAGCGGTCAGCCCACAGCCTGCGCTGATCTCGAAGGCGCGTTCACAGCGCCGGAGCCGAGGATGAACTCACGACCCGACGATGGGAAGCCCAACCTCCTCAGCGTGAGCCCAGACATCGTTGACCAGCACCGCCCGCCTTCCCGCCCGGTCGAGCAGGGAGGCGCCGATCGAAGCCCGGAAGCCAGCGGCGCAGTGCACCCAGACCTGGGGCGCCGGTGGCACTTCCGCGAGCCTCGCCTCGAGGTCAGAGAAGGGGATGTGGATGGCGCCGACCAGGTGTCCGCTGTCCCATTCATCGCGACGGCGGACGTCGAGGACGAGGATCTCGGGCGTGGCCGCCCAGGCGTCGGCCAGGTCGGAGAAGGTGGTCACCGGGTACCCCGCCACCTCTGCCCCTGCCCTGGCGAGATCCTCAGGTGAAGCGATCGCGGCGCCCATGAGCTCGTCGATGCCGATGCGCGCCAGCATGCGCACGGCCTCGGCAACCTCATCGGCGGAGGGCGCGAGCAGGCTGAGGGGCGTTCCCCATCGCATGGCCCAGCCGAGGTACGGAGCGAAGAGGTCGGACAGCTCCACCGACACCGTGCCGGGCAGATGGACCGGCGCGAAAGCCCGCCGGTCGCGGAGATCCACCACCCACTCGCCGGCGCGAACTCGTTCCCTCAGAGCTTCGAGGTCGAGGAGGCGCGGCGGGTCGAGCGGGGCCGGAGGCGGTCCCGCCCGGTTGATATCACCCATGTGCGCGTAGTAGCTGGGGTAGGCGGTCAGCCCGCCCAGCAGGGAGGCGATGAACTCGTCCTCGTCATCGACAGTCAGGGCCAGGTTGGTTCCAGCCTCGACCCCGATGGTCGAGGCCTCGACTGCGTTCGCGGGAGTGGAGGCGCAGAAGCTGCCGAAGCCATGGGTCGGGTAGACGGCGACATCCACCGGGAGCTCCAGGGCCAGCCTCCGGCAGGACCGGTACTGGGCACGGGCGAGCTCAGCCGCACGCGCCTCTCCGAGCAGGTCGGTGCGCCCGACGGTGCCGTAGAGGAGGCTCCCCCCGGTGAAGACCCCGAGCGCTCGCCCCCCCTCCTCGAGGACAAAGGCCAGGTGGTGCGGGGTGTGCCCGGGAGTCTCGCACTGCCCTGAGCGTCACCGCTCCCAGGGTGATCCGATCCCCATCGGAGACGGACCGGCGGTCGAAACCGACCTCCTCGGCTGCCGCCACCCAGTAGCGCGTCCCGCAGCGGCGGGCCAGCTCGAGCCCACCGCTCACGTAGTCGTTGTGGATGTGGGTCTCGAGCGCGTCGGTGATGCGGGCGCCGTGCGCGGCGGCCGCCGCGACCAGGCGATCGACGTCTCGCTGGGGGTCGACCACCGCGGCAACCGCGCCGTCGCAGATGAGGTAGCTGCGATCACCGAGCCCCGGGGTGTCGATGGAGATGACGTGGGCCGGCACAGGTGAACCTCCGGATGTCCGCCGGTCGAGGCCCGGTCATTGTCGCCCGGATTCGCCGCCGGAGGGCCCCTTTCGCTTCCCGAGGGTCACCCCGGCCTCCCGGTTCCACTTGTGGGGGCGGGGCTCAACCCCTTCGCCATCCACCCTGTTCCTGTCCGGGACAGCGGGCGAGCTCGCGGGCGCTCCGACCGGTGGGCACCATCAAGCCGGCCTCCCAATTGGGGCAACCGCGTGATTGCTGCCGGGGTGGGGGCCGCAGCAGGGTCTTCTGAGGGGTTGGCGATCGCGCGCCGGTCCGCGACGCAGCGATCCCCGCGGAGGCACAGCTATGAGGCTCGAGCCCCTGTACCGGGTCCGCTTCACCTACCCGGAGGACTGGATGATCTCACTCGAAGGCGACTGGCAGTTGCATCTCTTCATGGCGGAGGGACACTGCGAGGGCTCCATCAACGGACGGTTTCGGGGCGCCAACTTCCCGCATCGCCGCGGTGCTTCCGGCCGCTTCATGCCTGACTTCCGCGCTGCCATCGAGACTGACGACGGCGCCACCATCAAGTGGGCGTCACACGGCTACGGCCGCTGCTATCCGCCGGGACGACGTCAGATCGTGGGCTCGGTGATGCATCTGAGCGACAGCGAGCCCTACAGCCGTCTCAACGATGTGGTCTGTGTGTGCGTCGGTGAGGTCCGAGCACCGGCGGATCCAGCCACGCCATCACCGGACCTCGTCCTGGACGTCGCCGAGCTGATCTGGGAGCCGATCGCCGACTGACTGCCTGGTCAGGTACGCTCGGACGTCAGGCTCCCCGGGTGACATGAGGAGAGAATTCGGTGGACGACACAACACGCACCACACGCGCTCGCGGAGACCGCAGCGTGGCGGCACACGGCGGAAGCGGGCTCTGGTTCATGGGCTTCATCGGCGCCCTCGTCTACTACGTCCAGCACGACTCAGGGTCTGCGGGGCTGGTGATCCTGGGCATCCTCAAGGCACTGGTCTGGCCTGCCCTGCTGATCTATTACCTGCTGCTCGTCGGCAAGGCGTGACCGCACGGGAACCCCTCACGGTTCAGCTCACCCCGGGTGGCGCTGATCTGCTGGTCCGCGTCGGCAGCGGCAGGTGTGAGATGAGCCTCAGAGGATGAGAACCCGGTGGGGCAGAGCTTCGCCCTCTGCGAGGTCAGCCGGGCCGCCTCGCGGGCGCGACGGTTCCCAACCACGGCAGTGCCGCGCTCATCGGGCCGAGGAGGATGCTGGCGTGGCGGTCATCCAGCTCCGGGCGGGCGCAGAGCGCCAGCCCAGCCCCGAGAAGGGCGTCCTCGGCCCGGTGGCCGAGCTCCCCGTGTTCGGCCCGCCAGGCCACCAGCGCATGGTGGTGTTCGGTGAGGTCGAGGAGGCGATTGCGCAGCGCGTCCCAGTCGCTCGTGCGATGGGCCTCCTCGAGGACGTGCAGGGCGGCGCGCTCGGCCTCGACCCAGGCTGAATGCCTGGCCGAGGGCTCCTCATGGTGATCGGCCGTGCGCTCGGTCCAGCCCGGCGCGACCTGCTGGAGCCAGCCCTCGGCGATCCGCTCGATGCCGGCCGGCGATAGCGTCCGGCACTCCTCGAGAAGCCGGTCGATCAGGGACTGGTCAGGCCGGGGGCCATAGCCGTCGGTGTCAAGCGCCATTTCGCCTTCTCTCCCAGCGGGTGCGTTGCCAATCAACCGAGCCGAGGCGCCACCCACGGGGCCATGGTCCCGAGGATGACGACCATCATAATCGCGTCTTGTATGCCCACCCTGCAGAGGCTCGATGAGGTTCTCGATCACGTCCGAGGTCCGGCGACCGGCCGGATCCTGATCGAGTACGGTGACTACGAATGCCCATATTCGCGTCAAGCATATCGAAGCATTCAACGGGTCGAGGCGACCCCGGGAGTGGCGGTTCGATTCTGCTTTCGCCACTTCCCCCTGACCGAGATTCACCCACACGCGCTGGCCGCCGCCGGGGCAGCTGAGGCAGCCGCTCTCCAGGGGCGGTTCTGGGAGATGCACGACATGCTCTTCGGGCGGCAGAAGGCGCTCACCGATTCGGACCTGCATCGATACGCGCTGGAGATCGGCCTCGATGTCGAGGCCTTCGAGTCCGCCCGCATCGGCTCCGCCGTCCTCTCGCGGATTGACCGCGATCGTGAGAGCGGCCGCGCGGGCGAGGTGCTGGGAACCCCCACCCTCTTCATCGACGGCGTGGTGTATCGCGGATCCTACGATACGACCGCGCTTGTGGATGCCTTGGCCGGTTGAGGGAAACTCGGCTCGGAGGTTGAATTCGACGTCCACCGCCTGCGCCATGGCAGAAGCTGACCCCGCAGCCGGCCAGCCTCCAGCCCGACGTCCGAGCGCCAATCACCAAGCGGGAGTTGGAGATCGCCCAACTGATTGCGACCGACATGAGCAACCGGGAGATCGCGACCAAGCTCTTCCTCTCCGAGCGGACCGTGGAGACGCACGTCACCCACATCTTCAACAAGCTCGGCCTGAGCTCGCGGATCCAGCTCGTCCGCTGGTTGACCGGCCTCGGCCAGCCGGCGCCCAGGTGAGCGAGAGATCACGATGGCTGAACCATTCGATGCCACCCCAATCGACATGGGGGTCGAGGCCGTCGAGGTGATGGGAGCTGCGCCACCCACCTCCCGGTGTCGGGACCGTCGGGCCGCTCGATGGTCGAGGCGGGGTCCGCTTTGTGATCAAATCATTGGGATCTCCCGCGATTCGGCCCGCTCAGAGGAGTGGCATGAGACCCATCCCCCGCGGCGCTTGTGCTCGCCGCCGGGCTGGTGCTCTCCGGATGCTCGCTGGCGCCGGGCGGCGGCTCCCCGTCGAGCGGCGGGTCGCCCCAGGCCTCCTGTCTCGTCGCTCCGCTGGACGGGAACCACACCCGCGTCGAGGTCGTCGGCCCGGATTCAGGCAGCGTCTGCCAGACGATCGCCAACACCCTGGGACCGAGCGGCTGGGCGGTCGTGGCCGAGCAGACGGCCAATCCCCCGGTGTTCGCGCTGCCCAGCGGCGACGCCGACACCCTGTGCGTGGGCTCGATCGGGCAATCCAACTACACCGTCATCGACAGCGCGCCCACCGAGGGCACCGGCGACCGAGCCTGCATGGAGCTGGAGGAGACCGGGTCGTGAGCGTGCCGGCGGCCCTCGAAGGATCGCGCTGATGGGGGTTCAGCCGCCCGGCCGACCGGCCGCCCCAATCGAGCCGCACTGGCACCCCGCCGTTACAGACCGCATCTGAACCGTGCGGGTACCGCTGATACGATCGGAGCGACCGGCCCGCCGCTGCGGGACGGCGACGATTGTCATCTGTGCGGACGAGGCAACAGTGTGGGCTTCCTGAGCCGATCGGCCCCGACGGCGACTGCCACCGTCGAGCGGTCGCCGGGCGTCATGACCGCCAGCGTGGCACATCGGCCGATCACGTTCTGTGCCGCTCTGCAGGTTGGTATCGAGCAGGGATGCTTCGCCGCTGAGGGACTGGAGGTGGTCCCCAAGCCGAGGCTGGCTTCGTCGGCCCTCTTCGCGGTGGCGAGTCACGGGTGCAACTTCGGGTTTGGGGGGGTCCCGGCCGTGGTTGCGGGGCGGGCCAACGGCCTGCACCTCAGAGTGGTGGCACGGGCGGCCGGCTGGCCGCGCGACCCCAACCTGTCCACCCTCCAGGTGGTGGTCCGCCGCGACTTAGAGATCACCACCCCCAAAGAGCTCGAGTGGCGCCGCCTGGCCATCGACACCTTCGGCCAGCTGGGACACATCAGCGCCATGGTCTCGGCGCGCAAGCGGGGGGCCGACCCGGCCCGGATCCGCTTCGTCGAGATGCCCTTCGCCGACATGCCGGCGGCGCTCGAGTTCGGGCAGGTCGACGCCGCCGACATGGGCGAGCCGTATCTCAGCCGGCAGCTCGAGGACGGCGCCCGGGTGGTGTTCGCGAACTCCGAGGGATTCCCTGCAGAGGCGACCCAGGGGGTGTGGGTCACCACCGACGAGTTCGTCGCCCGTGAGCCCGAGGCAGTGCGGAGGTTTCGCCGCGCCATCGAGCGCAGCAACGACCTCTGCGCGAGCCAACCCCAGGAGGCCCGTCGGAGCCTGGCGGCCTCGCTCTCCGTGCCCGCCGAGCTGGCGCCGCGGCTGCGCATGCCGCATTTCGGCAACCACTTGGAGCGTGGGGTGTTCAGCCAGTACCGGGACGCTCTGCGCGGGCTCGGCCTGATCAGCGCCGACGTCGACCTCGACGCTCTGTTCCTCGACTGATCCAGCGGTCAGAGGCCTGCGGCGCTCCGCCCCCGCCTGAGCTGGCCGTCGGCGGCGTCAGACGGTTCTGTTCCTCCACCGATCGAGCGGTCAGAGGCCTGGAGCGCTCCATTCCGAGCCTTATCCAGCGCTCAGAGGTCTCAGGAGCCCGGCTCCCTTGCTCGCCTGACCCAACGGTCAGGAGGCCTTCAGGGCGCCGATCTCACCGCTGGCCGAACCTGAGCCCAGGCCCAACTCCCCGGCGGGCTTGGGCCGGCTGATGTAGTAGCCCTGGGCGAGGTCGCAGCCCAGGCTCCAGATCAGCCGGAGGGTGGCCTGATCCTCGATGCCCTCGGCCACCACGCGAAGCCCGAGTGCATGTCCGAGGTCGATGCTGGCCCGGACCACCGCGAGGTCACGCTCCCCGCCCCCGGCGGTGAGCCCGCAGATGAAGCTGCGATCCAGCTTGAGCTCCGCCACGGCGAGGGAAGCGAGGTAGGCCAGCGAGGTGAAGCCGGCCCCGAAGTCATCGATCGACATCATGACGCCGAGGTCGCGCAGCTCGGCCACCGCTCGGCCGGCCTGCTCGAGGTCCCGCATGATCACGGTCTCGGTGATCTCCAGGATCAGGGCCGAGGCCGGGACGCCATGCCGTGCCAGGCTCTCGCCCACCAGGCTGGCCAGGTCGGGGTCGAGCAGGTTGCCCGCAGAGATGTTCACCGACACGGCGAGCTCCCGGCCGGCGGCGCGCCAGACGGCGCACTGAGCCAGGGCCTGGTCGAGCACCAGCTCGGTCAGCGGCCGCATCAGCCCCGCCTCCTCGGCCAGGGGCAGGAAGTCGAGCGGAGGCACCAGACCCAGCCGCGGATGGTTCCAGCGCACCAGGGCCTCCACGGCGGTGACCGCTCCGGTGGTCAGGCGAATCTGGGGCTGGAAGTGGAGCACCAGCTGCTCCTTGTCGTCGATCGCCTCGCGCAACTCCTCAACCAGGCGCAGGCGCCCGCCCTCGTCATCGATCTGGCGGTCATAGGCCACGAAGGCGGGCTTGCCCACCTTGGCCCGGTACATGGCCAGGTCGGCGCAGCGGATCAGGTCGGTGCTGTCATTGGCGTCCGCGGGCGCGGCCGCCATCCCGATGCTGGCGCTGATGCGCACCCTCACCGAGTTGAGGATGAATGGCTCCTCCAGCTTGGCGACGATCCTCTCGGCGACGGCCTCGGCATAGCTCGGGTGGGTGTCCAGGAGGATCACGCCCAACTCGTCACCGCCGACCCGGACCAGCACGTCCGTGGCCCTCAGTGCGCCGGCGAGGCGCGGCCCCAGCTGCTTGAGGAGCTTGTCCCCGATCGAGTGACCATACGAGTCGTTGATCTCCTTGAAGCGATCGAGGTCGATGTACAGGAAGGCGAGCTGCCGCCGCGGGGTCTCGGGGTCGGTCTGATCGGCGAAGAAGGCGTCCAGGAGTTGGAAGAGATGGCGCCGGTTCCCCAGTCCGGTCAGCTCGTCGGTCACCGCCTGGCGATGGCGCTCCTCGGTCAGCGCTCGCAGCCGTCCCACCGACAGCCAGAGGCGGACGCCGACCGTCACCAGGGTGGCGGTGGCCAGGGCCAGGGCCACCCGGCTGATGGGATGCAGGCTGGCGGCCACCAGGATGGTGAGCCCGGCGCCCGAGCCGACGGCGGGAAGCAGGAACCCGGGAGCCCGCTCCCGCGCCAGCGGGTCCGGATACACGGGGCGCAGCCACACCGACACCGCGATGAGCAGAAGTGACACGGGCCAGGCGATGACGTTGAGGAAGCTCTCGACCGCCGACACGTTGCCAAGCAGGTTGGACGTGTCCCCTGCCGCGTTCACCACCAGGGCTCCGGCGAGGAGGAACCACTGGGGGTTGCGCCGGCTGGGGAGAAGCGCCGTGCCGCCGATCACCAGGCCCAGGAGGAGCACGTCGCCGATGGGGTAGGCGAGGTTGGTGGTCACCGCCAGGGGCCCTCCGCCCAGGCTGTGGAGGAGGGTGTTGAAGGCGAAGGCGGAGCAGAGGGCGGCGGCACCGAGGCCGGCCACTACCCCGTCCAGCCAGTTGGCGGGGATCAGTTGCTTGACGTGACGTCGGAGCAGCAGGAGAACTCCGACGTAGCAGAGGGGGAAGAATCCCAGGTAGAAGAGGTCGGCCAGCGAGGGCGTGGGCACGTTCGCTCCACCCATCGACTCCCCGGTGAGGGTAAGGTCCCCGGTCGCCCAGAAGAGGGAGGCGAGACCGAGGGCCAGGGGCACGGCCTTGCCCCGGTGGAGGGTGATCGCTCGAGAAAGGCAGAGGACGGCGACAACGGCCTCGAAACCGGCCACCATCCAGCCGTCCAGGATGAGGTTGCTTCCATCCGGCCCCCGGACCGCGACGGAGATCGCATACACGACCAGGAGCAGACCCATGGCGCCGAAGGCCGTCCACAGCCGCCGGCCACCGGGCAACGGGGGGCGCGATTGATCGACGGATCGGAGGAAGACCGGGCTCATCTGGGCAGCATATGCGCGCCCACCCGGCCTCCCGGTGACGAAGCCCACGACAAGAAAACAAGGTTCGGCCACGAATCAGTCGCTCCATATTGACCGCCCCACGGCCCAGCGCCCCCGGCCTGGAACGTCAGGCGTCGCTCACCACGGCTGGAGCGTCGCCGGCCGCGACGCTCTGTCCCCGGGTCAGGAAGAGGGCGACCGAGAGCACCAGCACCACCCCGGCGCTGGTCACCAGCTCGAGCAGGGATTCAAGCAGGGGAGGCTGCCCCGCAGCCGGCCCGCCGGACGAGAGGGTGAGCTGTGTGGACACCGCCAGGATGTCCCGCACCGCGGCGATGATCCCGATGACCAGGAAGGGCCGGAACGGGAACCCCCATCCCTCCAGGTGGGTCAGCACCGTCCGCAGAATGTCGACCAGGATGATGACCACCAGGATGCCGTCCACCGCGTTCACCAGCGTCTTGGGGTAGCCGGAAAGTGAGGTCATGAAGTCGATGAAGCTGCGCACCAGGACGACCAGGGCGAGCACGACCAGGACGATCGCGACCCCGTACTGAACCAGATCGATGACCGCGCGAATCGGGGTCCCGCGGCGAATCTCTGGCCAGGACCACATCCGCGCTGCGCCGGCCGGTGACCGAATCCCGGCCTCCGAGCCGGTGGGCTGCGGATCGGTCGGCCCGGCCATCAGCGGGTCAGGACGGAGCGAAGGTCGCGGTCAGCGCCACGCCGACGAAGAGCAGCCCCAGGTAGAGGATCGAATAGTGGAAGAGCAGCGCGGCCCAGCGCTGGCCGCGGTCCCGCAACGCCCCCACCGCCAGGCAGATCAGCGCGAGATCCAGGGTTGCAGCGGCGGCGAGGTAGGCGGGACCCAGCCAGATGGTGGGCAGGAGTGACACGCCCACCAGCAGCCCCGAGTAGGCGAGGATCGCCCGCCGGGTGGCCGCCTCGCCACGCACCACCGGCAGCATGGGCACCCCGACCCGGGCGTACTGCCGGCGCAGCAGCAGGGACAGAGCCCAGAAGTGCGGAGGCGTCCAGCAGAAGACGATGAGGAACAGCACCCCGGCGAGCGGCGCCAGGGTGTGCGCCGCCACCGCCCATCCGACCAGGGGGGGCACCGCTCCGGCGGCGCCGCCGATCACGATGTTCTGACTGGTGGCTCGCTTCAGCCACATCGTGTAAACGACCGCGTAGAAGAGCCCACCCGCGAGCGCCAGCAGCGCCGCCAGCAGGTTGGCTCCCAGGGCGAGGACCAGGAAGCCGGCAACCCCCAGGAGAGCACCGAAAGCCAGACCGCGTGAGGCCGGGATTCGGGCGGCCGGGAGCGGCCGCCGGCAGGTTCGCTCCATCTCGCCGTCGATGTCGCGGTCGTACCAGCAGTTGATGGCGGCGGCGCCCCCGGCCGACAGCGCCCCTCCCGTCAGCCCGGCCAGCGCCAGCTGCCAGCTGAGGTGGCCGGAGCCGGCGGCGACCATGGCACCGAGCTCGGTGATCAGGAGCAGCACCATGATCCGCGGTTTGGTGAGGCTGAGATAGTCGACCAGGGTCTGCCGCAGCGCCGCGATGGGTCGTGGTGGAGGAGCCAGCAGCTCGGGCGCCTCCACCGGGAGCGCCCGCCGCGCGATCAGGGGAGGCCCCCGCGACGCCGGATGATCCACCCCCACCAGGCGAGGACCAGGAACAGGCAGGACAACGGGATGACCAGGCTCAGGACCCCGCCGATGACCTGACCCTGGGGGGCCGCGTCGAGGAGCACCCGCATCGCGGTCATGGTCAGGCCACCACGTAGAGCAGGACGAAGAACAGCACGCTCATCAGCGCCATGAAGTACCAGTAGACGCCGAAGGCCGATGCCTCACCCGCGAGGATCACCGGGTTGACTCCACGGCCGGTGCCGCGCAGGGCGCGGGCCCAGACGGTCTCCAGGTAGTAGACCCCACCCAGCACGGCGATCAAGTAGAAGCCGGTCCAACCGAAGAAGACGCTGGCATAGGCGCCGTCGGAGGGACGGAAGCCGGCGTTGGGGAGCTCGATCGTGATGATGACCACGGTGGCGAGGCCGAGAAGCAGCGCAGCCGTGGCCGCGGGCAGCCACAGCCCCGACGCCCCGGACGGGGAGTCCCGGCTGCCCACCCAGTAGGCGGCGGCACTGAGCAGCATGCAGGCGAGGATGACGATGCCGAAGCCGAGAGGAGGATTGATCCCGGCGGGCCGCCACATGTGCTCGATGTTGAGCTCGCGGAGGTAGTAGAAGGCGAACACGAAGCTGATCGCGACGAAGGCCATGGCGGCGGCGGCCAGTCGCCCCCCGGCCCAGAGGTTGCGGGCGATGAGCTCAGGCTCGCCCGGGACCGCACCGGGTGCGGCGGTGGCGCTGTCGCGCATCGCCTACTTCCCCACCACGGCGGGTACCGCCGGCCCCAAGACCGCGACCACGGGTGCTTCCTTCAGCCCATACCCATAAGGTCCGGCCACGATTCGGGGGATGCGCTCGAAGTTTTCCCGGGGAATGGGACTGGGGAGCATCCACTCCAATGATTTCGACTCCCATGGGTTCTCCTCGGCGCGCCGGCGTTCGAAGACCCAGGAGTAGACCAGGTTGGCGATGAACACCACCATGGAGAGCCCGATGAAGTAGGCGGAGATGGTGATCCAGTCGTTGAGGCCCTGCAGCTGCGCTGCGTAGGCGGACACCCGGCGCGGCTGGTCGAGGAAGCCCACGATGAACATGGGGAAGAAGGTGAAGTTGAAGGAGACGAAGAACAGCCAGAACTGGATCTTGCCCAGCCGCTCGTTCATGAAGAATCCGGTCAGCTTGGGGAACCAGTAGTAGACGGCGGCGAAGAAGGCGAACACCAGCCCGCCCATGATGGTGTAGTGGAAGTGGCCGACCACGAAGAAGCTCCCGTGGGTGGTCACATCGCTGGGCGCGTCGGAGAGGAACACCCCCGTGACCCCGCCGATGAAGAAGTTGAAGAAGAGGGCCAGGGAGAAGAGCATGGGCACGCTATATCGTATTCGTCCTCGCCAGAGGGTTCCGATGGCGTTGAGGAAGATGAACCCCGTCGGGATGGAGATCAGCTCCGTGGTCAGCATGTAGAAGGGGCGGAGGTTGGCGTTGATGCCGCTGACGAACAGGTGATGCTGCCAGACGAAGAAGCTGAGCAAGCCCACCCCGAGCATGGCGGCCACCGCCAGCGGATAACCCCACAGTGGCTTGCGGGCGAAGACGCTGATGATCTCCAGCACCACGCCGAAGCCCGGCAGCGCCAGGATGTAGACCTCGGGGTGGCCGAAGAACCAGAAGAGGTTTTCGTAGAGGTATCCGGTGCCGCCACCGGTGGTCAGGAAGAAGGTCGTCCCGGCGGTGCGGTCGAGCAGCACCAGGGTCATGGTCACGATCAGCACCGGGGCCGCCAGCATCATCAGGAAACTGGTGGCGAACACCGACCACACGAAGATGGGCAGACGGCCCCAGCTCAGCCCGGGGGCGCGCATGGTCACGATGGTGGCGATCATGTTGAAGCCGACGATGGTCAGCGAGATCGCGATCAGCGCGAACGCGAGACAGTAGCAGTCCATGCCGATCTTGGCCTGGTCGGCGAGGGGTTCGTAGCCGGTCCAGCCGGTGGGGAAGCCGCCCAGGCCGATCGAGGAGAGGAGGACGATGCCGGAGCACGGGACCAGCCAGAAGCTGAGCGCCTCCAGGCGGGGGAAGGCCATCCGCTGGGCGCCGATCAGGATCGGGACAAAGTAGTTGCCGAAGGGCCCGATGATGATCGCCGACATCATCATGATCATCATGGTCCCGTGGAGACTGACCAGGCTGATGTAGTTCTCAGCCGAGACCACGTTGTCGTTGGGGGACAGCAGCTCGGTGCGCATGTACATCGCCTGGAGGCCGGCGACGAAGAAGAAGAAGATGCCACCGAACAGGTACTGGATGCCGACAACCTTGTGATCGGTGCAGACCCGGAAGTACCGCTCCACCCCGCCCATGTCGGTCTCGTGGGCCTCGACCGGCAGACCGAGCAGCCGGCGCAGCGGGTAGCCGAAGAAGCCCAGCCCGGCGAGGAAGCCCACCACCCCGAACAGCGTCCCGATCACGAAGCTGACGTCGCTCTGGTCGGTCTCCGAGACAAAGTCGAAGGCGCCGGCGATGTGGTCACCGACCACTGCCGAGCCGACCAGAAAGCCCAGGATCCCGAGGATCACAGCGACCAGCAGGTCCTGACCCGGGAAGTGTCGCCGGGAGTAGATCTGCGCTGACGGCGTCTGGGACTCGACGAGCGCGGTGGTCATCTCTCTCCTCTCACCCGGCGCGGCCCTCGGGCTGCGCCACGTAGACGGGACTGTAGGGCGGTAACTGCTTGGTGACCGGGGCCCACTCCTGGACCTGGCCCGCGATCCATGAGGCGAAGGCGGAGTCGCTCACCACGTATCCGGTCATCTGCATGTGGCCGTGCCACAGGCCGCAGAGCTCGGCGCAGCGGACGTTGAACGAGCCGGTCTGGAGCGGCTCGACATAGGCGATGTTGTTGGTGCCGGGCACCGCGTCCGCCTTGACCCCGAGCTGGTAGGCCCAGAAGGAGTGGATGACGTCGATCGAGGTCACATTGAACTCGATCATCCGGTTCACCGGCAGCTCCAGGGCGGTGGTCTCGACGCCGCCGTAGGCGGGGAAGCGGTAGGTCCACTGCCACTGCTGGCCGATCACCTGGACCTGGAGGGCGCTGTCCGCCCCGGCGGGCACCCCGAGGGTGATCGGGTTGGGACCCTGGCCGCCCCCCGCGCCGTGCTCGCCCGGCCACAGCTCATAGCTCCCCCACGCCGCCAGGAGGAGCACCACGATACCGGTGACGCCGATCCACAGGAAGATGGTCCGGCTGTCACCGCGCAGCGGCGGTCCGTCCTCGAGGGGCCCTCCGCGGTGGCGGAAGTTGACCAGAATGTAGGAGAAGAAGACAACCAGGAAGACGATCACCGGGGCGACGACGGTGACCAACACGGTGTTGTCGAAGGACTGGGCGGACGAGTCGTCGCTCATCTGGAACGGCGGGAGATGCGGCCCGAGGAAAAACCAGAGAACCAGGCAGACGACGGCGCTGACGACGACCCAGATGATCAGGAGTCGGCGGAGCTCGGGGCCGGCTCGCGACCACAGGCTCATCACTGGACGTACATCTCCCCGTCCATGTAGCCGAGGGTCTGCATGGGCCCGCCGAAGCCCTGATAGAAACCGGCTGCGCACGGCACGAAGCACTGCCAGCGGTACTCACCGGGGCCCCCGGTGGTGAAGCTGAAGGTGATGGTGTTGTGGTCAAAGGAGTTGGCGCAGGGGCCGGCGCCGCAGGGATTGCTGGCGGTGTCCGAGATGCCCTCGAGGGGCACGCTCAGCCCAAGGTCGGGGATGGCGAAGGAGTGAGCGAGATCGGCGTTGTTGATCTCATCGGTGGTCTTCCCGTTGACCGTCAAGGTGCCACCGACGGTCCCGCGGGCCTGGGCCCAGAGCGGGTTGCGCAGGCCGCTCGCCGAGTCGAACTGGTAGATGGTCACGTTGATGGTGGAGTGGGCGGGAACCGTGAAGAAGGTGCTGTGCACCCACTTTCCCTGGGAGTTGCGCACGAAGTAGGACACCCAGTCGGGGGTGGGCGCGGACCCGTAGGCGGGGACAGTCTGGAGGTAGACGTCAGCGGTGCCGGGAGTCGAAGAAGCCGCCGCCACCACGGTGGGAGGCCGGTAGATGACGAAAGCGTAGGTGTAGAAGCCCACCATGATGCCGGCTGCAGCAAAGCCGCACGCGACCGCCAGTAGCTTCTTCTTCACGGGCCACTCCGAGAGCACGTGGATCCATGGGTGGGCTGCCAGGGTTTGGGTGAAATAATGCCCGGGGGGACGGAAATGGTCAAGGGGTGAGACTAACCTTGCGTGAGCGGCTCAGGCTCATCCACTTCCCTGCTGTGCGGCTGGCCTTCGCGGTGGTGGCCGTGTTTGTCGTCACCCTCACGGGATGCGGCGGTGCCCGACCGGAGAGCGGCACCATCGTGGTCCTGCTCAGCGCCAGCAGCCCGACCGCTGCGAGCGGTGCGATCGAGATCCACTCCGCGCAGGGCTGGTCGGCGATCGGGCGATTCGGGGGATCGGTTCCCGCCGCGCCTCAGACCGTCCAGGCAGCAGCGGCGACGCTGGCGGCGGGCAGCTACGATGCGCTGAGCCTCGGCGGCGAGCATGTCGCCATCGACATCTCGGTGAGCCCGCAGCTGGTCGAGCCGGTTCTCCTCGGTGTGAGCCAGAGCAAGGCGGTCTCCTCGGAGGCCTACGCGGGCCAGGCGAGCGTCAACGTCGGCCTGCGAGAGCTCTCCGGCCGATACCCCCGCCTCCCCGCGGTGCAGCTGCAGGACCAGCATGGCAACGCCACCCAGACGGCCGCCTGGGTGGGCAGCACCACGGTGCTGACTGACTTCAGCACTCAACCTGCCGGCGCGGCCGCGGCGGTTGTGGACCTATTCCGGCAACTGCGCACAAAGCTTCAATCCTCTCGACTGGTCGAGATCGCCACCGACCCGGCCGTCGACACTCCCAACGCGCTCGGCGCCTACGCGCAGAAGAACGGAGTCACCTGGACGCTCGCCACCGGCTCGGCGAGCGCGGTCGGCGCGGTGCTGGGGGCGGTCGGCGGAGCGCCGACCGACGGCGCAGGCGAGTCTGCCGCACAGGTGCTCGCCATCATCGACGTCCACGGGTTTGTGCTCCGCACCTTCAGAGCCGTGCCGTCATCCGCCCAGGTGCTCGATGCCTTCGCAACCCTCGACAGCTCCCTGCCCGCAGCCCAGACCGACCGGCCGGAGCCGTCCTTTCAGCTGCAGGCCTGGAACGGCACCACCCTCGGGCCGGGAAGCTTCGGTGGACGTCCGCTGGTGATCAACTTCTGGGCCTCGTGGTGTGATCCCTGCCGGACCGAGATGCCGTTGCTTCAGGCCGCCGCCACACGGACGCCGAGCACGGCCTTCCTGTTCGTGGACGAGCGTGACCAGCAGTCGGCGGCGCGCACCTTCATCAGCGCCCTGGGGATCACCGCACCGGTCGGATCCGACCCCGACGGGAGCGTGGCAGCGCTGTTCGACATCGTGGGGGTGCCGTCCACGATCTTCGTCACCTCCACAGGAGTCATCAAGGACATTCAGATCGGCCAATTGAATCAATCAACCCTCAGCCAGGACCTGGCCGACATCGCCCCTGGCTGAGCGCCACTCAGCCGTCTGACGACTCGTCCGCGATCCCCAGCGTGCCCACCCGCCGGCGGCGGCGCCTGGCTCCCGGCTCCTGGGCGTCCGAAGCCCATTGATAGATGAGCCAGAAGCCGCTGATCGCCATCGGGATGCTGCCGATCATCCACATGATGCCCCCGGCCAGCTCCTGATCGGCCAGCGCGCCGAGACCGCTGTGGCCGCTCTCGAGGACCACGTAGACGGGATAGAGCGGGGCGCCGCTGAAAACCAGGATCAGGGCCAGGACCCAGCTCGGGAACATGCTGGTGGCCATGAAGAAGAAGCGGTGCATGTAGTCGAGCCGCGAGTGAAACGGCGGTGAGTTCGAAGAGCTGCCCCCAGAACAGGAGCCCGACCAGCAGGAAGCTGAGGTGCTCGCTGTCGTGGATCGGCTGGTTCTGCACCGCGGCGTCGTAGAACAGGGGGACGTGCCAGCCGATCATCACCACGTTGAAGAGCGTCCAGGCCACCACCGGGAGGCCCAGCCACCGCGCCAGCCCTCGCAACGGTCGCGCCCAGCCACCCTGGACCACCGACCTGGCAACCGGTCGGCGCAGCGCCAGCGAGAATCCTGCCCAGATCCGCAGCCAGGGCGCGGCGATCACCAGCAGCGGCGCCGCCACCATCAGCAGCAGCTCGTGCTGGATCATGTGCACCCAGAGCAGCGAATCCGCCCAGCCGTCCAAGGGCGGCTGCAGGGCGAAC
Organism: uncultured bacterium; assembly: GCA_963716555.1. Classification (GTDB taxonomy): domain Bacteria; phylum Chloroflexota; class Dormibacteria; order Aeolococcales; family Aeolococcaceae; genus JAJZNI01. The sequence goes on along the minus strand of CAVQTJ010000018.1, from coordinate 256,111 downwards.
ACCAGGATCACCAGCGCGCTGTAGAAGCACGCCGATCGCCAGGCCCGCTTGGTCGAGCGGGCGGGCCGGACTCCGGAGCGCGAGATCAGCTGCAGCCGCTGGCGACCGCCCAGGTAGTAGAGCAGGGCGGCGACGATCGCCGCGTAGAACGGGATGTTGTCGTACCAGTTGGGGAAGAAGATCATCCCTTCACGGCTCCGGACGGTCCCGCATCGGTCGGCAGCGAGCCTATGTTGGCGGATCGGAGCCCAACTGCCAAGGGCCCGGCGTGATCGCCACCGGTCGAGCGCTCAGGAGGATGAGCCGAACTCGATGGGGACGTTGAGAACCTGGGTCTTCTGCCAGGCGATCGCGGCCGGCGCCAGGGTCCAGACGGTCAGCACTGTGCTCTTGACCGAGAAGGCTTGAATCTCGTCGGGGGTGCCGGCGGCGATGGTCGCCGTGCTGGCCGGTGGGGACACCAGCCGGCTCCAGGTTGCCCCCGGCCCGTCGATCACGGTGAGGCTCTCGGCACCGGAGGATCCGGAGGTCAGGACGAAGAAACCGTCTCCCCCAACCGGACCGTAGGACGAGATGGTGGCGGAGCCACCAAGCGGAAGGCCCGAAGAGGTTGTCCAGCTCTGGCCGCCGTCCGCCGTCCAGGCGGCGACCACCTGAGCTGCACCGTCCATGGACACTCCGAGCAGCACCGCCAGCTGGCCGCCCATGGAGCGGATGGCGAGCACCTCGACTCCGGTCGAGCCCGGCGGCGGCGCCAGGGTGGGCTGGAGCAGCCCCCATCCCGCGCCGCTCTTGGCGAACAGCCCGACGACGCCGGGCCGGTCGCACAGTCCCCCGACCACCGGGGTCGCCGCCAGATAGGCGGCGGCGGTGATCGACGCCAGACCGCAGGTGCGACCTGCCGGGGAGGCGGCCAGCCCGGCCTGGGTCGCCAGCGTCACCCAGCTCGACAGCCCGTCTGAGCTCGAGAGGATGTCGGTCCGACCATGATCGGAGACCAGGGCGAGGGCCTGGCCGCCCGAGCCGGTCGCCAGGGCGTCGGGGCGCGGGGCCAGGGCGGCGTCGACCAGGTCGTCGGACCACGTCTTCCCGGCATCGGAGGTGGTTGCCAGCGGGGAGAAGGTCAGGTTGCCGGACGGGAGGATGGCGGCGATCAGAGCCGGGCCGCCCGCAGAGGCCAGGACCACGCCGCCGTTGGTAGCCACTGCGGTCCCCGAGATCTGATCTGACCACTTGGTACCTCCGGTCGGTTGGTAGAAGAGCTGCCAGAAGGTGTTGGCCGGCTGGCTCAGGTCGCCCATGGGGAGGGTGACCCAGGTCCCCTGCGAGGTGGTGATCGAGGTCACGAGCGGGGTCGGCAGGGCGGCCGGCGCTGGGCTCTTCGACCCGCCGGCGACTGTGGCAGCACCCGAGCAGGAGCTGAGAGTGGCGGCGACCATGGTGAGCGCGGCGGCGACCGCGGCAGCACGGCATCCGCCTCGAGGCCAGCGTTGGAGCACTCTCCGGGTCAAGCGAGCGCGCTCTTGATCAGGCCGGCGAGGGCATTGGTGAATGAGGAGCTGGTCGCCTCGGTTCCGGGCCCGGGGTCGGTGCTCAGAGCGTAGCGGGAGTGACCGGCGGCGTCGATCACGTAGGCGTACTCGCTGTGGGCGATCATGGCACCGCCCGGTGAGTAATCGACCTCGATGCCGTAGGCGTTCCAGACCGCCTGGAGCTGGGGGAGCGATCCCGTCAGGTAGAGCCAGTTGGCGATTGAATCGAGGTGCTCCTGACGGTCGAAGGCGTCCAGGTAGGCGGCGCTGGTGTCAAGCGGGTTGGCGTCGACGCCGATGAAATCCACCCCGCGGGCATCGGCGCCCAGCAGCTGGTCGGTCTCCCGAAACTCCTGGGCGATGACCGGACAGTCGGTCGTGCACACGGGATCGAGAAAGGTCAGGGCGATCACCTTCCCGCGCAGGCTGGCCAGCGACACCGCCGCGCCGTGCTGGTCGACCAGCGAGAAGGCGGGCGCCTGCTGGTCCAGGACGGTGGGGGCACCGTTGATGGCCTCGGTGAGGATGGGATCGGCCTGACCGCTCGCCGTTGCGACCGCCATGGGAGCGGCGCCGATCAGGATGATGACGACGGCGCCGATCGCCGCGCTCCAGCGAGCCGCGAGCGCCGGCCGCGCTGCGAGCCGCCGACCCCAGGCGCGAAGGGACAGCGCCGGGTCTGACGTCACAAGCCGGCGGCGCACAGTGCCCGCGGCGACCGGGACGGCCCCCTCGGCCGGAGCCACCGCAACGGGGACCGGCACCCGGGTGATCGCCAGGTACCCGGCCACGAACACCAGCGCCATGGGGATCATGCTGTTGGGGTCGGTGCCGACCCCGCCGAGGAAACCGAGGTCCTGGACCAGCACCCAGTCGGCCAGGCAGAGCACCACCCCGGCGATCACCCCGGCCCGGGTGATCCGCGGCCGGGCAACGAGGAAGGTCACCCCGATCGCCGCCAGGGCGATCACCACCACGAGGTTCACCGCCACCGGGTTGGCCGCGTCGAACGCTCCGAAGCTGGCGACCCACGAGGACAGCAGGCCAGGTTGGGGGGTCTGGCTCATCTGCTGCAGCATCGACACCAGCGCACCGGGGGAACCGCCCGCCAGAGCCCGGCCCTGCCAGAAGCCCTCGCTGGGCAGGGCCTGGACCACGGCCATGGCGACGAAGAAAGCGCCCATCACCCGCAGGACAATCCGGCCCAACCGGGGGCTGGTCCAGGCCCGCTCGGGGAGGGCCAGCAGGACCCCCGCTTCGCAGTAGAAGAGGACTGCCCCGGGCACCCCGAAGAGCCAGCTGGGCCCGGGGGCGAAGAGCTGCCCGAAGGCTTCGGCGAAGACCCAGACCACCAGCCCCCACCCCACGCTGACCAGGCCGCCGAGCCGTGACCAGATCCCCCGGGGAGCGAAGAGAAGCCAGAGGCCGATGCCGATCTGGATCCAGACCGCCGCTGCCGGCGCGGAGATGGGATGGTAGCTCCAGATCGTCCCCGCGAAGTTGGCGATGGCCTGCACCCAGGACGGCGAGCTGGACGCGGCCGGCTCGATGACCTGAGAGGACATGCCGAGCGGCATCGAGGGCTGGGCCTGGAGGATGCCGTCGAGCACCCAGATCAGCCCGAACGAGATTCTCAGCAGCCGGCGCGCGGGCGCCTCCGGGGGATCGGCCGGCGACGGGATCGAGGCCTCGGTCCGCGCGGGGCGCGACGACCGGAGCCAGACGGCGCCGCCCACCAGGGCGGCGAGGACCAGGATCGCCAGCACTGCGACGCCCTGGCGGAGAAGTGCCTCCTGGAACGCCGAGACCACGATCGGGTTGTCGCTGTTGAGGCCGGTGGCCATCCCCGGCATGGCTGGGCTAGCGCCTCCCTGGGTGCGCCGGGGCAGAGATGGTCGGAGAGGCCAGGCGCTCCGTCATGGACATCCCCTCGTCACAGAAGGCTGGGCTCGACGGTGGGCAGATGGTAGTCCGATCGAGTGCTCCGGGTGCGGCCGCGATGCCGCCGCGCCGAGGTACCCAGATCTTCAGCGGCGGGCCAGCCGCTGCACCTCCAGCCGCCCCTGGGCGTGCAGGGCCCGGAGCACCTTCTTGTCCTGCTTGCCCACCGAGGTCTTGGGGATCTCGGGGACCACCACCCAAGATTCGGGGACCCAGAAGCCGGGCACCTTTCCCGCCAGGAACTCACGGAGCTCCTCGGGTCGCGCCGCACGCCCCGGTTTGAAGGCGACCACCGCCATGGGGCGCTCCTGCCAGCGCTCGTCGCCGATCCCGATCACCGCGGCATCCAGGATCGCCGGATGGGCCGCCAGCTGATTCTCCAGCTCCACCGAGCTGATCCACTCTCCCCCGGACTTGATGACGTCCTTGGCCCGGTCGGTGATCTGCACGTAGCCGAGCTCGTCGACTGTCCCGATGTCTCCGGTGCGCAGCCAGCCGTCGTGGAACCGTTCCGGGGCCTCGACTCCGAAATAGCTCGCCGTGACCCACGGTCCGCGCACCTCGATCTCCCCCACCGCCTTGCCATCCCAGGGCAGAACCTCGTCGTCGGCGCCGACGATCCTCAGCTCCACGCCACCGGCCGGGCGGCCGGTCTTGGAACGGAAGTGCCAGTACAGCGGGTCGTCTTCAGCCAACCCCCTGGGGGGGAAGGCCACCGAGCCCAGGGGGCTGGTCTCGGTCATCCCCCACGACTGCACCAGGGGGAACCAGCGCTGGTACGCCTGCATCAGGCTGGTCGGCACCGCCGAGCCGCCGCAGACCCCGAGACGGATGAAGCTGAGGTCGGCCTGGGTCCTCTCCGCCGCGAGCAGGAGTCCCTGGAAGATGGTGGGGACGCCCCCGACGAAGGTGGGCCTCTCCTGGAGGATGAAGGAGAGCAGGGGGTCCGGTTGGAGAAAGCGCTCGGGAAGGTGCATGTCGGCCCCGCCCATCCAGGCGCTGAACGGGGTCCCCCAACCGTTGACGTGGAACATGGGCACGATCATGCAGATCCGGTCCGCTTCGCCGTAGGCGAAGGTCGCGGTGACGGCGAAGGAGTGCAGCCAGATCGACCGGTGACTGTAGACCACGCCCTTGGGGTCACCGGTCGTCCCGGTCGTGTAGCACATCGCCGCCGCCTGCCTCTCGTCCAGCTCGGGCCAGTCCTGGAGCGGCGCCGAGCCGGAGAGCAGCTCCTGGTAGTCGATCACCTCGCCGAGGCCGGTGGTGTCGGCCTGGCCCACCACCACCACCTTCTCGAGCTTGGCCAGCTGCGGGCGGATGGCGGCGAGCAGTGGCACCAGGCTGGCGTCCACGATGATCACCCGGTCCCCGCCGTGGTTGATGACGAAGCTCAGCTGCCGAGGGGAGAGGCGGAGGTTGAGGGTGTGCAGCACCGCGCCCAGACAGGGCACGGCGAAGTAGGCCTCCAGATGCTCCTGGTGGTTCCAGCACAGGGTCCCCACCCGGTCGCCCGGCCCCACACCGAGGCTGCGGAGCCCTGCGGCCAGTCGCCCGACGCGGTCGGCGACCTCCGTGAAGGTGCTGCGGCGCGACGCGTCCCCCTGGAAGGTCACCACCCGGCTCTCCGGGAAGATCCGCTGACCTCTTCGGAAGATCTCGGTGATGGTGAGCGGGGTGTCCTGCATCGTGCTGAGCATCGGATTGCGGCTCCTCAGAAGATGAAAAGGGTCACGACCTCGGCCACGCAGCATGGCTTGGGAGCGCCGCGGGCGGCGACCGTGACCTCGCTGGTCATCCGGACGCGGTTGCCATCGGCAGTCACCGACGCGATCCGCACCTCGGCCCTGATCTCACTCTCCGCCGGAAGAGGTGCGGGAAAGCGGACCCGTTCCAGACCGTAGTTCATGGCCATCTGCGCTCCGTCGACCCGGACGGTCTCGCGCAGCATGATGGGGATCAACGCCAGGGTGAGGTAACCGTGAGCGACGGTGGTCCCGAAGGGGCCGGCCGCGGCGCGGGCCCGATCCACATGGATCCACTGATGGTCTCCGGTGACATCGGCGAAGTCATCGATGAGCTTCTGGGTCACACGGTGCCAGTCGCTGGGCCCGAGATCGGCTCCCGCAGCGGAAACCAGCTCGGCTGCCGACTCGAAGGTGCGCATCGCTCCTCACCTCGCCCCGCCGTTGACCTGGACGGTCTGGCCCGACACGAATGACGCGTCGTCGCTGGCCAGGAAGGCGATCACCGCGGCCACCTCCTCGGGTTGACCAACCCGGCGGAGCGGGGTCAGCTCGGCGGCCCGGCGCTGATGCTCGGTGGGAGAGACACCGCTGCGCTCCGCCGCCGCGGCGGTCATCGCGGTGGCGATGTAGCCGGGCGCCACCGCGTTCACGGTGATGTTGAACGGTCCGAGCTCGATGGCCAGGGTGGCGGTCAGGCCCTGGATCCCCGCCTTGGCCGCGGCGTAGTTGGCCTGACCGCGGTTGCCCAGGGCCGAGCGGCTGCTGATGCTGACGATGCGACCGTAGCGCGCGCCGACCATGTGGCGTTGTGCAGAGCGGCTGCACAGGAAGGCGCCGCGGAGATTGATGCCGAGCACGGTGTCCCAATCGTCATCACTCATCTTGAAGACGAGGTTGTCGCGGGTGATCCCCGCATTGTTGACCAGCACGTCCAGGCGGCCGGTCTCAGTGACCACGCTGGCGACCGTCGCCTCGACCTGCGGAGCCGACGAGACGTCGCAGCCGTACGCGGCCGCGGTCCCACCTGATGAGCGGATGTGGTCGACGGTCTCCGCCGCCTTTGCCGGATTGACGTCGACGACCGCCACGAACGCCCCCTCCGCGGCCAGACGCATCGCCGTGGCTGCACCGATACCCTGCGCCGCACCGGTGACCAAGGCGACTCTGCCGTCGAATCTGCTCATCGGCGGCCGTCCTCCCGCCGCAGCTCCTCCCGCGCGATGGCGGCGAGGTGGACCTCGTCGGCACCATCCATGAGTCGAGCGGAGCGGGCGTAGGCGTACATCTGGGTGAGGGGCACGTCCTGCGAGACGCCTGCACCACCGTGGAGCTGGATCGAGCGATCGATCACCGCCGCCGCCACGTTGGGCGCCACCACCTTGATCGCCGAGATCTCGAAACGGGCTCCACGGCCGCCCTGGGTGTCGAGCAGCCACGCCGCCCGCTGGCAGAGCAGCCGGGCCTGCTCGATCTCGAGTCGCGAGCGCGCGATCTGCTCGCGCACCACCCCCTGCTCGGCCAGGGTCTTGCCGAAGGCGCTCCGGGTCCGGGCCCGATCCACCATCAGTGCCAGGGCCCGTTCCGCCAGCCCGAGCATGCGCATGCAGTGGTGCAGCCGGCCGGGACCCAGCCGGGCCTGGGTGACCAGGAAGGCGTCGCCCTCCTCGGCGATGCGGTTGGTCTGCGGGACCCGGACGTTCTCGAAGCGCACCTCGCAGTGACCGCCGGGATCGTCGAAGCCGAAGACCTTGAGTGGCCGCACCACGGTGACGCCGGGGGCATCGATGGGGACCAGCACCAGGGTGTGGCGCCGGTGCCGCTCGGCTTCCGGATCGGTCCGCCCCATCAGCAGGATCACCCTCGCCCGGGGGTGCGCGGCGCCGCTGGTCCACCACTTGCGCCCGTTGATCACGTAGTCGGAGCCGTCGCGCTCCATCCGCAGCGCCAGCTGGGTCGGGTCGGAGCTGGCGACGTCCGGCTCGGTCATGCCGATGCAGGAGCGGATCTCGCCGGCGAGCAGCGGTTCCAGCCACTGCCGCTGCTGCTCGGGAGTGCCGAACTGGGCCAGCACCTCCATGTTCCCGGTGTCGGGGGCGGAGCAGTTCATCGCCTCGGGTGCCAGCGGGCTCCAGCCGGAGATCTCGGCGAGAGGCGCGTACTCGACGTTGCTGAGTCCGGCCCCGAACCGCCGGTCGGGGAGGAAGAGGTTCCACAGGTCCAGCCGCCGGGCCTCGGCCTTGAGGTCCTCCATCACATCCGAGATGCGCTGGGGGAGGGTGGCGGCGGAGAACTCCTCCCAGTAGCGCGCCTCGGCGGGGCGCACGGTGTCCTCGAGGAACGCCCAGAGCCGCTCGCTCAGCTCCTGGACGCGCGGTGTCACGCTGAAGTCCATGCTCGGTCCCCCTGCTGCGTGCTGCTGCTCATCCTCAGTGCCTCTGCCCGATGCTGGCCAGACCTCGCTCCACCACCGCCGGTACCAGCGGCCCCACGGCATCGAACCCCTCCCCCACGGTCATCCCCATGAGGAAGCGGGCGGCTATCCCCTCCATGATGATGGCGAGCTTGTAGGTGCCGAAGGCGACATACCACTCGAGAGCGGAGAGGTCGCGGGCGGTGCCGGCGTGATAGGCGTTGATGAGATCGGAACGGCGGAAGAAACCCGGCTGGCAGGTGACCGAGCGCCCGTGCAGACCGCGGGCCGCAGGCTCGTCCTCAGATTCGGCCCAGTAGACGCAGGAGAAGACCGAGGTCGCAGAGCGGGTCACCCACCGTGCTCATCTCCCAGTCCAGGACCGCGGCGATCCGCGACGGGTCTCCGGGTGCGAACATCACGTTGTCGAGGCGGTAGTCGCCGTGCACGATGGCCGCCGGGCCCTGGGCCGGCAACGCGGTCTCGAGCCACCTGTGGAGCCGGTCCATCGCCGGCAGATCGCGGGTGGTGGAGGCCAGCCACTGCTGCCACCAGCGGCGCACCTGGCGTTCCAGGAAGCCCTGCGGCCGGCCGAAGCCCTCCAGGCCGATGGCGTCCGGGTCGAGACTGTGCAGCCGGACCAGCGTCGCCACCAGGGCCTCGGACATCCGCCACCTGGTCTGCGCCGTGTCGGGAAGTTCCGCAGGCAGCGCGGTGCGCACCACGTGGCCGGCGACCTGCTCCATGACGTAGAAGGGAGCGCCGATCACCGATTCGTCGCTGCAGAGCGCGACCAGCGGGGGGACCGGGAACCCGGCGAGTCCGAGCGCCCGCTGCACCGTGTACTCGCGGCGCATGTCGTGTGCCGTGGGCAGCACGTGGGCGAGCGGCGGACGGCGGATCACCAGCGTGCGCCGCGAGTCGCTGACGACATAGGTGAGGTTGGAGCGCCCTCCGGGGATGAGCTCGGCATGCAGCGGCCCGGCGAGGTCACCGACCAGCGGTTGGAGATAGCCTCGGAGGGCATCGAGGTCGAGGCCCGGCGGGTCAGGCGTCACAGCTCGAGCCGCTGGGCCACCCGCTCACGGTGGTGACGGCCGTCTCCGTACATGACCTCACCCCACTTGGCTCGCTTGAACAGCAGGTGAGCATCATGCTCCCAGGTGAAGCCGATCCCCCCGTGGACCTGGATCGCCGTGGAGGTGACCCAGCGAGCGGCATCGCCGGCATAGGCCTTCGCCATGCTGACCGCCAGCGGCGCCGCGACCTGGTCGTGCTCGAGGGCCCAGGCGGCGTGGTAGGTCAGGGATCGAGCCGACTCCACCTGCACCAGCATGTCGGCGCACCTGTGGGAGATCGCCTGGTAGCTCCCGATCGGCCGGCCGAACTGGCGTCGGTTCTTGGCGTGCTCGACGCTCAGCTCCATGGCGCGCTGGGCCACGCCGCAGAGCTCCGCGCTCACCGCCACCGCCGCGACGTCGAGGGCTCGGCGCAGCGTCGAGAACCCATGCCCGGGAGTGCCCAGCACCCGCGTGACATCCACCTCGACATCGTCGAAACCGAGGCGGGCGAGGTTTCGGGTCGGATCGAGGGAGCGCAGCGGAGCCACCGTCACCCCGGGGGCACCGCGGTCGATCGCCATCAGGGTCACTCCGTCCTCGGCGTCCTCCTCGGTGCGGGCGGCGACGATGATCCAATCCGCATCGCGCGCGTCGGGAACGTAGAGCTTCTCGCCGCGGAGCCGGTAGGCGTCGCCGGAGAGCTCGGCCCGCAGCCGCACCCCCGCGGCATCCCAGCGGCCCGACGATTCCAGCAGGGCCACGGTGGCCCGCGTCGATCCGGCGGCGATGCCCCCCAACAGCTCCCGCTGGAAGGGCGAGTTGGGTGCTGCGGCCGTGACCGCCCCGGCCAGGCAGACGCTGCTGTGGAACGGCGATGGGGTGAGGTGGCGTCCCTGCTCCTCGAGGACCACCGCGAGCTCCACCAAACCCAGGCCGAGGCCGCCGACCTCGGTGGAGAAGGGGATGGCCGTCCAGCCCAATTCAACCATCTGCCTCCAGACCGCGGCGTCCCAGCCGCCGTCACTCTCCAGCGCGCGCCGCACCGCGGAGGATGGCGAGGCGCGATCGAGGAAGTCCCGCGCCTGGCCGCGCAGCAGCTCCTGCTCGGGGCTCAAGCCAAAGTCCATGGTTGCCTCCTCCTCAGCGCCAGCGGGGCAGCCCGAGGACACGCTCGGCGAGGATGTTGCGCAGCACCTCGCTGGTCCCTCCCTCGATGCTGTTGGCCCGTGCGCGCAGAAAGTGCCACGCCCAGCGGCCGTCGTCATCGCCCAGCAGCGCGGCCGGCCCCAGCACCTCCATGGCCGTCTCGGTGATCCGCTGGTTGACCTCGCTCCACATCAGCTTGTTGATCGAGCCCTCCGGGCCGGGTTGCTCGCCGCGCAGCATCCCGGTCGAGCCCGCGATAGCCGTTGAGGCGCATGGCCTCGACCTCGATGAAGAGCTGGGCGAGCCTCTGGCGGATCACCGGGTCGTGACGCACCTCACTCTCCCGAACCATGGCCAGCAGCTCGTCCAGGGTGATCCGGGTGCGGATCTGCACCCCGATTCCGAACGAGGCGCGTTCGTGCATCAGAGTGGTCATCGCCACTCGCCAGCCGTCCCCGACCGGGCCGATCACACTGTCCGCGGGAACGCGCACGTCGGTGAGGTAGATCTCGTTGAACTCGGCGTCCCCGGTCATCTGGCGAAGCGGCCGCACCTCGACACCCGGCGATCGCATGTCCAGGATCAGGTAGGTGAGCCCCTCGTGATGACGTGCCGGACGGAAATCGGTGCGGGCCAGCAGGATGCACCAGTCGGCCACATGGGCGAACGAGCTCCACACCTTCTGGCCGTTGACGAGAAGGCCGTCACCGTCAGGTTCGGCGCGGGTCTGCAGGGAGGCCAGGTCACTTCCCGAGTTGGGCTCGCTGAAGCCCTGGCACCAGATCTCGTCGGCGCTCAGCAGCGGGCCCAGGTAGCGCGTCTTCTGGGCATCGGTGCCATGGGCGATGATGGTGGGACCGGCCATGTAGAGGCCGATGACCCCGACCAGGTCGGGCGCCCGAGCCAGGGCCAGCTCCTGGTTCACGATCATCTCGTCGACCAGGGAGGCGCCCCGACCACCGTACCGCTGGGGCCAGGAGATGCCGACGTAACCCGCCTGATGCAGGCGGTGCTGCCATTCTCGCCGGCGCTGCAGTGCCTCTCGCTGCGGAAGGCGGTGCAGCTCCCGGAATTCCTCGGTCAGATTCTCGGCGAGCCAGCCACGAAGCTGGTCGCGGAAGAGCTCCTCAGCGGCGGTCAGGCTGAAGTCCATGTCACGCTCCTGTGGTCGGCTGGGACGCCACGGCCAGCTGCTCCTGCGAATCGGCGGGCGGGGTGATGTCGGTGAGCAGCCGGAGATGCACCGCGACCACGACCTCCTCGAGCTCGGGGAGCCGATCGATGTGACCGCCCCAGACCTGCTCGCGAACCAGCTCCTCGGTCGCTCCGATCAGGGCCACGAAGACCTTGGCGGGGACCTCTGGCCATCGGGGGTGGCTGCGGCGCGCCTGGGCGTGCCAGGCGGCGGTCATCGCCGCGAAGTCATCCCGCCAGCCGGCATGCGGCGGGACACCGCGGCTGCGAACGCCGAGCCACTCGACGTAGAGCACCGTGGCCAGGGCCGGCTCGTCGCGAAGCGAGCTGAGGTAGGCGCGCAGCGCCGCGCGCAGCCGGAGCTCCGGTGGACTCTTCGACGGGACGCGCCGCGCCGCCTTGCGCACCCGCGCGAAGAGACGGCTTCTGCCCCTCGGCGGAGGCGGTCACGAAGCAGTCCTCCTTGTCGGAGAACTGCGCGTAGAAGGACGAGCGGGAGACCCGCGCCCTGGCCACCACCTCGCCGACCGTCGCCGCCGCGTACCCCTTCTCGGCGACGGTCTCGACCATGGATCGGAGGATCCGCTCCCGCTGGTCGCGCTGGACCAGGGCTTCAGGCAGGCGGCTGCGTCCTCGCGGCAGGCCGTGGTGCTCTCCGTCATTGAGTCGACGAACGGCCATCGACCTCATGCCCTGTCCGGCTCGCCCTGGGCGGGGGCGACCACGCGGCGTCGGAACGCGTGCCACCCCCGCCGCAGCCACCCCTGGATTCCGGAGGGGGCGACCAGGATGACCGCGAGCAGCACCAGCCCGTAGATGATGGTGGCGAGGTACGCGGACACACCGCTGCCCAGATTCAATGAACCCGACAGCGATTGCGACCACTGGGGCAGGAACACCAGGGCGATGGCGCCCCACCACGCACCGATCAGCGTTCCCGACCCACCGAGGACCATGCCGGCGAGCAGCCCGATGGACAGGCTGAGGGGAAACTCGCCGGTGTTGACCACGCCGGTGGAGAGGGCCAGGAACGCCCCGGCCAGGCCGGCGCAGCCCGCGCTCACCGTGAAGGCCACCACCTTGGTGCGCATCACGTGCACCCCGGCCAGGGAGGCGGCAATCTCGCCGTCGCGCACCGCCCGGTAAGCGCGGCCAAAGCGGCTGCGCATCAGGTTGGCGAGCAGCAGCATGGTCAGGAGAGCGCCCAGGATCTCGATCCAGGCCAGCCACTGGTTGGGGTCCACGCTCCCGGGCGGGACCGGCGGATTGGTCACCAGCCCCTGGTCACCTCCGAAGATCGACGAGTACTGGTCGGCGAGCAGCGGCAGTCCGAGAGCCAGGATCAAGGTCATGCCGGCGAGGTACGGGCCGCTCAACCGGGTCGCGGGGATGCCGACCACGACGCCCAGGACAGCGGCGGCAGTGATCGCCACCAGCAGTTCCACACCCAGATTCAGGTTGGTGTGGGTCTGCTCGAGGGCCAGGGCGTAGGCGCCCACTGCCATCAGCGCCCCGTGGCCCAGCGAGATCTGGCCGTTGGCCCCGGTGAGCAGGCTGAGCCCGGCGATGGCGATGGCGTAGGCGGCCACCTCGCCGACCTCGAAGTTGTCATAGGAGCCGAGCAGCGAGGTCAGAACGCAGAAGCCGAGCCCGGCCAGGCTGGCCAGCAGCAGATGGCGGAGCATCGGTTGGGCCGGCAGCCGCACCCGCTCGAGTCGGGGCCGGGCGATCGCGGTGCTCACACCCGCCGTCCTTGCGCGGGTGCGAAGAGGCCGCGCGGACGAGCCATCAGCGCCACCATCAGGAGCGCGAGCGCACCCAGCGGCTCCAGGCTCGATCCCAGGTAACCGCCCACGTAGGAGACCGCGAGCCCGGTGACCAGGCCGCCGATCAGCGCCCCCGGAAGGCTGTCCAGTCCCCCGATCACCGCCGCGGTGAAGCCGAACACCAGGGGCAGGTCCATGAAGTAGGGGCTGAACGAGGTGGTGGGGGCGACCAGCAGCGCCGCCAGCGACCCGACCGCCGGCTGCGATCGCCCAACCCAGGGTCATCAGCCGGCCCACCCGGACGCCGAGCAGGCGGGCCACCTCGGGAGCGAAGGCCGAGGCGCGCATGCGCAGCCCGATGCCGGTGGCCCGGAACATCGCCCAGGTGGCCAGCATCAGCGCCAGCACCGCACCGACGATGAACAGGTCGAATTGGGAGAAGGCGATCCGGGTCTGCCCGATGCTCAGTCCGGACTGGGAGAAGGCGGGTGAGAAGCCACGTGAGCTGTTGCCCCAGATGCTCCCGGCGACCCCCTCCAGAACCACCAGGAGCCCGATGGTGACGATGACGGGATTGATCTCCGGCTTGCCCTGCAGCGGTCTGATCAGGATTCTCTCGACCACGGCCCCGAGGACCAGACCGATTGCCAGTGCGGCGGCGAACGCGACCCAGTAACCGAGCCCGGCGCTCAGCAGGCTGAAGGCGATGAAGGTGGTGAGCATGCCCATCGCCCCCTGGGCGAAGTTGACGACGCGGGTGGCCCGGTAGATGAAGACGAGGCTCGAGGGCCACGGCGGCGAAGATCATGCCGCTGGCGACGCCGTTCAGGGTCACGTTGACGAAGAGCCCCATCGCGTTCAGAAACCCAGGTAGTGGTGGCGCAGATCGGGGTGGGAGGCGACCTCGGACGCGGTGCCGGACATCACCACCCGGCCGAGGTTGATGATCACTGCCGTGCGCGCCACCGAGAGGGCGCTCCTCACGTTCTGCTCCACGAGCACCACGGTCAGCCGGGTGGCGTCGGCAAGGTCCCGCAGCGCCGCCATCAGCTCGGCGGTGACCCGGGGGGCCAGGCCGAGCGAGGGCTCGTCGAGGAGCAGCACGGTGGGCCGTGACACCAACGCCACTGCGATGGCCAGCATCCGGCGCTCGCCACCGGAGAGGCTGGAGGCGGGGTGGCGGCGAAGCCGGCGCAGCACCGGGAAGACCTCGAAGGCGCGCTCCTCGGAAGCGCGCCGAGCTCCGCGCCCCATGCGCTGCCACACCCCGAGGCGGAGGTTCTGGTCCACGGTGAGCTCGGCGATGACGCCGGAACCCTCGGGGACGTGGGCGATGCCCTGGCGCACCACCCGCTCGACGCTCATCCCGGTGAGCGTCAGCTCGCCGAGGCGGACGCTTCCCGAGGTCGGTCGCACCAGGCCGGAGACCGCCCGCAACAGGGTGGTCTTGCCGGCTCCGTTGGCGCCAAGAACCGCGGTGATGCTGCCCGGCTCGGCATCGAAGGAGACACTGTCGAGCGCCCGAACCGCGCCGTAGGAGACCGCGAGCCTGTCAACGGCGAGCATGAGCGCCGTCCCCCCTCTCCACGCTTGCCCCCGGCGGGGGTCCGGCGACGACCTCTCCCAGGTAGGCGGTGGCCACCTGGGGGTCGGAACGGACGGCATCGGGAGGTCCGGCGGCGATCACCCGGCCGTAGTCCAGCACGGTGACGCGGTCGCAGACGGACATGACGAAGTCCATGTGATGCTCGACGAGGAGAACCCCGGTGCGCGCCCGCAGGCGCTCGATCAGCCCACGAAGCTCCACCATCTCGGCAGCGGAGAGCCCGCTGGCCGGCTCGTCGAGCAGGAGCATGGTGGGCTCGCCGATCAGGGCTCGCGCCAGGCCCACCTTCTTCTGGACCCCGTAGGGCAGGGCCGCGGGAAGCAGCTGAGCGTAGCCGGCGACCCCCAGGTCGCTGAGCAGCTCCGCAGCCCGCCCCCGCAGGGCCGCCTCCTCGCGGCTGGAGCGCCACAGGCCCAGAAACGCTGAGGCGAAGTCAGCGCGAAGCCGGGATTGGGCGCCGACCATCACGTTCTCGATGGCGGTCAGTCCGGCCCACAGGCCGATGCCCTGGAGGGTGCGCGCGATGCCCAATGCGGGGAGGTCATGGGGCCGGTGACCGCGAAGCTCGCGGCCCTGGAACCACAGCCGGCCCGCCGCCGGCCTCACGAAGCCGGAGACGACATTGAAGAGCGTCGTCTTTCCGGCGCCGTTGGGGCCGATCAGGCCCACCACCTCACCGGGGCTCAGCGCGATCGACACCCCGTCGAGCGCGGTGAGGCCGCCCAGGACCACCGTGACGCCCTCGACGGCGAGGCCGGCCACCGGGGTGCTGATCCCCGTCGTCACGCTCAGATCCGACGCAGCACCGGCGCCAAAGGTCAAGCGGTGTTCACGAGCGAGCTGGGAGGAGACGAGGGGCTGCCGCTGTAGGTTGTGACCGGCCCCGCACCCGGGCTGGTGGTCTCCACCGGCGTGATCGCACTGGCACCGATCCAGGTGCCGGTCGGGGTCATGATCGGCGGAGCCGTGGTCGAGAACTGGACCACCTCGGCCCCCTCGTAGCCGTAGTGGACGCTCGACGAATAGGAGAGCGGGACCAGACCGGGGGTGATGAAGCTCGACCCCTTGCTGGCGATCGCATTCAGCAGCCCCTGGCGGGTGAGGTTCTTTCCGGCCGCCTCGAGCGCCTGGACGAAGGTGTATCCGAGGGCCACGCCGTACACGGTGTTGCCGTCGATGCCGTGGGCCGCCCAGAGGCTGGGAGCGTAGTCCTGAAGGAGCTTCTCGGTGACCTGGATCCAGGCACTGGAGGTGTCGTTATCGGGCGGCAGGTATGCGTCGGTGATCACCCCGTCCAGCAGCCCCTCGGCGGCCTGCGCCTCCGCGGCGGTCCCGCCCCCGGCGGTGGTGAACGAGCTGAGCAGCGGTCCGACGGTCGGAGAGTCCGCCCCCACGCTGTCGACGACGTACTGAGGCAGGTAGCCGATGGCCGCGGCGGGGAGCATCGCCAGGGCCGTCGCCGCGGGCACGGTCGCCAGCACCACCACCTGGGCCCCCGCGCTCTTCAGCGCAGCCATCTGGTTGCTGAGCGGGCCCGCCAGGGTGGCGGCGTCATAGCTTTGGCGTGACACCACCGACGACGAGGGGATCTCCATGTCCAATCCCTTCACCACGTCCTGACCGAACTCGTCGCCCTGGTAGAGGTAGCCGATCTTCTTGCCGCCAAAGTTCTGGGCGATGTAGGAGCCGAGGATCTTCCCCTCCACGGTGTAGGGCGGCTCCCAGCCCAGGCTGTAGGGATACTGAGACTGGCTCCAGCAGTTGCACCCCGACTCGATGAAGAGCTGGGGGACCTTCTCGGTGTTGAGGTAAGCCTGGACCGCGAGCTGGGTGGGCGTCCCCAGCGACCCCACGTCGGCAAAGACGTCGTCCTGCAGGACCAGCTTGCGGGTCTGGGGCGCGGTGTTGGCGGCGTTGTAGCCGTCGTCCAGGTAGAGGTACTTGATCTTGCGTCCGAAGACCCCGCCGTGGGCGTTGACCCAGGCGAAGACCGCGTTCACCGCGGGCGCGATCTCACTGTAGCCCGGTGCCGCCGGGCCGGTCAGGGGGACGGTGGCGCCGATGGTGATCGACGTGGAGGTGACTCCCGGGACGTTGGTTGCCAGCGCGCCCGACGAGCCGCATGCCGCCAGCACCACCAGCAACGCAGCGCTCGAGGCGACGAGCGCCTGCCTCTTCCGGCACAGAAGACCTGCTCTCTGCTTCATTGGGAGCACCCTCCGGGCGGTGGCCCCGGCTATCTCCAGGAAGCGGGCCGGCCCTGAGAACCGGGGCTATCCCAGGACCTCTAAATGTACGCTAGGGTACAAATGAGGAGGTGTCAAGCTCCAGAACCATGCGAGCCCAGCAGGTGGTCTCCCTGGACGGTCCGGCGGGACTGAGGATGGCCGAGGTGCCGGAGCCTGACGCCGCGGACCGAGTGGTCATCGAGGTCGCGGCCGCCGGCGTGTCCTTCCCCGACCTGCTGCTCAGCAGGGGGCTCTACCAGCTGAAGCCACCGCTCCCCTTCGTTCCCGGGCCTGGAGGTCGCCGGCATCGTCCGGTCGGCTCCGCCGGAGTGCGGCGTGAGTCCCGGTCAACGGGTCGCCGCCGTGGTGGGGACGGGAGGCTTCGCCGAGGTGGCGGCAGCCCCGCCGGCATCGGTGCTCCCGGTCCCTGAGCAGCTCGACCTGCAGCAGGCCGCCGGCCTGATCCTGAATTACCACACCGCCCATTTCGCGCTGGCGCGGAGAGGGAGGCTGAAGCAGGGCGAGACTGTCGCGGTCCACGGGGCCGCTGGCGGGGTGGGCACCGCGGCGGTTCAGGTCGGCCGCGGTCTCGGCGCCCGGGTGATCGCCCTGGTGAGCAGCGCCGACAAGGCGGAGGTGGCCCGTCGCGCCGGGGCCGAGGAGGTGGTCGACGCACAGCGGTGAATGGGACGTCGAGCTGCGCCGGCTCACCGGCGGCCGGGGCGCCGACGTCATCCTCGACCCGGTCGGCGGCGACCGCTTCGACCGGTCACTGCGCTGCCTGGCCCCCGAGGGGCGCCTGCTGACCGTGGGCTTCGCCGAGGGCCGGATCCCCAGCGTGACCGCCAACCGGTTGCTGCTGCGCAACATCGAGGTCGTCGGGGTGGCCTGGGGGGCTTTCCTGGCCGCCCGGCCCGAGCTGCTCGGAGTCACCGCGACCGCTCTCCAACCGATGATCGCGTCGGGTGTGGTCCGGCCGCTCATCGAGGCGGTCATCCCCTTCGAGCGGGCCACCGAGGCACTCCTCCTCCTGGAGCAGCGCCGGGCCCTGGGCAAGATCGTGCTGGCCCTTCCCTAGCGGTCGCCGAGCTTCGCCAGCCGCGCCCGGGCTTCCTGCAGCGCCTGGCTGGCTGCCGCCAGTGCGACCTCGGCGTGCCTCGCCTCCTCCTCCGCCCGAGCGACGTCCTCCTCCGCCACCGACAGCTCGGCGCCGACCCGCCTCAGGCGATCGGTGGCGCGCTGGGAGGCGTCGCGAGTGCGCCGGGCCGCCGCCTCCTTCTCGGCCAGCTCGAGCTCGGCCATCCGGAGCCGCTGCCGGGCGTCGGTGCGCCGGGCCTCCGCCGCGGCGGCCTCCGCCTGGACGAGGGCCCGCTGCTGATCTTCGCCAGGCGCCGTCTCCCGCTGCTCTGCGACCTTGTCGGGGGCCGCATCGGGGTCCGGGACCACGGAGAGCACCGGGAGCTCCACGAAGCCGGTCGGCGCCAGCTCCGTACCGAGCCGTCCATCCACCACCGCCCGGCGCACGTCCTCATCGGCCACAGCAGCGCTGCGAAGGCTGGTTTCCACCCGCCTCAGGGTCGCCTCCGAAGCCGCGTGGCCTGCCTTGGCGAGAAGTTGCGCGGCGCGCTCGCGAAGTCGACCGAGGATCCGCCGCTGCTCTTCGCCGAGCGAGCGAAGCGTGTCCACGGCCTGCCGGTCTCCGCCCATGACCCGTGACTGGCTGCGACGCAGCCGGGCGCCCACCTCGAGCAGCTCGGCGATCTCCCCGGCCGCCTCGCGGGCGAGGGAGTTGATGGCCCAGAGCGCGGGGGACGGGCGGCTGATGCGGCGGACCTGAGCGGCCGCCTGTTTGCGACCCTCGGCGGCGAGGTGCGCCGCCAGCTGATTGCGCGCGCTGACGAACTCCTCGAGAGGTCGCTGGTAGAGGCTGGTGAGCTCCTCTGCCTTCGGTCCCGGATCCGGCTCATGCTCGCCCATGAGCCACAGGATCACCCAAAGACCGGTTGCTACACCATCCTGGTCTCCTCTGGACTCATGTTCCAGCGCTCTCCTGGGCCCATGGGGCAGGGCCACCGAGCGTGTCAGGATGGGGGTGTGGAGGAGAGCCCCACCCAGGAGCACTCGCCGGTTGTGGAGCTGCGCCAGTACACCCTCCGGCCGGGGCAGCGCGACGTGCTGATCGATCTCTTCGACCGCCTGTTCGTGGAGGGGCAGGAGGGTGCTGGCATCACCGTGATCGGTCAGTTCCGCGACCTTGATGCGGAGGACCGCTTCGTCTGGTTGCGCAGCTTTCCTGACATGGAGAGCCGCGCCCGTAGCCTTGCGGCGTTCTACGACGGCCCGGTCTGGCGAGCTCACCGTGACGCCGCCAACGCGACCATGGTCGATTCAGACAATGTCCTCCTCCTCCGCCCGGCCCACCCCGGCTCGATGTTCCATCCGCCTGGTGGGCGGACCGCGGGTGGGTCCCGCCGGGTGGCTCACGCTGCGCCCGTTGGCGCAGCTGTGTATGCGCTGCACGACCTCGCTGCCGAGGCCCGAATAGTGAGTTGGTTCGAGTCGGTCACCGCTGGGCGTATTGCCGCTGCTGGGGGCACGGTCCTTGCCTATCTCGTCACCGATCCCCGTGAGAACAACTTCCCGCGCCTTCCTGTTCGCCAGGACATCAGGGTGTTCGTATGGCTCGCGGGAGCCGACGATCCCGTTTCCCTCAACCGTGTTCTGATCCCGGCCGTCACCGAGGTGCCCCCCGACACGTCCGACCAGCAGTGGGTGCTGCGCCTGGCACCCACGGCACGCTCCCGACTGCACGGTCGAGTCTTCGGGATGCCACGGAGCGATGGGACTTAGCTGCTAGCGCGTCGCCAACCGGCCGGTGGCCCTGTGCGACATATTGACATTGTGGAATCCTCCGGGTTGCTCGGCCTCAGTGACGCGAGGTAGGGCTGCTCGACCTGGTCTTCGTCGGGGTGGGCTTCGCCACTATCGAGCCCGTCACCAGTCTGGTCGAGGTGAGTGGCGAATGGCGCGCGGTCATGAGACCGGGCGGGGACTACGCAGCTGAGGGCCGGGTTCGGCGGCGCCGCACCAGCACTCCTGTCACCCCGCCAGCGACGACCACGATCACCGCCAGCGGGACCACCGCCGCCGCCACCGGGAAGCCGGTTGTCGAGGCGGCGGCATAGGGGGTGAAGGTCAGGGTCAGGGTGAGCTGGGCATAGGGCGGGCTCTGGCCAGTGGGGTTGGCCGCCCAGTAGTCGGTGTCCGCCGCCTTCACCTGCTCCAGCAGGGTCCGGCCCGCCGCGGTGAGGGGCAGCGCAAGTGTGTGGTTGCCGGGGGAGGTATAGGTGGCCCGGCCAGCCGCCACCTCGGTGCCCACCGGTACTGACGTGGTTGCGGCGAGCATGTCGGCCAGCAGCCGGGGGGAGCTTGCGGCCGGAACCCGGCTGGTCGTCGGGACGGCGGTCTGCGCCGGCGTGGGAGCCGGGGTCGTAAGTGGCGGCACCACTGGCGCCGGGCCCGGGCCGGTCCCGTGGTCGCAGTCGGCGGCGGTGTCGTCGTGCGCGGCATTGGGCGCGCCGCCCGGGTGGTAGGCGACGGCGCTCCCCGAACCGGTACCTCCGTCGAAGGCGACGATGCAGGGGTCGGAGCAGCTGAGCGTGCCCCCACTGCTGTCGTCGAGTACAGCCATGGAGCCACCCCCAGGGTGGAAGGAGATGGCGCTGCCGTTGCCGCCGCCACCTTCGAAGGTGAGGGTTCCGGTGACGATGCCCCCCTGCAGCATCTGCTCCAGGGGCACGAAGTATTTGCCCTCGGTGAGGGCCTCGTTAGCCTCGATGTCTTGCTGGATCTCATTGAGTTCGGTTTTGGATGTCCTCCAGGTTGCAGCTCTTGAGGAACCAGGCGGGGGCGCCGGGTGTTGCAGTGGGGGTTGGCGCGGCAGATCCCGTCCTCCCCGGAGTGGGGGTCGGTGAGGGGCTCGCGCTCGGGGCCACCAGGGTGAGCCCGGTGCCAGCTAGGGTCAGCGTGTCGGCGATCCCGGTGAAGATGGTCCCGTTCGGTGTGATGTTGGTATGGGTCCCCGCGAAATGGGAGCCGCTGCCGGTGAGGTCCCAGTCGGTGTCGAAGGAGCCGTTGCCGCTCGGCTGGCGGGCGCTCGAGACCAGCTGGAGCTGACCGGCTCCGGCTTGCACCACCGAGAGCGATTGCGTGTACGCGTTGGGAAGCGTGAGGACTAGGAGCGCCCCTGAAGGCCCGGCGGTGAGGTGGACGGAGACGGTCAGGGTCCCTGGCCCTGAGGTTAGGCTGGCGGTGGACTGATCGAGCTCGAGATCGCTCACCGACACTGGCGTGCCGGCGGCTTCAGCGGCGGCCTGGGTGCTCAGCCCAAGAGCGCACAGCCCCACCAGCGGCAGCCACCACCCTCGCACCCGCACCCTCAGACCCTCTCGCACACTGTCCGCTGGATTCTGCCACAAGAAATCCACGCCCGCGGGTGAGCGGGCGATGCTGCAGAGCTAGGCTGCGGCCCCCACCGTGCCCGCGCTGGATCGGGGCCGGGCCGGTCGGAGGGAATATATTGACATTCTCGAATCATCCGGGTTGCTCGGCCTCAGTCGCGCGAGGTAGGGCTGCTCGACCTGGTCCTCGTCAGGGTGGGCCTCGCCACCATCGAGGCCGTCACCGGCTGGCCGTGGTAGGGCTGCGCTGGTTGCGAGGACCTACGGCGCCATCCGGCAGGACCAGCCCACCCCTTCCAGCGTCGCGGCCACCGTTTGCAGACCGCCGGAAACAGTGACCACCCCGGACCGTCCACCGCCGACTGGAAGGGTGACTGTCGTGACCCCGCCCCATCCCGGCACCACCTGCGCCTGGATGAAGGTGGCCATCGACGGAGACTGCTGGCCTTGGGTGCCGCACTCCAGGTCCTGGACCGCGTGCGGGATGACCCGCACTGGCCTGGGTGGGGCCGTGGACAGGCTCACCACCAGCCCCACCGCCATCACCGCTCCGACGACCCCCAACCGCCCCCATCGCCACCAGCGGCGCCCCGATGATCGGTTCATCACCCCAGCCTACCGGGCATGCAGAGCAGCTACCAGAGCCGTAGGACCCGGGCCGATGATCAGGCTGGAACCACCGATCAACCGTCGGTTGGGTGATTTATTGACAACGCTGAATCTTCCACCCTGTGAGCGCCCTGATTGTCTCCGGGATTCCGAACCCGCCCGCCACGGCTGCCGGGGCCGCGGACCACGTGTGGCGGATCGAGGAGATCGTCGCCCTGCGTGTGGTTAGCGCCGTCGCGGACGGGGCGGCAATGGGAGCCATCCGCTGCCGGTCCACCAATAGTTGCCACCGGCTGAGCGAAGCGCACCCGGAGGTGCCGCTAGGAGGACGCTCGCCCAGTCGCCGCCGTCCCACCACCAGAGCAGATCACTGGAGATCCGAAACGAGGGAGCTCGCCCGGCCAGGATCGCCCGCTTGACCTCACTGTTCGCGGCCGTCGCCGACGCCAGAATGCACCCGGCTGCGACCGCCACCCCGCCATCGATGCCGACCGGCGCGAGGATGCTGGGCGCTGCCGGGTAGGGTGGTGAGAGGAGGCCAGCCAGGAAACCCACCGCGGGGCTGAGCACGAAAGCCAGGCCCCACCAGATCCCGGCCGGACGATTCGCCCGGAAGGGAACCCAGCTCCACGTCAGCTTCACCCCTGGGCGACCGGCGGTCGCGATGGCGGTGAGGCCATAGGCGACGACCAAGCCCAACCCGCAGTAGTAGGCAAGGGGTAATGGCCACGGCTGCAACTGCACAAGTCCCCGAGCCACGAAATTCGCAGGGATACCGGACGAGTAGGTGAAGCCGAGCACCAAGGAATAAGCGAGCACCTGCCACCACGGCGGCCGACGACCCGCAGGCCGTCTCCATGGCGGCCTGCGCCACACCCCGGGGTGGCGAGCCAGCGGTGAACGGGCGGTCCCCACCTCCATCGTCAGAGGCAGGCTAGCACGGCACCAAACTTGTGGATAGCGTGGCTCGATCGCCGAGTCCCAACCGCCGGGGCCGCCCCAACCTTCCCGACCAAGCAGACGGGACATATTGACATTGCCGAAATCACCCAGGTTGCTTGACCTCGAGCACCAGGCACGGAGAGGCGGCGTGGATCCGTCGGACATCCGTCAGCTGCCCGGAAGCCAGGTCGCAGCGAGGATGCCATGTGCGACGAGGTGCAGCGTACCGGAGCTGACGGTGTAGAGATCCGTCCCTTCAAGCCCTCCGACGACCGCCACGTTGGTTCCGGATGGGTCCACGGCCAGCCCCCCGATGCCAACCGCGGTGTCGCCGGGCTGAACGAGAATGGTCGAGATGACGGTGCCGGTGGCGGCGTCGAGGGCGACCACGCCGGTGCCGTTGCGCATCACTGGGCAGTACATGCCTCCCCAGCAGTACGGGTCGAGCGCGACGATGCTGCCGTCAGGCCGCATCGCCGGGTCGCTGTAGCGGCCATCGGGTAATCCATCTTCGATAGCCGGACCGACGCCGACCGCGTTGTCCGACCCAATCGGCTGGTCGGTGTCCAGGATCTCGATGCCGCTGACGGTTCCCGGTCTACCGCCAAGCACGAGATGGCGACCATCCGGTGCCCACTGGAGGGTCATCAGCTCGGGAATTGCCGGGAGGGCTTGGCCAGGACTGGCGAGAGGCCAGGAACGCCTCGTTCCCGACCGGAGATTCTCGACGGTGACCGTATCCACCGTGCACGATGCTCCGGACACCCCGATGTAGGCTAGCCGGCTGCCATCCGGGCTCACGGCGGGAGCCAGCGCGGATTCGGCGGCCACGCCCTCCGCACCAGAATCCAGGTCGACGGCCATGACCACTTGGAGCGGGCAGCCAACGCCCAAAGAGACGGCGACGTAGAGGGTGCTCAGTGCCGGGTCGACAGCGATCTGCTCCGCGATGGGAGCGGTCAGCGGGGGGGTGATGGGGAGGCTGTGGACGACGGTCCCGGTGGAGGCGGAGAGGAACTCGATGTCGTCGCCGGTGATGGCCACGAGCTCGGTGCTCGGCACCACGCTCTGGCTCCCCCTCACGGGGGCGTTGGTCGCAGGTCCGCTCGCAGCTGCAGCCCCACGCTTTGCGTTTGACGGCGTTGTGGCCGAGGTGGACGGTGGCGAGGCGCTGCAGCCTGCGGCGGACAGGCACAACACGACGGCTGCCAAGGCGGAGAGGCGTACCTTCCCGCATCTGGAACGCGGCCCTTCCATCGTCGGTTCCCATTCTGGGGCGTACCTCTCAGCGGGTGAAGGCTGGAAGCGGCTGTATGACGGAGGGACCGTCTGCGCCGCCGAAACCGCCGCAGCTAGCCGTCGCGCCGCCCGGCGGGGGCAGCCGCTCGCTCAAGGTGAGCCTTGCCCCCGAGGGGCTCACCCGGCTTCCCGGGGCGCACATCCTCGACGGCCTGGCGATGCCGCCACCAACGCCCCCGGATCGAGGGGAACAGTACACGGGATGGCGGCCTCCAGGTGCTCACCCGCGCCGGCGATGAACTCAGGGACCGATGGCCATGGCGAAGATGTGCATGGCGATGGTGCCATTACCGATGCCCGTGTTCACATCGGGAAGCACGACTGAGGCGACCGTCTTGCCGGACATCAGCGCGACCGCGGTCCAGTAGACACTGACCATGTGGGAGCCGAGCGTGCTGCCTGGAGGCTGGTTCCAGTCGGAGGTGGTGGCGACGATCCCGTCACCCGTGGCCGGTGCGTCGGCGTACCAGTCGGCCAGGCTGATGGTGAATGACTGAGTGCTTCCGTCGGTGTAATTGATCGTCCCGATGCCGGTCGCGGTGCCGTTGTTGGCGGCGCCGAGCAGCACCAGGTTGGTGCCCGACCCCGAGATGTCCACCGTCTGACCCTCGGCGAGCACGGCGTCGGGCTGTCCGGACGAGACGTTCGGCCAGGTGAGGGTGGCGCCATCCTCCGAGACCGTTGCTCCCGGTGCCAGGCTGGGGGTCGCCGCGGTCAGCGCCTCCTCGGAGAAGCTGAAGCCGGAGCCGTCGTAGTTGGCCTGGGTCGGGTCGCTGTTGTCGGAGATGGCGACGTTGTCATACGCAGCTGCGAGCGACGCGAAGCTCGCCGCGGCTGACCCGCTGCCCAGGGCCATGGCGAAAACGTGCATGGCCGTCTCGCCGCCGGCAACCCCGCTCGAGATGTTGGGCAGGGTCACCCACTTCACGGTCTTGGTGGGACTGGCGAGGGGGATCACGGTGGAGTAGATGCTCACCGCGTGCGGGCCGGTGGTGTCGCCCGGCTGCCGGTTCCAGGTCAGAGTCTGGGCCACCAGGTTGCTGCCCAAGCTGGCCGCGTCGGAATACCAGTCGGGGACGCCGATGGAGTGGGTCTCGGTGGTTCCGTCGGTGTAGGTCACGGTGACGTCGCCCGTGGCCGCTCCATAGTCCGACGCGTCGAGGAGCACCAGGTCGGTCCCGGAGCCCGTCAGCTCGATCGTCTGACCTCCTGAGACCACGTTGTCGGCCTCGCCGGCGGGGACGTCGGGCCAGGTCAGCAGAGTCCCGTTCTGATACACGGTGGCCCCGGGGGCGAGCCCCGAAGCCGTCAGGTACTCTTCGGAGAAGCTGCTGCCCACGCCGTCGTAGTTCCCGGGGGCGGTGTTGGAGTTGTCGGTGATGCCCACATCGTCAAAGGCCGCGGCCAGCGAGGTGAAGGGCACGCTGACGGTGAGCTGGACCGCCGACAGGGCGTAGGTCGCGCCCGCGCTCTGGAAGGTGAAGTTCACCGGGACCGGGTAGGCTCCGCCCGGGGTGGTCGAGCCGACGCTCACCTCCAGGCTGGACGTGGTCCCCTGGGGGGGCACGGTGACCGTGCCGGGAGACGGCGAGGCGCTGATGCCCGCAGGAGGGCTGGGGGTGACGGTCACCGCCAGCGGGCTCGAGAGGTTGCTCTGGTAGGTGAGCTGCGCGCTCCCGGAGCCGCCGTCAGGAACGATCACCGACGTGGGGCTGATGCTCACCGTGACCGCCGGGGCGATGGTGATCGAGGTCGAGGCCTCGACCAGGTTGTTGGCGGGTGGCGGGCCCGGCGAGCCGGAGGACCCGGGACGCGACGGCGCGAAGGTGGCGCGGGCGGTGATGGTGGCGGCGGTGGCCTGTGCCGCGAGCGGAACCCCGACCTGCCAGCTGGCCTGCACCGTCTGGCCGGGCGCGACCTCGTGGGGCGGACCGCCCATCCCCTGCACGGTCCAGCCGCTCGGCGTCTGGAGGGTGAACCGGGTCGCGTCCATCGAGTAGTCGCCGTCGTTGACGAAGCTGGCGTTGACGGTGATCGTCGACTCGGGGTTGGCGGTGCTCGGCGCGGAGATGGTCGCGTAGCGCGCCCCGATGCTCCTGCCGACGGTGAAGCTGCCGGTGAGAGGCAGGTTGGCCGGCGCCGACGAGTCACCCACGTACACATTGAAACTGCCGTCCGGGACCACCCATCCGTTGGCGGTGTCGTCCCAATAGGAGAGGTCGTGGCCGTTCAGGGTGAAGTGCACCGTGGTCGACTGGCCCGGGTTGAGCTGGACCTTGTCGAATCCCTTCAGCTGCTCCGGCGGCTCGGCGGCGGCGGCGGGGTCACCCAGATAGAGCTGAGCGACGTCCGAGCCGGCAACGCTGCCAGTGTTGGTCACCGTCGCCGACACCGTGACCAGCTGCGTGCCCTGGCCGTTGCAGTTGCAGCTGCTCTCTCCCGGCCCCGAGGACCGGTTGTTGACCACCTGCGGAGTGACCCTCAGATGGCTGAAACCGAAGGTGGTGTAGGAGAGCCCGTATCCGAAGGGGAAGAGTGGGGTCTCATCGGTGGCCCCGTAATAGCGGTAGCCGACATCGATCCCCTCGGAGTACTGCACATTCCCGCCCACTCCGGGGAACTCGGCCGGCGTCGACGCGGGGACCTGGGAGAGGCTCTGTGGGAAGGTGACGGGAAGGTGGCCGCCGGGGTCGACGCTGCCGAACAGCACGGCGGCGAGCGCCGTTCCATTGCTCTCGCCCGGATACCAGGCGTCGATCACGCCGGCCACCTGGCTGAGCCAGGGCATGAGCACGGGAGCGCCGGCGTCGATCACCACCACGGTGCGCGGGTTGGCCGCCGCCACCGACGAGATGAGCAGGTTCTGCGCGCTCGGCAGGTCCAGGCTGGCCCGGTCCGCCGCCTCCGATTCGGTGTCGTCGGAGACGACCACCACCGCGGTGCCGGCCGATGTCGCGGCGCTCACGGCGGGGTCGATGTACGACGCGAGCATCGTGGGAGTGGCCCAGGTGAGGTTCGCCGAGGGTCCGCCGCCGCCGAGCTGGAGGGTGTACGTCTGGCCGGCGGTGAGGTCGACCGCCACCGAGTAGGTGGACACCGGCGGTGTGCCGGGGTTGGCGAGGATCTCGGCGCCGTCCAGGGAGAGGTTGGTGACCGTGTAGCTGCCCGGGTTCTGGAAGGCCAGCACGTAGGTCCCGGTCTCCGGGGCGGTGAGGGTTCCGGTGTAGGTCTGGCCGTAGCCGGTTCCGGTGTAGGCGGGGCTCAGGTCGCTGCTGGGAATCGCGGGGAGGGCGGTGTCCGCGGGCAGCCCCTGCTCGTACTCAACGGAGGTCCCCGAGCCCGCGGCGGCCTGGATGCCCTGCAGCGGGGTCACGCTGAACGGCGCGGTCACGTAGGCGCTTCCCCCGCCGGTGTCGGTGGGCGCCACCGAGGCGGCTGGCCCGATGACCGCCACCGTCCCGGCGTTGGAGGCGGAGAGGGGGAGGACCCCACCGGTGTTCTGGAGGAGGACCGTGCCCGCCTCGGCGACCTGGGTGGCGACGGCCTGATGGGCTGCGCTGGTCACCACCGATGACGGAGTACCTGTCGGGGGATGGTTGAACTCGCCGAACTGGAACATCTCGGTGAGAATGCGACTCACCATCCCGTTGAGCGTGGCCATGCTGACCTGCCCCGACTCGACGGCCGCCTCCAGGGCGGGACCGTAGTACTCAGCGCTGGGCATCTCCTGGTCCAGGCCCGCGTCGGCCGAGGCCACCGTCGAATGGGTGGCGTCGTAGTCGGAGGTCACGAATCCCGGATAGTCCCAGCGCTGGTCCAGGGTGGTGTTCATCAGGTAGGAGTTCTGGCACGCGGCCTCGCCGTTGATGGTGCTGTAGGCGCACATCACCGAAGCGGCGTTGGCCTCCTCGGTCGCGGCGTAGAAGGCGGGCAGGTAGATCTCGTGCTCAGCCCGTTCACTCACGATCGCGTTGTCGGCGGGGGTGTTCCGATTGGTCTCCTGGTTGTAGACGGCGAGGTGCTTGACCTGGGACATCTCTCCGGTGCTCTGCACGCCGTCGATCTCGGCCACGGCCAGCGCCGAGTTGAGCTCTGGGTCCTCGGTGAAGGCCTCGAAGGACCTGCCCCAGCGGGGATCGCGGTCGACGTTCACGGTCGGCCCGAGGTTGACCATCGCGCCCTTGCCCAGCTCCTCGCTGCCGATGACCTGCCCGTAGCTCTGGGCCAGTGAGTTGTCCCAGGTGGCCGCGAGGGAAACTCCCGCGGGCAGCTCGGTGACCCCGGTGAGGCCGTCACCAACACCGTTGGGACCGTCCTCGAGGCCCATGGCGGGGATGCACAGGCTGGGAATGGCCACGGTGTAGAACACGTAGGGCTCGCTCGTGCCCGCGCCCGTCACCATCGAGATCTTGTCGGCCAGGGTCATCTGCGAGAGCAGCAGCTGAACCCGCTGGCTCACCGGAAGCGATTGGTTGAGCCATGGGCAGCTCGAGGGGACTGGGCTGGGGGTGGGTGAGGCGGAGGCTGCGGGGCCTGCGCTGACGCCGATGAGCAGCGCGAGCCCGATCAGGCCGCTGAGCGCCGAAGGGTGAAACCGCCTCATCTCCGCTCCCTTTCCCCGGGAGACCGACGGCAGGCGGCAGCAAACCCTCAGTCCGCGACCGTGCCGGCGGTCCTGCCCAACACTTCCTGAAGCGCGTCGACCCCGCGGTCGACGTCGCCGCAACCGATGCTAGGTGAGGCGTACCAACCCTGTCAAAGTGCCGAGCCGCTCGATGGCCGGCTAGAGGAGCTCGGGACGGACCAGCGGCTTGCCGAGAACGTGGTGGTCGAGGAAGGCGAGCACCGTCTCGTACCAGACCCGCGCGTTACCCGGCTTCAAGATCCAGTGGTTCTCGTCGGGGAAGTAGAGATACTGGGAGGGGACGTCGTGGCGCTGCAGGTCGAGCCAGAGCCGCAGCGCCTCCGAGACCGGGACGCGGAAGTCGTGGCTGCCATGGATGACCAGCATCGGGGTGCGAATCGAGGCCATGGCCCGATCCGGCGATGCGGCGGCATAGGCCCCGGGGTGCTCGTCGAGTGATCCGAACTCGTCCTCCCACCAGTTGGGTTCGTCGGTCGTGCCCCGGAACTGCTCCAGCGACCACAGGCCTGCGTGGGTGACGATCGCCAGGAAGCGGTGGCTGTGACCAGCCAACCAGTTGGCCATGTATCCGCCGAACGACCCGCCCATCGCCGCCACCCGGGTGGCGTCGATCTCCGGGCGCCGCAGCACGTCGTCGAGGACGGTGAAGAGGTCGCTCATGACGCGGTCGCCCCAGACACCCCATGCCCGCTCGATGAAGTCGGCCCCGTACCCGGTGGACAGCGCCGGGTCGGGCAGGAGGACCGCGTACCCGCGCTCGGCGAGCAGATGGGGGCACCACCGCCAGCTCCATGAGTTCCAGCTGCTGTTCGGCCCACCGTGGATCCAGAGCACGAGCGGGGCGGGTTGTGCGACGGCGTCCGGACTGGGCAGCACCAGCCAGGCGCGAAGCGGCGTCCCGTCATCGGCGGTCGCGACCACCGGCGTCACCGAAGACCGCAGCTCCAGAGGAAGCCCTGGTGTCGGCAGGCTGGTGACGGTCCCAGCGGTGTCGACGCGAACCACCTCGAGGGGAGTGCTCCAAGAGCTGCGCAGCGCGTACACGCCGCGGCCGTCAGGCGAGGGACAGATGGCGCGGAACGAACCGGCGTCGGTCAGGCGCGTGATCCTGCCATCGGCGACGTCGTAACGGAAGATCGGGCGCTGCATCGCTTCGTCCGCGGCGAAGTACACAGCCGACGAGTTGGCGGCCCAGCGCGGCTCTGCCGGCCAGAGCGCGAAGTCGGCAGCCACCACGCCGCCCTCACCGCTCTCCAGGTCGCCCAACCACAGCTGAACGCGGCGCGCCCGCCCGGGGGTCCCGTCCTGGTGGGCCAGGGCCACCACGTGCCTCCCATCAGGGGCGATGTCGGGGCTGGAGAAGCCATATTCAGCGCCGGCGACGGTCCGGCGGGCGCCATCTCGGATCGCCACCAGGTCGAAGGCCCGCCGGCCCCTGCCGAGCGCCCGGGACCAGGGGCTGACCACGGTCATGCCGTCCGGGGCCACGCAGAAGGCGCAGTCCTCGTCATAGGCATTGGTGTCGAGGTTGTCGACGGCGTCCGGGGTCAGCTCCTCCGCCTCCGGGCAGCCCGCGCCGGCGACCCCGCTGAGCCGCAGCAGCCGGCTCCATCGTGGACCCAGGTCACGGTCCCACCACCGTATCGGGAAGGTGTCGTAGAGGATTGCGCTGGTGCCCGCCTCCAGGCGCCGCCTGGCCTTCTCAGCGTCCCCCGCGATCCCCTCGGTCCCGGGGAACAGCTGAGCGCGGAGGACCACCGTGTCCGCATCGCGAGCCGCCGCCAGCCCTCGGACACCGCCCCCGACCGAGACCAGCCGACGGGCCTCGCCGCCGGAGGCGGGCAGAAGCCAGATCCCGCCCTCAGCCTCGTCCTTCCTGCGGGTGGGGTCGCGGCGAGCGGAGCTGAAGACCAGCGATCCGTCGGGGAGGAAGGCGGGCCGTGAGTCGCCCTGGTCGGAGAAGGTGAGCCGCCGGGGGGGCGCCGAGCCGTCCGCCGCCACCTCCCACAGAGAGCTGATGAAGCGGGTGGAATCCGGGCTGAGGACGTCCGCGGTCAGCACCAACCTGCCTCCGTCGGGAGAGAGCACCAGCCCCGTGGCGCGCGGGATGCGGGTGTGGTTCTCGAGCGAGAGCTTGGTCATCCGGCAATGATGATGTGGCGGGCCGGCCGCACATACTCTCGGTCATGACCGGGATGCTCGACGCGGTGGGCAACACCCCACTCGTGGAGCTGCGCACCATCCGGCCGGGGCGGGGAGCACGGGTCATGGTCAAGCTCGAGCTGGCCAATCCCACAGGAAGCATGAAAGACCGCATCGCCCTGGCCATGGTGTCCCGCGCGGCCGCCGACGGACGCCTCCAGCCCGGCGGGCGAGTCGTCGAATACACCGGGGGCAGCACCGGCATGGCACTCGCCTTCGTGTGCGCGGCTGGCGGTTACCGGTGCAGCCTGGTCAGCAGCGACGCCTTCAGCCAGGAGAAGCGCAACGGGATGGCGGCGCTCGGTGCGGACGTCGTGGTCGTGCCCAGCGACCACCTGCGGATCACCGAATCCCTGATCCGCGAGATGATCGCGACCGCGGCACGGATGGCGACCGAGCCGGGTACCTACTGGACCGACCAGCTCAACAATCGCGATGGCGAGGCGGGCTACCACCCTCTGGGGGAGGAGATCTGGAGCCAGACCGGCGGCCGGGTGGCCGCCTTTGTCCAGTCGGTGGGCACCGCCCACTCGATCCACGGCACCGCGGATGTCCTTCGGGAGCACCGGGCCGACCTGATGATCGTGGCCGTGGAGCCGGCGGAGTCCCCGATTCTCTCCACCGGCCGCAGTGGCGGCCACCGCATCGAGGGCATCGGCATCGGTTTCGTGCCCCCACTGTGGCGCCCCGAGCAGGTGGACGAGATCATCCAGGTGGGCTCCGACGAGGCCATGGCGATGGCCCGGCGGCTGGCCGCGACCGAGGGTCTGTTCGCCGGAACGTCGACCGGCGCGAACGTGATCGCCGCGCTGCGGGTGGCGGAACGGCTCCCCGAGGACGAGGTGGTGGTCACCCTCGCCGTGGACTCGGGCACCAAGTACCTGAGCACCGAGCTGTACTCGCACGCTCGCCACGACCGGAGGCCGGGAGCCGAGGGCGGGCGCTGACCAAAGCCTGATCGCGCCCGGATCAGGCCGGCGCGAGGACAGGGGGGACACCCCTACAACATCGCTATCATATTATCCTCCATGGACCTTCACGAGATCGGGTTCCGGCAGGGCTAGGTCACCTCACCCCGATGGCCCCAGCATCCGCCGGCCAGACCTCTCGATCAGTGCCGCGGCCGGAGCCGGCGGTGACGCCTGCCGGAACCGGACCCCGGTCCGGGCCCTCGGCAAAGCGGACGTCGCGGCGCGGCCCTCCGGCAACCGAGCTGCGGCTCCGGCGTGGGTTCCTGTGGTGGGGCCGCAACGCCTTCGTCCTGGCCGTGGTCGTCCTGGTCTGGCAGGTGCTGCTGATCGCCCGGGGCGTGGTCTCCGGACTCCTGGCAATCGTCCTGCTCACCGTCTTCGCGGCGGTGGTGGCCCTGCTCTGTGGCCCTGCAACCAGCCTGCTCCGGCGGCAGGCCCGGCTGCCATCCACGCTTGCGGCGCTGCTCACCCTGATCGTCCTGGTGGGGGTCATCGCCGGCATCCTCTGGCTGGTCGCGCCTCCCCTGGTCACCGAGGGCCGGCGCCTGGGTGCCGAGCTGCCGGCTTTCCAGAGTCGAACTCAACGCCCTCTCGACCGTTCTGCGGAACGCCGGCATCGACGTCGGCACCCTGAGCCTCAAGAGCATGGTCAACAGCGTCCTCGGCAGCGGCGCCGGAGTCGGTGGCGTCCTGGTCGGGGCGGTGACCAGCACGCTCTCGGTGATCGTCGACATCGTGGTCGTGCTGGTGGCGGCCTTCTGGTTCCTGCGGGACGGCGACCTGCTTCGCCATCTGGTCATCGACAGCCTGCCGGCGGCATGGCGCCCGCATCTGGACTTCGGCCTGCGGGCCTTCGCAGTGGTGATCGGTGGCTACGTCCGCGGCCAGGTGGTGATGGCCGTGATGGTCGGCACCATGGCTGGCGTCGGTTCCCTGCTCATCGGGGTGCCCTTCCCCCTGGTGGTGGCGGTCGCCGCCGGGTTCTTCGAGCTGATCCCGCTGGTCGGACCCTTCGTGGGCGGGGCGGTGGCCGGTCTGCTGGCGCTGTCGGTCAGCCTCACCCTGGTCATCTGGGTCGTGATCCTGTTCCTGGGCATTCACCTGCTCGAGGGCTACGTCATCGCCCCCCGCCTGCAGGCCCGCTACGTCCGGCTGCACCCGGTGGTCGCCTTCCTCGCCCTCTTTGCCGGGATCGACGTCGCCGGCTTCCTCGGCGCGCTGATCGCCATTCCGCTGGCGAGCCTCGCGGCCGTGTACCTCCAGGCGGTGCTCGGAGACGTGCAGGCCGCGCGGCCGGAGCTCTTCGAGTCCGGCGCTGTCCGGGAGCAGGCGGCGGTGGAGGAGCGCCGCCACCGCGAGCTGCTGCGCAAGTACCGCATCCGCTACCGGGAGATGCTCCGCGGGGCCATCAGGCGCCTGCACATCACCGTATAGAACAGGCCCGGTCGCGCCGGGCCCCCCGTACAGCTTCTGAGCGGAAGCGGCGGAGCGAGGAGGGAGAGGCGCAGGCTCTTCTCCGAGCCCGGCGACGGGTCGCGCCAGCCGGCTGGCCAGGACGAATGGCAGAATCAATCAGCCCATGAGCCGCGTCGCCGCAGCCCCGCTGTGACGGTGATGGACAGCGACGACGATCGCGCCGATGAGCGTGCGCTCGATCAGATGACCGCCCTGATCGCGGGCACCTCCGCGGACCAGCTCTCCCTCCCCACACCGTGCTCCGACTGGGACGTGGCCGCCCTGCTCCAGCACGTCATCGGGGGCATGCAGCGGTTCGCGGCCATGGCCGCCGGGGAGCGGGTGGATTGGTCTTCCGCTCAGCCGGTGGTCCTCGGCGAGGATCCCGCCGCTGCCTACCGGGCCGGGCGGCTGGCCCTCGAGGCCGCCTATGCCGCTCACCCGGAGAGCGTCGCCCGGGTCCGGCCGACCCATCTCATCGAGACCGCGGTTCACGCGTGGGACCTGGCTCACGCCACCGGGCGCGAGCCGGACCTCCAGCCCGAGGTCGCCGCGGCGGCGCTGGCGCTGGCCCACGAGCGGCTGACCCCCGAGGCACGATCGCGCACCACCGCATTCGGCCAGCCGGTCCCTGCCGTCGCCGATGCCACCGTCTACGAGCAGCTGGCGGCCTTCCTTGGTCGCCGCGCCACCCCCGGCGTCGACGCCTGACCGGACGCTCTGGCGCCCGCCCCGAGTGCGCCCCGTATGACCTTTTCAACGCGTTTGACAGGAACGCAATGATCTGATAGCGTGGCGGCAGACCAGGGGGGACGCGCCCTGGGGGTGGACGCTGTGACGCAGGGGGTAGATCGGATGGTCTCGTGGTTCCGCCACCGGCCCGCAACAGTCGAGGTGGCCGGCTCGACCGACCAGCCGAAGCAGCGCGCTCGCCCCAGCACCGCTCCCTGCTCCAAGAAGGGCTGCACGGGGGGCAGCCGGGTGGCCTGCGACTACCGCGACCGGCGCGGCAAGGCGTGCCCCACCGCCTGGTGCCCCGACCACATCGTGGCCATCGGCTCCTGGCACTTCTGCCGCCGCCACGCCCGGCTCAGCCAGGCGCTGCGACCGGTCGGATTCCGGGGTGAGCTGCCGGCCCCCGACCTCGACAACCGCTCCCCCTCGCTCGCCGCCTACCTCGGCGAGGCGCTCGACCCCCTGGTTCGCCGGCTGCTCGACGAGATCGTCCGCCCGGAGGACGGGGAGTCCATCGGCGAGGACCCGCTGGCCCTGGTCGTCCCCCGCGTCGGCTCGCGGCGCTGGGCACGCGGCTGGAAGCTGTACGACAGCACCGGCCCCCTGCTGCGGATCGGCGTCGAGGTCGAGGAGGACAAGGATCCGGAGTGCGCGGTGCGGCTCAATGGGCGGGTCATCCTCCGCTGCGTGCCGCCCTGGATCGAGGCCCGCCGGAGTGGCGCCACGGCGGGCGCGACCGCGGATGGGCTGCCCCGGGCCGACTTCTACAACACCCTGGTGGAGCAGTACCTGCGGCCCGCGGTGGTTGCCGAGGAGCGCTGGGTGCGGCGCTGGGAGCGCACTCCCCAGGCCGGCGCCGGCGCCGGCACCTGGAGCTGACCGGCCGGGCTCAGGGCGCGGCGATCCCCGCCAACGGGTGACCGAGGACGCGCAGCGCGCGGCGGTACTTGGAGCTGGTCTCGGGGGGGCCGGCACCCGCCTCGCGAAGCCGGGCGGCGACCCGGTCGGCGAGCGGATCACCGCCCTCCATGACCTCGACCTCCAGCTCGCGAAAGCGATCCGCCACGGAGCCGTCGGCAGCCAGGATCGAGACGGTGTCATCCATGACCTCGACCGCGGCGCCATCCGACCCAGTCACGGTGAGCACCCGCCGGTCGGCGCGGAGCACGGCCACCGGGTGCAGGGCCGAGCTGTCCACCTCGGCGGGAAGCAGGGCGAGCAGCGCGGGGGGAGGCGCGGCGCCCGGGGCCGGCAGCTCGTGCTCGCCCCGGACCAGCCGATCACCGTCGTCGTGGCCGGGGGTCTTCAGGGTCCAGACGCCCGGGTCCTCAGGGTGGTCGCAGCGGCGCCGGTGACGCAGGCCGAAATCCCGCCGGGCCACGTCCAGCTGGGCGGTGTCCCAGTACACGGTCTCCAGGCTCTCGATCCCGGAGTCGCCCACCTTCCCGGCAAGGTCGTGGAGATCGGGAAGCACGAAGCCTTCGCCGGCGCTGAGCTTGATCTCCCGCTCCTCCGGTCCGGACATCCCCGGATTATGCTCGGGCGAGTCTCACCGGCTGCTCGCCGCCCGGCGCTGGTCGAGCATGGCGAAGAGCCGCTCCGCCACCCGCTGCGGGGTTATCCGGTAGGCGATGTGCTCGTGCTCATTGGTGATCCACACCTCGCAGTTGCCGAGCAGACCGGCTGTCTCCAGGGCCAGGCCTCGCTCCACGTAGGGGTCGTTCCAGTAGACGGTGCCCGACCACCGGCACCCGATTGGCGCGGAGCCGTTCGAGGTCATAGAGGGGCGGCCACGAGATCTGGGTGGCGAGCACCTCGGCGACCTCGCGCAACGGGCGAAGCGGCGCCCACTCCTCGAACATCCAGGGGAAGACCATCTCCCCGGTGAAGCAGGGCACGGGGTCGGCATCCAGCCGGAAGCGGGGATCGGCGCCGATGACCCGGTCCGCCGCCCAGCGGGTCGGCGCCCCCTGGGCGTACGACGAACCCTCGTGCAGCACCAGGTAGACGGGGTTGGAGCCGGGTCTCATCTGCTCGGTGATCTCCTGGTGCACGAAGCCCCCGAGCATCCCCAGCTGCTCCAGGTCGTTGATCGCCCGGGCGATGATCCCGTGGAGCTCGGCGAGCGCCGTGGGGGCCGCCGAGGCGGTTGCCGAGGGTGAGGAAGGCCCGGGCGGTGAGGGGCTGTCCGCGCGGCATCGACCTCGGTCGCCCGCTCGAGGTGGTCGAGGATCCGCCGGACCCTCTGGACGTCCTCGGGGAAGCGCGCGTAGAAGGCCGCGCAGCGCTCCGCCATCCGGTCGGCGAGGGCGCGATAGACGGAGTCGGCCTCGTGCAGCACCGGGGCGAAGCCACCGGTCATGATCACCCCGGCAACGTGCTCGGGCAGGAAGGAGAGGTGGGTGAGGCTGCAGAAGCCGCCGAAGCTCTGGCCGAAGAGGTGCCAATCGGCGTCCTCGCCGAGGATCGCCGTGCGCAACCGGTCGGCGTCGCGGACGATGGCGTCGGCGCGGAAGTGGCTGAGGTAACGGGCCAGCTCGGCGGGGTCGCGGCCGGTCACCGCCCTCGCCTCCAGCGGGGTGCTCAACCCGGTGCCCCGCTGGTCGAGGAGCAGGACCCGGTAGCGGGTCAGGAGCTGCTCGAGCCAGCCTCCGCGCGACGCCGGGTAGGGGGATTCGGAGCCGGGGCCGCCCTGGTACCAGCAGATCAACGGAAGGTGCGGATCGTCCACCCGCTCGGCGGCCACCACCTCGCGGGCGAACACCCTGATGGTGTCGGGGCCGTCGGGGTGGCTCCAGTCCAGGGGCACCTCGATGCGGTGGCCGGTGACCACCATCCGGTCCACCGCGTCGCGGGAGACCACCTCGTGCCCGGTCATGACCCCGCCGGACCGATCACGCTCGTCCCACCCATGTAGGGAAGCAGCGGCTCGGGGACGAGGACGCTGCCATCCTCACGCTGGTAGGTCTCGAGCACCGAGTCCAGCACCCGCGGGATGGCCAGGCCGCTGCCGTTCAGGGTGTGCACGAAACGGGGCCGCTCCCCGGGGGCGGGCCGGTAGCGGATGTTGGCCCGGCGCGCCTGGAAGTCTCCAAAGACGCTGCACGAGGAGACCTCGAGCCAGCGCCCCAGACCCGGAGCCCAGGCCTCGACGTCGTACTTCTTCCACTGGGCGAAACCCATGTCGCCGGTGCACATCAGCAGCACCCGGTGTTGGATCCCCAGCCGCCGCAGCAGCGACTCGGCGTGGCCGGTCAGCAGCTCCAGCTCCTCGAGGGATCTCTCCGGGGTGGTGAACCTGACCATCTCCACCTTGTCGAACTGGTGCAGCCGGAGGTAGCCGCGGGTGTCCCTGCCCGCCGCCCCCGCCTCGCGCCGGAAGCAGGCGGTGTAGGCGACGTGGCAGATGGGGAGCGCAGCGCCCTCCAGGACCTCCTCGCGGTAGAGGTTGGTGACCGGGACCTCGGCGGTGGGGATCAGGTAGAGGTCATCGTCGGTCCGGTAGGCCATCCCCTCCTTGTCGGGGAGGTTGGCGGTCCCCACCATGCACTCCGGTCTCACCAGGTAGGGCGGCATCACCTCGGTGTAGCCGTGCTCCCGGGTCGCCACCTCCAGCATCCAGGTGATCAGCGCCCGCTGCAGCCGGGCGCCGTCACCGCGCAGGACCGCGAACCGGGCTCCGCTGATCTTGGCGGCCCGCTCGAAGTCGAAGATGCCAAGTCGCTCGCCGAGCTCGTAGTGGGGAAGCGGCACGAAGCCGAGCTGCGGGAGCCTCGCCCCAGGTGCGCACGGTGAGGTTGCCGCTCTCGTCATCACCGACGGGGACCGACTCGTGGGGCGGGTTGGGGACGTAGAGAAGCAGGTCGCTGAAGGGCGGCTTCGAACTCGACCAAGCTCAGCCTCGACCGACTGGATCTCGACGCGAAGCGCGTTGAGCCGCGATCGCACATCGTCGCTCGGGGGTACCCCGGATCGCCGAGGAGGCCCGCCGGCGCTCGGCCTGTGCCGGACTCCACGTCCGCACGCAGTCGCCGGGCGCGGGCGTCGAGCTCGAGGATCTCGTCGATCGGGGCGGCCTCGCCCTTGCGCCGGGCGCCCTCACGGAAGCGCTCGGGGTCCTCGCGGAGCTCCTGCAGGGGGATCATCCAGGCCCGCCGGCAGCGCGCTCGCCGCCCTCGGTGGGTCGCATGGTGGGGAACAGCAGCACGTCGCGGATGGTCGGGCTGTCGGTGAGCAGCATCACCAGCCGGTCGATGCCGAGCCCCAGCCCTCCGGCCGGGGGCATCCCCGCCTCGATCGCCTCCAGGAAGTCCTCGTCGACCGGCGGGGCCTCGACGTCGCCGGCGACGCGCTGCCGGGCCTGCTCCTCGAAGCGGGCCCGCTGGTCGATGGGGTCGTTGAGCTCGCTGAAGGCGTTGGCCAGCTCGCGACCCGCCACCACCAGCTCGAAGCGCTCCACGAAGCGCGGGTCATCGCGCCGGCGCCGGGCCAGGGGGCTCACCTCGGCGGGGTAGTCGAGGACGAAGGTGGGGGCGAAGAGGGTGCGCTCGACCGCCTGCTCGTAGACCTCGTTGAAGACGATCCCCGGTCCCATGCCCTCGGCGAGCTCGACCCCGGCGCTGCGGGCATGCTCCCCCAGGGTCCCCTCGTCCCAGGCGCGCACCGGGTCGAAGCCGCAGCGCTCCTCGATCAGCTGGGCCATGGTGCGGGCCGGGAATGGAGGGGTCAGGTCCAGGTCGCGGCCGCCGTAGCGCCGCCGCAGCGGGTCGGCGCTCGGAGCGGGTCCGTCACCCGCCGATTGAGCCTGAGATGGAGTGCCGGCTCCGGCCAGCTCGGCAGCCGCCTCGACCCGGGGATCGCCGGCGCCGCCCTCGCCCAGCGCCGGCGGCACGGCGCGGGCGGCGTCGACCACGATCGCCTCGGTGAGCTCGCGCATCCCCCCGTAGTCGGTGTACGCCTGATAGGCCTCGAGCATCGTGAACTCGGGATTGTGGCGCGGCGACAGCCCCTCGTTGCGGAACACCCGGCCGATCTCGTACACCCGCGAGTAGCCGCCCGACCAGCAGGCGCTTGAGGTGCAGCTCGATGGCGATGCGCAGGTACACGTCGGTGTGCAGCGCGTTCCAATGAGTGCGGAACGGCACCGCGTGCCCGCCCCCCGGGATCAGCTGGAGGATGGGCGTCTCCACCTCCATGAATCCGCGCCCGTCGAGGGTCCTGCGCACCGAGCGCAGCACCTCGGTCCGGGACTGGAAATGGCGGCGCTGGGCCAGGCTGGACATCAGGTCGTAGTAGCGCTTGCGGTAGCGGGTCTCCTGGTCCTGGAGCCCGTGGTACTTCTCGGGGGGCTGGCGCAGCGCCTTGACCAGGGGGCGGAGGCTGGATGCGAGGACGGTGGGCTCGCCGCGCTTGGTCCGCATCAGGGTCCCCTCCACCCCGACGATGTCCCCGAGGTCGAGCAGCCGAACCGCGGCGAACCCCGGCTCGCCGAGACGGTCGAGGCGGAACCAGATCTGGAGGCGGCCGGATTGGTCCTCCAGGTGGGAGAAGCAGCTCCTGCCCTGCAGGCGGTGCAGCATCAGCCGGCCCGCGACCTTCGACCGGTGGTCCCTCGGCGCCGTCCTGGGCCTGGCCCGCCTCCCAATCCTCCAGCTCCCGGCGCGCCTCCGCCAGGGTGTGGTCGGGCTGGAAGTCGACGTTGTACGGGGCGAAGCCCAGTGACGCGAGGGCGGCGGCCTTGCGCCGTCTTTCGGCCATGAAGGGATCGTCGCCGGGCATGAGTCCTGCAGAGCTTGCGCCAACAGGCGGTGGCTTCGATGCGGCTGCGGCCGGCGCCGCCCCTCAGTGGACGGCGACGACCTGGAGCTGGCGCGCTCCGCCCGGGCTCTGGACGGTGATCCGCTCTCCGATCCGGCGCCCCAGCAGCGCCTTGCCGACCGGCGACTCCATGGAGATCCGCCCCGAGGCGACGTCCACCTCGGCGGGGCCCACGATGGTGAAGGACTGGTTGCCGAACTCGTCCTTGACATCCACGGTGGAGCCCACCTGGACCACGCCGGCGTCCTGGGCCTGCTCGATGATCACCGCGTTGCGGAGCATGGCCTCGAGGGTGAGGATCCGCCCCTCGAGCATCCCCTGCTCGTTCTTGGCGTCCTCGTACTCCGCGTTCTCGGTGATGTCGCCGAAGTCCTTGGCGTATTTGATCCTCTCGGCGATCTCGCTGCGCCGAACGGTGGTGAGCTCTTCGAGCTCCGCCTGAAGCCTGTCAAGGCCTTCCTTGGTGAGCAACACCGGTTTGTCCATGAGTGGTGGGACCTTTGCGTGACTGAATGAATGGAACCCGAGCGCCCCCCGGCGCGTCAGGGAGGGAGGAAGCAGCGGAGTATAGGCGCTCCAGGGTGAAACGATGGTGGCGACGTTCAAGTAACAAACTGACCCCACCCGGTTGACCTGGATCTGATAAGCTCCTTATCATCAGGTCAGCGGTCCAGGGGACCGCCTCGATTTGCCCCCCCTCTCGGGGCGTCTCTGGTCTTCCAGGGGCGCCCTCTTTTTTGACATCTTGGCAGCGGCGTCGGCGCCCTGCGCCCGCGGTCCGCATGCGGCCAGCCCCTGGCGCCGCGCTCAGCCGTCGCCGCTCGTGAAGACGGGCTGAAACCAGCCGGCGGGGCCGGGGCCCGCCGCCAGCGCCTGGGCGAGCAGGGCATCGAGGTCGGCGCGGGTCTCCAGGTTCTGCACCATGGCGCGCAAACGGGCGGCCCCGCTGCACCCCTTGACCGTCCAGGCCACGTACTTGCGACCCACCACCAGGGCGCGCCGCTCCCCGTAGTGCTCGATGAGCAGGTCGAGGTGGCGTCGGGTCAGCGCGATCCGCTCGGCGAAGCTCGGGCTCGGGAAGCAGCTCACCGGTCGCCACGTGATGGCTGGCCTGGCGGATCAGCCAGAGGTTGCCGAGGGCTCCCCGGGCGATCACCACGCCGTCGACGTCGCCGTGGCGCAGCCGGCGCCTCATCTCGCGGACGTCGCCGACGTCGCCGCTGCCCGCCACCGGGATCGAAACCGACTCCTTGACCCGAACGATCTCCCGCCAGTCCGCCTCGCCGAGGTAGCGCTGCGCCCGGGTGCGCCCGTGGATGGTGACCATGGCGCACCCGGCGTCCTCCAGGGCGCGGGACAGCTGGACGGCATTGATCGACGCGTGGTCCCAACCCAGCCGCATCTTGGCGGTCACCGGGACGCCCACCGCGTCAACCATGGCCCCGACCACCCGGGCGGTGGCCGCCACGTCGCGGGCCAGCGCCGCCCCCGATCCCCGTCCGGTGACCCGGGGCACCGGGCAGCCCAGGTTGACGTCGACCACCTCCGCCCCCCTCGCCGCGCAGATGGCGGCGGCCTCGGCCATGAGCGCTGGATCGTTGCCGACCAGCTGGGCGGCGACCGGGCGCACCCCCGCCTCGAAGCGTCAGAAGCTCCATGGTTCTGGGGATGAGGCGGACCACCGCCTCGGCGGCGACCATCTCCGCCGACACCAGGCCGGCGCCCAGCTCGCGGGCCAGGCGCCGGAAGGGCGAATCGGTGATCCCGACCATGGGCGCGACCAGGACCGGCGAGTCCAGCTCGAGGTGGCCGACTCGGAGCCGGCCCACCCGGCCGGTGTCGAGCCCCGTGGTTGCCGGGGCCGGGCCTGCCGCGGCGGTCACCCGCCCTGCCGCGGCTCCGGCGGAGGCGTGCCGGCGGGGTCGCGGCTCTCGGAACGGCCGCGGAGAACGCCGGCGATGAACCCCGACTTGGCCTCGGCAAACCCCCGGCCGTCGCGGGGGGCGCGGGCGGCGAGCTCACGCTTGAGGACCCCGAACGCCTCGGCCAGCACGGGATCCTCACGCAGCGCCTCGCGAAGCTCCAGCCGCTCGGCGAAGCGCGGGGAGCCGGCCGGGAGCAGCTCGAGCTCGTACTCGGGGTGCTCGGGCGACGGCTTGCAGAGCCGGAGGCCGCCGTCGGCCGAGTCCGGGAGAGACCGCCAACCGGCGCCCTCCAGGGCGGCGGCGGCCTGAGCCGCCGCCTCGGGTGAGCTCACCCCGGCGAGGATGTCGACGATCGGCCGGGCGGGGAGACCGGGGACCGCCGTGGAGCCGACGTGGTGGAGGCCGCCGTCGAGCCAGGGGCCGAGCAGCCGCTCCAGTGGACCTCGCTCCGCCTCGAAGCGGTCGGCCCAGCTGGCGTCCGGCTCCACCACCACGACCCGAGACGGGTGCCGATGAAGAAGGGTCCGCACCTTGCCAGGGTAGCCCCCGGGCGACCGGTTGCGCGGGCCATCCGCGCCGGCGCGCCTGACGCGGAGGCTCAGGCGGAAGTGGCGGTCAGCTCGCGTTCAGCTCGTGGAGGAGACGGAGCCCGATCAGGGTCAGGCGCTGGTCGGTGGCGTGCACTCCCGAGATCAGGCCGGCCATCAGCGGAGCCAGGCCGCCGGTCAGGATGAGCTTGGCGCTGCCCCCCATCTCCCGCCGCATCCGGCCGACCAGCCCGTCGGCCAGACCCGCGTAGCCGAAGATGAGCCCAGCCTGGAGCGACGCCCGCGTGTTGCGACCGAGCA
The DNA here is from genome assembly GCA_963716555.1 of uncultured bacterium. Taxonomy (GTDB): domain Bacteria; phylum Chloroflexota; class Dormibacteria; order Aeolococcales; family Aeolococcaceae; genus JAJZNI01. Next base: position 213,571 of record CAVQTJ010000018.1, on the reverse strand, counting down.
CCGTCTCGGGCGCCGCGAGGTCGACCCGCGAGAGCCGCGCCGCCCGCTCCATCAGGGCGTCATGGCTGACCAGCAGTCCCGGAGCCACGGCTCCGCCCAGGTAGTTGCCCGCCGCGTCGATGGCGTCGACGGTGGTCGCGGTGCCGAAGTCGCAGATGATCGCCGGACCCCCGTGGAGGTGGTGGACCGCGATGGCGTTGGCGATCCGGTCCCCGCCCACCTGGGATGGGTCGTCGTAGAGGATGCGGATGCCGGTGCGGATCCCCGGCCCGACCACCAGCGGCGGCCCCCCGAAGTGTTCGCGGGACATGTCCTCGAGGCTGCGCGACAGCGCCGGAACCACGTTGCTCACCGCCACCGCGGAGATGGAGGTCGGATCGACCCCTGCCGCCCGGAGCAGGGAGACCAGCAGGAGGCCGAGCTCGGCGCCGGTGGCGCGGGCCTCGGTGTGAAGCCGGAAGTCGGTCACCATCCGGTCGCCGTCGAAGACCCCGACCACGGTGTCGGTGTTGCCCGCGTCCACGGCCAGGAGCATCGGGCCGAATTCTAGTGTGCCGCCTCAGAGGTTCCTCGGACTGGTTACGATCGCGCCGATGAGCTCCGTGCAGCTGGTGTGCGACAGCACCGCCGACCTCGACCCCACCTACGGCCAGGCCAACGACATCGCCATCGTCCCCCTGCGGGTGATCTTCGGGGAGCAGGAGCTCCTCGACGGGGTGGAGATCTCAACCGCGGAGTTCTATCGCCGGATGCGCACCGACCGCCACCACCCGCGGACCTCTCAGCCAACCCCGGCTGAGTTCGAGGAGGTCTTTCGCCGCGTCGCGGCCGGGGGGCAGCCGGTGGTCTGCACCACGATCTCGGCGGAGCTGAGTGGGACCTATTCGTCCGCGGTCCAGGCCCGGGAGGCGCTTCCCGACCTGGACATCCGGGTGGTGGACACCAGGACCGTGGGCCCCGGGCACACCGCGGCGGTCGCGGTGGCGATGGCGCTGAGGGATCAGGGGGGCGACGCCGACTCGGTGGTGGCGGCACTCGCCCGGCTTCGCGCTGCGCAGCGCCTGGTCTTCACCGTGGAGACCCTCGAGTACCTGCGGCGGGGAGGCCGCATCGGTGGGGCGAGGGCCTTCCTGGGCAGCGTCCTCAACATCAAGCCGATCCTCGCCGTGGAAGATGGCAAGGTCGAGGCCGTGGACCGGGTCCGCACCTATCCCCGGGCCCTGGACCGGTTGGTGGACGAGGTGGCGACCTGCGCCCGGAAGTGGGGCCCCACCCGGGCCATCGTGGCCCACGCGGCGAGCCCCGACCAGGCCAGGACCGTGGCCGACCGGGTGGCCGAGATCACCTCCGAGCCGCCCCGGATCGTGGAGGTGGGCGCGGTCCTCGGGTGCCATTCCGGACCCGGGGCATTCGGCCTGGCCATGCACGCCGCCTCGGTGGTCACCGGCTGAGGTCCGGGGGGCCAGGCGCGGCGCTCGGCGACGGGTGCTTGGTTGGGCGACCAATCCACGCGGGAGCGGCACCGCTTCGGGACGCCGCCTGCCCGGTGGGCAAGGGCGAGGCAAATTCGGCCAGGTCGTTCCACCCATCGTTGCGGCGATGCATCATTGCCGGCGATGAGCACCGAGGCCCCGGCGCGAGAGCTGGCCGGCCGGGCCCTCGCCGATCCGGCTGAGGACCCCAGGCGACGCCGCACCGAGATCATCCGGGCGGCCATCTCGGTGCTCGGCCGCCGCGGCTACGCCGAGACCTCGCTGAAGGAGATCGCCCGGGAGGCGGGGGTCGCTCAGGGCCTCCTCCACTATTACTTCGACTCCAAGGAGGCGCTGCTGGTGGGCGTGGTCGAGGAGCTTGGCTCCGACCTGGCCGGGACCTGGACCCGCGCGGTGGCCGGCATCGAGGATCCGCTGGAGAGGTTGGTGGCGGCCCTGGACGCTGCCGAGCGGCAGTGCGCCGCACATCCGCAGCGGTGGCGCCTGCTCCTCGACCTCTACATGCTGGGCCTCTCCAACGCCGCCATCGGGAAGCGCTGCCAGGCCCTGCGGAGCCGATTCGTGGAGGATGTCGAGACCGAGGTGCGGCCGGTGCTGGGCCGGCTTCCCGCTTACAGCATCGCCCCTCCCGGCGACCTCGCCGCCACCATCGCCGCCTCGGTCGAGGGCATTGTCATGGGGGCGCTGATCGAGGCCCGTGATCCATCCGCCCACTTCCAGGTCCTCAAGGTGATGCTCCTCTCCCTGGTGGTCACCGCCTATGTGACCGCCGGTGAGGCGCCGCCGCTGGGGAGGCTGGCCCAGCTGCTTCGCCAGCGGTGATGGAGCGCGGCCGCCGCGGCGACCTGCAGTGCCCCAACGGCTGCACCGGAGGGCGATTCGAGGCGCTCAACGCACCCCTCCACGTCGACTCTGGGCGCCGGTATCTGGACCACGACGACAGCCAGGCGACCTTTGTCTGCGCCGAGTGCCAGGCGGTCGCCGTCGACCTTGCGGAGGTGGGGTTGGCGATGCGCCGCGAGGCGGAGATCGAGCCGCAGGTGCTGGTGTGCCCGCACTGCTCCACCGAGCTGCTGCCCCCGCTCGATGACGAGCTGGCCCCGCACGTCGAGTGCCCGATCTGCGAGACGCGCTTCGCGGTCGAGGAGGGGATGCCGAGGCTGCACGGCGGGGCGCTGGACCGTGGCGAGGACGGGGTTTAGGACAAATCCGGTTCGCCGGCTGGGGCAGACGGCCGGAGGGGCGGTAGCAGCGCCACCGTGGCCATGACCGGGCCCGCCTCCTCACCTGGTTCGCGTCCCCAGAATCGAGAGAAACGGCCGTCGAATCCGATCACCCTCCCCTGCTGGCGAACGTCCGGCCCATCTCCCCAGTGGGGGGTGTGGCCATGGATCACCCGCCGGGCACCGAAACGGCGCAGGTGGGCTTCGAGGCGCTCCGGATCATTGAAGGCGCGGCGGCCGATCAGGTGACGGAGGAGCAGGAGCACACCGCCGGGCCGGCGGGCGAGCAGCGACCCGGCCTCGCGGTTCACCTCCTCGACGCTGCCACCGAGGCTCGTGTAGCCCTCGTCATCGTCGGTGTGCTGGACCAGGGTGGAGTCGGCCAGGAGCAGCATGACCGGAAGCCCGCGAAGCCAGGCCTCCAGCTCGGTGTCGGCGTCCAGCGCATCGAGGTCGGCGGGGTCACCGCGGCGGCGCAGCCAGATCGCCTCCAGCAGCTCGCCGTCACCGGCCCGCAGACGAGCGCCGCCGTGACGCCGCTCCTCGAGCAGGGCCATCACCAGCAGGTCGTGGTTGCCCAGGATGGCCCGGCTCTGGCGCCGCCGCATGGCGATCCGGGCCGATCGGTAACCGCCCGCGTCACCCTGCCTCCCTCCGGTGAAGAAGTCGCCCAGGAAGATGGTGTCGACAGCGTCCTCGGGATAGGCGGCGAGGGCCTCGGCGAGGCGTTCGTGGTCGCCCTGCACATCGCCGACCACGAGGACGGGACGGTCCATGGCCGGTCAGGTTAGCGGCGGTACCCCTGACCGGGCGGCGGCCCTGCGGGTCCCGGCAACCATCGCCGTGGCCCGGGTCAGGGCGCGTCCCACCGAGCGTGGTCCGGGGCCCCCGGGCAGCTCGCGCCGGCGCAGGGCGGCGTCGACGTCGAAGAGACCGAGCACTCCGTCGTCGAAGAGCTCGGAGATCCGCCGCCATTCCTCGAGGCTGAGGTCGGCGAGGGTGCGCCGCTCGGCGACGCAGCGGCGCACCGCCGCCCCGATCAGCAGGTGGGCCTCGCGAAAGGGCATGCCCCGGAGCACCAGGTACTCGGCAACGTCGGTGGCCAGCAGCATCGGGTCGGAGGCGGCCCGGCGCATCGCCGCCACGTCGAATCGCATCTTCACCACCACCTCGGCGAGGATGCCGAGGGTCTGCAGGGCGGTGTCGACCGCGTCGAAGAGCGGCTCCTTGTCCTCCTGGAGGTCGCGGTCGTAGGCGAGGGGGAGGCCCTTGAGGACGGTCAGCAGGGCCACCAGGTCGCCGGTGGTCCGGCCGGTTCGGGCCCGGGCCAGCTCGCAGACGTCGGCGTTCTTCTTCTGGGGCATCAGCGAGGAGCCGGTGGCGTAGGCGTCGGGCAGCTCGGCAAACCCGAACTCGGTGGTGGTCCAGAGCACCAGCTCCTCGGCGAGGCGGGAGAGGTGGACCATCAGCAGGGCGCAGGCGAAGACCAGCTCGACCGCGAAGTCCCGGTCGGAGACGGCGTCCAGGCTGTTGGCGCTGAGGGCGGCGAAGCCCAGCTCGCGGCGCGCCACCCCCCGGTCGATGGGCAGGGTGGTGCCGGCCAGGGCTCCGCTTCCCAGGGGCAGCGACGTCGGCGCGCCGGCCCGCGCCCTCGAGCCGCTCGATGTCGCGCTGCAGCGCCTCGACATGGGCGAGGAGGTGGTGAGCGAGCGAGACCACCTGGGCACGCTGGGTGTGGGTGTAGCCGGGAAGCGGGGTGCTGCGGTGGTCGCGGGCGCGGCGGATCAGCGCCTCCTGGAGGCCCGCGCAGCCGAGCATCAGCTCAGCGACCCTGCGCCGGCACCAGAGCCGGAGGTCGGTCGCCACCTGGTCGTTGCGGCTGCGGGCGGTGTGCAGCCGCCCCGCCACCGGGCCGGCCAGCTCGTGGAGGCGGCGCTCGACGGCGGTGTGGACATCCTCGTCGGCGGGATCGACGTCGAACTCACCGCGCTCCAGCTCCCGGCGGATCGGCCCGCAACCCGGCGGCGATGGCGCGATGGTCCCGGGCGGTGAGCAGCCCGACCTCGCGGAGCATCAGCGCATGGGCCAGCGACCCCTCGATGTCCTCCGCAGCAGAGCCTGCGGTCGAATGGGAGGCTCGAGGTGTACTCCTCCACCCGCCGGTCGGTGCCCGACCCGAGCCGCCCCTCCCAGACCTTGGTGGCCGCCCGCCGGGGGGGCGGCGCCGACGGCCGCGGCATCAGGGTCGCTTGACCCGGCGCTCCAGGGGCAGGGGACCGCTGTCCTCCAACGCCCCCTGGATGCGCGCCTGGGTGCGCAGCGCCAGGCCGAAGATCTCGATGAACCCCCGCGCCGCAGAGTGGTCGAACACGTCCTGGCGGCGGTCGTAGGTGGCGAGCTCCTCGCGGTAGAGGGACCCGGGAGCGCGCCGGCCGGTCACCGTGACCGTGCCCCGGCGCAGGCGCAGCCGGACCTCCCCGGAGACCGGCTCCTGGGTGACCCGGACAAAGGCGGCGAGAGCGCTGCGCAGCTGGCCGAACCAGAGCCCGTCATAGACCAGCCGCGCCCACTCGCCGGCGAGCTGGCGCTTGAGCTGGAAGACGTCGCGGCCCAGGGTGAGGGTCTCCAGGGCGGTGTGGGCGGCATGCAGCACGGTGGCGGCCGGCGCCTCGTAGACCTCGCGCGACTTGATCCCCACCAGGCGGTTCTCGACATGGTCGATCCGTCCCACGCCGTGGGCCCCGGCCAGGGCGTTGAGGCGGGTGACCAGCTCCTCGCCGGCGAGCGGCTCGCCGTCCAGGGCGATGGGGATGCCCCGCTCGAAGGCCAGGGCGACCACCGCTCCCTCGGCGGGGGCGCCGGACGGCTCGGCGGTCCAGGCGTAGACCTCCTCGGCGGGCTCGCGCCAGGGATTCTCCAGCGGACCGGCCTCGACGCTGCGGCCCCAGAGGTTGGCGTCGACCGAATACGGGGACTCCTGGGTCACCGGGATCTCGATGCCGTGCTCGCGCGCATAGTCGATCTCCTGGGGACGGCCCATGTCCCAGTCGCGCACCGGGGCCACGACCTCGAGCTCGGGTGCCAGGGCGGCGGTGGCGACGTCGAAGCGCACCTGGTCGTTGCCCTTGCCGGTGCAGCCGTGGGCGATCGCCTCGGCACCCTCATCGCGGGCCACGTCGACCAGGATCTTGGCGATCAGCGGCCGCGCCAGGGCGGTGGCCAGCGGGTAGGCACCCTCGTACATCGCCGAGGCGGCGAGGGTGGGAAAGCAGAACTCCTCGACGAAGAGGCGCCGGGCGTCGACCGCGTAGGCGGCGCTGGCACCGTTGCGCAGGGCTCGGTCGGTGACCGCCTCGATGTCCTTGGCCTCGCCGATGTCGGCGGTGCAGGTGACCACCTCGTAGCCGAGGCGCTCCTGCAGCCAGCGGATCGAGACCGAGGTGTCGAGACCCCCTGAGTAGGCGAGGACACAGCGGCGACGCGGGCTCATCGCGCCGCGGCCTCGATGCTGCCGCGCAGGCGCTCGGCGAGGCGCCGCGCCGCGGGCCGGGTGCGCACCACCACCAGCACGGTGTCGTCTCCGGCCACGGTGCCGGCCACCTCCTCGAAGTGCGCTGCATCGATCACCGCGGCCACCAGCGGGGCGCTGCTCGGCCGGGTGTGCACCACCCCGATGTGCTCCACGAACTCGACGGAGCGGACGTGCTCGCGCATCACCGCGCGCAGCCGGGTGCTCACCGGTGAGGGGTCGTCGGAACCGGTGAGCACGTAGCGCAGCCCGTCCGGGTCGTGCACCCGGGCGAGACCCAGCTCGCGGATGTCCCGCGACACCGTGGCCTGGGTCACCTCCAGGCCGCGCTGATGCAGGGCGGCCACGATCTCGTCCTGGGTCCGCACCTTGCGGACCCGGATCAGCTCGGCGATGGCGAGCTGCCGCTCGGCCTTGCCGGCGGGCCGGAGAGCCGAGCTCACGCTCATACCTCCTCCATCGCGCTGCCCAGCCGCCGCACCGCCTCGTCGGCCTCGGCCTCGGTGAGAATCAGCGGCGGGACCAGCCGGAGCACCTGGTCTCCGGTGGCGTTGACGATCAGCCCGTGACCGAGCGCGGCGCGGACCACCTGGGGGGCGATCGGCCGGTCGAGGAGAACCCCGAGCATCAGCCCGCGCCCGCGCAGTCCGGCGATCGGAGCCCCGTGCTCGGCGAGCCCGCGCAGCCCGGCGCTGAGATGCGCCCCCATTCGTTCCGCGTTGTAGACAAGATCGTCCTCATCTATGGTGCGCAGCACGGCTGCGGCCACGGCGGTGACCAGCGGACCGCCTCCGAAGGTGGAGCCGTGGTCGCCGGCCTCGAGCACGTCGGCCCGCGGTCCGGCGAGCAGCGCCCCGATGGGCAGCCCCGCTCCCAGACCCTTGGCCACGGTCATGACGTCGGGAACCACCGCGGTGTGCTGGTGGGCCCACCACCTTCCGGTCCGGCCCATGCCGCTCTGGATCTCGTCGAGGATCAGCAGCAGGTCGTGCTGGTCGCAGATGCGGCGCAGCCCTCTGAGGGTCTCGTCACTCATCGGGTGGACACCGGACTCGCCCTCGATCGGCTCCATCAGGATGGCCACGGTGCGGTCGTCCACCGCCTCCTCGACCGCCGCCACATCGTCGAACGCGACATGGACGAATCCGCGCGGCAGCGGCTCGAAAGCCTCCCGATAGCGGCGGTTGGCGGTGGCGGCCAGGGCGCCCAGGGTGCGGCCGTGGAAGGCGCCGCGCGCACACACGATGGTGCTCGCCCCGTCGCGGTGCAGCCGTCCCCACTTGCGGGCGAGCTTGATGGCGCCCTCGACCGCCTCCGCCCCGCTGTTGCCGAAGAACACCCGGCTGGGGAAGGCGGTGGCGACCAGGCGTTCGGCAGCATCCAATTGAGGCTCGGAGAAGTAGAGGTTGCTCAGGTGAATGGCACGCCTCGCCTGCTCCTCCACGGCCCGCAGCACGGCCGGGTGCGCGTGACCCAGGACGTTCACCGCGATGCCGGCCACCATGTCCAGGTACTCGCGACCGTCGACGTCGACGACGGTGCAGCCCCGCCCCTCGCGCAGGGCCACCGGCAGGCGCGTGTAGGTGGACATCAGCACGGTGCGAGCGCGCTCCTCGATGGCCGAGAGGGTGGCGCTCATCTCCACAGCGGAGCCGCTCATGGGGTCACCATGGTGCCGACGCCGCTCTCGGTGAGCAGCTCGAGGAGCAGCGAGTGCGAGACCCGACCGTCGATGATGTGCGCGGCCTCGACTGCGTCCAGCGCGCGCAGCGCGGCGCGCAGCTTGGGGATCATGCCCCCGCTGACCGCGCCACTCTCGATGAGCCGGTCAGCGGTGGCCCGGTTCACCGAGCTCAGCAGCTCTCCGCCGCCGTCGCGCACGCCCTCCACGTCGGTGAGCAGGATGAGCTTGGTGGCGTGCAGGGCGACCGCCAGCTCGGCGGCCACGGTGTCGGCGTTGACGTTGTAGGCCTCGCCGTCCAGGCCCAGGCCCACCGACGCCATCACGGGAATCCTCCCCTGCTCGAGCACCGCCTGGATGGGTTCGGGGTTGATCTGGTCGACCTCGCCGACGAAGCCCAGGTCATGCCCGTCCTCGACCCCGCGGGGGCGCACCAGCAGGGTGGGCCCATCCTCGCCGCTCAGCCCCACCGCCTGGCCGCCCGAGGTGGTGGATCCGGCTGACCAGGTCGGGACCGATCTTGCCGGTGAGCACCATCTTCACCACCTCCATGGTCCGGGCGTCGGTGACCCGCAGCCCGTTGACGAAGCGGGGCTCGATGCCCAGCCGCTTCTGCCAGGCGGTGATCTCCGGTCCACCCCCGTGGACCAGCACCAGGCGCATGCCGACGAAGCGGAGCAGGACCACATCCTGGAGGAATGCGTCCACATCCTCCCCCATCGCAGCGCCGCCAAGCTTGATCACCAGCGTGTGACCGAAGAAGCGGCGAATGTAGGGCAGAGCCTCGAGCAGCACCTCGGCGCGACGGATCCGCTCGGCCATGGTCTCGGTGTGGACGGTCATGTGGTGTACTCCGCGTTGATGCGCACGTAGTCGGCGGTCAGGTCGCAGCCCCAAGCGTGGCTGCGCCCGTCGCCGCCACCCAGATCGATGTCGATGTCGATTCGCTGCTCCCGCAGGACCCGCCTCACCGCGGTGAGGTCGGCTTCGGTGGGAGCGCCCCGCTCGAACACGGTGGTCCCGGCGATGGTGACCCGGCAGCGATCGAGGGTGAATTGGGCACCGCTGCGGCCGAGCGCCATGACGATCCTGCCCCAGTTGGGATCAGCGCCGTGGATGGCTGTCTTCACCAGCGGCGAGACCGCCACGGTGCGGGCGGCGAGGCGCGCCTCGGCATCGTCGGCGGCCCCGATGACATTGACCCGGAAGTGCTTGGTCGCGCCCTCGGCGTCGGCCACCACCTGCTCCGCAAGCTGCTCGCACACCTTCAGGAACGCCTCGCGCAGGGCGGCGAAGCCGGGCTGTGCCGGCTCGAGCCGGGGGCCGCCGGCGGCGCCGTTGGCGAGCGCGATCAGGGTGTCGTTGGTGGAGGTGTCACCGTCGACGGTGATCGCATTGAAACTGGAGTCGGCGACCTCGCCGAGCAGCGACTGCAGGTCTCTGGCGGCGACGTCGGAGTCGGTGGTCACCACCGCCAGCAGGGTGGCCATGTCGGGGTGGATCATCCCCGCACCCTTGGCCATGCCGCCGACTCGGTGTTCGATGCCGTCGAGGGTGAAGCTCGCCCCGGCCATCTTGGGGACGGTGTCGGTGGTCATGATCGCCCGCGCCGCGGCCTCTCCGGCATCGCGCGAGACGCTGCGGGCGGCGCGACGGATGCCCTCGGAGAGCCGGTCCATGGGCAGCCGGAGGCCGATCACCCCGGTGCTGCACACCAGCACCTCCACCGGGTCGCGGCCCAGCGAGTCGGCACAGATCGCGCACATCCTCAGCGCATCCCGCAGCCCCTGGGCCCCGGTGCAGGCATTGGCGTTGCCGGCGTTGAGCACCACCGCGTGGAGCGCGGTGCCGCGCTTGAGGGTGAGCTGGGAGATCAGCACCGGAGCGGCCTTGACTCGGTTCCTGGTGAAGACGCCGGCCGCCGCGCAGGGCTGTTCGCTGGCCACCACCGCGATGTCGTCGCGGCTCGAGCCGTCGCCCCTGATGTCGGCGGCGGCGGTCCCGGAGGTGAACCCCAGCGGGGCGCAGACCCCGCTCGCGAATGCGTTCGTCACCCGGCCCGCCTGGACCTCGCTCAGGGCCATGGCGAGGCGTCCCGGAGCCCTGCCGTCTCGCCGAGCCCGAGGCGTACGTTGGCCGCCTGGACCGCCTGGCCGGCGCCGCCCTTGACCAGGTTGTCCTCGGCGACGGTCACCACCGCGACCCCGTCCTGGTCGGTGACGTTGAGGGCGGCGACGTTGCTGCCGGTCACCGACTTGGTGGCGGGCGGCTGGTCCTGGTAGCGCAGGAAGGGGTTGGCGGCGCAGAAGCCGCGCATCAGCTCGGTGACGTCGGCCACGTCCCGTCCGGCCAGGGGCCGAAGGTAGACGGTGGCCAGGATGCCCCGGCTCATCGGGATCAGGTGGGGCACGAAGGTGAGCCGTACCGGCCGGCCGGCGGCAGCGCCCAGCTCCTGGAGCATCTCGCTCTTGTGGCGGTGGCCGTCGACCCCATAGGCCCTGACTGATTCGTTGACCTCGGGGAAGTGATAGGCGAGCGCGGGTGAGCGCCCCGCTCCGCTCACCCCGCTCTTGGCGTCCACGGTCACATCTGGCTCCACCAGCCCCTCGCGGAGTGCGGGGACCGCGGCCAGCAGAGAGGCTGTCGGGTAGCAGCCCGGGATGGCCAGCAGGTCGGCTGCCGCGATCGCCTCGCGCCGCAGCTCCACCAGCGAGTAGACGGCCTCCTCGCAGAGATCGGCGGCGGGGTGCTCGATCCCGTACCACCTGGTGTAGGCGGCGGGGTCGCGAAGCCGGAAGTCGGCGCTCATGTCCACCACCACCCGGCCGGCGCTCAACCACTCGCGGGCGTGGGCGGCGGCGACGGTGTGGGGCAGGGCGGCGAAGACCACGTCGGCATCGCCGACATCGAGGCCGCCCTCCACCTCCAGGCTGACCCGGCTCCCCGGGACGGCGGCGGCGAAGGGGGTTCCGGCGGCACTGCGGGCGAGAACCCTGGTCAGCTCGATGGCGGGATGGCGGTCGAGGATCTCGGCGCACTGCGCGCCCAGGTAGCCGGTGGCCCCGCAGACGGCGGCGCGGATCGAGGCGGCGGGCATCGTGCGAGGGATTATACGTGGCACGTGCATGTTTATGCGGGCAGGCCGAAGCCGCAGGCGGCACCCGCCCGCACATGGCCCCCCATGACCCGTGACGAACCTCCGCGGCGGCCGGTACCATGGCCCGGCCCGCTTCAGAGGGAGGATCGTCATGGAAGCCGTCGGCCAGCGCGTCGAGTGCCAGTGGTGCCGGGCACAGAACCCGGTCGGATCCCAGAGCTGCGCGACCTGCGGGGCGCCGCTGGACGTCCGCAACCTGGTCTCCGATTCAGGGTGGCGGGAGGCCCCGCGGCTCCGGGACATGACCGAGTTCCATTTCGGGTCCTCGAGCTGCCAGGTCGAGGGCGAGCTGGTCCCGGTCGCCGAGATCACCCTCTCCCCGCAGGACGGCATCTTCTTCGAGCATCACGTGATGCTCTGGAAGGAGGAGACCGTCCCGGTCAGCGTCATGTCCCTCCAGGGGATGATGAAGCGCTCTTTCGCCGGGATGCCCCACATCGTGACCATCGCCCGGGGCCCGGGGAGGATCGCCTTCTCCCGGGATGCGACCGGGGAGCTGGTGGTGCTCCCCCTGGCTCCGAACATGGAGCTGGATGTCCGCGAGCACGCCTTCCTGCTCGCCTCCCACACCGTTCAGTACTCGTACACCAAGGTTCAGGGCCTTCGCACCGCCCTCTTCGGGGGCACGGGGATGTTCATGGACCGCTTCGTCGCCGCCCAACCGGGGCTGCTCATCCTGCACGGCTACGGCAACGTCTTCGAGCGGCAGCTCGCGGCCGGTCAGTCGATCCTGCTGGAGCCGGGGGCCTACCTCTACAAGGACTCATCGGTGCAGATGACGGTGGAGACCCAGAAGCTCACCTCGGGGATGTTCGGTGGCCAGGGGATGCACCTGGTCCGGATGGCCGGGCCGGGCCGGGTGGGCATCCAGTCGATGTACGTCCACCACCAGACCGAGTAGCGGAGGGAAACCGGCATGGCCACCAACCCGCCGCCCGGCTATCCGGGATCCGACCCCGGGCAGGGCCCGCCGCAAGGCCCACCGCCAGGTTCCCCGCAGGGCCCGCCACCCGGCTACGGCCCCCCGCCTGGAGTTCCCTACCCTCCTCAGCCACCCGCCGGCCCGGGGCCGTTTCGGCTGCCTGGCGGGCTCCGCTGGCCACGCAACCTGCCCGGAGGATTCCCCTTCCCGTTTCCGGGTCAACCCGGATATGGCCCGCCGCCGGGGATGCCGGGAGGCCCGCCGGCGCAGGCCCCGCCGTCACAGGGCCCGCCAGTCCAGCAGTCTCCCGACGCTCCGGCGATGCCGCCAGGAGCCGCCGGGCCCACGGACGGCCCGGCCGGCAACTACACCTGCCAGTGGTGCGGGATGTCAAGCCAGGACCCCGGCCAGAGCTGCCCGTCCTGCGGAGCCCCGGTCGACGTCCGCAGGGTCCAGGACACCGCTGGCTGGAGCCAGCTCCCGTCCGTCAAGGACATGGCCCGGATCCAGTTCGGGCAGTCCAAATGCCAGATCGAGGGCACCATCGTGCCGGTCGCCGATGTGGCCCTGGATGGTGGTGAGTCGGTGTACTTCAGCCACCACGTGCTGCTCTGGCGCGAGGACGGGGTGAACGTCGAGACCATGCGCATGCAAAGCGGCTGGAAGCGAATGCTGGCGGGGATGCCGCTGGTCATGTGCCAGGCCTCGGGGCAAGGCCACATCGCGTTCAGCGAGGATGCGGCCGGGGAGATCGTCGCCCTGCCGATCCAGGTCGGAACCGCGGTCCAGGTGCGCGAACACACCATGCTGATCGCCAGCGGGACCACCTCCTACACGTGGGAGCAGAGCGGGATCTGGTTCGGCACCGTTCAGCGCAAGGGCAACGAGATGGAGCGAGAGACCCATTTCCCGATGGGCCAGTTTCTCGACCGCTTCACCGCCCAGCAGCGGCCCGGGCTGGTGCTGCTGCATGCCAAGGGCAACTCATTCGTGCGCCAGCTCGCCCCCGGGCAGACGGTGCTGGTCAAGCCAACCGCGCTTCTCTACAAGGACATCTCGGTGTCGATGCAGCTCCACTTCGAGCACCCGAGCGGAACCTGGCGAACCTGGCGGGCGTGGGGAGACCGCTACCTCTGGCTGCGCTGCACGGGCCCAGGCCGGATCGCCGTGGAGTCCGCGTTCCAACCGGTGGAGGATCCCGGATTCGACCTGGCGGGCAGCTCTCCAGCCACCGCCTGGAGGTGGTGACAGGCGGCCATCAACGGGGTACGGGCTGGTCGGGAGGGGCTGCGAGGGCTTGGGCGCCGGTCTCGCCGCTCGAGCGGGACCGGTCCCGCGGTGCGGCATGCGTTGGCTCACGGGTTCATACCTTCATACCCTCATACTTCTGCACACCCTCATACTTCTGCATACCCTCATACTTCTGCATACCTTCATACCTTCATACCCACCTGCATATGCATGCCTCCCAGCCCACGGACTGCCGCTGCTCACCAACGCGCTCACGGAGTACCTCGTCGCTTAGCTCACCGACGTTGCGAGAGCCCCACCCCAATCCACACCACATGAGGGGTCGGTTCCGCCTCATAGGGGCCGCCGCGCTCAGGCGCTGACCGAGGTGACGGCGGGGACCCTCGGCCGCTGGGTCCCACCCAGAGAGGTGTGGTCGCGAGCGCTCGGGCTGCTCCCGCCGTCAGCTGTGACACGTCCGGCGGGCAGCCGGCGGTTCAGCGCGACCGCGAGCGGATGGGCGAGCGCGACCCTGGCGGGGTTGGGGTGGCGGCGGCCCGGCCCCGAGCAGGGCCGCCGGTGGGGTCGCCGTCGGCGGGCCGGTGGAGACCCGAGACCCCCATGCGGCGGCGGCGCGCCCGCTCGATGTTGACGGCGGCCCCGATCAGGGCCAGGTGGGTGAACGCCTGCGGGTAGTTGCCCAGCAGCTGACCCGTCGTGGTATCCGCCTCTTCGGCCAACAGTCCGGTGGGAGAGGCGAAGCCCAGGAGCCGCTCAAATCGGCGCTGGGCCAGCTCCACCTCCCCGACGTGGGCGAGGGCGTCGACCAGCCAGTAGGAGCACATCAGGAAGGCACCCTCAGCACCATGGTCAACGCCGTCGTCGATCTCGGCGGGACGGTACCGGCTGACCAGCGGCCCCCGGCCGAGGTGCCGGTCGATCGCCCGAACCGTGGAGATGACCCGGGGATCACGATCGTCGAGGAAGCGAACCTGACTGGCGCGCAGCAGGGCGGCGTCAAGGGTGTGGCCCCCAAGGGTCTGGGTGAAGGCACGACGAGACCGGCTGTAGCCCTCCTGGGTGACCCGACGGTGGATCGCCTGACGGGCCGCGATCCAGCGCTCGCGCTCACAGGTCAGCCCGTAACGGTCCGCCAGGCGCAGGCCACGATCGACGGCGACCCAGCACATCATCTTGCTGTAGGTGTACTGGAGGACCTGCCCGCGGCTCTCCCAGATCGAGGCATCGGGGCGCTCCCACAGGTCGATGGCCAGGTCCACGACCTCGCGCAACTCGTGCCACAGCGCGCGGCTGATCTCGCCCCCGAAGCGGGCATAGAGGTAGGCGCTGTCCAGCAGCTCGCCATAGACGTCGAGCTGGAGCTGGTCCGCGGCACCGTTGCCGATCCGCACCGGAGCCGAGCCGCGATAGCCGGCGAGATGGTCCAGAATCCGCTCGGTCACGTCGGCGTGCCCATCCACCCGATAGAGGTTCTGGACCCGCACGGCCCCGCCGATCCCATTGCGGACCAACCAGTCGAAGAATCCATGCGCCTCCTCGTGCAAGCCGAGCTGGAACAGGCCGAAGAGGGTGAAGGAGGCGTCGCGCAGCCAGGTGAAGCGGTAATCCCAGTTGCGCCGCCCGCCCACCTTCTCGGGCAGCGATGTGGTGGGGGCGGCGACGATGGCGCCGCTGGGCGCATAGGTCATGAGCTTGAGAGCCAGCGCCGACCGGGACACCTGCTCGGGGTAGTCACCGGTGTAGCGGACCCCGTCGACCCAGCCCCACCAATAGCGGTGGGTCTCGAGCACGGTGCGGCGGGCCCGCACGACCGTCCAGGCGTTTTCCGATACCGAGCAGCCGCCGGTCGCGTGCTGGCATCGGAGCGCCATTGCCACCGCGTCGCCGACACTGAGCGAGAAGGTCTGCGCGGGACCGGTCATCTCCTGGGTCGAGACCACGCAGTAATGGAGCCCAGCGAAGTCGCCATGGTAGCGGTGCCCCTCGGCGGCGAACTCGACTTCCGATGCTGCGTATCCGGGCCGCGGCACCAGCCGCTGCTCCATGGTCACCCTTCCCGCCAGACAGTCGACGATCCTCACGATCCGCGGGAGCCGGTGGGGCCGGGCGTGATGCTCGATGGTCGCCTGGTCGATGGGCATGAAGTCGCACACCCGCACCAGCCCGGAGGGAGTCGAGAAGAACGTGAAGAGGACGTTGCTCCGGTCCGCGTAGCGCTGTCGGGAGCGAAAGGGCCCGCGCGGCCGCAGCTGCCAGTACCCGCCTCGCCGAGCCCCGAGGATGCGACCAAAGAGGGAGGGCGAGTCGAAGCGGGGCAGGCAGCACCAGTCGATGCTGCCGTCGACCCCCACCAGCGCGGCGCTGCGGCAGTCGCCGATCAGCGAGTAGTCGCCGATGGGAAGGTAGCCGCCGCTGCGGTCGGCGCCCTCACTCACCGCGGGGCGTCTCGGGATCTGCCTCGAAGCACGAACGGGAACCAGTGTGGCAGGCGGGACCGGATGCCACCACCCGCAGCAGCACGGCGTCGCCGTCGCAGTCCAGGCGCAGCTCGACGACCTCCATCACGTTGCCGCTCTGCTCACCCTTGACCCACAGCCGGTTTCGGCTGCGGCTGTGGAAGGTGGCCCGCCCGCTGCTGACCGTCGCCTCGTAGGCCTCCTGGTCCATGTGGGCGACCATCAGCACCTCGTCGCTGGTGGCGTCCTGGACCACCGCGGTCAGCAGGCCCCGGCTGAAGTCGGGGCTGCGCCCCGGAGGGCTCACGGTCACCGGCCCCGAGCGCTCAGTCACGGCTGTCCATGTCGGCGGCGTGCAGCGGCGGAGTGCGGGCAAACAGGCTCACCTGGTAGCCGTTGGGCGAGGTCACCCGCATCTCCCAGCCCTCCCCGCGCTCCCAGTACCGCTCCGGCACGGTTTGCGGATAGCCGTTCTCCAGGCAGAGGTTGGCGGCCTCGTCGAGGTCGTCGACCTGGAGCTGCCAGAGCACGGAGTCGTTGGCGGTGCGGGCGCGGAAGCGCTCGCTGACCGCGATCGAGAACTCGATGTCACCCTGCGCGAGCACCACGAAGTCGGGGAACTCCTCGTCCTCATAGAGCACGCTGAAGCCGAGGTCCTTGTAGAAGCGCAGCTCGCTGTAGAGATCGAGCACGTAGAGCACCGGGGTCAGCTTGGTCACCTTCACAGTCGCACCTCGACGCCGTGGTCGCGCAGGTAGCCCTTGGTCTCGGCGATGGGATGGATGCCCTCGTGGAAGATCGACGCGGCCAGGGCCGCGTCCGCACCACCCTCGTCCAGCGCGGCGCGCAGGTGCTCGGGCTCGCCGGCCCCTCCGCTGGCGATGACCGGGACTCCCACCCGGCTCGACACCGCAGCCGTCAATTCGAGGTCGTAGCCATCCCTGGTGCCGTCCCGATCCATGCTGGTGAGCAGGATCTCGCCGGCGCCAAGGTCGGCGGCCTCGACGGTCCACTCCAGGGCGTCACGGCCGGTGTCACGGCGTCCGCCGTGGGAGAAGACCCGCCAGCCATCCCCATGTCGCCGGGCATCGACCGCCACCACGACGCACTGGACCCCGAAGCGCGCAGCCGACTCGGTGATGAGAGCGGGGCGTTCCAGCGCGGCGGTGTTGAGCGAGACCTTATCGGCGCCACTGCGAAGCATCCGGTCCACGTCCCCGAGGCCGCGCAAACCTCCGCCCACGGTCAGCGGGATGAACACCGAGTTGGCGGTGCGCCGCACCGCATCGAGGAGGATGTCGCGCGCCTCGGTACTCGCCGTGATATCGAGGAAGACCAGCTCGTCGGCACCGTCGCGGTCGTATCTGGAGGCGAGCTCCGCGGGGTCGCCGGAGTCACGGAGGTCGACGAAGCGCACTCCCTTCACCACCCGCCCGTGGTCCACGTCGAGACAGGGAATGACTCGCTTGGCCAGCGTCACGAGCGGAGCACCCGCGGGCCACGGCTCACCGCCCACCGCCGGGGGTGGCGAAGCGCAGGACCGCCGCGCGCAGGTCGAAGCTGCCCTCGTAGATGGCCCGGCCCACGATGGCCCCGGCTGCGCCGACCTCGTGGAGGCGCACCAGGTCGTCGACGGTGCTCACCCCGCCGCTGGCGAAGACCGGGCCGGGGAAGGCGCGCACCGTGGCGGCCAATCCCTCCAGGTCGGGGCCGCTCAGCATCCCATCGAGGGCGACATCGGTGCGGATCAGCCCGGCGACCGGCCAGGAACGCCACCGCTCCAGATGGACGTCGGGGTTGCCCGCCGGCTCGGTCCAGCCCTGGGCCTGAGCCACACCGGCGCGCACGTCCAGCGAGACCAGGCAGCGGCCGGGCAGGGCCGCGCAGATCGCCTCGGCCGCCTCCGGCTCGCGCACGGCGAGGCTGCCCAGCACCACCGCGGCGGCCCCGGCACCGAGCCAGCGCTCCGCGGTGCGGAGGTCGCGCACGCCGCCGCCCACCTCGACCTCCGCATCCGCGGCCGACGCCGTGACCAGCACGCGGGCCGCCGCGGCCGCGGACTCCGGCTCCTCCCGTCCCCGAGCGGCGTCCAGGTCGACGACGTGGATGCGGGTGGCCCCCGCCCGCACCAGGCGGCTGACCACGCCGGCCGGGTCGTCCTCGTACACCCGCTCGCGGGCGTAGTCACCCTGGATCAGGCGCACGCAGCGCCCGCCGCGGATGTCGATGGCGGGGATGACCAGCATGGACGAAGCTCAGCGCAGCGACGGGGCGGCCGGGGTCCGCTCGCCGGCGCAGGCCGCCACCAGGTTGGCGTAGATGCGCAGCCCGGCCGGGCCGCTCTTCTCGGGATGGAACTGGGTCCCGGCCACCGAGCCGAAGCGGCAGACCGCCGCCAGCTCGCCGCCGTAGTCGGTGGTGGCGACCAGGTCGTCGGCCCGGCAGGCGGCGGCGTACGAATGCACGAAATAGCACCACGCCCCCTCCCCCACCCCCTCGAGCAGCGGGTCGGGCCGGCGGATCCGCAGCCGGTTCCAGCCCATGTGGGGCACCTTGAGACCGGGGGCGGCGATGCGCACCACCCGACCGGCGAGCAGACCCAGGCCGGTGCCCCCCTCACCCTCCTCGCTGGTCTCGAAGAGGAGCTGGAAACCGAGGCAGACGCCGAGCACGGGGCGCCCCCGCCGCGCCGCCTCGATAACCGCGACACCCAGCCCGGTGGAGTGGAGCAGCTCCGCCGCCGGGGCGAAGGCGCCCACCCCGGGCAGCACCACCCCCTCGCACCCGGCGACCACTCGCGGGTCAGGGGTGATCACCGCCTCGGCGCCGGCCCGGGCCAGGGCCCGCTCGACGCTGCGCAGGTTGCCGACTCCGTAGTCGACCACCGCCACCCGGATGCCGGAGGGGGGCAGGGAGGCGCCGCCGGCCACGCGGCTCACAGCACCCCCTTGGTGGAGGGGACCCCACCGCCGACGAGCTGCAGGGCGTCGCGGGTGGCCAGGCCCATCGCCTTGAAGGCGGCCTCGGCGACGTGATGGAGATTGGCGCCGCGCAGGAGGTCGAGATGGAGAGAGATGCCCGCTGATTGAACCAAACCCCGGACGAACTCATGCAGCACGGTCACGTCGAAGTCGTTGATCCGTCCCTCCAGCGCTTCCATCTGCCACTCCAGGTGGGGCCGGTTGGAGAAGTCCAGGGCGCAGCGGACCAGCAACTCGTCGAGGGGAGCGAAGGCGTGACCGAAACGGCGGATGCCGGCGCGATCGCCGAGCGCACGGCTCATCGCCGTCCCCAGGGCCAGCCCGCAATCCTCCACCAGGTGGTGGGCGTCGACATCGATGTCGCCCTCGCCGTGCAGGGTGACGTCCATGCCGCTGTGGCGGATGAAGGATTCGAGCATGTGGCGGAAGAAGGGGATCGGCACCTCGACGTCGGCGCGGCCGCTGCCGTCCAGCTCCACGTCGACCCTGATCCTGGTCTCCTTGGTGCTGCGCTGCTCGGCGGCGCTCCGGCTCACCCCCTCACCTCCATGCGCAGGCGAATGGCCCGCTCGTGGGCGCGCAGGCCCTCCGCCTCAGCCAGGATGCATGCCACCGGGGCAAGGCTATCGAACTCCTGATCGGAGAGGTCGACCAGCGACGGCCAGCGCTGGAAGTCCATCACCGACAGCGGGCCGCGGTAGCGGGCGGCGCCTCCGGTGGGAAGGGTGTGGTTGGGCCCGGCCACGTAGTCGCCCATGGAGACCGGCGAGCGCGGGCCGACGAAGACCGCGGCCGCGGTGTGGGGCCAGTCGCGGATCGCCTCCGCCGCCTCGCCCTGCAGGGAGAGGTGCTCGGCGGCGAACTCGTTGGCCAGGCGGTGGGAGGCCTCCAGTGACTCGGTGACCACCACCGCCCCATGGCGCCCGGCGGCGGCGGCGATAATCCCGCTCCGGCTGGCATCGCCGGCCTCCTCGGAGAAGGCCCGAGCGACCTGCTCGGCGAGCTCCGCGTCGTCGGTGAGGCAGACCGCCCAGGCCAGGGGATCGTGCTCGAGCTGCGAGACCAGGTCGGCGGCGATGAACCGCGGATCGGCGCCCCGCGAGGCCAGCACCACGATCTCGCTGGGGCCGGCGATGCCGTCGACACCGACGTCGCCGAAGACCGCCTTCTTGGCCAGGGTCACGAACAGGTTGCCCGGACCGGTGATCTTGTCCACCCGGCGCACCGTCTCGGTGCCGTAGGCCAGCGCTGCGATCGCCTGGGCACCGCCGATGGCGTGGACCTCGCCAACCCCCAGGTGGTGAGCGGCGGCCAGCACCAGCGGGTGGACCGAGCCGTCCGGACCGGGAGGCGAGGCGATGGCGATCTCCTGGACCCCGGCCACCTGGGCGGGGATGACGTTCATCAACACGGTGCTGGGATACGCGGCCCTGCCGCCGGGGATGTAGCAGCCCACCCGGTCCAGCGCGAAGGGGCGGAGGTGGACGCCGGGCGTGCCCCGCAGCGCGGTGTCGAGCTGGAGCTCGTGGATCTCGCGGATGCGCGCGGCGGCGGCGATGATGGCGTTGCGGATCGGCTGGGGGATGGTCTCCCAGGCTCGGCTCAATTGGTCCTGGCCGACCCCGGCGTCGCTGACCTCCACCCCGTCGAGCCTCGAGGTCCAGCGCCGCACCGCGCCATCCCCGTCGCGGCGGACCTCCTCGAGGATGGTGGCGACCACCCGCTCGGCGGACACCGGCAGCTCGAACCACTGGCCCAGCGGGCCGGCGGTCTCGGCGTCGAGCGGCGGGGTGTGCTGGCGGCGCTCGCTGCGCACCTGGTCGCGCCACTGGGTCTGGGTGAGGGTGCGGAGGTGCTGGGGGGGATTCATGCGCTGATCGGCTCCCGGGCCCCGGTCCGGTCGAGGGCGGCCCGGCGAAGGGCGGCGGCGAGGCGGTTGATCGCCGCGCTCCGGGTCTTGAGCGAGGCCTGGTTGACGATCAGCCTGGCGGTGGAGCGGCCGGCCTCGGCCACCTCGACCAGGTGGTTGACGCGCAGGGTCTCGCCGGTCGCGGTGATGTCGACCACCGCATCGGCCAGACCCATGGCCGGGGCCAGCTCGACCGAGCCGTGGAGCTTGATCAGCTCCGCGGCCACCCCCAGCTGGTCGAAGAAGCGGCGCGCCGCGATCGGGTACTTGGTGGCCGCGCGCAGCGGCCGGGGCCATTCACCCCGGCTGAGCGGGGAGCCGTCGGGAGCGGCCAGGACCAGACGGCAGGCGCCGAAGCCCAGGTCGACCAGCTCGTAGCAGTCCCGGGGCGACTCCCAGAGGATGTCCTTGCCCACCACCCCG
Source organism: uncultured bacterium (assembly GCA_963716555.1). Lineage (GTDB taxonomy): Bacteria > Chloroflexota > Dormibacteria > Aeolococcales > Aeolococcaceae > JAJZNI01. The sequence continues at coordinate 192,546 of CAVQTJ010000018.1, read as the reverse complement.
GCGTCGCAGCCGCCCAGCTCGACGTAGACCGGGACGTCGGTGGGGCGCACCCGCACCACGGTGATGTCACCGTCACGGATGCGCAGCTGCCGGTCCAGGCGGCCGGGATCCACGCTGGCCACCCGGGCGGCGGCGAGCATCCGGCAGGCGTCCTCGAACAGGGCTCCGGCGGGAAGGGCGAGGCGCAGCTCGGCGGGACTCCCCGCCGGGCGCGCTTCGCGCGCGGGGGTCATGCCCATCACCCCGCAGTCATCTCACCGGCACGGGCGGCGGCGATCAGGCCGTCCATCCCGCTGCCGGTTTGGCCCCCCCACCGCCAGCTCAGCTCACCACCGCCGTCCACGCGGGCGGTGGCGGTGGTATCGGCGGCGGCGGTGGCGCCAGCCGGGGTGGCGCCGGCGGTGGGCTCGGGTGCCGCCTCCGGGGTGGGGGTGAGCCCCATGGTGACCTCCAGGCCGCTGCCGCGAAGCCGGGCGGCCGCGGCCAGCGCAGCGGCGAGTCCGCCCTCCGCATAGCTGAGCCGGAGCGCCGGGCGGCGACCGTCCTCCGCCCGGCTGCGCATCAGCGCATCGCAGCAGCGGTCGACATGGAGCACGAATCCGGTGGCGGGCGCCTCCAGGCCGAAGGCGCCCAGCAGCCGGTCGTAGCGGCCGCCGCTGCCGAGCGGGAATCCCAGGTCGGCGCTGAACAGCTCAAAGGTGGGCCCGGTGTAGTAGTCCCAGTCGCGCACCGCGCCCAGGTCCAGGTTGACCCGGTCGGTGATCCCGTGGCTGTCGAGCAGCTCCCACAGCCGGGCCAGCTCGGCCAGCACCCGATGGGGAGCGGGGTCGCGCAACCCTGCTCCGGCAGTGGTCAGCAGCTCGCGCCCCCCACGCAGGGTGGGGAAGGCGAGCAGGAGGTCGCGCTCCGCCTCTCCTGCCTCGGTGCCCTCCAGGGCCTGTTCGACCGCGACCAGGTCGCGGCGGCGCAGGGCGGCGGCGACCCGCGCCCGGGAGTCGGCGTCGAGGCGGGCTGCCTCGAGCAGCGAGGGAATGAAGTCGGCGTGGCCGACGTCGATCTGCACCTCGGTGATCCCGGCCGCCTGCAGGGCTGAGGCGGCGACCGCGACGCATTCGGCGTCGGCCTCCAAACCGGGGTGGCCGATCAGCTCGCAGCCGGCCTGCAGAGCCTCCCGCCGCCGGCCACCCAGCGGAGTCCGGTTGAAGAGCACCGGCCCGGAGTAGCAGAGCCGGAGCGGGAAGGGCCCGGCCTGGAGCTGGGTTGCGACCACCCGGGCCACGCTCACCGTCCGCTCCCCAACCAGGGCAAGCAGCGAACCGTCCGCGTCCATGAAGCGGAACAGGTCCGCCTGGCGACCGCCGCCGACCCCGGCGGCGACGGTGTCCAGCGGCTCCACCAGCGGAGTCGCCAGATACTCGTAACCCCAGGCGGCGAAGCTGTCGAGAAACGCGTCGCTGACCTCGCGCCGGCGGCGAGCCGCCGGGCCGACCCAGTCGCTGAAGCCACCGGCGCGGCCTCGGGTCGGGCCCTGAAGCTCGCTCATCTCGCTGGAAGTCTAGTGGCCGGAGCGGGATGTCCCTGTGTTCCGAGACCGTGGCCACGCCTCGGGGATGCGCCCACCACAATGTCGCCATGACCATCCTGATGGTGCACGGCGGTGCCGGCCGGCTGGATCCGCGGGTGCCGCGCGGCGCCGTGGGGGCAGGGCTGGAGCGAGCCCTGGACGCCGGCTTTGCGGCGCTGTCACGAGGAGCTCGGGGGGCGGTGGTGGCGGCGGTCAGGGCCCTCGAGGACGATCCGCTCTTCAATGCCGGACGTGGAGCCGTGCGCACCTCTGACGGTGGGGTCGAGCTGGATGCCGGGGTGATGTCGGCGAGCGGCCTGCGGACCGGGGCGGTGGCGCTGATGACCGACTCGGCGAACCCGGTGCTGGTGGCCGACGCGGTGCTGGAGGGGGGACACCACGTGCTGCTGGCGGGGGCCGGCGCCTCGCGTTTCGCCCTCGAGCACGGGCTTCCGGCGATCGACCCCGAGAGGCTCCGAGAGGCGGCGCGGGGCGCCGGGGCCGGCGACCCCGGCGGCACCGTCGGGGCGGTGTGCCGGGATGCGAGCGGGGAGCTCGCGGTCGCGGTCTCCACCGGGGGGATGGACGGCAAGCTGCCGGGCCGGATCGGGGACACCGCCATCTGCGGTGCCGGCTTCTACGCCGACTCCCCCGGGGCGGCCTGCGCCACCGGGCAGGGCGAGGCTTTCATCCGCATCCTCGGCTGCCGCCTCGCCGTCGAGCTGATGGCCTCGGGGATGGACGCCCAGGCCGCCGCCACCCAGGTCATCGACCAGCTGGCCGCCCGGGTCGACGGCCGCGGCGGAATCATCCTGGTCGACGCCATGGGCCGGCCGGGGTCGGCGCGCAACACCCCTGACATGCCCTGGGCATGGAGGACCGAGACGGCCACCGCGAGCTGGTGACGCCGGGGACGGTGCCAGCCCGGGCCGCGCGGACCGGCCGAGCCGGCCGCCGGCGCGGTCAGCGTGCCGGGACCGGAGCAGCTGTGCGACGAGTGGGGGGCTGGGCCCCCCTGGTCACCCCTGAGGTCCGGGCGGCGGTCCCTGCGGCGGGTACTGCTGGGGCGGATACTGCTGCGGGGGGCTCTGCTGGGGCGGGTACTGCTGCGGCGGGTATTGCTGCGGCGGGTACTGCTGCGGCGGTCCGCCGTACGGCGGCATCGGCGGTCCCCCGAAGCCGCTCGCGACCAGGGGTGGCTGGGAGGGGAACCGGCTGATCACCACCAGGTAGTAGATGCAGAAGTAGACGATGGCGTCGATGATCAGGCCGACGATGGCGCCGCCGGACGAATAGAGGTAGGTGTATCCGGAGTAGGCGATGATCTCCCCGACCAGGGTGAGCACGGCGCCGGCCAGACCCAGGGCGAGACCGTAGATCACCAGCTCCTTGCCCCGAGGGTTGAGGTTGTACATCTGGAAACCGCCGATCGCCCCCATGACCTCGGCGACGATGGCCACCAGGATGCCGAGCAGCCAGATGGGCGATAGACCTCCGACGAAGCCGAAGATCGAGAGCAGCCCCCCGGCGAACAGGGAGAGCAGCAGTCCGATCGCCGCCAGGATTCCGATGACCAGCCCGAGGATTCGGGCGTTCACGTTGAGCTTGACGGGTGGGTTGCTGGCGAACGACGGGTTCACCAGCGCGTTGTTGGACCGGTCTGGCATTCAGGTTCCCCCTGTGACAGGTTGAGGTGCAGCCCTTCGCTGACTGATGCGGACGGTTGACCGCCTACCCCGTTGGTGGAGGGGGCGGAGGACCATAGGACGGTGGCGGTGGGCTCTGGCCCATCGAGGAGAGGTTGAACGGCGCGGTCGCGGGCTGAGGCTCGGTCTTCCTCATGTAGCCGGCCACGGCGACCACCACCCCGGTGAGCAGGCCCAGGAAGAAGCCGATGGAGATCCCCGAGCTGTAGCTGTAACCAGCCCCGGAGACGCTTCCGCCGGTCCCGGCGGCGTAGGTCAGGAAGATGACGGCCATCAACACCAGGAAGACGCCGCCCCCGGCGTAGAGCATCCAGTCAGCGACCGGAAGCGGGGGCAGGACGTTGGGGGCGAAGACCCTGACCGCGAAGAGGGCGATGAGGGCGAGCAGGACGATGAAGCCGAGGATGCCCGACCACAAGCCAAAGCCGGAGATGCCGGCGCTGACGTTGTAGTTGCCGAGCCCGCAGCCCGAGCAGCTGGCCGACGATGTGTACCACCAGGGGATGAACCAGTTGATCAGGGCGACCACCAAACCGCCCCCGAGGATGAGGTCGGTGTTGGACCAGGTGCGTCCACCAATCTGTGTGGGCATTGAGATGTGGCTCCTGTGCGGCAATCCTAACTGTGAGTTCGGGCAAGGATACCCGGCGGCGAGGCGTTCCGCCAGGGTGCAGGACAGGCTCGGTTGCGCGCTTGTGGCAACCCCCGCTACCCTCCGGCCTCGCCCGGCAGTGCCAGGAGCGTCTCCAGCTTGGCCCGGGCCAGCTCCAGCAGGTTGCCGACCGCATCCACAGGAAGCTGCAGCTGGGAGGCGATGAACGAGTCGTCGGCTCCCAGATCGCGAAGCCGCAGTGCCTCCGCATAGGCCGGGGTCAGGGTCGAGAGGGCCGTCTCCTTGTCCATCCGCGGGCAGCTTAGGCCTGATCTGAGCCAGTGTCATGAGTACCCGGTACCCAGCGCGGCGCGGTGACAGCGGACCCGGGTACTCAGGCGAGGGTGGCCGATACTCAGCAGCGAGCCGGACGACTCCGCGCCGCGCTCAGCGAGGCGCGGCCGGCGCGGCCGGCTCCACCTGGTTGAGCACGGCCGAGAGCTCGGCCCGGGAGCGGACTCCGAGCTTGGAATAGGCCTGCTGGAGGTGGTTCTCGATGGTGCGAACCGAGAGACCGAGCTGAACCGCGATCTCGGCGCTGCTGGTTCCGCGAGCAGCGACCCTGGCCACCTGGAGCTCGCGGTCGGTGAGGGCTCCACCCGTCGCCAGCCGGTCGAGGATGGGGGAGCGGCTGCCCTGGCACTGGGACAGCAGCGCGGCGCTGCGCAACAGCGGGGCCCGTGCTCGTCCGGCCCGACCGGCTTGCTGGTGCGCCTCGGCGGCCTCCGCGGCGGCCTCCGCGGCGAGCAGGAGAAGACCCATGCGTTCAAAGGTGACCGAGACCTCCTCCAGCCCTGCCGGCTCGGCCGCGATCAGGGCGCACAGGTGGCTGGAGAGCGCCGGCAGCAGCGCCCCCTCGGCGCCGGCGGCCAGCTGCTCGAGCCGGCCGGCTCCCGAGAGGTCTCCCAGGCGGGCGGCTTCGTGGAGCGCCCAGGCCTCGGTGGAGAGGAACCCGGCGGCGCGCCACCCCGCCGCGGCGCGCAGCGCGGTGGCGGCGGCGCTGGAGTCGCCCTGAGCCCAGCGGAGCCAGGCGTCGCAGAGATCGACCCAGGGCATCTCGGTGATGGGCGTCGCCACCGCGGCCCGCGCCGCCCGGACCGCCGCCTCGGCCCTGCGCAGCTCGCCGCGCAGGCTGGTCGCCTGAGCCAGCAATCCCTCCAGGGCGACGAGCTGCCCCCCGGCGACCATGTAGCGATGGCAGATGGCGGCCCCCTCCTCCAGCCAGGCCGCCGCGGTCTGACTCTGCCCGGCGAGGAAGGCGCTCCAGCCCACCAGCCCGGTCCAGTAGCCGCGCAGAGGGTCGAGGCTCTCCTCCAGGAACTCACCGTGGACCCGCTCGGCAAGGCGCCGGGCCTCGGCGATCGAGCCCGCGAACCAGAGGGCGTCCCAGCGGCTGCTCAGCAGGTTGGAGCGCGAGCCGAGCAGTTCGGGATGGCCCTGAAGGCGTAGGACCGCATCGTCGAGAACCGCCAGCGCCTGCACCGGCCGGGCGGAGAAGGCGAGGACGAGACCGCGGATCCCCAGGGCGCTGACCTGGGTGAGACGAGGAGCTGAGGCATCCTCGGCGATCCCGGAGCTGATGGCCTCGGCCTGGTCGAGGCGCCCGGCGCTGAACTCGAAGAGCGCCCGGGTGACGGCCAGCTCATGCGCCGCCCCGGCCTCGGGAAGGCTGTCGGAGGCCTCCCGGAGGACCCGCAGCGCATCCTCGGCCCGGCCCAGGCCGAAGTGCAGGTTCTGGGCGCTGGCGACCGCCAGCTCGACCATCTGCTCGGGGGTGGCGGGCCGGCCGTCATCCAGGACGGCCTGAGCTTCGTCGGAGCGGCGCAGACCGGTGAGCGCCCGGGAGAGCGCGATCTGGGCCTCGAAGCCCCCGCCCGCCTCCAGCGCGGCCCGGGCTAGCTTCTCGACGATGTCGAAGCGACTGAGGCCGAGCATCCGCTGGGCGGCGGCGAGCGCGGTGGGGGCGGGCATCGGCTGGTCGGCCTCGAGGCGGATGAGGGCGAGCCGGCTGAGGTCGTCGCCGCGACGCAGCGCAGACGCCTCGAGGGCGTCGCCGAGCCGGCCCAGCAGCTCGCGCCGGCGCAGCGGGGTGAGCCGGGCGCGCAGGGCCTCGGCGTACAGCGGGTGGGCCAGGCGCACCTGCCATCGCCGCCGGTCGCGCTCGGTGGTGACCACCGCCGCCTGCTCGAGGTCGCGAATGACGCTGCGCGGACCGAGGGTCTCGAGGACCGTGAGGGGCAGCGGTTCGGTCAGGCTCACCGCCTCGGCCATCTCGCGCTGGACATCATCCAGACGGCGGATGCGCTCCTCGATGACGTCGAGCGGCCCGCGCGCCACCACCTGCTCTCCCTCCCAGCGCCAGACCCCGTCGCGCTCGGCCAGGGCCCCGGAGCTCAGCCCCACCTCGATCAGCTCACGCAGGAAGAGCACGTTGCCCTGGCTCAGCCGGCCGAGCTGGTGAAGGGTTCGGGCATCGATGTGGCCGTTGAGGACTTGGGCGAGGAGCGCCTCCACCTCGGGACGGGAGAGCGGTTGGAGCTCGATCCACCCCACCACCCCCTCACGGCGCAACCCCATGATCGGGTCGGGCAGGAGCTCACCGGATCGAGCGGTGAGCAGAAGGGAGGCCGTCTGGGTGCCGGCCAATTGATGCAGAAGAGCGGCAGACGCGGCGTCGAGCAGCTGGGCATCATCGACCGACACCACCAGCCGCTTTTCGCCTCTCTCTTCGCGGAGCTCGCGGACGCTCTGGCGGAGCACGTCGAGGGGGTGGAGTGAGGCCGCCTCAGGGAGAAGCGGGGCCAGCGGACCGAAGGGGATGGTCGCCGCCGCGCGGGTGGCGGTCACCTCGCGGGTGAGCCAACCCTGGTCCCGGAGCCGCTGCAGGGTCTCGGAACGGAGGCGGGTCTTGCCCACACCGGGGGCGCCCGAGATGATCACGCCGCAGGAGAGGGGTCGTTCGAGCTCTCGGGTGACCAGGACGAGCTCTTCGTGGCGCCCCACCAGTGGCCACGGCATCCGGCTTGCGATCAGCGGCATGAGCTGTGTACCGAGCCATTCTGGCAGCGTGCAGGGCCCTGGGGTGAGCTCGGTCTAGTAGCTGTCCTCGGGCCGGAGGTCCTCGTCGACCTCCTCGCGCTCGATCTCCTCGAGAGGCGCGGCCTCGTCGAATTCGTCGCCGGATGCGAGCGACTCCAGCTCTTCGGATGGCTCGGCGGCAGCGGGCTCCCCCTCCCCATCCTCGGGTTCCTCGTCGTCCGACCAGCGCTGCGAGAGCAGCGAGTCCTTGGCGTAGGGCCGGAAGTCCTCGCGCTTCTGCCGGCTCACCGGGAAGGACGAGCGGCGGGCGTTCTCGGCCGACTGGAATGCCTCGCGGATGATGATCTCGATCTGGGTTTCATCCACCCTGGCGACGGCGGCTGAGTACCGGTTGCCGCTGGTGATCAGCGGAACCAGGCGGCGGGAGATCTTGCTGTCGACGTCACCGAGAACCACCCCCCTCGCGGTCTGGGCCTGAAGGCCGCCCGCCTGGATGTGCAACTCCACCGCATCGCCCGGCGCCACCCCCGCCACCACCCGCGATTTGGGCGGGTTCAGCACGGTCAGGGCGCTCTTGCCCGGCTCCTCGGCGAAGAGGTCGACGTCGATCGCCGCGCTGCTGCCGGCCAGCTTCTCGCGGCTCTCCAGCAGGACCTCGAGCTTGCGGACGTTCTTCTGGGCGATCAGGTTCATGGGATTCAGCTCGAGCGCCCTCTTGTAGGACTCGAGGGCCTGCCGGGGGTCGCCGACCTCGGTCAGCGCCTTGCCAATGCGGTTACAGGTCTCGTCGTCCTCGCCATGACGCTCGACCAGGGCGCGATTGATGGCGAGTGCGTCGTGCCAGCGATTTTCCAGCGCTGCCTGGATCGCCTCTTCGACATAGAGGATGCGCGGCTTGACGCGTTCTGCTTCAGCCACCGACGAACTCCCGATCAGGTTGGACACGACGGGCCACGCGCCTCCCCAGGGTGACATTTGGCGATGCGCGGGGTCCGCTATCATACCGGCTCAGTGCGGCGCATCTGTTCGATCGGTTCCCGCCATCCGTGGGCCGTTTGGTGACCCGGGTCATCGCGATCGCCAACCAGAAGGGGGGGGTCGGCAAGACCACCACCGCGGTCAGCCTCGCCGCCGGCCTCGCCGACGCCGGGGCGCGGGTGCTCGCCGTCGACCTGGATCCGCAGGGCCACCTCACCATCAACATGGGGGTGCGCCGCCCCGACGAGCTCGAGGTGACGGTCTACAACATCCTCACCGAACCGTCGACCACCGCCGCCGAGGCACGGCTGCACTCCGAGCCCATCGGCCTGGACTTCCTGCCCGCCAACATCGAGCTCTCCGGCGCGGAGCTCCAGCTGGTCACCGAGTTCGGCAGGGAGTCGGTGCTTCAGGAGAAGCTCACCCCGCTGCTTTCCGACTACGACTTCGCGGTCATCGACTGTCCGCCGTCGCTCGGGTTGCTCTGCGTCAACGCGCTGGTGGTGGCCACCGAGGTGATCATCCCGCTGCAGTGCGAGTACTTCGGGATGAAGGGCATGCAGCAGCTGCAGCGGACCATCGACCGGGTGCGGGCCAAGCTGAACCCGCAGCTCACCATCGCCGGCATCCTGCCCACCATCTTCAAGCCGCGCACCCTGCACAGCCAGGAGGTTCTCGACCTGGTCAGGGAGCGCTACGGCTCCCAGGTGTACGACGTGCGCGTCGACGCCTCGATCCGATTCGCCGAGACCCCGCTGGCCGGCGTCTCGATCCTCCAGTACGCCCCGGAGTCTCCGGGCGCCAGGGCGTACCGGGCCCTGGCCCGGATCGTGATGGCGGATGAGCCCCGGGAGGCCGAGGGCAAGGCCGCCGGCCAGGCGCCGGCGGCCGGGGTCGCCGCGGGGACGCCGTGATGCCCGGGTTTCGCCGCGTCCAGCTGCGCGGCTCGGATGAGCTCTTTCGGAGCACCGACGATCACGACGACACCCCGGCTCTCCCGGAGCCCCCGGTGCATCCCGTGCCCGCCGCACCCGGCCACGAGGTGCGCTCGGTCCGCCTCAGCGCCGAGGAGGTGGAGATCCTCGCCGAGGCGGTGCAGCATCTCAAGTTCCCGGGCAAGACCCCGGCGCGACCCTCGATCGGGGACTTCGAGCGCCTCGAGCAGATCCGGCAGAAGCTGCTGCAGTCGATCTGATCGGGTCAGCGGGGCGGACGGCCGCTGCGCCCAGCACCGCTACGCGTAGAGGGCCTCGACCTCGGCCGCGTAGAGCTCGGCGATCACGCTGCGCCGCACCTTGAGGGTCGGGGTGAGCTCTCGACCCACCGCGAACTCGCCGGGGAGGAGTCGCCACCGTTTCACCTGCTCGGGCCGGGAGAGGCCCTGGTTCACCTCGGCGACCCAGCGGTCCAGCTCGGCCCTCAGCTCCGGGCTCCGAGCCGGCTGCTCGCTCGATTGCCCAAGCCCGCGCTCGGCGCCCCAGCGCGCCGCCTCCTCGGCGTCCACGGTGAGCAGCGCGATCACGTAGGGGCGGCGATCCCCGATGCAGACCGCGTGGCTCACCAGGCGGTGCTCGGTGAGCCTGCCCTCGATGACCGAGGGGGCAATGTTCTTGCCACCGGCGGTGATGATCAGGTCCTTCTTGCGTCCGGTGATCCGCAGATAGCCGTCGTGGTCGAGCTCTCCGATGTCCCCGGTGTGCAGCCAGCCCTCGGAGTCGAGCACCTCGCGGGTGCCGTCGCCGTCCTTGAAATAGCCGGGGAAGACCGTGGAGCCGCGGGTGAGGACCTCGCCGTCGCCAGCGATGCGAAGCTCGACCCCCGGGGTCGGCAGGCCGACGGTTCCGAAGCGCACCCGTCGCGGCGGGTTCATGGTGGCCATCGCCGTGTTCTCGGTCTGGCCGTAACCCTCCGAGATCTCCATGCCGAGAGCATGGAAGAACCGAAGCGTCTCCACCCCCATGGGGGCGGCGCCGCTGACCAGGTGGTGAGCCTGGTCGAGGCCGGTCCGCTCACGGATCCGGCGCAGCACCAGGCGTTCCGCCAGGGCGCGGCGGCGGCGCAGCCCGCCCCGGATCGGCTCGCCTGCGGCGCCTCGCCGCTCGGCCTCCTGGGCGACCCCGAATCCCCATCGGGCGATCCGGCCGCGCGGCCCGGAGGTCTCGGCAACCTCGTGCTGGATGCGCAGCGCCATCTTTTCCCACACCCGGGGAACGCCGAAGAAGATGGTCGGCCTCACCTCTCTGAGGAACGGCCCGAGGTTGTCCAGGCGGTCGAGGAACCACACGGCGTTGCCATGGCGGAAGGAGAGCAGCTCGCTGGCCAGGCGCTCCACCACGTGGGCGAGGGGCAGGTAGCTGAGGATCCTGTCATCGGGGCCAGCGGTGAAGTTGGCGAGCAGCTCGGTCTCGGCGGCGAGGAGGTTGCGATGAGTGAGCTGAACCGCCTTGGGAGGGCCGGTGGTGCCGCTGGTGTAGATCAGGGTGGCGACGTCGTCCAGGTGGACCGAGGCCATGCGGCGCTCGATCTCGGCGCGCCACATCTGCCCTCGCGAGAGCTGCGGTGCCGCGGGAGAGAGCCTCCGACCAGGGGAGCACGAACCCATCGGGCGAGGGGGCGGAGACCCCGGCGATGACCACGACACGGCGCAGACGAGGGAGGCGATCGCGCATAGCCAGCACCCGGGCGAGGACATCCCGATCCTCCAGCACCGCCACCAAGGTCTCGGAGTTGTCGAGCACGTAGGCGCCCTGCTCGGCCGAGATGGTGGCGTAGACCGGGACGGGAACGGCCCCGGCGAGCATCACCCCGGCATCGGCAACGTGCCATTCGGGGCGATTGCCCGACCAGATCGCGACGTGGCCCGCCTCGGCCACCTCCTCGCCCAGCAGGTAGGCCGCAAAGCGCCGGGCGCCTTCGCCGAGCTCGCCCCAGGAGATGGAGACCCAGCCCTTCGGGGAGCGCGAGTGCATCGCGGGCAGGGCCGCTCGGCTGCGGACCTGCTCCAAGAGCCAGCTGATCACCGTGCGCGACTCGGGCCCCGGCTGAGACCCGGCGCTCTGGGGTGGGGCCTCCGATCCGGGCCGCACGGGGGGCGGTTCGGCCTCGCTCACGCAATGGCCAGGATAACCAGCGCCGACTCCGGGCGACGGCATGCCGGCGGGCGCTCGACCTGCTAGCTTCCCCGGGATGGTGATCGGCGCTCTCGTGCTGCGCCTCCAGGTCCCGGAGAGCGGGTCGCTCAAGAACAAGCGACAGGTGGTCCGCTCACTGGTGGCGCAACTCCACCGAACCTTCAACGTGGCGGTGGCCGAGGTCGGCGACCAGGACCTCTGGCAGTCGGTCGAGCTGGGGGTGGTCTGTGTCTCCGGCGACGCCCGCCATGCCGATGAGGTCTGCCAGAAGGTGCTCCGCTTCGTGAACAACGACGAGGAGGCGGTGCTGACCACCTCCAGCTTCGAGATCCTCCACCTGTGAGCTCGGAGCTTCCGCGACGGCGCGCGCTGACCCTGGACAGCGCCGCTGGGCGGTGGGTGCTGGCGGCCACCGTGCTGGGTTCGGGAATGGCCTTTCTCGACAGCACGGTGGTCACCGTCGCCCTCCCCGCCATCGGCCGGCAGCTGGGTGGCGGCCTCCCGCTTCTCCAATGGGTCGTCGACGCTTACCTGCTCACCCTCGGCGCCCTGGTGCTGACCGGCGGGGCGCTGGCCGACCTGTTCGGGCGAGACCGGGTCTTCGTGATCGGCGCCGCCGCCTTCGGGGTGACCTCGGCGGCGTGCGGCGCGGCTCCCTCGGGGATCGTGCTGATCGTGGCTCGCCTGGCCCAGGGGATCGCCGCCAGTCTCCTGGTTCCGACCTCGCTGGCGGTGGTCGTCACCAGCTTCGTGACCGAGGAGCGAGGACGGGCGATCGGTATCTGGTCCGGCATGTCGGGCCTGTCGACGGTGGTCGGGCCGCTCCTGGGAGGGCTGCTGGTCGACCACGCCAACTGGCGATGGGTCTTCCTGATCAACCTGCCCCTGGCCCTCGCCACCGTGCTGATCACACTGCGCCACCTGCCCACCCACGAGGTCTCAGCCCGGTCGGCGGGCCAGCGCGTCGATACCGCCGGAACGGCCACCTCGGTGGCGGGACTCGGCCTGCTGGTGTATGGCCTGATCCAGGGTCCGCAGGCCGGCACCAACCGCGTGGTCGCGTTGGGCGCCATCGTCGCCGGCGTCGCCCTCCTGGTTGCCTTCGGGATCATCGAGGCACGGGAGGAGCATCCGATGCTCCCGCTCGCCCTGTTCGCCATCCGCGACTTCACGGTCGCCAACCTGACCACCCTGGTGGTCTATGCCGCCCTCAGCGCCGCCCTGCTCCTGGTGGTCCTCGAGCTCCAGGAGGTCGCGGGATACAGTGCACTCGCCTCCGGCGCCGCCCTCTTCCCCATCACCCTGCTGCTGCTGGCGATCTCACCGCGGATGGGCGGTGCGGTCGGTCGGGTGGGGCCACGTCGCCTGATGACCGCCGGGCCGGCCCTGGCAGCGATCGGCCTCCTCCTCTTCCTGCGCGTCTCCGGCAGCGCCCCGTATCTCACCGCGGTGCTCCCGGCGGCCCTGGTCTTCGGCCTGGGCCTGTCGATCACGGTGGCGCCGCTGACCACCACGGTGCTCGGCTCGGTGCCGTCGATCAGAGCCGGGGTCGCATCCGGGATGAACAACGCCGTCGCGCGCATCGCCGGCCTGCTGGCGGTGGCGGTGATCCCGCTGGCCGCGGGCCTCGCCTCCGGCGGCTCCGGCGGGGCCGCCTTCACCGCGGGGTTCCATCGAGCGATGGTGATCTCCGCCGCTCTGTGCGTCATCGGCGCCCTGGTCTCACTCGTCGGGCTGCGCCCGCGGCAGGGCGCTGCCGCTCGAGCGTGACGGCTGAGCCCGGCGGTGGCTCGCCCGCCGCCCTGCCCGAGCTGCCCGCTCTGATCGCCGCGTTCAGCGAACAGGTCGGGCTCTCCCTCGACCCCTTCCAGATCGAGGCCATCGCCAAGCTGGAGAGCTCCCGCGGGGTCCTGGTCAGCGCTCCCACCTCGAGCGGAAAGACCCTGATCGCCGAGTACGCCATCTGGCGATGCCTGGCCGCCCCGGGTGAGCTGCGCCGCGGCCCGGACCATCCCTCGGGGGTGATCTACACCACCCCGCTCAAGGCGCTCTCCAACCAGAAGTTCCGCGACCTCGGCGCCCGCTACGGCGAGGCCAACATCGGCCTGGTCACCGGAGAGCACACCCTCAACGACCAGGCACCCGTGGTGGTGATGACCACTGAGATCCTGCGCAACATCCTCTACGACGACCCCGGCCGGCTGGAGCGCATCGGCGACGTCATCCTCGACGAGATCCACTACATCGACGACTACCCGAGGGGGACCGTCTGGGAGGAGGTGATCATCGAGTGCCCGCGCCACATTCGCATCACCGGGCTCTCGGCGACGATCAGCAACGTCGACGAGGTGGCGGCATGGATGAGCGGGCTGCGCGGTGAGATCGGGGTGGTCACCAGAACCGAGCGCCCAGTCTCGCTCGAGCTGTGGCTGCGTTTCGACCAGCAGCTCTTTCCGCTCTTCGACGAGCGCGGCCAGGTGGACCGCCGCACCCTGGAGCGCGCCCAGAACCTGAGTGCCGGGGACCTGCGCCTGCGATACGCGCGGCGGGCTCCGGAGAACGACCTCATCCACGTGGTCGAGCAGCTGCGAGACCGGCGGATGCTGCCCGCCATCTACTTCATCTTCTCCCGTCGCGGCTGCCGCGAGGCGATCTCACGATCGGCCGTGCACGGCCTGGACCTCACCACCGGCGAGGAGAAACAGCTGGTCGACAACGAGCTGTCGCGCCGCATGGAGAGCATCGCCGACGACGATGAACGTCGGGTCTTCACCGACGCCGTCGACGCCCGGCTGCTGCGCCGGGGAGTGGCCATGCACCACGCCGGCATGCTGCCCTTCGCCAAAGAGACCGTCGAGGTGCTGTTCCAGCGCGGCCTGGTCAAGGTGGTGTTCGCCACCGAGACCCTGTCACTGGGGCTGAACATGCCCGCGCGGGCGTGCGTGGTCTCCTCGTTCACCAAGTTCGACGGCACCGGCTTCCATCCGCTGAGCTCGGCGGAGCTGACCCAGCTGATGGGCCGGGCGGGACGGCGCGGCATCGACACCGTCGGCCACGGAATCATCCTGAAGGAGTTCGACGTCGACGTTCGCGACATCTACGACGCCGCCATCGGTGGTGAGATGAGTGTCGACTCCAAGTTCGCTCCCACCTACGGGATGGTGCTGGCCCTGCTCAAGAGCCGCAGCCTCGAGCGTGCCGAGGAGCTGCTCGAGCGATCTTTCGGCCAGCACCAGGCGATCAGCCGGAGCCAGCACTGGGTGCTCCGGCGCGCCAACCTCGAAGAGCTGCGCCACGACCTGCGGCAGCGGGTCTTCCGCCATCCCCGGCACCCCTGCACCGAGGCCACCCTGACCCGTCACCGCACCCTCGCAGCCCAGGTCGAGGAGCTGGAGGCCGAGCTGCGCCGGGCACGACGCCAGCACTGGAGGGACAGCCGGGCGGGGCGCTTCGGAGGGCGCGCCGCCGACCCGGGCGGCCGGCTGGAGTCGATGCGCCGAACCCTGAAGGCCGCTCGCGGCCGCCTCGAGGGCAGCCTCTGCACCGGCTGCCCGTTGCTCGCCGAGCACCGAGGCCATCGCCGCGAGACCGAGGAGGTCGAGGAGACCCTGGCCAGGGGGGACGAGGAGCTCCACTCCGCCCGCGGCCGGTACCGGCAGGAGTTTCGGGCGCTGCGCGGGGTCCTCGAGGAGGCTGGGTTCCTCCAGGATGACCGGCCCACCGACCTGGGCCTGCTCGCCGAGGGCCTCTTCGGAGAGAGCGCCCTGCTGGTCGCGGACGCCGTCGCAGCCGGGTGGCTGGAGGAGCTGACACCCGCAGAGCTGGTCGGCGTCCTCACCATGCTCGTGGCCGAGGATCGCGGCCGCGACCGTCCCCGTCCGGCCCGGCGGCAGTGGCCGAGCCGCGGCGTCGAGCTCGGCCACCGCCGGCTGCGCGGCGACCTGCAGCGCCTCGCCGCCATCGAGGAACGGCATGGCATCGCCACCCTGCGACCGCTCTCGTTCGATTTCGTGGAGGCCGCCCACCAGTGGGCCTCGGGCGTCCCGCTCGGCGAGATCGACGTTCCCGTCGGAGCCGACATCGGCGACCTGGTGAAGGCGATCAAGAACCTGTACTCGCTGCTGCGCCAGATGGAGATCGCCCTCCAGGAGCACAGCCTGGCTGGGCTGGTGCGCCGATCCCGCGAGGCCATCGAGCGGGAGATGGTGGTGCGCATCTGACCGGTCGGGCCGGCGCCGTACGATGGGCGATCGATGGCCACCATCGAGGTCAGCCCCGAGCGAGGATCCGGCTTTCGGGTGAGGGTCGAGGGGCGCAGCTTCGCGGTGACCGTGGCCGAGCCGCTGGTGGCGGAGCTGGGCGCCGCCGACGCGGAGACCCTGATCCGCGCCGCCTTCGAGTTTCTGCTGGAGCGCGAGCCGGCGGGCTCGATCCTTCCTCGGTTTGACCTGGAGGTGATCGGCCGCTACTTCCCGGAGTGGCGCGACGAGATCCGGCAGCGGCTCGGCTGAATCTCAGGGAACGGCATCGCGTGCTTCCGCCATCCAGTTGGCGAGGATTTGGCGGCGCACCGCGTCGGTCCGCTCCAGCCACGCGGGGGCGTCGGCAGGGAGGCTGAGCTGCGGCGACCAGGCGGCGAGGAGGTGGGCGTCCACCTCGACGTGGAACTGGAGAGCATAGGCCCGGCCCAGCCGGAAGCCCTGGCTGGGGTAGAGCTCGCTGCTGGCCAGGTGGCAGGAGCCCCGGGGGAGGTCGAAGGTGTCGCCGTGGAAGTGGAGCACCGGGATCGTCTCCGGGCACCCCGCGAAGATGGGATCGTCGAGGCCTGGTGGGGTCAGAGTCACCGTCCCCAGTCCCAGCTCCCGTCCTCGTTCGCCGGGCCGGACCCGGCCGCCGCAGGCGGCGGCGAGCAGCTGGGCACCGAGACAGACGCCCAGCACCGGAAGCCCCCGAGTCACCGCCTCGTGAAGCAGGGCCACCTCCGCCCGCATCCGCGGATCGCCGTCGTACACCGCCTGCGACCCGCCCATGACCACCAGCGCAGCCACGCGATCCAGAGCGGGCAGCGCCTCGCGCAACCCGATGCGCCAGATGTTCATGCCAGAGCTGGCAGCAACGTCTGCGATGAGGCCGGGCCCCTCGTCCGAGTCGTGCTCGATGACCACCACGGGAGGCGATGGCAGCGATGCCTGCGCCCCCACCCCGCCGGTCATTCCTCGCGGACCATCGCCTCGGGGACGCTGACCACCCGGTAGGGAAGATCGGTGATGTCGTGGTAACGGACCGGCTTGTGCAGTCGCTTGGCGATGCCGACCTGCACCTTCACGCCCAGGGAGATGCTCCCGAACACCCACATCTCGTCGGATTTCACGATCAGGTTGTTGAACGCCTCGCGGACGGTTTCCTTGGGAACGGTGTGGAGCAGGTAGTAGTCGAACATCATGAAGGGGATGATGGGAACGGCGCCCTCATCGAGCACAAACTTGGAGATGTGCTGACGCCAGTAGAAGTTGCGGTTGCTGATCGCGCAGTAGACGACTCGCTTGGGCCGTCGCAGCACCCTCTCCGCCTGCTCCGCCGGGGTCGCCTTGGGCCGTGGGGTGAAAATCCTCTCGAGGATCTCCTCGGCGTTCTTGACCGCCCCGCCCACAGCCGGCGTCCGTTGGGTGTCGGGCGCCCCAGCGCCTCTTGGGCGATCTCGCACTCGGCTCCGCCAATATGCGGGTACAAAAACAGCGATCGATCATAGCATCGGCCACGACGATCACCCCGAACTCGGCCCAATCCACCAGGCCGGGCAGAAGTTGGAGGGAACGCTCGAGCCGGGCGGAGCGTGCGGGCTGGTTCAGCCAGCGGCTCTGACCCGATGGATGCGGCCAGGGGAGGTAGAGAGGTGGTTTGGGCGCATTCCCGGGGTCGGCGCCAAACCGGTCGAAAACCATCCCGACCACCTCGTCGAGGGCGCGACCGGGAAGGAAGCGGCCGAGAGCGAGGGTGCCCACCGGGATCACCAGGCGGGGTCGGAGCAGTTCCAGCACCTGGTCGAGCCACGGCGAACAGAGCGCGACCTCCCGAGCGCTGGGGCGGCGATCTCCGGTCCCGTCCGCGGTGCGTCCCGGAAAGCACGTGGTCATGGCGGTCATGTAGACGCGGCGGCGAACATCCTGATCGCCGGCGAAGCCGCCGCGCTGGAACCAGCGCATCAGCTGACGGCCGGCGCGACCGGCGAAGGGGCGCGATTCATCGACCTCGACCCGCCCTGGAGCCTGGCCGACGAGCAGGATCCGCTGGCGCGGTCCGCCGCTGAACACGGGGTGGGCGGACGGCAGCAAGCCGGCATCGACGCACCGAGTGCAGGCTCGGTGCGCTCGCTGCAGAGCATCGAGCGCACGGGCGGTGGACTCGTTCACCACAACATCTGACTCTAGGAGCGCAATCGGCGCGAAGTGGGAGGGCGAGCGTGTCGACCTGCGGAGGCGGCCGGCGTATGATCTGTGGGCAGCCGCCAGCACCGCTCACATCCCAGCCCGGCGGACGGACGCGTGCGCACTGGGACGCGATGCCTGACGACAACTTCCGTTCAACCCACGGGCTTCCGCCGGATTCGCGGCCCACCAACGTGCCGCCGAAATGGTGGTCCCAGCTCGATCGCGAGGACCTGCCCGAGGGTCAGGCCGACATCAACCAGCGGGCCGCGAATCGCTGGAGCCGGGAGGACGCTTTCGGCCGGGAGCTGCGCGGTCGCCGCCACCCCCGCTGGCTGTCCGGCTGGCGCCGGACGCTGGTTGCGAACCTCACGGTGCTGCTGGTCGCCACCATCCTGCTGATCGTCAGCGTCGCCTACACCAGCCCACCGGGCCTCGCCGCGGTGCTGCTGGTGTGCGGGGTGCTCGCTCTGCTGGCCCTGCTCGGTGTCAACATCGCCCGTCGCGTCGGTCGCCGCTGGTAGCTCCGCGCTCGGCATCCTCATGACCGAGGAGCCGCGGCGGCGCCGCCGCCGGCCGCATCTGGACGCTCAACTCGCCGGCCGGCTCGGCCGCATCCCCGCGGCCTCCGAGGGCGTCGATCGCCCCGGGCTCAGCCGTTTCCGAGCCGCGGCGGCGGAGGTCACCACCCTGGCTGCGGCCGTGGAGGTCGCGGTGCTGGAGCAGCTGGCCACGGCGCCGGTCACCTCCACCGGCCGGGTGGTGTACGCCAGCAATGCCGTGTTCCTGCTCGAGCTCGACGCTCCCGATCCCCACGCGCAGGGCCACCCCATGCGGGCCATCTACAAGCCCGCCCGGGGCGAGCGGCCGCTCTGGGACTTCCCGCGCCACACCCTGCATCTCAGAGAGCGCGCCGCCTACCTGCTCAGCGCCGCCCTGGGCGCCCAGGTGGTGCCCCCCACGGTGCTCAGGGACGGTCCCCACGGCCCGGGAAGCGTCCAGCTCTTTCTCCACGCCCGTGACGAGCCGCTCGGAGCGGACGACGCGACCGCCATCGAAACTCAGCTGCGGCGTCTGGCCACGTTCGACGTCCTCGCCAACAACGCGGATCGAAAGCGCGGTCACCTGCTGGTGGACACTGCCGGCCACCTCTGGGGGATCGACAACGCCCTGACCTTCCTCCCCTATCCCCGCCAGCGCACGGTGCTGCTCGAGCTCGGCGGCACCAACCTCGAGGCCGAGGACGCCGAGATGGTGCGGCGGCTGCGCGACGGCGAGGCCCGGCCGACTCTGCGCGGGGCGCTGCGCCGCCTCCTCGGCGGGGCTGAGGTGGACGCCTTCGAGGGCCGGCTCGACGAGCTGGCGGCGCAGCCCTGGTACCCCCGGCTCGACGAGTGGGACGGCCGGCCTTTCGAGTGGTGGTGAGATGAGGGTGGTACGCCCGGGGGACTCGAACCCTCGCACCCGGCTCCGGAGGCCGGCGCTCTATCCAACTGAGCTACGGGCGCACGCTCCAACCGAGTATAGGGGCCCCGCCGGTGCCGCCCCAGCCCGCCTGACACTCAGCCAAGGGCGGCCCGGTCCGGAACCCGGGAGACCGCAATGCCCTGGTCCGCGCACGCGCGGGCGAATGCCACCGCATCGCCGGCGGCGGCAGCCCAGGATCGTTGTTGAAGAAGGCGTCAACCTGGGCGCGCGCTCCCCAGCGGGCACCGCCGGCTCAGCCCCGCCAGCGCCCCCGGACCACCCGGGTGATCCCACCGGGGTCGGCGCTCACCGTCACCTCCAGGCCCTGGTGGCGCATCAGAGCCTGGACCGACCGGCTGAGGTAGGGCGCGACCTCGACCAGGGTCGAGCCGCCCCGGCGCAACCACGGTGGACCCTCCTCGAGCAGGACGCGAACCAGCCCCAGACCGTCGTCCGAGCCGTCGGTGAGGGTGTGCCGGGGCTCGAAGCGCCGGATCTCCCGAGGCAGGGTGCGGACGTCGGCGCGGGCCACGTAGGGAGGGTGCATGGTGAACACCGACACCTGCCCGCGGAGCCGTGCGGGGAGAGCGCTGAGCAGGTCCGAGACCCGGAAGCGAGCATTGGAGAGGTGGTGGCGGCGAGCATTTGCCCGGGCCAGAGACACCGCCGCGGGATCGAGGTCCAGGCCCCAGACCTCGGCAGCCGGCAAGGCCGCCGCGACCGCGCAGCCGACCGGCGCGGCGCCACAGGCGACGTCGACCGCTATCGCGGGGTTGCGCCGCCGCAGCGCGGCCACCGCCTGGCGGGCGAGCAGCTCGCTCGAACCCCTGGGGACGAACACCCCGGGGCGCACGGAGAGGCTGAGCCCGGCGAACTCGACCCAACCCCTGATCAGCGCCACCGGCTCACCAGCAGCCCGGCGGTCCACGTACTCCCGGTACCGCCCCTCCACCCGAGCGCTGACCGGTGCCTGGCGATCCATCGCCTCGAACTCGACCCCCAGGGCGAGGGCGAGCAGGTCCTCCGCGTCCTCGCGGGCGATGGCCCGATGCCAGTGGTCGATGGCCGGCGAGGCCCGGAGCTGGCGCTGACCGCTGGCAACAAGCGATGCCACGGTCGGCGGGGACGCGGCAGTTCGTGATTGCATGGGCGGGTCATGTTAGACGCGCAACCGGTGCCCGGGAAGGTTGCCGCCTTCTTTGATGTGGACCGGACCGTGGTGAGGGGGTCGTCGATGCTCGCCCTGGCGGGCCCGCTGCGCCGCGCCGGCCTGGTCTCCCGCCGAGTGGCCATGACCGCCGCCGTCCGCGGTCTTCAGTTCAGTGCCCGCGGCTTCTCGGAAGCCGAGGTCATGGAAGCGGTGCAAACCATGGGCGACGTGGTCCGGGGCATGGACGCCCTGGCGCTGCGCCGGGTCGCCGGGGAGGCGATCCCCAGGGTGCTGGGCCCCCGCGTCTACGACGAGGCCATCCGGCTCATGGAGTGGCACCGCCGCCACGGGCACCTGGTCTTCCTGGTGTCGGCCTCGACCCACGAGCTCATCGATGCCCTGGGAGAGATCCTCGGCGCGGATGGGGTGGTCGCCTCCGAAGCGGAGATCGTCGGCGGCCGTTACACCGGTGAGGTGAGCCTCTGCCACGGCGTGGCCAAGGCCGAGGCGGTGCGCCGGCTGGCCGAGCGCCACGGGGTCGACCTGCGCCGTTCGTATGCGTACGGCGACGGGATCGGCGACCTGCCGATGCTCTCACTGGTCGCCCATCCCGCCGCGGTCAACCCTGACCGCCGGCTGCGCGCCGCGGCGAGGCGCCAGGGCTGGCGGGAGTGGCACTTCCGGCGGCGCAGCCTGTGGGTGGGCTCGGCGGGGCTCCGTCGGGTCCGGGTGGCGGGATCGTCGCGTTCCCGGAGAGGGGCGGCTTGAGCTTGCCGTCGAGGGGTTCAGGACAGAGAAGTCCTTAACAGGGGTGACCCCAGAAAGTACCCGGATCAGCGGACCTGGCGGGCGTCCTCACGGAGACGGTGAGGAGCCCACCCAGATGGTCTTGATGTTGACGAACTCGCGGATCCCGAAGGAGTAGAGCTCGCGACCGTAGCCGCTGCGCTTGACGCCGCCGAAGGGAAGGCGGGGGTCGGAGTGGGTCATGCCGTTGACGAAGACGCCGCCCGTCTCCAGGCTGCGAGCGAACCTGATCCCGTGCTCCACGTCACTCGTCCAGACATTGCCCCCCAGGCCGAAGGCGGATCGGTTGGCAAGCGCGCGCGCCTCATCCTCTCCGGACACGCGCGCCACCGCCGCCAGCGGTCCGAAGGTCTCCTCGTCGAAGGCCTGCATCCCCGGAGCGCAGCCGGTGAGCACGGTCGGCTCGAAGAACCACCCGCGCCGGTCCAGCCGCCGGCCTCCGGTCAGCAGCCTCGCCCCCTGGGTCAGGGACGCCCCGAGCTGACGCTCGAGGTCATCGCGGAGGTCGCTGCGGGCGAGGGGTCCCATCTGGGTCAGGGGATCGTCGGGATCACCCACCAACAGCCGCTGCACCGCGGCAACCATCGCCTCCTCGAAACGGTCCGCGACGGTGTCGACCACGATGAAGCGCTTGGCGGCGATGCAGCTCTGACCGCAGTTCTGGAAGCGGGAGCGAACGGCGGTCTCCGCGGCGGCCTCGACGTCGGCATCCGCGAACACCACGAAGGCATCGGAGCCGCCCAGCTCCAGCACCGTCTTTTTGAGGCTGCGGCCGGCGGTGGCCGCGACCTCGGTGCCGGTGGTGTCGCTGCCGGTCAGGGTGACCGCGGCGATGCGGGAATCCTCGATGATCGGGGCGACCCGGCGGCCGGGGACCACCAGGGTGCGGAACACCGAGTCGGGGAAGCCGGCGTCTCGGAGGACGGATTCGATGGCCAGGGCCGAGCCGGTGGTGTTGCCCGCATGCTTGAGCACGGCGGTGTTCCCGGCCATCAGCGCGGGCGCGGCAAAGCGGACCACCTGCCAGAACGGGAAATTCCAGGGCATGATCGCGAGCACCGTGCCCAGCGGCTCGAAAGCCACGAAGCTCGAGGCGGAGTCGGATGGCGCCGGCTCGTCGGCCAGGAACGCGGGGGCGCGCTCGGCGAAGTAGTCACACGCGGTTGCGCACTTCGCGATCTCCGACCGGGACTCGGCGAGCGGCTTGCCCATCTCCTGGGTGATCAGCTCGGCGAGCTCGTCCGCCCGGCGACGGAGCACCGCTGCCGCGGTCCGCATCAGCTCGCCGCGCTCGGTGATGGGCAGGGCCCGCCAGCCAGCGAAGCTCTCCCGGACGCTCTCGAGGATGGCGTCGACCTCGGCCTCGGCCATCACCGGGTAGCGCTTGATCTCGGCCTCGGTAGCTGGATTCACGGTGGTGATCTCGGCGGTGGTGACGGCCATCCCCTCCATCGTAGAGAGGCCGCCCCGTGGGGCGCACGGGTCCCCGAGTGCTGAGAGCCGGCTCTCCCCTCGCCGGTCTGGCGGACCACCGATCCCGTTCGCTCACGGAGGGCGGGGAGGGGTACGCGGACGTCGATATGAAGGTATGAGGGTGTGAGTTCGT
This sequence comes from uncultured bacterium, assembly GCA_963716555.1. Lineage (GTDB taxonomy): Bacteria > Chloroflexota > Dormibacteria > Aeolococcales > Aeolococcaceae > JAJZNI01. Next base: position 170,021 of record CAVQTJ010000018.1, on the reverse strand, counting down.
ATGAGGGTGTGAGTTTGTATGAGGGTATGAGTTCGTATGAGGCTATGAAGGTATGAGCGTCACCGTGATACACCTGGCTGTCTCCGCGCCCTGGGTCGCTCGGACGAGGGCGAACAGGATTGGGCCGGCGCTCGAGGGAGGTGACATAAAAGAGGTCGAATGGACCGTGGAGGGCGCCGGGCCAGCCGGCCTGGCGGCCGGGTCAGGCAGGCAGCGGGAGCGGTCAGGCGGCGGGAGGCGTTGGACGGCACGCCCGCGCCACAATCAATTGGCGCACCCGGCGGGGGCACGGCCCCGCCGCCACGACGGCTCGCCGCCACGAAGGAAGAGGAGCAGATGCCTGAGGACGCCCGCACCCTGATCGCCGCGCTTCGCAAGTCGCATGACCGGCTGATGGCCACGGTGGACGCGCTGAGTGACGAGCAGCTCACCGGCCCCTCCTACTGCCGGGACTGGACGGTGGCGCAGGTGCTGTCGCACCTGGGCAGCGGTGCTGAGATGAGCGAGGGGTCGTTGGACTCCGCGCTCACTGGGGCACCTGGCCCCGAACCGGCGGAGCGGCAGGCGCTGTGGGCGCGCTGGGATGCCAAGAGCCCGGAGCAGATGAGGGATGACTTCCGAGTCGCCGACACGACGTCACTCGAACGTCTCGAGTTGCTCGACGACGAGGAGCTGGCATCGATCCACGTGTCACGCTTCGGGATGGAGCTGGACGCGGCCGGACTGGTGCGCCTGCGCCTCGGTGAGCACGTGATCCACTCCTGGGACGTCGAGGTGATGGTGGACCCGTCGGCGGCGCTTCTCCCCGACGCCGTGCCTCTGCTGGTGGACCACGTGGGCCGGATCGCCCGCCGGACCGCCAAGCCTCCGGCCGAGCCCATCCGGCTGACCGTCCACACTGACGACCCCGAGAGGCGCATCCGGCTTGCCACCGGCGAGGCCGTGCAGCTGGAGCCGGCGGATGGCAATGGTGCAGGAGGCGAGCTGCGACTGCCGGCCGAGGCCTTGATCAGGCTGGTGTACGGACGCCTCGACCCCGACCACACGCCGGAGGTTCGACTCACCGGCACGCCGGTCACCCTCGCCGATCTGCGCCAGATGTTCCCCGGTTTCTGAGCGCCGCGACGATGTGACGGAGGAGTGAGTGATGCCACGCATCAGCGGTGTCTCGGCTCGCCAGGCCGGCCCCCACACCAGGATCGCCTACTTCTTCACCAGACGGAGCCTGGCCCGGCTCACCGGAAGAAATCCCGCCGCGATGCTGGAGCCACTCGAGATCTACGCGCACCTGCCGGGCCTGATGCGTGGCTACGCCCGGTTGGAGCAGGCGACCGCCAAGCTGAACCGCGTCGACGAACGGCTGCGCAACCTTGCCGAGCTCAAGGCGGCCACCATGGTGGAGTGCGAATTCTGCATCGACATCGGCTCTCAGATCGCGCGCCGGTCGGGCCTCAGCGACGCCCAGCTGCTGGCGCTTGGCTCCCACCAGACCAGCCCTCTGTTCTCCGACCTGGAGAAGCTGGTGCTCGACTACTCGCTGGAGCTGAGCCGCACCCCGGCCAAGGTGTCCGACACCACCTTCGCGGGGATGCGCCGGCACTTCGATGACGCCCAGCTCGTCGAGCTCACCCACGTCATCGCCCTGGAGAGCATGCGGGGCCGTTTCAACCGCGCCTTCGGAGTGGGCGCCGCCGGGTTCAGCAAGGGGCGGGTGTGCGCCCTCCCCGCCTCAGCGGCGGCAGTGCCGGCGCAGCGCGGTCGGTCCTCGCCGGCCGGCTGAAGCTCGACCTCAGAGACGCGGCGCGCACCCCGGCCCTGGCGGTGCTGCGCGGCGCCCCGGTCGTGCAGGGAAGCTCAGGCCAGCCGCGCCGACCCGGACTCGAAGGCTGCCACCACCGCCTCGGCCACCCAATCCGCCTCGGTGACATCGAGGCTGGCGCAACCGATGCGGATCGCCGGTGGGGCCGTGAGCCGGAAGCGCTCGCCCGGCAAGGCGGCGTACCCCGCCTCGGCGAGCGAAGCAATCGGCGGCGCCTCGGCCTCCACCGGCACCCAGACGTTGAAACCGGTGGCTCCCTCGGCGGCGACCCCTCGCCGGGCCAGGGCGTCGATCAGCGCCTCGCGGCGGTCGCGGTAGGTGACCGCCGCGTGGGAGAGCAGAAAGTCCAAGCCCGGGCGGGACCACAGACCGATCACCAGCCGCTGGAGGAGGTGGCCGACCCAGCCGGGGCCGACCGCCAAGCGACCCTCGACCCGGGCGATGGTGGTCTCATCGCCGCAGATCACGGCCAGGCGCAGATCCGGCCCGAGGGTCTTGGAGACCGAGCGGACCACCGCCCAGGCGGGCGAATCCGGCACCGACACCCCCACCACGCTGCCGCCCCCCACCGCCTCGGCATGGTCGTCCTCGACCACCAGCACGTCGGGGCGGCGGGCCAGCACCCGGCGCAGCTCGGTGCGGCGCAGGTCGTCGAGGGAGCTGCCGAACGGGTTCTGGCTGCGCGGGGTGACCATCACCGCCCGCACCCCGCGATGCAGGGCCCGGTCCAGCTGGTCGGCGAGCATCCCCCGGGCGTCGACCCGGACCGGGACCGGGCGCAGCGACATGGCTCGGAGCAGGTCGAGGAAGGTGGGATAGACAGGGTCCTCGACCGCCACCGCGTCCCCGGGGCGAAGGTGGGCGCCGAGGACCCGCTCCACCCCGTCGAGGGCGCCGCTCACCACGGTGAGGTGGGTGGCATCGAGGCCGTCGGCGCGCAGGCGCTCCCGGGCCAGGTCGGCCAGCTCGGCCTCCACCAGCGGCGCCCCGTACTGCACAGAACGGCGGGGCAGGTTGTCGAGGACATCGTTCCAATCGGGCAGCAGCAGCGGGTCGGGACCAGCGGTGGCGAGGTCGCGCAGCCCCTCCCGGACGCGCGGCGCCACCCCTCCGTGGAGGGGTGGGCGGGGGGCCACAGAGGTCCCGGAACGGCCCCCACCCAGAGCGATGCCGCGCCGTCCCAGGTCGCGATAGGCGGCGGCGACGGTGGCCGGGCTCACCTCCAGGGCGGCTGCCAGGCCGCGAACGGTGGGCAGGCGGTCGCCGGGCCCCAGCCGCCCCTTGCCCACCGCCTCCTCGATGGCGGCGGCGATGTCGACCGCGCGCCGCCCGGTCGGATACAATAGTTCGATAACGTTCACAGTTTTGTAATGTAACATATTAGGATGAATCAGCAGACGCCGCCGAGCCCTCGGGTGCGGGTGCGCCGCCACTCGGAACGGGGCCACTACGAGCCCGAGATCATCGACTCGATCCTCGAGGAGGCGCTGATCTGCCACGTCGGGGTGGTCGTGGACGGCCAGCCGGTGGTGCTGCCGACGATCTTTGGCCGGATCGGCGACACCCTCTACCTGCACGGGGCGGTCGCCAACCGCAGCCTGCGGGCGGCCATCGAGGGCGTCTGCGTCACCGTGACCCTGATCGACGGCTTGGTGCTGGCCCGTTCCACCCCGATGCACTCCATGAACTACCGCAGCGTGGTGGTGATGGGGCGGGGCCGGCCGGTCACGGACCTGGAGGAACGCTCGCGGGCGCTTCGGGCGATCGTGGAGCACGCGGTCCCGGGGCGCTCCGAGGAGGTGCGCGGGCCCAGCTCCAGCGAGCTGACCAACATCACCGTCATCGCCCTCGACCTGGGCGAGTGCTCGGCCAAGGTCCGCACCGGTCCGCCCATCGACCCCGAGGAAGACCGGTCCCTGCCGGTGTGGGCGGGGGTGGTGCCGATGCGTCAGGTGGCCGGTACCCCCGCTCCGGACGCGCCTCTGCCCGTCGGGATCGTTGAGGCGCCCCCCAGCGTCGCAGCCCTGCGGCGCAGGTTCCCGGGGTTCACCCCTCCCGCCCGGTGAGTCTCGGGGTGAAGCGTCCCGCCACCCCGACCCTGCTCGCCGCCTTCGCCACGGTCTACGTGATCTGGGGGTCGACCTACCTGGGCATACGGCTGGCCATCGAGACCATTCCGCCGCTGGCCATGGCGGGCCTGCGCTTCGTGATCGCGGGCGCCATCCTCTTCCCCATCGCCTACCTCACCGGAGACCGGCGCGGTGATCCCCTCACCCCGGCCCATTGGCGGTCGACGCTGATCATCGGCACCCTGCTGCTGGCCGGGGGCAACGGCGGGGTGACCTTCGGCGAGCAGCACGTGCCCTCAGGGGTGGCCGCGCTGCTGGTGGGAACCGTCCCCCTCTGGATGGCGGGCTTCGCCCACCTCCGTGGCGTCCAGCGGCTCAACCTTCTCGGCACCGCCGGCCTGGTCGCCGGCTTCGTCGGGGTCGGCCTGCTGCTCCGCCCCGGTTCGGTGGGCGGGGCCTCTCCGGCCTGGATCGGCTTCACCCTGCTGGCCCCGATCTCCTGGGCCGCCGGGTCGATGTACGCCCGGGGCGCCCATGTTCCCCGGCGCCCGCTGCTGGGGGTGGCCATGGAGATGCTCTGCGGCGGAGCGGTGCTGTGCCTCGCCGCCGCGGTCCTGGGGGAGTGGGGGCAGCTTCACCTCGACCGGATCTCCCTGGTTTCGGCGGCGGCCCTCGCCTACCTGGTGGTGGCCGGGTCGCTGATCGCCTACACGGCGTACGTCTTTCTGCTGCGCACCGTGTCGCCACGGGCGGCCTCCAGCTACGCGTACGTCAACCCCCTGGTGGCGGTGGCGCTGGGCTGGGCATTCGTGGGCGAGCAGGTCACCCCCGCCACCCTGGTCGCCGCGGCCCTCATCGTGGTTGCGGTGGCGGTGCTGCTGACCGGCACCCGCCGGCAGGCCGCGACCCCGGCGGGCGCTCCCGCGCTGGAAGAATCCGGCGAAGAGGGGCAGCGCATCCCCGCCTGAACGGGTGACCGTGGGCACAATGGCCGGGTGAGCTCCGAACCGGCCCTCCCGGCGATCGACCCTCCGGCACAGCCTGGCGACGCGGAGACGGCGTCCCCCGGCATCTCGGTCCCCCTGCGCCCGGGACAGCGGCTGTTCGAGGGGGGCTGGGGGTTGCTCGACGTGCTCATCGTCGGGCCTCTGATCGCCAGCTCGATCTACTACTACATCGGGCTGCCGCTCGGTCAGTGGCTGATCCTGCACAACCAGGCGATCACCGCCGAGCTGGTGCGCGGCTCGTTGCTCTCGATGATCCTGGCCGGCTCCGAGGCGCGCACCGGTGGGGTGAGCCTGTGGATGGCGCTGCTCGCCCCCCTGCCCATCACCATGATCACCGACCCGTGCTGCTTCTACGCGGGGCGGCGCTACGGGCGGGTGTTCATCGACTACATCGGCCGCAATGATCCCCGCTGGATCCGGCGGGTCGCCCAGGGCGAGCGGATCTACGCGCGATTCGCCGGCTGGGCGGTCTTCCTGGCCCCGGTGATCTGGCTCCCCAACGCGGTGTTCTACTTCCTGGCCGGGGAGACCGGGATGCGCTTCCCGAAATTCATCCTCCTGGACACCGCCGGCGAGATTCTGTACATCGTCGAGATCGTGGCCCTCGGCTACTTCATCGGCAAGCCCGCCCAGCAGCTGGCCAGCACGCTCTCCGGCTACAGCCTGTGGATCGTGCTCGGCACCCTCGCGCTGGTGGTGGCGCTGGGATCCGTCAACGGCATGCGTCAGCAGCGACGGCGAGGAGGCCGATCCTGACCGCTGCGACCGATTCCGCCACAATCACCGGCGTGGCCGAGCTCCCGCGCCAGTTTGTCCTCGGAGTGGACCTCGACGGGGTGTGCGCCGACTACTACCCGTTCATGCGCACGGTGGTTGCCGAGTGGCTGGGGCGTGATCCGGAGTCGCTGCCCCCGGATGTGGGCTGGGAGATGGCCGAGTGGGGTGTCGAGCCCGGCGAATTCCACAAGATGCACCGCTTCGCGGTGGTGCAGCGCAACCTCTTCCAGGAGATGGGGATGATCCCCGGCGCCGGGCCGGCGCTGCGCCGCCTCAGCAACCTCGGGGTGCGGATCCGGATCATCACCCACCGGCTGATCATCGAGCACTTTCATCAGATCGCGGTCTCCCAGACGGTTGAGTGGCTGGACCGACACGCCATCCCCTATTGGGACCTGTGCTTCATGGGCGAGAAGGGCGCAGTCAACGCCGACCTGTACATCGAGGACTCGCCCCACAACGTCGAGGCCCTGCTGCGCGACTCGCGCGACGTCATCGTCTTCACCCACTTCGCCAATCAGCACCTGGACGTGCCCCCGGACCGCCGTGCCCACAACTGGGTGGAGGCGGAACGGCTGATCGGCGAACGGTTCCTGGCCTGGCAGATGCGCACCGACGGTGCCGAGCTGATCCCCCGCAACGCATCCGGGCCGTGACCACCAGGCCGGGCGAGCTCGAGGCGTGGAGCGGTGGTTCCGCGGCCGGCTCACCGCGCCCCGGCAAACACGGCGTCCGGCTCCGCCCCCTGGCCGCCACCCTGGGCCTCGCCCTGGTGGCCGCCGCCGCGCTGGCGGGGCTCGACCTGCTGAGCCGCCCTCCGGCACCGCCACCGCCGCTCGTGGCCCAGCCACCCTCCGACCCCGCGGCCCGGGACGCCGGGGTGATGGCCTACGACGCGGCCACCCGCACCGTGATCCTGTTCGGTGGGCTGGCTTTCAGGGGCAGCTTCGGTCAGAGCGCGCTCGATGACACCTGGAGCTGGAACGGCTCGCACTGGACCGAGCTCAACCCGGCCTCATCGCCTCCCGGACTGGCCGCGGCGCTGATGGGCTACGACCCGGCCACCCACCAGCTGGTGCTGACCGGCGGCTACGAGACCAGCGCGCAGGGGAGCGTCTATCCGGTGCAGGCCACCTGGACGTGGAACGGCTCCACCTGGTCGCCCCAGCTTGCGGGAGAACTTCCCAACTACACCGGGGGCGCGGCCCTGGCCACCGACGACGCCACCGGTCAGCTCATCCTGGTCACCGCCGACGCCGGATGCCTGGGCTTCGAGACCTGGCGGTGGACGGGCAGCAGCTGGGCGGCGATCACCACGGCGGTCTCGCCCGTCCCCGGGGGCGCGCCAGGCCTGGGCTACGATCCGGCGATCGGCAAGCTGGTCCTGGTCGTCGACGCCAGTGTCTGCCCGGCGGGCCCCGGCGCCCCTCTCGCCACACCAGAGGCCGGCAGCGGCGCGGGCGGCGGCAGCGGCAATTCTCCCTCCTGGTCGTGGGACGGCTCCAACTGGACGGCCGAGTCATCGTCGCCGACCCCGGCGTCCGGTACGGTCCTGGCATGGTCCGACGGGCCGCTGCTGGTCACCTCGGGCCAGGTCTACAGGTGGGCCGGCGGTGACTGGTCCAAGGCCGGCCCGGGCCCGGGCGTCGATGACGCCGCCGTTGCCTGGGACCAGGCCGATGGCAAGGTGGTGCTGTTCAGCGGCATCTGCGGGTCGTGCGGCGGGGGTCTGGCGGGCGCCACCCTGACCTGGCCGAGCACCGCCTCCGACGCCTGGACGGTGGCGGCGGGGGTGCGCGGCTGAGCCTACTCGCCGATGTCGACGATGTCCGCCAGGTCGAACGGGTGGGGAGGGAGCAGCTGGTCGTAGCGGCAGTCCTGGGGTGACTTGTCGGGACGCCAGCGAAGAAACCGGGCAGCGTGGCGGAAGCGATCTCCCTGGAGGTGGTCGAAGGCCACCTCGCAGACCAGCTCGGGGCGGACCGCGACCCAGTCGGTCTCCCGGCCGCGGGTCCAGCGAGAGGGCCCTCCGGGGGTGCGGCCTCCTCCGAAGGAGACCCCGCCCTCCAGCGGGCGCAGCAGCTGCAGCAGCTCGCGGCGCTCGGCAGCCGAGAAGGAGGCGGTGTGGCCGGCGTGGTGGAAAACCCCGGCATCGTCATAGAGGCCGAGCAGCAGCGAGGCCACCGCCTCGATCTTCAGATCTCGGCGGTAGCCTCCGACGACGCAGTCGACGGTGCGGAGGTGCTTGATCTTGATCCACCCGCGGTCGCCGTTCCTGTAGGTGGAGGCGAGGGGCTTGGCGATCACCCCGTCGCAGCCGGCCCCCTCGTAGCGCTCAAACCAGCCGGCCGCCTCCTCGGGGTCCTCGGTCTGGGGGGTGAGAGCCACCCTGGGGTTGGGGGTCAGCTCGGCCCTCAGCCGCCGGGCCCGCTCGGTGAGCGGCTGCGGGCGCAGGTCCTCCTCGCCCACCCCGAGCAGGTCAAAGGCGATGAAGGTTGCCGGGGTCTGGGCGGCCAGCATCCGCACCCGGGACTCGGCGGGGTGGAGGCGCATCTGCAGGGAGTTGAAGTCGAGGCCGCGGGGCCCGGCGATGACGATCTCGCCGTCGACCACGGCCTGGTCGGGAAGCGCCCGGCGCAGCGGCTCGAGCAGCTCAGGGAAGTAGCGCTGGAGAGGCAGGCTGTTGCGGCTCTCCAGGTGCAGGTCGTCCCCGTCACGGAACACCAGGCAGCGGAAGCCGTCCCACTTGGGCTCGTAGACCAGGCCGGGGCCGGCGGGGATCTCGGCCGCGGAGCGGCAGAGCATGGGCTCGAGGGGTGGCCGGAGGGCGGGCATTCGGCCGCGATGGTACGCCGCAGGGCGCGGCTCAGCCGGGGGCCGTTCTGGTCACCGCGGGTGTCCGCAGCCGCACCAGGTTGACCACCTCGGCATCACCGCGGACACGTTCGATCGCCTGGCTGGCACGGCTGATCTGGTGGAGGGTCGCCACCTCGCCGCGCACCGTGACGGTGTCGTCGTCCACCACCACGCGGAGCGCCAGGCCCTCTCCGCCCAACGCCTCGATCAGAGCGTCCTCGATGCGGCTGCGCAGCTCCACCACGCCTCCTCCCGAGCCCCGTCGCGAGGAGCCCACCAGGGCGGCCACGTTGGCGCTGCGCCGCGCCACCGCCTCGCCGCTGCGCCGGACCGCCTGACGCCGAGCCCGCCCTCTGCCCGGCTGGAAGAAGAAGGCGGCGACCGCGGCCGCGGCCGCGCCGATGCCGGCGCCGATCCCGAGGATGCCCTTGCGTTTCATGCCTCTCCGCTCAATAGGGGTGGGTCTGGCCGCCCCACCCCTGGTCCGCCGTGGACTCATCGCGCCAGCCAGGGAAAGGTTACGGGTTCGAGGCCCACGGCGCCACCCGCCCCGCCGGTCAGGCGCGCTCCTCGGCGAGCAGGTCCATCAGCAGGCCGTCGTGCCAGCCCCGGCCGTCGGCGTCGCGCTCGTAGCGGCGCATGACGCCGACGGAACGGAAGCCCACCGCCGCGTAGCAGCGGATCGCAGCCTGGTTGTCCGCGGCAGGGTCGATGGTCAGCCGGTGGTGGCCGCGCTCCTCCACCAGGTGGCGGGCCAGGGTGCGCACCGCGTCGCGTCCGATCCCCCGGTTGTGCAGCTGGGGATCGATGAACAGATCGATGGAGGCGTGCCGGTAATCGGGCTCGTTCTCCTCGGAGAACTGGATCATGCCCACGACCGCGTCCTGAACGAGGACGGCGAACAGCGTGGCCGAGGGGTCGTCGAACGGCCACTCCGGCTCCCCGTGGGGCTCGCCCCAGCGCCGCCGGACCTCCGGGGTGGCGCGGATCCGGCGCAGCGCCGGGACATGCGCCTCGGCGACGGGAACGAGCACCACTTTGTCCCCGTGCAGGGCGGCGCCGGAACCGGCTCCGTGCAACTGGCTCATGCCGCGATCCTGACCCAAGTGGTGCTCCCCCGGGGGTGGGGCTTCAGAGCCCGGCAGACCTTTGGGTGGTCCAGCCCGTGCCGCGACCGGCGCCTACCAGCGGGCCCGAAGGCAGCGGAGGGTCGGCGAGGCCGTGGGGGGAGTTGGTCGATGCGGCTCGATCCGCCGGCTGGCCGGCGGCGTTCGCAAGCGGCGCGGCGGAGACCGATGGGAGCTCGGGGATCACCGGCATCGCCACCCCTCGCGGGACGCAGAACTCCACCCGGGTGCCCTCACCGGGAGCACTCTGCAGGGTCCAGTAGCCCCCCAGGGCTTCGGCTCGCTCGCGCATGGCGCTGAGCCCCACGTGGCCGGTGGGCGAGTACCCCGAACCCTCGGGGACGAAGCCGGGTCCGTCGTCACTGACTCGGATGATGTGACCGGCACTGCTGTCGCAGAGCTTGACGGTGACGGTGGCGCCGGGAGCGTGCTTTCGCGCGTTCACCATGGCTTCGCAGGTGATCCGGTACAGGGTGGTCGCGACGATGCCGGAGGGCTCGGTCGCGAATCGCCCCTCGAGGATGCAGTGAAGGTCCCCATCCGCCTCCACCTGCTCCAGATAGTCGTTGAGGGCATTGGAGAAGCCGCGCTCGGCGAGCTGCGGATGCAGCTCTGACATCAGACCGCGCATGCTCGTGATCGAGCTCTGGATGGCGGCATCGGCTCGCTGCGCTGCCAGGGCCAGCTTCTCGTCACGGATGCCACCACGAGCGATGTACAGCCGGTTGCGGGCCACCGTCATCCACTGGAGCATGTCGTCGTGGATGATCGCCGACAGCCTTCGGCGCTCTTCGTCCTGCAGGGTGACCAGGCGCAGCAGGAGCTGCCTGCCCTCGTCGTTGGCCTCGCGCAGCTCATCCAGGCTCTCGTGGAGCGCACGGGTGCGATCGGCGACAAGCTGATCGAGGCGGCGGTTCTGCTCGCGCAGCTGGCGGTCGAGACGCCGGGTGCTGGCCACCAGGATCAGCTGACGGATGAGAACCACGGCGATGATGCCCATGCCGTCCCAGATCAGCACGTCGTCGAAGCGCACACCGTCCAGCTTGTCGGCGAGAGCCGCCAGGCCGGCGATGAACAGCGGCGCGTAGGGAAGGAGGACGCGGAAGCGCGGGACTTCATCGGCCGCGTCGGGCGCAGCAGTGGGCGTCACGCTGACTCGCATGGCCCCCAAGGCGATGAGCAGGTACCCCAGGGTCCAGCCCACGTTCACGGGATTCGAGGTGTCGTAATTCTGCACCGTGGTGAGGTAGGCGAAGGTGCTGTCGGCCACGGTGTTGAGCAGCAGGCCCATCCCCAGGAAAAAGAAGGGGAGGCGCGCGGTACCGGGAAGCCGCGAGACCACCAGGATCAGAACCGTCACCATCAGCACGTCGCCGATCGGGTAGGCCATGCTGACCAGCTGCTGGAACAGCCCGGTGGGAGAGCTGGTGTAGATCGGGCCGAGCACCGTGGCCCAGCTGACGAAGAGGGTGCCGCCGCCGATCAGCAAGCCGTCGAGGATGAGCTGGACGTGGATGCCCCGGTTGGGGCCGGGCAGCCGGATGAGACCGGCCACGGCCAGGGGGACGGCGGTCAGGTAGCCCAGATCGGCATAGGAGGGGAAGAGATTGGCCAGGTCCCAACCTCGGATCACCTCCCCGTAGCGTCCAGTAGCCCTGGCCGAGCCCCCAGCTCAGCGCCGAGAGCCCGATCAGGGTCCAGGCGCTGCGCGCGGTGACCCGGGGGCGGCGGGCGGCCAGGAAGCAGGCCACTGCCGCAGCCAGCGGAGCCAGGGTCTCGGAGAAGTCGTCGAGTGCGACCGTGAAGCGGTCGTGGCCGGGGTGGAGCCCCAGCCAGACGGCGCTGAATGCCGAGAAGAGGATCGCTGAGCCCACCAGCAGTGCGAACCTGCGGTCGCGCCAGAAAGATGCTTGGGGTGGGTCCGGCATGGGTTCCAGCCTGGGCGCATCCGCGCGGCTCTGCCAGATGCGGCGGCGCCAGGGTCAGCTAGTGAACCTGGATCAGACGAGGTTGAAACATTGGAATCTGGCCGAGGGGAGCATCCGCCGGCCACCATGAGATCACGCCAATCTGATTAGGAGAATAGGGGTGATCAATCTTTACGCTGGCTCCGCGGCTGGGAGGACGTCCCCACGTCAGTACCCCGAGCACGCGACCGTGCTCCTTGTCGACGACCACCCGTGGGTCCTGGATTCGCTGCTCGAGATCATCGAGACCGACTCCACCCTCACCGTGGTGGCCACCGCCAGCCGGATCTCGGAGGCGGTCAGGAAGGCCAGGCTCTGGCAGCCCGAGGTCGCCGTCCTCGACGTCAACATGCCGGACGGAGGCGGATGGGCCGCCGCCCGCGCGCTGCGCGAGGTCTGCCCGGGCATCCGCCTGGTCGCCTACTCCTCCTACGACGAGGCTCTGATCACCCGAACCATCACCGCGGCGGGGATCTCCTCCTATGTCTCGAAGGGCTCCGACATCAACCTGCTCATCGAGGCGATCCACGGTGAGGACGTGATGCCGGAACCCACCGAGGCCATGCCCCTCATGGGCCGCACCGCCACCGGAGGCGCCCGCTGAGAGCCGTCTTCCCAGAGGGATCGTGGCAAACTTCGGTTCTGACCACGGGGAAGAAGGAGGACGCGGGATGGGCAAGTACCTGGTCACGTACCACGGTGGCGGGATGCCGAGCGATCCGGCACAGGCGGCGGAGGCGCGCGCGGCCTTCGGCGCATGGCTCGGCGAGGCGGGCAGCGCGGTCCTGGACGCCGGCGCTCCGGTGCACCCGGTGGCGCGGGTCTCCCACGGGGCGGCGACGGAAGAGGTGGGCATCGGCGGATATTCCGTGATCGAGGCGGCAACCCAGGACGATGCGGTTGCGCTGCTTCAGAGGCATCCCTTTGTGAGCCGTGGCGGCACCCTCCAGGTCAACGAGGTGATGGCGGTCTGAGCGCTACTCCGGCGCCACTCCGAGGATCCAGCCCTCCTCCAGGGCCACCTCGGGGTCGCCCCGCGGAGTCGCGAAACATCCGGCCAGCTTGCCGAGGCGATCCAGAACTCCGCCACCGGCTGACGACCGCATCAACCTGTCTCTGGTCGCGACACGAGCCGGGGTGACCGTCCCAGTCGACCAGTGACGGCCAGATCTCGGCGTGCACGATCGCCGGGGCTCCGGATGGAAGCTCCGGCACGGCAACCTCGAACGGCCAGACCCGGCTGACGGGAGCGAGGGCGGGATGGGTGCGGAGGCGCTCCACCATCGGAATGCCGAGCAGCGCCTGGCCAGTCAAATGCGGTCATGCCGCCTGTGGCTCGATCCACACGAGATGGATCGGCCGGTTCAGGAAGGTGCCGTACCTGGTCACCTGCTCCTCGACCCGCTGCCGTTCCGCGGGTTTCATCCGACCGAGCGGCCTCAGCTCCATCAGGATTCCGGGGGGTGCGGACAGACGCCGCCAGGCGCCGCGCACCAGCCCGTCGATGGTGACGACGTTGGCGAGGACACTGCCGAATGCAAAGACCGCCGGATCGAAGGCGGTGTCGCCGTGGAGTGCGCTGCGGTCCTGGTAGGCCACGGTGTACTCGTCGAAGTTGGGCAGCAGGTGCGTGGCCGAGCCGGCCGGAGGCGGCGACTCCGAATCCGCGTCGATCCAGTAGTCCTTGCGATCCATCGACAGGCGGCGCAGGGCAGGCCCGGCGGCGGCGACCCCGGTGCGAGCGACAGCGGTGGTCAGCCCCGCCCACCAGGCGAAGTCCGTCACCTGGGCCGGGCCGTGACTCCTGAAGAAGCGCCGGGTGAGCTCGAGGAGCGCTTGGCCGCCCTCGAACGCCGGGCCCGAGGGCACGCGCTCGTCGAGAAGTGCATAGGTCATCTGCTTGCCACGCCTCGGCCCGCTCACCATCAGCCCGTCCAGCTCCGCAGCCAGGATGAGATGGAGCAGGCGCTGTCCCGTGGCGGAGATCCCCGCAGCAGCCAGGATGCTGCCGAGCTCGGAGCGGGTGCGGTGACGGCCACCGGCGAGAGCGGCCGCCCACGCGGTCTCGCATTGCCGGACGGCCTCGGCATCGATCTCCAGCCGGCGAAACCGGCCGGCCACCCCGAGCCGGACGCGCGGCGCGGTGAGTCCCAGAAGCCAGCGGATGTCCTGGGGGAGCACAAAGTGCCAGGTGGGGCGCAGGACGTGGGTGCGGAGTATCTGACCCCGGTCGAAGAGCGAGTCCAGCTCGGCATCGGTGGCGGCTGCGGTCCGCTGCGCCACCGCCCATTTGGCGGCGCCAAAGTCCTGCGACTGAACCGCACCCAGCCAACCCACCACGTCGACCGCCGACGGCAGCGGCTCACCGATGAGCCGCTGAGCGAAGAGTCGCCGGGAGGCTATGTGGTTCATGGCAGGGCGCCAGCAATCCTAGGCCCTCGACGACTCTCACCGAAGCCGGCCGAGGCCAACCGGGTACCATCGTCCGCATGCAGGTGGGCGCACCGGCGAGCCCGACACCCGCGGAGATCCAGGCGCTGCGAAGGTCGTGCCGGCGCTTTCTCCACGGCGCCGGCAATCGCAGTGCAGCCGACTATCTGCAGAACATCCCCATCGACACCGAGGTCGACAACTACGGCAGCGGTGGAGTGGTCGAGGAGCTGGAACGCGAGATCGCCACGCTGCTCGGCAAACCTGCTGCGGTGTTCATGCCCAGCGGAGTGATGGCACAGCAGATCGCGCTGCGGATCCACGCCGACCGGCGGGGCCGGCGCGGTGTGGTCTTTCATCCGATGTGCCACATCGACACCAAGGAGCTGGGTGGATACCAGCGTCTCCACCGCCTGGAGGGGCATCCTGTCGGTGAGCCGCACCGCCTGCTCGAGCTGAGCGACCTCACCACCCATCGATGGTATGGAGAACGCATCGCCGAGCCGCCGGCCGTGCTCGTCCTCGAGCTGCCCCAGCGCGACATCGGCGGTCAGCTGCCGGCCTGGGAGGAGCTCATCGCCCAGGTGGAATGGGCCCGCGCCCGCGGGGCGGCGGTGCACATGGATGGTGCGCGGCTGTGGGGCTGCGGCTCCTTCTACAGTCTCACCCTCGACCAGATCGCGGAGCCATTCGACACCGTCTACGTCTCCTTCTACAAGCAGCTCGCCGGTCTGGCCGGGTCGGCCCTGGCAGGTGCGGACGACGTCGTCGCCGAGGCCAGGGAATGGCGGCGACGCCAGGGCGGCACCCTGCGCTCGCTATGGCCCAACGCGGCCTCGGGGCTTGCCGGACTGCGCGGCCGGCTGCCTCAGATCGGCGCGTACCAGGAGCAGGCGCTGGGCATCGCGGATGCCCTTCGGGATCTCGATGGAGTTGATGTCGTTCCGGATCCGCCGCACACTCCGATGTTCCACCTGCTCCTCCATCGCGATGCCGATTCCCTCAGCAGGATCGCTCTGGAGCTGGCCCGAGAGGAGGGCACGTGGACCTTTCACCGACCTGACCGAACCGAGGTCCCGGGCATTTGCCGCTGGGAGATCGAGGTGGGCGCTGCCACCATGGGGTGGGCCCCGAGTGAGGCGCGCGAGCTCATCCGGCGATTGCTGACCGAGTGAAGAGGCCTCGGCTCGGGATGACGAGCCCATGACCGTCATCGACCTGATCTTCCTGGTGGGGTGGGCCGCCTTCTGGATCTACTGGCTGGCCGCAGCCGTCAACGTCAAGGGCTCGAGATCGGGGTCGAGGGGATCCGCCGCCATGGGCGTGCGAGTGGCGGTGGCGCTGGTGGTGGTGCTGCTGCTGCGCACCCATGCCATCACCGGCAACAGCGCATCCGCCGCCGGTCCACTCCTGCAGGGCCTCGGCCTGGGGCTGTTCGGGCTGGGATTGGCGGAGGCCATCTGGGCCCGACTGTACATCGGGCGGAATTGGGGCACGCCGATGTCCGAGAAGGCCGATCCCGAGCTGGTCACCACCGGGCCCTACCGATACATTCGGCATCCGATCTACTCAGGACTGATCCTGGCCATGACCGGCACGGCGCTGGCGCTCGGCGTCTACTGGCTGATCCCGTTGGTGCTGCTCGGCGGGTATTTCGTCTTCAGCGCGGTCGTCGAGGAGCGGACGATGATCCGCCTCTTCCCGGCGACCTACCCGGCGTACAAGAGGTCAACGAGGATGCTGATTCCCTTCGTCCTCTAGGGTCCGGGCGGGACCGCCTGCGGACCAGGCTGCGGAGGCAGGGAGGAACCACATCACGTCGATCAGAGCGCAACGCCGGATAGCTCTGAACGTCGAACCGACACGTCCGCCTCCCAGAGGCTCGACGCCGAACCGGCACCGCTTGTGCCCGGTGTATGAAGTGGATACCCTGTCCCGAAAGCGGCGTTCGCTCCAACGCCCGCGCCCTTCGAACGGCGATTCAAGGAGTTTCCGGCTTGGTATGTTCCGGTTGCGGGGCCGAGAACCCGGCGAACAGCAAGTACTGCTCGCAATGCGGAGCGGCCCTGGCCCGTGCCTGCCCCAGCTGTGGCCACCCGGTCCCGGCCGGCAGCAGGTTCTGCAACGAATGCGGCAGCCCGCTGGCGAGTGGCGCGGCGGGAGCCGCTGACCCGCGAGCCCCCGGCGAAGCGGCCCCCCCGACGGCTGAACGGCGGGTGGTGTCGGTGCTCTTCGCCGACCTGGTCGGCTTCACCTCGCTCTCGGAGAAGCGGGACGCCGAGGAGGTCCGCGAGCTGCTCACCCGGTACTTCGACACCTGCCGGGCCCTGATCGGCCGCTACGGCGGCGTGGCCGAGAAATTCATCGGTGACGCGGTGATGGCGGTCTGGGGCGCCCCGCTCAGCCACGAGGACGACGCCGAGCGGGCGGTGCGGACCGCTCTCGAGATGGTCGAGGCGGTGGCGGCGCTGGGGGCCGAGGTCGGAGCCCCGGGATTGCGGGCGCGGGCCGGAGTGCTCACCGGTGAGGCGGCGGTCACCTTCGGTGAGGAGCACCAGGGGATGGTGGCCGGGGACCTGGTCAACACCGCCTCCCGGATCCAGGCCGAGGCGGAGCCCGGAGCCGTGCTGGTGGGCGACGCCACCCGGCGGGCCACCGAGGCGGCGCTGGCGTACGAGGACGCCGGCGAGCGCGCGCTCAAGGGGCGCGACGAACCGGTTCACCTGTGGCGGGCGCTGCGGGTCGTGGCCGGACGGGGCGGGGCGCTCAAGACGGAGGGGCTGGAGGCGCCGTTCGTGGGCCGGGACCGGGAGCTGCGGTTGATGAAGGACCAGTTCCACGCCTGCGCCGAGGAGCATCGGGCCCGCCTGATCTCGGTGGTGGGCATCGCCGGCATCGGCAAGTCGCGGCTCTCCTGGGAGTTCTACAAGTACATCGACGGCGTGGCCGACAGGGTGCTGTGGCACCGCGGCCGCTGCCTGGCCTACGGCGAGGGGGTGACCTATTCGGCGCTCGCGGAGATGGTGAGGATGCGGGCGGGCATCGTCGAGGGGGAGGACCCCAGCTCGGCTCGGGCCAAGCTACAGGGCTGCCTGGCGGAACGGCTGGAGGACCCCGAGGAGCGGCGCTGGGTGGAGCCGCGCCTGGCCCATCTGCTGGCCCTCGAGGAGCTGGCCACCCACGAGCGCGCGGACCTGTTCAGCGCATGGCGCCTGTTCTTTGAGCGCCTCGCGGAGAAGGAACCCACCGTGCTGGTCTTCGAGGACATGCAGTGGGCCGACACCTCTCTCCTGGAGTTCGTCGAGTACCTGCTGGAGTGGTCGCGCAACCACGCCCTGTACGTGGTCACCCTGGCCCGGCCCGAGCTGAGCGAGCGCCATCCCACCTGGGGGGCGGGCAAGCGCAACTTCACCGCGGTGTTCCTCGAGCCGCTGGCGCAGGGGGCGATGGAGCAGCTGCTGGACGGCCTGGTGCCCGGGCTGCCCGACGAGCTTCGGGAGCAGATCCTGCGCCGCGCCGAGGGGGTGCCTCTCTATGCAATGGAGACGGTGCGCATGCTCCTGGATCGGGGCCTGCTCACCCCCACCGGCAGCGTGTACCGGGTCACCGGCCCGGTCGAGGACCTGGCGGTTCCGGAGAGCCTCCACGGGCTGATCGCCGCCCGGCTCGACGGCCTGCACCCGGAGGCGCGCCACCTGCTCCAGGACGCCGCCGTGCTGGGCAAGACCTTCACCCTGTCCTCGCTGGCGGCGGTGAGCGGAGTGCCCACAGAGCAGCTCCAGTCGATGCTCACCGAGCTGGTCCGCAAAGAAGTGCTGTCATTGCAGGCAGACCCGCGCTCGCCGGAGCGCGGCCAATACGGCTTTCTCCAGGACCTGGTACGGCGGGTTGCTTACGAGACCCTCTCGAAGCGGGACCGAAAGGAGAGGCACCTGGCCGTCGCCCGATGGCTGAAGAGCTCCTGGGGCGGTGATGAGAAGGATGTGGTCGAGGTGGTCGCCTCCCACTACCTGGAGGCGTACAACCTGGCACCCCACGACTCGGACGCCGACGAGCTGCGCGGCCTGGCCGCAGACGTCCTGGCCCAGGCCGGTGAGCGAGCGGCGTCTTTGGCGGCCAACATCGAGGCCGAGCGCTACTTCGAGCAGGCGTCAGAATTGGTGAGCGCCCCCGCCCGCCGGGCTGAGCTCCACGAGCGCGCCGGCGAGGTGGCGTTCACAGCGGGACGAGGCGAGGCCGCTCTCGAGCACTTCCAGGAAGCGGTGCGCCTCTTCGAGGCGCAGCACCTCGACCACGCCGCAGCCCGCGTCTCCAGTGGCGTGGCCCGAGTCGACGCGACCCGTGGGCGCCTCGACGAGGCGGTGGAGCGGCTGGAGCAGGCAATCGCGGTGCTCGCCAAGGATCCTCCGGACGCCGACCTGGCGGCCATGTCCCGGCAGCTGGGAACGCTGCGTTTCCTCAAGAACGAGCCGGAGAAGGCGGCGCGCAACATCGAGACAGCCCTCGACATCGCCGAGACCCTGTGGCTGCCCGAGATGATCTCAAGTGCGCTGAACTCGAAGGCCGGCCTGGTCATGCGTGCCCGGCACATCGAGGAGGCCCTGGGGCACGTCACCCACGCCCTCGCGCTTGCCCTGGATAACGACCTCCCGCTGGCCTCGCTGCGGGCATATTTCAGCCTGGCCGACGTCCTCTACCGCCGAGACCGCCACACCGAGGCGCTCGCCCACCTGCGCAGCTCGCTGGCCCTCGCCCGCCGGACCGGCGACCGGCCCTGGGAGCGCGCGGCAATCACCGAGATCATCTATGTCCTGACCCAGCTCGGCGAGTGGGAGGAGGCGTCAGAGATGGCGTCCTTGATCGGGGAAGCCGAGGTGCGCGAGGGCGCCGGTGATATGCCGTCCTACCTTCTCAGCGCCGAGCTGTACATCAATCGCGGCCAGCTCTCCGAATACCGCAAGATCCTTCCCGGATACGAGCGCATGGCCACGTCCTCCGATGTCCAGGAACGCACGTTTTACCTGGCTGCCCATGCCTGCCACCTGCGAGCGGAGGGGCGTTATGAGGAGGCTCTCAACGACGCCGAGCAGGCCATGGCGATCACGATCGAGCTGTTCGGCCCCGGATCCCAAGGCTACAAGGCGGCGTTCGTGGAAGCCATCGAATCAGCGTTCGCGCTGGAAAACATCGCGAAGGTGGAGGAGCTCATCGCTGCCGCCGAAGGCCTGCGTCCGGGGGAGCGGCCGCCCTCATCACAGGCTCACGCAAACAGATTCCGAGCCATGCTCGCGGCCCGACGTGGTGAGGAGGCCGCCGCCATCGGGGCTGACTTCAGCGAGGCGGAGGAGGGCTTTCGCCGGATCGCGATGCCGTTCTGGCTGGCGGTGACGCAGCTGGAGCACGCCGAGTGGCTGGCATCTCTGGGGCACCCTCGAGAAGCCGAGGCCCTGCTCGGCCAGTCCCGACCGGTGTTCGAACGGCTGGGCGCCCGGCCCTGGTTGGACCGGCTTGACCGAGTGCTGCCCGCACGGGTCGCAGCGTCCTAGGGATCGGCGAGTGGTCTGTGCCGCCTGCGGAGCCGAGAACCGAGCCGGAGGCAAGTTCTGCCTCCAGTGCGGGGCGCAGCTGGTGCGCAGCTGCCCGACGTGCGGCGCGGCGGTTCCACCCGAGGCCCGTTTCTGCGATCAGTGCGGCGCCGCCCTGGCGGCGGGCACCGCTCCCCCAGTGGGCGC
This sequence comes from uncultured bacterium, assembly GCA_963716555.1. Taxonomy (GTDB): domain Bacteria; phylum Chloroflexota; class Dormibacteria; order Aeolococcales; family Aeolococcaceae; genus JAJZNI01. The sequence goes on along the minus strand of CAVQTJ010000018.1, from coordinate 150,237 downwards.
GGGGCGCGCCGACACCGTCACGGCCGAGCGGCGACTGGTGTCGGTGCTGTTCGCCGACCTGGTGGGCTTCACCTCGCTCTCGGAGAAGCGGGACGCGGAGGAGGTTCGCGAGCTGCTCACCCGCTATTTCGACTCCTGCCGCGCGCTGATCGGGCGCTACGGCGGCACCGTCGAGAAGTTCATCGGCGATGCGGTGATGGCGGTCTGGGGAGCTCCGCTCAGCCATGAGGACGACGCCGAGCGAGCGGTGCGGACGGCTCTGGAATTGGTCGAGACCGTGGCGGCGCTGGGGCTCGAGGTCGGGGCCCCAGGACTGCGAGCGCGGGCGGGAGTGCTGACCGGCGAGGCCGCAATCAGCATCGGAGAAGAGAACCAGGGGATGGTGGCCGGGGACCTGGTCAACACCGCGTCACGGATCCAGGCCGAGGCCGAGCCCGGAGCCGTGCTGGTCGGCGACGCCACCCGTCGGGCCACCGAGGCGGCGCTCGCCTACGAGGACGCCGGGGAGCACAGCCTCAAGGGCAGGAGCGAGCCGGTCCACCTCTGGCGGGCGCTGCGCGTCGTCGCCGGCAGGGGCGGGGCCCTGAAGTCGGAGGGCCTGGAGGCCCCGTTCGTGGGCCGCGAGCGTGAGCTGCGCCTGGTCAAGGACCAGTTCCACGCCTGCGCGGAGAACCACCGGGCCCAGCTGGTCTCGGTGGTCGGCATCGCCGGCATCGGCAAGTCGCGGCTCTCCTGGGAGTTCTACAAGTACCTGGATGGGGTGGCTGAGCAGGTGCTCTGGCACCGGGGCCGCTGCCTCGCCTACGGGGAGGGGGTGACCTACTGGGCGCTGGCCGAGATGGTGCGGATGCGAGCCGGCATCGCGGAGGGCGAGGATCCCGCCTCCGCCCGGGGAAAGCTGCAGGCCTGCCTGGCCGATCAGCTCGACGACCACGAGGAGCGGCGCTGGATGGAGTCGCGGCTGGCTCAGCTGCTGGCCCTCGAGGACCGGGCCATCCACGAGCGCGAGGACCTCTTCAGTGCCTGGCGGCTCTTCTTTGAACGCCTGGCGGAGCGCGAGCCCACCGTCCTGGTCTTCGAGGACATGCAGTGGGCCGACACCTCGCTTTTGGAGTTCGTCGAGTACCTGCTGGAGTGGTCACGCAACCATGCCCTCTACGTCATCACCCTGGCCCGGCCCGAGCTGGCCGAGCGTCATCCCACCTGGGGAGCGGGCAAGCGCAATTTCACCTCGGTGTTCCTCGAGCCGCTCTCCGAACACGCCATGGAGCAGATGCTCGACGGCCTGGTGCCCGGGTTGCCCGAGCAGCTCCGCGAGCAGATCCTGCGCCGCGCCGAGGGGGTGCCCCTCTACGCCATGGAGACGGTGCGCATGCTCCTCGACCGGGGGCTGCTGGCACGGGTCGGCAGCGTCTACCAGGTGACCGGCCCGGTCGAAGACCTGGCGGTGCCGGAGAGCCTCCACGGCCTGATCGCGGCCCGTCTCGATGGCCTGCGGCCGGAGGCGCGCCACGTCCTCCAGGACGCCGCGGTCCTGGGCAAGACCTTCACCCTCACCTCCCTGGCCGCGGTCAGCGGGGTGACCCCCGACCAGCTTCAGGCGACCCTCGCCGAACTGCTTCGCAAGGAGGTGCTGTCGCTGCAGGCCGACCCTCGATCACCGGAGCGCGGCCAGTACGGGTTCCTTCAGGACCTGGTCCGGCGGGTGGCCTACGAGACCCTGTCGAAGCACGACCGCAAGGAGAAGCACCTCGCCGTTGCCACGTGGTACGAGCGCTCCTGGGGCGGCGACGAGAAGGACGTGGTCGAGGTGGTCGCCTCCCACTACCTGGAGGCCTACAACCTCGCCCCCCATGATCCCGACGCCGAGCAGGTCAGGGGGCGGGCCGCCGAAGTCCTCGCACAGGCCGGCGAGCGAGCCGCTTCGCTGGCCGCCAACAGCGAGGCGGAGCGCTACTTCGTGCAGGCCGCGGAGCTGGTCGGAGGCTCGGCGCGACAGGCCGAGCTCTATGAGCGTGCCGGAGAGGTGGCCTGGCAGACCGGTCGCGCCGATGCGTCAACCGAGCACTTCGAGCTGGCCATCACCCTCTACGAATCCCAGAACCTGGGCCACGCCGGGGCCCGCGCTTCCGCCGGCCTGGCCCAGGTCGAATCGGCGACCGGGCGCCTGGACCAGGCGGTGGAACGGATGGAGCGGGCATTTGCCACCCTTGCCGCCGATCCACCGGGACTTGACCTGGCGAGCGTGGCCCGGCAGCTTGGTGTGGCCTACTTCCTCAAGAACGAGCCGGAGAGGGCGGCGCGCAGCCTGGAGACGGCACTGGACCTCGCGGAGACCCTGCGGCTGCCCGAAATCCTGTCGGATGCACTGAACTGGAAGGGCGCGATGTCGCTGCGCGCCAGCCATGTCGAGGAGGCGCTGGCCCTTCACACTCATGCGCTCAAGCTGGCTCTGGACAATGAGGTGCCCACCTCCTCGCTGCGGGCTTACAACAACCTTGCCGACGTATTCTCAGGTCAGGATCGCTACGCCGAGGCGCTCGCCCACAAGCGGAGCTGCCTCGCCCTGGCGCGCCGCATCGGCCATCGGCGCTTCGAGCGATTCGCCATCGCCGAGACCGTGTACCTGCTGACCCAGCTGGGCGAATGGGATGAGGCTTCTGAGCTGGCGTCCATGATCTCCGAGACCGAGCTCACCGAGGCGGTCGGTGACATGATGTCCCTCCTGCTCTCGGCGGACCTCTACATCCAGCGCGGCCAGCTCTCCGATTACCAGCATCTGCTCTCCACGTTCGAGCGAATGGGGACATCCTCCGATCTCCAGGAACGCTCCGCCTACGTGGCCGCGCGGGCCTGCGAGCTGCGTGCCGAGGGTCGATACCAAGAGTCACTCGCCAACGCCGAGCAGACGATGGCGATCATCCTCGAGCTGTTCGGTCCCGGATCCCAGGCATACAAGTCGGGGTTCGTGGAAGCCGTGGAGTCGGCGTTCGCGTTGGGGGACCGAGCCAAGGTCGGCGGTCTCATCGAGGTGGTCGACCGCCTGCGCCCGGGGGAGCGAGCGCCGTCCCTGCAGGCCCATGCGGCACGCTTCCGCGCCCGGCTCGCCGCGGGCGGGAACGACGACGCCTCGGTCGAGCAGGCCTTCGCGGAGGCAGAGGAGACCTTTGCCAGGATCAATATGCCCTTCTGGCTCGCGGTTGCTCGACTGGAGCACGCCGAGTGGCTGGCGTCTCGCGAACAGCGTGCAGAGGCGGAAGCTCTGGTCGGTGCGGCACAGCCGATATTCCAGCGCCTGGGAGCCGCGCCGTGGCTGGAACGGCTGAGCCGAGCGCTCCGCAGCGAAGTCGTGGTGTCCTGAGGGAGGCGAATGCTCTGCGCCAGTTGCGGGGCCGAGAACCGGCCGGGCAGCAAGTTCTGCTCCAAATGCGGGACCGCGCTGGCGCGTCTCTGCCCGAGCTGCGCCTCGCCCGCTGGACCGGACGACAGCTTCTGCAATGAGTGCGGCAGCCCACTCCCGACTGGGGCACCGGCGGCGGCTGAGCAGCGGCAGCCGGGCCCGGTGCAGGCGGCAGCGAGCGCGGAGCGCCGGCTGGTGTCGGTGCTGTTCGCCGACCTGGTGGGCTTCACCTCGCTCTCGGAGACACGGGACGCGGAGGAGGTTCGCGAGCTGCTCACCCGCTATTTCGACTCCTGCCGGGCGCTGATCGAACGCTATGGCGGCACCGTCGAGAAGTTCATCGGCGATGCGGTGATGGCGGTCTGGGGAGCTCCGCTCAGCCATGAGGATGACGCCGAGCGGGCGGTGCGCGCCGCCCTCGACCTGGTGGACGCGGTGGCGGCCCTGGGGGCCCAGGTGGGTATGTCCGGCCTGCAGGTCCGGGCCGGGGTGCTCACCGGCGAGGCGGCGGTCTCGATGGGCGTTCAGGCCCAGGGGATGGTCGCCGGCGACCTGGTCAACACCGCATCCCGGATCCAGGGCGCGGCCGAGCCGGGGACCGTGCTGGTTGGTGACGCCACCCGCCGAGCCACCGAGGCGGCGCTGGTGTACGAGGACGGCGGCGAGCGAACGCTCAAGGGCCGGACCGAGCCCATGCATCTGTGGCGTGCGCTGCGGGTGGTGAGCGGGCGCGGTGGAGCGCTGAAGGCAGAGGGCCTCGAGGCACCCTTCGTGGGGCGGAAGCGGGAGCTCGGCCTGATCAAGGACCTCTTCCACGCCACCGCTGAGGAGGGCCGCGCGCACCTTGTCTCAGTGGTGGGGATTCCCGGCATCGGCAAGTCGCGGCTCTCCTGGGAGCTCTACAAGTACATCGACGGAGTGGCCCTCGACGTGCTCTGGCACCGCGGCCGCTGCCTGGCTTACGGCGAGGGTGTGGCCTACTCGGCGCTGGCGGAGATGGTGCGGATGCGCGCCGGTATCGCCGAGGGGGAGGACACCGCGGGGTCCCGGGTCAAGCTGCAGAGCTGCCTCGATGAGTACATCTCGGATCCAGAGGAGCGACGCTGGCTCGAGCCGCGGCTGGCCCACCTGCTCGGCCTCGAGGAGCGCGCCGTCAGCGAGCGCGAGGACCTTTTCAGCGCCTGGCGCCTGTTCCTGGAGAGGCTGGCCGAGAACACGCCCACGGTTCTGGTCTTCGAGGACATGCAGTGGGCCGACACGTCGCTGCTCGACTTCATCGAGTACCTGCTGGACTGGTCGCGCAATCATGCCCTGTACCTGCTGACCCTCAGCCGCCCGGAGCTCAGTGAGCGGCGGCCGGGTTGGGGAGCGGATCGGCGCAACTTCACCCCGCTGTATCTCGAACCACTGCCGGCCCGGGCGATGGAGGAGATGCTTGACGGGCTCGTGCCGGGGCTGCCCGACGAGCTGCGTGAGCAGATCCTGCGCCGTGCCGAGGGCGTGCCCCTCTATGCGATGGAGACGGTGCGCATGCTCCTCGACCGTGGACTGCTCAGCCGCGCCGGGAGCGTGTACCGGCTGACCGGACAGGTCGAGGAGCTGGCCGTCCCCCAGAGCCTGCAGGCCCTGATCGCCGCCCGGCTCGACGGGCTCGCCGCCGACGCCCGGCGTCTGCTCCAGGAGGCCTCGGTGCTCGGCAAGACGTTCACCGCCTCCGGCCTCTCGGCGGTCAGCGGACTCACCCTCGAGCAGGCGGAGCCGCTGCTCGCCGACCTGGTGCGCAAGGAGGTGCTCTCGATCCAGGCGGACCCGCGCTCGCCGGAGCGGGGCCAGTACGGGTTTCTCCAGGACCTGGTCCGGCTGGTCGCCTACGAGACGCTCTCGAAGCGCGATCGCAAGGAGAAGCACCTGGCCACCGCGAGGTGGCTGGAGAGCTCCTGGGGTGGGGACGAGAGTGACGTCGTCGAGGTGGTCGCATCGCACTACCTGGAGGCCTACCGGCTGGCGCCCGGCGACGCCGACGCCGACTCCATCAGGGAGCGGGCTGCCGACGTCCTGGTGCGGGCCGGCGAGCGCGCCGCCTCACTCGCGGCGAGCGCCGAGGCCGAGCACTACTTCGAGCAGGCCGTCCAGCTCACCGGCGAGTCGGTGCGGCAGGCGGAGCTCCACGAGCGGGCCGGAGAGATGGCCTGGAAGACCGGGCGCAGTGAGGCGGCCACCCAGCACTACGAGCGGGCGATCTCGATGTTCGAGGCCCAAGGATCGCCCCACCCCGCGGCGCGGGTGCTGGCCCGACTCGGGGATGTGAGCTGGCAGATGGGGCATCTGGACGAGGCCCTCGAGCGGATGGAGAAGGCCTTCGCGGTCGTGGCCGGGGATCCTCCCGACGCCGATCTCGCGGCCCTGTCGGCGCAGCTCGGCAGGCTGCACCTCTTCGAGGGCCGGCTGGATCTGGCCGCCGAACGGATCCAGACCGCACTCGACCTCGCGGAGGCATTCGAGTTCACCGAGGTCCTGGCCCAGGCCCTCATCACCAAGGGCCTGATCGCCCTGAACTCCAGCCATCCTGAGGAGGCGTTCGCCCTCTTCACCCATGCGTTCACGTTCGCGGATGACAACGACCTCCCAGCGACGGCGATCCGCGCCCAGACCAACATCGGCGCGGCGCTCGCTCAACGCGACCGCTACGCCGAAGCGCTCGCCAGTGTCCAGAGCAACGTGGCCCGGGCCCGCAAGATGGGCGATCGACGCTTCGAGCTGACCGCCAAAGCCGCGTTTTCGGAGGCGCTGGTGCGGCTGGGACGGTGGGACGAGGCGGCCGGCGTCGCCGCCGATTTCACCGAGGCCGAGCTGCGGGATACACCGAACATGCTGTGGGACCTGCTGTCCGGGCTCGGCGAGCTGCACGTCCAGAGGGGTCAGCTCGCCGAGCTCGAAAGGCTGCTCGGCGTATTCCAGACGTTGGAGAACTCAGCGGACCCCACGGATCGAGCCATCTATGCGGTGAGGCGCGCGGCATGGTTGCGCGCCGAGGGCCGGTTTGCCGAGGCTCTCGGCTCCGCGGAGCAGGCCCTGACCTCGATGGCGCTGCTGGGGACGGGGAACGAAGCCGTGAAGGACGCCTACCGGGAGGCACTCGATGCCGCCTTCGGGCTCGGCGAACTCGGTCGAGCCGAGGATCTCCTCACCACCGTCGAGAGCCTGCGCCCGGGAGACCGTCCACCGGCGCTGCGCGCCCACATCTCGAGGTTTCGGGGACGCCTCGGGCACGCGCGAGGCGAGGATGCGGGGGTCGACGCCGCGTTCGCTGCCGCCGCTGGACTGTTCCGGGAGCTGGGATTCAGCTTCTGGGTTGGGGTGACCCTCCTGGAGCACGGGGAATGGCACCTCGATCGCGGACGGGCCGGGGAGGCCGAGCCGCTGCTGGTAGAGGCTCGGGAGGTGTTCGGCCGGCTTCGGGCACGGCCCTGGCTGGAGAGGCTCGAGCGCCTGAGGCTCGATGGGGTGGCGCTCCCCACCGCCCTGGGCGGCGAGAGCGCCGCGAGGATGGGCTGACGACGATGCTCGGCAAATTCCGGGACGCGCTCCGCCATCGCGATCTTCGGGTGCTGGTGACCGCCTTCGTGATCGACGGGCTGGGGAGCTGGGCCTACCTCACCGTGCTGCTGGTCTACATCTTCGACCGGACCCACTCCACCACCTGGATCGCGCTGGCCAACCTCTGCCGCTGGGGCCCGGCGCTGGTGCTCGCTCCGTATGCGGGGGTGATCGCCGACCGCTTCCAGCGGACCACGGTGATGATCACCTCGGCGCTGCTCTCCTGCGCCGCGATGGTCGGGCTGGCGATGGTGGTGATCTTCACCGGCCCGGTCGCGCTGCTGCTGGTCCTGGCCGGGATCGCGGCGTGCGTGGCCGCGCCGTACCGGCCCGCCGCCGGTGCCCTGACCCCCGATGTGGTCGGCGAGAAGGACCTGGCCGCGGCCAACGGCCTCCTCTCCGCGGTGGAGGGGTTGGTGGTGGTCATCGGTCCGGGTGTCGGGGCGCTGCTGCTGCTGACTGGCGCACCGGTCAGCGCCTTCCTGCTCAACGCGGCGAGCTTCCTGATCGCCGCCGGTTTGGTGTCGCGCACCCGGGTGCGCAGCAAGGGCGGGGCCGGGGAGCGCGGCGAGAGCCTGCTCAGCCAGCTCGGCGGCGGCTTCGTGAGCCTGGTGCACCAGCCGGTCGCCGCGGTCCTGGTTGGCTTCTGCGCGCTGGACTCCGCGGTGTACGGCGCCGCCACCGTGCTCTACGTCCCGATCAGCCAGCAGCTCGGCACCGGCAGCAACGGGTTCGGCTACCTGCTCGCCGGGCAGGCGCTGGGCGGCGTGCTCGCCGCCGGTCTGGCCGCCAAGCTCAGCGGGGCCTCCCGGCTCGGACCGGTGATCCTGGGGGCGATCACCCTCCAGGCGCTGCCCTTTGCGGTGACCGCCCTGGTCCACCTGGCGGTGCTCGGCTTTGCCCTCCAGGTCGCCTCCGGGGTGGGGATGATCATCGTCGACGTGCTGGCCATCACCGCGATCCAGCGCGACGTCCCCAGCGATGTGCGCAGCCGGGTGCTCAGCATCCTCGACGTCTCGGTGCTGCTCACCATCCTGCTCGCCAGCTTCATCTTCGCGATCGTGTACGCGGCCTTCGGGCTCGCGACCTCGCTGATCGTGCTGGGCATCGCCTTCCCGGTGGTGGCGTCGCTGGGGCTGCCGTTCCTGCTGCGGGCGGATCGCCAGTCCGCCGCGGTCATGCGCCAGCTCGCCCCGCGGGTCAGTGTGCTCCAGGCACTGGACCTCTTCGCCGCCGCCAACAACCCCACCCTGGAGCGGCTGGCCAAGGCTCTTCAGCCGGTTGAGCTGCCCGCCGGTTCAGTGGTGATGGCCGAGGGCGATCCCGCCGACGCACTCTGGATCCTCACCGCCGGCGAGGTTGCGGTCATGGCCCGGGGCGAGGGCCGCGAGGAGCGGCTGCTGCGCCGCCTCGGGCCCCCCGCCTACGTGGGCGAGATCGGGCTGCTGCGCGCCAGCCCGCGCACCGCCACGGTTCGGACCGTGCAGCCGTCGTCGTTCTGGAAGCTGCCCGGCGACGTCTTCCTCTCGGCCCTGCAGGACTCGACCGCCAGCACCTCCCTGCTGCAGACCTCGGCCAACCGGCTGGCCGCGAGCCATCCCCGAATGGCGGCGACGCCGCCGCCCCCAGTTCCCGTTTCCGCTGGCGAGTAGCGCCGGCGGCGGGGCGGGCGGAGGCCTGGTCGGCGAGGCTCCGCGATACTTGACTGCCGGGGACCTGGGCCGTGCCTGGGACGGCTGCACCCGGCCCCAACACGGGAGGCACTCGAATGGACGTTGCGGTGATCGGCACCGGCTTCATCGGCGGGATCCTCGGTCGGGCGCTGGCGCGCTCGGGTCACACCGTCACCTTCGGATCGCGCACGCCGCACGGACGAGAAGGTGACCGGGGACACCGACAGCCGGGTCGCATCGATACCGGAGGCGCTGGCCGCCGGTGAGGTGGTGATCCTCGCCATGCCCGGGAAGGCCGTGGCCGAGCTGACCGCGGAGCACGGCGCGCTCCTCCACAACCGGCTGGTGATCGACGCCACCAACCGCATGGGGCAGCCGGTGGTCAACGCTCGGAGTGCGCTGCCACCGGATGTCCGCTACGCCCGAGCCTTCAACACCCTCGGCGGAGAGAACCTGGAGAACCCCGTCTTTCCCGACGGCGTGGCCGACATGTTCTTCTCGGCCCCCGATGCGGACAGGTCCACCGTCGAGGAGGTCATCCGGGGCGTCGGGCTGCGTCCCGTGTTCGTGGGCCCTGACCAGGAGGAGATCGTCGACAGCTTTGTTCCGCCTGTGGGTGACCCTGGTGATGGGCCAGGGACGGGGACGGCGGCTCGCTTTCCGGCTGCTGGAGGATTGAGTCGCCGCCGTCAGTCGACGTGGGTCACGGACCCAGGTCAGATCGCGCCGGCCACTGCTCCAACCAGCTCTTCGGCAACACGGCGCGAGAGCGCGGCCGACTCCGCTCGGTGATCGTAGGTGTGGGCGATGGAGATGGCGACAACGTTCGGAGAGGCGGCCAGATGGCGAAGGGCGGCCGCGACCTGGGCAAGCCCGGGCCCTCCAGGGGCCGGGTAGAGGAGCCCGGGCAGCTCCTCGGGGTCGACGATGTCCACGTCGAGATGGATGTGGAGCGGCCGCTCAGAGAGGTGCAGGTCGGTGGCCTCGGACACGGTCAGTCGGCGAACCGCCGAACCATCGAGCGCCGCCGCCTCCCCGGGATCGAGGTCGCGGGCGTCGACCAGCATCACCCGCTGCTCACGGAGAGGGGTGATGCCGAGTCCTCGCACCATCGTCTGATCGCCGCGGCCGACCAGCATGGCGACCGGCATGCCACCGAGGTAGCCTGACGGCGTCGTCTCCCAGGTGTTGAAGTCGCCGTGGGCGTCGAGCCAGACCAGATCCGGATCGAGCCCGGCCCGCTGGAGCCCAGCCAGGACGCCCATGGGAGCCATGCAGTCCGGGGCCTGGACAAGGACGGGAACATGCTGACCCACCCACGTCGCCAGGCGGTCGAAGATGCTCGTCATCCGGTCCATGGCGCCGCCCTCTGCCACGGCTGGGGTCAGCGCGGACACACCGTCGATCCGGAACTCGGGGACCGGCTCCCCGATGTAATAGGGGACCGCGAGGGTGGCGAAGGCGGGGGTCGGGCTCACAGCTGTCAGCGCCAGAGCATCCGCCACAGGCCGGCCCGCGCCGCCGCCCGCCCGATGATCTTGTTCTTGGCCCGCCGGGCGATGCGATGGGGATTCCCCGACGCCAGCGTGGAGACGTCGTTGGCGATCCGCGCGGCCCGGTAGAGGTTGGAGACCAGGCTGCGGCGCCTCAGCCCAGGGCCTCCTTGATGAAGTGCTCCGCATCCGCGCTCAACTCCGCGCGCTCGGGCTCCTCGCTCTCGATGAGGCGGAGCAACCGGGCAGCCGCCTCCGGCTGAGAGGTGCCGATGGCGAGCCCCAGCGAGAGCCAGTAATCCGCCGTCTCCATCAGCACAGGATGGACGTCCTCCGGCGTCTCGTCCCGCACCTCGGCCATGGAGTGGAGAAGCGCCTTCCCGTACCCCCGCCACCCGGCGTCGAGGCTGGTGCCTCCCGTCGTCTGGGCGGCGGGATCAGTTGTCATGCCACCCCGCCGGAGCCGCCGGCCTCGACGATCTCGGGTTTCAACCCCTCCCACCGCCGCAGGTAGTCGTGGCGCTCCTGGGTGAGCCGGGCCACCAGCCGGGCGTACTCGTCGAGCCGGCCCTGACGCCGGTAGAGCAGTCGGGGCTGCAGGATCTCGGGGTCGTCCACCCCCGGCACCGCGGTGGCGACCTCGTAGCCGAAATCCGGGTCACGTTCCCAGGAGATGGTGCCCTCGGCGATCGCCTTGACGATGGCGCTGGAGTCGGGGATGGTCACCTTTTTGCTTCGGGGGTCGTCGTCACCGCCGCCCACCCGGCCGGTGTTGAGCAGATACACCTCGAACCCGCAGCTGCCCAGCAGCTCCAGAAAGCGATTGCCCTGCTGCTCGTGACGGAGCGGGAAGAAGGGGTTGGTGCCGGGCACGCGCAGGGACCTGCCCTCCTCGTGCTTGCCACCGGCGCTCGTCCCCTGGGTCTCGCCCAGCATGAAGTAGGCGGCCGCCTGGGCGGGGGCGAGGCGGGCCACTCCCGGGATGACGTTCTCGTTGCGGTTCAGAATCAGCAGCTGATCGACGCTCGAGAGCTCGCGGGCGTCACGGTGCCAGCCGAGCGCCTCCATCCGGAACACCGCGCGGCCGTTCTTCGTGTAACCGGTATCGAAGAAGTCGACCCTCCCCGCCTCGTCCTGGGAGACGTTCTCCAGGTACGCCTCGGGCTTGCAGACGGCGGCATAGATCGTCGGCTCGAGCTCCGGGTCGAGGCCGAAAGTCTTGGCGAAGCAGCCGTTCTCGGTTGCCACCACGCGGCCGCCCGGGTAGAGGGCGACAAAGTCGTCCTGCACCGGGCGGGAATCGTTCTGCCGGGTGAACGTCGTCGTGGTCTTGCCGGTACCCGACAGCCCGACGATGAGCATGGTCTGCGGCCCGCGTGCTGTCGGGATCTCCTTGCACCCGGCATGAAGGGCCAGCCCGCCGCGGTCGTACACGAGCTGGTTCCACATCCTGCAGCCCGCCCTTCTTGGACTCTCCGAAGTAGTCGGAATTGAGCACTCGGGTGATCCCGGCCTCGAGGTCGACGGCGATCACCCGCTCGTCCGGATAGCCGATCGCGCGCAGGTTGGGGGTGTAGATGACCGTGAGCTGAGGCTCGAAGTCCGGAGCCTGCGTCCTCAGCGTCGAAGTAGAGCCAGCGCTGCATGCCGGCGATGTTGGCGTTGGCCGTCTCGATGTACAGACGAGCGCGGACCCGCTCGAGCCGGGTCGTTGCCGATGTAGCCGTCGACAACCAGCATCTCCTGCTCTCGGATGTAGGCATCCTGCAGCCGAGCCAGCCGAGCTGCCCTCCTCGCGGGTGATCGTCTGGTCGCTGTGCTCGCTCGGTCTATCCGTGACCACGTAGGTGCTGGCGGCGCTTCGCGAAGTCACCCGGGTCTGCACGTTGTAGTTGTCGAAGATGGTCCGTCGCGCGCTCGCCATCCTGGAGGTCAACCGACGGAGCTCATCCGGATCTGGATTCCACCGGATGCTGCGAGCTCCGGGCAGAGCGGAGGCTTCTTTAACCATCGGAGCTATCCCCCCGCCCGGGCTTCAAACCGACCCAGCATAGTCGGCATCTTAGCATCTCTTTTGATTTGCAACCGAAGGCGACGTCTCCTCCCGGGGCAATTGTGCTCACCGACACTCGACGCGTGGTATCACGCAGCCATCCTGCTCGGGCTCCCGCCGGTGCTGAGCCGACTGCAGTTGACGAACACTCATTGCGAGTCGGTTTGCCTGCGTGCGCTGAGCACCGTCAGCACCTGAAGGGGGGCGTGATGCCGCCCGAGAAGCTGCTCCCGCCTACCGGCGAGCGCGTCGCACGCCACCCACCGCCACCAGGGCGAGCATCCAGAAGAAGGCGAAGCCGAGAATGTCGGAGAGAGCCGTCAAGACGTTGCTGTTGTCGGGGCTGATGTTGTCCTGGCTCATGATCTGGGGCAGGAATGTACCGACGAAGATCAGGTGAACTGCGATCGCTCCGACGAGCCCGACCAGGATGGCGAGCGCGTTGCCCACGCGCGCCATCTGTTCGACCAGGAGCTTCGTGTCGGCGGCGGACACCGTCTCAGGCGAGTACGCCCGTCGAGGACGCGGAGGCGGCGGGTTTTGTTGCATTCAGGTCTCCTTAGTTTATCCGTGATTCTCATCATGCAAGAGGTTCGTCCCCCATGATCGAAAACGGCACTGTCGGCCGGACGCTTCGTCCTCGCACGATGGAGCACACTGGTGACCGTGATCAGCATCGAGGAGGAGCTGGCCGCACGCCTCGCCCGCGGGGAGGAGGTGGTGATGGCGACGGTGGTCCGCACCGGTGGTCGGCCGCCCTCACGGCCCGGCGCCAAGCTCCTGCTCGCCCGGGCAACCATCCTCGCCGGGACCCTCGGGTGCTCGGAGTTCGACGCCGCCGCGCTGGCGGAGGCACCGGCGGCGCTCGACGAGGAAACACCGCGTCTCAGCGTGTACACCCACGACCTGGGCACGGTCGAGGTCTACCTGGAGCCGCACTCGGAGCGCCCGCTGCTGGTGGTCACCAGTGCGACACCGGTGGCCGAGGGGGTCCTTCGCGGAGCCCGTGATGTCGGCTTCCGCACACTGCTTGTGGAGACCCGTGCGGACCGGCTGGGCGCCCGCGAGTGGCCCGCGGATGCCGTCCACGCGGAGATCGATGCGGTGGAAGCGGCGCTGCCAGGCGCCGGCTCCCTGTACGCGGTGATCACCGACCACGACTCGCCCGACGTGGTGCCGGTCTGCGCGCTCATTCTTCGACGCCGGCCGCGGTTCCTGGGACTGATGGGCAGCCGCCGCCACACCTCTCGGCATCTCGAGGAGCTGCGGGCACGAGGCTTCAGCGACGAACAGCTGAGCGCGATCCGGACCCCGGTGGGACTGGCGCTCGGCGGGCGCAGTCCGGCGGAGATCGCCATGTCGATCGTTGCCGGCCTGGTGGCGGTGCGCCGGGGAGGCACCGGCGGCTGGTTGGATGAGCGGCCGGGCGCCTGATCCGGCTGGGCGGCTCCAGGCTCCCGGCTTTCGCAGCGGTAGCTCGACCAGCCCGCCGCCCCGATGGCTGGCGCCGAGGCTCACCGCTCCAGCGAGCGGTCGAACACCGGCTTGACGTCCAGGATGGGCGTGCCGTTCACCACCTCGAGCGCGTCGACCAGGATCCGCAGGCCGTCGATGGCCATGACCCTCACCCGGTGCACGCCGATGGGGTTTGGCCGATCGGGGGAGCGGGTGCTGAAGACCCCGCGCTCGGGACCACCCGGATCATCTCCTGGGACCGTGCTGAGCACGTCGCGTGCCGCTCGATGAAGCCAGCTGAGCACGATCACCGGCTCGCCAACCCGCAGATCTCGGATTCCCTCCCCGAACTGCGGCTCGAACACAAGCCACGCCAGGGGCGCGCCCTCGTCCTGCTGATTGGGGGCATCGGCGATGTGGACCAGCGTCGACTCCACCCAGGCGATCGGCACCACCTCGTACGGGCCGGGCTCGCCGGCACCGCTCACTGTGGCCTTGGGTCACAGGAACCGGCGTTCGTCTCCCCCGCCCAACCCGAGCCCAGTCGATCACTCATCGGTGATGCGGAATCATCGCAGTCGGTGACCGATGGTGCCCCGGACACCATGGAGCTGCTGACCATCGGTCACGGCAGGCTTCCCGCCCAGCGCTTCATCGAGCTGCTCCGGGCAGCCCAGGTCGCCGATCTGGTAGACGTGCGCACCGCGCCAGGGAGCAGGCGAGTGCCCCACTTCAATCGCCAAGCCATGGAGGGCTGGGTTGCCGAGGCCGGCATCGCCTATCGCTGGGAGCCCCGCCTCGGTGGCTGGAGGCATGCCGTGCCAGAGAGCCGCAACACCGGTCTGCGCAACCCCGCCTTTCGCGGCTACGCGGACCACATGCAGGGCGAGGAGTTCCGGGTGGCGCTGGCCGAGCTGCTGGTGGAAGCCGCCGAGGCTGTCACTGCCGTGATGTGCTCGGAGGCGCTGTGGTGGCGCTGCCACCGGCGCCTGCTGGCCGACGCCGCGGTCCTCCTCGGCGGAGCCAGCGTGATCCATCTCACGCACGACGGCGCTCGTGCCGCTCATGTGCCGACCTCCGAAGCATCGGTGAGTGAGGGGCGCATCGGATACCCGGCTGCCGCGGCCCTGCCCCTCGACGGCTCACCAGGCTGATCTCCGGGCCCGCGGTCCCCGAATCCCTGGCCTCATCGGTGAGCGTACCCTGCGGTCGTTGACCGCGCCGGGCGAGGGACAAGCCGATCAGCTCACTCGCTCCACCAACACGGAGACGGAGTGCCGTTCAGCTATCTGACCCATCTGGCCTGCAGCCGCTGCGGGGCGAGGCATGAGGCCAATGTCGTGCAGAGCACCTGCGCGTGCGGAGCGCCGCTTCTGGCTCGATACGACCTGGAGAGCCTCGGTCGCGCGTGCAACCCGGGGACCTTCGCCGAGCGGGAGCCCACGTTATGGCGATACCACGAGCTGCTGCCCGTCGGCATCGACGCGGCCAGGGTGAGCCTGGGTGAGGGGATGACCCCGATCATCACCCTGTCGCGGACCGGGCAGGCCATCGGCCTCGACCGGCTCAGCGTGAAGGACGAGGGACAGCTTCCGACCGGAAGTTTCAAGGCGCGCGGAGCGGCGGTCGGGGTCTCCCGGGCGAGGGAGCTCGGTGTGCGCCGCGTCGCCATGCCGACCAACGGGAACGCGGGCGCGGCCTGGGCCGCCTACTGCGCCCGCGCCGGACTGGAGAGCCTGATCGTCATGCCCCGGGATGCCCCGCTCAGCGCCCGCGTGGAATGCGCCGCAGCGGGTGCCCGGGTTCTCCTGGTCGACGGCCTGATCGGCGACGCCGGAGCGCTCAGCGCCCAGGCTGTCCGGGATCACGGCTACATGGACGCGGCCACGCTGCGCGAGCCATACCGGCTGGAGGGAAAGAAGACCATGGGGCTCGAGCTCTTCGAGCAGCTGGGGTGGCGGGTCCCCGACGTGATCGTCTACCCCACCGGCGGCGGGGTCGGCCTGATCGGGATCGACAAGGCGTGGCAGGAGTGCCAGGCACTGGGCTGGCTCCACGACCAGCCGCCGCGCTTCGTCGCGGTGCAGGCGGCGGGCTGCGCCCCCATCGTCCGGGCCTGGCAGGAGGGGGCTTTGGAGTCGGTGGTCTGGCCCGACGCCTCCACCGTCGCCTTCGGGATCACGGTCCCCAAGGCGCTCGGCGACTTCCTGGTTCTGGACGCCCTGTACCGGACCGAGGGGTGTGCCATCGCCGTCGACGATGCCGCGATCCTGGCCGCCCAGGCCAGGGTGGCCGCGCTCGACGGGATCTTCATGTGCCCAGAGGGAGCGGCCTGCGTGGCCGCCGTCGAGGACCTCCGGCGGAGCGGCTGGCTGATGGCGGACGCCGAGGTGGTGGTGATCAACACCGGGACTGGCATCCTCTACCCCGAGACGGTGGCGGTGAGCGCACCGGTGCTGCACCCAGGGGATGAGCTCCCCGCATGAGCTCTTGCCATTGATCCAAGACAGCACAGCCGATCGCGAGGCACCATCAACGGCATGAGCCCTGCACCCCCCGCCCATCGCACCGTCGTCTGGCCCACCCTGCGCTACCGCGACGCCGACCGGGCCATCCGCGACGAGGAGTACGGGTCGCGCGAGCTCAGCGTCCGCGATCCCGAGGGAGTCTTCTGGAGCTTCGGCACCTGGCCGGGCGCGGCCTTCGCCGCGCACTCCTGACCTCGGGGGGCACAGCCACGGCGGCGCTCGAGCCTCGTTCGCGTGGCGGTGGCCCGGCCCAGCCTGCCGTCAGAGGACCGCTGTCTCCACGGTGAGGGCGCCGCGGAAGCGATCCAGGCGCAACGGGGTCAGGTCAAAGGAGCTGCACCGGCCGTCGCGGATCAGTTCGGCCACTGCCAGGGCCGCCGCCATCGAGTGCATGATCCCGTGGCCGCCGAAGCCCGCGCACTGGACCATCCAGGGGACCGCCTCCGGCGAGTCGATGATCGCCTGGTGGTCGGGGGTCTCCGGGTAGAGGCCGGCCCAGCACTTGCGAGAGTTGATGCGCACGTCGGACAGGAAGGGGAAGCGGTTGCCGATCCGCTCCCCGACCGAGTCGAGAAAGTGCGGGTCAAAGCTGGTCTCCGAGCACGGCGGGTCCTCTGGGTCGGAGTAGGCGATCAGGAAGCCACCCGCCTCGCGGCGGATCAGCACGCCGGTGTCGGCGTCCACGCACATCGGGATCGGGTCCGGGTATCCGGCGACCGGCTCGGTGCAGGCCAGGTTGCGGCGGTACGGCGTGACCGGGAGCTCGACGCCACCCATGGCCGCCACCGTCCGGGCGTCGGGCCCGGCGGCGTTGACCACCCAGGCGGCCTCGATCTCCCCACCCGCCGTCCGCAGCCGCGCGCTCTTACCCCGACGCTCCATGGCGGTGACCTCGGTGTCGCAGAGCAGCTCGGCGCCCAGCCGCCGCGCCTCCTCGCACAGCGCCATGGTCACGCCATGGGGGTCGATGATCCCGTCGGTGGCGCAGAAGCTCCCGGCGCGCAGCCCGGTGGGGTTGACGAAGGGCGCGATCCCGAGCACTGCTGCGGGGGAGAGCCATTGGACCTCGAGCCCGGCCGACAGCTGCAGCGCGTGACCGAGGGCGAGGGCGCGCTCCCCCTCCTCGCTGCCGGTCATGAAGAGGTACCCGACCTGCCGGAAGCGAACCTGGCCTCCACTGCTGGCGTCGAGCTCGGCCAGCCTGGCGATCGTGTAGCGGGAGAACTCCACGTTGACGCGAGTGCTGAACTGAGCTCGCACCCCTCCGTTGGCGCGGCTGGTGGAGCCCATCCCGGGCGAGGGGTAGCGGTCCACCACCAGCACCTCGCCGACCCCGGCCCGGCGGAGCTGCACCGCCACCGCCAGGCCGACCGCGCCCGCACCCACCACCACGACATCCGCGCCTCGGTGTTGCCCTCCGGGTGTGGCGGGCACGGCTATCCGATTGCCGGCGGGATCACGGGGGCGGCGCCCATGGCGGGATTGTGAACCGAGGCCAGCCCCGCGACATCGGGCTGGTGCGGGGTTGAGTCGCAGTGCGCGGCCGCGGGCGACCCCGGACCGCCGATGATCTGGGGATGACGAGCGCTGCCGGGGTCGTGAGAGGTGCTCTGGCCGCGGCGGTGACGCCGCTCACTGCCGACGGCTCCTCGGTCGACATCCTCGGAGTGGACGGCCTGGTCGGCTTCTACGCCGAGGCCGGGCTCGACGGCCTCCTGATCCTGGGCACCACGGGCGAGGGGGTGCTGCTGTCCGTCGCCGAGCGGCGCAGGGCGGCCGAGGCGTTCCTCACTGCCGTCGCGGACCGGATGCCGGTGGTGGTCCACTGCGGTGCCCAGTCCACTCGTGACACCGTCGAGCTCGCGGCTCACGCCGCCGAGCACCGGGCGGCCGGGGTTGCGGTCATCGCTCCGCCCTACTACCCCCTGGACGATCACTCCCTCCTCCAGCACCTGGTGGCGGCGTCGCGGGCCTGCGCGCCGGTGCCCTTCTACGTCTACGAGTTCGCCGCCCGAAGCGGCTACGCCGTGCCACCGGCGGTGATCGGCGAGCTTCGCCAGGTGGCCGCGAACCTGACCGGCCTGAAGGTGTCGGACAGCCCGTGGGAGGGGGTGGAGCCCTACCTGGCGCTCGGGCTCGACGTCTTCATCGGCGCCGAGTCCCTGATCCATCGCGGTCTGCTGGCCGGCGCCGCGGGGGCCGTCTCCGGTCTGGCCGCGGCCCTGCCGGAGCTCACCCTGGCCGCGGTGCGCAGCGGCACCGCCGAGGCCAGCGAGCGCGCCGGGCGGGTGCGCGCCGCACTGCAACCGCTGCCCTTTCACGCGGCGCTCAAGACCATCCTGAGGCGTCGCGGCGTCGCCATCACCGCCGCCGTGAGCGCGCCACTGCGAGAGCTGGACCCGCCGGAGCGCGCCGAGCTCGAGCGGATGCTGTCGGATCCCGCAGAGGAGATCGCCGCGGCCGTGAATCGCCCGGTGTCGCCGCGGTAGTGAGGGCAGACGACTCCAGGCCTGCCACGACGATCGTCGTCACACGCGCCTCGAGCAACTACCCATCGGTGGCGATCCAGTAGTCGATCCAGGATTCGCGAACGGCACCGATCCGCTCGTAGAGGGCCTGCGCTCGGATGTTGTCCGGGGCGGTCTGCCACACCAGACGCAGGGCCCCCTGCTCGTGGCACCTCTGACGGCAGGCCTCCAGCACTGCCGCGCCAGCTCCGCCGCCTCGCGCGTCGTCGACGACGAACAGATCATTGAGTATCCCGATCCTGCCGGCGATGGTGGTGGCCCACGTCCAGTAGAGGGTGGCAAAGCCGACGGCCCTTCCATCGCGGGTGGCCAGCAGCTGCACGCCCTCTCTGACCGGATCCGCGATCAGAGCCCGGCCCAGACCGAGCAGCGATGCGTCGTCCGGGAACACCTGGTAAAAGTCGCAGTAGGCTCGAAGCAGGGGGAGGAGAAGCTGGAGCTGTGCTTCGCTCCTCACCGCCGTGATCTCGAGATCTCCGGGGGACGCCGGCTGACTGCGGCCCGGTTGACCCATCCCGCCAGAACCAGACGTCATCTCCGATCCTCCCTGGTCAGGCGCCGCATGTTAGTCCGAGATGGAGCCGCTGGGGCGCGTGGGCTGCATCCTGAGCCTCGAGCTGTGCGAGGCGGTCGGGTTCCCGACAGGGGGCTGTCGTCTGTCTGGGGCAGCCTCGCGGTGTCGGGCCGGCAATCGACGAGGTTGTGCGCAAACGGTGAGCCGCAGGACATGGGTGACGCGTGATGCCCAGGGCAACGTGACCGGCAGCGGGGAGATCCGCTCGTCGTCCGGTTGCGGCGGCTGCCTCTGGCTGCTGGGCATCGAGCCCTGCGAGGTCCCTGCCGATTCCCGTGGACCTCGAGAGCCATCAGCAGTAGGGTGGACGGGCACGCACCGTAGCCTGGGGCTGTCGGTGCTCCTGCGGGCGGTACGCCCGCGAGGTCGGATGACGAGGCGAGACTTGGCGAGTGGAGGCCCGCGCGGCGAGGTCAGCCGATGATGACGGATAACGACGCCCTCCATCCCGCCCGTCATCTGGTTGCGGCGCTCGGCCGTGAGCCTCCGCGTTGGGGGCAGCGGCCCAATGCCGGCGGTCGGGCGAGCCCGGCGCCTTCGACCACAGAGCCCGCGGCCTGGGGGCAGCCGGCCGCTGGCGAGCTGGAGCGTGAGCCATTGCCCGATCTGCCAGTCGGATCCCGCCAACGCCGCTGGCCCTGGGTGGGAGCCTTCGTGATCCTCGCCCTTCTCCCGGCTGCGGTTGCCGTGCCCGGAATCGTCCGGCAGGCTCCGGCCACCGCTCCGGCCGCACGGGCAGCCGCGGTCCTCCCGCCCCCTGCCGTGGCCGTGCCCACTGGTGAGGGTCTCCCAGCGACAGGCCGGATCGGGAAGACCGCCACCAATATCCAGATGTTCAGCCAGGGTGCGGGTTGGGCCCAGCTGGTCGTCAACGGGACGATCCTGCACACCGTCAACGCGGCGCGAGACTGGACCGCCGCCACTCCGCCCACGGCCGGGCGGGTGCTGGCGGTGGCCTACATCGACGCCGGGTCGGCGAGCGCGCTGACGGTGCCCCAGGATACGGCGGGCTCGCTGGTCATTCAGGCGTGGACCACCAACGACGGAGGGGCGAGCTGGGCACGGCAGGGCACGATCCTGGTCGGGGTGCTCACCGACCCGGTGGAGGGAATGGTCTTCGACGATCCCAGTGACGGCTTGGTCAGCATCGACGAGGCCGCCGCCGGCTTGCACGGCGTGGTCGTCTACCACACCGCCGACGGCGGGGCTCACTGGGTCGAGGTGGCCAGGACCACCAACGGCTGAGCCCGGGCGGTCAGCAAGGAAGCCCGATGCGCTGCGATGAGTGGCGGTGTCCTGGCGTCAGTGGGGATGGGAGGTCAGTGCGGTGACCCTGGAGGACGAGAGGATCATCGATGAGCTGCTGGTGCGCTTCGGCGAGGCGTGGAACCGCCACGACATGAGCGCTCTGGCTGAGCTCTTCACCGAGAACGCCGACTTCGTCGACGTGTTCGGCAATTGGTTCAGGGGCAGAGCCGAGATCGAGGCGGCCTTGTCGGCCAGGCACGCCAGCGTCTTCAAGGACAGTCATTTGAGCCGAAAGGAGACCAGAATCCGGTTCCTCAAGCCCGACCTCGCGTTGGCTCATGCCGTTTGGGGGCTCAGTGGAGCTCGCAACCCCGAGGGCGCGGAGCAACCCTCAAGTCTCGGCCGGATGACCTACGTGATGATCAACGAGAAGGCAGGCTGGGTGATTGCCGCCCTACAGAACACCGTGGTGTCGCCGGCGCAGCCTCAGCGCGGTGAGTGAGCCCAGGCGAGCAGGCCATCCGCGCTCCGCACGTTGATGACGGAGTCGGCCGAAACGCCGCACGCGGCGGCGCGCTCGCAGCCGAGGATCTGCCAATCGAGCTGACCGGGTGCGTGGGCGTCGGTGTCGATGGCGATGTGGCAGCCCGACTCGACGGCGAGGCGGAGCAGCCGCGTGGGCGGATCGAGCCGCTCGGGACGCGAGTTGACCTCGACCGCCACCTCGAAGCGGCGACAGGCTTCGAAGACGATCTCAGGGTCGAACTCCGACTCCGGCCGGCCGCGGCCGACGACGATCCGACCGGTGCAGTGACCGAGCACATCGGTGAGTGGGTTGGCGAGGGCCACCACCATGCGCTCGGTCATCTGGTCGCGGGGCATGCGCAGCTTCGAATGCACGCTGGCCACCACCAGGTCGAGCTCGGCGAGCAGCCCGGGCTCCTGGTCGAGGCTGCCGTCCTCGTTGATGTCGACCTCGATGCCGGTGAGGATGCGAAAGGGGGCCAGCTCCCGGTTGAGCTCCGCAACAACGTCGAGCTGCTGGCGCAGGCGCTCGACGGAGAGCCCATTGGCGACGCTGAGCCGCGGGGAGTGGTCGGTCAGCACCATGTACTCGTGGCCGAGCTGGCGGGCCGCTTCGGCCATCTCCCGGATCGGGCTGCCGCCGTCGGACCAATCCGAGTGAGTGTGGCAATCGCCGCGCAGGAGCGCGCGGAGCTCCGCTGCGCCATCGTCCTCGGGGCGCCATTCGGTGGCCTCCAGGCGACGCAGGTAGGCGGGGACCTCGCCTCGCTGCGCTTCGGTGATGGCCAGCGCTGTGACCTCGCCGATGCCGTGGAGCTGCTGCAGCGTGCCGGCAGCGACCCGGCCATCCAGCTCCTCGCGGCTCATCCGCCCCACCGTGGCGGCGGCGCGGCGGAAGGCTTGGACGCGATAGGTGGGTTCGCGGGCGCGCTCCAGCAGGAAGGCGATGCGCTGCAGCGCGGCGACGGCGGGGGCGTCCTGGGCCATCCCCGGAATTGTGCCCACCGGGCGTCGGGGCGGTGATGCCAGGGGAGTGGGAGTGACAGCGCGAAAGCCGCGACCGCTACGAGGGGCAATGGCAGCAGCAGCAGCCGCGCCCTGTGGCGGGATCGAATCTGTGCCGCCGGGGGCGGATCGTCATGCCGCCAGAGGTAGCCCTGACCCCGCATCGCTACCGAGGCGATCACGCTGCAACCGGCGGCGAAATCTCGGGGGCGGCAGGATGAAGAAGAGAGGAATCATCCAGGCGTCCGTCGTTCGGTCTAATCGGTCGGTGGGTGGATCTTCGGCCTTGATGAGCTCTCTAGCTTCGCCATCTGGGAACGTCGCCATCGACATTGGGCCACGGCGGGGGCAGATCCAACCAAGCGCGGAGCCCCTGACCGCACGCCGCAGTAACTTGGAGGCCACGGTCGCCGGGGCGGCGGAGCAGCCAGCCGGCGCGCAGCATGGCCCGATAGACGGCGGCTGGCAAAGCACCGGCGAGATGGGGGCGCCGCTCGCTCCAATCGAGACAGCTTCGAGCGAACACTCGGCGCTGGGCTGCCAGTGCGTTGGGGTCGATCTCCAGCGACCGCAAGCGACGGCATCCCATCTCGGTCACAGCGTGGTCGCGTTCGTCGATCGCCACCAGGCATCCGGACTCCAGCAGCCCGTCTCGTACGGCCACCCCGAGCCGACCCGCGAGATGGTCGTAGCAGGATCGCGCCTCCCGCATGGTCTCGGCGGCGATCCCCTGTCGCAGCGAGCGTACCGGGAGCACCGGTGAGATGAGAGATAGCGCCTCCAGCGCCTGAGCCACGAGGGGGGAGGCAAGCTCGTGGTAGCGATGGCGACCCTGCAGATGCACCCGGACGAGCCCCGCCGCCACCAACCGGGTGAGGTGACTGGAGGCGGTGGCCGGCGCAACTCCGGCCCGCCTGGCGAGCTCGCTGGCCGGGAGGCTGCGCCCGTCCATGAGTTGGGCCAGCATGGCAGCCCGCGCGGGCTCCCCGATCGCGGCTGCCACCGGCGCCAGAGCGGCTTCCCGGGCCACCGGGCTGGCCAGGCCAGCATCCTGCATCCGTTGATCATGACACCCTGACACTTCGATGAACGACGAAGTATCGCTGTAGGCATCTTTGCATCGATGACCGAAGGCGCATCTGGTACGGGGCCAGGGTCCTGTTCTCGATCAGGCGGACCCCGCGATTCGGAAGGCACTCGACGCTGAGCCGAGGGTGGCGGGCAAGGCGTCCCGGTGACAGTGGGAGTCAGACGTGCTCGGGCAGGCTTGGGTGGACCGTTCGCACCGTCGGTGCGCTCGCATTGTCGAAGAGCTGCAAACGTCCGCATGAACATTCACCACTCCTGACGGGAACACTTTGATCGCGAACGAACCGACGCGGCTCGATAATCGCAGCCATGATGACTGACGATGCTCGATCGGAAGCGATCACCGACACCGCAGGCCTATCCCCAGACCCACTTTCCTTCGCATGGTCAGCTTCCCTCTCCGGGTGGCAGGCGTCGCGCTACGCTGATGTGCAGGCTGTGCTGTCGGATTCCCATTTCGAAGTTCCTGCATACCGGGAGACGGGGGCGATCGGGACTGTGGCGTGGCTGCGCTCGGAGGTATCGCGATTCAGCAACGGACGACGGCACGACCGTCGAAGGGAGATCGTCGAAAGAGAGCTGGGCCGACTGCATCCCACGGAGTTGCGTGAGGCCGCGCGCCAGCGCACGGAATCAGCCCTAGCTGAGGTCGGGGAACGTGGCGATCAAATTGATCTGATGGCGCTGCTTGCCCGGCGCGTGCCAATGGCAACTCTCACTTTGGCGATGGGTATGACCGACCCCGAAAGGGCTGCGCGCGCGGTGGCTGCTGTCGCCGAGGGGTACTTTCCAGGTGCCGGTGAGGACGCCGAGATGCGTGGCGACGCGGGGTTGGCGGAGCTCATGGACATGCTTGCCCCCACAGACCTGAGCGTCGTTGTCGCAAGGGTGGCATTGATGGTGCAGGGATGCGATGCCACCGCTGCGGTGATTGGCCTAACGCTGCGAGCCCTCCACGATGCCGGCGTTGCAGCGGAGCGGTGGCCGACGGACCAGGTCATCACCGAAGTCTTGCGATACAACCCTCCGCTGCGGCTGATGCGCCGCGTCGCGCCCAGGAACACCAGCTTCCAGGGCACGAGAATTGCCGCCGGTGATGCCGTCCTGTGCAGTATTGAGGCCGGGAACCGCGATCCAGCCGTCTTCGGCAATGCGGATACCTTCGATCCGCTGCGGCCATCGCGACCAAGCCTGACCTTCGGCTTTGGCCTGCGACCATGTCCTGGCTCTGAACATGCCCTCATGCTCGCCGGAGGTGTTGTTGAGGCTGTGCGGGCCGGGTGCGTGCTCCCGACCGCCGGAGCCGTCGAGTATGAGGGGGGCGGATTGCGGATCCCGCGAAGGGTGTTCGCCATACTGAGATGACGCGGAACGTCTCCCTCTCGAGGCTGAGCGTCGCCTCAGATCAGCCCATGACGCTGAACGAACTGGCGTGGACTTTCCGACGCCGGGAGTAGTGCCCCAGGTTCACCGTGCTGCCGGCGAAGCGACCTCGGACCACAACGGGATCGGCATCATGGTCCCGGCCGTTCTCGCAGGCGCTGATCAGAGCTGCCATGAAGCCACCGACCACGGGGGCGTTCTTGAACTGGTTGCCGCTCGTACCGATGGCGACGTAGTAGCCTTTGAGCGGCGTGCGATCATAGATGGGAATCCAGTCGTCGCTGACGTCGTACAGAGCGGCGAGCCCCCGGGGCCGGGGTGGTATGCCCAAGGCGGGAATCCGCCGCGCCAGCCGGAGTACCTGGGCGTCCCAGACGGCTTGGGAGGGTTGGGGGCTGAACACATCTGGATCGTCGACCCACTGCAGCGGATCGCAGGCGGGTTCCGTCCCGCCGACAATGATCTGACCCCCGAGATGTGAGCGGAAGTAGATCCCGAGGTCGCCATCCATGACAGCGGGCCCGACCTCGCCATTCGCGTAGTCGGGCGGGGCAGTCACCGAGTGCACCTCCTGTCGCAGCGGGCGCGTGCCGATCAGAAAGTCATCCTGGACGCCGGCGAGAGCGTTGATCCTTCCCGAATGGGGCCCCGCGACATTGACCACGACCGACGCTTCGATGATCGCCCCGGACTGCAGCCGCACCCCGCGCACCATCTCGCCTTTCTGCAGGATCTCCACCACCTCTTCCCGGAGGCGAACTTCCAGGCCCTGCCGTTGTGCCGCCATCAACAGGTTCCTGGCAGCGAGCTGGGGATCGTCGATGAAGCCTCCATCGGGAGTGAAATACGCTCCGAGCTCGCCATCAGCGTCACCCCAGAACGCCTCGCCGGTCACGGGTTTCGGGGGCCCGTAGCGTCCGGGATCGAGGCCGGGGACGCGCTCACGGATGGCGGATGGATCCCAGCATTCGTAGGGCACCCCCATTTCGTCGAAGAGCTCGAGCACCTTCTCCCGCTGCGTGCTCCCATCCAGTACCAGGCAACCAACCTTGTAGAAGCGGGCAACGGGTTCGCTCCTGCCCGCTTTCACGTACTCGCGCCACCCTTCCCAGCCGGATCGAGCCTCCCATGATGCAACCACCCCCTCCCGGGTGGAGTAGTGGAACCGAACCACTGTGGAGGAGGAGCTGGTCGAGCCCGAGGCCACCGCATCCAGCCTGTCCACACAGATCACTCGCCAACCTGCCAGCGCCAGCTCGTAGGCGACGGAGGCGCCGATCACGCCCGCTCCGATGACCACGGCATCAGCGCCGTTGGTCATTGCAGCGAGCCCAGGTGCCCGGCTGGCTGGGAATTCCGCGCCGGTGTCATGGGAAGAGCAGGCTGGTGCCGACGCCCGGGTGCGCTGGAGCTCCCCACACGGCACCGGCACGAACCGTGTGCCGGGCCACGAGGCGACGCTCCACAGTGCGAAGCTCACCTGCGCAGTCCTCCAACTGCAGCGGCTCTTCGACGAGGTCCAGAACAGCGATGTCGGCCACCTGTCCGACTCGAAGGCTCCCGACGAGGTCAGACCGATGAATGGCGTGGGCCGCTCGGGATGTCACCGCCGCAATGACATCAATGAGGGGCATCCCCAGGCTCAGCAGCTTGGACATCACGGATGGTAGGTCTTTCGCCAGAGTTACGCTGAGACTGTGCAGATCGGTGCTGATGGTATCGGGCCAGAAGCCAGCGCTTGCCGCCACTTCGGCGACGCGAAACGCGAAGCTCCCCGCACCGTGTCCCACATCGAAAAGAACCCCTCGAGCGCGGGCCTCCTGCGCCGCTTCGGAAAGACGGTTGCCATCCACCAGGCCGTTGGCCGAGCCATTGAAGCAATGGGTGACGATGTCACCAGCTCTCAGGATCCCGAGAAGGTGCCCTATGGGAACGTCGGATTCGGTGATGTGCACCATCACCGGTCGGTCCGTCCTCCGCCCCACCTCAAGCGCACGGGCGAGAGGCTCGACGCCATTGCTCCCGGTTATGGTTGAACCTCCCTGCCGGACCTTGAGGCCGACGATCATGTCAGGAAAGCGGTTGATGGCTCGCTCTGCGGCATCGGTGTCGAGAAGCTCGAGGTGGAGGCTTTCACCAAATGGAAAAGGGGTGAGCCCCACCGTGGAGATGTGGAGAAAGGCGAGAATCCTGGTTCGGGCGCGATGGACGATGAGATCGCGGAATCCCTCGACGGTGTTTGCGCCGGCGTCTCCTGCGCTGATCATGGTGGTGACGCCACTCCTGGATGCCATCTCGTCGGCCAGCACAGTGAGCTGGCAGACGCCCACGTAGACGTGAGTGTGGATGTCGACGAGACCAGGGACCACGAGGGCACCCGCAGCGTCAAGGACGCGCTCAGCCGAGTCCTCGCCGAGCGTGCTGCCGACGGGTGGGACCAGGGCCCGGATGCGTCCTGCGGTGACGCCAATGTCCATCTCCCGATCGATGCCCTGAGCCGGATCGATGACGCGCCCACCTCGGACCAGAAGATCAAACTTCATGGGCCGTGGCCAGGATCCCGGAGGGAACGGGAGTGGTAGCAACCCAGATGCCGGTCACCGCCTTGCCATCCGGCTGGCCCTGACATCGCCCGACCCCAGCCACACTGCAGAAGATTATGGCGCCTGGGCATATTGATGAACACCGTCGGCCGGCTGGTTGCGGCTCAGGTTCGAGCCGCAACCAGGAGACTCTGGGTCGCATGGCCCACGCTGCCAGCCCTGTCGAGGATGCGGCTGGAGGTGAGCCCGATGCCGCGGTCGCCCAGCCGGCTCACCGAATCCAGGCAGATCCACTCTCCCTGCGCCTCGCGGTGCACCGCCACCGTCAGGTCGGCGTTGACGTACAGGAAGCTGAGGAGGGGCGCCACGTTGCTGGTGCCGTTGCCGAAGTCGGCAACCAGGCACACCCGCTGGAGGGGGGTCAGGGGCAGCCCTTCCACCACCGGCTGGCGCAACCGGAACCACACGGCTGCGGGGCCCGGCTCGAGGAAGGCCGATCCGCCGGCCAGCCGCATCTCGACGCCGTGACTCACCAGGCTGGTCCACGGGAAAATGCTCATGTCGATGGGAGGGCAGTCCTCCGGGGCCGGTGGGGGGTCATCGCTGGCAAGCGCCGGAAGGCTCACCGGCTTTCGGCGCATGCGCAGGGCTCTGGCGAGGACGACCGGCTGGTCGTCGTCGATCGGGCGGACCTCGACGTCAACTCGGTCGACGCTCCGCCCGGAATCCCCCGGCCGGAGAGTCACCCGAAGCGGACGAAGCGGCACGGGTCGGAGCAGCTCGTAGGTGATGCGCACGACCTGAATGTCCCGTACCCGGTCGCGGGCCTCGACGAGGGCGGCCACCAGCGAGGCGACCGCGCCCCCATGCTGCGCGTCCTCGGACCACGGTCCGCGGGTCCGCTCGTGGGGCACGTAGACGTCGCCGTCCCGGCGGAAAAGCGGCTCGTCGCCGCCATCCGGAGACGGGCTCGTGGGTTCCGCCGCACGCGACGAGATCTCCTCCACCCCGCGGCACCTCCTGCGCTTGATCCGTCGGGAGGATCGTAGGTGAGAAGGAGAGCGCCAGACGATGACCCGTCCCCCAGGGGCGACCGAAGATTGCTCATGATCACCCGGGTCGACAAATATCCGACCAGCGTTGAGCGGCATAAGCGCACCAATCGAGGCAGGAGCGCCCAGCGCTCCTGCTGGACCCGACCGCCAGCCCGGTGGCAGACTCGCCACGTGGCCGCCAGCCAGCCGTCCACCCCCTACCGGACCGTCACCCCACGAATCTTCGTCGACGACCCCGAGAAGGTGGTGACCTTCCTGCGCGAGGTACTCGACGCCACTGCCGAGATGGAGCCCGGCCGTCCGACCGCCGTGCACATCGGCGACTGCGTCGTCCTCGTCGGCTCGACAGCCGAGCGCGGCCGGTTCCCGGCGTTTCTCTACGTCTACGTCGAGGACGCCGATGCCGCCTACCAGCGGGCCATGCAAGCCGGAGCAACCAGCATCGAAGAGCCGCTCGACACCCCCTACGGCGACCGGCGCGCCATGTTCAGCGACACCTTCGGGAACATCTACCAAGTCGCCCACCACCACGACAGCGACGGGTGAACTGTTCCAAGGACTGTCAGTTGCCGCCGAAGGGTGAATCTTCCGGGCCGCGATGGCAGCGGTGCCTCTGACCGGCGGTTGCCGGAATCCGTCCGCGGCACAACGATCGTGGAGTGGTTGCTCCCTGAACTGGCGGCGCTGGGTCAGCTGCCGGGTCGCCTCCCGCGGCCGCTGGGGCGTTCCCGGGCGGCGGGAAGGATCGCCGCTGCCAGGACGAACGACGCCGCCATGACCAGAAAGGCGGTGCGGAACCCGGCGCTGTCGATGACCCAGCCGATCAGGGTGACCCAGAGGGAGCCGATCCCGTAGGTGATGGCGAAGTAGACGCCGAACGCCGCCTGCTGGGGCGAACCCTCAATGGCGTCAGCGAAGAGCGCCTGGAGCAACGGGGACTCGGCGTAAGCCAGGATCCCCACCAGGGCGGCGAGGACGACGAGCCCGGGCACCCCCGCGCCCACCAGGCCGAAGCCGGCGATCGCAGCGGCGGCGAGCAGGTAGGAGATGAGGGTGATCCGAAGCCGGCCCCAACGATCGGCGAGGCGGCCGGCGAGGACCGGTCCGACCGCACTGCCCGCCAGCATCACGGTGAAGATGGCGCCGACCGTGAACGGCGGGATGTGCAGACCGCTCTGCAGGTAGGCGGGAACGTAGGAATTGAGCACCCCGAGGCCCCGGCCGCCGGCCGCAACGGTGGAGACCACCAGCACCACCAGGGTGCGGCGGCTGAAGAGCAGCCGGCGAAGCCCGAGCCCCGGGCTCTCCTGCTGACTGGACGGGGGCGCCACGGTGCGCAGCCGCACCGCGACCAGGCCCGCGGCGACCAGCAAGGGCACGGCCGAGAGTGCGAGCGCCGGGCGCCAGCCCCACCGGGCGATCACCGCCCCCGCCGCCAGGGGGACGGCCAGAGTCCCCAGGCTTCCGCCCACGGTGTGCCAGCTCAGGGCGGTGCTCCGCCGCTCTGGGTAGCTCTCGGCGAGAACCGCGGCACCGACGGGGTGCTGCGGCCAGCTCACCACCGAGCCCGATATCCGAGCAACCCCGTAGACGATGAAGCCCGGTGCCAGCGCTCCGAGCACCGCCGCCGCCGCGGTGAGGAGGTCCTGAACGGTGAGGAGCAGCCGCGCCGACACCCTGCGGAAGGCGCCGGCCAAACCCTGGAGCAAACCCCCAGCCAGCCCCGCCGCGCCCAGCCAAACGCCGAGGACAGCGTAGCTGACGTGGAACTCCGCGACCACCGCGGGGTAGGTGAGGGGCAGCGCCGCGGTGTAGGCGTGGATGGCTCCATGCGAGAACGTGAGCACGGCCAGCGGCCCGCGGCGCCGCCGTCCGGCGCCTTTCTGGCCCATCTCCGTCGAGGTCGGGCTCAGCCGGTCGTCGATGGCGGAGTCAGGGAGGGCTTGGACGGGGTGATCTGAGCTCACTCCGCGCCAAGCCTAATCTCAGAACCGGGACGTCTGAGACCTCTGAGCGCCCGCGGCGGGTGCGTCCGAGAGTGGCGGCGGAGGACAACTCAGGGCCGCGTGACAGCCCGGGGCAGGGGTGTGGCTGAATTAGGGCGTGCTCGCTCTCCGCATCGTGGTCGTGTGAAGACGCCGATGACGGCACAGGACCTGGACGCGTACTGCGCCGCCCACGAACGACGCTTCCTGGAGGAGCTGAGCGAGTTCTGCCGGATCCCCTCGATCTCGGCCGACCCCGCCCACGCCGCGGATGTGCGCCGTAGCGCTGAGCATCTCGCCGCCGCCGCGGCAGCAGCGGGAATGCGCCGGGTGGAGCTGATCGAGACCGCCCTGCACCCGGCGGTGTTCGCCGAGCGAATCGTCGACCCCGCCCTGCCCACAGCCCTCATCTACGGTCATCACGACGTCCAGCCCGCCGAGCCCCTCGACGAGTGGACCTCCCCACCCTTCGAACCCGAGGTCCGCGCCGGCAGGCTCTACGCCCGCGGCGCCGTCGACGACAAGGGCCACGTGTGGCTGCACCTCAAGGCGATGGAGGCGCATCTCCAGACCCGGGGCGAGATCCCCCTCAACCTGAAGCTGATCGTCGAGGGCGAAGAGGAGCTCGGCTCGGCCCATTTCGAGGACCTGCTCCGCGCCGAGCACGATCGCCTCGCTGCCGACGTCTGCGTCGTCTCCGACACCCCAATGCTGGGGCGTGGCCAGCCCTCGCTGACCGTGGGGCTGCGCGGGCTGGCCGGCGTCGAGGTCGAGGTGAGCGGACCTGCCGAGGACCTCCATTCGGGCTCCTTCGGAGGGACGGTGCTCAACCCGGCGCAGGCGCTCGTGGCAATGCTGGCGACCCTGCACGACCCGACCACGGGCCGGGTGACAGTTCCCGGCTTCTATGACGACGTCGCCGAGCTCACCGGGGGGGAGCGGGCCGAGCTCGCCAGGCTCCCCTTCAGCGAGGCCGCGTTCCTCGACGAGGCCGGCGGCGCCCCCGCCCTCTTCGGTGAACAGGGATACACCACCATCGAGCGCCGGAGCACCCGGCCGACGCTGGAGATCAACGGCATCTGGGGCGGCCACCAAGGAGCGGGCTGGAAGACCATCGTGCCCGCGCGGGCGACCGCCCGGATCAGCTGCCGGCTGGTCCCCGACCAGCGGCCCGACGACATCGCCGCCAAGCTGCAGCAGGCGCTGGAGGCGGCCGCGCCCGGCGCGGTGCGGGTCCACCTGACGGCTCGCGGCGGAGCCAGGCCGGTGCTGACTCCCACCGACCACCCTGCAGTGCGGGCTGCGTCGCGAGTGCTCGCCGACGTCTTCGGACGCGAGGCGGTACTCGTCCGTGAGGGCGGATCCATCCCTGCGGTCGAGATCTTTTCCCGGGTGATGGGTCTGCCCGTGGTCATGGTCGGCTTCGGCCTGCCCGACGATCACATCCACGCGCCCAACGAGAACTTCGAGATCGACCAGTTCCGCCTCGGCGCGAGGGTGATGGCCAGGCTCTGGGACGCGATGGCCGAGGCCCTCCCCCAGCAAGCATGAGCGCGTCAGCCGTGCACCGGGCGCGCCCTCCGCGACGAGGACTACGATCCGGGAGGCCTGGATGAACGTCATCTTCGTCGAGCCCGCCTTCCCCGCCAACCAGCGCGAGTTCGTCCGCGGACTGGCCGCGGTCGGCGCCACGGTGGTGGGCATCGGCGAGCGACCCGAGGAGGCGCTGGACAGCGATCTGCTGAGCTGGATGCAGAGTTACGTGCAGGTCCCCTCGGTGACCGACCTCGGAGCCATGATCGGGGCCGTCCGCTGGGTGCAGAGCAAACTCTGGGTCGACCGCTTGGAGGCCACCATCGAGGCCCACACCCTGGCCGCCGCCCAGGTCCGCGAGGCCTGCACCATCCCCGGCACGTCGGTGCACACCACCTGGCTGTGCCGCGACAAGCCGTCGATGAAGGAGGCGCTGCGCCAGGCCGGTCTCCCCTGCGCCCAGTCCGCCGGCGCCTCGTCAGCGGCCGAGGTGCACCACTTTGTCGACCAGGTTGGCTACCCGATCATCCTCAAGCCCCGCTCCGGCGCCGGCGCCGCAGGTACGGTCCGGGTCGACAGCGACGAGGAACTCGATCGCGTCCTGCCCAGCTTCGGTGACGCCGGCTCCATCGGCGTGGAGGAGTTCGTCGAGGGCCACGAGGGCTTCTATGACACCATCTGCATCGACGGCTCGCCCACCCACGACTTCGTCGCTCACTACTACCCCAATGTGCTCGAGGCCATGCGCACGCGCTGGATATCACCGCAGTTCGTGGCCACCAACCGTCTCGACCGCGAGCCCGCATATGAAGAGCTGCGCGAGCTTGGGCGCCGGGTGATCGAGACCCTCGGCATCGGCACGTCAGCGACCCACATGGAATGGTTCTTCGGCCCCAAGGGGCTGCGCTTCTCAGAGATCGGCTGCCGTCCTCCCGGGGTGCGGGCCTGGGATCTCTACGCTGCCGGCAACGACATCGACATCTACCGAGAGTGGGCCAACGCGATCGTGCACGGTCATGTGACCTCGCCACTCAGCCGGCGCCGGGCAGCCGGGATGATCGCGATCCGCCCTGACCAAGACGGCCGCATCAGCGGCTACGAGGGAGTGGACGAGCTGCAGCAGCGCTTCGGACCGTGGGTGCTGGACAGCCACCTTCCTGATCCTGGGGCCCCGACCCAGCCGGTCGAGGCGGGGTACATGGCCAACGCCTGGGTGCGCATGGCCCATCCCGACTACGACGAGCTTCGTTCCATGCTCGACGCCGTCGGACGCACCCTCAAGGTGCACGCCGCGTGATCCGCAATCCGCCGGTCCAGCGATCGCCATGAACTCCCTCGGCGGGGGTTGCCCGAGGCGGCGATGAAGGGCATCGAGCGCTGGTATTCCGAGCGTCTGCAGTCGGATATCTCACTGGTGCGGTGGGGGCACTACGGCCGGCCGGTGCTGGTCTTTCCCACCGCCGGGGGCGACGCGGAGGAGATCGAGCGCAACGGGCTGGTCGACGCTGTCGGCCATTTGGTCGAGGCCGGCAGGGTGAAGATCTACTCCTGCGACAGCGTCGCCGGTCGGGTGATGGTGCGCGGTGAGGGCAACCCGCGCCACCGCGCCGCCTTGCTGAACGCGTTCCACGAGGCGGTGCGCCACGAGCTCGCGCCGGCCATCCGCCTCGACTGCCGCGACGCGGACATCGGCATCGTCGCCGCCGGGGCGTCGATCGGTGCCTTCAACGCCGTGGCCGTGCTGTGCCGCTATCCCGAGGTTTTCGTCCAGGCGATCGGCATGAGCGGGACGTACGACGTCTCCCGCTTCGTCGGTGACGACGCCGGCATGGACCTCTTCTATGCCACCCCGCTGTACTTCCTCCCTGGCCTCGACGGCCCGACGCTCGATTCCCTGAGACGCCGCTTCGCCATCCTCGCGACCGGCGAGGGCCGATGGGAGAATGCCGGCGAGTCCTGGCGAATGGCGGACGCGCTCGGCGCCAAGGGCATCCCCAATCGGGTCGACCCGTGGGGTCCGGACTGGGACCACGAGTGGCCCACTTGGCGGCGGATGCTGCCGCACTACCTGGACCAAGTGGCCTGAGTTCTTGACTCTGTAGATTTCGCTCGGACGCTGCTGGCTCAGGTCGAAAGAAGGAGCCTGGCGCGAGGGATGCTCATCATTCTCGAGACATGTCGGTGCTGGCATACTAGCGCTCGTGCCCGCGTTCTCGCCACGACGCCGCCTCAACGTGCGCATCCCTCTGCGCGACGGCATCAGATTGGCTGCAGACATCGCCTTTCCTGAGGTGCTGCCCGCGCCCGCGGTGGTGATGCGGACCCCGTACGGGAAGGGCGGCGACGTTGCCTCGCGGCGCGCAGCCGAGTTCGCCGCGGGCGGCTACGTGTTCATGACCGTCGACGTGCGCGGCCGGGGCGACTCGGAGAGTGCCTTCGTCCCCTATCGCAATGACGGCCCCGATGGTCGCGACGTGATCGAATGGGTGGCGGCTCAGGAGTGGTGCGACGGCCGGGTGGCCAGCTACGGGGGCAGCTACTGCGGCCAGATCCAGTACCTCACCGCCCTGGAACGGCCGCCATCGCTGCGGGCCATGGTGGTGCTGGTCACGCCCAGCGACCCCTTCGTCGAGAACCCAACCGGGGTCCCGGCTCCGATGCACATCGACTGGTTCCGGCTGGTCGACGGCCGGGTGCCCCAGTATCGCGACGACATCGATTGGCTGGCCGTCTACCGGCACCGGCCGATGCTGACCATGGACGAAGCCGCCGGCTTCGTTTCGGAGAACTGGCGCGAGGAACTGCGCCACCGCCGTCTGGACGAGTACTGGGAGCCGCTGCGCTACCAGCACCGCATCGCCGAGATCGACCTCCCTGTCCTGCACATCTCGGGCTGGTACGACGACGAGGAGATCGGTACCCCTGCCAACTACGCCGCCCTGGTGGCCGCCGGGCGGGGCGGCCAACGTCTGCTGATGGGTCCGTGGGGGCATCGGGTCAACGAATCGCGCCAGCTCGGTGACGTGGACTTCGGTCCGGAGGCGGTCATCGACCTCAACGGCCACGTCCTTCGCTTCCTCGACGAGCACCTCCGATCGGGTCCGCCGGCCGGTCCGACCCCGGTCAGGATCTTCCTGATGGGGGCGAACGGGTGGCGTGACGAGACCAGCTGGCCGCCCCCCGACATCACCGAGACGGCGCTCTTCCTCCACAGCCAGGGCCGAGCCAACAGCCGCTTCGGCGATGGGCTGCTCCGCTCCGACCCGCCCGGTGACGAGCCTCATGACGACTGGACCCACGACCCCGACGACCCGGTCCCCTTCCCCACCGGGCTCTCGTCCGTTCAGATCGGCGGCCCGGACGACTGCGCCGGAGTGCAGGGACGAAGCGACGTCCTCGTGTACACCACCGAGCCGTTCACCGAGGCCGTCGACCTGGTCGGCCCGGTGCGGTTGGTGACTCACGTCTCGACATCGGCCGCCGACACCGACGTGATTGCCAGGCTCAGCCTGGTCGGCGCGGCCGGACGCGCCCAGCGTCTCTGTGACGGGATGGTCAGGCTCCGCTACCGGCGGGGCTTCAACGACGATCAGGGGGTGAGTCCGGGGGAGGTCTGCGAGATTGCGGTGACGATGTGGGACACGGCCCAACGGGTCATCCCCGGCCAGCGTTTGCGCCTGGACATCGCCTCCTCTGCATTTCCCAAGTACGAGGTCAACCTGGGCACCGGTGGTGACATCGTCTCCGAGACGCGCGGCGTGGTGGCGAGCAACCGGCTGTGGCACGACCGGCAGCGCCCATCGAACGTCCTCCTGCCAATCCGCCCCGCTCAGTGAGCCGGACTTCGACTCGCGCCATCATCACCCGCCTGGCGCTGCCAGCAATCCGGTGGTCTGCCCGACCTCGATCAAGTGCCCGTCTGGATCGCGCATGTAAGCGCGGATCTCCCGCCCATGGTCCTTCGGTTCGGTCAGAAACGTAGCGCCCTTCGCCGACCATTCTCGGTAGGCGGCAGCGATGTCGGCCACCCTCAGGTTGATGAAGGCGCTGGCCCGATCAGGATCGAGAGGAGTGGTCAGCGTCACCGTGGGCTTGTCGTCGGTTGGGCCACCTCCGACGTTCAGGATGAGCCAGCTATTGGCTACCTTCAGGATCACGGGGTCACGATCGAGCACGACCTTGGCCCCCAACACCGAGTGATAGAAATCGCGGGAACGGTCTTGGTCGGAGACCACCAGGAAGTGGGTCACCACAAAACCGGTCTCCGGCGCAGGAAAGTCGTCCAGTGTCATTTCGAAACCTCCGAGAGCAGGCAACCGGGGATGATGTCTGAACGCTACGACACGACCGGGGCGTCTACACTGCCATGCCGGAGTTTACCGAGGCGTGATCGCGCGTGTAGCGGATCAGCCCCACGACGTCCTCGGGAACCAGCCGCCCGATGGCTCCCGAGGAGTAGACGCTGACGATGACCTTCCCGGAGGGGTCCAGGAGGAACCCCGTGGACTGGAGGAATCCGCCCGCTGGATCGACGAACGCGCCGGTCGCAGCGGAGATGGCCTTGGCGTCGGCACTGTGACCGAGGGCGAAGGTGAGGCCGTGTTTGGCGATCAGCTCGGCGGTGGTCTTCTCGTCGTCGACCGAGAGGGCCACCAGCTCGACGTCGAGCTCGGCCAGCTTGTGCGCGGCGCGCTGGAACGCCCGGAGCTGCGCGTTGCAGTAGGGACACCAGCTGCCTCGATAGAAGAGCACGACGCCGTAGTGCCCCTCCAGGACATCGGGAAGGGTCAGCGCACCGCCGCCAACGCGGGCGACGGTCAGGGAAGGGAAGGCATCTCCAGGGCTGAGCAGGGGCATCCTTGATCTCCTTGTGTCGGTGTCCGGGCCTTCGGTGGGATCAGAGGCGATCGCCGGCGTTCCAAATCTGACCGGTGTCGGGGCTGGCCAGGCGGGCGAGCAGCGAGGAGGCGGACTGCTCGGGGCTCAGCAGCGCTCCCTGCTCGAAGTTGTCGACGAAGCGTTGGTGCAGGCCTGCTCCGACCAGCACCGGATCCTGGTCTCGGATCCACGCCTGCATCGCGGTGTTCACGCCACCGGGGCGGAAGACATTCACGGTGACGCCCGAGCCGGTCAGCTCGGCGGCGAGGTTGAGGGAGTGAGCCTCCAGCGCGGCCTTGCTCGTGGCGTGGGCGTTGGCCCGAAGCATGCCCGCAGGGTTGGCGGCAATGCCGCTGGAGACGTTCGCGATCCGGCCCCATCCACGCTCGAGCATTGCGGGGAGGAGGGTGAAGGTGAGCCGCGCCACCGCGATCACGTTGATCGCCAGCGCGGTCTCCCAGGCAACCGGGTCGAGCTTCGCGCTCGGGCCCAGCGGCCAGACGACCGCCGCGTCGTTGACCAGCACCTCGACGGTGCCCCACCGTTCCTGGATCCTTCGCAGCGCCCGGTCGACCTGGTCTGGGGCATTGACGTCGGCGGGGACCGGGAGCCCCAGCCCGCCGCGCTCGTCGACGAGGGAGACAGTCTGTTCGACCTCGTCGCCTGAGCGGGCAAGGACCGCGACTCGGGCCCCGGCGTCGGCCAGCCCCAGGGCGACGGCCCGACCGATGCCACGCCCTCCTCCAGTCACCAGCGCCACCCTTCCATCCAGCGCTTCGTTCGTCGTTTCCATCACTCGGCCACCCAACGCTTCGTTCCTGGTTTCATCACCTGGTTAGCTACGGGTTTCCGGCCGCTCTTACCGCTCTCTGCGGCGCGCCCGGTCGGTCCGTAGGATTGGTACCCGTGCCGGCTGACGCAACCTATGACCACCACGGGCCCGCCCACGTCCCGGGCCCTGGCATCTCCTTGGCCCTCGGAGGCCGGTCCGATGAGGAGACCCGCCGCTGGGTGGACCAGCTGCGGGGCACCGGCCCCGCTCACGACGAGACGCTGAGCAGGTTGCACGAGCTGCTTTTGCGGGTCGGACGCACCGAACTCGCCAGACGTCGTGGCCGTTACCCGATCACCGGGCCCGAGCTGGACGATCTCGCCCAGCAGGCGGCGGACGACGCGTTGTTCGCCATCCTCGCCAAGCTCTCCGGGTTCCGGGGCGAGAGCCGGTTCACCACCTGGGCCTATAGGTTCGTCATCCTCGAGGTTTCGGCAAAGCTCGGACGCCACTTCTGGCAACGCCCCGGCGTCTCCATGGACTTCGGTGACTGGGAGCGGCTGCCGGACCGCTTCGGAGTTGCCCCGGAGGACCACGCTCAGCAGCGCGAGCTGATCGACCAGGTGCGCCGCGCCGTCTCGGAGCGGCTGACCGAGCATCAGCGCCAGGTGTTCGTCGCGATCGTGGTCGACGACGTGCCCCTCGACGCGCTGGCGACTCGGATAGGGTCGAACCGCAACGCCCTCTACAAGACGATGTTCGATGCGCGACGTAAGTTGCGGGCTGCTCTCGTGGAGAGCGGTTACCTGAGTGCGACCGCGACGACCGGAGAGCCGAAGCAGGCACCACGGGGAAGTAACCATGAGCGGATCGACTGAGCTGGAGCAGTTCCTGAGAACCGACCCACAGGACGTGGGGTGCGACGAGGCGCTGCGCCTCCTCCACGTTTACGCTGATCTCGTCCTTGACGACAGCTCCGGGGGCGAGGCGGCTCGTCGCTACCCCGGGGTCGCCGCGCACCTCCTGGCCTGCGGTCCGTGTGGCGAGGACTTCGATGGGCTGCTCCTCGCCGCCGGGGCGGTGGCAACCGCCGAAACTGACCCCGAACCCCGCGGCTCGGGTCCACCGTGAACAGCCCGCCTCAGTAGCAGTGACCGCAAAGACCAGGGTTTCCTAGATGCGACCGGTCCCAGCGGTCCCAGAGGATGGGACCCATCACCGGTGCGCCCGTCCGTGACTTCGTCGCCGACCATCTGGCTCACCGGGCCCATCGGCCAGTGGAACGCCCGAGCACGGCTCGCGCTTGAGGCCAGAGCCGCGTCCACCCAGCTCTGGGGCAGTTCCAGGTCGGGCAGCTTGCCGCCAAGTGGGCGTGGTACGCACTCAGGTCGAAGCGGAGCCAGCATACCCGCGCCGGCCAGGGCCGACCAGTCAGTGGCAACGGGTGCGATAGGCTCTGATCGACGTGGAATCGGTCCTGCCCTCCCGGGCCGCCCAGCCGATCGACCGCCAATGGTGCGTCGCCGCTGACGCCGCTGATCCGCTGGCCCCGCTGCGCAGCCGCTTCCACATTCCCGACGGCCTCGTCTATCTCGATGGGAACTCGCTGGGCGCCCTCCCCGTCGGCGCTCTCGAGAAGGTCGACCGGGTGGTGCGGAAGGAGTGGGGAGATGGCCTGATCGCCAGCTGGATGAAGGCCGGATGGATCGACCAGGCGCTCCGGCTCGGCGACCGCCTCGCTCCCCTGCTCGGCGCTGGCGCCGGCCAGGTGCTGGTGTGCGACACCACCACCGTCAACCTGCAGCGGCTGCTCACCGCAGTCCTGGAGAGGTCGTCGCGCCGGG
The DNA here is from genome assembly GCA_963716555.1 of uncultured bacterium. GTDB lineage: Bacteria > Chloroflexota > Dormibacteria > Aeolococcales > Aeolococcaceae > JAJZNI01. The sequence continues at coordinate 111,076 of CAVQTJ010000018.1, read as the reverse complement.
TGGTGCTCACCGAGCAGGAGAACTTCCACACTGACCTCTACGCCGCCTCCGGGGTGGCACGGATGCTGGGCGCCGAGCTGCGGATGGTGCCGCGCACCGAGCTGGAGGCCGCTCTCGACGACAGCGTGAGCGTGCTCATGCTGACCCATGTCGACTACCGGACCGGCGAGATGCACGACCACCGCAGGCTCACCGAGGCCGCCCATGCGGTGGGGGCCATGGCTCTGTGGGACCTCTGCCACAGCGTCGGGGCGGTCCCCCTCGCCCTCGACGATGCTGAGGTCGACCTGGCGGTGGGCTGCGGCTACAAGTACCTGAACGGCGGGCCCGGAGCGCCGGCGTTCCTGTACGTCGCCACCAGGCATCAGAGACAGCTCGACAGCCCGCTGCGCGGCTGGCTGGGCCACCGTGACCCCTTCGCCTTCGCCATCGAGTACGAGCCCGCCGATGGCATCCGCCGCCAGCTGGTGAGCAGCCCCTCGATCCTCGGCATGGCGGCGCTGGAAGCCGCTCTCGACGTCTTCGCCGACGTCGACATGGCCGAGCTGCGCGAGAAGTCGCTGGCCCTCACCACCACGTTCATGGACCTGGTGGAGTCGCGCTGCGCCGGCTCCGGCCTCCGGCTCGCCACCCCGCGGGACCCTCACCGCCGCGGCTCCCAGGTCGCGCTGGCCCACGAGCAGGCGTACGGGGTGGTGCAGGCGCTGATCGAGAGGGGCGTGGTGGGCGACTTCCGGGCCCCGGACATCGCCCGCTTCGGCTTCGCCCCGCTCTACCTGCGCTTTCTCGACGTCTGGGAGGCGGTGGACCGGCTCGCCGGCGTGCTGGCGGACGGGGCCCACCTGGACCCGCGCCACGCGGTGCGCGCCGCGGTCACCTGAACCGGTCGCTTCCTGTTGCGGGTTCGGGACGCGGCTCAAAGAGGTGGCGGGCGATGATCTCCCGCTGGACCTCGGAGGCTCCCTCGTAGATCCGCGGGGCACGGACCTCCCGATAGAGGTGCTCGAGGAGATGGCCGCGCACCAGGGCGCGGGCACCGACCACCTGGATGGCGACATCCACCGCGTCCTGGGCGGTCTCGGTGGCGAAGAACTTGGCCATGGAAGCCGCCTGGGTGACAGGGCGCAGGCCGGAATCATGGGCGCTCGCCGCCCAGTGCACCAGCAGTCGGGCCGCCTGGACCCGGGTCGCCACCTCGGCGAGCTGATGGGTCACTCCCTGAAGCTTGGAGAGCGGCCGCCCGTAGACGATGCGGCTGGCCGCGTGGGCAACGGCGGCATCCAGAGCGGCCTGGGCCATGCCGACGGCGAAGGCGCCGACGCTGGGGCGGAAAAGGTCGAGGGTGGACATGACCACGGCGAACCCCTCGTCGAGGTCTCCCAACGTCTGGTCCCGGCCCACCCGCACGGCGTCGAAGCGGAGCCTGCCGATGGGGTGGGGGACGAGCAGCGAGATCGGCTCTCCGGAGAGGCCCCGGCTCTCGCCCGGCACCGCGAAGGCGGTGAGGCCGCGGGCCCCCGCGCCCGGGGTGGTGCGCGCCAGGACGGAGAAGACGTCGGCCTCGGGAGCGTTGGAGATGAACGCCTTCTCGCCGGTCAGGCGGTAGCCGTCGCCATCCGGCTCGGCGGTCAGGGTGAGCGCGGCGACGTCGGAGCCCGCGTCCGGCTCGGTCACCGCCAGCGCGGCCACCGCCTCCCCTCGGGCGACCCGGGGGAGCCAGACATCGAGCAGCTCCGGGCGGCCCGCGCTGAGCATCGGATGGACCCCCAGCGCCTGGACGGCGAAGGCGGTCTCCGCCTCGGTGCAGAAGCGCGCCAGGCCCTCGCGGATGAGGCAGAGATCCATCGCCCGGATGCCGCTCTCCCGCTGGAGCGCCAGGGGAAGCAGGCCGTGCTGGCCAAGGGCGGCGACCAGGGGACGGTTGATCCGACCCGGCTCGCCCGCCGCCGCGATCGGTGCCAGGACCTCCTGGGCCAGCCGCTCGCATCGGGCCAGGAGCTCCCGCTGCGGGTCGGTGAGGTGGTGAAGGGCGGCGGCAGGTGGGGTCATGGAATGACCGCGACGCCGGTCAGCTCCACCAGCGCGGCCGGGTCGAAGAGCTCGACGACCCCGACCAGCGCCATCGCCGGGTAGCGCCGCCCGAAGCGCGAACGCCACACCCCCCCGAGAGCCGGCAGCGAGCCCCGGTAGGCGGCGATATCGGTGACGTACACCGTCATGGCCACGAGGTGGTCGGGTTCGCCGCCCGCGGCGCGCAGCGCCGTCAGCAGGTTGGCCGCCGCCCGGTCCCACTGCTCCACCACCGTGCTTCCGCGGATCACTCCGTCCGGTCCCTGCGCAGTCTGCCCGCCGAGATGCACCAGGCGCCCCGGCGCTGCCACCACGGCATGGGCGTAGCCGCTCGGCGGCGCCAGCCCGGGAGCCCGGACGACGGTGTGCGGCGAGCCGCTCACCGGCCGCTCCAGCGGGGCTGGCGACCCTCGGTCCAGGCCTGGTGAAACTCGGCGTGGTCGCGGCTGCGCATCAGCAGGGCCTGGGCCAGGGCCTCGATCTCAATGGCGCTGCCGAGGTCCATGTCCAGCTCGCGGGTCAGCAGGACCTTGGTGGCCGAGTAGGCGAACGCCGGGCCGGTGGCGAGGCGACGGCTCAGCGCGGCGACGGCCGCCGGCAGCGCCTCGTCGTCGTGCACGCTGGTGGCCAGGCCGATCTGCAGGGCCCGCTCGGCGTCGACACGCTCGCCCAGCACCAGCAGCTCGGTGGCGCGACCCAGCCCCACCAGGCGGGGTAGCAGGTAGGCGGAGCCCATGTCGGCGCCTGCCAGCCCCACCTGGGTGAAAAGGAAGGCGAACGAGGCGGCGCGAGCCAGCAGGCGGAAGTCGGCTGCCAGGGCGATCACCGCGCCCGCCCCCGCGGCCACTCCGTTGACCGCGGCGATGACCGGCAGGGGGCACTCCCGCAGCGACTTCACCACCGCTCCCGTCATCCGGGTGAACTCCAGCAGGTCGGCGGTCTCCATGCCTCGCAGGGCACCGATGATCGCCTCGACGTCGCCCCCGGAGCAGAAACCCCGGCCACGGCCGGCGATCACCAGCACCTGGACGTCGTCCCGATGGGGGAGCTCGGCGAGCAGGTCGCGGAGATCGGCGTAGACGTCGAAGGTCAGCGCGCCCAGTCGCTCCGGCCGTGAGAAGGTCACGGTGGCGACGCCATCCGACACCTCGAAGTCGAAGTGTTCCCAGCTGTGGGTGAAACCGGCCGACGCCCGGAATCGTGTCATCGCAGCAGCCCTCCACCGTCCAGGGTCAGCGTCTGCCCGTTGATCGCGCCCGCCTCAGGCGCTGCCAGGAAGTCGACGGCGAACGCGACCTCATCCGGTTCGAGGAGGCGGCCCAATGGCGACGAGCGGGTGAGCACACCCTCCGCCTCACCACGGGATCGGCCGGTCACAGCGCTGATCCGGGCCACGGTCCGCACCGTCATCTCGGTGGCGACGTACGTCGGGCAGACCGCGTTGGCGGTCACCCCGGTCCCGGCGACCTCCGCCGCCACGGTGCGCATCAGGCCCACCATCGCATGTTTGGAGGCGGCGTACCCGGCCGCGTAGGCGGCGCCGGCGAGCCCGGCCACGGATGCCACAAAGATGATCCGGCCGCGGTCTCGCTCGAGCATGCCGGCGACGACGGAGCGGGTGCAGAGGAAGGCACCGGTGGCATTGACCTCCAGCTGGGCCCGCCAGTCGGCGAGGCTGTGCCGGCGCAGCGGGGCGCTGGTGGAGATGCCGGCGCTGTTGACCAGGACGTCGACATCGCCGACGCGTTCAAAGAGCTGGATGACGGCCGCCTCGTCGCTGATGTCACACACCTCGGCCACCGCTGAGCCGGCGGCGGCCGCGACGACCCGACCGAGGGCGTCGGCGTCCCGGCCGACCGCGACCACGTGATCCCCGGCGGCGGCGAAGCGGGCGACGACCGCAGCGCCGATCCCCCGGCTGCCGCCGGTGACCACGACGTGGCGGGTCATGCGGGCACTGTCTCGGCCGCGGCGAGGGCGCGCAGCGCGCTGCGATCGACCTTGCCCGACCCGGTGGTGGGCAGCTCGGTGACGAATCGCACCTCCCGGGGCACCTTGTGCGGTGCCAGCCGAGCGCGAACGAAGTCCCGGAGTGCGTCAGCGTCGAGGCTGGCCTGGGGTCGCAGCACCACGTAGGCGCAGCTGAGGGTGAGACCCTCGTGCTCCACGCCCACCACCGCGCAGTGGACGACGTCGGGGTGGTCGATGAGGCAGGTCTCGATCTCGTTCGGGGCCACCCACATCCCGCCGACCTTGAGCAGGTCGTCAGCCCGGCCTCGATACCGGAAGTAGCCGTCGGGGTCACGCTCGACCAGGTCGCCGCTCATCACCGTGTCGCCGGCGAAGGTCCGGACCGACGCCGCCCGGTCCCTCCAATACATGAGAGCGGCGGTGCCGCGGACCCAGAGTTCGACCGACCTCGCCATCGGTCAGGTCGTGTCCCTCCTCGTCGACGACGCGGGCCCCGTACCCCGGGACCACCTCGCCGAGGCTGCCGGGCCGGACGCGACCGGGCCGGTTGGAGATGTAGATGTGATACGCCTCCGAGGAGCCGATGCCCTCCACCACCTCCACCCCGAAGGTTTCGGTGAAGCGGCGGTGCAGCGCCTCGGGGAGGGCCTCACCCGCCGAGGTGCAGAGACGGAGACAGCCGAGGTCCTGACGGGCGGCATCAGGGTGGTCGAGCATGGCCTGCATCATGGTCGGCACGTTCACCAGGATGGTGGGGCGGTGCTCGGCGATCAGCTCAAAGATCAGCTCCGGCGTCGACCGTCCGGGAAAGACCACGCCTGCTCCGCCGGCGGCAAGCGGATAGAGCGCGGCCAGGTCGCGCGCGTAGCCGAAGAACAGCTTGGGTACCGGCAGCACCAGGTCGGCGTCGCTGAGCTCGAGCACTCCGCGCGCGTAGCCCAGGTAGTTGAGCACCGGGCTCTCGATGGCATGGACGCACGCCTTGGGGCGGCCGGTGCTTCCGGTGGTGAACTTCCAGATGGCGATGTCGTCCCGGGTGGTGGGCGCGGCGGCCAGGTCGTCGGGCGCCGCGGCCACCAAATCCTCGAACGACACCTCCTGCTCGCGCAGCGAGGTCTCGCGGCCGGCGCCGACCACCAGCAGCGTGGGCCGGTGGCGGCTGGTCGACACGGCGTCCCGAATCCGGCCCACGGTTGCGACATCCGCGATCACCACCCGGGCCCGGGTGTAGTCGAGGTAGTAGGCGTAGTCCTTGGGGTGCAGGAACGTGTAGACCTCGGCGGTGACGGCGCCGATCTTCTGGCAGGCGAACCAGCTGGCGACGAACTCCACGCCGTCCGAAAGCGCCAGCAGCACCCGCTCCTCCTGGCCGACGCCCAGCCCCCGCAGCACGTTGCCGAACTCGATTGGTGAGGGCGGCCAGCTGGGCATACGTGACCGGCCCCCCGGGCGTGATCAGGGCGGTCCGCTCCCCCCGACCCTCGGTCAGGTTGCGGTCCAGAAAGTAGCTGGTGATATTGAGATCGCGGGGCAGGTCGTCGCCGGCGCGGATGGCCATGCTCAGGTGACCGCCGTTTCGCGGATCAACGCGATCAGCATCTCGGTGAGGGTGGAGAACGTGGCCTCCCCCTCCTGGGCGCTGGCCGCGGCAGGCGCCCCGCAGTAGGCGTCGGCCATTCCCAGCGCCCGGAAGTCGCGCTTGCCCGCGGCGATCTCCGCGGGCATGTCCAGAGGCAGCGGGGGCAGCGCAGCCATCCTTTCGACGTCGACCAGCTGGGGCTGCTCGGCAAGGACCAGTGAGGTCTCGTAGCGACCGGCGTGCCCTGCGCCGCTGCGGAACTCCTCGCCGAGCCGCTCGGCCAGGCGGCGCCTGGTCACGTCGAACAGAGCGACATGAGCGGCGTCCGCGACGCGGCGCAGCACCGCCACGTGGTCGGGCTCGAGGTGGCTGTTGACGATGACGGCGTGGGGCAGGCCCTGGGCCCGAAGGCCGGTGCAAATGTCGGTCACCAGCGCCTCCAGCGTGGCCGGCGCGATGCCGAGAGTGCCGGGAAAGCCGGCGGCATAGGTTGTGACGCCGTAGCCCAGTGCGGGAAGCACCGCCACCCGGATCGCCGCATCATCGGCGAGGGCCTCGACGGCGCGGCGGCAGATGGCGTTGGAGATGATGGTGTCGGTGGCGAGCGGCGCATGGGGCCCGTGGGCCTCGACGGCCCCGATCGGCAGCAGCACCACCACCGCCCGCGCAGCATCACCGAGAGCGGCCGCCCCAGGCGAGGTCATCTCGGCGAAGTTCCAGGATGGCCTCACGCGATTGCTCTCACGAATGTGCTCGCGTCGCCGGCGGCCACGCTCTCCAGTGCCGATTCGGCGAGGCTCAGGAGGCAGAGGTCGGCGCGGCCTGCTCCCACGATGGTGTTGACCTCATCGAGGCTGGTGAGGTGACCGCCGACCAGCACCGGCACCCGCGCCTCGCTGCGCACCCGGTCGGCGATCGCGGTCAGGGAGCCGCGCCCGTATTCTGCCAGGTCCTCGGCCACCGTCTGCCCAGCGCTGACGTGGATGAGCTGGGCTCCGTGACGCGCCATCGACCGGGCGATCTCCACCCCGTCGTCGACCTGAAGGCCCCGCCGCGACCAGTCGCTGATGGTGAGCCGCACCGCCACCACCGGGCCGGCTCGGGTCTCGCGGATGGCGTCCAGCACCTCCAGGGGGAAGCGCAGACGGTTCTCGAGGCTGCCGCCATAGTCATCATCCCGACGGTTGGTGAGGGGCGACAGGAAGCTGGCGAGCAGGTATCCCTCGGCAGCGTTCAGCTCCAGCATGTCGAAGCCGGCCGACGCCGCCAGTGCTGCGGCGCCGGCGAAGGCCCGGCGCACGCGGATCAGATCGGCTCCGGACATCGCCGTGGGGACCGCCGCGAAGGGGCCGTAGGCGAGCGGAGAGGCGGAGAGCAGCGGCCAGCCGTCATGACCCAGGGGCAGGTCGACACCCTGGCGGTGTGGCCTGGTGGCTCCGCGGCGTCCCGCGTGGCCCAACTGGAGGGCAATGCGCCCACCCGCACGATGCACCGCTGCGACGATCGGCTCCCACTGCCGCGCATCAGTCTCGCGCTCCAAGGTGCGCGTCTCGGGGGAGATGCGCCCGTCGCCGGCCACCGCGACCATCTCGGTGAGCACCAGCCCCATCCCCGACGCCGCTTTGCACTCGGGAGGCTCATCCGGACCCAGAGCGCCGACCAGCCGGTTGCTCAGCTCCAGGTCTCCGAGGCGCAGCGGCGAGAACGCCGGCGGCGGCGCCACCCTTGCCTGCTGCGCCCTTTCGCCGCGCGCACACCAGGAGTTGAGCACGCGAACGAGGTCAGGGTCGCGCAGCATCAGGTTGGCATGGCTGATCCGGCCGCTGCGGGTCAGGAGGTTGAAGGCGAACTGGATCGGAGCCATGTCACCGTGGCTGGCCACCCGCTCGAAGTATGCGGCGCTCTCTCCGGCCGCCTGCTGGAGGCGATCGACCTGGGGCTGGCGCTCGAGCTCGTAGTCCACCAGCGCCGGAGCGACGCTGCGATGTTGCTCCAGCGCCCGAGCCAGGGAGACCGCGTCCTCCATCGCCAGCTTGGTGCCCGAGCCGATCGAGAAGTGCGCGGTGTGCGCGGCATCACCCAGCAGGACGACGTTGCCGTCCTGCCAGCTCCGGTTGCGCACCCGCAGAAAGCTGAGCCAGGTCGAGCGGTTGGAGAAGAGCGGATGCCCCTCCAGCTCCTCGGCGAAGAGCTCCTGGCAGAAGCCGAGGCTCTCCGCCTCATTCATCTCATCGAGGCCCAGGCGCCGCCAGGTCGGCTCCGGGGCTTCGACGATCCAGGTGCTCCCGTGTTCGTCATAGGGGTAGGCGTGGGCCTGGACCAGTCCGTGGCGGGTCTCCTGGAAGGAGAAGGTGAAGGCGTTGAGCACCAGGTCGGTGCCGAACCACACGTACTTGCAGCCCTCGGGCCGCACCTCACTGCCGAAGGAGTTGGCACGGGAGATCCGCACCAGGCTGTTGGCGCCGTCGGCGCCGACCAGGAGGTCCTCGCCGTCGCGCAGCTGGTCGAGATCGGTGACCTCGACACCGAAGCGAAGCGTTGCCCCCAGCTCCGCACATCGTCTTTGCAGGATGGCGAGCAGCCGCTTGCGGGAGATCGCCGAGAAGGAGTGACCGCGAGAGTTCAGGCGCCGCCCTCGATAGCTGATGTCGATCCGATCCCAGCGCGCGAAGGTGTCGGTGATCTCGGAGTGGGTGATCGGGTCGGCCTCACGCAGGGCGCCCAGGGTCTCCTCTGAGAACACCACTCCCCAGCCGAAGGTCGCGTCGGGAGGGTTGCGCTCCACCACGGTCACCTGGTGTTCGGACGCTGCCCGGCGCAGGAGGATGGCGAGGTACAGGCCGGCGGGTCCGGCACCGAGGATCGAGACCTTCATCCGAAGACCGTGTCGGCGAGGCGCTCGAGCTGACCCAGGTTGGACACGGTCGGGAGGAGCACCAGCTCGTCGCAGCCGGCATCCTGGTAGCCGCGGATGAAGTCCTTGATCGCTCGGGCGGTGGTCAGGTTGGCGGCCACCACCCTCTCGGCGAACGGACCCGCGAAGGCGTAGTAGTCGCGGAGGTAGGCGTTGCCATCGTCGACATCGCCGAGGGCGAAGTACGCCTGGCCCCAGAGCAGGGGCCTGCCCGGCCTGCCCAGGGCGTTCCACGCCGCCAGCGCGCGGTTGGCGGCACCGGCGAAGGCTCGCGGCGGCCCCCCGCCGTGCGCGTAGCCGTCGGCGTAGCGGGCGGCGCGGGCGAAGGCGGGGCCGCTGCCGCCGCCGACGAGCAGGCGGGCATCGGGGCCCAGCGACAGCCCGTGCCGGTCGTCGCCGGCACCGCGCAGATAGGCGAGCTGCTCGGCGAGCCGCGCCCCGCGGCCGCGATGCTCGACCCCGGCGAGCTCATAGTCGTCGAGGCGCGCGCCCACCGCCAACCCCAGGACCAGCCTCCCGGACGACAGTGAGTCCAGGCTGGACGCCTGCTTGGCGAGCAGCGCGAGGTTGCGCAGCGGCCCGATCGCCACCATGGTGGCGAGCCGCACCCGGCGGGTCGCCCCTGCCGCGGCGGCGAGCGCCGTGAACGGGTCCAGGCTGCGATAGGCGAGGCGGTCGAGCACGGCGAGGCTGGAGAAGGGCAGCTCATCGGCCCGGCGGGCCCAACCCATGACCAGGCTCCCATCGTGGCCCGGTGTGGTGGTGGGAAGGCCGACGCCGATGTTCACGTCCGGTCAGACACTCTACGATTGACTTCGCTCAAGTGTCAATTGTAGGCTGGAATGCGGTGCCGGACTTCCAGCCGCAGCCGCAGGACCTGGTCATCACCGTGCTCGGCGCCCACCTGCCGGTTCGTGACCGGCTGGTGTGGTCAGGCGGATTGGTCCAGCTGCTGCGCGAGTTCGGCTTCTCGACCGCCGCCGCCCGGGCGGCACTGGCCCGGCTGGTGGGTCGCGGCCTGCTGGAGCGCCAGCGAGCTGGCCGGTTGATCCACTATCGGGTCACCCCGCGCTGCGCTGAGCTGCTCGAGGAGGGTGACCGGCGCATCTTCTCGCTGGGTCGGGAGCCGAACGGTGGCGAGCAGTGGACACTGCTCTGGCATGCGATCCCCGACGAGCGCCGGCAGGAGCGAGGCCGTCTCGCCCGCCGGCTTCGCTTCCTCGGCTTCGGCCCGGTCCAGGACGGCATCTGGATCGCCCCGCACGACCACGCGGCGGAGCTGGCAGGGCTGATCAAAGGCCTGGGGGTGAGCGCCCACACCGGGATCTTGGTGGGGCGGCCCGCCGGGCCGATCGACATCTCGGCGGTCGCCGGCCGCGCCTGGGACCTCGAGGGCCTGGCCGAGCGCTACCGCGAGTTCGTGGGCGAGTTCGCCGGGTACACGCGCCGCGCCGGAAAGCGGCGGCTCGACGACACCGAGGCGTTCGCCACTCGCACCCGGCTGGCACACCGATTTCGCGATTTCGCCTCTCTGGACCCCGAGCTGCCCGGAGATGTCGGTCCTCGTGCAACCGAGCGTGGCCAGGCGGTGGCCCTGTTTCACCAGCTCTACGCCGCGCTGCGGCCGGCGGCGCAGCGACACTTCGACGAGGTGACCACACCATGAGCGAGCAGCGGACAGCAGCCCTGACCTACAGCTCCTATCTCGCTCTGGACGAGGTGCTGAACGCGCAGCGGCCGCGCTCCGACGAGCACGACGAGATGCTGTTCATCGTCATCCACCAGGTGTACGAGCTGTGGTTCAAACAGATCCTGCATGAGCTGGGCTTTCTCCAGCGCAGCCTGGAGGCGGGCAACACCGCAGCCTCTCTGACCACGCTGAAGCGCGTCCTCACCATCCTCAAGACGGTGGTCGCCCAGATCGACGTCCTGGAGACCATGACCCCCCGTCAGTTCTCCGCCTTTCGCGCGCGTCTCGAGGCCGCCAGCGGCTTCCAGTCGGTCCAGTTCCGCGAGCTCGAGGCGGTTTTCGGGCGTCGGGACAGCGATCTGGTGGGGCACCATCCCGAGGAGAGCCCGGGACGCCAGCGCGTGGAGGCGGCGATGTCGCGCCCGGCCCTCTTCAACTCGCTGCTGCGCCACCTGAGGGAGATGGGCTTCTCGGTGCCCCGCGAGGCGCTGGAGCGTGACGTGAGCCAGCCGTGGCCGGGGTCGCCCGCGGTCCAGAGCATGCTCCTCGACGTCTACCGGTCGGACGGCGAGCCGGCTCAGCTCTGCGAGCGACTGGTGGACCTCGACGAGGGACTCCAGGAATGGCGCTACCGGCACGTCAAGATGGTGGAGCGGACGATCGGCGACAAGCAGGGCACCGGCGGCTCGGCTGGCGCTGCCTACCTCCGCACCACGTTGTTCCACCCGGCGTTCCCCGATCTGTGGGCCATCCGCGCCGCGCTGTGAGCGGCGGGGGGATTTCGACGCGGCCCTTCAAGGAAGCTCTGGCGAGCAGAGTTCCCACCAATGGTGGCGTGGGCGGTTGGACGATGAAGCATCACGGTCTTTGGTCGGTGGTGCCGCGCCCGGGATTTCGATCCGATGAGGTGACGCGGCGTGACCCACCGCACCGGGACGATCTTCTCGGGCGAGGGGTGGAAGGTCCCGATCCGCCCGAAGCTCGATCTCGCCACCGCGGAACCCGAGTCATAAACAGCGGGCGATTCGTTGGGGATCAGGGTCAGGGCGGCCGTCGTCACACGCCCTGGCCACCGAGTTAGCCAGGCTTAGCCGCCGGCTGAAGCTGAAGGCCACGCAGCAGTCTGATGAATAATACCCAGAAAGCCAGTTGGAAGACCACCTGCGTCTGCAGCTCGAAGCCCCGCGATTGTGGCACGTAATAGGCGGCCGCGAGACCACTTAAGAGCATGATTCCAGTGAGCAGAGCGAGGTGTCGGTCGCTGCCGCCCAGCCATTTGATGGCCAGACAAGCCAGCCCCAATTGGACCAAGAACAGGGTTGACCCGAAAAACTCATGGACGTCGCCAAAACGAGTGTACGGCGTCAGTAGCAGGCCAATCAACTGGAACGCCATGATTTTCAGGGACCTGCCTACGATCAAGCCGTGGTCAAAATCGGTCGCCAGCTGGGAAGCCCGCCACAGACAGTAAGCGGCACCCACAAAGGCGACCGCGTAGGGCACGATCGTATCCGTGAACACGCCCAGGTAACTGAGGCCGTAGTCGACGCGCAGACTTTGGGGGCGGATCAAGATGCATACCGCCAGCATGGCTGCCCCTAGGGTCAGCCCGTAAGCGACGTAGGCTATCGAGCGTTCGGTATCCGAACGCCCTTTGACCAATCCCTGACTCGCGGCCAATACGCCTCGGCCTCTCATGCCGGCCATTGTAGCGAGTGGTCGCCCCGTACTAGGAGTGGCGCACAGACGCCCCGAAGGAGGAGCGAACCCTCAACTGTGCCAGGTGAGCGCGTGGTTGGGGTCGATACCCATGCAAAACGACGCCGATGGGCACGAAAGCCAGTTGAAGACGATACCGGGATCCGCCATGGCCGGGGACGACCATGCGTGCCCGTTGAACGATTGGAACCAGTTGCCGCCCCCCTGGAAGGCCATGCAGAACGAGACCGACGGGCAGGACACGCCACCGAGGCCGAGCGAGGTGCCGTTGACCACGTCGATCTTGGCCCCGGTCGTCCATGACGTTCCGTTGTAGGTGTAGACGCTGCCGTCACTGCCCACGGCGACGCAGAACGACGCCGACGGGCACGACACGCCGACGGGACCGCTCGTGCCCGAGCCCAGCGCGTGCTCGGCCGACCACGCAGACCCGTTGAATGTGTAGGCCCCACTGCCGTCTATCGCGACGCAGAACGACGCCGACGGGCACGACACTGCCGTGATCCCTTCGCCGTTGGAGGTGACCTTCGCCGGCTTCGACCATGCCGAGCCGTCCCACGTCGACGCACGTCCGTTGTTGACCCCGGCGATGCAGAATGACGACGAAGCGCACGCCACCGCGGCGAACTGGTCGGCGGCGACCTTGGCGTACTTCGTCCACGCCGAGCCGCTGTAGGTGAAGGCGTTGCCGCCATTGTCCACCGCGGCGCAGAAGCTCGTCGTCGGGCATGACACCGACACGAGGCTCCCCACGGCGCCCACGGCCACCGGGGCCGACCAGGACGTCCCGCTGTAGGTCAGTGCGTTCCCGGCTGTGGCACCGGCCGAGATGCCGTCCACGGCGACGCAGTACGTAGCCGACGCGCATGACACTGACTCGAGGGAGTTCCCCAAATCCAGGCTGGTGGCGCTGGACCAGGCGCCATTGGCAGTGGACGGGGAGCTCGAGGAGGACGTGGTGGAGGTGGCGACGCCCGAGCTATTGGGGATGTTGGTATTGCTGCCGCACGCGCTGATCAACGCACCGGTGAGCAGGCAGGCCATGACCGCCCCGGCCAGCCTGGTACGTCGGGTCGCGACTTGCAAACCACGGGCGCTGCTGGTCACTTCGTCTCCATTCTTCGTCGTCAGACCAGAGGGCGAGTATAAGGGCAGCCGAATAGCGATGCCCGCCAACTTAACCCGGGCGGTTTTAGGCGACCGCGCCCTCCGCTGAACGGGTTCGATGTGCAGCTCATGGAGCCCGCCAGGGCCGCGGTCCCCGCCCCCTGACCGGCAGGTCGAGCCGGTTCCCGGCCACTGGGACCGGTTCGCCTCCTGACAAATGCCCTGGGCACGATGAGCTGTCAGCGCAAGCGCGACAAAGGCTCCTTTCGCCTCAAGTATCGTCTGCCGCATGACTTCGACGGTTACTCCGATCGATGACAGACCGGTTTCCGAGCCGGAGGGCGTGGCGGAGCCCCGGCCATGAGCATCCCCTGCGCCGATCTGGCCGCGATGTTCACGCGCGGGGCCGACACGTGTTGACAGTTGCCCGGGCCAGGCGCGATTGTTCGTTTCGCATTACTGGATGACGCGGACGGAGGACGAGGCGATGGCGACGTATCTGGGGCTGTTCAAGTTCACCCAGAAGGGAGCCGAAACGATCAAGGAGGGTCCGTCGCGGATCGACAGAGCCCGGGAGCTATCCAAATCCCTGGGCGGGGAGCTCAAGGAGGTGTACCTTGCGATGGGCCAGTACGACCTCGTTGCGCTCATCGAAGCGCCCAACGACGAGGTCGTCGCCAAGGTTCTCCTCGCCACCGCCCAGCGTGGCACGGTGTCGACGCAGACCATTCGCCTGTTCAGCGAGGGGGAGTACCGCAAGATGGTCGCCGAGCTTCCCTAGAACTCGGCGTTCAGCTCCGCGTCGTCGCCCGCGATCCCGGAGGGGCGGGCCTGGGATGGCGCCCCTACAGAGAATCTCGGCCTGCCCAAACCGATCAGGGGTTGGAATCCCGCTGGTAGGTCATCAGCGCAAGGCGCTGGTCTTTAACCAAGCTTGCCGGGGACCGGTTCCCGTACACGCTCTGATTGGGCTCAATGGAGATCGACCCCATCGTCTCCTCCTCATCTACGACGCGGTAGCCCTGAGCCACTAGCCGGGTACGGTCCCTGGTCATTTCGTCCTCGGACCAGTACTTGCGCCGCACCTTCGCCGGATAAGTGCCTCCTGCCCGCCAGCGCTCAAGCTGCCGAGCTCTCAAGCGGTCCCGGATCCTACCCAGGATGGTCATGAAACAATCCTCAACCGATCGTTGTAACCGGTCCAGATCGTAAACGAAGCAAGGCAGCCCTGTGGGCGATCAGGGAATCTGACCACTGCTGATCACGAAAGTTGACCAGGCTCCGGGCAGGGGGGAGCCGTCAACAAGAGGAGTGAGGGCCCCTCCGGGGCGATGCTGTTGGTGTCCTAGCCAACGTCGCAGCCGGAGGGCCCCTCGTGCAGTCTGGAGAAACGTGGATGGAATTGCACGCCCTGCATCGACACGGTTGGACCATCAGCGCTCTCGCCCGTGAGTTCGGCCTGAGCCGCATCACCGTCCGCCGCGAACTCGCCAACCCGGGACCGCGCCGTTACGGTCCTCGGGCCGTCCGGAGTGAGCTCACCGAGGCCCAGGCGGGCCACGTCGCCCGCCGCTTCGCGATCTGCCCGACGATTCGTGGCTCGATCGTGTACGAAGCGAATTGAAGACGATACCGGGATCCGCCATGGCCGGGGACGACCACGTGTGCCCGTTGATACCAGAGGCGGGTGCTGAGGCCGAGGTGGTTGACCCGACGGTTTCCGCACGTTGCCCGAGGAGCGGGTCGCCCGATCACTGGCAGGTGGATCGTCGATAGTCAAGTCCGCGACGAGATCAGCGTCCCGGGCAGCTGCCACAGATCCCTGGAGTGGAGGTCACTGGCCGCGTCCCCGGCCTGTCCTGCAACCGACCTCGTCACACTCTAGAGGGAGAGGCGTCCTGTTACGAGCAGGACGATGACGACGACGACGAGCACGACGAGCAGCAAATAGAGCAGCCGCCCCTGTCCGCGTTGTCGATCCATGCTTGCGCCTCCTCACTTCACCAGGTTGACGATAATACCGACGACCACGCTGGCGGCGATGGCCACCGGCGTCATCCTAGGAGACTTTACATTCACAGCTGGGCTACATTGACGAAGCGTTCGGCCAGGAGGTCCTCGAGCGCCGCGCGGCCGAGGTCAGCCGCC
This sequence comes from uncultured bacterium, assembly GCA_963716555.1. Taxonomy (GTDB): domain Bacteria; phylum Chloroflexota; class Dormibacteria; order Aeolococcales; family Aeolococcaceae; genus JAJZNI01. The sequence continues at coordinate 95,878 of CAVQTJ010000018.1, read as the reverse complement.
GCCTGGTCATCGAACTCGGTGGGGGTCGAGGTCGGGAAAGAGACGTGCGACCCCAGCGGGATCCTCGTCAGTCAACCACCGTATGAAGGCGTGCCCGAACTCCGCCGCCTTCTGGTCGCTCAACGAGTCGATCTTTGCCATGTGTTCCTCCTGGTTGGTGCCCGGCTCGCCCGGGTTGTCTCTCGGCGGTCGGTCCCGAGGCCTAGCCGAGTGCGCCCACCGTGCTCATCCAGCCGGTCGCGAGGTGCGCGCATCCGTCACCGTCCAGACCCCCGATAGCACGCCAACCCCCCAATGTCATTGCGGGCACCTGCGCTTGCCCAAGCAGCCCGACAGAGTCGTTCAGCTGGTGCCGACCGCGGCTCCTCCAGATCACCCCGACCAGGCTGGCCAGGGCGACGATGAGAACCATCGTGATCGGCAGCACCACCGCCAGAGGCATGTTCAAGCTCCAGGCGAGGTACTTGACCCTGACGTCCGGGGACTGCTGCAGGAGACCGACGATGATCGCTACCACCACTACCAGAGCGAGGATGAGAGCCCAGTAGAGACCGGTGCCGCGGAACTGCCGTCGCACCCGGCTGTCCTTTGGCTCTCTATCCATCACGCACCTCCTACCTTTCCCATCGAAGGACTAACCAGCGCATCTGAGCACCGCACCCCTCGCCGAGCAGGGGAGACGGGCGGGTCTTCACGTGAGGGTCGCTAACGCGGTGGCTCCTGCCGCCGCGCGCCGCTATCTCGATTCGCCACTGGAGCCGATCCGCGACCTTGTCCGACTGGAGTGGGAGGCGATGACGGAGTGGCTGGAGGAGGACGAGCTCGTCTACATCCATCCGCGCGATCCGTACACGCGGGTCGACATCCTGGCCAGCTCGAGGCACGTACGCATCGAGGTCGACGGCGTCACCGTGGCCGACTCTCACCAGCCTCGCATCCTGTTCGAGACCGGCCTCCCACCGCGCTACTACCTTCCGCTCACCGATCTCCGCACCGAACTGCTTCGGCCCTCGGTGACGGAGACCCATTGTCCCTACAAAGGCACCGCGACCTACTGGTCACTTGACACCGGCAAAGGGGTCCACCCCGACGCGGTCTGGGTGTACCGCACCCCACTGCCGGAGAGTCAGAAGATCGCGGGGCTGGCCAGCTTCTACAACGAGAAGGTAGACATGTACATCGACGGTGTCCTCCAGGAGCGGCCTCGGACCCATTTCAGCTGAAGAAGGCCGGAAGCCTAACCACCCCACCTCAGCCAGGAGGCTAATCCATGAATGATCTGACCGGTTCCGCCGCGCTCACCACCGGCGCGACCAGCGGAACACGCCCACCCCGACTACACGACCCGGTCCGAGCCCAGCCAAATCCTGGCACTGGACTCATCGTCACCCGATGACCGCACCATTCGAGGGAAGGGTCGCCCTGGTGACCGGGGCCGGCCGAGGCATCGGGCGGGCCGTGGCCCTCGAGCTGGCGGCCGGCGGCGCCCAGGTGGCGCTGCTCGCACGCTCGCTCGGCCAGCTCGAGGAGGCGGCCGAGGCGGTGCGAGCCAGCGGCGGCGTCGCGGTGGTGCTCCAGGCCGACGTGGCCGATCCCGGCGCCGTGGCCGACGCGGCGGCTCGGGCGGTCAAGGAGCTGGGGCCGGTCGACATACTGATCAACGACGCCGCGGTGGTCCAGCCGGTGGGACCCACCGTGACGGCGGCGCCCACAGCGTGGTCCTCGGCATTCGCCGTCAACGTCGACGCCCCGTTCCACTTCGCTCAGGCGATCCTGCCTTCGATGCTCGACCGCGGATGGGGTCGGATCGTGAACGTGTCGAGCGGCATCGCCGGCCACCCCGGGGCCATGGTGGGAATGAACGCCTACGCCGCCACCAAGGCCGCCCTCGAGGCTCACACCCTCAACCTGGCGGCCGAGCTGGCCGGGAGTGGGGTGACGGTCAACGTCTACCGGCCCGGCTCGGTCGACACGGCCATGCAAGGATGGATCCGCAGTCAGCCACCGGTCGCGATCGGCGCGGCCCTGCACGAGCGCTTCCGGACCGCCTACGAGCAGGGCTCGCTGATCACGCCCGAGCACTCGGCTCGGTCCCTTCTCGCTAAGCTCGTCGGGGACGCCACCGGCGAGATCTGGACCGTGGCCGATGCCTGACGTAAATGACGCCGCCGCCCCGGTACCGATCGCCGAGACGGACAGCCGTTCGGAATAAAGGGAGACCAGCATGACCGTGAAACTTGGATTGCTCGCCCTACTCGAAGCCAAGCCCGGTAAGGGCGCCGAGCTCAGGGCGTTCCTCGAAGCCGGCCGCGCGCTGGCGGTAGCGGAGGCGGGCACTGTCACGTGGTATGCCTTCAGGATCAGCGAGACCGAGTACGGCATCTTCGACTCCTTCGAAACCGAGGACGCCCGTCAGGCCCACCTGAACGGCGAGATCCCCACTGCCCTAGGTCAGGTCGCCCCCGACCTGTTAGCCAAGGACCCCGACATCCGCACCGTCGACGTCGTCGCGGTCAAGTAGATCGAGAAGAGGATCCGCGACGCCAAGTTCGGGATCGCACTGATCCACATGCCCCTGGCGCGTCTCCCCTGACCCATCGCCGTCGGCCACGTGCTCGGTGGCCCGCTGCTACCGGTCGGGGCCGCACGGACGTCGTCGCCCGGCTCCCTCAGCGTGTCACAGCGGCGACAGGGCGCCACCGCGCACGACCTCGCGCTTCGGCGCCACATAACTCGGCGCGCTCACTGGAGGATCACCTCTACCAATTAGGGTAACAACCCGATGAGAAATGTCCATGAAAGGCATCGCCTCGTCGCAGTATGCAGCTTTCTCAACTCGGCAGAGGGTCCCGCCACGCTTGCACCCTCGCAGACCCCGACCATCTCGCATGTTCTCACGATCGCTCTGACAGCTGGGGCGTCGGCCAGCTCTCACAACGATCCGTCGAGAAGACGCTCGCTCTTGAGCTTGATCTCGGTGTCATCGCAGACGAATGTCAGGAAAGATCGGACAGCCACGACGCCGTCCACACCGTGTACCAGATGACACAGAATCTCAGCGGCGCTCCGTCGATCTAGCTTTCCGCTTAGGGTCACGATGCCATCCTCCACCGCGACGTCGATACTGGCTGGGTCGATACCGAGCCATATGGGGAGCACGCCGTCGACGATCTCGCGGTGAATGTCTGCATCAGGGCGCACCAGCGCGCTCAGGATGTCGTGTCGACTGAGAATTCCGAGGAGGTTCTGCTCGCCGTCGACGACAGGGAGCCTCTTCACTCCATGCTTCCGCATCACCCGCGCAGCAGCGGCGAGCGGGGCATCCGGCGCGATCGTCAGGACAGGAGAGCTCATTGCCTGAGCGGCAACCTCTGCCCGCGCCTTGGTCTGTTCGCGCCGTTCGCGCAGGGGTGCGGCGAGCGACTCGAATCGCTCCTCGGCCGCTGCCTCTTTGCCCAGGAGCAGATCGGCCTCGGTGACGATACCGACGACCTTGCCGCTTGAGTCCACGACCGGCAGGCCGCTGATCCCGTGCTGCGTCAGGGACTCGCCAATCACCTTGATCGGCGTGTCCGGGTTGGCGGTGATGACCGCCTTGGTCATCACATCCCCCACCGTCATCCTATGGGGAAGGGCGCTGACTACCATGGTGGCGTCTCCTTTCTCCTGCCGGTGGGCGGTAGCCGCAACCGGCTCAGCTGGCCGAGCTCGTGCGTGGACCTCTCGCGCGAGTTGCTGGCGGGTTGTCAATTTGCATTGTCGATATAGGCAGACAACCACTGAAAACTGTCCGACGTGGTCGTGCTGGGGGCATACTCAAGGCCGACACGACCGGTATAGCCGGCGGCCTCAAGGGCAGTGAAGAAGGCGCTGAAGGGCAGGTGGCCCGTTCCCGGCTCGTGGCGTCCTGGCACATCGGCGATCTGGATATGAACCGGGTTCAGATCGCCGGGCGCACGCACGATGTCTTCGCCCATGCAGCCCATGTGGTATGCGTCGTAGAGGAGACCGAGGCCGGGCCCTGCGCGCCGAATCCACTCTGATGCCACCCTTGTGGAGCACATGAGGTAGCTGGGATGGTCAATCGAATTCAGCGGCTCGAGCGTGACCACGATGCCGGCCTGATTGCCTATGTCAATAATCTCTCTCAGGGCCTCGATGACAGCTCCGGCTTGGCGCTCAGGGTCCGCCCCGGAGTCTTTGCCCACGGGTGCGTTGATGAGAGGGCAGTCGACAGCGCGCGCGAGAGCGATGGCTTCGCGAGCCGCGGCGAGCACATCCGCGCGGCGCTCGGGTCGGTTCAGGAACCCCCGCTCGCCAGCATCGAGGTCGCCGGCATCCATGTTCAGCAGTGCCACGTGCAGCATGTTGCGCTTGACTGCCGATTCGACATCCTCGATCCGCTCGCCCCGAGGCCACCAAAACTCCACCGTGTCGAATCCGGCGTCTCTCGCAGCGGAGAATCGATCCGAAAAGGGCCGATCGCGCCATAGCATGGAGAGATTGGCAGACCACCGAGGGGAAGTCACGTAGTCACCCCCTTGTCTTGGAGAAAAGAGCAGCGGGCAGCCCCGAGCAACTCGCCCGCGATACGTCGGGCCGCTCGCCCAGCGAACTAGGACTCACCAACGTCGCGCGAATAGCCCGACTATTGCCGCCCATGGTCCGCTTCTATGCGAGCGCCATCCGCCGGTCGGTGATCGCTGCGCGTACGGCCTCCCACCCCGCGACGAAGTTGTTGCGAAAGTGCTGGACCGGCCCGAAGTGCTCAAACTGCTCGACGGTAAGTCCATCGATGTCGAGGGCGTGACGAACGTCCGGAAACGCGGCTCGGAGGCGGTCGACGATCCGTTGGTCGATGGGCTCGTCGATGCCCCGGAGGGACGGTGTCACCTCCGCCGCAAGCACCTCCGCGAAAGTCGACCAGTTGATCGTCGCGTGAACAGGGGCGCCGACCAAACCGAGAAGATCGAAGGGAATGCGGGCTCCCCCGCACAGGAGCGTCACTGGGTATTCGCGCTCCGCGACGAGTTGGCAACAGGCTCGGGAGAGGGCGACGCCCATGAGCTCGATGTCCGCCCTCGAGACCTCCCGCTCACTGCCGCCGGTCACAGCCTTGAGATAGTCACCGAAGATACCGGTGATGGGGCTGACGAAGAAGGGCGGCCGATGCCCCATCCGAGCCGTCACACTCAGATAGCGCTCGCAAGTCTCGACGAGCTGGCCGAGACTGAAGACCTCGGTCACGATGGTTGGGGAGCCGTCCGTCACTATCACCTCGAATGCGGCCAATCCAGTCGCCGTCGCGGGTAGCTTGGGCGTAGCGTTAGGACCGAGCGTCCGACCGGCCCGGGCTTCCGCGATTATTCGGTCAATCTCGCCATCGGCCTCGGGCGCACCCTGGATGCTGACGAATCCCGCGAGCCCCTCGCTACTCTCGTAGAGGGGAAGAAAGCGCTCCACGATGCGCCCGACCAACTTTTGCTGAACGAGTTCTGCCGCCACTCGATCGTCTCCGGTCGCCGCAACCGCCTCTTCGATCACGGGGAGAACGACCCCGGGCGCGCGCCTCAACAGCCCGCCGGCGTAGGCCGGGTTGGTTGTGGAGCCTACCGCACCTTCCCCTAGGGCAAGCCCGATCTCATCGATGGTTGGATTATTTACCCATACGCGCGTCGGCGTCTCACGTGCGAGGCGACCGAAGTATGTCGACGGCATCACATCGCTCCTAGATCAGTCTTGTGGTGATCACTTCATCACTCAGAGAAAGGGTTCCGTCGGGCGGCGTCGCATACGTCCGATTCCGGGCGTGAGCAAGGAGCCGCATGGCGCTTCAAGGCTCGACCCGTCGACGGTCCAGGAAGATCCTGCCAGACTTCATCACGACCAATGGCGACCTCAGAGCATTCAGATCCACCAAGGGATCGGCACCTAGAAGTAGTAGGTCGGCCGTAAAACCCTCTTTCACCTCGCCACATCGACGCATCCCCAAGCACTTCGCGCTCGCTGATGTGGCAGCGCGCAGTGCATCCTGGCGGGTCAGCCCGCTGGAGTAGAGCGAGGTTACTTCCTCGACCCCAACGTCAAATGGGGTGTCATCGGTGCCGGCATCGCTTCCGGCGATGATGGTCACGCCCAGCGTGTACAGCTCGCCGGCGATCGAGCGGCGGGCCTCGAGCCGCTCGATCGCACCGACATCGTCGGGATGATAGGGGCGTCCCTGCCGCCTAAACAGCTGGGCAGCCCGCAGACCACTCGCCACCGTTGGGGAAACTACCGTGCCTGTCGCCCGCAGCTGATTGGCGACCTCCGCATCGAACTCCGAATGGCCAGATGGCTCGACAAAGCTCGCATGCTCGATACACGGTATCCCTGCAGCTATTGACCGACGAATCGCCTCTGTGGCGTGGCAGTGGGCGGTGATGATCATCCCGTTCGCTTCGGCTGCCGAACGCGCTGCCTCCATGAGCTCCAACGGCAGCTCCGCCGCAGAGGGCCGGGTCCCCGCGGTCATCCCTCCTCCAGATGCCATGACCTTGACCGAGGTTGCGCCTTCCAGCCGCTGACGTTCAATAAGACTCCGAACCTCATCGACAGTCGATACTTCGCCGCCGAAGAAGTGGCAATGGCCCCCCGGTCGGGTCAAAGGGGCACCGCTGCTGATGATATGTGGGCCAACGACCGCGCCCGACTCAACCTCGCTCATTAGCGTCCTCATAAGCTGCGGTGGCGACCCGAGGTCGCGCACCGTGGTGATCCCAGCCGCAGCGGCGATACCCAAGTTGCGTCGACCGACAGCTAAGTTGTGCTCTTCGTCATTGGACAGGAACGTCGTCAGCGGGTCTGAACCTGCGTCGAAGAAGCAGTGGACGTGGGCATCAATCAAACCGGGGGTGAGGAATAGGCCCCTGCCCTCCACCGACCCCGTTTCGCGCGCAACGTCAGCTGCGCTGATTGACTCAATACGATCATCCGAGATCACCACGCTTCGGGGGCCTGCGGTCGAGCCTGTTTCAACGTCCACGACGCTGACGTCATGAAGGATGGTTCGGGGCATTAGCACACCCTCCGTCGGCCCGTATGGCCCGTCTCGCTCAGCCCCACGACCAACTGGCTTCTCCGCCTCAACGCTGTCCGTCGCTGAGCGCAGCCGCCCGAGAAGTGTCCCCCGGAGCCGATGCCCGAGGATTGAAAGTGGTCCGCACGAACGTCAGACCACAGGCGCCCATCGCGATGCAAGCAGCAAGGGCAGGGTAGAAGGCGCTTGGAACATGCTGCGTGTACTGCACAATCAAGCCCCCCGTGAAAGGGCCTGCGAATGATAGAGCGTAACCGAGGGCCAGCATGAGACTTGAGTACACGGCAATGCTGTCGGCCGACTCACCACGTGCCGACGGGAGCGTGAGCGCGGCGATGCCGGCGAGGCCGGTTCCCAGCCCCACCAGGCTGGCGAGCTCCCATTCCAGGCTGACCACTCCCAACGATAGTCCGAGAGTGCCCACGCCCGCGCATGCGGCGGCCAAGACGTAGAAGGCGGGACGATCCAGATAGGTTCGGTGCGTGACCCCAAGCCACAGGGTAGGGCCTATGATGGAGACGTTCATAGCGAGAAGAACACCGGCTAAGTGCGCGGGCTGTCGGTTTCCTGGCAAAAACGGCACCCAGGTAAAGACTGTGCTGAAGGCAAGATTCTGAGCCCCGAAGAGGGCGGCAGCCCGCCACACCTCCTGATCGCGAAGGGCTGGCAGCCAAAGATTGGCGTGGGCGCGCGGCGCCACTTGGCCTCGCCGGTTGCCGGCGAACCATAGGGCAGCTACCGCCGCAGCGGGCAATGACCAAAACGCCAGCGCGAACCGCCAGCCAGCCTCGACCACGAGGAAGGGGGTGATCACCGAGGCGACGAGTGCACCCATACTGAGGCCGTTGACGTATACCGTCACCACTCGGTGAATCTGTTCTGGAAACCATGCCCGGATGAGCACCGCCATCGCAGGTTGGACCATGGCTATGCTCAGGGAAAAGGCTGCGGTGCCGATGATGAGCCAAACCGCAGCTGGCGGGATCACTCGACCGACCGCACCGAACCCGAGGCCGAGGAGAGCGACCCCCACCGCGAGACGGAAGCCGCGCCAGCGGACCACCAGCGCCCCGGGGATGGCGCCCGCCGCCAGGCAGACGGCTGGAAGCGATCCCAGCAGGCCCACCTCCGGCAGACCCAAATGGAGGTTCGCCTTGATGGCCGGAAGCGCAGGCGGCATGGCCCACAGTATCGATCTCAGATTGAAAGCAATCAGCCACGTCAGAAGTAGAGGTCCGATATTGGGTCGACGCATGTCGACCGGCTATACCGACTTGAATGGGTCCCGCGTCTGTCCCTCCAGCTCCACCCACACCGCCTTGCACTGTGTGTATTCGTGCATGACCTCAAGACCGCTCTCCCGGCCGATCCCGCTCATCTTGTACCCGCCGAACGGCACCGCGTAAGAGCTCACTCGGTATGCGTTGATCCACACGGTTCCGGCCTTCAAGGCATGGGCCATGCGATGCGCTCGCTTCATGTCGCCTGTCCAAACGCCGGCCGCTAACCCGTAGCGGCTATCGTTCGCCATGCGGACGGCCTCTTCATCCGTTCGAAATGGGATCACCGAAAGTACCGGCCCGAAGATCTCGTCCTGAGCGACAGCCATTTGGTTGCCGACGCCCGTAAAGATCGTGGGCTCGATGAAGTACCCATCTCGGAGCGGAGGGGACGTTGGGCGCCGGCCGCCTTGGACCAGCGTTGCTCCTTCCTCTTGCGCTAGAGCAACGTACCGCTGCACCTTCTCTAACTGCTCCCGGAAGGCAATCGGCCCCATCTCCGTGTCCGCATCCAATGGATTTCCCAGCTTGATGGCCTGGGCCCGCTCCACGAGCCGCGCAACCATTTCATCGTGGATGCTTGCCTCGACCAAGAGGCGAGAGCCTGCGACACAGGTCTGGCCAGTCGCCGCGAAGATGCCGGCGACGACGCCACTAGTAACCGAGGCGTCCGCGTCAGCGAATACGATGTTCGGCGATTTTCCGCCGAGCTCCAGCGTCACTCGGGCGACCCGGCCAGCCGCTGCTGACATTATCCGGGAGCCTGTCTCAGTGGACCCGGTGAAGGCGACCATATCGACGCCCGGATGACTGGCGAGGGCATGGCCCGTGGAAGGTCCTGCGCCGGTTACGACATTGAACACCCCGTCTGGAAAACCCGCTTCGTTGAACAGCTTCGCGAACTCCAGAGTGGACGCCGGGGTTTGCTCGGCGGGTTTGGCCACCACGGTACAACCCGCGGCGAGGGCGGGCGCGAGCTTATAGGTCAGAACCATGAGGGGTGAGTTCCACGGAACGATGGCGGCGACGACGCCGACTGGTTCGCGTCTTGTGTAGACGAGCATGCTGTCTCGGTCGACCGGGATCTGCTCGCCCCGGAGTTTGTCGGCAGCGCCGGCGTAGTAGTAATACCACTCAGGTAGCTGCTTGAGCTGCCCGGACATTTCTCGGATGAGTTTTCCATTGTCCGTCGTTTCTATGGACGCAAGCTTGTCAGCATTCCTGTCGATGAGGTCGGCCAGGCGGCGCATCAGCCGAGCCCTTTCGATTCCGCTCAGCCGCCCCCAGGGGCCGTCCTCGAGCGCTGCTCGAGCGGCCCGGACCGCTCGGTCGACACTCTCCTCTTGCGCCTCGGGCGCGATAGCCCAAACTTTGCCGTTGTAAGGATTGGTGCTCTCGAGCGCGGAGCCAGAGGGGTCGTCTGCCCAACGCCCGTTGATGAACATTTGATACTGGCGCACCTCACCGTCGCTCGGCGCAGCCTCCACACGATCAGACACCACGCTCGCAACTCCTCCAACGGCCCGGACTGGACACGAATACCCAAGTCAATGTTCACACATACCGGACGGTCTGTCAAGTATACTTGATTGGTCCCTGCTCTTACGGCTTGCGTCTACGCCACTGGGTAGCGTCGCGATGTGAAGTGCCACCTTCGAAAGTCAGTACGCGGCCAGTCCGGGGGACTCGCGGCGGATCGGCCTGCCGGCGCCGCCCCGGAAATTGGCCGAGTACGGAATCAGCTGGCCGCCTGGTGGCGCTCGGACTGTCCCACGACCTTCTGAATCACCGCGAGCACATGGCCCATATCTGCGCTATCGACGCCATAGTGAGTCACCATCCGTACCCGCCGCGCAGAACTTTGGCCGATGCGAACACCCTCCTTGGCACAAGATTCAATGAACTGATCAGCAGACATCGCCAAAAGGTCGGCGAAGACAATGTTGGTCCGGACATGCTCGCTGTCACATCGTAGGCCTCGGATGCTGGCAAGTCCCTCGGCCAAAATTCGAGCATTGATGTGATCCTCTGCCAGTCGTTCGATCATGTTGTCCATGGCATACAGGCCGGCGGACGCTAGTATGCCCACCTGGCGCATGCTGCCTCCGAGCATCTTGCGCCAACGTCGCGCCTCTCCGATCTTGTCGTGAGGTCCGCATAGCATGCTGCCCGCGGGACAGCCGAGACCCTTGGAGAAGCAGAATGTGACGGTCGACGCTGCAGCCGCGACTTGCTTGACGTCTGCGCCGACTGCAAGACATGCATTGAAGATCCGTGCACCGTCCATATGCACGGCTAGTTGGTGGTATTCGGCAAAAGCGGCGATCGCCGTGAGCTCGTCGAGTGACCAGGCGTTTCCCCCATGCCGGTTGTGGGTGTTTTCCACGGAGATTGCCGCAGTCGTAGGCTGGTGAACATCGCCGGTGCGTCTTACAAGCGGCGCAACGTCAGCGGGGCGCAGGATGCCATCCTCGGTCTCGACCGTGCGCAGTTGGATCCCCCCCAGGGTTGCGGTGCCGCCCGCTTCGGAGAGAAGGACATGGGAAAGAGCGTCGACTATGACTTCCTGCCCCCGCTGGGCGTTGACCAGCATTCCGAGCAGATTGCCCATCGTCCCGCTCGGGATGAACAGCGCATCCTGCTTCCCGAGTCTCTCCGCCGCCACTTCCTGGAGACGATTTACGGTCGGATCCTCGCCGAACACATCGTCCCCCACCTCAGCTTCGGCGATGGCTCGGCGCATGGCGGGCGAGGGCAGGGTAACGGTGTCGGAACGGAGGTCGACTACCGGCCGCACGGGGCTAAGTATAGCAGGCATTGACGGCGTGTCCAGTGTGCATTATCATCCAGCCCCTCCGCGGTCGTCGCCACCACGACGACCCCCGACCTGGATCTCCAGAATAGGCGCATCGCGGGAGAGACCGCCCCGCCGCCGACTCCACCTAAGTGACGACCACCACAACCGTGTCGTAGCCGGCGGCTCCCGAAGGGTAGCTCACCATCACTTGGGGTGTCTGAAGCTCGCCGGCCCCATCACGCGCCCGGACGGTGAGCTGGTAGACGCCGCGTTTGGTGACCGCCCAGCTGCCCGTCCAGCGGGTCCAACTGTAGGGCGACAAGGGAGGCTCCAAGGCGGCGCTATTCCAGATGCCGCCCCCATCGGCGCTCCACTGCACCGCCGAGATCCCCCGAGTGCCCGCAAAGGCGACCCCACCAAGGGCAACAATACCTGCGGACACGCCGCCGGCCCAAGGACTAGGTACATCGAACCGAGACGTGGTCTTGACGATCGCGTCGGCATCCCAACCCATCGCCTCATAGTAGCCACCTCCTCCAGACGCGATCAGCGCGATCTCAGTCAGCCACTTCGTGCCCTTCATCCCATACCGACCCGGCACAACCACCCGAGCCGGAAAACCGTGCTCGGGGGGCAGTGCCGCTCCATCAAGGTCATAGGCGACAAGGATCTCCGGCGCCGAACGCACGAGGCTCAGCGGCAGGCTCTCCGTGTAGTCATCGAATGCCTTGAACGTCACGATATTGGCATCCGTATTGGGCTCGGCAAGCGCCACCAAGTCGCGAAGTCGAACACCGGTAAACATGCCCGTGCTCATGAGCAGTCCACCGACGCCATTGCTGACACATTCCATGGTGACATACTCATTCGTATGGCCCAGATTCCGAAGATCCTGCAGAGCCAGGCTCAGAGGGTGAGCGCATAGGCCGCCCACCGACAAACTCCAATCAGAGGCGGTGACCGTTGGGTCTACCAGATTCTTCGACACGACGTAGAAGTTGTGTACGGGCGTGACCGCGGGTGAAAGGCCCTCGACACCGTCCTCGGGGGGGGCCAAGATACTTCCTAGCCACGAAGGGACGAGACGGATGGCCAGGAATCCCAGCGCAACCCCGCCCGCGCCCATCGTGATCAAGTGCAGCACGTGACGTCGACCCTCATCCGTGGGCTTGTCAGGACGGACTCCTGACCATGTCAACTCGAGTACCGCACCATAAGCGGCGAACAGAAGTGCCCATACCAACGGCGCCAGCCCCCCCTCGTCGAGGCCCATGACTCCGTCATCGAGAACCGGCAGCACGACTGCGCACAGCAGCACCCAGCCAACACCGGCGAGCACAAAGGCAGCAAAGCGCCCCACGTTCCGTCGGCGTAGCGCTGGATATGCAGCGCCCAAAGCTGCCAGCGCGGCGACCATGGCAACAACCGTGCTCGCCTCGAAAAGAACCTTCGCGGCGTGCTGGAGTTCATCAATCAGATAACCAATCACCGGGCCCGGCAAGAATCGGAGGAAGCCCTGCAGCGCCAGGTCGGGAAGCGTCGAAAGCCCAGTGGCCGCCGAAGCTATATACATCCCGGCGGTGAACACCACCCCGCCCACCGCCCCGGGAATCAGATTCGCTGCACGCCGCATCCTATTTCCGTAACCTCCGCACTCCAAACCGTGCTGATGGTCACCACGTGCTGCCTGAGCGCATGGAGCTGCCTCACGCTGGCGGAATCGCCGATGCTCACAGCCACTCGCACGCTCGGCGTCTCACATGCCTAGATAGGCCTTCTGGACCGACGCCGAGCGCAGGAGTTGTTCTCCCGACCCTACCTCGACAATGGAGCCGCTCTCCAAAACGTACGCGCGGTGGGCTATAGCTAGCGCCTTGTGGGCGTTCTGTTCAACGAGAAGAATTGGCACCCCTTGACGGTTGATCTCCTTGATCATTTCGAAGACGGCCGCGACGAGAATGGGGGCTAGCCCCAATGAGGGTTCATCCAACAACAGGATCCTCGGCTCCGCCATGAGTGCGCGACCAATGGCGAGCATCTGCTGCTCGCCGCCAGACAGAGTACCGGCTAGTTGGCCCAACCGGTCTCTCAGCCCGGGGAAAAGACTGAGCACGCGTTCAACGTCGCGGGCATCGCCACCTTGACGCCCGCGGCTGTACGCCCCCATCTTTAGATTTTCCATAACAGTCATGCGACCGAAAAGCCGACGACCCTCCGGCACGTGACACACCCCAAGGCCCACCACCTTATGCGGCGCCAAGGTCGTGATGTCCCGATCTCCCAGTCGAATCGCTCCACTGGCTGAGTGCATCAACCCCGAAATGGTCCGTAGCGTCGTCGTCTTCCCGGCCCCATTGGATCCGATCAACGCCACGATCTCGCCCTGGTCGACCTCGAGGCTCACACCTCGCAGCGCCTGTAGGAATCCATAAAAGACGTCGATGCCATCTACTTCGAGGAGCGGCATTCACTCGGCTCCGAGATAGGCGTCGATGACTCGCTGATCGTATCGAACCTCCTGTGGGTTGCCATCGGCGATCTTCTCGCCGTGGTCGAGCACAGCGATATGCTCAGCCGCCCCCATTACCAACTTCATATCATGATCGATAAGGAAGACGGTGACGCCGGTATCTCGGACGGCGCGCATCAGCTCCACAAGCTCATCCTTCTCAAGTGGAGTGAAACCCGCCGCCGGCTCGTCGAGGAGGAGCAGGCTCGGCTGAGTAGCGAGCGCCCGGGCCACTTCCAAGCGTCGCTGCTGCCCGTACGAGAGCGTTTGCGCTATCCGCCCAGCTTGGTTTTCGACGCCAACGAAGCGTAGTAACTCCATTGCTCTGGCGCGTACCTTGGCCTCCTCTGCACGTTCAAACGGGGTTCGGAAGAGCGCACTCCATAGTCTCGATCGCAAGTGCGCATGTTGTCCGACGCATACGTTGTCGAGCGCGGTCATATAGTTAAAGAGCCGGATGTTCTGGAATGTCCTAGCGATTCCTCGGCGTGCGATTTGGTGCGGCTTCAACCGCGTAATATCACGGCCGTTGAAAATGATGTGGCCAGAGGTCGCCGGGAACATCCCCGTGATGTTGTTGAACAGGGTCGTCTTTCCGGCGCCATTCGGCCCGATCAGTGCGAATATCTCGCCTCGTCGGACCTCTACGGTGACGTTGTTCACCGCGGTCAGGCCGCCGAAGCGCTTGGTGACGCCCTGAACCTGGAGGATCCCCGGCGGGGTTGGGTTGGTCAGGGGCGCAATCGCCACCTCGGGGCTCCGGATCATCGCTGCAACTCTGGTCGGCCCCCGCGGAGTTGGGGCCTCTCCGAACGCTTGGAGCCGAGCTTGAGGGCGCGCGGCCCCACCGAGCTAGTAAAGCCGTACTTCGAGGCGCTCCGACGGAGCGGCGAGCTCCGACCCCGGTATCTGTCGGGCGAGGTCCCCACGTCACGTGGGCCGACAGTGGTGAACCGCCGAGTCTGATGGGTCATCATGAGGCTCCACATTGCACAGCTCTCGGGACGCCGACACGTGAGCCGGCGGCATTTACGCTCACGAGACTGATCCGCCCGACCGCCCAGGTAATGCCTTCTTCGCCTTCTGGCGCGACCGGAAGGCGCGATCGCCGGCGAGCTCCTGCCTCCGGAGCGCGCTCGGAATAAGTCCTTCGGGCCTTAAGAGCATGATGAGGAGCAGGATTAACCCAAAACAGAGATACTCGACATTCTCGGCCTCGCTGGCAAGGCCGGGCCAGCCACCGTGCGGCTGATTTAAATAGCCAAGACCGAGATCGCCAGCCACGGTCACCGCCATCTGCGGCAATCCCGGAAGCAGATTGAACTCAAAGTAATAAAGCAGCAGTGCTCCCGCAATGACACCGGGGATGCTCCCCATGCCTCCGAGCGCGACCATGATCAGCACCGTGACCGACACCACGAAGGAGAATTCTGTTGGGTCGACCAGCGACAATTTCGCCGCGTAATAGCAACCGGCGAAGCCACTGAGCGACGCGCCGATCGCGAAGGCGAGCAGCTTTATGCTTACGGGGTTGAGGCCCATCGCCGCAGCTGCGCGTTCGTCCTCACGAATCGCGACCCACGCCCGGCCGAACCGAGAGTTATACAGGTTGTGTACGAGTATGACGCACCCGACCACTAGAATAACCATGAGGACGTAATAGGACACCGGATCCAGAAAGAGGAAATTCTTAACTAAGCCCAAGTTTAGTCCTGCCCACGGGCCGTTGAGCCAGACGGGTAGGCTGGGAATATCGAGGCCCCCTATGCCGTTTATGCCATTCGTCCAGACCGTGGCATTGGTCGCCACCCGGGGCAGAATCTCACCGAAGCCAAGGGTCACGATGGCTAAGTAGTCGCCGCGAACGCGGAGCGTAGGGAAGCCGAGAAGTACCCCGAACCCGGCGGCGACAACCATGGCGACGAAGAGGAGGAGCCAGAAGGGGATATGGACCGCGTGGTGAAGCGGGGTGAACGACAACTGGTTCGATGCGAGCATCCCGTACGTGTACGCACCGACCGCGAAGAACGCTGCATAACCCAGATCCAGGAGTCCAGCGTAGCCGACCACCACGTTCAGTCCGAGAGCTAGCAGCACATAGATTCCCGCGTCGCCGGCCTCATCGATCAGGTAGGAGCTGTTTCCACCGGCCACAAGCTGGACTGTCTCTGGGAAGAGCACCACCGCCAGCCCGATGGCAGCGTAGATGAGGAACTTACGGCTTCGTAGACGCTTGAAGCGTCCCGGCCGAGCTGCGGGGTCGCCCCCGCTCAGGGCAGCGTCTTGCGAAGGCCACAGTGAGCGCAGACGCCTCGGGTTCATCTCTCAGGAACTCGCATCCCGAGTAGTCCGGTGGGTTTGAACACAAGAAACGCGATCAGCAGGCTGAAGAGGACGATCTGCGTCCAAATCGTCGCGAAGTATCCATCGCTGAACGCGCCAATAAGTCCAATCATCAGGCCGCCAAGAGCCGCTCCCTGAATACTGCCGATGCCGCCTATGACGGCCCCGGTAAAGGCAATCAAGCCATTCTCGTAACCCAGGTTGTAGGTCAGGGTATTGAAATAGAGCCCATATATCATTCCCCCAGCACCCGCAAGAGCGGCGCCCAGAAAGAACGTCATGGCGATGGTCCGGTTGATATCGACGCCCATCAATAGTGCGGCATCGCGGTCCTGTGCAGTCGAACGCATCGCCCTTCCTAACCGCGATCGGTACACGATGATCGCCAGAGCCGTCACAAGGACCACCGTAACCCCTATAGCGGCGACCGCCTTCACTCCAATGAAGGCGCCACCCATGAGCGGCAGGCGTTGGAGTGTCAGAGCATTCGGGTAGCTGATGTCGAACGGCCCATGCCAGGCGAACATGGCGCCCTCGAGGAGGAATGAGACGCCCACCGCTCCGATGAGCGGGGCAAGGCGTGATCTCCGCCGCAGGGGTCGGAAGACGACGCGCTCGATTCCAACGTTCAGGAAGCCCAGGATGAGCATTGTGAAGAGCATCACCAGCAGCAGGATCAGGATTACTCCGAGCGACAAGCTGCTGTTATTTCCCACCCCGAACAGTCCACAGAAGGCCAGCGAGATGAAGCCCCCGAGGGTAAGAAGATCGCCGTGGGCGAAATTGATCAGCTCGATGATCCCAAATACCATCGTGTACCCGATGGCAAGGAGTGCCCAGATAGAACCGTCGGTGATCCCGATGACGGTGGTGTTGACGAAGTAACCAAAACTCTGAGTCGGCAGCTGTCTGGCGAGCAGCGCCACCATCAGGAGAAAGAGGAAGGCGAATGCGGCGTTGAGAAAGCGTCCGCTCGAGACACGTTCTCGGAGGGCATAGAAGCGGGCTCCCACGCTCGTGGCGGTCCTCACGTTGCTGAGGTTCACTTGCGCGGAGCCCGCTCTGTGCTGGGGCGTTCTGGACCCTACGGCGTCCCGACCAGCGGAATGCTGTTGGGATCGATGGCTACCTGCTTGACAAAGGTGAACTTCGCGGGCGTGCCCTCAGTCTGGTATATGGAGACATACGGGTGCGTGGCGTCGCCATACTGGTTGAAGGTGTACGTTCCGGTCACTCCCTTGAAATTCTTCGTCCCGGCCATCTCGGTGACCACTTGGGCACGACTTGGCATCTTGCCCCCGGCATCCACGATGGCCCTCCCAATCGCCGCAATCAGGATCTTGGTGCAGTCGTAGGCGGGGAAAGTGTAGGAAGCTAGGTCGTTGGCGCTCGGGTATGCCTTCTCGTACGCCTTGATGAGAGACTGGGAACTTGCGATGTTGAAGGGATCCGCGATGGGAACCGTGTTGGTCATCCCATCAGCGTTGGTTCCGGCGTCATTGATGCATTGCTGGTTGGTCATGCCGTCGTCTCCCATAAAGGGGACGTTGAGAATGCCCTGCATCTGCGCGCGAAACTGGCAGGACTTGGTGCTGGATTCACCGCCCATATACACGGCTTGTGCACCCGCCGCCTTTGCCCGCAAAATCAGCGGGGTAAAGTCCGTCAGTGTCTGCCAATCGAAGTCTTGGTTGACAGGGACCGAACCGCCATCCTTCTCGAACTCGGTGATGAAGTGGTCCTTCATGGATTCTGGAGACGATTCACCGTTCGAGAACGCGGCTACCGTCCTGTACCCAAGGACATTGTAGGCGTAGTCGGCCATAGCGGGGCCCTGGAAAAGGTCGGAGGCGGTGAGACGGAAGTAGTTGTTGACGCCAGTCGGGCGGAGTTGCTGCTCTGTGGGATCGCACCACGAATAGGGAACGGTGAGGCATTCATCCGTGTTCGACGGGCTGATCTCAGCCAGGCCCGCTCGGTTGGTGAGAGGGATATCGATATCGCCATAGCTGGAGTAGTAAGGACCGATCATCCCCAGGACATCGGGATTGTCGATCATCTCGTTGACGTTTTCGGCTTCCTTGTCGGCGTTGCCGAGGCCGCTCACGCTGTCATCGTAGGAGACCAGCTTCAGGGTAAATCCATCGATACTCTTGGTGGTATCGACTGCGTAGGTAACACCATCGAGCATGGGTATGGTAGCCGATGCGTCGCCGCCCTGGAGGGGGAAGGAGGACGCGATTTCGATGGTGCCCTTGGAGGCGGAAGATGACGTCGTTCCTCCCCCGCAGGCCGCAAGGAACATCGAAGGTACCACCGCGGTGGCTACCAAGTATCTGAGTTTCATGGCCTGTGCCCTCCTGAGGAGTGCTGGGCCGGAGGGCTCCCGTCCCGGCCCGAGCCCACCCACCGTACCCGCCGACTGTAAGGCTTCGGGAGAGGCGACGTCAAGTCCCACCGGATGCAGCGTCAAGTATGGGTACGTATCCTGGGGGTGTCGGGACACCGTTGGTATCCCCCAACAGGGTGATTTTTCCACGGGCGCTGCCCCCATCCTGGCCGCTAGCGAACGTGGGTTAGGTAGGACGGTCGCCCGATTGCGGTCCGCGATGATCAAGTGTTAAGCTCCGGCCCGCGAGCCGGTCAGCGTCGGGAGCGCGTGTGACAAGACGTGACAGCCACTAGCGACAACGGAGTTCCAAGCCAAGAGATCGGCGATCGACTCCGTCGCCTCCGGCTCAGCAGAGGCGTCTCGTTGCGTCAAGTAGCGCAAATAGCGCAAATGACACCCAGCTTCCTGAGCCAGGTCGAATTGAATCAGGTTGCGCCGTCGATAGTCAGCCTGCGTCGTCTATGTGCCGCCATGGATATCTCCTTGGTGGAACTCCTGCAGCACGAAAACACGCCGCTCAGGAGTCTGGTCAGGGCAGGCGCGCGCCAAAGACTCGTCGCTCCGGGACAGACCGCGATCATCGAGTTACTCGCCGAAGCTCCGGGGCGACCGTTTGAAATGGTGCTTGTCCGGCTTGCTCCAGAGGAGGCTAGTGCTGACGAATTCCAAAGTCACGGTGCGCGCGAGTGTGTTTACATTCTGAGCGGTCGAGTCAAGTTCGAGCTCGGAGGAACCTCTGAGATCCTTCACACTGGCGACTCCATCTTCTTCGCATCAACAACCCCGCACCGTTTCGTCAACCTGGGCAAACGAGAAGCCAGCATCATCAGCTGCGTCGTCGGAGAAATGTAGGATCCGCTTGAGGCAACTTTCTCCGGGATGGCCGGCCGTCCAACAGGTAATAGGGCGATGTGGGCACGAGCGTCGGCCGTCTCAGCAGTCGTACACGATGGTGAGAATCTAAGCCGCATTCGAAGGGGGCGAGCCAACCATCAGTCCACTCTCGTGGGTACGGTCTTCTCGATGCCTACGACCGGTGTAGCTCGTCACCACAGCAGGGTCATCGCCGACGTCAGTTCCGCCGTCGAGGCCACCCCTCGTCGCCGACGACGGGGAGCCAATCCAGCGTGGGACGGAGCAGTGCCGATAATCTCTAATTTAAGCTGCAATTTGCGCTCATGATCGAGGCCGGGAAAACCATGGTCTACGAATTCGGCGGAAGGTGCTGGCCGCGAAAACGGCGGTGCATCGCACGACCCAACCACAATGCAGGGAAGTGGTTTGGATTCCAGAGCTGCGACGTCAGCGGGATCTCTCGCCCTTCCCGTGGTGACATCATCGATCCGGCGTTGCTACGGCTCGGTGTCTCGCGTGGTGGAGTGGATGGGCGTCGGCCACGATCGCCCGGGTCAGCTATCCGCCGCCGAAGACCCTGTATTCCAGCCGTCCAGCTCGAGGTAGGCGTCGTGATACCGGGGACGCGCCGGCGGAGGCGGCCACGGCTTAACCGCCCCTCTCCCGAATCAGCGCCGCGAAGGCGACGAAATCCGGCTCGAGGTCCGGCGTCTCCACTGCCGTACCGTGTACTCATGCGGCCACTGCGGCATTGTAGTGGCGAACTGCCAGCGCACCTTCGCTATGCCGCCAGGCAAGACGCCGATCGTGAACTCCAGGACGGCAGGCATCGCTCACTCGAACGACACCACCCTGGCGCCCGGCCGCGGCCAGGTTGCGTGACGCAGCCCGATCAGACAGACACAAGGTTGATGAGGCATCGAGCCCGACGAAGTCCTCAGGGTTGCGCATGTAGAGCGGCAGCCCGCGGGCATGGGCCACCCGCCGCGATGAGCAAGTCGGCAACCCTCCGCCGATGTGAGCGTCCTGCCATCACCACCGCGAGACCATCTGGCCATAGCTCCTAGCCGCAGCGCGGTCGAAGTCACTCGCTTACGTGGGGACGCGTTCGGAAGATGGGCCAACAGACCTCGAAGCGATGCTTGAAGGGCTCTGCCGCCGCCTCGCCCCAGGCCCAATCGCGGGAGGCATCGCGGAGAAACGCGGGACCCACCAGGTAGTGCTCGCGGATCGCACCCTCGACCCCGATCTCACGCTCGGCCACGTGAGCGCCGAGGGCAGCGTAGGTGCGGTCGGCGTTATCGAAACTGCCTGCGTGGACGGCGACTGCGGGCTCGGCGGCGGGGAGCGCCACGGCCGTGACCCGATGAGCTGCCGCTTGCCCGCTGCGGGCCCCGCCGAAATCGAACCCCAGGCTGGTAGAGGGATTCGTCGGCCAGCTCGAGATGGTCGCTCGGCATGCCATCGACCTGATCGGTGAGCTGCTCGTCTATGCCACTGTCGATCACGACGAGAACACGGCGGAGCCGGTCGACCTCAACGATGTTGTCGCCAGCGTTCGCGCTTCGCTGGCCGAGACCTTCACTAAGAGCGCCGCGTCGATCGAGAGCGCGGATCTCCCCACGATCCGGGGCAATCGCATTCGCCTGAGAGCCCCTGCTTCAGAACCTCATCGAGAACGCGATCAAGTATCGCGGTAGCAACCTGCCCCGCGTCCGCCTCGATGCGTCTCGAGAGGGGTCGATGTGGACAGTCAACTGCCGCGACAACCGAATGGGAGTGCCCGTGGAAGAGAGGGAGAAGATCTTCGACGCCTTCTGGCGAGGATCCGGAGGGGAGGCACCCGGCGGCGGCCTGGGTCTGGCCATCTGCCGTAGGATCGTGACCCGAGCGGGCGGCCGTATCTGGATCGACGACAGCAGCGCGGCAGGCACCACAATAGCCTTTTCCCTACCGAGTTCGTAGGTGGCCGAGATTCCCTAGGAGGTGCCCCGTGAACGACTTTGACTTCTTGGCGGGATCCTGGGACCTTGCCAACCGCCGACTCAAGAAGGCACTCGCCGGCTGCACGGAGTGGGAGGTGTTCCCGTCCACCCTATGGTGCATGAGCCTGCTCGGAGGAGCGGCAAACATCGATGAGACGACCTTCCCCGGCAAGGACTACCTCGGACTCACCCTCCGTCTGTTCAACCCCAAACGTGAGGAATGGTCGCTGTACTCGATGAACTCTCGTAACCCTTTCATCGACCTTCCTCAGGTGGGCCGGTTCATCGATGGCGTCGGTGACTTCTTGGGTGATGACACGTATGAGGGGCAGAGTATTCGTGTGCGCTTCCGATGGTCGAACATCACCGCCAACTCAGCGCATTGGGAGCAGGCGTTCTCAGCGGACAACGAGAAGACCTGGGAGACCAATTGGATGAACGACCTCACCCGTAGGGTCTGAGGACCCGTCGACCCCGAACCTGCCGACCGGGTAGAGGTACTCCTCCTCGGGACCTCGGATGCCCGATGAGATCCCGCTTGACGGCGCGAATGGGTGCGGCATCATCTGCCTCGCCTGGAGCGTGAGCCAGCCGATGAGGATCGGACCCGCAGCTCGGTGCCGAGTAGCACCCGGCGCGGTGGCTGTCGCGGGGAGCGCATGGTCTCCAACAGAAGCCGAGCCATCTCGTGTCCCATCGCCTCGATGGGCTGGTGGACGCTGGAAAGCTGAGGATGCATGGAGGCGGCGAACGGGTGGTCATCGAAGCCGACCACGGCGACGTCTTCTGGCACTCGTCGACCCGCCTCTGCGAGGACCTGCAGCGCCCCCGAGGCCTGCAGGTCCGACGCCGCGAACACCGCGTCGAGGCCGGGGCGACGCTGAAGCAGGCGCCGCATGGCCGCGATCCCTCCCTCGCGGCTGAAACTGGTCGGCTCCTCCAGCCCCGCATCGCGGGCGGGGCCGGCCGCTTCGATGGCCAGTCTGTAGCCGAGCCGACGGTCCTGCCCGGCGGGCATGTCGCTCGGTCCACAGATGGTGGCGATCGTCCGCCGCCCCATCGAGAGCGAGGTGACCGACGGCGGCGCGAGCGCCGCCGACATTGTCGACGTCAACGTAGCTGAAGCGGTCGGGATGGGCGGGCCGGCCTCCGATCACGAAAGGTATCCCGCGCTTGGCGAGGAGCTCCGGCAAAGGGTGACCTTGATGCAGAGAAGCGAGGAGAGCGCCGTCGACGTGGCCCTCCAGCACGTAGCGCACCAACCTCTTGGCCTCCGACGACTGGGGCATGAGCAGAATCAGTTGCTTCTCGTTGTCGGCGATGACGTCTCCGATGCCGCGGACGAGCCGGCCAAAGAACGGGTCTCCGAACACCATCTGGGTCGGCTCAGCGATCACCAGGGCGACCGTGTCGGTCCGCCCTGTGGTCAGGGTCCGCGCCGCCGCGTTGGGCACGTAGCCGAGCTTTTGGGCGGCGCGCTCCACGGCTCGCAGGGCTGAGGGGCTGACCCGAGGGTTCCCCGTCAGCGCACGCGATGCCGTCGCCCGGGACACGCCGGCCAGCTTGGCCACGGCTTGCAGGGTCACCATCGGGCGTCGGGCCGGGCCAGCTCGCCAGGCTTTACCGCCGCCCGCGGTGAGGCCTTGGCCGAGGGTGCGGACCACCAAGCCAGCGGGACCGCTCGCACCCCGATCCCTCCGTTATCAGCCATGACTAGCGTAATTCTGGGCTTGAGTGCCCAGGCCAGCTCAGCATCGCAGCCGCGAAGACGGGTGGCGTCGATACCCCACCAGGTGGGGGCGGTCTCGCCGAGGCCCCGATACGGCCAGCTCGTCGCCCTTGGGGAAGCATGGGGCCGGTCACCGCCTGCCCGGACCTCCCCTACTTCTTGGACGCCTCGTAATAGGGATTGGCCCCGGCGGCGTGATCGGTGGTGTCGCGCACCTCGGTGAGCTCCTGGAAGGTCTCCAGCAGTGCAGTGCGCACCCCTTGACCAAGGGTCACGTCGGCCATCCCGCAGCCCTGGCAGGCGCCCCCCATGTGGATGTAGGCCACGCCGTCACTCACGTCGAGCAGGTCGATGTGGCCTCCGTGCATCGCCACCATCGGGTTGACCTCGTCGTCAAGGAAGCTCTGGACCTGCTCCGCGATCGGATCGAACCAGAGCGGATTGGGACTGTCCACCCGCAGCGCCCCAGTGAGGCGGTCGGCGTCGACAGTGGCGTTGTCGAGGTAGGGAGCGGACGCCGGCGGGATGTGGAAGTGGATGCCCACCGGCCCCTCGACGACGACGTCGCCGAGGTGCTCCTCCCCCGTCACCAGGTCCAACTGATACTGGAAGGCGCCTCCGCTCCTCCCGATGATGGCGATGCGTACGCTCGCGTCAGGCTGGTGCCGGTTGGCCCGCACCTGTTCGATCCGGGTGCGAGCAAACTCGGTGAGATGCAGTCGCGGACCCGTCATTTGCCCTTAGTCTGGACCCAATGGCTCCCTCGGTGATGCTCGTCCTCCCCACCCGCAGCTACCGCGCCGCTGCCTTCCTAGCCGCGGCTCAAGACCTGGGGCTCGAGGTCGTGGTTGCCGCCGACGAGCCCAGCTCCCTCCGGTCGCTCATGGCCGACCGCACCCTCACCCTAGATCCGAGCCACCCCGAGGATGCCACTCAGCGGGCAGTGGCCTTCGCCACGCGCCACCCGGTCTCCGCTGTCGTGGGTGTCGACGAGGCGGCGGTGAGCGCCGCCGCCCACATCGCGGCCGGGCTCGGGCTTCGCCACAGCTCCGTGGAGGCTGTCGCCGCCACCCGGGACAAGCGGGAGCTGCGCCGCCGCCTGGCCGCCCACGGCGTCGCCCAGCCTGTCTCGACCGAGGTCACCAGCGCTGCAACCGCGGAGGAGCTGAAGTCTGTCGCCGCCCGCGTCGGTTTTCCTTGTGTGGTCAAGCCCGTTGACCTCGCCGCCAGTCGCGGGGTGATCCGCGCCAATGATCCGGCCGAGCTCGAGGCGGCGGTGGCGAGGACCGGCCGCCTTCTGCGCCGCCCCGAGCTCTGCCACACCTACCCGCCCCCCCTCCTGGTCGAGAGCTTCATCCCAGGCCCCGAGGTGGCGGTCGAGGGCCTGCTCGATGGCGGCACGTTGCACGTCCTCGCGGTCTTCGACAAGCCCGACACCCCCGACGGGCCATTCTTCGAGGAGACCCTGCTGGTCACGCCATCCCGTCTCTCTACAGGCAGGCTCGATCAAGTGCTGCACCTCACCCAGGCGGCGGTCTCGGCAATCGGCTTACGGGAGGGGCCGATCCATGCTGAACTGAGGATGAGGCCCGCCGGGCCGGCGGTCATCGAGGTCGCGGCCCGGTCGATCGGCGGTCGATGCGGTGGAGCTCTGCGCTTTGGCCACGGCGAGAGCCTGGAGGCGAAGATCCTGCGTCAGGCCTGCGGTCTGCCACTGGGGGATCTCACCCCCGCCTCGGGTGGGGCCGCCGCCCTGATGATCCCCATCCCCCGCGCCGGCAGGCTGGAGCGGGTCGAGGGGGTCGGCGCCGCCCGCGCGGTTCCTGGCGTCACCGCCGTCGACATCACTGTGCCGCCCGGCGCACTGTTGGAGCCGCTCCCCGAGGGCGGCCGCTATCTGGGTTTCCTGATCGCCCGCGCCGCCGACGCAGCGGGCGCCGAGCTGGCCGCCCGCCGCGCGCTGTCGGCTCTGAGTATCGTCATCGGTGCGCCAGGTGTATCCGACCACCCCGGCGTCAAGACAGCGCGTGACGTCGGCGAATCGATTGGCCGGCCCTAACCAGGCGGGCCCTCTCGGAGTCGCCGAGATGGACATCGACACGGTTCGACTCCGGGCCTACAGGGAGGGCGTACGATTCGCTGAGCGGCGTGAGCTGTGTGGGGTCGACTTCTGCACGGCAGTGGGTTGAGGTCGGGGAAGAGGTCGGCTATGCCACCGCTACCTTGGCACTACTCCTACGGCGACCGTGCTGCGTTCGACAGTGGGGGTGGGCGTCGGCCGTTCAGGTGCTGGAGCCGGGCTTTGCATACGAGGTCCGTGAAGCACTGGACGCGTTCAAGATGCGTGGCGACCAGCTTGTGTCGAGGCCACCGAGGGCGCCTTCATCAACGAGTTGAGCATCGCCGGCGGGCAGCTGCGCGATCTCCACGCTCTCGGCATCAGGATCGCAGTCGACGACTTCGGCACCGGCTACTCGTCGCTCGCCTACATGCAGCCGCTTCCAGTGGAGGAGTTGAAGATCGACCGCTTCTTCGTCGACGGGATCGACAACTGGCGGCCGGAGGGCTCGGCGGCTCTGCCATCGTCCGGATGTGCGATTCGCTGGGTCTGAGATGTGTGGCTGAGGGCATCGAGCGCAAGTCGCAGATCGCCCCCCTCACGGCCGCGGGTTGCGAATTCGCCCAGGGGTATCTTTTCGGTCGGCCCATGCCCAGCGTCGCAGCACTGAACCTGCTCCGAGCGGTGCCAGCGGAACGCGACCGTGACCGGTCGCGGCTCGCCAACATCGCCTGAGCGCCGTCGCTCCCTACACGTCCTGCTGTTGGACCGATCGGCACAGGGGATCATTCCGGGCACGTCAGCAGAGAGCTGCTCAGGCGGCCGCGAGGCGAGATTGCCGGAACTGACAGCCGACGCGCTCTCCCCCGGCGTGTCTACCCTGGGGTGAGCCGAGTCACGCACGATGATCCCGAACCTGATGCCTAACCCCGGCACCAGCGGGGGGCGACGGGACCTCCCCCCATCTACAACTCCCGCAAGAGGGGGCCGGATCACGGCGCTGCTACGGCGTGGTGGGTGAAGCGTCACCGATTCATGGATCGAAACCAATCGGCGCGGCCCGTAGCGTGGGTGCAGATCCCCCATGTCAAGCCCTCTTCCCACCCAGATGTCCCTCGCACTCTCCCGACCTGCCGACCTTCCCTCTGCCGCTCCGCGTGCCAGCGAGGACAGTCGCCTGGGCTTTGAGATCCTGCTGATCAAGCTCACCGTGGCAGTGACCCCGCTGACACTTCTCTGTTCGCTGCTCCTGCCGGGCCGCGCTCCTGCGCTGGCGCTGGGCTCCCAGCTCATCATCCCCGCCTATGTCATCTTGGCCGGCGGCGCAGCTCGCCACCGGCCTCGCCTGCTCACTCAGACGTGGTTCCTGGCGCTTCTCTACTCGCTGCACGTCAGTCTCATCGTGCTGCAGATCTGGGCCTACGATCGCCCGGGGAGCCCGCTGTGGCTCGCCTTCCTGCCTGCGCTGCTGGTGGGCGCAGCGAGATGGGAGGTCCGAGGCGCCTGGGCTGCGCTGGCGGTTTTCTTTATCGATAGGCTCGCCACGGTGGTGGGCTTCCCGGGCTTCTCCGGGCCAGCCGCCAGTCGGGAACTGCTTCTCGAGCTCACCGTGATGACCCTTTTCGGCGTCCTCTTCGGCTTTCTCTTCCGTGAACTGGAGCAACACCGAGAGCGCCTGCGGGCTTCCAGTGCCAGCTTGGCCGCCTCCACGGACCTCCTCTCTGCTGTCCTTGAGAATGTTGGCGAAGCGATCCTCACCGTTGATGACGCCGGCCTGGTGGGCTCGGCAAACCGCGTGGCGGGCGAGCTCTTCGCTTGCGCTCCGCCAGCGCTCGTCGGGACCCGGATCGACCAGCTGCTCACCTCCGAGGGGCTGCGGCTCACTGATGTTGTCGGACTGGCGGGAGGGCCGTTGCGCTCCGAGGCCACCGGGCAGCGCCAGGACGGGACCAGTTTCACCGCCGAGGTGGTGGCGAGCCTGATCGTCGGGGACGGGGGCGCCGTACGCATCTTGGTCCTGCGCGACGTCACCGAGCTCCGCGCCAGGACCGCCGAGCTCTCCCATCAGGCGCTGCACGACGCCCTCACCGGACTCCCCAACCGGCTTCAGCTCACCCAGCTCCTGTTGGAACGCCTCGCGGTGAGCCGGAGGACCGGTTCGCCCATCAGCCTTCTCCTCATGGACCTCGATGATTTCAAGGCAGTCAATGACACCCAAGGACATCACGTCGGCGACGAGCTCTTGAAGGCTGTGGCGCAGCGCCTGAGGAGCCAGCTGCGGGAGTCGGACCTGGTGGCCCGGCTGGGCGGTGACGAGTTCGCCATCCTGCCCGGTGTCACCACCGGCCCCGGTGATGCGGAGCGGATCGCCACCAAAATTGTCGAGGCCTTCCGGGCTCCTTTCTTTCTCAACGACGTCGCGCTTGACACGGGCGTCAGCATCGGCATCGCCAGCTTCCCCGAACACGGTGAGGACGCCGAAGCTCTGATGCGCCAGGCAGACTCGGCGATGTACACGGCCAAGAGGAGTGGGCGCGGATGGACAGTCGCGGATGGAACGGCAAGGGGGGGCGCCGACGCTGCGGATCGGCTCAGGCTTCCCGATCTCCGGCGGGCGGTCGAGGATGGGGAAATGGGCCTGCGGTGCACGCCGGTGATGAGCCTCGCCGACGGCATCCTGTTTGGGGTCGACGCCCAGCCCCGCTGGAATCACCCCGATCTCGGGCCCCTGGACGCCGATGCTTTCATGCCCATGGCCGCGGACAACGAGGTCATCCGGCCACTCACCCGCTGCGTGGTCCGCGTCGTGGTGGAGCAGCAGGCCAAGTGGCGGGACGGCGGCAGCGAGGTCCGTGCCGGGATGCACTTGTCGTCCCGCAACTTGGGCGATCCCGGTCTTGTCGCGGTGATCGAGGAGCTGCTCCACAAGCACGAACTTCCTGCCTCCGGACTGACGCTTTTCGTCGACGAGGCTGACGCGCGCCATCCCTGGGCCGCCGACTTCTTCGAGACGGCTCGGGGCATCGGGCTGCGGCTCGCGATCGACGATTACGGGGCCAGCCCGCCGCTTCGGCTCTCTCTGCTCGCCCCACCCTTCACCGAGATCAGGTTGTCTGCCCACCTGACCCATCGGCTGGCTAGTCGGGCCGACCAGTCGGTGAAGGTTGAGGGCATCATCGCGCTCGCCCACTCCCAGGGGATGACCGTGGCCGCCACAGGCGTTGCCGACGAGCTCACCCTCGATCGTCTGCGCGAGCTCCACTGCGACGCGGTGACCTTCCTGCGGTGGGACCAGGCGTTGACCTCTCAGGCGTTCGGCACCCCTCTCGCCCCCGACACCATCCAGGCTTTCCTGACGGGCTGGGCCCGACTGACCAACGGCCCCTCGGGTCGCGATGCGTTGGGGGATCCTGATCGGACTAGGGCCACTTGCCCATAACCGCTTCGCAGAGCGCCACCATCGTATGGGATGAGCCGAGGCGGTATACGCCCTCTCAGCATCAGCTGCAACGACGCCACCCGCCTTCTGATCAACGGCCAAGGAAGTGCGGCTGATGCCGGCATTGCTACGGCCCCGGGTCTGACTCCGGACCACTCGGCGCCTACAGGAAAAGCTAGGCCGGCGGCCACCTCACCTGAGGGCGATCGGACTGGCTCAGAGGCAAGGAAATTCAAATCTGATTCCGAGTTTGATACCCTAATCAGCGCCAGAAAAGAGGTTACTGCCGAATTCAGCAGAAGCTCCTAAGCGCAACGCGGCGCGCCTCCACATCCGCTGATCACGGCGCTGGGCTACCGCTGAGATGCCCTCGAGAATGCAAGGGTTTCCGGCGCGCCCGCTCTGGTGGTCCGTTACCACCATGTGACTCTATGATGGGCGCGGTTCGTCCTTCCAGTCTCTCCGATTGGCGATGCATCGCTGATCGGCTGACTCGTGGCACTCGACCGACGCCCGACGCTCTCCGACGAGCAGCGTCCCGAGCTCACCAGGCTGGTAGCTTCCGGCGCGTCGAAATTGCAGCGCGCCAAGGAGTTCGTGGAGCCGAGAGCTGTCTACCAGTATATTCGGGTGATTGAGCGAAGAGCCTCGTCATGAGCACTGAGCACCAACAAGCGCAGTCGGAGCAATCCGACCGACTGTGGCGGATCACGGTCCTTCTCGGGGTGCCGACACCGGTGCCTATGGCACCGGGCGGCGGTATGCTCAGTCAGCTGCCTTTCAGACAGGCTTGACGAGCAGTCCCGTCGCTACGAGAACATCGCTATGACACGGACCAAGCGCCTTGGCAAACGTCTGATGGCTACGGGGTTTCAGCCACGAACATTTCACGACCTGCACCATGGCTTCGGTTCCATGCTGGCTGCGAGCGGAAAGGGACACCTTCGTCATATCGCGCCTGCTGGGGCACTCCGGAATCGCTGTCACCGCAAACGTCTATCTCCGCAACCCCTCCGCCGAGATGCGCGATGCTTTGTCCCGTCTCGACGTGTGAGCATAGGGCGATAGCCGATCGGCCACCCTGAACGATGACGTGACCTCGAAGCACGATGCTTTCTGGCAGGTCCGGCTGCCGGATCTCCGCCGCGCTGTCGAAAAGGTGTCAGCCGGCGGCGCCGAAAAGATCGAGATCTCAGGCATCCGGGACGTTGGAGAGCGTTCCACGTGGTACGGCGGCGCACTGGTCCAGGGCACCACGGTGCTGTCTTCCTCCATGGCCCACATGCGCTCCCTCGCCGAAGAGGTGGCGAGGGCTGGTCTCTGCTCGCCCTGGCCTGTGGCGACGTTCCGGTTCGCTGCCAGCTCCGATGGGACCACACTCACCGTGACGGCGCATGGCGAGGTACCCTCTCCAACGCGCCCACCACAAAGCCGTCAGTCTGTGCAACCCGATCGCCAGCCGGTCCAAACCCCAGCCTATGGCGCCTCCGAGGCTGACAGGCCGATGGATCCCGCTCTGGGCTGCGCCGAGATCCACGCGCTTCTCCCGACCCTCCCCGCCCTGCATTCGCCAGCGGATGTTGACTTCTCCAATGGGCTGTACTTCTTCTACGAGGCCGGCGAGAGTTCGGCGCACGCCCCTGACGGGCGCGTCGTGCGGATCGGGAATCATCCCCATGCACGGGACGGTCTGGTCGCTCGCCTCAACAACCATTATCGCGGCGGGAAGAACGGAAGTGTTTTTCGTCGACAGTTGGGCGGGGCGCTTCTCCGGCGCGACAACCCCGCCACAGCCTGCCTGGCACCTGGACCGGGCCAAGGACACTGGGACCACCAGGATGACCGCCCTTGTCCCGCATGCCGGTCCACCGAGTCCGCCGTCACCGACCTGCTGAAGGCCTCTTTCTACTTTCGCTGTGTACGCGTCGACAACCAGAGTTTGCGCAACCGCCTCGAGTTCGCGTCTGATCGCCAGCGTTGCCGCGTGTGAGGTGTGTCGGCCATCAGCGACATGGCTCGGCCGCTACGCGTACCCTGCACTCGTTCGTTCCAGTGGCCTGTGGAACACTCAGCATATCGGTGGACCTGCTGCCACCTCCCGCGACCTTGAGCTGTTCGCACAGCTCGTGTGAGACCCCTTGCAAGAAGACAAAGCCGGAGGCAGCCGACTCGACGATACGCTCGGAGAGCTCGGACGATGGCGGCCTTCTGCTCTGGCGAGTTTGGCGGGACAGTTAGGGGTACGGAGGTGCGACCAATGGACAGAAGCCGTTTCAGCGGCCGAGGCACCCGCAGACGACCCCGGGAAACTGCCCGAAGAAGCGCATACCGTGCCCAGGCCTCGGCGTCGTCTTCGCGAATCTTGAGCGCCAGAACTTTCCGGCTCCAGGGGGCACGAAGCTCCTGTGACTGGTCCACGACCACGAAGCCGGCGTTACTCGGGCGGCACCGGCTCATCCGGACGGACAAAGCGCTTGGTCAAGCGGATCCCCGAGAGCAGGGGGAGGTGGTGGCGTAATCGTCGGCCGCTACCCCCTCGACGGGTGGCTGAAGCTCCACCCAGGTAACCGAATGGACGCGGCCGCCATACGCGTGCCGCCAGCCAGCGCCGTGCCTGACCTGTACAGCCCGATCGTCGACGGAAGCGATCACTTCCCATCCGCGGGTGAAGCGCTCGTCCTCTCCCGCCCACCAGCGAAAGCAGAACGGGCCGATCTCTACCGCGCTGAGGATTTCGATGCGGGGGCTCAATGAAGTCGCTCCACCAGTAGAGGAAGACCATCGGTGCTCCTCCAGCCCCGAGGAATCCCGAAGCCCAGGAAGGCCCGCGCCGCTTGGCCCAGGCCACGAGGGACCAGGGCCAGTGCACCCCCAGACGGCGCCTGCGCGGAGATGAGCAGGGCATCCTGAATGCCCGTCTTGCGCCACCCGACCTGCCTGACGGCCCGGGCATACGGGGTGCTGGCCCCGGCGAAGGCGCGCACCGCGCGGATCTGCCCACGTTCGACATAGTCGGAGATGCAGCGCGGCACCACCCCTCTGGGCCAAGCGCGCTCTGAGAAGATAAGGTCGTACATCGGATCGGCTCCTCTGCCAGCACCAGGCCCAAACCACCACTGATGATCAGGACGTGGAAACCGCGGGCGAGCGCAGCGGGCATCGCGGAACGGAGCTCTGCATACAGACGTCCGTTGTAGCGGAGCCAGGCAGGTGCAGCCGGACCTCGCACCCTGGCGGCTTCCCGGTTCCCCATCCTGCAGAGCTCGAGCTCGCGGGCCAGGGAAGGGCTGAGGTGTTCGAGGATGCTCATGTCGTGGTGGGCGGCAGTCAGGGTCTCGTCTTTGCTAGCCGAGCACGGCAGGATCACCAGGGTGTGCTGAGGATCAGACGGTGGAGCGATGCTCGGGTTCTCGTCGGAAGCCGAGGGCAGTCTCACGATCCGTGGGGATACCGAGTGGGCGGGCAGGCCGGCGGCCGCAGAAGCGTCGCCAGGCGCCTGCCGTGTTGGCCCGCCGAGTCCGACGCCGAGGCGATTAACTATCTTACCCGCTGATCCCATCTGGCGCTCAATGACACCGTCTCGCTGCAGCTGGCGGCAAACGGCGTTGACGTGACGTCGGTCAGCGCCAAGTCGTTGAGCGAGTGCGTCATCATCGAGAACGACCCCGGCTGCTAGAGCGCCGATGACGCGGTCACGCGCGGTCACGACGCAACTCCCTGTTCCTCAGCCGACACCATCTTCGTCAGGAGCTGGCGAACTTCCGCAACCGCCTCGGACACAGCCGTGATCGCTCGGACCTCCCCCGCTGCAGCGAACACGAACTCGATGCGCGCCACCTCTCGCCGCGTCACCACCCCCAACAGCAAAGCGTAGACACCACCCTGGAGCCGGTACCGCTCCATCCGCCTGTCCACCTCGGCGCCGCGCACCGCGTCGGTCTTGTGGTCGACCACCACCAGCCGTCCGTCCGGCAGCTCGTAGAGCAGGTCGACGAAGCCCTCCAGCCGCACACCCTCCGCCGGCGCCCCCAGGGGCACCTCCCGCCAGTGGCGCAGTCCGGCGGCACGCCGCACCGGCTCGCTTGCCCAAGCAGCCCGGGCCAGGTCAGCCACCTCGCCCGCGCGGTCGGGAACCCCCTCAGCGGCAGCCTGGGCCCAGGCGAGGTCCTCCAGCCCGTCCCCAGTCGGCAGGTCGACCACCTGGAGCACGGCGTGGACAGCGCGCCCGAGGGAGGTGGCGGCGCGGCCGCGCCGGGACGCGGCGATGTCCTCCGCAGCCTCGGGCGCCAGGCCGTCCTCTGCCTCGGCGTGGGCGAGCCCGGTGGCGGTCTGGGTCCGCAACCCTCCGAGAGCCGCGAGCAGCTCGGCGCGCCGCGCGACCCACGCTTCCTCCCCCCTGCGCTGCTCCTCTGGCGTCGTGCCGTCAGGCTGGTCGCGGGGACGTGGCGCCTCAGCCCCCTGCCACGTCTCCTCGAGAACTGCAACGTCCTCGCGCCCGCGGAGGAGCGCGTCCAGGTGCCCCGCATCGGTGTCCTCGCCCTTGGTGGCGCGGAACAAACTGACCACCAGATGGTCCCGGGGACGGGTCAGCGCGACGTAAAGGAGGCGCACCCGCTCCGCCGCCTCCATCTCCTTCTCGCGGGCGTCCAGCTCCCCCCACCCTGCGGTGGTGAACTTCCCGCTCGCCCGGAGCTCGACACGCCCGGTGAGGTGGTCCGTCACCATTACCGGCCGGGTGTTCTGAGGTTTACGTCCCAGCCCGGTGACGATGACGATGGGGAACTCCAGCCCCTTGGCGGCGTGCACCGTCATGACGCGGACGCAGTCCTCGTCAGCCGATCCGTCGCGGACGACAGAGTTGTAGCTGGGGTCACGAGCCAGCCGCTCCAGGTGGTCGACGGTATCGTGGAGCGTGGGGCGGCCGCTGCGCGCCAGGGCGCGGGCTTGCTCGGCCACGAAGCGGTAGCGGCGGTGGGCCTCCTGAGGCCGCCAGTCATCGAAGGCGAGGGCCCGGAGCAGCCGCCGCGAGAGCACCTCCTCGATCAGACCCGGCACCGACCACTGGTGCCGCCGCTCGTGCAGGTCACCGAGGTCCCCTAGCGCCGTCGCGACCCGCAGGCCATCGCCGCTGCCCGGGTGTCGGTACGACCAGCGTCCGTCGGCAGCCCGCCAGCGGACCAACTCCGCGTCGCTGCACCCATACGCCGGGCTCCGCAGCGCCGCCACCAGCGCCACCTCATCGCTGGGGTCGTCGACGGAGCGCAGGATGTTGAGCAGGTCGCGGACCTCCTGGGTGGCGATGATCAGCGAGCCGCTCTCCAGCCGGTAGCGGACGCCCGCCACCTCCAACTCCCGCTCCAGGTTGCGCAGGTTGGTCCGGCTGGGCATGAGGATGCAGATGTCCTCGAGCCTGCAGGGACGGGTCGCACGATCGTGCCCCTCGCCCAGCGTCCATCCCTGGTCGCGGATGCGCCGGACCATCGCCACGGTGGCCCGCGCCTCCCGGCGCCACATCAGGCTAGCCACACCCTCGACCAGCCCGCCGAACACGCTCACGCTGCCCTCGATCTCAGGGGCGTGGGCGACCAGGTCGACGTACGGCGCCTGAACGCCGGCGCCGGATCCCCCGAGTCGCATCAGCCCAGCCTCGCCTCCGAAGACGGCGTTGACCGCGTCGATGATCCTGCGCCCGGAGCGGAAGTTGACGCTGAGCCGGGCCCGCGCCAGCGGGTCAGCCGCCAGCAGGGCGCTCTCAACCGCGGCGTACAGGGCGATGTCGGCTCGGCGGAAGCGGTAGATGGACTGCTTGGGATCACCGACAACGCACAGCCGCCCCGGGGTCAACGCCTGCGCCCGCCAATCCGCAGTGGGCTCGTCGACGGCAGCACAGAGCCGCAGGGCGAGCTCGGCCTGCAGGGGATCGGTGTCCTGGAACTCGTCGACGGCGACGTAGTCCCATCGCTCCCGCAACGCCAGGGCGACGTCCCGATGGTCGCGCACCAGGTTGCGGGCTCGGACCAGCAGGTCGTGGTAGGTGACAACGCCGCGCATCCGGCGCTCCTCCGCGTAGCTCAGCACCAGGATTCGCAGCTCGGCGGCGATCGTCGTGAGCGCAGCGGCACGCACCCCACTGAGCACGCGCTCGACCGACCCGCGGACATCTCGCAGCCTGTTCTTGATGGTTGTGCAGACATTGGCGCCAGCGAGGTCGTGCCAGTTGAGCTTGCTGCCGGCCGTCCCCAACGGTGCGCTCTCCAGCTCCACCATCGCGGCGAGCGCGGCGTCTTCGTCCTCGGCCTCGCACAGGCGCGCCGCCACCACGCGGAGGGAATCCAAATGCCGGTAGAGCCCGTCAGCGTCGGGCGCGTGGCAGTGGGGCAGCAGGTCGATACAGCCCTGGATCTCCTCACCGATCACCCGGAGGGCAGGCAGCGCCGGCGAGGGCCGGGCGGACCAATTCGCCTTCTCCACGACATCCCAGTTGTCGTTGAGGCGGCCGAAGAGATCCAGCAGCGGCCCGGGACGAAGCCCGAGCAGCAGGCCCCACCGCACCGCCTCGGCACCCGGCTCGCCCAGGGTCAGGGAGTTGAACCAGCGCCGGAATCGCTCTCGGACATCGAGGTCAGCGGCCACCTCGACCAGGGTCTCGAAGTCGGGAGGCAGACCCGCCTCCAGCGGGTGCATGCGCAGCAGGGCGGAGCAGAAGGCGTGGATGGTCTCGATGCGGGCGCGGTCAACCTCCGACGCCGCCATAGCCAGACGCGCCCTGCTCTCGTCGCTCCCAGCCTCTCGCGCCGCCTGGTCCAGCGCCCCCCGGATGCGCACCCGCAGCTCGCCTGCCGCCGCCACCGTGAAGGTGATCGCCACCAGCCGTTCCATGCGCAGCCGTCCGGCGGCGACCCGGGCCACGATCCCCGACACCACCGCGGCGGTCTTGCCGGTGCCGGCGCCGGCCTCGACGAACAGGGTCCGGTCCAGCTCGGCAACCAGCCGGTCGCGCTCGGCCTGGTCGGCCACCGGCGCCGGGCTCATCCCTCGGCCTCCGGCTGCTCCGGCTCGAGCACGCGGTATGGCTGCAGGGCGGCATCGGCGGATTTGGCCTGGGCCAGGGTCTCGCGACCCGATGGGCAGAGGCTGTTGTAGTCGCACCAGGAGCAGTTCTCGCAGCTGCCCCAGAAGTCCAGGAACTCGCCCGGGATCTGGGGAAAGCAGCCGGCCCGGATCCCGGAGTCGATGTCGGCGAGGACCTCGGTCAGCGCCGCCTCCACCGCGTCGTCGACCTCGATCGTGGGATGGGTGAACCCGCCTCGGACGGTGCAGAACCAGTACAGCGCCGACGTCGACTGGGGCCGGCGGCCCGCGGCCCGCTCCCGGTCGCGCACAGCCCGCCCGTAGAGAGGCAGCTGGAGAGCACGGCCGGCACTCAGCCGGTTGGCCACGCTCACCTCCACATCACGATCGCGCCCGGTCTTGTAGTCGATGACCCGGACCGCGGTGTCGTTGCGGTCGACCCGGTCGATGAAGCCGCGCAGGGTGACGGTCCGGCCGTCGGAGCGCTCAACCTCGACGGCGGGCCACGAGCCTTCGACGTCCATCCCGAAGGGTTGCTCGAGGTGGGCCGGCCGCCATCCCCCAAGCGCTCGCTGCTCGGCGTCGTGACGGAGCAGGGTGAGCAGATCGGCGAGGATGGCGGCGCGCTCGTTGGCCCACACCAGCTGATGACCGGTGGTTCCGCGCCTCTCCAGGCGATCGCACTCCTCGTCGGCGATCGCCGTCATCCGCCGGATCTCCGCATCGCCGTAGGCGACCCCGGGCGGCGGATGGCCGGTCGCCCGGACCTCGGTGAAGAAGCGCTCCAGGATGCGGTGGATCAGGCTGCCCCGCTCGGCGGCGTCGATCTGCCACCAGCGTTCGCCCTCCACATCCTCGGTGGGAGCGACGACCAGGACCCGCCCCAGCAGAAAGCGGAAGGGACATGTCGCCCAGGTCTGCACGCCGGTGGCGGACTGCGACTGCTCGCTCAGACCGCGGGCGATCAGGGGGAGCCCGGCGGCCGTGGCCACGTTGCCGTCGAACTCGGTGAGCCGGGTGGAGCGGCGGGCGCGAGCCACGGTCAGGGCTCGCCCCAGGGGCAGGTCGTCGCGGCGCGCCAGGGGGATGACGGCCAGGTCCAATTGGGCGCGGTGGGCGGCGGCCGCCTCCCACTCCCGGCGCTCGGCGAGGTGCAGCGGTGTCGCTTTGGCCCGCTGCTGGTCGTCGCCGCCGCTCCGGTGCAGCCGGGGGTGGGTGAGGCTGCCGTCGCGCACCGCGGTCGCGGGCGGCGGCGTCCCGCCGTCGGCGAGGAGCTCGAGCAGCCACGGTGAGGGATAGACGGCACGGCCGTCCGAGTCGGTGAGCGGGGCGCTGACGACCACCTCCCCCCGTCCGCGGCGGCGAGGGCGACCAGCCAGTCGCGGCGCTCGGCGGCCTCGTGCTCCTCCCGCCGTCCCAGGGGGTCGCCGGCGAGCAGCGGATCGATGGGAAGCGGCGCGGGGAAGCTGGACTCCACGGCCCCGAGCACGTGAACGCGGTCAAAGTCCATGCCCAGCAATAGGCGATGGGGACCGATGACCACCCCGGAGCCCAACCTGCCCTCGGGCCGTGTCCGGGCACGCAGCCCATCCTCGAGGGCCCGGAGAAACACAGCGACTGACACGGACGGCTCGACAGCTCCGGCCGCGGCGAGACCGCGCACCACCTCCTCGACCATCTGCGACGCCTCGCGGCCCTCCGCCGTCCAGGACGCGTCGGGGGTGAGAAACTCGTCGCGCAGGCGCAGCGCCCAGGCCACGTGGGCCTGCCAGGTGGGCTCGCTCGGCGGGGTGGTCAGCGTATCGATGGCGGCGACGTGCTCGACGATCCGGCGGCCGTCTACGACGTCGCGCTCGATCGCCGCTCGACGAGCCTCGGCGGTGGGGTCGTCGCGGTCCGCATCGGGCTGCGCCAGCAGCCGCGACCGCGCTTCGGCGAGCTCGGTGAGGCGGTGCCGCCATTGGTCCGCGCCGCGGACGACACCGGCGTCGCGGGAGAGCTGGTCCCAGCGAGCCTGGTTGCGCAGCACGCCGCCGCCGTGGGGCAGGCCGGAGAGCCAGGCCAGGACCGCGGGGCGGGCGAGGTCCTGGTCTCGCAGCCGGATCAGGCCGAGCAGGCTCCGCGCGGCCACCGAGTCCAGCAGGGGGCGGCCGCCGAGGACGGCCGGGGTGACGCCCGAGGCCCGCAGGGTGTCCCGCAGCGCGGTCCCGTAGGTCTCCTCGTCGCGGTAGACGATGGCGATGCGGTGGAGCGGTACGGACTCGTCACCCTCCAACGCGGCCAGGGCGCCGCGGACCGCGTCGCGGGCCTCCGCGATGGGATCGGAGGCGATGACCACGGAGGCGGTGGCGGGCGGTATCGCCTCGCCGGCGGAGGTGACGGGCGGATCGACGCCGAGCCGCGCGGCGGCGGCTTCATCCTCAGCGTCGACGTCGGTCAGGGCGATGGTGACGGTGGTGCGGCGAGCCAGGGCTCGGACGAGCGCTGCCGTGGGGGCGTCGAGCCGCGAGGGCAGGTGAAGGACGACGGCTCCATGCTCACGAAGCACCCCGTCCACAGCACCGTCGTCGAGGGCGGTCACGGCGGACCCCAGGAGGTCGACCTCGTCGTAAAGGCCGGCCTTGAGACGCCGGCGCTCGTACTCGCCGATCGCCCGGATGGCGGCTCGCGAAGTGGCGGTGCCGCCACCCAGAATCCGTCCCGTGTCGACGGCGAGGTCGTCCCGGCGGCGCAGCTCGACCGACAGCGCGGAGACCCTGTCCACGAGGCCCGCCTGTCCAGCACTCTCGGCGAGAGGACGGTCTCCGGCGCGCAGGCCCTCGCGGACCAGGGCATCGCGAGTCACGGCGGTCAGGGGAGCCCGGCCTTCGGAGGCCAGCCGAGAGGCCCCCAGGGCCTCGGCTAGCTCGCTCAGCACCATGAAGCGGACCCCGGCGTAGCCCTGGGCGGCCAGGGTCCGACGCAGGTGAAGACCGGCGTGATGGCTGGGTACCACCACGGTCACCGGGCTCAGGGGATCGTCCACCTGAAGCCCGCGCAACTGCGGGAGCAGCCAGGCCGTCGCGACCGGGCCGGGGGACATCCGGACGATCTCAGGCGCGGACGCTGAGGTCACCGCTGATCCGCCTGGAGGTTGCTCTCAACCGAGTGTCCGATAGCTGCGCAGATCACCACTTGTGCGCTGCGCTCGCGACACCAGGGTGTCGCACGGGAACCCGATGAGACGGTCACCCTCGCAGGGTCACGCCGCGAAGCGCTGCGTCCGGTGCCAGAGCAGGGCGGCCGGGTCGGGACGGTCGGCCTCATGGATCGGAGGTGTGACCGGAGCTCCCTCGAAAGCGTAGTACTCGTGTCCATTCTCCCAGTCCTCCTTGAGGCGGCGGCTCACATCCACCTGGAGCTCCGGGGTGACCGTCATGTACCCCCGGTCGAACAGGGTGTGCAGGTCGCTTCGCAGGAGCAGGCCGTTGCTGATCTCGTGCCGGCCCCCCTCCGCATACGGGACGATGTGTGCGGCCTCGAGCACCGGGAGCACGCGCTCGCCGGTGATGGCGCAGCGCCGCCGGTAGGCGTCGGTCACCATGACCCGAAAGCTGCCCTGCCCGAGGCGCGGCTGTATGAGGAGGGGCTCACCGAACCGAGGCCCTGGTCCGGCGACCATCGCAGTTTCGGCTGGCTCCAACCGGCGCTCCTGGATCCGCCGGAAGAGCTCCTGACCCTCCGCCGTCGCGAGCGAGTAGCCCCTGCCCCTCACGATGTTCGGTTGCCATCCCGGGGGAATGAACCATTCGTGTTCATCGAAGAAGAAGGGCTGCTCGATCAGCACGCAGCCGATCGGGTACTTCTGACGAGCCGCCAGATCGAGCGATCGCAGCACTGGCTGATATCGGGCGAGGCGGGTGATCATCTCCCCAAGGCCGCCGA
This sequence comes from uncultured bacterium, assembly GCA_963716555.1. GTDB lineage: Bacteria > Chloroflexota > Dormibacteria > Aeolococcales > Aeolococcaceae > JAJZNI01. Next base: position 56,417 of record CAVQTJ010000018.1, on the reverse strand, counting down.
CGCCGTTCTTCTCTCGGAAGGCGTCCCATGCGAGGCTCAGCGGGAGCACGGAGTGGTGGGCGAAGAGCCCACCGCCGACGATCCGGTTCTCAGGGTAGTGGAGCTTGAACAGGAAGAGCCCGCCTGGGTTTAGGGCCCGAAACGGCCCGGAGCTGGGAAGCCAGAAGTTGACCTCGTCCAGGGAGGGCAGCGCCCGTAGGCTCTGATACCACCCGCCATCGGTCACGCCGACGAAGATTTCGCTCACGGAGACTCAACCCGCTCTGCGGAAGATGCCGTATCGTTCCTCCAGGAAGGTCATCGAGGGTCGCAGCAGGACAGGCCGCGGCACCACAATCCGCTGGTCATGAACGCCTTGGAGGCCGTGGAGGAGCATGGGACCGTCGATCTCCGCCAGCACGTCGCGACGGATCTCGATCGAGTAATCAGGCCTGATACCGAGGATGTTGGTGTCAAACGCCGCGTGGTGCAGCTTGCAAAGAGCAAGACCGTTGGGCACTACCGGCCGACCCAACGGGTGCCCGTCGGGGAGGATGTGCGCAGCATCCAGGAGCTCGTCATGACGGAGGCGGCAGACGGCGCAGGTCATCTGGTAAGCGCGCAAGACCCGCTGCCGGAACTGGTGCTGGTGGATGCGCTGGCGGACGGTGCGCAGAGCGTAGGCGCGCCGAACCTCGTCGCTCGAGTCGAGAAGCACGTCTCTCTCGAGGACGCCCGGCTCGTCAGGCTGGACCGTGAACGCGTGGCGTAGCGGGTCCTCTCCGACCACATACACCGGCCACACTGCGAGGTACTGGCCGGGCACCAAGCCATGGAAGTAGATGAGAGGGACCTGCCGCTCCATCGCCCGGCGCAGCCCGACATTGTCCGGGTGCTTCGGATCGGTCCCTCGATACCTGTAGAGGAGCCCGTCCTCCGTCATCTCATCCTCGTAGGGCGGGTCCCGACCCTCCACCGTGGGGACGGTCAGGATGCTCAGCGGCATCTCTGGCAGGGCCGCAGGCTTGAAGATGCCCTGAGGCCCGATCAGGGGGACACGGATGCCATCGAAGTTGAACCCCTCGGCGAGAAGCGCACGGGGGAGCACGTCGCCGCCGTGGCGCCCAGCTTGCTCGGCCATCCACGCCATGGCGGCGGCCCTGACAGTCGCGTCACGCTCGGCCCACGCCATGGGCGGGATCGTAAGCAACTCGCGGCCCGGCCGTCAGGGTTGACGGGCCACCGCCGCTCGCTCGCCGCCGCGACGGTTCAGATTCCGGCCAAAAGCGCCGAACGTCCTACTTCCGGAACCAGCCCCAACGCTCCGGGGCCTGGGCTCAGACGCGACCGGATCGAGGGAAGGACCGACTGGCCCCGCCCAGACGGATTGCGACCCGGACCGCGTATCAACTCTTCGGGAGCCTGTTGCCGTGGAGGGCATTGACGGAACCACCTCGACCACTCTCAGTCGCGGTCACCGGTGGATGGGGGACTTATGCCCTCGCTCCGGTTGGACCCGACAGCCAGCCGGTGGCAAACTCGGCCATGTGGCCACGAATCAGCGGCCCAAGCCGTATCGGACCATCACGCCACGGGTGTTCGTCGACGACCCCGAGAAGACGGTGGGCTTCCTGCATGACGTATTCGACGCCACCGCGGAGATCGAGCCCGGCCGTGGCTCAAAATGGCGCGCCCAGGAGGATTTGAACCCCCGACCTTCTGATCCGTAGTCAGACGCTCTATCCGGACTAAGCTATGGGCGCGCGGTCAAACGGGCTGGACCGTCGATCGGCCTTGGATATTCTGCCACAGGGTCAGGTTGGCCCCCGGCCTGGGGAGAGCCGCCGGGAGGCGTTCAGGGGGCCGCTGCTCTGGGGTGGGCTGCTCCCGGAGTTGGGGTTCGCTGGGCTCGGCCCGATCAACAGCTTGCCGTCGACACAGCTCCACGTGTAGCCGCCGGTAGGAAGCCGGTGCCGGAGCCGTACGTGGCTTCCTTGGACCAGCAGCTCACCGGGTAGGACGTCACATTCCGACGAGGGTCACCGGCGAGAGCGACGGCCGCCGCGGTGAGGAGAGTGCTGAGGCCAGCCAGGGGCGAGACCCGCTGTCTGGCCACCGCGATGACCAGCGGGATGGCGGCGAGGAGCAACAGCAGGCCAACCGAGAAGAGGCCGAGGATCCCGAAGATGAGGGCCCCGGCGGCGCCGGAGACGAAGGGAACCCTGAGGGTGCCGTCCGTGGCCCCCAGCTGACTTATCGCGAACAGATAGACGCCGTCGGCGACCAGGATGAACGCGCCGCCCAGCGTGGCCGGCCGTCTCACTACGGCGCCAGCCTTACGCCCACCCGCGCTGCGACGACCGCGGATCGCCTTCCGAGGCGATCACGTCGAGCTTCGCGCCAACTGGGAGCGGGCTCAGGCGCACGAGGAGCTGGCCCCGATCGCGCCGCTCGCCTGATATGGAAGTTCTTGTCAAGTGGGGCCGGACCTGAACGCGCCGGAGGAGCTTGCCCTCAGCCCGACCCCTGGCGCGGCGCCTACGCCAGCAGCTGTACCGGCAGTCCCGCTGTGCTGGAAGCGCGGGCGAACGAACCGTCGAGGGTCCAGACCACCCCACCCAACCGCTCGGCCAGGCTGACGTAGGTGCAGTCGGTCGCATGCCGACGCCGGAGCAGCTTGGCGATCGCCAGCGACCGGGGACCGTCGACCGCATTCTCGAAGGAGTGGAGGGTGATCCCGAGGGCGTCAAGGTTGGCCCAGACGGCCTCGGCTTCGGTGGTGGTGACCCTCCCGTCCCACACCTCTCGGGTGAGGACGTTCAGCACCTCGTACGGCATCACGGCGGGCGCGTGGCGCTCCTCGCCGGCGGCGATCCACTCCCGGAAGCGCCCCTGTACCGCCGCCTGGCGGGCATTGGCGATGAAGATGGCGAGGACAACTCCGGCGTCGACGACGATCACCGTCCGCCTCTACTTCTCCGCCTCGCCGAGGTCGCGCCGCGCCTGGTGGACCAGCTGGACGATATCGACCGCTGGCTTGCCTGCGGAGAGGGCGCCGAGCCGCTCCAGGGCAGCGAGCGCAGCCTCCGCCTGGGTCGCCCCGGCCTTGGTCAGCGAGCTGTGCAGCAGCACCTTGGCCAGAGTGCCGGGGCGCATCCCCAGGCTTTTGGCCTCCCCCTCCAGGCGCTCGTAGTCGGGAAGCTCCAGCCGGATCGTCACGGGCTTGGTCATTGCTTCATGGTGTCAGCAAACGATGCGGAACGCAACACGGCGACGCTTGGCGTAGGTAGGGTTGGACCCTTTCGGAGGCCTCAGGAGGATCACGTGACGGCTAGCGGACCCCATGACGTGGCCACCGACAGTCTGAACATCTACCCTTGTGTAGTGTAGCCGGCAACAAGGCGCCCAATTCTTCACAGGGCTGGGAGCACCCCGCGGGTCGAACTCATGATGCCGCCCCCACCGGACCAACCCAGGAGGTCGTCGCTGCCATTGGGCATCACCCCACCCGATCCGGGAGCCCTGACCTTCGACGCCGCCTGGACCTCCTTGGCCCGGGCGCTGCGGGCCGAGGGAAGATCAGCTCGGACCATTCAGTCCTACGGCGAGTCCGCCCAGCAGCTCGCCCGGTTCCTTGAGGCTCGGGACCGGCCGACCTCCCCGGCCGCGATCCGGCGGGCCGACCTGGACGAGTACTTCGCCGACCTGCTGGCACGCTTCCGGCCGCCGACGGCGCTGAGCCGCTACCGATCCCTGCACCGCTTCTTCGCGTGGCTGGCCGCCGAGGAGCAGATGCCGGCGTCCCCCATGGCCCGGATGCGCCCGCCCAAGGTCACGCTGGCGCGCCCGAGGTCCTGGCCGGGGACGAATTCGCCGGCCTCCTGAACGCCTGCTCCGGCACGGCGTTCGAGGACCGCCGCGACCACGCCGTGATCAGCCTCCTCTATGACACCGGGATGCGCCGCGGCGAGCTCGTTTCGATGACCGTCGAGGGGACGGACCTCGATCGCCAAGTTGCCCGGGTCAGCGGCAAGTCGGGCCCACGGCTGGTGCCGCTCGGCGCCACTGACACCCGCGACCTCGACCGCTACCTCCGGATGCGCCTTCGCCACCGTCACGCCGCCCTGCCTGCGTTCTGGATCGGCCGATGGGGAGCGATGACCGGGGACGGGATCTATCACATGGTCTGCTATCGAAAGCTCCAGGCCGGAATTACCCGGCCGATCGGACCCCATCTGTTCCGCCATACCTTTGCGGATCAGTGGCTGACGGTAGGCGGCAGCGAAGGCGACCTGATGCGAGTGGCGGGCTGGCGAACCAGGGAGATGATGGACCGCTACGGGGCCAGCCGGGCCGACGCCAGGGCGCGTGAAGCCCACCGGAGGCTGTCGCCGCTCGACTGGCTATGAAGCCGACCACCGCGCGCGACCGCGTCGGGGCCGCGAAAGACCTTCGACAGCGCGGGGTCGCGATCGGGTCGCCAGCCGAGCCATCAACCCAGTCTCATGGGCAATATGGGCAAATGAAGACCACCCTGGAGCTGCCCGAGGAGCTGATTCGTGCCGTAAGGCCCCGGCCGATTGCGTCGGCCGAGGCCCCCAGTGCTCCTCGGGAAAGTCGGGTTTCCGTGGCCAATCGTCCGGTGGCGCTGGAACCAGCGGCTCAGACGATCACGTCGGTTTTCCCTACGACAGCGGGATGGTGTTGAACACGCCCCACGGGGTGACCGCACCCGCTCCGTTGATGCCCTGCGTCCCGGTGACGCCCGGGATGTAGGCGTCCTTGATGAACAGGTACAGGGGCTTGCCGTGGTAGGTCACCTGCTGGGTGCCGTTCGGCCTCACAATAGTCCCGAGCGCGTGCTGATCGACACCGGGCCCGGCCTCGGGCGGTCCTGAGGTGAGGACCGGTTGCCAGATCAGGGCACAGTAACTCTGGCAGTCTGCCTGGCGACCATTTTCCTTGCTCGCCCTGTCGTGGCCGCTATCCTTGCTCAGGGTGTAGACGGGGAAGCTCACGTTGGCCGAGACGTCGAAGAAGCCGTTGTCCATCGACACTCCCAAGACGTCGGTGCCCGGCTCAACCTGCAATTGAGCCCTACCCGGCGCGGGTTGGCCGCCACGTGGATCGACCAGGTACCAGGTGCCCGTGGGACTGGGCACTGGGTCGAACAAGTTGGCCCCTTCCGTGTCCCCCGGGGTGTCGTCGAACACGAACCGGTAGAGCGGCAGACCGGAGTACGTGACCTGCTGAACGCTCTGGCCAGAGAGCACGTCGCTACGGGTCACCGTCCCCAGAAGGCTGTGCTTGACCCCCGGCCCGGCGATGGGGGCACCCTCGGTCAGCAGCGCCGGCCAGAGGACGCTATCGCACGGCGACCCGAGGACGTTTGTGTTGTCGCTACAGGCAAAGGGAGTCAGCCCAAACGTCAGCGCATGCAACTGGTCGGATGTCAGCACGTACAGCGAGCAGCCGGCGTGGGCTCCCGAGCCGACCACCAGCACGCTGCCAAAGGGCGAGATCGACGCTACCGACACGGTCGCAGGGCCGGTCGGAGCGCTCATGACGGGGTCGGCGCAAGAAGGAGGATCACCCTGAGCGCTCACGGGTGAGCTGAACTGAGGGGCTACGGCAGCAAGCCCCAGGGTGAGTGTGGCGGCGATGGCAGGGAGTGCGACCAGCCGCCGGAAACGGCGAAACAGCATCACGATGACCTCCAATCCAACTGAACGTGAGCCTCGACGACGCCGTCGTCCACGGTGCCAGAGGCACCGCCAACTCAGCACGCAGTCCAGGGCACCACGTCATCTCACTGATAGAAGTACGGGTCCAGAACCTGCACCGGGGTGATCGCATCGACCGGGAGCTGGTTCAGTTCGGCGGCCTTTCGGATCGCCTCTGGGCTTGGTGCGTCGTAGACGCAGAAGGTCTTCCCATGATCCGCGGTCACGTACGACTGCAGCCACGTGACCCCGAGCTCGGCGTTGGTACCGACCACCGAGAGGCAGGCCTGCTTGCCCTGGTCGGTGACCGGAATCCTCAAGCCGTCCGCAAAGGTGCGCTCGACGATGAATCGTGCCATGTGAGCCCTCCAACTGTCCTCGGGTGGGGACCGCTCGTCCCAGACGCCACGTTAGAGGCGGCTGGCGGCCACGACATCCGGGAGAAGGCTCAGACGGTGCTCAGCTCAGGTGCTCATTTCTGGCCAGCCAGGTCGCGATCTGGACCCGCGAGTCGAACCCGAGCTTGTTGAGAATGTGATGCACGTGGTTGTCCACCGTCCGTTCGGAGACGAAGAGCCGCTCGGCGATGCCCCGATTGCTGTGGCCACACGCCAGCAGCTCGGCGACGTCCCGCTCGCGGCGGGTCAGCCGTGCGCTGGGGCCAGGGCGGGCGCGCGGCTCGTCGATCAGCGGGAAGCGGGCCCCGCCGACGGCGAAGACACTCCAGGAACCCGGAACTCCTGGAAAGCCGCGCACACCCCGGTCGGCGAACTCGAGGTCGGAGCCGGCGACCAGGTCCCTGACCGTCGCCGTGACCAGCACCTCGCCGGGTTCCGCAACCGCCAGCACGCTGGAGGCGACGTGAAGAGGGATGCCGCGGGGCCGGCCATCACGGATGTCGCACTCCCCCGCGTGCAGGCTCGCCCGTATCCTCAGGCCCACCTGAAGTAGTTCGTCGCGAATGTCAAGCGCGCAGCGAATCGCCCTCGCCGTCCCGTCGAAGGTTGCGGTCACGCCGCGTTCCCCGGCCTCGGCCTCGACCCCCGAGTACGTTCGCAGCGCCTTGCGGACCACCTGGTGGTGCCGGTCGACGAGCTCGTTCCAGCGCCGTTCGCCCATCCAGAGCGCATGCGCGGCAGCCTGCGGCACCTCGGTGCACAGGACCGTCGCCAGCATGGTGCGAGGAGGCGGAGCACTGCGGGCTCCGGTGAGGAGCTCCTGCACCTCGCCGATGACGATATCGGCCTCGCCGAAATAGGGCCAGTGGTCGTCCGAGCTCAGCTCGACGAGCCTGGCGTTGGGGATGTGCTCTGCCAGGTAACGTCCCGCCTCGAAGGGTGCGATCCGATCACCGCGAGCGTGGATGACCAGCGTCGGCACCCGGATCCCCGGCAGGGCGTGCCCGATGTCGATCGACAGGTTCATGCGAAGGAGCTCCTCGGCGTCCCCCGGGCTCGCACTCATCTGCATGAACGTGGTCCACCAGCGCACGACCTCCATGTTGTCCACCTGGCTGGGAGCGTAGCGATCCAGCCGGGCGTCCCGGCCCCAGAAGTCTTTCACCCTCCCCAGGCGCGTTTCGGTTTCTTCCTCGGTCGGGCCCCAGGGGTAGCCGGGCCTCCTGAGCCAGGACGGATAGCTGCCATCGATGATCAGAGCGACTGTCCGCGCCGGATACGTCGCCGCAAAGAGCGCCGACATCACGCCGCCCTCCGAGATGCCGAGGAGAGCAGCTCTTTCCGAGCCCACCGCGTCAAGCACGGCGCGGACGTCATCCATGCGCTGCTCCAGAGTGGGCGGCGTATGGACGCGATCCGACATCCCGCAGCCTCGCTTGTCAAAGAGGATCAGTCGTGAGAACGAGGCCAGGCGGTCAAGGAACGACGCCAGCGCGGGGAGCTCCCACACGTAGGCCAGGTGGGAAGCCCAGCCCATAACCAGGACCAGGTCCACCGGACCATCGCCCACGACCTGGTAGGCAATGTTGACGTTGCCGCTCCTGGCGTACCTGGCTCCAGTGAACACTTCGGTCGAGACAGTCTAAGCGCCGGATCCGGTCAGCTCGACTGCCGGCTCGAGATTGACGATCCTTCTCGGAAGTAGTCGATGTTGAAATCGTGCTCCCAGGTCGCCCCCTGATCGGTGGATTTCTCCCACCGTCCTCGGATCGCCTGCATCTCGGGATCCACCAGCGCGTTGAAACGCTGGCTGAATTCGCGGGTGTCTCGCCACATCGCCCATCGCGACTCCTCGAAGCTCATCCGATAGATGCGCGAAACACCGCGGTCGTCGGAGTAGAGAACCAGATAGTCCGGCTCGTGCTCGTCTCGCCCGATGATCCAGGTGGCAGCCGGGGGATGAGCCGAATCGCCCTGGCGCATCACCAGCGCGGAGCCATCCTCCATCCAGTCGATCTCGAACGACCCGGCGACCCGGTGGTCACGGTCTGGCAGGAATGCCGCGTTGTACAGCTCCATCCGCCAGCGGCCGACAAGATGCGCGAGGTCGGCGAGTGCCGGGTTGGTGACCATGTCCTGCTCCTCACCTTCCGATTTTCTCTGCCCAATTGCCCGCCGGGGAGGGCACCAAGGCCCGACCTCGCGGCGAACTATGGGCGCTCGCCCGGCTGCGGCCAGCCCAGATCCCCGACCCACTCCCGGGCCGGTACTCTCCCCCGACCCGTCAGCGTGGCCGAACCACCCGCCCCGGCCCGGGTGGGCACGGCTCCTGGGAACTCCGAGGCCAGCTCGCTGAACACCGGGCTCCCCCATCCGCTGGGCACGTCGAAGCCCAGGCCGGCGTCGTACCCCTTGGTCCCCTCCGGGTACGCATTGTTCCCATGGACCACGTCGTGGAACCCGCGCCCCGCCGCCGCCAGGGCATAGGCGGCGTCCTGAATCCGGCCCAATCTCGCCCCCATCACCGCCGACACCACCGTGAACCCGGCGGTGAGCAGCGGCGCTGCCGCGCTGGTCCCGCCCACCGTCTGCAGTGTCGGTGTGCCGTTCGCGCCGATTCCCGTGACCACCTCGTAGCCGGTCACCGGGTCGGCGTCCACCGCCATGTCCGGCTCGGACCTGCCCGCCTGCCCGGTGCTGAGCGAGGTCTCGCCGATCCCGTTGGCCGACTGGTACGTGGGCACCGGGAAGTACATCGACACCCCCCCGCCCCCGGCCCCCTCCTGGAGGGCCGCCTCATTCCACACCACCTCGCTGGCGATCGCCTCGCCCGACACCTCCAGCCGGGTTCCCCCCGCCCCCAGCGCGTTGGGGCTGGAGGCCGGGCAGTCGGCATGGACCTTGCCGTCGGTCGCCCCGTCGCTGGCCCCGTCGTCGCCGGCGGCAACGATGTGGAAGATCCCCTGGACCAGGCAGGCCTGGGCGGCGGCATCCATCGCCGACGCCCCTCCCGAGGTCCAGGTGTCCTCGGCGCTCCCCCAGCTGGTGGACACCCCGGTGAAGTGATAGGTGGGATCCACCGCGAACGAGCTCCACAGGTCGGCAAAGCCCTGCTCGGTGTTGGCCGCGTAGCGGACCACCAGGCGGATGGTGGCCTGGGGCGCGGCCTCCAGCAGCGCCCGGGCGATCACCTGCCAGTCCAGCGCCACCTCGACGTCGGCCCCGCCCGGATCGGGCTGGGGCAGCTCCCCTCCGCCCGCCGCATCCTCGATCACCCGGACCCCGGGATGCTGCCCGGTGAACCAGCCGATCACCGACGCATCCACCCGGCCGCCCAGCTCGGCCATGCCCACGTCCAATCTCAGCCCTGAGCCCCCACCGGACACGGGCGGGAACCGGTACACCCCGGCCAGCTGCTCGGGGGTGAAGGTGGCCGCCACGTGGCTGGGATGCGCCACCCGGTGGTGGGGCCGGGCGATGGGCCGGGCGCTGAGGCCGCCGACGTGGATCACGATCCCGGCCAGCTCGGTGGGGATCGACGCCGGCCCCCGGTGGTCCCGGTAGGTGACCGTCGCGCCGCCGGGCAGCGTCATCTCACAGCGTTCGAACACCACCTGGAAGGCCACGGCCATCTCCGCCACCGTGCCGGTGAGCTTGACCCGCCGGGTCGCCGGGTCGGTGGCGCCGACCAGCAAACCCGACCTCCGCGCCCAGGCCGAGGCCTGCTCGATGTCTCCCTCCGTGCTCCCGTGGGCCGCGGTCAGCTCCTCGAGACTCAGGTGCCGGCGCCGGCCGGGCGCCTGGGCGCTGATCTCCTCCAGGGTCTGGGCCAGCCCGGGGCCCTCTGGGTTCTCGCGGAGCAGCAGGGTGACCTCCATGGTCTCCTGCGCCTCCTCTCCGCCCAGTTCCCCCAACAGGCGGGTGCGAGCCTGCTCGGTGGCGGTGAGGTCGTGGCTGGTCCCCGGCAGCGAGACGTAATCGGGCATCTGCACTCCTCCTAGCGAAGCGCCCCTTCGCTGCAGCCCATTCTGTCAGGCCCCGGCCCCCCTGTCGGCCACTCCCAGAACCGACCGCCCGGCGCCCCACCCGTCGCTGCCGTCATCATGGATGGTGCGAAGAGGCGGTGCCCCAGTCCCGAATGAAACGGGCTCCCCACGAGGAGGAAGGACGATGGCGGCGACCCAATTGGCGGCTCCGGCAGACCTGGAGACCCTCCAGGAGGTGGCTCAGCAGATCCGGGTCGACGGCATCCGGGCCAGCACCAGGGCCGGATCCGGCCACCCCACCTCCAGCATGTCCGCCGCCGACCTGATGGCGGTGCTCGCCGGCCGCCACCTCCGCTACGACTTCAGCCGTCCCCAGCTGGCCACCAACGACCACCTGATCTTCTCCAAGGGGCACGCCTCGCCGCTGCTCTACGCCCTGTACAAGGCCTGCGGAGCGATCACGGATGAAGAGCTCCTCACCTACCGGACCTTCGGATCGCGCCTCGAGGGCCACCCCACCCCGGTCATCCCCTGGGTGGACGTGGCCACCGGCTCCCTGGGCCAGGGGCTGCCCATCGCGGTCGGGGTGTCGCTCGCCGGCAAGTACCTGGACCGGCTCCCCTACCGGGTCTGGGTGCTCTGCGGCGACAGCGAGCTCGCCGAGGGCTCCTGCTGGGAAGCCTTCGACAAGGCGTCTCACTACAACCTCGACAACCTCGCCGTCATCGTCGACGTCAACCGCCTGGGCCAGCGCGGCGAGACCGAGTTCGGATGGAACCTCGAGGCCTATCGCAAGCGGGTCGAATCCTTCGGCTGCCGCGCCCTGGTCATCGACGGCCACAACCTGGAGCAGATCGACGGCGCCTATGTCGACGCCCGCGAGACCACCGGCCGTCCCTGCGTGATCCTGGCCAAGACGGTCAAGGGCAAGGGCTTCTCCGAGATCGAGAACAAGGAGGGCTGGCACGGCGTCGCCCTCCCACCCGACATGGCCGAGCGCGCGATCAGGGAGCTGGGCGGGGAGCGCGACCTGCGCATCGAGGTCAGGCCCCCCCGCGCCGGCGTCCCGGCGATCAAGCGCGAGAAGGCAGAGGTCACCCTGCCCACCTACAAGCTGGGCGACAAGGTGGCCACCCGCAAGGCGTACGGCGACTCCCTCACCGCGCTGGGCGCCCGGCCCGAGGTGGTGGCCCTGGACGGTGAGGTGAGCAACTCGACTCACGCCGACGAGTTCAAGAAGGCGTTTCCCGACCGCTTCTTCGAGATGTACATCGCCGAGCAGCAGATGGTGGCCGCCGCGGTCGGTCTGCAGGTGCGCGGCTACACCCCCTTCGCCTCCACCTTCGCCGCCTTCTTCTCCCGGGCCTACGACTTCATCCGCATGGCGGCGATCTCCCAGGCCCGCATCCGGCTCTCTGGCTCGCACGCGGGCAGCGAGATCGGCGCCGACGGCCCCTCTCAGATGGCGCTCGAGGACCTGGCCGCCCTGCGCGCCATCCACGGGTCGACGGTCCTCTACCCCTCCGACGCGGTGAGCACCGCCAAGCTGGTGGCCCAGATGGCCGACCGCGACGGCATCTCCTACATCCGCACCACTCGGGGCGCCTACCCGGTGCTCTACGACAACGCCGACGAGTTCCCCATCGGTGGAGCCAGGGTGGTGCGCCGCAGCGACAGCGATCGCGCCGCCATCATCGCCGCCGGGGTCACCCTGCACAACGCGCTGGCCGCAGCGGACACTCTGGCCAAGGAGAGGATCAATTGCCGGGTCATCGACTGCTACTCGGTCAAGCCGATTGCCGTCGATGTGCTGGCCGAGGCCGCCCGCGACTGCGGCGGCATCCTGGTGGTGGTCGAGGACCACTCCCCCGAGGGGGGCCTGGGCGCGGCGGTCATGGAGGCACTGGCCGGCCATGAGCATCCGCCCCGGATCTTTCACCTGGCGGTGCGCGAGCTCCCCGGCAGCGGCAAGCCCGCCGAGCTGATGGCGGCCGCGGGGATCGACGCCGAGGCCATCGCCAGGGCCGCTCGCGACGCCGCCAAGACCGTCGGAGGTCACTGATGGCCGCAGCCAACCCCCTGCAGAGGCTCGCCCAGCGCGGCCAGTCGGTGTGGCTCGACTACATCAGCCGCGAGCTGGTCACCGGGCCGGAGCTGGGACGGCTGATCGCCGAGGACAACGTCACCGGCATGACCAGCAACCCCACCATCTTCGAGAAGGCGATCGCCGACGGCACCCACTACGACGAGCAGATCCACGAGCTGCTCGACCACGGGGTGGAGGATCCCAACGAGATCTTCCTGCGCCTGGCCGTCGCCGACATCCGGCGAGCGGCCGACACACTGCGTCCGGTGCACGAGCGCACCGCCGGTGCCGACGGTTTCGTGAGCCTGGAGCTGCCCCCGCCGCTCTCCCACGACACCCGGGGCAGCATCGCCACCGCCAAGGACTACTGGCGGCGCGTGGACCGGCCCAACCTCATGGTCAAGGTGCCGGCCACCCCCGAGGGGATCCCCGCCATCGAGGAGCTGATCGCCGCCGGGGTCAACGTCAACGTCACCCTGATATTCGCCCTCTCCGCGTATGAGAAGGTGATCGAGGCCTACCTCAAGGGGCTGGAGCGTCGTCGCGCCGCCGGCGAGTCGCTCGACGTCCACTCGGTGGCCTCCTTCTTCGTCAGCCGGGTGGACACCGCGGTCGACAAGCTGCTCGACGAGAAGCTCCAGTCGGACCCCGGCAACGCCGCCCTCGAAGGCCTGCACGGCCGGGCGGCGATCGCCAACGCCCGGCTCGCCTACGCAGCCTTCGAGCGCCACTTCCGCGGCGACTCCTTCGCTCAGCTGCGGGACGCCGGCGGCCACCTGCAGCGACCGCTGTGGGCGAGCACCAGCGCCAAGAACCCCAACTACCGAGACGTGGTCTACGCCGAGGCGCTGATCGGTCCCGACACCGTCGACACCATGCCGCCGGCCACCATCGAGGCCTTCCGCGACCACGGAGTTGTCGAGTCCGACACCGTGCGTGAGGATTGGGAGGGTGCCCAGCGAACCGTCGACGACCTGGCCAGGGTCGGCATCAGCATGGAGAAGGTCACCCAGGACCTGCTGGTCGCCGGGGTGAAGTCCTTCGCCGATTCCTACGACCAGCTGATCAGGCGGATCGCCGAGAAGGTCGACGCATTGCGCAGGAGCCGCTCCGACGGCGCGCCGATGGTGGCGAGGGGTCTGGCCGCCGGTGATGGCCTGAGCGCCGACCACCGGCTGGTCCAGCGGATCTGGGACCGCGATCCCGAGCTGTGGAAGCCGGGCGACGCGGCCCACGCCGCGGTGATCCGCAACCGGCTGGGCTGGCTCGACTCGCCGGTTGCGATGCAGCAGCGCCTGCCCGAGCTCACCGCGGTCGCCACCGGGGTGCGCGACGCCGGCTTCGCCGACTGCGTGCTGCTCGGCATGGGCGGTTCCAGCCTCTGCCCCGAGGTGTTCCGGACCTCGTTCGAGACCGCCGAGGGCTTCCCCACCCTCCACGTCCTGGACACCACCGACCCCGAGGCGATCACCTCCCTCGAGCGACGTCTCGACCTGCGTCGCACCCTGTTCATCGTCGCCAGCAAGTCGGGCACCACCCTGGAGACCACTTCGCACCTCGCCCATTTCTGGGCGGCGGTGGGCGCCGCGGGCGTTGAGGACCCCGGGCGGCACGTTCATCGCCATCACCGATCCGGGGACCCCGCTTGCCAAGCTGGCCCAGGAGCGTGGCTTCCGCCACCTCTTCGAGAACTTTCCGGACATCGGCGGGCGCTATTCGGCACTCTCCTGTTTCGGCCTGGTCCCGGCAGCCCTGATGGGGTTGGACGTCGGGATGCTCCTCGACCGAGCCCTGGCCATGCGGACCCGGTGCTCGGCCGACTCCCAGCAGAACCCCGGGCTCGCCCTGGGCACCGCCATGAGCCGCGAGCACGCCGCCGGCCGGGACAAGGTGACCATCGTCACCCCACCGCGGTTCTCCGCCTTTTCGCTCTGGGCCGAGCAGCTGATCGCCGAGTCCACCGGCAAGGAGGGCAAGGGCTACATCCCGATCGGCGACGAGCCCCTGGGCCGGCCCGAGCACTACGGCGACGATCGCTTCTTCGTGGCCCTGCACCTGCCCGGCGAGTCCCTGGCCCTGGACCCCGAGCTCAACAACCTGGTGGCCGCCGGTGAGCCGCTGGTGATCCTGACCCTCAACGACCCCTATGACCTGGCCGCCGAGTTCTTCCGCTGGGAGATGGCCACCGCGGTGGCCGCGGTGTCGCTGGGGATCGACCCCTTCGACGAGCCCAACGTCCAGGAGTCCAAGGACAACACCAAGCGGGTGCTGGCCGGCTACGAGCAGAGCGGAAGCCTGCCCTCGGAAAGGGCGGTGGCCGGCGCCGGGGGCGTCTCGGTGGTCGGCGGCGGTCCTGCGGCGTCGCCGCAGGAGGCCCTGCTCAACCACCTGTCCGGCGCCCGTCCCGGTGACTACGTGGCCATCATGGCCTACGTCGACCCCAGCGACGCCCACGAGGAGGCCCTGCAGGAGTTCCGCAGCGCCATACGCGACCGCCACCGGGTGGCGACCACGCTGGGATTCGGGCCCAGATTCCTTCACTCCACGGGGCAGCTCCACAAGGGCGGGCCCAACACCGGCGTCTACATCCAGGTGACGACGACGGAGAGCGCCGACGCCGCCATCCCCGGGCAGCCCTTCGGCTTCGCGGTGCTGGAGCGGGCCCAGGCCGAGGGGGACCTGCAGTCGCTCCGAGACCACGGCCGGCGGGTGATCCGCCTGCACATCGAGGGCGACCTCAGCGAGGTCCTGGAGGGGCTCGCCGAGATCGTGCGCGGCGCGGCGGTGGCCTCGGCGAGCTAGTTTCGCTGGAGATATGGAGAGGTGAACAGATCCTGGCAGGCCCCGCGGGGCCGTTCTGGACGGCTTCCAGAGCCAGGATCTGAGGTGCGCTGATGGCGACGATCGGCACCCGGGTGGTCCCTGAGGAGAAGGCGGCACCGATGGTGGCGGCTCCCGGGGCCACGGCGCCCTGCGCGCTGGTCATCTTCGGGGCGACCGGCGACCTCACCAAGCGCAAGCTGGTGCCGGCGCTCTATGCCCTCGCCCACGACGGGCTTCTCCCCACCGGCTTCGCGATGATGGGCACCGGGCGCACCCGGCTCAGCGATGCGCAGTTTCGCGAGTTCGATGCGCGAGGCGGTGGCCAGCTTCGCCCGGATCCGCCTCGACGCCAAGCTCTGGGACCGCTTCGCCGACGCCCTCCACTACACCCCGATGGAGGAGGCCGAGGGCGGCCTGGGCGCCCTGAACAAGCGGCTCGAGGCCATCGACCGCGGTCACGGCACCGCCGGCAACCGGATCTTCTACTTCGCGATCCCGCCCAGCGGGGTCGCCCGCCTGGCCGCGCAGCTGGGCGCCGAGGGGCTGAGCCGCGAGCAGGGGGACGAGTTTCGGCGGGTGATCGTGGAGAAGCCTTTCGGACGCAACCTGGCCACCGCTCGTGAGCTCAATGCCGCGCTCCACAACGCCTTCGAGGAGCCGCAGATCTACCGCATCGACCACTACCTGGGCAAGGAGACCACCCAGAACCTGATGGTCTTCCGCTTCGCCAACGGGATCTTCGAGCCGATCTGGAACCGCCAGTACATCGACCACGTCCAGATCACCGTGGCCGAGACCCTGGGGGTGGAGGGCCGCGGCGCCTTCTACGAGGAGGCCGGAGCGCTGCGCGACATCATCCAGAACCACGTCATGCAGCTCACCGCCATCGTGGGGATGGAGGCACCCAGCAACTTCGAGGCCGAGACTGTTCGAGACGAGAAGGTGAAGCTGCTCCGGGCGATCCGCCCGATCCATCCGGAGGACGCGCTGCTCCACACCGTGCGCGGCCAGTACGCGGCGGGCTTCATCGACGGCGAACCGGTACCCGGCTATCGCGAGGAGCCCGGGGTCAACCCCGAGTCCCTGCGCGAGACCTACGTCGCCATGAAGGTGGACATCGACAACTGGCGCTGGGCGGGGACGCCCTTCTACCTGCGTACCGGCAAGCGGCTTCCCAAGCGGGCCACCGAGATCGCGATCCAGTTCCGGCGGGTTCCCCACTCCCCCTTCAGCGGTCATCGGGCCACCGTGGGAGGTGCCCCGCCCCCGGACTCCATCGAACCCAACCAGCTGCTGGTGCGCATCCAGCCCGACGAGGGGATCACCCTGCGCCTCAGCGCCAAGCTTCCCGGCCAGTCGATGCGGATCCAGAGCGTCAACATGGACTTCAAGTACGGCTCCAGCTTCGTCAGCCAGTCCCCCGATGCCTACGAGCGCCTGCTGCTCGACTGCATGCACGGGGATGCGACGCTGTTCGCCCGCGAGGACGAGGTGGAGGAGGCCTGGAGGATCTGCACCGCCATCCTCGACGGCTGGCGCGCCCATCCCCCGGATCGGGTGCACACCCCCAACTACGAGGCCGGCACCTGGGGCCCCAGCGAGGCCGACGAGTTCATGGCGAGGGATGGCCGGGAGTGGCGGCGGCTGTGAGCCGCGGCATCTCAGTGATTCGATGACCGAGGTGGCTCGCCTGCCGGGCGTCGTGATCGTTCGCGACGACCCCAGCCAGATGGCCACCGCCGCGGCCGACTGGATCCTCGAGGCGGCTCGACAGGCCGCGGCGGCCTCCGGCCGCTTTCGCATCGCGCTGGCCGGGGGCGGCACCCCGCGGCTGCTGTACCAGGCTCTGGCCGCCTCCCCCCGCCGCGAGCGTGGCGAGTGGGAGCACTGGGAGGTCTTCTTCGGTGACGAGCGCGCGGTGCCGCCCGACGACCCCTCCAGCAACTACCGGCTGGCCAGGGAGAACCTCCTCGACCACGTGCTCATCCCGCCCGCCCAGGTCCACCGCATGAAGGCGGAGCGTGCCGATCTCGATCTCGCGGCCGCCGAGTATTCGTCGATTCTGGCATCAACCTGCCCGCCATGGGGGGCCGCCCGGGTCCCCCGCCTCGACTGCGTTCTGCTCGGGGTGGGTGAGAACGGCCACACCGCGTCGCTGTTCCCGGGGGAGGCCGCCCTGGAGGTCCACGACCGCTGGGCGGTCAGGGCTCGTGCCGACTACCCCCCGTATGACCGGATCACCCTCACCCTCCCGGTGCTGAACGCCGCGGCGCGGGTCGCCTTCCTGGTGACCGGGACCGCTAAGGGCGACGCGCTGCGCGGGGTGGTGCGGGGCAGCGTCCCCGCCGCCGGGGTGAGGCCACCGGACGGCGAGCTGCGCTGGTTCCTGGACGCCGCAGGCGGCGGCTCAGCTCTGACCGACGCGGTCCCACCCGACGCGCCAGAGTCACCCGGCCCCTGATCCTGAACTCGTCTGCGACGGATGTGGCCGTGGGCAGCCGGAGACCCACCCTTGGATGTCGTACGTGTAGTCGGTGCTGGCGGGAATCCGGTGGTGGTCGGAGCCGTCACATTCAGCGTCGTGTCACGCTGACCGTGAAGGCCGCCGCGTAGAGGAGGGGAGTGTCCGCCGGATCGGTCCGTGAAGGTCACTGCCTGCGCTTGGGTGAACCCTCCCGCACGGTGATGCCGACGTCGCCTCCCGCGAGGGAGACGGTCGGGGTGGCCGGGGTGGGGGGCGGCGGGGGTGGGAGTGGGAGTGGCTGTCGGCTTGGGTGTCGGCGTCGGCTTGGGAGTGGGCTTCGGGGTGGGCGAGGTCTTCGGCGTCGCTGACGAGCTTGGCGTCGGCGTGGGTGGGGAGCCGGCCGCCGGCGACGACGTTGGCGTCCGTGTGGACAGAGCCGGGGTCGCGGTGGCGGCGCCGCTCGGCGACGGCGTCCCGAGCCCCGGGGTCGGCCGGACGACAGGGGGGTCCGCCGGTCACCGCCAATCCCAGGGTCACCCCACCACCCGCAAGGATCAACGTGGCGATTCCGACCAGCAGGCGGAGTGGGAAGCGATTGGCCCCGCACCGGGCGGACCGGACCGCGGCGGCCACCTGCCGCAGGGCGCCACCGGTCCACCGTTGTCGGCTGCGATGAAGCCGTCGACCAGTTCCTCGATGGGAGGCTGACCCTTGGGCATCTGGGTCTAGGCCAACTGGAACGCGCCCTGCTCGGAGGGCTCGCGCTCAGGGGGCACCAGAGCCCCGCGCGACGGTAGGCTGTCGAACAGGCCCGGCTGACGGGTCTGCGCGTTGGAGATCAGCACCCGGTCACCCTTGGAGTGCCGCATGTACTCGGAGATCGCGCCGTCGAGGCGGCCCGCGTCCAGGAGTTGCAGCGCCGCGGTCAGCAGGTGACGCGGAATCACGGCGAAGGCCCGCCGGCGGCGCTGCTCGTCGACGATGAGGAGGACCACGGTCTCCCAGGTGATCATGACCGGCGCCAGCTCCACT
This sequence comes from uncultured bacterium, assembly GCA_963716555.1. GTDB lineage: Bacteria > Chloroflexota > Dormibacteria > Aeolococcales > Aeolococcaceae > JAJZNI01. The sequence continues at coordinate 37,926 of CAVQTJ010000018.1, read as the reverse complement.
CCAACCTTGGCACGGTGGCGGGGGCGAAGCCACCCGATGTCAGAGGCTTCGTCACCGGCGGCACCGGGGCCGCGGCCACGGCGCAGGGGCGCGATGTCAATGCCGGCGGGCCCCATGTCCCCCTCGAGGGGGAGCGGCAGCCTCCCCGACACCACTCCATCGACCAGGTGCAGCTCCTCAGTCCCGGCGGACCCGGCGACGGCGGGGCGGACCACCGTCCAGGCATTCTCCAGCACCGCCTGGGCGGACAGCGTGCGCCCATCGACGGTGCGCAGCCGCGCGGCGCGACCGCTCCGCGTGCAGATCGCAGGCGAAGGCGCTGCGGTCGACGTACCAACCGAAGTGCGGCGCCGCGGGCACCACCAGCGCCCGCACCTTGGGAAGCTCGCGCTCGCGATGCTCCCCGCTCAGGCCCATGGCAACCGAGGTCCTGACCGCGGCCGCGACGAACACCAGGGCTGCAGAGAGCTGAGGTCCGACGATGAACTCGCCCTCCACCTGGGTGCGCCAGGGGCGTGGTCGGATCAGCAGTCCCGGCGAGGTGGCCCTGTCCAGCAGCAGCATCATGGGGGCGGCGAACCGGCTCGCCATCACCGCCGCGATCCAATCGCCGGCGAAGTCCAGGGTGCGCACGCTGAGGCGGGTGGAGTGGCCGCGCAGCCCGTGGGCTGGTCCGAGCCGGTGGATCAGGGATCGGCGCTCACGCTCGGCGGTCCGGGCGACTCGCCTCGGAGAACCCCGGAGCGACCAGAGCAGGTGGCAGGGCGATCAGCGCCTCATTGCCGTCCGCGCTCAGCACCGCCCCGGATGGGATCGGGTACGCGTGGGGATCGTCGGGCTGGAGATGACGCACCCCCAGCTCGAGGGTGTGGATCAGGGGCCGAAAGGGGATCTGCCGGCCCGCGGTGTCGACCGCGTACTCATGCTCGACACCGACGAGGTCGGGCTCGCCGGCCGGGGCGGCCGCCGCGATGATGGCGCGGAACTCCTCGTCGGCGGGCGGATGACCCTGGACGCGCGCTGGCGACGGGTCGGTGGGCGGGCGTCGCGGCAGGAGCCGCACCGGGGTGACCGCCTACGAGCTGACGGTCGGAGGCTCGGGGAGCGCGACGCGACGTGGCTGGTTGCCCTTCTCGCCCATGGGTGGGCCGAGTATATGGGCCCGGATGGAGCCGGTCAACGACGCGTCCGCTGCGATGTGATGGCGGATGCCGTACTCTGCGGCAATGCCCGGGACCTGGCCGAGATGCGTCAATGGCATCGTGATCGCCCCCTCGCTGCTGGCTGCCGACTTCGGCCGCCTGGCCGAGGCGGTCCAGGCCCTGGAAGGGGGCGGCGCCGACCGGCTCCACATCGATGTCATGGACGGCGACTTCGTGCCCAACTTCACCTTCGGCACCGACACCCTGCGGGCTCTGCGCGGCGAGACCGACCTGCCCTTCGAGGCCCACCTGATGATCCGCGAGCCCGAGCGTCACCTGCACCACCTTCGCCGCAGGCGGGCGCTGATGCCATCACCGTGCACTGGGAGACCTGCCCCCACCTCCACCGGACCCTGCACGCCATCCGCGAGCTGGGCTGCCGGGCGGGTGGCGCCATCAACGTGAGCACTCCCGCGTCGAGCCCTCTTCGACGTCCTCGACGCCATGGACCTGGCCCTGGTGATGACCGTCGACCCCGGCTTCGGCGGCCAGGCTCTGATCCCCCGCTGCCTGACCAAGGTGACCCAGCTGCGCCGGGAGATCGACTCCCAGGGCGTGTCCGTCGAGCTCGAGGTGGACGGCGGCGTCGAGCCGGAGAACGCCGCGGCCTGTGTCGCCGCGGGAGCGACGGTGCTGGTGGCCGGAACCGCGGTGTTCCGCCACCGCGGGGGACCGGCGGAGGGGGCGCGCCGGATCCTCGAGGCGGCGAGCGCCAGCAGCCCTCCCTAGGTTCCAGGACCTAGCGCAGGTCGTAGGCCTCGTCGATGTAGTCGCGCAGCATCCGGGTCGCCGAGAATCGCGGAGCGATGGTGCGCAGCGACCGCTTGACCCTGGCGATCCAAGCATGCGGCACCCCATCAGCACCGCGCTCGTAGAAGAGCGGCACCACCTCCTGCTGAAGGACGTCGTAGAAGACCGCGGCATCGCGCTGGTCCTGGATGTGCGCGTCGAAGGCCACCTCCCCGGGCAGCGCCCAACCGTTCTCGCCGTCGAACGCCTCGGCCCACCAGCCGTCCAGGATGGAGAGGTTCAGACCGCCGTTCAGCGCCGACTTCATGCCGCTGGTGCCGCTCGCCTCGAGCGGTGGCCGGGGCAGGTTGACCCAGAGGTCGCAGCCCGCCACCAGTGCCGGGGCGATCGCCAGGTCGTAGTTGTCCAAGAAGGAGATCCGCTGCGCGGCGACCGGATCGTGGACGAGCTCAAAGATGCCCTGGGCCGAGTGTTTGCCCTCCTCATCCTGGGGGTGAGCCTTGCCCGCCACCAGCAGCTGCATCGGCCGCAGGTCATCGCACACCAGATCCCGGATCCGGTTCAGCTGCATGGTCAGGATGTACAGGCGCTTGTAGGTGGCCAGCCGTCGAGCAAATCCGATCGTGAAGGCGTGGTCGCTGAATCCGGTCTCCGCCGCCTCCACCAGCTCGCGACGATCGTTGCGCGCCAGGCGGTTGGCGATGGTCTGCTCCCGGGCCATCTCCACCAGGGTGGCGCGCTGCTGGTTGCGGACCTCCCACAGCTCGGCGTCGGGGATGGCGTCCACCCCCACCCAGGTCGCCGGGTCGGCGCCGTGCTCTTCCCAGCCCTTGCCCAGGTGACGCTCCAGGAGGCGGCGCATCGGGGTCGCCATCCAGAAGGGGACGTGCACCCCGTTGGTGACATATCCGACCGGAACGGTCTCGGCAGGGCGCTCCGGGAAGAGCGGCTGCCACATCTGCCGGGCCACTTCCCCGTGGCGCCGGCTCACCCCATTGGCGAAGCGGCTCATCTTGATGCCGAGCGGGGTCATCACGAACGGCTCGTGGGGATTGTCGGGGTGGGTCCGCCCCAGGTGGAGGAAGCCGCCGTGATCGAGGCCCACCTCGACCGGGTAGTCGCCGAGGACTGATTCGATCTCCGAGACGTCGTAGCCCTCGTTGCCCGCTGCGACCGGGGTGTGAGTGGTGAAGACGGTCCGCTCGCGGGCCATGCTGAAGGCGGTGGCACGGTCGCGGCCCGCAGCCATCTCCAGCCGGGCCATCTCGAGCGGAGCCAGGCCACCGTGGCCCTCGTTGAGATGGACGATGCAGGGATCGATGCCCATGGCCCGCAGCGCCCGGATCGAGCCGATCCCGAGCAGCGCGTACTGGGCCAGCCGGATCTCCCGGTCCGCCACATAGAGGCGCCCGGTGATCCAGCGATCGACCCGGCTGTTCTCCGGCCGCTCGGCGTCGAGCAGGAAGAGCGGAGTGCGGCCGACTTCGGCCCGCCACACCTGGGCCACCACCTCGCGCCCGCGCAGCGGGACCTTCACCGTGAGCGGCTCGCCGTACGGACCGCTCACCAGGGCAACCGGGTGCCGCTCGGGGTCAACCGGCCGCCAGTATTCGTGCTGGTAGCCGGCCTGGTCCATGCGCTGCAGGAAGTAGCCCTCGCGGTACAGCAGCCCGACCCCGACCATGGGCAGGGCCATGTCGGAGGCCTCCTTGAGGATGTCGCCGGCCAGGATCCCCAAGCCTCCCGCGTAGATGGGCAGGGAGCGATGGACCCCGAACTCGGCGCAGAGAAAGGCCACGGGATGGCGCGGTGAGGCGCGCCCGGGCATCGGGGGCCGGGCCAGGTCGGCGGTGAGCCGGCTCAGGGCCGCCTCGACCCGCTGGACCAGCGCGTCATCGGCGACCGCTCGCTGCAGGGCGGCCGCGGAGGTCTCGGTGAGCAGCCGCACCGGGTTGCCCATGGAGTGCTCCCAACGGATCGGGTCGATGACCTGGAAGATGTCCTTGGCGTCGGGGTCCCAGCTGAAGCGGAAGTTGTACGCCAGTCGGGCAAAGGGCGCCAGCCGCTCAGGAAGGCGCTCTGCCAGAGCACGGGCGGCGGCCTCGACGTCGGCCGTGCCATCCCGCAGCGGGCGCGCCGCAGCCGCAATCTGCTCCATGCCCGGCGATGGTAGCCAGTCGAGTCCACCCTGAGCCTGTCCCAACCGCTCGATCACCCCGACCCGTGCTCCGGGCTCGGACCGCCGTCACGCTTTGGTGCGCTTTGCGGCGGCCTCTTGACGGGCTGTGCCGCGACCCGCGACGACCCATGACAGACGGGTGATGCGGTGCGGATGACCCGCGTGGTGCGTTTAGCCTTCAGCTGTGCTCCACCACCAGGCGCCCATTCCCGAGCTGCCGGCCATCACCCTGATCGACGGGTCGGGCTCCGAAGAGTTCGAGCTGGACCCCATCGACGGCCTCACCGCGGCCGCGCTCGAACTCGGGCGCTCCGCCACCGAAGCGGAGGTCGTGGTCGCCGTCCGGGCCGCCGCCCAGGACCTCATTCCGGGGCGCAGGATCCGGCTCGCGTCGGCCGCGCCCGGAGGCTGGCACCTGCTCCTCGACGAGGAGGCTGGGGAGGACGCGGCGGTGCGCTACCCACTCCGGGCCGGCGGGCACCTGCTCGGCGAGCTGGCTGTCCTGGGCGACGATCCGGTGCGCCCGGCCGAGGCCAGCCTGGTGGCTGAGCTGTCCGCCCACACCGCCCTCGCGTTGGCCCGGTTGGAATACGGCCGGCTGCTCACCGGGGTCAGCCCCGCTCCCGATCCCGACGTCTTCGCCGCCAATTCGTTTCGCGACCCGCTCACCAACCTGGCGAGCCGGATGCTCTTCCACGACCGGGTCGAGCACGCCCTGCATCGGCGCTCCCGTCAGGTGCACCCGGTGGCGGTGATGGTGATCGACCTCGCCGGTTCGATCAGCGCGGTCAGAGATGGGATGGGGGCTGCGGCGAGCGACCGGCTGATGGTCCAGCTCGCCAAGCGGCTGCAGCGGCTGGTCCGCTCCGCCGACACCCTGGCCCGGGTGCGCGACGATCAGCTCGGCGCCCTTCTCGATGACCTCGACAGCGCCGCCGATGCGGGCCTGGTCGCAGAGCGGCTGCTGGCCGCCGTCGATGAGCCCTTCGTGGTGAGCGCGGGGCTGCCCCTCTCCCTGCAGGCCCACGTCGGCATCGCGGTGAACTGCGGCGCCCCCGAGTCAGCGGTCGAACTGCTCCAGAAGGCGGACAGAGCAGCCGACGTGGCTCGTCGCAAGGGCGTCGGCTTCGAGACCAACCCAGGACGGCCCCGGGTGGGGGTGGCACCCAAGCGCGCTCACCGCTAGTGCTGGCGGGGGGGAGCGGGAGCAGGCGGGTCTAGTACCCTCTCCTCATGACCTTCGACGCCTTCCTCCAGCAGCTCCCCGATGTCGATCCCGACGAGACCGGCGAGTGGCTGGAGTCATTCGAGACCCTGGTCGCCACTGAGGGTCCGAGCCGGGCACGCTACGTCATCGGCAAGCTGCTGGCGCGGGCCAAGCGGCTGCAGGTCGGCATCCCCGCAATGGTGCAGACCGACTTCATCAACACCATCCCTCCCGAGGAGGAGCCATGGTTCCCCGGCGACGAGGAGATGGAGCGCCGGGTTCGGCGGATAGTGCGTTGGAACGCGGCGGTGATGGTGGCCCGGGCCAACAAGAAGTACGACGGAATCGGCGGCCATCTCTCCACCTACGCCTCCTCCGCATCGCTGTACGAGGTCGGTTTCAACCACTTCTTCCGCGGCAAGGACAACGGCACCCCGGGTGACCAGGTCTACTACCAGGGTCACGCCGCTCCCGGCATCTATTCGCGGGCCTTTCTCGAGGGCCGGCTCAGCGAGGATCAGCTCGATCACTTCCGGCGTGAGACCGCGGGGCGAGGGCTCAGCTCCTACCCGCATCCGCGCCTGATGCCGTCCTTCTGGGAGTTCCCGACCGTCTCGATGGGGCTGGGACCGCTCAACGCTGTCTACCAGGCCAGGTTCAATCGATACCTCTACAACCGGGAATTGGTCGACACCTCCGAATCCCGCGTGTGGGCATTCCTTGGCGACGGTGAGTGCGATGAGCCGGAGTGCACCGGGGCCCTGGCGCTGGCGGCGCGCGAAGGCCTGGACAACCTGATCTTCGTGGTCTCCTGCAACCTGCAGCGCCTTGACGGCCCGGTGCGGGGCAATGGCAAGGTGATCCAGGAGCTGGAGTCGATATTCCGCGGCGCGGGCTGGAACGTCGTCAAGGTGATCTGGGGCCGCGAGTGGGACCCGCTGCTCGCCCGGGACGTCGATGGCGTCCTGGTCGACAAGATGAACAGCACCAACGACGGACAGTTCCAGAAGTTCAGCGTCGAGTTGGGCGCCTACATCCGCGAGCATTTCTTCGGTCCGGACCCGCGGCTGCGGCGGTTGGTCGATCACCTTTCCGATGACGATCTGCGCCGGCTGCGCCGCGGCGGGCATGACTATCGCAAGGTGTACTCGGCCTACAAGCTGGCGGTGGAGCACAAGGGACTTCCCACCGTGATCCTGGCCCACACCATCAAGGGCTGGACCCTGGGCGAGGGGTTCGAGGGCCGCAACGCCACCCACCAGATCAAGAAGTTCGCCGACCAGGAGCTCAAGGCGTTCCGCGACCGTCTCGAGCTTCCCATCACCGACAAGCAGCTCTCCGAAGGGCTGCCTCCGTACTACCGGCCCGACCCGAAGTCGCCCGAGGTCGAGTATGTGATGAGCCGGCGGCGGGCTCTGGGCGGGCCGGTACCCAAGCGCGGGCAGAGGCGCAAGCAGCTGGAGGTACCGGCGGAAGCGCCCTACCGCGATGCCTTCACCGGATCGGCGGGCCGGGCTGCCTCCACCACCGCCGCCTTCGCCGCCATCCTGCGCAACCTGCTGCGCGACAAGGAGGTGGGCCGGCGGATCGTTCCCATCATCCCCGACGAGGCCCGCACCTTCGGGATGGATGCGCTCTTCCGCGAGGTCAAGATCTACGCCGCCCACGGCCAGCAGTACGAGCCCGTCGACGCCGAGATGGTGCTGAGCTACCGCGAGGCCCAGGACGGCCAGCTGCTGGAGGAGGGCATCACCGAGGCCGGCTCGATGGGCTCGTTCACGGCTGCCGGAACGGCCTACTCCACCTTCGGCGAGCCGATGATCCCCTTCTACATCTTCTATTCCATGTTCGGCTACCAGCGGATCGGCGACCTGGTGTGGGCGTTCGGAGATGCGCGGGGCCGGGGTTTCATGCTCGGAGGGACGGCCGGCCGCACCACCCTGAACGGCGAGGGATTGCAGCACCAGGACGGCCATTCACCGCTGCTCTACTCGGCGATCCCCAACGTGCGCATCTACGATCCCGCCTACGCGTACGAGCTGGCGATCATCCTGCGCGATGGGATTCGCCGCATGTACGTGGACGACGAGGACATCTTCTACTACCTCACGCTCTACAACGAGAACTACCCTCAGCCCCCCAAGCCCGAGGGAGTCGAGGAGGGCATCCTCCGCGGCCTCTACCTCGCCCATCCCTCCGGGGACGGGCGCAGCCACCACGCCACCATCCTCGCCAGCGGGACGGCGATGGCGGCGGCGCTCGGCGCCCAGCAGCACCTCGCCGCCAACCACGACACCGCCGCCGACGTCTGGAGCGTGACCAGCTATCAGCAGCTCCGCAACGACGCCCTGGAGGTGGAGCGGTGGAACCGGCTGCATCCCGATGCGGAGCCACGCATCCCCTACATCGTCGAGCAGCTCGGCGAACGTCCCGGGCCGATCGTCGCGGTCACCGATTACCTCAAGGCGGTGTCAGATCAGGTGGCTCGCTTCGTGCCTCAGGACTTCGTCCCACTGGGCACCGACGGCTTCGGCCGCAGCGACACCCGCCAGGCTCTCCGCCGCCACTTCGAGACCGACAGCGAGCATGTGACCGTGGCGGTGCTGGATGGGCTGGCGCGGGCAGGGGAGATCCCCCGCCATCAGGTCGCCGCCGCACTCGAGCAGTACGAGATCGATGCGGAGCTGCCCAATCCGCTGGTGAGGTAGGTCACGTTCGCGGGCGGTGGCTGCCTGGCTCAGGGTCGGGTCAGCTGAGCTCCGCTTCGGATGGGGAGTTCTCGTGGTCGCCCTGTAATCGCGTATTCGCGTATTCGCGGGCGCTGACGTGCAGGGTGTGCGGGGGCGCGTCGGGAGGGCGCCCATGCACTTCATGGGGTATGAAGGTGTGAAGGTGGCAACTCTGCATACCATGTGAACTCCGCATACCGTGTGAATTCCGCACACCGTGTGAGCTCTGCACACCGTATGAGCTCCCTCCGGCAGCACTCCCCCCGCGGGCGGCCGGGGGCGGCAGCGTGGCTGCGACGTGGAGCGGGGCGCGCAATGCTCAGAGGGAGCGGGCCATCTCCAATTCGAGGCGGGTTGGGTCATCGGGGCGGATCAGCTCGGTCGCCCCGGTGGCAACGAAGCCATGCCGCGCGTACAGCGCCTCCGCGGGCTGATTGCCGACTGACACCCAGAGGCTGATTCGGTGCCAGCCCTCGCCCGCGGCCCAGTCGAGCACGGCCTGGACCAGCATGCCGCCGACTCCCCGCCGGCGCCAGTCAGGGTGCACCCACATGGCCACGAGCTCGGCCGCATCCGCCTCCTCACCCGGGATCCCGGCTGCGGTGCCGACCAGCCGGTCGGCCGCCCTGGCCGCGAAGGTGGCGCCGCGCACGATCCGGAAGCGCCACTCGTGCTCGCCGAGCCGCTCCTCGCGGACCAGGGTGGAGCCGTAGGCGCTCGGCGAGTCGACCAGCGCCGCCAGCCGGATCTCGCGGTAGGCGGACCAGTCGGAGGGCTGCAGACGGACCAGGATCGGCTCGGTCATGGCGGCCGAGTGTAGGCGACCGGCCCCCCCCGCCCGGAGGGGCTTCAGCGCTGCCTCGAACGGCAACACGACGTCGATGGGTGCTGGAGATGGACGACCGAGGCAAAATCTGATAGCTACTATCTCTTGACATGGAGTGCCATCGACGCTTATCATCATTCTGATAGTCAATGTCAGAAGGAGGTGGCTGCCATGATCGCCACGACTACGGCAGCCCGACCGGGCGCAAGGAGGTGGTGGGCCCTCGGCGCGACCATGCTCGCGGTCCTGGCGGTGGGCCTCGACGGAACCGTCCTCAGCGTCGCGCTGCCCACCCTCGCCACCCAGCTCCACGCTAGCGAGAGCGATCTCCAGTGGTTCTCCTCTGGCTATCTCCTGGTGCTGGCGGCGCTGATGCTGCCCGCCGGGCTGCTGGGCGACCGGATCGGTCGCAAGCGGGTCATGGTGGGCGCCCTCGGCCTATTCGCCCTGTCCTCCGTCGCCTGCGCCCTTTCGCGGACCCCCGACGAGTTCATCGCCGCCCGGGTCATGCTCGGCTTTGCCGGGGCCCCACTGATCGTGATGGCGATCTCCGCCCTGGCGGTCCTCTTCACCGAGGAGGAGCGGCCCCGAGCGGTGGGCATCTGGGCCGCGGTCAACTTCGTCGCCTTCCCGATCGGTCCGATCCTGGGCGGCTACTCCTCACCCACGCCTGGTGGGGATGGGTGTTCCTGATGAACGTCCCGGTCGCCCTGCTCGGACTGGTCGCGGTGCTGGCGCTGGTCCCCGAGTCCAAGGCGTCGAAGACCCCCGGTCTCGACCTGGTTGGCGTCGCCTCGTCCGCCGCCGCGCTGGTCGCCATCACCTACGGCTTCATCCAGGCGGGTCAGAACGGTTGGGGGAGCGTCAGCGCGGTGGTCCCGCTGGTGGTCGGGGTCGTGCTCATGGTCGGCTTCATCAGCTGGGAGGCCGTCCTCAACCGGCGCCCGGGCGGTCAGCCGCTCATCGACATCGAGCTCTTCCGCTCGCCCAGCTTCACCTGGGGCGTGGTGCTGCTGGCGGTGGCATCGGTGGCGATGATCGGGGCCATCTTCACCCTGCCCCAGTACTTCCAGGGGGTCACCGGGGTGGACCCGATGGGCAGCGGCTTCCGCCTCCTGCCGTTGATCGGCGGGCTGATGGTCGGAGCCCTGCCCTGCGGACCGGCTCACCCGCAGGATCGGTCCCAAGCTGGTGATCGCCCTCGGCTTCGCGGTGATCGGCGGTGCCTGCCTGATCGGGGCGACCACCAGCCTGGCCACCGGCACCGGCTTCACCGCCGCCTGGATGGCGGGGCTGGGACTGGGCATGGGGCTGGTCTTCGCACCGGCGGCGTCGGCCGCCCTCAGCCAGATCGACGCCGAGCGCAGCGGCGTGGCGAGCGGGGTCCTGCAGGCGCTCAACAAGCTCGGCGCCCCGCTCGGCGCTGCGGTGTTCGGCAGCGCACTGGCCTCCGTCTACCAGTCCCAGCTCCACGTGGCCGGTCTCCCCGCCGCCCTGGCGTCGGTCGCCAAGAGCGGCCTCACCCAGGGGCTGGCGGTGGCCCAGCAGCTCCACTCCACGGCGCTCGCCCAGGCGCTTCGCGGCGCCTTCGTCCGCGGCATGGACGCCTCCCTGCTGGTCTCGGTGGGGATCGCGGCTCTCGGCGTGCTGCTCACCCTGTTGTGGATGCCGCTGCGCACCGCCCGGCATGCCGTGCGCCGTCGCCGCTGAGCCGCCGAGCCGCATCGCCGGCCGGGCTGGCGGCCGTCTCCGCCATGAGCATCGACGACGACACGGTTGGCCAGGGGGCGGTGGGGATGGGCTCGAGATGACGTCGTCAGACCCGCTCGGGGACAGACCGGCCGGGCTCCGCGAGCGCAAGAAGGCGAGGACCCGGGCCTCGATCCAGCAGGAGGCGATGCGTCTCTTCCGCGAGCGGGGCTACGAGGGCGACCACCGTGGAGGACATCGCCGAGGCCGCCGAGGTGTCGCCGAGCACATTCTTCCGCTACTTCCCCACCAAGGAGGACGTGGTTCTCCGCGACGATTACGACGAGCTGCTGCTCCAGGGGTTCCTCGGCCAACCGCCGGAGATGACGCCCACTCCAGGCGGTGCGGGCGACCCTGAGATCGTTCGCCTCGCTCGAGGCCGACCTCTCCGAGGAGCAGCGCGAGCTCGAGAGCGCTGAGGACCGCACTCACCTTCTCGGTTCCCGAGGTGCGCGCCCGCATGATCGACGAGCTCACCCGCACCTTCCGCCTGCTCGCTGAGGCGGTGGCGGCACGGGCGCGGCGGACCCCCGACGACCATCGGGTGCGAGCCTTCACCGGCGCGGTGCTCGGGGTGATGATGACCACCCTGGAGCCGCTCGCCGCGGACCCCGGAATGCAGTGGACCGGCGCTGATCCCGGCCCTGGACGAGGCGATGGGCTACCTGGAGCAGGGCCTGCCGCTCTGAGCTGAGGCTCTCCGCCCCAGCTCCCACGGAGACCGCTGTGACGGGTGGCTGCGCCACTTCTCGCTGCGCCGCAGCCGGAGCTGGTCGAGCGAGACCCAGTGGGGACGGTCGTCGTTCACAGCTCTTCGGGCCGCCGAGGGCCCAGCGAAAAGTACTCTCGGGCGTGATGCCCGCCGTGAGACTCGAACAGGGTGACGCGAGCGGCGAGGAACACCGGGAAAGGGTGGCTCCCGCCGAGCTCCCACCGCCAGGCCGCCCTGTCGAACCGAGGCCCGGGCCGGCCCAGGGTGATGTGAGGGTGGAAGGGACGCCCGTCCAGCTCGAAGCCGCAGCCGGCGACCGCCCCCTGGACGGCGGCTGCGAGACTGCCGAGCGCCGGGGCCTCCTCCGCCAGGCCGAGCCACAGGACCCGCGCCCGCGAAGCCGACGGAAAGCTGCCCAGGCCGCCGAGCCGGAGCGGGAACGCGGCCACGGGCTCCACCGCGGAGCGCACCGCCTCAGCCACCTGGCCGAGACGATCGGCGGGCAGGTCGGCGAAGAAGTGAAGGGTGATGTGGGTGGTCGCGGTGTCGACCCAGCGGACACCCGCCACCCGGCCGCGCAGGGCCTCGATCAGCTCGGCGACCGGCTGCTGCGCCGGAGGCCGGACCGCGACGGCGAGGAACGACCTCACGCCCCGAGACCGACCGCAGGGGCCGGTGCCGGCGCCGTCTCCTCCGCCCGGTGGAGATCCCTGCGCAGCCCGACGGCGATGGCCGAGACGCCGACGACGACGGCCCCCACCGCCACCCCGTCGAACAGGTGGCTGAGACCCAGGGCGCTGTAGGTCAGGGTGCCGAGGGGTTGGAGGCCGGCCGCCAGGGTGGCGTACAGGCCCAGCAGCCGTCCGCGCAGAGCCGGATCGGCGTCGGTCTGGAGCACGGTGGTGAGCGTGGTGTTGATGGCCACGAAGGCCAGGCTGACTCCGACCAGCGCTGGGATGGTGTATCCCAACGAGGTCGAACGAGCCACTGTCGCCAGGCTCACCGCATACAGGACACCACCCCCGATCAGGAACCAGCGCCGGCCCCGACCCCGACCCAGGGCGCCCAGGAGCAGCCCCCCGACGAGACCGCCGATGCCGCCGACGCTGTACATGAGGCCGAGCACCCCGGAGCCGCCGTGCAACCGGGTGCTGGCCAGAACCGGCAGGAACGGCATGTAGGAGACGCCGAGCAGCGAGAGCGCGGCCCCCGCGCCGAGGACCCCGCGCAGCAGCGGATTGTGGGCGGCCGCCGACAGCCCGGCCCGGATCTCCGCCCCCATGCGCCGCTGGGCGCTGCCTCCCGAGGGGGCGATGTCCGGGATGACCAGCCAGAGGACCGAGATCGGGACCAGGTAGGCCAGGGCGAGGCTGCCGAAGCAGACCCCCGGACCTGCGACAGCGTAGAGGACCCCGGCCAGGGCCGGGCCCAGCAGCCGCGCCACGCTCATCGCCGAGGCCCCCAGCGCCATGGCGTTGAGGACCACCTCGCGCTCCACCAGGTCGGCGACCAGAGCCTGGCGGGTGGGCAGGTCGACGGCGTCGCTGCTGCCGTAGACGACGGCGACGGCGATGATGGCGCCGAGACCGGCGTGGCCGGTGACTGCCAGGATGGCGAGCACCCCGGAGCTGAGCCCCAGGCTGCTCTGGGTGAGGAGCAGGATCCGGCGCCGGGGGTGGCGGTCGGCGAGCACCCCGCCGACCAGGGAGAGGGCCACCGAGGGGATGCCATCCGCGGCGGACACGACGGCCACCGCGGTCACGCTGTGGGTCTGGGTGTAGACGAAGTAGCCGAGCGCCACCAGCTGCATCCAGGTGCCGAGGAGCACGGGCCATTGGGCCGCCCAGAACCAGCGGAAGCTCCGCACTCGCAGCGAGGGTGGCAGCCAGCGGAGGCCGCCCGGCCCCGCCCCCGGCTCGCTCACCTTTCTCCGTTCACCCGGTTGGCGCCGGCGACGGCGAGGCGGACGGCGTCGATGAGGCCGTGCTGGAGGCGGTCGAGCCCGGGGCCAGGGTGGGAGAGACCGTGGGGGATGCGCCGGTGGGCGGCCCCGAGGTGCACGGATTGGCCCCCTTCACCCTGGCGTAGGAACCGTAGACGCTGATCTCCTTGGCCTGGCAGTCCTGGTAGATCTGGTAGTAGACCTCCTCGGCGAACCAGTCGGGCCGCTCCTTCACGGTGTACGGCTGCGGGGCGGCGATCAGGATCTCTCGCAACGTCCAGGTGGTCGCTGTCAGCGCCTCGACCTGGATGATCTCGTAGCCGGAGGTGTTGCGCACCGCGCTCGGGGTGTACTCCCCGGCCTTCGTGGACTCGACGGCGCTGAGCACGCCTGAGCCCAGCTCCGAGCTGATCTGAGCGGCGCTGAGGGTCCCGAGCTGGCCGGCCTTGCTGGAGGTGTCGGGCGAATCGTTGTACTGGCTCTCCAGCGAGGCGAAGGTGGCACCCTGGTTGAGCTGCTGGATGACCTGCGCGGCCCGCACCTGGGCGAAGTGGCTCTCCACATTCTCCTCGTTGATCGACGAGGTGATCTCGTCGCGCAGCCCGGCCATGGACTGGCCTGCGGCGGCGAGCTGGGCCTGAAGCTGGGCCGTCCCTCCCGCGTCCTGGGTGAATTGCACGATCCTGTCGGCCACCTGGCTCGAGCTGGCCGCCATGTGCAGCCTGCTCGCCTCCTGGGCGACCACGCTGTCGAAGATCAGGCTGCCGATCACCGTGGAGGTGACCGCGGTCAGCATTCCCTGATTGTTGGTCGGACCCCCCGCATCGGAGATGTCGGCGAGAGCGCTCTGCAGCCGGATGTCGAGCTGCTCCTGGGTGATCACGGTCCCAGCCACCCTGGCGACGTCGCCCTTGGTGCTCGGAGCCGTCGTCGTGGAGCCGCAGGCAGCGAACGAGAGTGTGAGGGCGGCCGCGATGCAGGCCCAGCCCGCGGCGCGGTGAGCGGACACGGAGACCGAGTGTACTCGGCACTCCTCCCAGCCCCAGCGGGCGGCGGCGGAGCGGTGGGGAGGCGGGCGGAACGCGCTGTACACTGATGAACAGATCGGCACGGTTTCAGGCCATGGGGCGGCCCAGCAGGATCGCCGAGGGGATGGGAAGTGCGTCAGAGAACGGCATGGACAGCCGCCACCGCGGCCATCCTGGTCGCCGGGTGCAGCGGCGACTCGCGATCGGGATCAGCCAGCCCGGGGCAGTTGGCCTCGGAGTCTGCCGACCAGATCGTGCACGCCGCGCAGTCGGCGACCTCGGGGATCAGCGGCTACGAGATCAAGGGGAACGGCGACTTCGGCAGCGGCCTGACCGCCTTCGAATTTCAGGTCCACGGGAAGAACCTGGACGGCAGCCTGACCCTGAAGGGACACGGCTGCGAGCTGGACCGGGTCGACGGCAACATCTACCTGAACGGCGCGCAATCCTTCTGGTCGGCCGAGGGCCTCAACGGGATCGAGGCCTCGCTGCTTGCCAACCAGTGGGTCGAGGCTCCCGCGGGGTCAGCGGCCGCCGGGGAGTTCTCGCAGCTCTCCACCCTGACCGACATCTCCTCCGACCTGTCCCAGCACGGGACCCTGGTTCACGACGGCACCGGCACCGTGAACGGCCAGCCGGTGGTCCTGGTCAAGGACACCAGCGACGGCAGCGTCCTCGCCGTCGACACCAGCGGTCCCGCCTATCCGGCGCGCCTGACCAGAAGCGGCTCGAGTGCCACCACCGTGGAGTTCTCCGACTGGGCGGCGGTTCCCCAGATCACCCCGCCGCCCCAACCCCTGGTGCTCCCGAACAGCTGACTCCCGCGCGGTCAGGCGGCGACCGCCGCGCTGGGCAGCGGGAGCCCATCCAGGAACGCGTTGATCAGGTCGAGCTGGCGACGAACCACGTCGGCGTTCCAGCCGTGGCCGGCCTCATCGATGGAGGCGAGATGGACGCGTTCCATCCGAGCGACCAGGCTGCCGACGACCGCGTGATCCAGGACCCGATCCTCGCTGGCCACGATCACCAGGGTCTCCTCCCGGTGCCCGGCGAGCAGATCCACGTCGCGACGGCGCAACCCGCTCTGCAGCCATTCGCGCTGGGCTCGAGCCTCGCAGCGCACCTGGTTGAGGAAGTTGCTGTCGGCGAGCTGGCGATCGACATCGCCGCCCTCGACGATCACCAGCTTGTACAGGTCACTCACCCAGCGCTGGCGCCCGAGATACGTGAACAGCGGGAAGAGTGGCGGCGACAGCATGATCGCCGAGAGGATGTGCTGGCGGCGCCGGACCACCGTCGGAGCGAGGAGCGGGGTGTGGAGGATCAACCGGCCCACCCGGTCGGGCCAGCGGGCCAGCAGCTCGAAGGCGACGCTGGAGCCGAGGCAGAGCCCGCCGAGATCGAAGCGCTCCAGGCCCAGGGTCTCGATCAGGGGGCTGAGCGACCGGGCCATCGCGGCGCTGGTGTGGCGACCGGCGAGGGGCGGGCTGGCACCACATCCGGGGAAGTCGGGAATGATCAGGGTGCGCCGGCGGGCGAGCTCGGGGATCCAGGCATCGAAGTTCTCCGCCGATCCGATGAAGCCGTGGCAGAGCAGCAGCGGGGGACCGCTGCCGCCGATCAGGTAGCGCAGCCGCCGGGGCCGCTCGAGGTAGCGCTCCTCGAGGATCATCGCTCGGTGTCGATCTGGGCCCGCTGCAGCCGGCCGCTGTAGTCGATGTAGATCGACTTCCACTCGCTGAACTCGTCGATGGCCGAGCTTCCCGCCTCGCGATTGCCGTTGCCGGTGTTCTTGACCCCGCCGAAGGGCAGCTGGATCTCGGCTCCGATGGTGGGGGCGTTGACGTAGACGATGCCGGCCTCGAGCTCGGAGATGGCCCGGAAGGCGCGGCCGAGATCACGGGTGTAGACGGCCAGCGAGAGCCCGTAGGTGGTGCCGTTGGCGATGCCGACGGCGGCGTCAGCATCCTCGGCGGGGATCACCGCCAGCGCCGGGCCGAAGATCTCCTCCTGGGCGATCCGCATCCGGGGCGAGACGTCGGCGAAAAGCGTGGGTCGGTAGAACCAGCCCTCGGCGAGCCGCCCGTCGCTGGCCACCTCCCCGCCCACCAGGATCTTGGCTCCCTCCGCCCGACCGCTCTTGATGTACCCGTCGACACGGTCGAGCTGGCGCTGGCTCACCAGCGGGCCGACGTCCACACCGTCCTCCAGGCCGTCGCCCAGGCGGAGCAGCCGAACGCGGTCGGCGAGCTCCTCGGTGAACGCCCCCAGCACCGACCGCTCGACGATCACCCGGGAGGTGGCGGTGCATCGCTGACCGCTGGTGCCGAACCCGCCCCAAACTGCACCGTCCACGGCGAGCTCGAGATCGGAGTCGGCCAGAACCACGATCGCGTTCTTGCCGCCCAGCTCCAGGGACACCTTCTTGAGCAGCCTCCCGCAGGTCTCGGCGACAGCCCGGCCGGTGGCGACGCTGCCGGTGAAGGAGATGGCGTCGACTCCCGGGTGAGCGACGACCGCGGCGCCACAGTCCTCCCCGAAACCGAAGACGGTGTTGACCACCCCGGGGGGCAGCCCGGCCTGCTCCAGGATTTCGATGAAGGCGATTGCGCACGCCGGAGTGTCCTCGGCGGGCTTGAAGACCACGGTGTTCCCGGCCATCAGCGCCGGGAACAGCTTCCAGCTCGGGATGGCGATCGGGAAGTTCCAGGGGGTGATGCAGCCCACCACCCCGAGCGGCTGGCGCACGGTCATCGCCCACTTCTCGCGCAGCTCGCTGGGGACGGTCTCTCCGAACGCGCGACGGCCCTCGCCGGCGATGTAGCGGCCCATGTCGATGGCCTCCTGGACATCGCCGCGAGCCTCGGCCAGCACCTTGCCCATCTCGCGGGTCATCAGCCGGGCCAGCTCCTCCTTGCTCTCCTCGAGGAGCAGCGAGGCGCGGTGGATGATCTCCCCCCGAACCGGCCAGGGGGTGTGCCGCCAATCCGGCAGCGCCGCTCGCGCCGCCTCGACCGCCCGGTCCACCTCCGCCGCGCCACCCCGAGCCACCACCGCCACCGCCTGGTCGCGATGCGCAGGATTGCGGGAGACGAAGGTCTCTCGCGACTCGACCCAATGGCCTCCGATGCGGTGGGCGATCTGCCTGGTCTTGGGAGGGCGGGCAGCGGTCCTCGCCCTCATGCGGTGATCACCGCTCGGCCGCCGCGAGCGAGGCCTCCAGGACCTGGAGTCCCTGCTCCAGCTCGTCCTCGGGGATGGTGAGCGGAGGGATGACTTGGATCACGTTCTCATCGACTCCACAGGTCAGGAGGAGCAGCTCACGCCGCAGCGCCTCGCTCTGCACACGCCGAGTGTACGCAGGGTCCGGGCGCCCGTCGCGCATCATCTCGAGACCGATCATCAGCCCCCGACCTCTGACGTCGGCCAGCCGCGGATGGCTGGCCTGCCACTCCCGGGCGCGATCCATGACCCGCTTGCCGAGGCTGGCGGCCCGCTCCGGCAGACGCTCGGCGCGGAGCGTCTCGATGACCGCCACCGCGGCGGCGCAGGCGACCGCATTGCCCCCGAAGGTGGTGCCGTGCTCTCCCGGATGCCACGCCGACATCACCGAGGGCTTGGCCACGATCCCGCCGATGGGCAGGCCGTTGCCGAAGCCCTTGGCCACGCACATGATGTCCGGCGTCACCCCCCAATGCTCGACCGCGAACATCCGGCCACTGCGGCCGAAACCGCTCTGAACCTCGTCGGTCACCAGCAGGATGCCGTGCTCATCGCAGATCTCCCTGAGGCGGGGCAGGAAGCGGTCCGGGGGCACGACGTAGCCACCCTCACCCTGGATCGGCTCGACCACGATCGCGGCCACCGACTCGGGGGGAACGGTGGTGCGGAAGAGGAGGTCCAGCTCCTCGCCGGCGGCGATGGGGCAGGGCTCCCCGGGGGCGTGCGCGCAGGTCCGAAAGCAATGGGGAAAGGTGACGTGGTGCACGCCGGGGAGGAAGGGACCCATCCCGCTCCGGTACTTGGCCCGGCTGGCGGTGAGGGAGAGCGCCCCGTAGCTCCGGCCGTGGAAGGCGCCCCGAAACCCGATGATGTCGGTGCGGCCCGTGGCCCTGCGGGCCAGCTTGATGGCGGACTCGACTGCCTCCGCCCCGCTGTTGTTGAGGAACACGGAGCTCAGACCCTCGGGAGCGATCCCCACCAGGGCCTCGGCAGCCGCGATCATGGCCGGGTGGCGGGCGGTGACCGAGACGTGCCAGAGCCGGTCCACCTGCTCGTGGACGGCGCGCACCACCCGGGGATGGCGGTGACCCAGGTTGGTGACGGCGATGCCGCACCCGAAGTCGAGGACCGACCTTCCGTCGACGGTGTGCAGCCAGGCCCCCTCAGCGCTCTCCACCATCAGGTCGGTGGACCGCGCGTACGCAGGGGAGATCAGCTCCCGATCCTTCTCCAGCAGGACTCCGGCGGACGCGACCGGCGCTCCGCCGGCGCTGCTCATCGCCTCACCAGGCGAGCTCAGTGGACGCCGGCCGCCGCCGGGGGCACGGGCCTCCGCCCCGGGGAGCGCACCCGCATCCGCCCCAGCGAGAGGAATCCGGCGAACATCACCGCGATGCCCACAGCCTCGTAGGCCCCCAGAGGGTCGATCGACGTGCCTCCGATGGTCTTGGCGGTGCTGAACCCGAAGGCGATCACCAGGGCACCGATGGTGAGCAGGCCGTTGCAGACGATCCGGTCCAGGTCACCGTGATGGCGGAAGTACCTCCACCCCGACCAGGCCGCGCCTCCCGCGAAGATCACGGTCCCGATGATGTTGAAGAAGACCACCGCGACCTGCAGGGGCACGGCGCTGGTGTAAGCACCGCCGAGAATCCCCGCGGGGGTCGCCAGCTTGGCGCGGTCGATATGCGCGGCGAACGCGTCGATGGCGATCACCACGGTGAAGACCAGCAGGACCACGGCGCAGACGTTGGCCACCCGTCGAGGTACCAGCAGATACAGGGTGCCCAGGGCGAGGTAGATGACCCCCAGGGCGCCGCCGAGCAGGTAGAAGAGCTGGAACAGGGTGACGTTGTTCTCGAAGCCCCGGCTCTCGCCGAGCGACTGCGCCGCCGCCGCCCCCGCGAAGATCAGCAGCCCGAGCGCCCAGCAGGCGAACGCGGGCCGCCGGCTGTCGAGCCAACGGGCGCCCACCACCACGGCAAAGACGAGGCTCAGCAGGGCGGCGAGCCCAGCGAGGTTGGCCACGAGTCCACCATTCTGGCGCGTCGAGTGGACGGTTCGTGCCGGCGGATCGTGGCAAATGCTGGGGCGATATGTCACCATGATGCAATCGAACGGAGGGGTGCGAGAGGTGTGGGCGATGACCGGGGGGTCTTCGGATCGGCGTATTCTGAACGGGCCCAACCGCCCTGCCGGCGAATTCCTGCCGGCTGATTCAGGTCTCCCCCGAATGCCCGCGCGGCCTGACCGAGCCCCCGCAGAGCCCTCCCGCGATCCGGGCGAGGAACCCGTCGACCTGGTCGGATGGGCCACGGGAGCCCGCTTCGAGGAGGCCCAGGAATCCACCGACCCGGAGTTCGCCCGGAACCTGCTGGCCACCGCCCTGGGGGTGCGTTCCCAGCACATCGCGGCCCTCGGCGAGGCCGAGGTGGACATCGCCCTGGGACGGCTCAAGGGCCTGATGAGCCACATCCAGCGCCTCGCGGCGGCGGCCGCGGTGGACGATCTCACCGGGGCGCTGCGCCGCGGCGCGGGACTGCAGGCGATGAGCCGGGAGATCGCTCGCTTCCGGCGCTTCGGGGGCAAGGGGGTGGCGGCGATCTTCATCGACGTCGACGGACTCAAGCGGATCAATGACACCGAGGGCCATGCGGCTGGGGACGCCCTGCTCGGCCAGGTGGTGGGGGCCATCCGCGAGCGGGTGCGGGCCTACGACCTGGTGGTGCGCTGGGGGGGTGACGAGTTCGTCTGCGTGCTCCCCGACGCCACCCGCGAGGAGGCGGAGCGCACCCTCGCCGACATCGAGGTGCAGGTGCGCGCCCGGACCCACGGACGCACCGTCAGCACCGGCTTGGCCGCGCTGGAGGCGGACGACAGCGCCGACACCCTGGTCGGCCGCGCGGACCTGGCGCTCTACGCCCATCGCGAGGAGATCCGCTCCCAGGCCTAGAGGGTCCCCGGGCCGCCCGTGGGACCCTCGGCCGCCAGCTCCCGCAGCAGCGTCACCATGGACTGGTAGTCGGCCGGCTTGCGCAGCAGGCTGACCCGAGGAAGCGAGAGCGCCTCCTGGAGGCGGCGGTTGACCGGGTCCACGGCGGTGTGGAGCACCACCGGCACCTCCCGATGGCGCGGGCTCCCCCGCACCATGAGGCAGACGTCGAGCCCGTCCTCGTCGCGAAGCCGGAAGTCGGACAGGATGACGTCGGGGCAGAAGTCGTCCAGGGTCGGCACCAGCCGCTCGGTTCCGCCGACCAGCTCGACCTGGAACCCGGCCTGGGGCAGCACGTCGCGGAGCAGACCACCGAGGTAGCGGTGATCCTCGATCACCAGGAGGCGCGGTGCCCGGCCCTCGGTCATGTCCCCTCGAGCCTGCGCTCCCCGGGGCCGAGGGCGAAACTCCCCGATGTCACTACCTGGGCAGCTATTTGTATCTAGGGAAAGTTGCAGCACCGGTGACGCCGAGGCGCCGCCCAGCGGATCAGCGGGTGACCCAGTACACGCCGAGGAGGGCCAGGCCCACCACCGCCAGCTGCTCGAGCGCGAAGCCGAAGCGGCGGGGCGGGACGATGGCGCTGCCGGCCACGCCGCGAAAGCCGTACCAGACGATCAGGATCATCGAGGCGGCGGCCCCAGGCGAGGTCGCCACCCGGACGACGCCGACCATCACCAGGCTCAGCGCGAGCCCGGTGAGCCCAGCCAGGACCAAACCATTCCGCAGTCGCATGGCCTCAGTCCTCAGCCCGTCGAGGGTGACCAGGGTCACACCCACCAGCACCACCGCGGCTCGGAGGTCGAGCGGCAGAGCGGCACTGGTGGAGGCCAGCACCACCGGCACCAGCACCGCGATGGAGGCGGCATCCCGGAGGAAGCGCAGCACCCAGCCCTCCCGCCCGGTGGCGGCGATGCCACCCAGATGGGGCAGCCCGCCCCAGATGGCCACGGTCACTCCCGCGGTGACCGCCCGGGTGGTGAGGTTGTCGGTCCCGGCCAGCACCAGGGAAAAGGCCCCGAGCGCCGCCACCGGCAGCGCGATCTCCTCCGCCGGGGGCCGCAGCTCGGCGGGATAGACCAGGCGGTCGTAGATGGTGAGGATCAGCGCGGTGGTCAGGCAGAGCGCGCTGACCCCGATCACCGTTCCGCGCAGGCCCACCGCCCCGGGTCGGAGGGCCACGGCGGTGGCGCAGGCGGCCACCCCGAGGGCCGCATGGATGATCGGGTAGGGGATGGAGGCGAGCCGTGGCTCGGGCGAGACGCCGAGCGTCCGCCGGGCCACTTCGGCGTAGTACGCATGGCCCCGCGGCGAGCTTCGCGCTCCCGGTTCAGCCTCCGTCGGCGGCTCAGGGTGCTGAGGTGCCCTCCCGGCCATAGCGGTCCTCGATCCTGACGACGTCATCGGCCTCTGGGGTGGAGACCTCGAAGATCTCTGAGTCCTCCAACCCGACGAAGCGGTGACGGCGTCCCGGGCGGATCCGGGCACTCATCCCGGGGGTGAGGCGATGGGTCTCGAGGTCGCCGTCCCCGTTCTCCAGCACGAGGTCGAGGAGGCCCGAGACCAGGAGAATTGATTCGTCCTTGCTGACGTGGTACTGGAGCGAGAGCGCGTGGCCCTCGGCAACGTGAATGATCTTGCCGAGGTAGCGGTCGGTCATCGCCCAGCGCAGCTCGTAACCCCAGGGCTTGTCGACCCGGCCGTGGCCGGGCGCATGGATCACCCCGGCCGCAACGGCATCGCTCATCGGCCGCTCCCCACCGGCTCCGGCGACTCCACCCCGACCATCTCCTCCATGGCGTGGAGCAGCTCGGCAACGCGCTGCCCGGACGAGGCCTCGGCGTACACGCGCATCAGCGGTTCGGTGCCACTCATGCGCACCAGCACCCAGCTGCCGTCGGCGAGCAGGAACTTGTATCCATCGTCGGTTCGAGTCCCGCTGACCGCCACACCGGCGATCTTCTCGGGCCGCTGCTCGCGCATCCGAGCGTCCACCTCCCGGCGCTTGGCGGGATACTCGTCGCGGTCGAAACGGATGTCGTGGCGCGCGTAGCTGTGCGGGCCCACCAACTCAAACAGGTGCGCGAGCACCCTGGAGAGCGGCATCCCATACGCGACCACCATCTCGGCGACGGTGAGCCCGGCGACGATGCCGTCACGCTCCGGAATGTGGCCACGAAAAGCGAAGCCTCCCGAACTCCTCGCCGGCGAGCAGGGCGTTGGTCTCGATCATCTTGGGTCCGATGTGCTTGAAGCCCACCGGGGTCTCGATCACCGGGACGTCGAAACGCTCGCCCAACCGGTCGATCATCACGCTGCTGGTCAGCGAGCGGATCAGATGACCCCGCTCCCCACGCTTCTCCAGCAGATACATGGCGAGCAGCGACATCACCTCCAGCTGGGTGATGAAGCGGCCGGTCTCGTCGATGATGCCAACTCTGTCCGCATCTCCGTCATTGGCGATGCAGAGGTCGAATTTGCCCTCCGCCATGCGCGCCATGGCCTCGGGCATGTAATGGGCGATTGGTTCGGGGTGCAGCCCCCCGAAGCCCGGGTTGCGCTCGCTGTGAAGCTCGGTCACGGTGGTGGCACCTCCGCTCAGGGCCTGAGCGATCAGCCCGCTGCCGGCGCCGTACAGCGGCTCGTGGAGGATGCGCAACCCCGCCTCCCTGAGGCGCTGCAGGTCGATGAGGCGTCCCACCTGGGCGAGATAGGCGGGGACGGGGTCGAGCACCTCGACCCTGCCGCTGCCGAGGGCCTCCTCGAAGGGCATCGCCTTCACCCCTTCCTCCAGCGCCCTGGCCGCGAGCTTCTCGAGCTTCTCAGTCACCTCGGGGGCGGCCGAGCCGCCGTAGTCCGGCTTGTACTTGAGGCCGTTGAATTCGGCCGGGTTGTGGCTCGCGGTGACCGCCACGGCGCCGCCTCTGCGCTGCTCCACCAGGGTCCAGGTGATGGTCGGGGTGGGCACCGGCCGGTCGAGCAGCAGCACCTGAAGGCCGTTGGCGGCGAGCACCCGGGCCACCTCGCGGGCAAACAGCTCGGCCGAGAAGCGGGTGTCGTGGCCGACCACCACACCCCGCCGGTCGCCGTCCAGGTACCAGGCCACGGCTTGGGCGACGGCCCGGACCCTCGCGTAGGTGAAGTCGTCGGCGACGATGGCGCGCCAGCCGTCGGTGCCGAAGGCGATGGGAGGTTCCACGGCCTGCATTGTGACGCCTCAGGACGGGCTGCCGGTCTGGCGTCAGCCGCGATCAGAGGAGGTCTGAGCGCCCCTCTTCGAGCAGCCGAGCGGTGATCTCGCGGACCCGCTGGGTCTGGTTCAGGGGGACGACCAGGATGGCGTCGCCGCTGTCCACCACGGCCAGACCCTCGATGCCCACCACCGCGACCGGACGGCCGCCGCGAGCCAGGACAAAGCTGTTGCGGGCGTCCACCGCGACCACGTCACCCTCCACGACGTTGCCCTCGGCGTCGGCGTCGCCGGAGCGGCGGCGGGCGGCGTGGAGGTCGGCGAAGCTGCCCAGGTCCGACCACGAGAACCAGCCCCTGACCACGGTGAGCTGGCGGGTCCGCTCGAACACGAGCGTGTCCACCGGAACGGCCACGAGCTCCCTGTAGATCTGTGCCGCCCGGGCCTCGTCGCCGCCCCTGCGGGCCGCCACCACCGCGGCCAGGCGGTCGCCCAGCACCGGGTCGGCCGCGCGCAGCTCCCGCTCGAAGACCTGAGCCGGCCAGGCGAAGAGCCCGGTGTTCCAGAGGTGGCGTCCGTCGGCAACGAAAGCTCGGGCCAGCTCCAGCGAGGGCTTCTCCACGAAGCCTTCGCCAGCGAAGGCGGGGACGGCGGCGGCTGATTCCACGAGCTCGGCGGTCGCCCCGGTTCCCGGCGGCGGCTGCCAGAGGTCCCGCCGCAGCGGGGCGTCGCCGACCGCCACGTAGCCGAGGCCCGTGGAGGGATGGGCGGGGGGCACGCCCACCGTTGCCAGACCGCTGGTGGAGGCGGCCCAGCCCGCGGCGGCGAGAACCGCGGCTCGGTAGCCGTTCTCGTCCTCGATGTGGTGGTCGGCATGCACCGACGAGATCACCGCCGCCGGGTCGTCCCGGGCGATCAGGCCGGTGGCCAGGCCCAGCGCCGGTCCCGTCCCTTTCGGCTCCGGCTCGGCGATCACCGGGTCCGCGGCCAGGGACAGGCCGCGCAGCGCCTGCTGGCAGGCCTCGGCCTGGTGGGCCGCCGTGACGATCCGCACCGAGTTGGCGAGAGGGAGGACGCGCTCCACGGTGGTGCGCAGCAGGCTCCGCCCGGAGGCGTCAAGAGGCAGCAGGTGCTTGGGAACAGCGGCACGGCTGAGCGGCCAGAGCCGGGTGCCGCTGCCGCCGGCGAGGACCAGGATGTGATAGCCCAAAGCCGATTACGCGGAGACCGCGCGCCCGTGAACCAGCGGCTCCACCCCTGCCTCCGAGGCCAGCTCGGCGGCGACCTGGGTCTGCTCCCAGGGGAGGTTGAGGTCACTTCGTCCGAAGTGCCCGAATGCCGCCACCTGGCGGTAGATGGGCCGGCGCAGCTGAAGGGCGCTGATGATCCCGACCGGGGAGAGGTCGAAGTACTCGTCGATCAGCGCCTCGATCTGAGGGCGGGGGACCCGTTCGGTGCCGAAGGTCTCGACCAGGATGGAGACCGGTTGGGCGACGCCGATGGCGTAGGCCACCTGGATCTCGCAGCGACCGGCGAGGCCGGCTGCCACCACGTTCTTGGCCACCCATCGCGCCGCGTAGGCGCCACTGCGATCGACCTTGGTCGGGTCCTTGCCGCTGAAGGCGCCGCCCCCATGGCGGGCGTAGCCGCCGTAGGTGTCGACGATGATCTTGCGGCCGGTGAGGCCGGCATCGCCCTGGGGGCCGCCGACCACGAAGCGCCCGGTCGGGTTGACGAATCGGCGGGTGTCGGCGTCGAGCCATTCGGGCGGTATGACCGGCTCGACGATGTGCTCCTGGACGTCGGCGAAGATCTGCTCATTGGAGACGTCTTCGGAATGCTGGACGCTGACCAGGACGGTGTCGATGCGCCGGGGGCGGCCCTGGTCGTCGTACTCCACGGTCACCTGGCTCTTGCCGTCGGGGCGGGCCCAGCGCAGGGTGCCGTCCCGTCGGGCGGTGGACAGGCGGCGGACCAGCTGGTGGGCGAGCTGGATCGGCGCGGGCATCAGCTCGGGGGTCTCGTCGCAGGCGAAGCCGACCATCATTCCCTGATCGCCGGCACCGCCGGTGTCGACCCCTTGGGCGATGTCTGGCGACTGCTCGTCGATGGAGACCAGGACGCCGCAGGTCTCGAAGTCGAAGCCGAACTTGGCGCGGGTGTAGCCGATCTCCCGGAGAGTCTGGCGGACGACCCCGGGGATGTCGACGTAGGCCTCTGTGCTGATCTCACCGAACACCAGCACCGTCCCGGTGGTCAGGGCCGTCTCGCAGGCGACCCTGCCCAGGGGATCCCGGGCCAGCACCGCGTCCAGGACTGCGTCGCTGATCTGATCGGCCATCTTGTCGGGATGGCCATCGGTGACCGACTCCGATGTGAAGAGCCGCTTCTTGAGCCCGTGCGGGTGACGAGGGGTCACGGGGCACCTCCTTGTGATCTCACCGGCGGCCACCGGTCCGCCTGGCGCGGCACCGGCCCACTCCTGTCCGAGACCGAGGCATCGTACCAGGCGGGTCACGGCACGGGCGATCGCGCGACCCCGCCGTCACTAGCCGAAAGCCTGCCCACCGTGTACTGTAGTCATACGCACAACCACCCCGGCCGCGGTTTCAGCGCCGGACTTTAGGAGCACAGGCGTTGACCGTCGACCAGACACTGCGTTGCCGTGAATGCGGCGTCGATTTCATTTGGACCGAGGGCGAGCAGCAGTTCTTCGCATCCAAGGGACTGACCAACCCGCCCTCTCGCTGCCCCTCCTGCCGGGCCGCGCGCCGGGCGGCGGGGATGGGCGGGGGCGGAGGCGGCGGCTTCCGCGACGGCGGCGGCCGTTCCGGACCGCGCCAGATGTACGAGGTGACCTGCGCCAGCTGCGGCGGGATCGCTCGGGTGCCGTTCCAGCCCCGCGGCGACAAGCCCGTCTACTGCAGCGACTGCTTCCGGGCCGGAGCCCGGTGACGGCGGCGGTTCCGAGCGACGCCTTCACGGTCGGAACGAGGGTCACCTTCCCCTACGGCGGGAGCCGTCGGGTGGGCACCGTCGCGGACGTCTCGATGCTTCCCGACGGCGGCGGTGGCTCGTCGGTCGCCTACCTGATCGACATCGGCAACCGCAAGGTATTCGTCCAGGGTGACGGAGTCGCCCGCGCCAGTGCGGGCCCGGTCCCCGCGTTCGATGCCGTGGCCGAGGGGGTGGCATACGGGCGGAGGAAGCCGAGGCCACCCAGGCGGCGGTAACCTCCGGCTCCGGGCCGGGTCACTGCTCGGCGCCGCTCAGGCCGACGAGATCAAGGAACGGCGGCCCCGTGGGCCGGCGACCTCGCAGCATGCGGGGAGGGAGCGCACTGACGTGCGTGACCGACCGAGCAGCGTAGCCGACGCAGAGATCGGCGGAAATGAGCGGCGCCGCTCAGACGGGGAACACCGGGTGGTGTCTCGCCGGCACGCTGCGGCGCCGGCCGGCGTAGACGGCGAGCCGCCGGGCCAGCTCGGCGCGCAGCTCCTCGGGAGGGACCACGGCGTCGACCGCCAGCTCGGAGGCGAGCTTGTAGATGTCGATGTCGCGGCGGTACGCCTCCTCGAGGCCGCTCACGTAGGCCGCCCTCTCGCCCGGGGGCAGCGCCTGGATCCGGTTGTAGTACACCGCATTCACGGCGGCCTCCGGTCCCATCACGGCGATCTGCGCCGAGGGCAGCGCCAGGGTGCAATCGGGGTCGAATGCCGGCCCGCACATCGCGTAGAGCCCGGCCCCATATGCCTTGCGCAGGATCACCGAGATCTTCGGCACCGTGGCCTGACTGATTGCCGCGACCATCTTGGCGCCATGGCGGATGATCCCCTGGCGCTCGACCGCCGTGCCGATCATGAAGCCGGGGACGTCGGCCAGGAAGACCAGCGGGATGTTGAAAGCGTCGCAGCTCTGGACGAAGCGAGCCGCCTTGTCGGCCGAGTCGATGAACAGCACGCCGCCCTTCTCTCGGGGTTGTGAGGCCACCAGGCCGATCGCCCGGCCCTCGATGCGGGCGAATGCGGTGACCAGCTCGCGGGCGTACAGCTTCTTGATCTCGAAGACCGAGCCCTCGTCCACCAGGGCGCGGAGCACCGCCATCACGTCGTAGCCTCGGGCCGGCTCGACCGGGATCACCGAGGCGATGGGGGCGGCGCCCTCGGCGACCGGGGACGGCTCGCTGTCGGCCACCCTTCCCTCCCAGCTCTGGGGCATGAAGGCGAGGTACTGGCGGGCCGCCTCCAGCGCCTCGGCCTCGTCGCCGCAGAGGACGTCACCGCATCCCGACACCGAGCAGTGCATCCGTGCCCCGCCCATCTCCTCGAGGGTCACCTTCTCGCCCACCACCACCTCCGCCATCCGTGGCGAGCCGAGGTACATCGAGGCGTGGCCCTCGACCATGATCACCACGTCGCAGAACGCGGGGATGTAGGCGCCGCCCGCTGCCGACGGCCCGAGCAGAACGCACACCTGGGGGACCTGGCCGCTCAGCCGGACCTGCATGTGAAAGATGCGCCCGGCGTGGCGGCGACCCGGGAACATCGCGACCTGATCGGTGATGCGGGCGCCGGCCGAGTCCACCAGGTACACCAGGGGGATCTGGAGCCGCTCGGCGGTCTCCTGGATGCGGACGATCTTCTCCACGGTCCGGGCTCCCCAGGAGCCGGCCTTGACGGTGGGGTCGTTGGCCATCACCGCCATCGGCCGGCCGAGGATCGTGCCGATGCCGGTGACCACGCCATCAGCGGGGAGCTCGGGATCCAGCGAATTGGCCAGGAGCCCGTCCTCCACCAGCTCGGCGCCGGGGTCCAGGAGCCGCTCGATGCGCTCTCGGACGGGGAGCTTCGCCTGGGCGGCGAGCTTCTGCCGGGCGGCCTCGGAGCCGCCGGCGCGGGCGGCCGCCAGCCTCCTGCTGACCTCGCTGACCGGCGGCTCCCCGGACTCCGCCTCACCCCGGGCGCTCAAGGGCGGGGACCTCGTGTGGGCGTCCGGCCGGGAGGGACCGATCCGGGCCGCCCCGGTCCCGGCGCGAACAGGGCACAGGGCACGGCACCGAAGGGCGGCGGCAGGAAGGAGACCATGAGCCAGAGCATCGAGCGCGACCGCCATGCCAGCACGGCTCCCGCCATCCAGGCCACCACCAGGCTGACCAGGGCGGTGGCGTAGATCACGGCGACGATCGCCGCGACCCCACCGGTACCGGGGGCGTCCTGGGGGATGAACCCTGTGATCACGTACGTCAGCATGAAGACCAGGGCAAACGCGAGGGTGCTCCGCCGGGTGACGAAGGGCTGACCTGGTGCCGTGGGGCTTCGGGGCATCATGGCAGTGGTTGATCCACCGTAGCAGGGACCAGGAGCGGAGCGGGGACGGCGCGCCAGGAGGCGCGGCCGGACCGCCCCAGAACGGTGGAGCCCCGGATAGACTCAGCCGTCGTGCCCCGGTTCCGCCTCGGTGCCTACATCCTCGAGACCTTCGGGATCGCCGACTGGCGGCACTTCCGGCTCTGCGGCATGGACGAAGTGGGACGGGGCGCCTTTGCAGGTCCGCTGGTGGCGGCCGCGGTGATCCTCCCCCCAGGCTTCCGTCACCCCTGGCTGCGGGACTCCAAGCGGCTGACCGCCCATCAGCGCGAGGTGGTGGCGGAGAAGGTCCACCGCCAGGCGCTCGCCTGCTCGATCGTCGAGATCTCGTCTGCGGATATCAATCACCGCGGTCTGGGCTGGGCAAATCTCGAGGTGTTCCGCCGGCTGGCGGCGGCGATCGAGGCGGACGGGTACTGCTGCGACGGCAGGCTGCGCATCGACGCCATCCACCCCGTCCACTGCCTGGTCGGCGGCGACGACCTGGTCCCGGCGATCTCCGCAGCCTCGATCGTCGCCAAGGTGCATCGGGACGACCTGATGCGCAGGCTCCACCTGGAGGCGCCCATCTACGGCTGGTTCAGCAACAAGGGCTACGGGGCGCCGGAGCACCGGGCGGCGATCCGGACTCACGGGCCGCACGCCGAGCACCGCCACGTGTTCGTCAACAACCTCCTGCAGCTGGACCTCGGGCTCGAGCTCCAGGGTTCACCGGTCGCGATCGCTCAGCCCGCGGGCTGAGCCGGCGGCGAGACCCGCGCGATGGGCTGAACCTCCCCGAGACCTATGCTGCGAGGGTGGACGGGTCGGAGGTGCCCAGCGTCGACGGCGATGCATTCCGGGTGGCCTGCCGGCGGCTGGCCGGCGGAGTCACCCTGGCGGCAGCCAGCCAGGGGCGGGACGCCCACGCGGTGACCGCCACGGGGTTTTCGCTCTCGCTGGAGCCGGCGCGCCTGTTTCTGTCGCTGGACGCCGCCGGACAGCTGGTGCGCCTGATCCGGCGCGCCGGCCACGTCGGGGTGAGCGTCCTCGACCGCCGGCATCATGCGCTGGCGGTGTGGGCCTCGGTGCGAGGACGGCCGCTCAGGCTGCCGCCCGAGCTGCGCACGGTCACCGCGGTCACCGGAGCTCCGCTGCTCCCCGATGCCCTCTCCTGCTTCGACTGCGTCCTCGAGGAGGTGCTCACCTACGGCGACCACCAGGTGGTGGTCGGCAAGGTGGTGGCCACCTGGTCACGCACCGACGGCGACCCGCTGGTGTACGTCGACCGCGCCTACCACGGGGTCAGCCCGCTGCCCCAACCGACCATCGGCTTCGAACCCGATCGCTGAGCCGCAGGCGGCAGGGCCCGCGGGGGGCGCCGGCGCCTTGCCGGCGTGCAGACCGAAGGGCTTGACCCAGACGGTTGAATTGCCGGGCCGGACGCGCGGTGGGGCTCAGCTGCCTCCGCAGCCGCAGGAGCCGCCGCAGCAGCCCCCGCCCGTGGCCGGTGCCTCGGATCTTGGTGACGGGCCGCCACCGGCGAGCGCGGTGACCCGGCTGATCAGGGGCATGCTGGCCCGGCTCTCACAGCGCGGGCAGACGGCCATCAGCTCGCGCTCCGCCATGGGCCGCAGCACCTCGTACACCGAGGAGCAGTCGTTGCAGCGGTACTCGTACATCGGCACACCCCAAGGTTACCGGACACCGTGCGGACTTGACAGTACGAACATCGGTTCGGTACAATAGGGCCATGGTCACACGAGCGATGGAGCTGGAACTGCCCCTCGGTGACGGCCCGTCCGGGGAGCTGGCCTGGCGACGGGTCGAGCATCTGCGCCGGATGATCGGCGAGGATCAGGACCAGGGCGCCCTGCTTCGGCTGATCGCGGCCTACCGCAGTCTGGGGGCCATCTATGCAGCTTCCGAGCAGGAGTTGGCCACCGTGGTGGGGCCGATCGTGGCAGCGCGGATGCGCTGGTTCCTGGACGCGCCGCTCACCGCCAGGCTCGACCTCGGTCGAGTGGAGGCGCTCTCCCAGGCCGCCTGAGGCTCGATAGGCCCGAGGCCGCACCATGGTGACCATGGGCCGGTCCGCCGCCGGCACCCGGGCCCGCGATCAGAGGTGATCGGTCCCTGCTCGCCGAGCTTCGGGGCCGCGGGTATGTCAGCATGGAGCCGTTGGGAAGGTGATCGCCAACCGCGACACCGGGCAACCTCCGGCGGCACGGCTGCAATCGACCTTCCCCACCACTTCCGTGACGCGGTACCGAGGAGAAGCGGAATGCTGGGTCGACGCCAGAGATCAGCAATGAGCCAGAGTGCGGTCATCGAGACCGGTAGCGCCGCCGTCGGCAAGACGGCTGAGACTGTGTCGGAGCTCGCCGGCAGGGCGGTGGTGGCCGCCCGAGAAGCCCAGCGCGTGGCCGCCCCGGCACTGCGCAGTGCCGCCCACACCTCCGCCGAGACCCTGAGCCATGCCGCCGAGAGGGCCGCGGAGGTCCTCTCCGAGGCCGCGGAGCGGCTGGCCAGAGAGGGAGCCGAGGGCGTGGCGACCGCCGCGGCCGGGGTGTCGGGAGCAGCCGGCGGCGTGGCCGCGGCCGTTCGTCCCAAGCGGTGGCGCCGGCGAATCCGCAGGGTGCTCATCCTCGGAGGAGCGGTCGGTGCTGCCTACGTGGTCATCACCAAGACGCCGATCGCGGGCAAGCTCTCTGAGCTGGTCTTCGGACCACCGCTCGACGAGGAGGAACCCGAGCCGATCACCCTTCCGGTGACCGGCTCGCCGGTCGAGGGGCAGGCGGCCCACGGCTCGGTGACCTCGGAGTCGGAGGCGCTGGAGCCCGCTTTGGACGCCCGGGGAGAGGAGGTCGCCTCAGGCTCCGCATCTCAGGACGACGGCACCGGTCAATGAGGCGGGTGCGCGGCTTGGCCGGGGTCTGCGGCGACGGTTCGCGATGGGCATAGACCCGCGCTTCCACCCACGCCGCCCTCCCGAGGATCGGCCGAGACCGTTCTCGCCTCCGCGGCCTGGGACCGTTCACCCCCCGTCCGGGTGGCCCACCCCCGCGCCCCTCTCCGGAGGGGCCTCCGGTTCACACCAGCTTCCGGCTGCGGGATGGGGAACGTGAGATCGAGGTGAGCGGGACAGCCGGCTTTGTGCGCCAGGTGCTGGAGGAGCTGCCAGCTCTGGTGGCCCGCCTTCGCGGCGAGGCAGCGCCCACCCCGAGCTCGATCCGGATGCCCGCCCCCGCACCTCGGGACACGGTTGCGGCGCCTGGGGCTGGAGCCGGCATACCGGCACGGATCGCCGACCCAGGTCAGGCGTCGGACCGCCCCGACGGCAATGGATCAGCGGCGACCTCCGAGGTCGCGGAGGAGGGGTTCACGCTCGAGGAGCGCGTCCTGTCGGCGCTGCGCACCTCATCGCGCCCGCTGCCCGTCGCCGACATCCGCGGGCGGGTCGGGGATGACGTGACCGGGCAGCAGGTCCGCCGCATCCTGGAGCACGCGGGTTCTCGGGTGGTGGCGACTACCGATCGGCCGATCCGCTACCGCCTGCGCTCCGGCGCGTAGGACCACGGCGCGCCCGGGCTGCGGTGGCAACCACCCAGTCGTCGATCCGCCACCCCATGCCGAGCTCTCTCGATCGCTGACGGCTCGAGACCCGTGATCCGCGATCGGACCCCCCGACGCGAGGACCTCGATCCCATCGAGGTCGCATCCCGTGACGAGATCGAGGCCCTGCAGCTGCGTCGGCTGCGCTGGAGCCTCGGCCACGCCTACGCCAAGGTGCCGCATTACCGTCGGAGCTTCGATGCCGCGGGCGTCCATCCCGACGATCTCCAGAGCCTCGGGGACCTGGGGCGATTTCCCCTCAGCACCAAGGAGGATCTGCGCCAGAACTACCCCTACGGAATGTTCGCCGTGCCGCGCGAGCGGGTGGCTCGCATCCACGCCTCCAGCGGGACCACGGGAATGCCGACTGTGGTCGGGTACACGACCCGCGATCTCGATGTCTGGGCCCATCTGATGGCCCGCTCGATCCGGGCGGCCGGCGGCCGGCCGGGTGACACCGTCCACATCGCCTACGGGTACGGCCTCTTCACCGGCGGCCTGGGTGCACACGACGGGGCGACCCGCCTCGGCTGCACGGTCATCCCGGCTTCCGGGGGCATGACCGAGCGCCAGGTGCGACTGATCGTCGGACTGGAGCCGCAGGTGATCATGGTCACCCCCTCGTACATGCTGGCGATCGCCGACGAGATGGATCGCCAAGGCGTCGACCCGCGCAGCACCGCACTCGAGGTCGGCATCTTCGGAGCCGAGCCCTGGAGCGAGGACATGCGCCGCGAGATCGAGACCCGGCTGGAGATACACGCCGTCGACATCTACGGGCTGTCCGAGGTCATGGGGCCGGGCGTGGCCGAGGAATGCGTCGAGACCAAGGATGGATTGCACGTCTGGGAGGATCACTTCTACCCCGAGATCGTCGATCCCCAGTCGGGAGCACCGCTCCCCGACGGCGAGATGGGAGAGCTGGTCTTCACCTCGCTGACCAAGGAGGCGATGCCTGTCATCCGCTATCGGACCCGCGACCTCACCCGTCTGCTGCCGGGGACGGCTCGCACCATGCGGCGCATGGCGAGGATCACCGGGCGCAGCGACGACATGATCATCCTCCGCGGGGTCAACCTCTTCCCCACCCAGGTCGAGGAGCTGATTCTGCGCGTGCCCGGACTGGCACCCCACTTTGAGCTGGTGCTGAGTCGACCTCGCCACCTGGACGAGATGACGGTGCGGGTCGAGGCCAGGCCGCAAACCGCCTCTGCCGACGAGCGCCTGGCGATGGCGGAGGTCCTCGCCCATGCGATCAAGGAGTTGATCGGGGTCACCGCCAGCGTGGACGTGGTGGAGCCCGGTCTGGTCGAACGATCGCTGGGGAAAGCGAAGCGGATCGTCGACCTGCGCACCCGGGCCTGAGCGGGGACAGCAGGTGACCGGCTCGCGTGAAACCGGAGGAGAAGGAGCTCTGCACTGGCTCCGAGGGCCTTATCCAGAAAACTTGACGGGGCGCTCGGAGGAAGCAGGAGCAGCTCTCCGGGCATCCGCCTGCGTCAACCCCGCGAACAGCTGAGCCGACGGAGTCCACGAGTTGGTGGGCGAGGCAGGATTCGAACCTGCGACCCGAGGGTTATGAGCCCCCTGCTCTAACCGGCTGAGCTACTCGCCCCAAGGGATTTCCCGCGAACGTTATCAATCACTGCCAGCCAGGGAGCGGGCCCCGCCCCCGAATCCGTGCCCTCGGTTCCACCCCACGGCATCAATCGTCTCACTCGCACCGGTCGCGAGCGGGAGATGGAGACGGGTTCTGAGCGACTCAGCCCAGTCCTCCCACCTCAGGATACCGGCAGGCAGCGGGCTTGCGGCAAGACCCGGGTGGTGATGCAGAGTCACCACGCATATGAGCTCCCTGGTGCTTGGCTTTCACCATGTTGACGCCACCAATCCCCTGGTGGTTGGAGGCAAGGGCGCCCAGCTGGCGGAACTCTCCAGACTCCCGGGAATTCGCGTCCCCGATGGTTTCTGCATCTCGACCGAGGCCTTCCGGCGAGTTGCCGGCTCAGCCCCAGGGCTGAGTGCGCTGCTCGACGAACTCTCCGAACTGTCCCCTCAGGACCGCGCCCGCATCGAGCCACTGAGCCGCGAGATCCGCCGGTCAATCGAGGCCACGCCCATTCCTGCGGATGTCACCCGTGAGGTGACAGACGCCCTCTCGCGATTCGGTGGCGGCACCGCCTTTGCCGTGCGTTCCAGTGCAACTGCGGAGGAACTTGCCGGCCGCCTCGTTCGCGGGCCAGCACGACACGTACCTGAATATCGTGGGGAACGGGGCAGTCATCGAACACGTGAGCAGATGCTGGGCGTCACTCTTCGCCGACAGAGCGGTGATCTACCGGCTGCAACGGGGAATTGATCACCGCGACGCTCTCCTCGCAGTCGTCGTCCAGACGATGGTGAGCCCGCTTGCATCCGGCGTCCTCTTCACCGCCGATCCCCTCACGTTTCATCGAAGGGTGTCGGCCATCGAGGCCGTCTTCGGCCTCGGTGAAATCCTGGTGTCGGGCACGACCAGCTCTGATATCTACCGAGTGCAATCCGGAACGATCATCACCCGGACGGTGTCCGCCAAGACCGTGGGCATATATCCGGGGGCTCACGGAGGGACAGAGGAGCGGTCCCTCGCGCCCGGGCAGCGAGATGCCCAGGTGCTGACCGACGAGGACATTCTGCGGCTTGAACTCATCGGCCGGGAAATCGAAGCTCGATTCGGTCGCCCACAGGACATCGAGTGGTGCCTGGACGATGAGGGATTCGCCGTTGTCCAGAGCAGGCCGATCACCACGCTGTACCCCATGCCTGATGCACCCGATGATGCGAACCGCGTCTATCTCTCGGTCGGCCACCAGCAGATGATGACCGACGCGATCAAACCGCTGGGATTGTCCTTCTTCCTGCTCACAACCCGCGCACCGATGCGGACCGCCGGAGGCCGGCTCTTCATCGACATCACCCAGAACCTGGCGTCTGCGGCCGGCCGCAGATCGCTCATCGACGTTCTGGGCCAGTCAGATCCGCCTCTTCGCGATGCGCTCCAGACCATCGTCGCGCGCGAGGGATTCATTGCCCTGTCTCCGGAGGGCACCGACATCCCGCCCCAAGCTAACCACATGACCGGGATGTCACGGCAGTATCTGGCCGAGTTCGAGAACAACCCGGCCCTGGTGCCGGCGCTCATTGGACGATGGCAAGCCTCGAACGAGGAACTCCAGCAGGCCATTCAGATGACGGCCGGCCTCGCGCTGCTCGACTTCATCAAAGCTGACATCGAGCAACTGCGCAAGCTTCTCTTCGACCCGGAGAGCTCCGGCGCCATCCGGGTCGGGATGTACGCATTGACGTGGATCAACGACAAGATGCTGAGGTGGCTGGGTGCGAAGAACGCTGCCGACACGCTGTCGCAGGCGGTGCCCAACAACGTCACGGCTGAGATGGGCCTTGATCTGCTGGACGTGGCCGATGCGGTTCGGCCTCATCCCGCGGTCGTGCGTTTCCTCGAGGCCGCAACGGGCGACGAGACCCTGGAACAGTTGGACGAGGTACCCGGCGGGCGGGAGGTGCGTGACGTCCTGCGCGCCTATCTCGAGAAGTACGGCATGCGCTGCGCCGGAGAGATCGACATCACCAGAGCGCGCTGGGCCGAGCGACCCGCGGTGCTCTTTCCCATGATTCTCAGCAATGTCCGGAACTTCGAGCCTGGTGCCGCCAACCGAAGGGTGGAGCAGGGTCGGCGTCAGGCGGCGGATCGGGAGCAGGACCTGCTCGACCGCCTGCGGCAGTTGCCCGGCGGAGCCCGCAAGGCCAGGGAGACGCGCCGAATGTTCACGCTGATGCGGGGTCTGGCCGGTTATCGCGAGTACCCGAAGTACGGGATGATCAGCCGCTACTTCGTGTACAAGCAGGCCCTCCTGGCGGAGTCGGATCGCCTCGTTCATGCCGGCGTGATTCGCGAGCGGGAGGACATCTCCTACCTGACGCTTGATGAGCTGCGCGATGTTGTCGTCCGGGGAGAACTGGATGGCCGGATCATCGACGACCGGAGGGCTGACCACGCCCTCTATGAGCGCCTCACGCCCCCCCGCGTGCTCACATCCGACGGCGAGGTGATTTCAGGGCAGTACAAGCGGGAACATATTCCGAGCGGCGCGCTCCCTGGCCTCGCCGTTTCGTCGGGCCTCATCGAGGGGCGGGCACGCGTCGTCCTGCGGATCGAGGATGCGAATCTCACTGAGGGGGACATCCTGGTGACGGCCTATACCGACCCCAGCTGGACGCCGCTCTTCGTCTCCATCGGAGGCCTGATCACGGAGGTCGGAGGACTGATGACCCATGGAGCGGTGATCGCACGGGAATACGGAATTCCCGCGGTTGTTGGGGTGCCGGAAGCCACCAGGCTGATCGCCGACGGGCAACGCATTCGCGTGCATGGAACCGAGGGGTACGTCGAAATCCTCTCCAACGAGTGAGGTGCAGCGGGCCGCGGGTTGCGCGGAACCGGCAACGACGTCCCTGAACATATGTTCGTATCAAGCCCCGACCATTTGACCAGCCGCGAGCCGGGACTCGGGACCGACCGTCTACGCTGACCAGCCGTGAGCCACGAGCCAGCCCCGGCCGCCCAGCGGCCCCAGCGCCCTGACAAGCAGGTGTACTTCCTGCTGCTGGCGATCGCCGCCCGGACGCGGGCCGACTGCCTGGGACGGCGGGTGGGGGCGGTGATCACCCGCGACGACCGGGTGCTGAGCACGGGATACAACGGCACCCCCTTCGGGATGCCCAACTGCACCGAGGGGGGGTGCCGGCGGTGCGCCCAGCGCGACCTGGACACCAGCCTGCGGGGGGCGCCTACGACGTCTGCATCTGCGTCCACGCCGAGCAGAACGCCCTGCTCACCGCCGCCCGGTTCGGCCAGCGGACCCTCGGTGCCTCGATCACTTCCACCATGCAGCCCTGCTTCGGCTGCCTCAAGGAGCTGCTCCAGGCGGGCATCGAGGAGGTGCGATTTCTCCACCCCTGGGATCCCACCGAGGCGTACCACGACCCCGGCCTGGCCCAGCAGTACGCGGCGCTGCGGGCCCGCTTCCGGGCGTTCACGCAAGTCGGAGATCCGGCCATGGACACCGAGGACCTCTTCGGCGCCTTCCTCAATAAAGGCGCCTGAGACAAGGTCCTCCCCAAGCTCACCCCGAAGCCCCCTCCACTCGCTGCTCCGAACCCGCCTCCCGCAGCTGGGCG